>NZ_JBQTCH010000020.1:0-334 GCF_052445935.1 Rhodopseudomonas sp. NSM | reverse complement strand
ATCGCCGAGGGCGGACCGTTCGAGAACCTGACCACCGCGACTCTGATCGCCGCGATCCAGGTGCTGCAGATGGTGCGTGAGCGCGACGGCGCAGCCGGTCGGCCGATGCAGGACACGTTCGACCCCGACGATGAGCCGGCGCTCCAAACCATCTGCCGAACACTGGAGGGCAGCACCGCGAAACAGAAAAACCCGCATCCGCCAGGATCACTCGCCTACGCCAGTTGGATCTGCGCCCGCCTTGGCGGATGGACCGGCTACTACGGCAAGCCAGGCCCCATCGTGATCCTCCACGGCCTCCAATCCCTCAGAGCCATGCTCGCAGGCTGGAAGC
>NZ_JBQTCH010000019.1:0-507 GCF_052445935.1 Rhodopseudomonas sp. NSM | reverse complement strand
CGGCTTTCCTTGTCGGCGAACGGCCGTTTGGCACACAGCCGTTTGGTGCCGCCGACGCGGCTGAGAAACACCGCATCGACAAGCCCGAGCAATGCGCCATCGGCGGCATCGACGGCGATCGTCGGGTGCAGGTTCAAGCTGCACAGCTTGCCGTCATCGCGCAGCGTCGTGGTGTCCTGGATCGCCAGAATGTGGCGGCCCTCGACCAGCCCGGCGGTGCGCGCCCGGGCATGCGCCACCATCTCCTGTGGCGTCACTCGGGGATTACGCAGAAACCGGGTGAAGCGGATCTCGCCCGCACGATCTCCGCCGACCCGGCGCACGCTGATCCCCGCGCGACCGACGTCGACCAGCCGAGCCAGCAAGCAGGCCCCCCTTTTTCCAGGCGCCGGTCACCGAACCGTCCCAAACCAACGTCCATCTGCTCCTCCTCAGATCTCGACCACTATCGAGTCAGAGAAAGCTGCCGCCCGCAACAGCCAAAGCAGATGTGTGAATGTCGTAGGG
>NZ_JBQTCH010000018.1:0-547 GCF_052445935.1 Rhodopseudomonas sp. NSM | reverse complement strand
TCGTTGGCTTGATGCGACCAGGGCGGCGGCCGGTCTGGTCGCCGCGGGCGCAGCTTGCGTGACCGTCATCGCCGACCGCGAAGGCGACATCTACGATGAGTTCGCCTGCCGGCCGGCCGAGACCGAACTGTTGATCCGCGCCCATCATGATCGCGCTCTGGAAGGCGGCGGCAGGCTGTACGACTGCATGGCGCAGGTGGCCGAGCTCGGCCGTGACACGATCGATCTGCCGGCCAATCCGGGGCGGGCAGCGCGCCGGGCGACGCTGGCGCTTCGTGCCCGCGAGATCACCTTGAGGCGGCCCAAGCGCAACCATCCGGCCGAAGCGGCGCATCTGCCGAAGAGCGTGACGCTGACCTTGGTTGAGGCGCGCGAGATCGATCCGCCGACCTCGGTGACGCCGGTGCATTGGCGCCTGCTGACCACGCATGAGGTGACGACGCTGGCGCAAGCCCTGCTGATCACCGGGTTCTATCGCCAGCGCTGGACCATCGAGCAAGTCTTCCGCCTGATGAAGACCAAGGGCTTTGACATCGAAGCGGTGCGG
>NZ_JBQTCH010000017.1:0-547 GCF_052445935.1 Rhodopseudomonas sp. NSM | reverse complement strand
ACGCACCGCTTCGATGTCGAAGCCCTTGGTCTTCATCAGGCGGAAGACTTGCTCGATGGTCCAGCGCTGGCGATAGAACCTGGTGATCAGCAGAGCTTGCGCCAGCGTCGTCACCTCGTGCGTCGTCAGCAGACGCCAATGCACCGGCGCCACCGAGGGCGGCGGATTGATCTCGCGCGCTTCCACCAAGGTCAGCGTCACGCTCTTGGGCAGATGCGCCGCTTCGGCCGGATGGTTGCGCTTGGGTCGCTTCAAGGTGACCTTGCAGGCTCGAAGCACCAGCGTTGCCCGGCGCGCTGCCCGCCCCGGATTGGCCGGCAGATTGATCGTGTCACGGCCGAGCTCGGCCACCTGAGCCATGCAGTCGTACAGCCTGCCGCCGCCTTCCAGAGCGCGATCATGATGGGCGCGGATCAACAGTTCGGTTTCTGCCGGCCGGCAGGCGAACTCATCGTAGATGTCGCCTTCGCGGTCGGCGATGACGGTCACGCAAGCTGCGCCCGCGGCGACCAGACCGGCCGCCGCCCTGGTCGCATCGAGCCAGCGT
>NZ_JBQTCH010000016.1:0-6658 GCF_052445935.1 Rhodopseudomonas sp. NSM | reverse complement strand
GTGTCGGCGCCGCCGCCCATCGCGACGCCGCCGATGATCCGGCCGGTGGCGTTGTTGATGAGCGTGTCGGCATAGTCGCCGACCAGGTTGATCGCCTCGTTGCCGCGCAGGTCGAACCGCGCCGCGTCCTCGGAGGAGACCCCCTCCGGACCGTGGCCGTCGCCCTGGATCAGGCCGTCGTTGACGATGGTGGTGACGCCCAGCGCGTTGCTGTTGCTGGAGTTGTCGACCTGGATCGCACGGCCGTAGCCGTAGATCTCGCCGGTGGCGTAGTTGCGGATCTCGCCGCCGCCGATCGCGATCGCTTCCGACACGTTCGGTTCGCCGTTGTGATAGCCCTCGGCGCCGAGGCCGGAGATCCGGCCGTGGTTCAGCACCTGCACCAGACCGTCGACGTCGATGGCGTCGCCATCGCTGTCGGACAGTTCGGCGGAGCGACCTTCCATCACCCCGTAATTGGTGATGAAGGCCGTCTGCGCGACCGACCCGTCGGTGTCGAGATTCACCGCGGAGCCGTTGCGGCCGATCATCGTGCCCGAGTTGACCACGGTGACGGCATTGTCGCCGGTCACGGCATGGCGCGAGGCTTCCATCCAACCGCCGGCATAGTTGTTGACCGTGCCGCCGGTGTCGCTCTGGAAGTCGATCAGGTCGCCTCCGCCGACGAAGCTCGCGTCGGTGGTGATCGTCCCCCAGTTGTTGACGGTGCCGTCATTGCCGGGGCGGATCACGTCGGTGTCGGTGCCGTACTGGCGGATGATGCCGCCGGCCAGGTTGTTGACCACCGCCGAAGCGCCGCTGCCGTCGAAGCTGCGGAAGTCGAGGACGCGACCGCCGGCTTCGATCACGCCGGCATTGTTGATGGTGATGGTCGCATCGGCCTGACCCGCCTGCTGCGGGGTCACCGCACCGCGGATGACGCCGCCCGCCAGGTTGTTGACGGTGAGCGAACCGGTCGCGCCCGCCGTGGTGGTGAGCGCGCGGCTCGAGCCTTCGATCTCGCCGGCATTGTCGAGGACCGCGTCGCCGCCGCCCTGCCAGATGATCGCGTTGCCGGAGACGGCGAGGGTGCCGCCGGCGGCGATGCCGACGAGGTCGTTGTTGTCGACGATCAGGCTGGAGGTCAGCGTCGCGTCGTTGCCGATCGTGATGTTGGCATACGCCGCCGATCCGTCGACCGACCAGCTGCCGCCGTCCACCACCAGGTTCTCGACGTCGACCACGATGTTGCCGACCACGATCGCGCCGGTGCCGGTGCCGGTGCCGACGAGCTTCAAGGTGTCGTCGCCGTCGCCGCCGTCGATCAGGGCCGGGGCGTAGTCGTCGGTCGAGACGACAATGAGGTCGTCGCCTTCGCCGCCGTCGACGGTGTCGCCGTCGCCCGCCGCGAACTCGTCGTTGCCGGCACCGCCCTCCATCGTGTCGTAGCCCTCGCCGCCGACGAGGACATCGTCGCCCTCGCCGCCCAGCAGGGTGTCGTCGCCGCCGCCGCCCAGCAGAACGTCGTCGCCGGCTTCGCCGTCGAGGCTGTCGTCACCCTCGCCGCCCGCGAGCTGGTCGTCGCCGTCGCCGCCGAGCAGCGTATCGTCGCCCTCGCCGCCGTCGAGCTGATCGTCGCCGCCGAGGCCGACCAGGATGTCGTCGCCGCCGAGACCGGCCAGCCTGTCGTCGCCGTCCGTTCCGGTCAGCTCGTTGTCGCCGTCATCACCGACGATATCGCCCGGCATGCCGGCCAGCACGGTGTCTTCCCGGTAGTCCAGGTTCTGGATGCGGGTGTCGTTGGCGCGGTCGGTGTCGACCTCGCCATAGGCCGTCTCCGAGTAGTTCGCCGCCATGTATTCGGCGAGGGCGTCCTGCTCGGTGCCTTCGGCGGCGAAGTTCGCCACCTGCCCGGCATCCGGAACCAGATCCGGCGCCAGATTGACGACGTTGGCGAAGCTCGGATTGGCCGCGATGAAGCTCGGGAACGGATAGCTGTCGCCGCCGGTCAGCAGGAAGCTCAAGGTCACCACGCGGATCGCCATGTCCGGATCGACCGCCAGTTCGCCATTGGCGACCAGCGTCATCACCGGGTTGCCGTCCTCGTCGATCAGGGCCGCCGACCGCACGCGATTGCCGGCCGGCAGATCCTTGTCGAACGAGAAGGAGATGCCGCCGATCTGGGCGAACTGGCCCGGGGTGGCGGTCGCGGTGGTCGCCTTGACGGCATGCTCCAGCACTTCGAGCAGCTGGGTCGCCGTGACGGTGACCAGCGACAGCGAGTTGTTGAAGCGCAGCGAGTTGGCGATGTCGAGCTGCGACACCTCGCCGGCCTCCTTGCCGACGCCGGCGTTGGCCAGCGGCGGATTCTCCACCGCGTCGCCGCCGACCGCGTAGACGTAGCCGATCGAGTCGCGGACACCGCCGCCGTTCTTGATCGAGACCAGCACCGTGTCGTCGACCTTCTGGGCGTACCAGAGGTTGGCGTCGGCGGTGAGGTTGCCGAGATTGGTCTCCTCGGTGCGAACCTCGCCGCGGCGACCTTCGAGATAGACGTCGGTCTTGCCGAAGGTGTTGCCGTCCTGCGCGTCGATGACCCCGCCCACCGCCTGGGCGATGTCGTTGACCAGATCGCCGCGGCTGCCGTCGGCGAACGGATCGGCGTCGTCGGCATCGACGTCGCCGTCATTGTCGACGTCGACCGTGGTGTTGCCGTCGTACAGCGACTGGACCACCTCCTCGGTGCTGGCGTAGGCGCCGTTGACGGCGGTGTTCTCGGTGTAGATCACGTTGCCTTCGGCGTCGAAGTCGACGACCAGGCGGCCGACATAGGAGTATTCGCCGGAGGTGTTGACGATCAGCGTGGTGTTGCCGTCGGCGTTCGCGGTGACGATCGGATAGGTGCCGGCCGCGGTGTCGCCGGCGCGGAGCGCGTCGGTCTCGTCGGCCAGAAGCGTGTGCGAGCCGCCGGCGACGATGATGTCGACGCCGTGCAGCAGCGGCGCCAGCGCCTGCTCGAAGGCGAGCTGCTGCAGATGGCTGACCAGGATGATCTTGTTGATGCCCTGGGACAGCAGTTCATCGATGGTCGGCTGCAGGATCGCCGCCAGCGCCGCCATGTCGTCGACATTGTCGCCGATCACTTCGACGCCGCCGGTCGACGAGATGCTCTGGACGATCTGGGTGGTCGCGCCGAGCACGCCGATCCGCTCGCCGTTCTCCTCGATGATGGTCGCCGGCGCGATCTTCTTGCCGATGCCCGCGACCGGCGGGAAGCCGGTGTAGTTGTCGGCGTCCTGGATGGTGCTGGTGTAGAGCCCGGAGAGGTTGGAGTCTCCCGAGAAATCCAGGTTCGCCGAGAGGTAGGGGAACTGCGCGCCCGGGAAGCTGGCGGTTTGCCGGATGATCGCCGCGAACGGGTTGGTGCCGGCGTCGAACTCGTGATTGCCGATCGCCGACGCCTGCACGCCGATGATGTTGAGCATCGAGATGTCGGCGGTGCCGAAGCCGGGCGAGATGTTCAGCGTCCCCGGGGTGAGGCCGTAATAGGTCTCGAGCGCGGTCTCGTAGACTTCCTTCATCGAGGCATCGCTGCCGGCGCTGAAGAACGGGCTGGGAATGAAGTTGTCGCCCGACGACAGCGTGATCGAGTTCGCGTAGGTGTCTTCCAGATAGTCGACGATCGCGGCGAAATTGCCGGCGCGATCGACCGCGTTCAGCCCCGCCTCGAAGTCCGAGGCGTGCAGGATCTGCAGCGTATAGGCCGGGGCCGGCGCCTGCTCGCCGAGATCGAGGCCGACGATCACCGGGTCGTGGTCCGACACGCGGATCGCGGAGTCGCCATCGAAGATCGACGTGTCGCGGCCGAAGTCGGTGTTGTAGTCGAGCGCATCGGCTTCGTCGGCGTTGATGTGCCAGGTGGTGACGCCGGTCACCTGCTCGCCGAGGCTGTCATTGGCGAAGGCGTAGTCGAGCGTGCCGGTCTGGCCGTCGAACACGTAGGAATAGGCGCCGTCCTCGCGGGTCTGCAGATTCTCGTAACCGGCGCCCTCGAGCAGGCCGATCGACTGCTCCTTGGCGTAGCCGTTGAAGTCGCCGAGCAGCAGCACGTCGCTGTCGCCCGAGCCGGTCGGATCGCTCTGCGCCCAGGCGGTCAGGGCGACGGTCGCCAGCTCGCGCTGGTTCTGCCAGTTGCCCTGGCCGTCGCCCTGATCGGCGTCGGCGCCGGTGCCGGTGCCGCTCTTGGACTTGAGATGATTGGCGACCGCGGTGAAGGTCTCGCCGGTCGACAGTTCCTCGAAGGTCACCGCCAGCGCGTTGCGGCTGGTGTTCTCGCCGTCGAAGATGTGCCCGACGGTGCTCTGGCTGAGCAGGCCGGACAGGCCGAGCCCGGGGAGATCGGCGTCGTTGAGGATCTCGACCGTGGTGCCGTCGGCGATCTTGACCGCCGAGGTCTTGTAGATGAAGCCGACCGCGATGGCGTCGCCGCCGACGAACTGCTGGCCGGGATTGACCCACGCATAGGTCCCCTCGCCGACCGCGGCGTTGAGCTGCTCGACCAGATGCTCGATGGCGTTGCCGGACGAGCCCGGCAGGAAGTCGTTCTCCAGCTCGGTCAGCGCCAGCACGTCGACGTCCATGGCGACGATCGCATCGACCAGCTTGGCGGTCTGACGCGCCAGTTCGGCCGAACTGTCGGCGCCGCGCGGATCCGCGCCGATCGCGGTGGTGGCGGAGCCGACGTCGAGCGTCGTGAAGAAGTTGAGCACGTTGAAGCTCGCCGCCTTCAGCCGGCCACCGACGTCGTCCGGCGTTTCGGTGCGCGGGGTGGCGCCGTCCTCGAAGCTGTTGGTGCCGTCTTCGACCGAGCGGATCCGCCAGGTCGCGCCCGACGCCGAATTGCCGGCCCACTGATAGTCGAGCACGCCGGTCAGGCCGGTGACGGTGTCGCCCATCCGCGGCGCCGTGTCGGTGTTGTAGACCGGGCCGAAGCCGTCGAGATTGGTGATCGCCTCGTTCTGGGTGTTGAGGCCGTCATCATAGGTGATGGTGCGGGCGCCCAGTTCGGCCAGATAGGCCTGATAGGCGGCGGCGTCGGGCGCGTTCTCCTGGGTGAACTGCGCGGGACGATCGCCGGCCACCAGCTTGATCTCGTTGAAGCGGTCGAGATTGTACTGCTCGGTGATGGTCAGGGTCTCGGGGATGGTGACCAGCATGCCCTCATAGGCTTCGAGGTCGGGCTGGTAATCGCCGTCCTGGCTCAGCGTCGTTCCCATCGACGGCAGGTCGATTTCGACCGCCATGGTGCTGATGTCCGACACCGCGCCGGCCTCGACGACCGCGATGTTCGTCGCGGTGAGTTCGGTGAGCCCGAAATACTCGCTGACCGAACCGGTGACGCGGACCCGATCGCCGACATTGACGTCGGTGGCGTTGCCGTAGACGAAGATCGCTTCCGAGGTCCGCACATTGCCGTCGGAATCGGTGATCTCTTCCTGCAGATAGAAGCCGTTGAGGTTGCGGCCGGCATCGGCATCGCCGGTCTGGAAGTCGCCGACCACGATGGCCTCGACGGTGACCGTCTGGCCGACCATCGCGCTGCTGGCGCCTTCGCCCTGGATGGTGCTGATCTTGGTGATGCCGACGTCGTCATTGACGATCACGCCGGTGGCCTGCGAGGCGCCGCCGATGGTCGTGGTGACGGGCTCGGAATTGGTGACGGTCTCGAGCGTCAGCGTGAAGCTCTCGTCGGCCTCGGTGACGGTGTCGCCGGCCACGGTGACGGTGACCGTCGTCGAGGTCTGCCCGGCCGCGATCGTGCCGGTGAAGCTGCCCGGATTGCCGCCGACGAAGTCGGACGCATCGGTCTGCGCCGAGGCGACCGAGCCGGAGAACGACACCTCGCCGATGGAGCCGCCGGCGCGCACGACGGTGAACTCGTAGCTGGTGCTGGCGCCCGTGTTGCCTTCGTCGTGCGAAACCGTGGTCGAGCCCGGCGCAAAGCCGACGACCTGGCCCTCGGCCGGCGTATCTGCCGTGCTGGTCACCTTGATGTCGTCGATGCCGACCCACTCGTCATTGCCGCTGGCATTGGTGGTCAGGATGCGGACCTGCAGATCGCCGCGGCCGTTGACCTCGGCGGGCAGCAGCAGGTTGAACGGCGTCACCTGGGTCGCGGAATTCGCGGTCGTCACGTCGGCGGCGTAGCCGCCGGGGACGTTGGTCCACGACCCGCTCGAACCGAGCCGGTACTGCACCGCGATCGGCTGCGTGGCGTTGTCCGAGCTGGCGTCGAGATCGCGGGCGTTGAAGGACAGACGGACGTCTTCGCGCCCGGTGGCGTCGAGATAGAGCACCAGGCTGGGCGCGTCCGCGGTGCCCGAGCCGTTCAGCGCCACCGTCGGGTTCGAGCCCGCGAATTCGGCGACGCCGCCATTGGTGATGGCGGTGTTGGTCTGGTTGGCGATGACGTCGACCGAGCCGAGCGCGGCGCCCGTCAGTGTCCGCGGATCGACACCGGTCGGCGAGCTCGAATTGATGTCGCCGAGATAGCCGACGATCGACGCGACGCCGTTCCAGTTGTCGTCGGACGTGATCAGGCCGGTGTTGGACCAATCCTGCAGGAAATCGCCGGTCGCCAGGACGTGAGGGGTCGTCGACATGTATCGCCACTCCAGTG
>NZ_JBQTCH010000015.1:0-10777 GCF_052445935.1 Rhodopseudomonas sp. NSM | reverse complement strand
TCGAGCCCGGCAATGACGACTACGTTGTCCCTCCGCGTGTCCCGGGCGCGATGCAGCGCGCAGCGCTGCTTCGCAGATCCGGGACCCCGGTTTGCTGAGACCGGCGTGGTCACCGAACTATCAACCGGGGTCCCGGATCAGCAGGCGTCACGCCGCGAAGGGCGGCGCGCCGCGCAGCATCCGGGGCACGGAGACCTAACCGGCGCTACACCTTCTCCAGCGCCGCGACGATGTCCTCGATCAGGTCGTCCTTGTGCTCGAGGCCGACCGAGTAGCGGATGAAGCCTTCGCTGATGCCGAGTTCGGCGCGGGCTTCCGGCTTCAGCCTCTGATGGGTCGTCGTCGCCGGATGCGTGACGAGGCTCTTGGCGTCGCCCAGATTGTTGCTGATCCGGATCAGCTTCAGCGCGTTGAGGAAGCGGAACGCCTCGGCCTTGCCGCCCGCGACCTCGAAGCCGATCAGCGTCGAGCCGGCGCCCATCTGCTTCTTCACGGTCGCCGCCTGCGGGTGATCGGCGCGGCCGGGATAGACCAGCCGCGGAATCTTCGGATGCCCGGCGAGCGCGTCGGCGATCGCGGCCGCGGTCTCGGTCTGCGCCCGGACGCGCACCGCCAGCGTCTCCAGCCCCTTCAGCAGCACCCAGGCGTTGAACGGCGACAGCGACGGCCCGGTCTGGCGCAGATACATCTGGATATGCTCCTCGATGAACGCCTGCGTCGACAGCACCACGCCGCCGAGGCAGCGGCCCTGGCCGTCGATGTGCTTGGTCGCCGAATACACGACGACGTCGGCGCCGAGCGCGAGCGGGCTCTGCCAGATCGGCGTCGCGAACACGTTGTCGACGACGAGCCGCGCGCCGCCCGCATGTGCGATTTCGGCGATCGCGCCGATGTCGAGCACGTCGAGCGTCGGATTGGTCGGGCTTTCGAGGAAGAACGTTTTGGTGTTGGGGCGTAGCGCCTGCTGCCACTGGTCGAGATCGAGCCCGTCGACCAGCGTCGATTCGATGCCGTAGCGCGGCAAGAGATCCTCGACGACGTAGCGGCACGAGCCGAACATCGCCTTCGAGGCGACGACGTGATCGCCGGCGCGCAGCGGCGCCAGCATCGCGGCGGTCACCGCGGCCATCCCGGTGGCGGTGGCGCGCGCGGCTTCCGCACCCTCGAATTCCGCCATCCGCTGCTCGAAGCTGAACACCGTCGGATTGGAGAACCGCGAATACTGGAAGCCGGCGTCGTCGCCGGTGAAGCGCGCCTCGCACTGCTCGGCGCTGTCGTAGACAAAGCCCTGGGTCAGGAACAGCGCCTCGGAGGTCTCGCCATATTGCGAGCGCAGGCTGCCGGAATGCACCAGCCGGGTCTCGCGGCGATAATGCGCGGTGTCGGGGATGGCAATCGTGGGCTTGGGGGCGGGCGTGCTGGAATCGGGCGATTTGGTCTCGGACATGTGGTCTCCATTCGTGACCACACCGGTCGGTGCGGGCACAAAAAAACCGGCCTGGAAAAATTTCCACAAGCCGGGATCACATTGTCCCCGGCCTGTTTAGCGACTTGTTTAACGTGGCTGCAAGCCGGCCGGCTCAAATCACCACGGGATAAGTCGGGCTCATAATCCTCCGAACACTTCCCGTCAAGCCGGCCATCGGATAACCGATGAAATCCAGTATTTTCCGCGTCTGGCGGCCGTGCGGCCGCCGTGAGGATCGCCGCCGTGCCGTTCGCGTTGCCGCCCGATGCCGATGGGATTCTGCCCGACCGCATGATCGCGGCGATGGCCGAGGCCGGGCTGATCCTGCCGGAATATCCGTTCGTCGAGAGCCAGATCCAGCCGGCCAGCCTCGATCTGCGGCTCGGCGGCATCGCCTATCGGGTGCGCGCGAGCTTCCTGCCGGGGCCGGACTGCACCGTCGCCGAGCGGATCGACGAGCTCAAGCTGCACGAGATCGACCTGTCCGACGGCGCCGTGCTGGAGACCAACTGCGTCTACATCGTGCCGCTGCTGGAGAGCCTGGCGCTGCCGAAGACCATCGTCGCCGCCGCCAATCCGAAAAGCTCGACCGGCCGGCTCGATGTCTTCACCCGGGTGATCGCCGACGGCACCCGCCGCTTCGACATGATCGGCGCCGGCTATCACGGGCCGCTCTACGCCGAGATCAGCCCGAAGACCTTCCCGGTGCTGCTGCGCGAGGGCTCGCGGCTGTCGCAGGTCCGCTTCCGCACAGGCCACGCCACGCTCGACGCCGACGAACTCGACGCGCTGCACGATCTGGAGCGGCTGGTCGATGCCGACGACGCCGATCTCAATGGCGGCGTCGCGCTCAGCGTCGATCTGTCGGGCGAGAACGCGAACGGTTTTGTCGGCTACCGCGCCAAGCGCCACACCGGCGTGGTCGATATCGACCGCCGCGGCGGCTATGCGGTCGGCGAGTTCTGGGAGCCGATCGCCGCACGTCCCGACGGCACGCTGATCCTCGACCCCGGCGAGTTCTACATCCTCGCCTCGAAGGAAGCCGTCCAGGTGCCGCCGGACTACGCCGCCGAGATGGTGCCGTTCGATCCCCTGGTCGGCGAATTCCGCGTGCACTATGCGGGCTTCTTCGATCCCGGCTTCGGCTACGAGGGCGCCGGCGGGCTCGGCTCGCGCGCGGTGTTGGAAGTCCGCTCGCGCGAAGTGCCGTTCATCCTCGAACACGGCCAGATCGTCGGCCGCCTGATCTACGAAAAAATGCTGTCCCGCCCCGCCGCGCTCTACGGCCAGAAGATCGGCTCGAACTATCAGGGCCAGAGTTTGAAGCTGAGCAAGCATTTCAAGGTGTAGTTGGACGGACGCTGGCGCGGTTCATCGATTGATTGAAGCGATGCGGCCTTCTCGAGTGCAGAGTCGTCATCCTGAGGTGCGCGCGTAGCGCGCCTCGAAGGATGCGGCCCGAAGGTGCCTGCGGCCCATCCTTCGAGGCCCGCCGCGCCGCGCCCCGCGCGGCCCGGAGGGCACCTCAGGATGACGGCGGCAACCGGATCGCGAGTTCTGATTCCGTCAAAAGCAGAACTGCTCTACGTGCGGCGTGCGCGGGGCCGCAGTGGTGTGCCGTCGTAGAGGTCGCCGAGGCGACAGCCGAGGCCGAATTGCGGCAAGCGCAACTCTGCTTCGATGCCGCCAAGTATCATCGAATCCCAGCCATTCCCGGTCTTGATATCCAGCCGTGCCTCGATGCGGTTCTGCTGAACGATCAACACCGCCTCGCACGGCGCATGTGCGAGATAGATCTGCCGTTTGACCTCGATCCAACTGTCCGGCATTCCGGAGACCGTGACGTCGTCGCTCTCGGAGACGATTTCCGCGAGCAGATAGGCGCGCGTCACGAACCGCTGACCCGCCGCGAAGTCGGCGTCGATCACGACGACATCGGGCTCGGGTCTGTAATCGCCGGATCCGAGTTCGATTCCGGTTCGCTGCAAGGCGATCCGGTAGGAATCGTGTCGCGCGAGTGAGGTGTTGAGCAAGTTCGCAAGGTTGGTCGCGATCCAATTGTGCACGATGGTCGGCGGGGTCATCATCATCGGGACACCTGCCAACAGCTCCCACCGCTCGTGATCCGGCCGATGCGCCTGGAAGGTGCGAAATTCAGCGCCGGACATCCGCCCGGTCGAGGTATCCGGAATTGCAATTCCCATGAGCGGCTCCTGCCGGATGAGGCGCGAGGGTCGAGCAATCAAAGATAGGACGAAGCTGCGCGACTCACAACCGCCGCTGGCGCGAAAGGATAGGCTCGGTCCCTTCACTTCACCTCCGCCAACGTCCGCTTCAGCACCTCGACCATCCGCGGGCTGAGCTGTTTCAGCAGTTCGACATTGCTGGACGCATGATACTGGACCGGCTTCTCCGCTTTGCTCAGATCAACGAACCGGATCGACGGATCGGTGGCTTTGGGATCGTCGCTCTGCGGCCGGGTCGGGTCCATGCTCGGCACCGCAATCTTGCCGCCGGCCGTCGCGTAGTTCGGGCTGTTGGGCCGGAGGTCGTTCTGGATGATCTGCTGGGTGGCGATGGCGTATTTGCGCGATTGCGCCGCCGGCGTACCCTCGGCTGCGGCGACGTCGACATTCACCGCCACGATCGACACCGTGTAGTCCGCGTTGAGCCTGATCTCGAAAGTCCGGAACTGCTGCGGAAAGTCGCGCAGTGAGCAGGTCTCGACCTGCCAGAAGCCCTGCTCCGGCCGATTCGGATCGGCGGACGGAAACGCCTTCACCACATTCACATGGCGATGCCCGGCGATCCACATCAGCAGGTTCGGTGCAGCCTGCAGCGTCGTCACCAGGCCGGCGAGGTCGACCGCATTGGCGAAGTCGGGCGCCGCGTTGGCGTCGCCCAGCCACCATTCCATTTCCGAGCCGATCGGCGACACGCCGATCGGAATATGGTTGGCGATGATCATCAGCTGATCGTCGGCCTGGCCGCGCGCCAGTTCGGCCTTCAGCCAGTCCCAGCGCCTGGCATCGAGAAAGCCGTGGCCGTGGATGTCGCGCGAGCCGTCCTGTTCGGACTGGGTGACGTCGAGCACGATCACCTTCAGCGGCAGATCGGATTTCGGCACGAAGCTGTAGCAGGCGAAGCCGTCGCCGGCGCCGTCGATCAGGTCGAAGCCGTGCCCCTTCGGACGGGTCGTGGTGTTGCGGAATTCGGCGAGCCATTCGGCGCGCGCCAGCGGACGGCGGCCTGGATCGGGTGCGATCTGCGGCGGCTTGCCGGCGAACGCCGGATCGTCGGCGCGGCCGGCGTGAATGATTGCGCCATACGGGCTCGCGCCGTCGATCACCCCTGGATAGTACGCCGGCGTGGCCTTCAGGCCGCGATAGTCGAACAGCGCCGGGAAGCCTTCGCGATTCGGTTTCAGCACATCGCCGACCGCCCAGATCCTGTCGGCCGTGTAGGACTGCCGCAGCCCGATCGCCGGATCGGCGTCGACCGGAAACGATCCGATCATGAAATGATCGTGGTTGCCGAGGACCTGGTACCAGGGAATATCGCGGGCGAGCCCGGCGGCCTGAAACGGCATCTGGAAGTCGACGCTGTCGCGGCCGCGATGGTCGCCCGAGCTCGGCGTGATCGGCTGGCCGTCGAGCACGTCGATGTACCAGCGCACTTCATTGTAGGACGTGCTGTTGCAGGCGTCGCCGAGCGCGATGCCGAAATCGAACGGGTCGCGGCTGTGCAGGTCGTTGACGGTCTGCACCGCCGCGTCCAGCACCTGCGTCGTATACGGCATCACCGGCGAATAGATCGAGGTGTTGTTCACCGCGGCCGGTTCGGTCTGCTGGAATCCGATCAGCTGGTTGGGCGCTTCCTTGTCGGTGATGTGGACGTCGGTGAACGCGAAGAACCGGATCAGACGCTTGCTCTCGCCGCCCGCCGGCTTTTCGTAGCCGGCTCGCATCAGGTCGGTGCGCTGCACGATCGGCAGGCCGGAGCCCAGCGTCCATTCGCCATAGCCGAAGTCCTGGTAGCGCGCCACCTGGCGCAGCTCGGTCTTCGCCAGGCCGGGGGTGATCGTCGCCGGGAAGGCCAGCATCTGCTTCACGGTCGTCTCGGCCGGCGTCGCGATCGGGTAGCGCGGCAGTTCGCGGCCCCATGCCGGCGCGCCGAGCGTCGGGCCGAGTGACAGCGCGCCGATGAAGGCCGCGGATGATTGCAGAAACGCCCGCCGGGTGGACAGCAGCCCGCTCGACGGCGCAGGTGACGGAACGTGATGAGTCATGGGACAGGCCCTCTTGTGCGGCCATCCAGAGCGACGCGACGGCGTCGCGTCATGTCATCCTGCGCGCAATCGCATTGATGCCATCGGCCGTTCGAAGCGGTTGTTGTAGCGGCGACAGGTTAATGGGCTGCGAAGTACAAGCCGCCGAATTGTCGTCTTGGTATTTCGGAGTGGCCAAGTCAGCGGGCGAGATGCGACTGGTACTTGTTCGCGAAAATCAATCGACGGAATGGATAGCAAGAAGTATGCAGCAATAGCGATTGGACCACTCCGTCATGGCCGGGCTCGTCCCGGCCATCCACGTCTTCCGCTCGCACCCTAACACGTGGATGCCCGGCACGAGGCCGGGCATGACGCGTTGAGAGTGTTGCATCGGGGAGCGAGCAGCGAAGGGCGTCGATGCGGGTTATCGCGACGCCTGTTCCTTCCCCGCCGGGGTCACCCTCCAGACCGATTTGCCGACGTCGTCGGCGACCAGCAGTGCGCCGCGCCCATCGATCGCGACGCCGACCGGGCGGCCCTGCGCCTCGTCCTTGTCGTTGAGGAAGCCGGTGAGGATATCGCGCGGCGGGCCCGACGGCTTGCCGCCCTGGAACGGCACGTAGATCACCTTGTAGCCGGAATGCGGCTTGCGGTTCCACGAGCCGTGCTGGCCGACGAAGGCGCCGCCCTTCATGTCGCCCGGAAACAGATCGCCGGTGTTGAAGGCGAGGCCGAGCGAGGCGGTGTGGTTGCCGAGCGCGTAGTCCGGCACGATCGCCTTCGCCACCAGGTCCGGCCGCGGCGGCTCGACGCGGGTGTCGACGTGCTGGCCGAACCAGCTGTAGGGCCAGCCGTAGAAGCCGCCGTCCTGCACCGAGGTCATGTAGTCCGGCACCAGGTCGCTGCCGATTTCGTCGCGCTCGTTGACGACCACCCACAGCGCGCCGGTCTCCGGCTCCCAGGCCGGGCCGTTCGGGTTGCGCAGGCCGGAGGCGAACAGCCGCGTCGCGCCGGTCGCGCGGTCGATCTCGAGCACCGCGGCGCGGTTGATCTCCTCGTCCATGCCGTGCTCGGCGGCGTTGCTGTTCGAGCCGGAGGTCGCGTACAGCTTGCTGCCGTCGCGGCTGGCGATCAGATCCTTGGTCCAGTGGTGGTTGCGCGGTCCCGCCGGCAGATCGGCGAGCTTCTCGCCCTTGACGGTGATCCGTGTGTCGCCCGGATTATAGGGGAAGCGCATGATCGCATCGGTGTTGGCGACGTACAGGTCGTTGCCGACCAGCGCCATGCCGAACGGCGAATTCAGCCCGTCGAGAAAGGTGGAGCGGACTTCCGCCACGCCGTCACCGTCGGCGTCGCGGAGCAGCGTGATGCGGTTGGCGCTCGGCGTCTTGGCGCCGGCCTGACCCATCACGAATTCGGCCACCATCCGCTTCAGCCCCTTGCCCTGCTCGGGCCGCTCCGGCGCGTTGGTCTCGGCCACCAGCACGTCGCCATTGGGCAGCACATGCAGCGTGCGGGGATGGTCCAGCCCGGTCGCGAAGGCGGTTACCGCCATGCCTTCGGCGGGCTTCGGTTTGGCGCCCTGCGCCCAGCCGACCGCCGGCGCGATGTTGACCGTCGGCAGCAGGTTGTTGCTCGGCTCCGCCAGTTTCGGCGTCGGGCCGTAATCCTCGCCCTGGGTCAGGCTGGACTGGTCGCCGCAGGCCGCCAGCGGCAAGGCCATTGCGACGCAGATTGCGAGGCGACTGGTTGTGAAAGGTCGGGGCATGGTCATGGCTCTCCGCTTGCAGAAACCGATGCCGAGCCAATGAACCAGAGGCGGTTGCGTTCGGCGGAACGCCCGGAAAATCATCTGATACGGCCTGCCGAGATGTCGCAGCGGCGGGCACCGCGCCCGGCCGGCCTTGATCTGCCGGGCAAGCACCCATGCGTTGCGCGGGCATCGCTTTGCCGCGGATCGATGATAGGAACGGTTTCAGGCACGGCAGTCAGATCGGGCCCGGGGGGAACCATGTCGGACATCGCCGTCGCCGAATTGCCGCCGGTGCAGCGCGAGCCGCCGCCGCGCGAGGCCGAGCCGCCGCTGCCGCCGCCCAATCCGCTGCTCGACGGCGCCATCCTGCCGACCCTGCTGCGGCTGTCGTGGCCGAATGTGGTGGCGCTGACCGCCGGCACCTGCGTGGTGGTCGCCGAGACCTCCTATATCGGCCGGCTCGGCACCGAGGCGCTGGCGGCGATGGCGCTGGTATTTCCGTTCGTGATCCTGACCATGACGATGTCCGGCGGCGCGATGGGCGGCGGCGTCGCCTCGGCGGTCGCGCGCGCACTCGGCTCCGGCGACAGCGACCGCGCCGCGACGCTGGCGATGCATGCGCTGCTGATCGGGCTGTGCTTCGGCCTGGTGTTCACGGTCGGGATGCTGGTGTTCGGCGCCCGCGCGCTGGAACTGCTCGGCGGCCGCGGCGAGGTGCTGGCGCAGGCGGTGAGCTACGCCCACATCTTCTTCGCCGGCGCGGTGGTGCCGTGGCTGATGAACACCTTCGCGGCGATCCTGCGCGGCACCGGCAACATGAAGCTGCCGTCGCTGATGATCCTGAATGCGGCGGGGCTGCAGATCGTGCTCGGCGGCGTGCTCGGCCTCGGCTTCGGCCCGGTCCCGAGCTTCGGCATGCCGGGCGTCGCCGCCGGCACGCTGACGGCGTTCTCGGTCGGCGCCGGGGTGATGGCCTGGTACATCTTCTCCGGCCGCGCCGGGGTGACGCCGAAGTTCAAGGGACTGCGGATCCAGCGCGCGATGTTTTTCGACATCCTCAAGGTCGGCGCGGTGGCCTGCTTCACGCCGCTGCAGTCGGTGCTGACGATCACCATCTTCACCCACATGCTGGCGCGGTTCGGCACCGAGATTCTCGCCGGCTACGGCATCGGCGCGCGGCTGGAATTCATGCTGACCTCGATCGCCTTCGCGGTCGGCATCGCCTCGGTGCCGATGATCGGCATGGCGATCGGCGCCGGCCGGGTCGCGCGCGCCCGGCAGATCGCCTGGACGGCGGCGCTGCTGTCGTTTCTCTGCGTCGGCGTGGTCGGCAGCGCGATCGCCTTCTTCCCGCATCTGTGGGTCGATCTGTTCACCAGCGATCCGGGCGTCAAGCTCGCCGGCGAGCGCTATCTGCAGGCGGCGGCGCCGATGTACGCGTTCATCGGCCTGTCGATCTCGCTGTATTTCTCGGCGCAGGGCGCGGCGCGGGTGCTCGGCCCGGTGCTGGCGCAGACCGGGCGGCTGCTCTTCGTCGGCATCGGCGGCTGGCTGCTCACCGCGAACAACGGCAGCGCCGGCAATTTCTTCGCGCTCGCCGCTGCCTCGATGGTGGTGCTCGGCCTCGCCACGGCGCTCGCCGTGCTGCTGACGCGCTGGGCGCCGAAGGCGGTGGCGGTGCCCGATCCGCGGACGCTCGTCGGTCCGTAAGCCGCCTAACGATCCGCCTGGCGCGGCGCGGCGGTGAGCAGCACGTCGAACAACGACGGGCCGCCGGTCGCCAGCGCGCCCTCGACCGAAAGCAGCCGCCGCCGGGTGATGGCGCCGCCATTGGCGCAGCTGCCGCTGGTGTCGCCGGCGACCGTCACCGCGCGATGGCACGGCACGATCACGGCGAACGGATTGTTGCGGATCGCATGGCCGACCGCATGCAGCGCGCCGGGCGAGCCGGCCCGCCTGGCGATCTCCGCATAGGTCGCGGTCTCGCCGCGCGGAATGTCGCGCAGCACGTCGTAGACCCGGCAGTCGAAGGCCGCCAGGCCGCCGAGGTCGAGCCGGACGTCGGAAAAGTCCCAATGCGCGCCGCGCAGCGTCGCCGCGATGCCCTCGATCGCGCTGTCGATTCTGACCGTCGGCCGGGCCTCGCGGGCGTCGGGGCATTGCTTCAGCAGCCGGCGGCGGGTGTCGATCTCGCGGCTCTCGGCGAGCTGCACCGCGAGGACGCCATCGAGCCCCCATGCGATGCCGCACCGGCCCATCATCGTATCGAAGATCGTGTACGCAACCCCCACCATGGGTTCGACTATACCAGCACTCCGGAACCGCGCATCACGAATCTTAAGGGATTGTTAACGACGGCGCGGGGCGGAGCTTGTTGCACTGCACCTCGCACCGGCGGGCGCGGCGCGCCTTCGCGGCGTCGCCGCATCGGCAATTCGCCGCGCTGCCGGCCTGTGTCGCCCCTTGTGCCGCCCCTTGTGTCGCCCCCTTGGCGGAACGCGCGGTCTCGGCTAGACCAAGGCGGTCGGCCGCGCGCGTCGCGGCCCGGCGCGCGGGCGTAGTTCAATGGTAGAACGGCAGCTTCCCAAGCTGCATACGAGGGTTCGATTCCCTTCGCCCGCTCCAGCGTTATCAGCCGCCTCCCGTCCAGCAGAGGATCCGGAGGCAGATCTTCTCTCGGAAAACGGCATAAGGCGGGAGTGACGGTTGCGCACTCAGCGCGCGTTTCTCGCGGCCGGATTGTTCCGTTCGGGATAGCGCGTCTCGGCCGCAGCCTGCTCGGACGAGGTCGGACTCTCGAGGTGTCAATTCCAAGAGCGGCGGCAGGCACGATCATGGCCGCACGCGTCGTTATGTTATCTGCGTGATACTGTTCACATGACGTGATGCAGGAAACGCGACTCCCGCGGCAGTCCATTTCGTGTCGACCTGCGACCAAACGACGCGATTGCGCGGAAGCCGCCGATGTCGAGCCATCATGCGAATGCCGCCCCGCGTGTGCGCCCTGTCGGCGAGAGCGCTGCATCTGTATTGTATGTTAATCGGGGATAACATTGCGATCGACGCAGGCGTCCAGGCGGCGACCTCGTTCGCCTGGAGTTGATTGCTGCGCTTGGCCGGAAGCTCCATCACCAGCGGCGTTTCACCGTCATGTTAAGAGCAAGTCACCGGCTTGTCAGATTTCGCCTCTTAGATGCGTTGCGTTAACATATCGTTAACCAAGGGGCGTTCGAACCGAGTGCTCACGCAAGCCGTGATGCGACCGTGTCCTGCGCCGATCCCTGAT
>NZ_JBQTCH010000014.1:0-55516 GCF_052445935.1 Rhodopseudomonas sp. NSM | reverse complement strand
CCCCCCCCCCCGGGGGGGGGGGGGGGGGGGGCGGCCCCCCACGCCGGCATTGAGTCCGCGTGCGCGGAGAGTCAGCTTCCCCCACCCGGATCGCTGCGCGATCCGACCTCCCCCGCAAGCGGGAGAGGTTGCGCCGTGCCGGTTGGGGCGCCTCGCGCGAACATGGACACTCCAGAAGAGCAACAAAAAAAAGCCGGCACGATTGCTCGCGCCGGCTTTTGAATTTGGAGTGAGAAGCGCGCTCAGTTGAGCTTGCTGCGGACTTCCTGGATGCCCTTGCCGAGCAGGTCGTCGGCGACCTGGCCCTTGACCGACTGCGACAGGATCGTCGCGGCGGCGGACACGGCGGCCTCGGCCGCTGCGGCCCGCACGTCGGCGACGGCCTGGGCCTCCGCCAGCGCGATCTTGTTCTCCGCGGTCTTGGTGCGGCGGACGACGAAGTCTTCCAGCTTGGCCTTGGATTCCGCCGCGATCCGTTCGGCGTCGGCCTTGGCGCTGGCGACGATCGCCTCGGCCTCGCGTTCCGCCTGCGCGCGCCGCGCGCGATAGTCGGCGAGCAGCTTGGCGGCCTCGTCCTTGAGCTTGCGGGCCTCGTCGAGCTCGGCCTTGATCCGGTCGCGACGATTGTCGAGGGCCTTCAGCACGGTGCGGTGGACACCGAGATAGGCGAAGATGCCCATCAGGATCACGAACGCGATCGCGACCCAGGTTTCTGCCTCAGCGAAGATTTCCATCGGCCTCAGCCCTTTATCGAAGCGTTGACCGCGCTTTCCAGCGCCTTGCTGTCCGGCTGCACGCCGGCCAACTGCTGAACGATCGCAGCGGCCGCCTCGGAGGCGATGCCGCGAACATTGCCCATGGCGGCGGTGCGGGTCGCTGCGATGGTTTTTTCGGCGTCGGCGAGCTTCGCCGACAGCCGCTCTTCCAGCGTCTTGCGCTCGGCTTCCGCCGCCGCATTCAGCTTCTCGCGGGTCTCGGCGCCGATCGCCTGGGCCCGGGTGCGGGCCGCAGCGAGCTCGGCCTCATAGGCCTTCAGCGCGTCGTCCGATTCGCCCTTCAGCTTCTGGGCCGCCGCCAGATCGCCGTCGATCGTCTTCTGGCGCTCCTCGAGCACGCCGCCGACGCGCGGCAGTGCGAACTTGGAAACGATCAGATAGAGCGCGACGAAGGCGATCGTCAGCGACACCAATTGCGAGGCAAAGGTTTCCTTCTGGAACGGCGGAAAAGGGGCCTTGTGGCCCCCGTCGGCCGCCGTGTGGGCGGTTGCGCCCTTCGCATCGCCTTGACCTACAGCCACGGGCTTCTCCTGTTCGGCCGGTCACGACCACAGCGTCGCGACCGGATTGGACCTTAGAGGGCGAACAGCAGCAGCAGCGCGATCAGCAGCGAGAAGATGCCGAGCGCTTCCGTCACCGCGAAGCCGAAAATCAGGTTGCCGAACTGGCCCTGAGCAGCCGAAGGATTGCGCACCGCGGCGGCAAGATAGTTGCCGAAGATGATGCCCACGCCGGCGCCCGCGCCGCCCATGCCAATGCAGGCAATACCAGCGCCAATGTACTTCGCGGCAATCGGATCCATGTAACGAACTCCTGTTGGGGTTTGGTTGAAGAGTGGTCGGTGACCGGGCCTCAGTGGCCCGGGTGAATCGCATCGTTGAGATAGATGCAAGTCAGGATGGCGAACACATAGGCCTGCAGGAACGCGACCAGCAGTTCGAGTGCGGTCAGGGCGACGGTCAGGCCGAGCGGCAGCACCGCGCCGAACCAGCCGACGACGCCGAGCGCGCCCAGCATCGCGATGAAGCTCGCAAACACTTTCAGCGCGATGTGGCCCGCCAGCATGTTGGCGAACAGACGCACCGAATGCGACACCGGCTTGAGGAAGAACGAGATCACCTCGATGAACACGACCAGCGGCAGGATGTAGATCGGCACGCCGGACGGCACGAACAGCTTGAAGAACTTCAGACCGTTCTTGGCCAGGCCGTAGATCAGCACGGTGAGGAACACCAGCATCGCCAGCGTGACCGTGACGATCAGGTGGCTCGACACCGTGAAGGTGTAGGGGATGATGCCGACCAGATTGGAGACCGCGATGAACATGAACAGCGAGAACACCAGCGGGAAGAACTTCAGCCCTTCCTTGCCGGCGGTCGATCGGATCATGTTCGCGACGAATTCGTAGGACAGCTCGGCGATCGACTGGAACCGGCCCGGCACCAGCTGGCGGCCCGGCGCCAGCATCAGCACCGCGATGATCGCCACCGAGGCGAACATGTAGGCCGACGAATTGGTGAAGGCGATTTCCTGTCCGCCAATGTGACCAAGGGAAAACAGCTTGGTGATCTGGAACTGATGAATTGGATCGGCGGCCATTGTTTCTCAGTCTACCGGTTTCGCGAGCTTGCGCTTGTGTCGATGGTCGATTGCACTTCGGAACCCGTCAGAGCCGCTCGGATTGTTTCGCCATCACACCCGCGGCCCTCATCACATTGATCACGCCGGCGGTAAAGCCCAGCAGCGCAAACACGATCAGGCCCCAGGGAGAAATCGACAGCAAACGATCGAGACCCCAGCCGAGCGCCGCTCCGCCAAGGACACCGGCCACCAGCTCCGAGGACATGCGAAGCCCCACAGCCATGGCGGATGCCTTGGCCTGGGCCTCGTCCTGCTGGTCTCCGGACCCGTCAGTCCCGATGTTTCGGCCGCCCCCAATTTTGGACAACCGGCGATCCAGACTTCCGAGCCTTGCGGAAAGCGCAGCTTCATCGGGCGTATTGCCGCGACTTCCATCAGCCTGTTTGCCGCCCTCGTGCGTGTCGTCCGCCATATCGTGGAGACCCGAAACGGTGCCGCAGATGATGAAAATAACGCCCCGTGACCCTCAAAAGCCGCGCGGACCATACTGACGGCATAGAGGCAAGTCAAGATTCGCTCGCAGCCCTTCAGGGCCTTGTTTTGGCTGGTTTTATTGAGGAATTGCGACTCGCTGCGGTAACTTGTCCGCAGTGCGATAGCAGCATCGCGCGCCGACGTTCGGCTTGCACCGGCTGATAGGCTCTGATCGGATGCGTCCGATTTCAGCGACTCGTTCGCATCGAGCGTTCCGATATTCCATCAGCCGGAGACCGCATGCCACGTCCGATCGACTACTATTTCTCGTTCCAGTCGCCTTGGGCCTATATCGGTCACAAGGCGTTCCGACAGCTCGTCGAAGCGCACGACCTCGCGGTCAACTACAAGCCGGTTCTGCTGGCCGGGCTGTTCTCGGAAACCGGCGGCCTGCCGCTGGCCAAGCGGCACCCGGCGCGGCAGCGCTATCGGCTGGTCGAACTGCAGCGCTGGCGCGACAAGCGCGGGCTCGATTTCAAATTGTGGCCGAAGCACTGGCCGTTCGACGCCCGTCTCGCCGACGGCGTGGTGCTCGCCGCGCTGGCGGCCGGGCTCGATCCGGAACCCTATCTGCAAAAGGCCTATCCGGCGGTGTGGGAGCAGGAGCTCGATCTCACGGATGTTGCTGTCCTGACGCGGCTCGCCAATGAGGCCGGCCTGCCGGGCGAAAAGCTGGTGGCGCAGGCCGCGTCGGATCAGATCCGCGCCGCCTATGAGCAGAACCGCCAGGACGCGATGGCCGCGGACGTGTTCGGTTCGCCGGCCTATGTGCTGGATGGCGAGGTGTTCTGGGGCCAGGACCGGATCGAACTGCTGGCCGACGCGTTGAAATCGGGCCGCGGCCCGTATCGTCCGCCGGCCTGACACCCCATATGGATCGGGGTCTTTCTCTGTCAGGCGGAGCGCTCCGATGACCCTACTCACGACTCTTGCCACGACCGAAGCCATCTCCATCCGCCCGGCGCCGCGCCGGATGCGGTCCGCTGCGCTGTCGGTGGTGTTCGCCCTGTGCGGCGGCGGCGCCGTCGCCCAGTCGCTGCCGGACAGCGAGAACGGCCGCTACACCTTCACCCCGAGCGCCGACGGCGTGGTGCGGCTCGATACCCGCACCGGCAAGGCCTCGACCTGCAGCGACAAGGGCAATGGCTGGGCCTGCTATGCGATCGCCGACGAGCGTTCGGCGTTCGATGCCGAGATCGGCCGGCTGCAGGGCGACAACGATCGCCTGAAAAAAGAGGTCGACGCGCTCAGGGTCGAGAACGACAGCCTCAAGGCGCAGCTCGCGCAGCGCGGGCCGACCGTCTCCGGCAAGATCGACGAGTCGATGCCGAAGAGCGACAAGATGGCGACGCCGGAAGTCACCACCAAGGACGGCCAGCGACGGCTGGAGATCCCGCTGCCGAGCGATCAGGACGTCGACCGGGTGATGGGATTCATCGAGCGCGCCTGGCGGCGGCTGATCGAGATGGCCAACCGGATCCAGCGGGAAACCATCGGCGACGGCAAGACGTGAGCGGTCTGTTCTCAACGAGGATCGCATGAATTCATCCCGCACGCTGAGCCGCGCCCCGATCGCGGCGGCCGCGATCACCCAGGTCGCCTCGTCGCTGCTCACCGTGCAGACCGGCGGCGCGGGCTTCGTCGATATCACCGGCGAGGCGGCGAAGTTCGTGGCGGAGGCGAACGCGCAGGACGGCGCGTTGACGCTGTTCGTGCGCCACACCTCGGCGTCGCTGACGATCCAGGAGAACGCCGACCCCACGGTGCTGATCGATCTCACCACGGTGCTGAACCGGCTCGCGCCGGAGAATGCCGGCTGGGCGCACGACACCGAGGGGCCCGACGACATGCCGGCGCATGTCAAGTCGATGCTGACCGCGACCTCGCTGCAGATCCCGGTGCTGCAGGGCCGGCTCGCGCTCGGCACCTGGCAGGGCATCTATCTGATCGAACACCGCCGCAGGCCGCATCGCCGCGACGTGGTGCTGCAGTTCCTGGGTTCGACGGGCTGATCCCATGCGCATTCGAGTCGCAGCGTCATCCTGAGGTGCTCGCCGCGCAGCGGCGAGCCTCGAAGGATGAGCAACGACACTGTGGCCCATCCTTCGAGGCACCTCCTGTCGCGCTGATGCGCGTCAGGAGGTGCACCTCAGGATGACGCTTTGCTTGTGAAGATGATCAATCAACCGCTGAGCACTCCCTCTCCCGCTTGCGAGAGAGGGTTGGGGTGAGGGCGACGCGGGCGCGACGCTTGCTTCAAACAAAACGGCCGCGGATTGCTCCGCGGCCGAAATGCTTTGTCGGATGGTCCGGCGCGAGGCGCCGGACCGATGACGATCAGTTTCTGCTGATATCGACGTTCTTGGTCTCGGGCAGGAAGATCAGGCCGATCACCACGGTGATCGACGCGAAGATGATCGGATACCAGAGGCCGGCGTAGATATCGCCGGTCGACGCCACGATCGCGAAGGCGGTCGCCGGCAGCAGGCCGCCGAACCAGCCGTTGCCGATGTGGTAGGGCAGCGACATCGAGGTGTAGCGGATGCGGGTCGGGAACAGTTCGACCAGCATCGCGGCGATCGGCCCGTAGACCATGGTGACGAACAGCACCAGCACGAACAGCAGTCCGATCACCGCCGCCGGCGCCGGCCTGAAGACGTCGAACGGATGCGCCATCTTCACGATCTCGGCGTCGCCGGCCTTCGGATAGCCCGCCGCCTGGATCGCCGCCAGCACCGCCGGGTTGGAGGTCTTGGCGTCGGTGTAGGGCACCTCGGTGTCGTTCACCATCACCTTGACGCCCGAGCCCGCCGGGCCCTTCGCGGTGGAGTACTTCACCGACGACTGCGACAGGAAGGCGCGCGCGGTGTCGCAAGGCTGCGTGAACACGCGGGTGCCGACCGGGTTGAACAGGTCGCCGCACAGCGCGGGATCCGACACCACCTCGACCTTGATGGTCTCGATGGCCCGCTCCAGCGCCGGGTTGGCGTTGGAGGTGATCGCCTTGAAGATCGGGAAGAACGACAGCGCCGCGATCGCGCAGCCGGTGAGGATGATCGGCTTGCGGCCGATCTTGTCGGACAGCCAGCCGAAGAAGATGAAGAAGAACGTGCCGAGCAGCAGCGACCAGGCGATCAGCAGGTTCGACGTGTAGCCGTCGACCTTGAGGATCGATTGCAGGAAGAACAGCGCGTAGAACTGGCCGGTGTACCAGACCACGCCCTGACCCATCACGCCGCCGAACAGCGCGATCAGCACGATCTTGGCGTTGCCCCAGTTGGCGAAGGCTTCGGTCAGGGGCGCTTTCGAGCTCTTGCCCTCCTCCTTCATTTTCTGGAACACGGGCGATTCGTTCAGCCGCAGCCGGATCCAGACCGAGACGCCGAGCAGCACGACCGATACCAGGAACGGAATCCGCCAGCCCCAATCCGCGAAGGCTGGTTCGCCCAGCACCGTGCGGGTGACCAGGATCACGATCAGCGACAGGAATAGTCCGAGCGTGGCGGTGGTCTGAATGAACGACGTGTAGTAGCCGCGTTTGCCGGGTGGCGCGTGTTCGGCCACATAGGTCGCCGCGCCGCCGTACTCGCCGCCGAGCGCGAGGCCCTGCAGCAGGCGCAGACAGATCAGGATGATCGGCGCCGCGATGCCGATCGTCGCCGCATTGGGCAGCAGGCCGACGATGAAGGTCGACAGGCCCATGATCAGAATGGTGACGAGGAAGGTGTATTTGCGGCCGACGATGTCGCCGATGCGGCCGAACACGATGGCGCCGAACGGGCGCACCAGGAAGCCGGCGGCGAACGCCAGAAGGGCGAAAATGTCGCGCGTCGCCGGCGGATAGGCGCTGAAGAACTGCGCGCCGATGATCGCGGCGAGCGACCCGTACAGATAAAAGTCGTACCATTCGAAAACGGTACCGAGCGACGATGCGACAATGACGAAACGTTCGTCCTTGGTCATCCCGCCGGACCGCCGCTGCGTTGCGGCATAACTGGACATAAGCGATTACCTCCCCTTGAAAAGCCGATGGAATTTTTTGCCGCGTCACGGAATTAAAGTCGGGCGCGGTGAGTTGCATGAAAGGTAACATCGCCGCGGGTGTGCGGCATTACGACTTTCGGCCTGCGTTCCTGTTGCGTTCTTGCGCTTGCTCAATGTTTTTCATGTTCGGAAGGCGCAAGGTGGTACGCCAAGGCAGCCGAACACGCCTTGCCAGCCGTCGACCTTAGGGCGACACTTCAATCCGACCTGCCAACCGCGGGCCTGAATGCGACCGTTCGGTTCCAGCTTGCGCACAAGGGACATCCATGAGCACGCCCGCCAGTACGCATTTGATCATTGCCGATGACCATCCGCTGTTCCGCGACGCCCTGCGGCTGGCGGTCTCCAGCGTCGTTCCCGGTGCGAAGATCGGCGAAGTCGGTTCGTTCGAGGACCTGACCGCGCTGCTCGAGCGGGACGGCGATGTCGATCTCGTTCTGCTCGACCTGAAGATGCCGGGCATCAGCGGATTTTCCGGTCTGATCTATCTGCGCGCGCAGTACCCGGCGATTCCGGTCGTCGTGGTCTCGGCCAGCGACGATGTCGAGACGATCCGCCGCTCGCTGGATTTCGGTGCGTCCGGCTTCGTGCCGAAGCGGTTCGGGGTCGAGAAGCTCGGCGAAGCGATCCTGCAGGTGCTGGACGGCGACGTCTGGGTGCCGCCGGATGTCGATTTGTCGGCCGCCGCCGATCCCGAGACCAGCAAGCTGCGCGACCGGCTGGTGACGCTGACGCCGCAGCAGGTGCGGGTGCTGATGATGCTGTCCGAAGGGCTGCTCAACAAGCAGATCGCCTACGAGCTCGGCGTCTCGGAAGCCACCATCAAGGCGCACGTCTCGGCGATCCTGCAGAAGCTCGGCGTCGAAAGCCGCACCCAGGCGGTGATCGCCGCGGCGAAGATCTCCGGCAACCAGTGGCGCCACGACGAGCCGGTGGCGTAGCCGCCGAATCCGTTCACTTCCCGAATACCGAATATTCGTCATGGCCGGGCTCGTCCCGGCCATCCACGCCTTTCTTGCGGCTTCCGCTGCAAGACGTGGATGCCCGGCACAAGGCCGGGCACGACGCGTTGAAACGAAAATGCCCGATCTTGATGGCCCCATTCCCGCCGGGCTCCTCGAGGAGGAGGGGCGTCCGGCGTGGTTGCGGTTCGCTACTCCGCCGCCGCGATCGATTGCTGCGCGTGCCATTGGCTGAGCAGCGCGCGCAGTGAGGCGGCTTTCACCGGCTTGTTCAGCACCGCGATCTCCTCCTGCCGCGCCGCGGCGCGGACGCCGGGGCTGCGGTCGGCGGTGATCAGGATCGCCGGGATGGTGACGCCGAAACGCTGGCGGATGTCGCGGATCGCCGCGATGCCGTTGCCGCGATCGAGGTGATAATCGACCAGCAGCCCGGTGATGCGGCGGCCGGCGGCCTCGATGGCCTTGATCGCCGCGTCCGGATCGGGCACCGCGATCACGCTGGCGTCCCAGGTCGTCAGCAGTGTCTTCATGCCGTCGAGGATCGCCGGATCGTTCTCGATGCACACCACCAGGCTGCCGCTCATCGAGGCGCGCGACAGCGGCGTCGCGCTGGTCACCGCGGTGGTGTGGTTGACGACGGCGGCGACCGGCACGGTGACGGCAAAGCACGAGCCGCCGCTGCGATTGGAATCCAGCGCGATGCCATGGTTCAGCACCCGCGCCAGCCGCTCCACGATCGACAGCCCGAGGCCGAGGCCGCGGGCGATCCGCGCGCCCTGCTCGAGCCGGTGGAATTCCTTGAAGATTTCGCCGCGCTTCAGGATCGGCACGCCGACGCCGGTGTCGTAGATGCCGATTCTCAGCGACGCGCCGTGGCGGCGGCAGCCGACCAGCACACGGCCCTGCGGGGTGTATTTGATCGCGTTGGAGATCAGGTTCTGCATCAGCCGGCGCAGCATCAGCCGGTCCGACTGCACCGGCAGCGAGCACGGCACGAAGGTGAGGCGCAGCCCCTTGGCGCGCGCGGTCGGCGAGAATTCGATCTCCAGCGACCGCATCAGGTCGCCGATCACGAAACTGGACAGCGACGGCGTCATCGCGCCGGCGTCGAGCCGTGAGATATCGAGCAGCGCGCCGATGATCTCCTCGATCGCCTCGAGCGATTCGTCGATGTTCTCCACCAGCCGCGAATCCTCGCCGCCGTTCTGGCGTTCGACCAGGCTGGTGGCGTAGAGCCGCGCCGCGTTGAGCGGCTGCAGAATGTCGTGGCTCGCCGCCGCGAGGAAGCGGGTCTTGGAGATGTTGGCTTCCTCGGCGGTGCTCTTGGCCAAAGCGAGCTGCGAATTCAGCCGCGTCAGTTCCTCGGTGCGTTCGCGCACCCGCCGCTCCAGCGTGGCGTTGGCGCGCTCCAGCGCCTCGGCCGCCTCGAAGCTCGGGGTGACGTCCGAGAAGGTGATCACCAGCCCGCCGTCGGGCATCCGGTTGGCGCGCACCTCAATCACCAGATGGCGGTCGTGCAGCCGTTCCAGAAACGGCTCGCCCTCGGTGGTGTAGGAGGCGAGCCGCATCTGGGTCTGCGCCTCGGCGTCAGCCGGGCCGGCGCTGGCGCTCGACAGGAATTCGAGGATCTCGATCAGCGGGATGCCGATCTGGATGATGTGCGGCGGCAGTCCGAGGATCTCGCCGAACTGCCGGTTGGAGCAGATCAGTTGAAGCTCGGGGTTGAACACCGCGATGCCCTGGCGGACGTGGTTGAGCGCGGTCTGCAGGATCTCGCGGTTGAAATGCAGCGCGGCGTGCGAATCGTCGAGCAGCTTCAGCGCGGCTTCCGCCGACACCGTGCGCTTGCGCAGCAGCAGCGACAGCACCAGCCGCGACGACGCCGCCCCGATCGAGGACGCGATCAGGTGCTCGGCGTGTTTCAGCAGCTCGAAATCCGCCGGCGCCGCCGGGTCGAGCGTCAGCCGGCGGCTGACCGCGAACGACCGAAACGATTCCCGCGCCCGATCCGGGCCGAGATATTGCCCGACGGCGCCGAGGATATCCTGCACGGTGACGGTGGTGCGCCAGCGCCGGAACGCCGGCGTCATCGGCGTCAGCGCGTCGGGCACGAACACTTCGGCCTGCAGCCGCTCGATCGACGACGGCCGGCTCAGCAGCGACAGCGCGATGTAGGCGAACAGATTGAGCGACAGGCTCCACACCACGCCGTGTACCAGCGGCGGCAGGTCGGCGCCGAACAGCGCCTGCGGCCGCAACGACTCGATCCCCCACGGGCCGTGCTGCAACAGCATCAGTCCGGCGGTGCTGTTCTCCATGAAGCTCGGGATGAACAGCGTATAGGCCCAGGCCGCGAAGCCGATCACCATGCCGCCGATCGCGCCCTGCGCGGTGGCGCGGCGCCAGGCCAGGCCGCCGAAAAACGCCGGCGCAAATTGCGCGATCGCGGCGAACGACAACAGGCCGATGGCGGCGAGCTGGGTGTTGCCGAGCGCGCGGTAGTACAGATAGGCCAGGATCAGGATGGCGAAGATCGCGACCCGCCGCACCGTCAGCAGAAAGCCGCCGAAGCTGCGCTGATCATTGCGCGGCGCGCCGTGCCGCTTCAGCACCAGCGGCATCACCAGATCGTTCGACACCATCACGGCCAGCGCCACGCATTCGACGATCACCATCGCGGTCGCCGCCGACAGGCCGCCGATGAACACCATGAAGCTGAGCAGCGGCGCATTGGCCTCGATCGGCAGCGCCAGCACGAACATGTCGCTGTCGACCGCGCCGAACGGGAATTTCACCAGCCCCGCCAGCGCGATCGGGATCACGAACAGATTGATCGCGATCAGATACAGCGGGAACATCCAGCGGGCGCGGCTGACCTCGGCGTCGTTGGTGTTCTCGACGACGCCGACATAGAACTGCCGCGGCAGCATCAGGAAGGCGCAGAACGACAGCACCGTCATGGTCAGGAAGGTGGTCGGCGACGGTGTCGCCTCGAGCGCCCGCACCGCTTCCGGCATCTTCATGGCGCGCTCGATCAGGTCGGACGGGCTGAACATCCAGAACGTGACGAAGATTCCGGCGGCGAGGAACGCCACCAGCTTGACGATCGATTCGGTCGCGATCGCCAGCATCAGGCCGTGCTGATGCTCGGTGGCGCTGGCCTGGCGGGCGCCGAACAGCACCGCGAACAGCGCCATCAGCATCGCCACGACCAGCGCCATGTCGCCGACGATCGGGATCTCGGCGATGTTGTGGTCGTCGCCGAGGATGGTCTGCAGCGACGACGCCACCGCCTTGAGCTGCAGCGCGATATAGGGCACCGAGCCGATGATGGCGATGATCGCCACCGTGGCGGCGACCTTCTGGCTCTTGCCGTAGCGGGCGGCGATGAAGTCGGCGATGGAGGTGATGTTCTGCGATTTCGCCAGCCGGATGACGCGGCGCAGCAGCGGCGTGAACACCGCGATCAGCAGGATCGGGCCGACATAGATCGCGAGGAAGTCTGTGCTGGTCCGGCTGGCGAAGCCGACCGAGCCGAAGAACGTCCAGGAGGTGCAGTAGATCGCCAGGGATAGCGGGTAGATCAGCCCGCCGGCCCGCTCGCGCTGACGCTGCGACAGCCGGTCGCCGTAGCTCGCGACGCCGAACAGCAGGCCGATATAGGCGAGCGCGGCTGCGATCACGCCCCAATCGTGCAGCATCGCGGTGGTGCTCCTCGCGCGTCATGCGCCGACCGGATTTTTAGCGGGTGAGACCGCCACACGCGACAGGGATTTTCCCTGCCGCGCGGCCGCCTCCGCCGAAAATCGTTAGCCGGCCGCGGCGCGCGGGCTATTCCGCTGCGATCGCCTTGGCGCCGAGCGGCAGGTCGAGCTGGCCCCAGACCTGGACCAGCGCCTCGGCCAGCGCGTCGATCAGCTTGTCGTCGTGATACGGCGACGGCGTGATCCGCAGCCGCTCGAGGCCGCGGGCGACGGTCGGATAGTTGATCGGCTGGATGTAGATGCCGTGCTGCTCGAGCAGCAGATCGGACGCCTTCTTGCATTTTTCGGCATCGCCGACGAACACCGGCACGATGTGGGTGTCGGTCGGCATCACCGGAATGCCGGCATTGTTGAGCACGGCCTTGACCCGCGCGGCACGGTCCTGGTGGCGCTCACGCTCCCATGACGATGTCTTGAGATGGCGGATCGCGGCGGTCGCGGCGGCGCAGATCGGCGGCGGCAGCGACGTGGTGAAGATGAAGCCCGGCGCGTAGGAGCGCACCGCGTCGATCACATCGGCCTTGCCGGCGATGTAGCCGCCGAGGCAGCCGAACGCCTTGGCCAGCGTCGCTTCGATGATGTCGATGCGCGCCATCACGCCGTCGCGCTCGGCGACGCCGGCGCCGCGCGGCCCGTACATGCCGACCGCGTGGACCTCGTCGCAATAGGTCATCGCGTTGTACTTCTCGGCGAGATCGCAGATCTTCGCCAGCGGCGCGGTGTCGCCGTCCATCGAATACAGGCTCTCGAACGCGATCAGCTTCGGCCGGTCGGGGCCGGCGGCGATCAGCAGCTCTTCGAGATGGGCGGTGTCGTTGTGGCGCCAGACCACGCGCTCGCAGCCGGACTGCCGGATGCCTTCGATCATCGAATTATGGTTGAGCGCGTCCGACAGGATCAGGCAGTTCGGAATCAGCTTGCCGAGCGTCGACAGGCCGGTCTGGTTCGACACGTAGCCCGAGGTGAACAGCAATGCTGCTTCCTTGCCGTGCAGGTCGGCGATTTCTCGCTCGAGCTGCACCAGCGGATGATGCGTGCCGGCGATGTTGCGGGTGCCGCCGGCGCCGGTGCCGATCCGGGTCGTGGTCTCGACCATCGCGCCGATCACCTTCGGGTGCTGACCCATGCCGAGGTAATCGTTCGAACACCAGATCACGACATCGCGAGGACCTGTCGGCGAATGCCACACGGCCTGCGGAAACCTGCCGGCGATCCGCTCGAGATCGGCGAACACGCGATAGCGGCGCTCGTCGTGCAGGCGGGTGAGAGCGTCCTCGAAGAATTTGCTGTACTGCATTGCGATGACCTGGAAGGGACGGAAAACATCGAACAGCCGCAACAGGCGACCTCGGTATTAGAACCCTTCCAGCCCGGATGTCGAGGCGCAATTGGTCCTATTGGCTGCGTCGCAAGCGTAGCTCGCTGCTCCCCTACGCAGGTCAAAGCTTGATAAAGATCAATGCATTGGCCGAGGCGACCGTCTTGCCGACGGCAGCGATCAGGCGGCCCTGAAGCGCAGGATGCCGTCGGCCTCGTCGACGATCGTCAGGCGGTTCTGCGCCAGCATGTAGTTCACATGCGCGATCAGTTCGCCGGCGGCGAAACCGGTCTGGTGCGCGTCCAGCACGTGTTTGTGGAACACCACCGGCACGAGCTCGGCGGAACTCATCGCCCGGTCGCGGCAGGCCTCGGCGATCACGCCGCAGCGCTCCTCGTGGTGATCGGCGAGCTGCTTGATGCGGGTGTGGACGCCGTAGAACGGCAGGCCGTGGCCGGGCAGCACCAGCACATCCTCGGGCAGCAGCGTGGTCAGCTCCGCGAGCGATTTCAGATAGGAGCCGAGCGCGTCCTCGTCCGGCTCGTGCGCCCAGACGCTGACATTGGGCGAGATCTTGCTCAGCACCTGATCGGCCGACAGAAACAGCTTGTCGGCGGCGCAGTACAACATCACCTGATCGGGCGAGTGACCGGCGCCGGTGATGATGCGAAACGTCCGCGCGCCGATCCGGATGTCGTCGCCCTTGGTCAGCCGGCGATACGCCGCCGGCAGCGGCACCGCGCGCTTCAGATAGTCCTGACCGCGGCCGAGCAATTGCGCGGTGATGGAGTTGTCCATGCCGTGGCGGTGGAAGAACTCGCGCGAATTGACGAGACGCTCTTCGCTGCGGCGGTTCTGGTGATAGACGCCTTGCAGATATTCGATCTGCGACATGTAGAACGGGCAGCGGAAACGCTGCACGATCCAGCCGGCCTGGCCGAAATGGTCGGGGTGGGCGTGGGTCACGATCACGCGGCTGATGGCGAAGCCTTTGAGCGCGCCGTCGAACAGCGTTTCCCATGCGGCGATCGTGGTGTCGTTGCCGAAGCCGGTGTCGATCATCGCCCATCCGTCGCCGTCGGCGAGCAGATAGATGTTCACATGGTTGAGTCGGAACGGCAGCTTCAGCCGCAGCCACAGCACGCCCGGCGCGATCTCGACCACTTGGTCCGGTCCGGGATGGCTCTCCAGCGGAAACCGCAGATCGTCATGGGGGGTGTCGAGGGCGTCGGTTTTCTTATGCATTTTGCGCAGGCTCCCGCCATCGACTTAGCGGGACCGGGCCGGCTGCGCCAGCCGAAAAACCACGCGAGCCGCCTCCGCGGGGGGCAGGCGAGGCATCGGGCCCTGCAGAAAACGCAGGGCAGGGCATCAAAAAGCCGGCGGCGCGGACGCCGCCGGCTGAAATCGCGGATTGAGATCAGGCCGCGCGGATATTCGACAGGAACTCGTCGATTTCGCTGCGCAGCAGGTCGGCCTCCTGGCGCAGCGCGCCGGACGCCGCCAGCACCTCGGATGCCGCCGAACCCGCCTGGGTCGAGGCGGCGCTGACGCCGACGATATTGCCCGACACTTCGGTGGTGCCGCCGGCGGCCTGCTGAATGTTGCGGGCAATCTCCCGGGTGGCGGCGCCCTGTTCCTCCACCGCGGCGGTGATCGCAGTGGTCACTTCGTTGATCGAGGTGATCGTCTGGCTGATGTTGCGGATCGCGCCGACTGCCGAGCTGGTGACGCCCTGCATCGCGACGATCTGGGCGCGGATGTCCTCGGTTGCCTTGGCGGTCTGGCTGGCGAGGCTCTTGACCTCGGAGGCGACCACGGCGAAGCCGCGGCCTGCGTCGCCGGCGCGAGCCGCCTCGATGGTGGCGTTGAGCGCCAGCAGGTTGGTCTGCGAGGCGATGCTCTGGATCAGGTCGATCACCGCGCTGATGCGCTCGGCGTTGTCGGCCAGGCCCTGCATCGTGGAATCGGTGGCGCCGGCTTCCTGCACCGCCTTGTTGGCGATCTCGGCCGACGCCGTCACCTGCCGGCTGATCTCGTTGATCGACGATGCGAGCTGATCCGTGCCCGACGCCACCGTCTGCACGTTCACCGAGGTCTCTTCCGCGGCGGAGGCGACGGCGGTGACCAGCGAGCTCGAACGCTCGGCCGTCGTCGCCATGCTCTGCGCCGTCTCCTGCATTGTATTCGTCGACGCCTGCAGCTTCTCCATCGCGGCGCGCACCGTCGCCTCGAAATCGGCGATCCGGGCCTCGATCCGTCTCGTCCGATCGGCCTTGGCGGCGCGATCCTTGTCCTGCTCCTCGGTCAGCGCGCGGGTCTGGATCATGTTGTCGCGGAACACTTCGAGCGATTCGGCCATCACGGCGATCTCGTCGCGGCGGCTGCCGCGATCGATCTCGGTGTCGAGGTTGCCGGCGGACAGCGACTGCATCGAGCGCTGCAGTCCGCCGATCCGGCGCAGGATGCTGCGGCCGACATAGAGCCAGACGAACAGCGCCGAGCCGACCAGCGTCAGCGCGCCGAGGCCGATCATCACCTGGGTTGCGAGCGAAATCTGCTGCTGCGCCTCCGTCGCCGCTGCGGCGGTCTCACTGCGGACGCTGTCGACGAGCTGCTTGACGCTGATGCCGAGTCCGACATTGAGCTTGCGGGTCTCGTCCAGGATCAGGTCGCTGTAGTCGCTGGCGTCGAGTTCCTTCTGGCGCATCTTGAAGATGCCGGTCTTGCCTTCGCCGAGCGCAAGCAGCTTCTGCGCCGCCGCCCTGATCGCCGCGGTGGTTTCGCCCTCGGGCATGCCGTCGAGGTTGGAGGCGACCTGCTGGCGCGCTTCCTTGAACGATGTTTCGACCGGCTCCAGCGCGTCCGAACTGCTCGCGGACAGCGCCGCCATCAGATTCGAAGCGGCCAGATTGCTGAGCGCGATCACGTTGCCCAGCTGTTCGATCCGTCGTCCTGCCTCGATCGCGTCGTCCTGCGAGAGGTTCGCCGAGGCCAGCACCGCGTTCATCTGCGCTTGAGCGTTCAGCATCGCCGGGTTCGCAACCGCGATGAAGGCCTCATGCGAACTGCGCAGCTCGTCATAGACCTTGTCGTGCTGGCGGGCGAGATCGAGCCGCTCCTGCGCCGCGGCGCCGAGGCTGCGAATCGTGTCCTCGATATTCCGCAGCGTTTCGGACATCGCCGCGATCACGGATTTGTCGGCGCCGTACCGGGTGATATCGGCCAATTGCTGGGTCGCAAGCGTCTGCGCCTGCTTCATCCGCGCGGAGCGCTCGCTGAGCTGGTCGGGCGTGGCCGAGACCAGAAGCATCGGCGCCAGGCTGGCCAGGCGCTCGCTTTCGGTGGCCAATTGCAGGCTGGCGGCGAGTTTGGGGATATCGCGACCGCTCAATCCCGTCATCGTCGTGCCGAGTTCGCGCAGGCTGACGCCCGCCCCGGCACTGATCAGAATGGCCATGCCGGCAATGACGGCAAACGCCGCGAACAGGCTGCCACGGATTCCGAATTGCGGCATGCGTATGCGCGGCCGCGCGACTTTCAGTCGTCCAAACATTCCCGCCCCCAGAGTGCTTCCTCTGCCCTGTCCTGATGATGACCGGACAGTGTGCACTATTGGGCTAGGGGGTTAACATTTGTGCGATTTTCGGCCTGTCTTTTTGAACAATTGCGTCGCGCGGATGCGACGGGAGGCCTTTTGGTAAACGAATTTCGCAGCCGTCCGTTTGGAGGCTGGTCTCAGAGTCTGGTTCAGGTGGAGCGCTTCGGGCAGAACCACAACAAAAAAGGGCCGGCATGAAGCCGGCCCTTCTCAGCCCCCGAAGGGAATTTGTCAGTACAGATCAGTACTTGGCGACAACCGGGCCACCCCAGTTGAAGCGGTAGTTCAGGCCGGCCTTGACGACGTGCTGGTCGTTCTTGGCGGTGAAGCCAGCGCCCAGATCGACGTTGCCGAAGTCGTAGTACTGATATTCGATCTTGCCCGACCAGTTCTGGGCGAACAGATACTCGAGACCGCCGCCGACGGTGTAACCGTCCATGCTGCTGGTGTTCGAGACGCCAACGCTGGCGCCGCCGGGGGCAGTGAAGGTCAGGCTGGTCTTGTAGTCGGCGTAGGCCCAACCACCCTTGACGTAGAGCAGCGCCGGACCCCAGGTGTAGCCGAGACGGCCGGTGACCGAAGCGAGACCACGCTGGTTGTCGGCGAAGGAGTAGGTGCCGGCGACACCGTTGAGGGCGCCCGGGAAGAACACGGCGTCGTTGCTGCCGCTCAGCCAGGAGTACTGACCTTCAACGCCGAGCACCCAGCTCGGAGCGAACTGCCAGTCGTAACCGGCCTGCACACCGCCGAGGAACTTGCCGTCGTTGCTGGCGGTGACGCCAGTGCCGATCGAGTTGTCGCCGGCGAAGGCGCCGCCGATGTGACCACCGATGTAGAAGCCGGTCCAGTTGTAGATCGGGGCCGGGGGAGCGTAGACCGGGGCCTTGTTGTAGGGGCGGGCCGCGAGGTCGGCGGCGAGGGCCGGAGCCGCGCCGAGGGCAACCAGAGCAACGGTTGCGAGAAGGATCTTCTTCATTGTGGTTCTCCAGGAGTCGTCTTCAACAGAGGGACGTTTGTCGTCGCCATCTGCCCCAAGATTTAGCGCGGTCCTGCATAAAAAGCTGTCACCTCTCGGCAACACTGGATGTGGAACTAAACGTATGAGTTTCAACAATTTTTCTTGCTTAATGGAACCTAAAAGAAACCTTAAAATCGCCTTAATCCGGTTCCCGTACACTGCGTAATTCTTGTGCATTTTCAGGGGTCTCGACAGGTGATGTCTCTCATCCGGGCAGGCAAATACCCCTGGATGTGTCGGATTGGCCATCGAAACCGACGTTCGAGTGATCGACGCCGGGATTTTTCTGTTATAGTATAACAATTCCTCCCCCGAGGCCTCCATTCACGCGGTCTGAGATGGTCGTCCCTCATCCCGATTCGCATCATTCCGCCGCACCGAAGCCGGTCCACATGCACATTCACGGCGCCGATTCGCCGCATCCGGTGCAGCCGCCGCCCTGGTCGATCCTGCGCATGACGTTGGCGGCCCGGCTGGCGGCCGCCATGGCGGTCAGCGCTGTGCTGTGGGCGATCGTGCTGCTGGCGATGAGGTGACCATGGCGGCCCAACTGCACTTTAATAATGTGACACTCGGCTACGACCGTCACCCGGCGGTGCATCACCTCAGCGGCGAGATCGCGACCGGCGCGCTGATGGCCGTGGTCGGCCCCAACGGCGCCGGCAAGTCCACTCTATTCCGGGGCATCGTCGGCATTCTCAAGCCGCTGGCGGGTGCGATCAACCGCGGCGGCATCGATATCCGCGACATCGCCTATCTGCCGCAGACCGCCGATATCGACCGGACCTTTCCGATTTCGGTGTTCGATTTCGTCGCCACCGGGCTGTGGCGCAGCTGCGGCCCGTTCGGTGGAATCGGCCGGGCCGCGCGGCCGAAGATCGCGCAGGCGCTCGCCGCGGTCGGCCTCTCGGGCTTCGAGAACCGCACCATCGGTACGCTGTCCGGCGGCCAGACCCAGCGGATGCTGTTCGCCCGCGTGCTGCTGCAGGACGCCCGCGTCATCGTGCTCGACGAGCCGTTCAACGCCGTCGACGCGCGCACCACCGCCGATCTGGTGACGCTGATCGGCCACTGGCACGAAGAAGGCCGCACCGTGATCGCCGCGCTGCACGACATCGAACTGGTCCGCGCCAGTTTCCCGGAGACGTTGCTGCTGGCGCGCACCGCGGTGGCGTGGGGGCCGACCGCCGAGGTGCTGACGGCGGCCAACCAGGCCGAGGCGCGGCGGATGTGCGAGGCGTTCGACGACAGCGCCCCGGCCTGCGTCGCCGACGCGCCGCCGTCGCGGGCGGCATAGTGATGTTTCTCTACGAGGCGCTGATCGCGCCCTTCACCGAGTTCGAATTCATGCGGCGGGCGCTCGCCGGCATCGTCGCGCTGTCGCTCGGCGGCGCGCCGATCGGCGTGTTCCTGATGCTGCGGCGGATGAGCCTCGTGGGCGACGCGATGGCGCATGCCATCCTGCCCGGCGCCGCGATCGGCTTCCTGCTGTCGGGGCTGAACCTGTTCGCAATGTCATTCGGCGGGCTGATCGCCGGCTTCACCGTGGCGATCCTGGCCGGCGTGGTGTCGCGCGTCACCGAGCTGAAGGAGGACGCCTCGCTGGCGGCGTTCTATCTGGTGTCGCTCGCGGTCGGCGTCACCATTGTTTCAATGAAGGGCACCAATATCGACCTGCTGCACGTGCTGTTCGGCAACATCCTGGCGATGGACGACCAGACGCTGCTGGTGATCGCTTTCAACGCCACGCTGACGCTGTTGGCGCTGGCGGTGATCTGGCGGCCGCTGGTGATCGAATGCGTCGACCCGCTGTTTCTGCGCACCGTCAGCCGCGCCGGCGCGCCGGCGCATCTGATCTTCATGGCGCTGGTGGTGATCAATCTGGTCAACGGCTTTCATGCGCTCGGCACGCTGCTTGCGGTCGGGCTGATGATCCTGCCGGCCGGCATCGCCAAATTCTGGGCGCGCGACATCACCGGCATGATGCTGGTGGCGGTCGGCGCGGCGCTGCTGTCCGGCTATGCCGGGCTGGTGCTGTCGTTCCAGACCCGCGTGCCTTCTGGGCCCGCGATCATTCTGGTCGCGGCCATTCTCTATATCGCGTCGCTGCTGTTCGGCCGCGCCGGCGGCGTGGTGCGTAAGCTATTTCCCGGCCGTCACCTCGAGGCTTGAAGTCATGATCCGGATCGTCATCGCCATTGTAGTTTCATTGCTGGTCGCGGCGTCGCCAGCGCGTGCGCAGGAGCGCATCGGCGTGGTCGCCAGCTTTTCGATTCTCGGCGATTTCGTCCGCAATATCGGCGGCGATCGCGTCGCGGTGACCACGCTGGTCGGGCCGACGGGGGACGTCCATGTCTACACGCCGTCGCCGCGCGACGCCAAGCTGGTCGCCGACGCCAGGCTGGTGGTCGTCAACGGGCTCGGGCTCGAAGGCTGGCTGCCGCGGCTGGTGCAGTCGTCCGGCGGCAAGGCGACGATCATCACCGCGACCAAGGGTATCAAAACTCGCGACGCCGACGACGGCGATTCGCACGGCCACAGCCACGGCAAGGAGGGCGGCAAACACGATCACGGCGACGAGCACGCCGATCCGCATGCCTGGCAGTCGGTGGCGAACGCCAGAATATACGTGTCGAACATCCGCGACGCGCTGATCGCGGCCGATCCGGCCGGCGAGGCGATCTATCGCGCCAATGCCGCGGCCTATCTGGACAAGCTGGACGGGCTCGACCGCGAGATCCGGGAAGAGGCCGCGAAAATTCCGGCGGCGGCCCGCAAGGTGATCTCGAGCCACGACGCCTTCGGCTATTTCGCCGACGCCTATGGCATCACCTTCATCGCCCCGCAGGGCGTCTCCACCGAATCCGAAGTCAGCGCACGCGATGTCGCCCGTATCATCAAGCAGATCCGCGCGTCGAAGATCCCCGCGGTGTTCCTGGAGAACATCAGCGACCCGCGGCTGATCCAGCGGATCGCCGCCGAGACCGGCGCGAAGATCGGCGGGACGCTGTATTCCGACAGCCTGACGGCCGAAAACGGCGACGCCCCCACTTACATTGACATGGTCAGGCACAATATAAAGACGCTGACGAGCGCCCTGGCCCACTAGGCGGGCTCGTTCCGCCCGATCCCGCGAGCCTGCCGTCCGGCGGGCTACGCGCGATGGCGGCCCTCATTTCCGGTCCCGGTGTTGCAGATGCGCGCAGCCGAACGCGCCTCGGGCCGGGACGTCGTGCTGGAGCACCTGACTGATGACGAATTCCGCCGCCTCGAAAATCCCCGTCACCGTGCTCACCGGCTATCTCGGCGCCGGCAAGACGACGCTGCTGAACCGCATCCTGTCGGAGAACCACGGCAAGAAGTACGCGGTGATCGTCAACGAGTTCGGCGAGATCGGAATCGACAACGACCTGATCATCGGCGCCGACGAGGAAGTGTTCGAGATGAACAATGGCTGCGTCTGCTGCACCGTGCGCGGCGACCTCGTCCGGATCCTCGGCGGGCTGATGAAGCGCAAGGGCAAGTTCGACGCGATCATCGTCGAGACCACCGGGCTCGCCGATCCGGCGCCGGTGGCGCAGACCTTCTTCGTCGACGAGGACGTGATGGCGAGCGCGCGGCTCGACGCGGTGGTGACGGTGGCGGACGCCAAATGGCTGAGCGACCGCCTCAAGGATGCGCCCGAGGCCAAGAACCAGATCGCCTTCGCGGACGTCATCGTGCTCAACAAGACCGACCTCGTCACCAAGGCCGAACTCGCCGAAGTCGAGGCGCGGATCCGCGCGATCAATCCCTATGCGCGGCTGCATCACACCGAGCGCTGCCAGATCCCGATCGCCGATGTGCTCGATCGCGGCGCGTTCGATCTCGACCGCATTCTGGAGATCGAGCCGGAATTCCTCGAAGCCGGCGACGATCACGATCATCACCACGACCACGATCACGGTCACCATCATCACGACCACGGCCATGGTCTGAAGCACTATCACGACGAGGACATGCAATCCTTGTCGCTGAGGAGCGACAAGCCGATCGACCCTGCCAAGTTCATGCCCTGGCTGCAGCAGCTGGTGCAGACCGAGGGCGGCAAGATCCTGCGCTCCAAGGGGATTCTCGCGTTCTCAGGCGATGACGACCGCTACGTGTTTCAGGGCGTGCACATGATGCTCGAGGGCGATCACCAGCGCGCCTGGAAGGACGACGAGCCGCGCGAAAGCCGCGTCGTGTTCATCGGTCGCGAATTGCCCGAGCAGGCGATCCGCGACGGCTTTGCGAAGTGCGTCGCCCAATGAGCGCGTTCGACACGCCCGGCGAGGCGGCCTCGATCGTCTCGGTCACCGATCGTGTCCGCGAGGTCGCGATCGGCGCGCCGGTCGATGCGGTGCATTTCCTCGGCGACACCGCGGTGTTCATCGGCACCGAAGACAACGCCACCTTCGCCGCGCCCGGCGGCGAGACCTCGACGGTCGCGCTGCACGGCGGCGCGATTCTCGGCTCGGTCGCGGACGGCAAGCGCATCGTCACCGGCGGCGACGACGGCAAGGTGATGCTGCTCGACGCAAGCGGCAAGGCCGAACTGTTCGCCACCGACGCCAAGCGGCGCTGGATCGACAATGTCGCGCTGCATCCGGACGGCGCGGTGGCGTGGTCGGCGGGCAAGATCGCTTACGTCCGCGCGCCGAAGGCCGAGGAGAAATTCTTCGAGGTGCCGTCCACGGTCGGCGGCCTCGCCTTCGCGCCGAAGGGGATGCGGCTGGCGATCGCGCACTACAACGGCGTGACGCTGTGGTTTCCCAACATGGCGGCGAACGCCGAAATGCTCGAATGGGCCGGCTCGCATCTCGGCGTGATGTTCAGCCCGGACAACCGCTTCCTGGTCACCTCGATGCACGAGCCGGCGCTGCACGGCTGGCGGCTCGCCGACGCCAAGCACATGCGGATGACGGGCTATCCCGGGCGGGTGCGGTCGATGGCCTGGACCGCCGGCGGCAAGAGCCTCGCCACATCGGGGGCCGACGCCGTGATCATCTGGCCGTTCGCCAGCAAGGACGGGCCGATGGGCAAGCAGCCGGCGATGCTGGCGCCGCTGCAGGCACGCGTCAGCATGGTGGCGTGCCACCCCAAGCAGGACATCCTCGCTGCCGGCTACAGCGACGGCACCGTGCTGATGGTGCGGCTCACCGACGGCGCCGAAATCCTGGTCCGGCGCAACGGCACGCCGCCGGTCACGGCGCTGGCGTGGAATGCCGGCGGCACGCTGCTGGCGTTCGCCGACGAGGAGGGTGCGGCGGGGCTGCTGACGCTGTAAGAGGAAGCCGGTTCCCGACCGGGCGGTTCTCATGCGCTTCCTCGCCACCTTCCAGACCTTCGACTTCCTCGACACGCTGATCAGCCTCTGCGCCGCCTTCGTGCTCGGCATGCTGATCGGCGCCGAGCGGCAATACCGGACCCGTGCGGCCGGGCTGCGCACCAACGTGCTGGTGGCGGTGGGCGCCGCCGCCTTCGTCGATCTCGCCATGCACCTCAAGGGCGTCGACGGCGCGGTGCATGTGATCGCCTATGTGGTCTCCGGCATCGGCTTTCTCGGCGCCGGCGTGATCATGAAAGAGGGCATGAATGTTCGCGGCCTCAACACCGCGGCGACGCTGTGGAGTTCGGCCGCGGTCGGCTGCTGCGCCGGCGCCGACATGGTGGCGCAGGCGGTGGCGCTGACCGTGTTCGTGATCGCCGGCAACACGCTGCTGCGGCCGCTGGTCAATGCCATCAACCGCATCCCGTTCGACGAGCGCTCGTCGGAGGCGACCTATTCGGTCCGCCTCACCGCGGCGAGCGCCGCCGCTGACAGCCTGCGCGATCACCTCGAGGAGCGGCTCGAGGCCGCCGACTATCCGGTCGCCGGGATCGAGGTCGAAACCTCCGACCTTGCCGACGACAAGGTCGAGATCGTCGCCACGCTGGTGTCGACCTCGGTCGAGCCGAAGGAACTCGACGTCGTCGTCGCCGACATGGGCCGGCGGCCCGGCGTCGATCACGCGACCTGGGAAACCAGCACTAAGGATTGATTCACCGCGTCGCTCAAATGCCACGGATCCGGAACCCGTTCAGCGTACGGACCGGGAACGTTGCCGTCCCGCGTCCGTTGGTTCGGCAGGCAAGGGATGAGGATCATCATGACGACGATCGATAAAGGACGGGGTTTGAAGCGGGATCTGGTGCTGGCGGGCCTACTGATCGCCGCGGGTGTGGCGATTTCGGGTCTTGCCCTCACGCAGGTCGATTCCGGCGGCCGGCTGCAAATCGCTCAGGCGACCCATCCGCTGCAGTCGACGCCAGGGGCCGAGACCAAACCGACCGCGCCGGACGCGCCGCGCGATTCCAGTGCGCGACCGCAAGACGTTGCGCCGCAACCCGCGCGCCCCGATTCGGACGCCGTCGATTCCGGAGCAAGGCCCGCCTTGCCCCCCGCCCCCGCGGAAAAGAAGGGCGAGCCGATCCAGCCGAAGGGTTGAGCTGAGAAAAGTAAGTCCTGCCTCGATCCGGGCCGCGCCTCGCGCGCGCCCGGATTTTGTTTGCGCCGTGGCGGCGCTGACCGGCGAGATTCCGGGTTCGCGCGATGCGCGCCCCGGAATGACCCGCGGATAGTTGAGTACCAATCTCTCAACCGTCATTCCGGGGCGCGAGCGCAGCTCGCGAACCCGGAATCTCGATGGCTGGCACGGCGCACCTCTCCCGCTTGCGGGAGAGGTCGGATCGCGCAGCGATCCGGGTGAGGGCACTCCTCTCCGAGCTTGCTGAGTCAGTGCCCGGCGCGCCCTCACCCCAACCCTCTCCCGCAAGCGGGAGAGGGAGCGCGCTGCGAATGGGGAGAGGCGCGTGTACTTATCTGAAGTTCAAATCGCCTGTTTGAGGCGACGTTTTCGCCTCAGCGCACCAGCACGTTGCGGAACTGCCACGGGTCCGAGGTGTCGATGTCCTCGGGGAACAGGCCGGGGCGGTCGGTCAGCGGGGTCCAGTCGGTGTAGTAGCCTTTGACCGGGCCGAGATACGGCATCTGCACTTCGAGGCAGCGCTTGTAGTCGAGCTCGTCGGCCTCGACGATGCCGGCTTCCGGATTTTCCAGCGCCCACACCATGCCGGCGAGCACCGCCGACGACACCTGCATGCCGGTGGCGTTCTGATACGGGCAGACGTCGCGGGTCTCTTCGATCGAAAGCTGCGAGCCGTACCAATAGGCGTTCCTGGCGTGGCCGTAGACCAGCACGCCGAGCTCGTCAATGCCGTCGACGATCTCGTTCTCGTCGAGGATGTGCCATTTCGGCTGCATCTTGCCGGTGGCGCCGAACATTTCGTGCAGCGACAGCACCGCGTCGTTGGCCGGGTGGTAGGCGTAGTGGCAGGTCGGGCGATACACCACGTTCTGGCCGTCGCGCACCGTGAAGTAATCGGCGATCGAGATCGATTCGTTGTGTGTCACCAGGAAGCCGTATTGCGCGCCGGGCGTCGGGCACCAGGAGCGGACGCGGGTGTTGGCGCCGGGCTGCAGCAGATAGATGGCCGCGCCGCAGCCTTCGGTGTGGGTGCGGCCGTTGTCCGGCATCCAGGTCTCGTGGGTGCCCCAGCCGAGTTCGGCCGGCTGCAGGCCCTCCGAGACGAAGCCTTCGACCGACCAGGTATTGACGAATACGTTCATCGGCTTCGGATTCTTGGCGCGCTGGGTGTCGCGCTCGGCGATGTGGATGCCCTTGACGCCGAGCTTCTGCGCGAGCTGCGCCCAGCCTTCGCGGCTCTTCGGCTCGTTGATCTCGGTGCCGGTGTCGCGGGCGATGTCGATCAGCGCCTGCTTGACGAACCACGACACCATGCCGGGATTGGCGCCGCAGGTGGACACCGCGGTGGTGGTGCCTTCGCCGGCCTTGGCCTTGGCGGCCAGCAGAGTCTCGCGCAGCGCGTAATTGGAGCGCTTCTCCGGGCCGGCGCTCTTGTCGAAATAGAAGCCGAGCCAGGGCTCGATCACGGTGTCGATATAGAGCGCGCCGATCTCCTGGCACATCGTCATGATGTCGACCGAGGAGGTGTCGACCGAGAGGTTGACGCAGAAACCCTGGCCGCCGCCTTCGGTCAGCAGCGGGACCAGCAGCTCGCGGTAGTTGTCCTTGGTGACGCCCTGCTTGATGAAGCGCACGCCATGCTTCTTCGCCAGTTCGCCGTCCTCGTGCGGATCGATGATGACGAAGCGCTTCTTGTCGTATTCGAAGTGCCGCTCGATCAAAGGCAGCGTGCCCTTGCCGATCGAGCCGAAGCCGATCATCACGATGGGGCCGGTGATCTTGGCGTGAATCTTCGAAGTGGACGACATCGGGGTTGAACTCCGGACAGGGGGACGGGACACCGCCGCTATGTGCGGTCAGGACGGTTCGGGAATACGACGGCGGGGTGAAATCGAGATGTCACCTCGGCGGCAATCAGGTCGGTCAGTTCGGTTCGGACACGCTGAGCACCGTCAGGGAGCGCCGCTCGCCCGACGGCGTTTCGAACGTGATCGACTGACCGACGGAGAGGCCGATAAGCGCCGCTCCGATCGGGGTCAATACCGAAATGCGGCCGGCCTCGACATCGGCATCGGGCGGATACACCAGCGCGACCTGCTTTTCCTTGCCGGTGCTCTCGTCCCGGAACGTCAGGGCGGAGTCCATGCAGACGATGCCCGGCAGCGCTGCGCCATCCGGCGCTACCTCGGCGCGCGCCACTTCGCCGGCGAGAAAATCGGCCGTCGCCGGGTGGCGCTGCGCAGCCACCTCGGCGAGCTGGCCCAGACGTTCGGCGTCGCGGCTGCGAAGAACGATCGGCGGGCGCTGAAGAACAATCGACTGATTCATCGCTTTACGGCTCCTGTCACGCCGGACGCGCTGTGCGCGCCGGCATCTCGGGATGGTGTCAGAACGAGAGGGGGAGATCGACGAAATCGTAAGCCCGGATCGCGCACGCGCGCGTCCGGGTCACCTTCCTGCGGGAAGGCGACCGGCGCGCAGCGTCAAACGGTTGCGAGGCAAATTCGTCATGGTTCAGGAAACCTGGGGGCTCCCCGCCGCAAAGTCAACGGGGGGCCGATTGTTGTGGAAGTAGCAAGACTTAGCTGCGGCGCTTGGCGGTGACTTCGATTTCGATCTTCATTTCCGGCTTGTACAGGCCCGCGACCGCGACGATCGTCGCCGCCGGGCGGATCTCGGCGAGGTTCTCGCCGCACACCGCGAACACTGCGTCGGCATCCTTCGGGTCGGTGATGTAGTAGGTCGCGCGCACGATGTCTTCCATCGCGAAGCCGGCTTCCGCGAGCGCCGCGCCGATCGTCTTGAAGCAGTTGCGGGTCTGCGCCGTGACGTCCTCGGGCAGCGTCATCGTGGTGTAGTCGTAGCCGGTGGTGCCCGAGACGAAGACGAAGTCGCCGTCGACCACGGCGCGGCTGTAGCCGGCGGTCTTTTCGAACGGCGATCCGGTGGAAATCAGGCGGCGCGACATCGAATATTCCTGCAACTGAGGGGAGATCGGCAGCCAATGCCGCGTCTGGTTGCGCAAATCAAGGCCGAGCAAATCAAGGCCGAAACTGTCTCAGCCCTGACACACGATTGGGCTAGGCTGCGGTTGTCTCGGCCCCACGGGTCCAGCGCCGACGCAAGGCGTCGACGGCGATCTTGAGCACGAACACGGTGAGTACCAGCGCCGTGACGCGCGGCCGCTTGGCCGGATCGCGCGGTGCGAAGACGCGATGGGTCGGGCGTGGAAAACGCAGAAAACGCATTGGACTCTCCTTACGCGGCGCGACGAAGACGCGCCCGTTCGATGCGCGCCGGCTTGGCGGCGGCACCGGTGGCGACGATCAGGCCGGCCGCGCCGTCGAGCGCGCCCTCCCGCAGTTCGAGGCCGAGCAGGCGGTCGCGCTCGAACGGACCCGGCAGCGCCAGCAGGCCCATCTTATCAGCCGTGAAGCCGAAACGCGCATAATACGGCGCGTCGCCGAGCAGGATCACTGCGGCATGGCCGCGCGCGGCGGCTTCCGCCAGCGCCGCCCGCATCAGTTCACCGCCGACGCCGAATTCGCGGCACGACGGATCGACGGCGAGGGGGCCGAGCACGAGTGCGGCCCGGCCCCCTGCGTCGACGTGCCAGAGACGCACGGTACCCACCAGCCGACCCTGACGGACCGCGGAGAAGGCCAAGCCTTCCGCGGGCGCGCGTCCATCACGCAAACGCTGGCAGGTGCGCGCATGCCGGCCTTCGCCGAAACACGCATCCAACAGGCGCTCACGCGCAGCAATATCGGAGCTCTTTTCCGCACGGATCGCGAACGGAAGAGCTGCGACGTTCAGGGCAGTCAGGGTGGTCCGAGCGTTCATCATGGCACGTCGATCCCCACGCTGTCCGGTGCGCGCACCGGCAGCGTGTTGTCAGCAAACTTGCATGTGACAGGGAGAGGCCGGCAAGCCGGCCTCGATTCTTCTGCTCCCTCTCCCGCCTGCGGGAGAGGGCCGGGGTGAGGGCGACACGAGTCGCCGCTTTCCCCCACCCGGATCGCTTCGCGATCCGACCTCCCCCGCAAGCGGGGGAGGTGAATAGCTCAGATGTGGTAGGTCCGCAGCGGCGGGAAGCCGTTGAAGGCCACCGCCGAGTAGGTCGACGTATACGCGCCGGTGCCTTCGATCAGCAGCTTGTCGCCGATCTCGAGCGTCACCGGCAGCGGGTACGGCAACTTCTCGTACATCACGTCGGCCGAATCGCAGGTCGGGCCGGCGAGCACACAGGGCGTCATCTCGGCGCCGTCATGGCGCGACTTGATCGCGTAGCGGATCGACTCGTCCATCGTCTCGGCGAGACCGCCGAACTTGCCGATGTCGAGATAGACCCAGCGCACATCGTCCTCGTCGCTCTTCTTCGAGATCAGAACGACTTCGGTCTCGATGATGCCGGCGTTGCCGACCATGCCGCGACCCGGCTCGATGATGGTCTCCGGGATCTGGTTGCCGAAGTGCTTGCGCAGCGCCCGGAAGATCGAGCGCCCGTACTGCACCACGGCCGGCACTTCCTTCAGATACTTGGTCGGGAAGCCGCCGCCCATGTTGACCATCGACAGGTTGATGCCGCGCTCGGCGCAGTCACGGAACACCGACGACGCCATCGCCAGCGCACGATCCCACGCCTTCACCTTGCGCTGCTGCGAGCCGACATGGAACGAGATTCCATAGGGCTCCAGGCCGAGACGCTTGGCGAGATCGAGCACGTCGACCGCCATCTCCGGATCGCAGCCGAACTTGCGCGACAGCGGCCACTCGGCGCCGGCGCAATCGTACAGGATGCGGCAGAACACGCGGGCGCCGGGGGCGACGCGGGCGATCTTCTCGACTTCGGCACTGCAATCGACCGAATAAAGGTTGATGCCGAGCGCGAAGGCGCGCGCGATGTCGCGTTCCTTCTTGATCGTGTTGCCGAACGAGATCCGGTCAGGAGTCGCACCTGCGTCGAGCGCCATCTGGATCTCCTGCACCGAGGCGCAGTCGAAGCACGAACCCATCGAGGCCAGCAGCGACAGCACTTCCGGCGCCGGGTTCGCCTTCACGGCATAGAACACGCGGCTGTCCGGCAACGCCTTGGCGAAGCTCTGGAAGTTGTCGCGCACGACCTCGAGGTCGACGACCAGGCACGGTTCGACGTCCTGACCTTCGTTGCGGCGGGCGCGGAGGAATTCCTGGATACGTTCGGTCATAGCACTCTCCCAGCCGCCCAGCGATGGACGGACTCAAAACGGATCACGGTCGAAGCGCTTCGGCCACGTCACGCGATGGAGGCGCAACGAAGCAAATCGCTCAGACCGAACTGTTCTGCCGTGGATTGGAAGGGAGTGATCCCGCCCGCACACCTGGCAATGAAGGACAAGCCTCTTCGGTATTCGCGCTGGCTGATGGAAAGCCAACAGAGACCAAAAAAGCCCGATCCGTCGTTGCTTTAAGTCGCGTCCCCCGTTGAGAGCGGGGTGCGCCGGTTCGCCTCCGGCTGCCGATCACGGTTGCAAGAGAAAAAGTCACCTTCAACGGCATCTCTTGAGAGAGATGCTGGCCACATGATCCTGAGACCACGAGACCCTCGGCTTCTTTATCCCTTGGCGGCTGTCCGGCCTCTTGTCCGGATACCTACCGATCGACACACGACCACAGGCACGTGCGAAATTGGGCAAGACCGGAGATAGGTGTTTCAGTCCGGGTCTGCAAGAGGTTTTTTGCCCCTGCGCGAGATTTCTCCAACGCGTGCGCGCAGCGTTGCTGATAAGTCACTCTGCGGCGTCTCAGCATGAACGCTTGTTCAAGATCACTAACAACTGCTGAAGGTCCCGGCGGCGCGAGCGACGCACGAGGTGCTCGGAAACCAGCGCGGGACAGGCTCGAAATGCCTGCCGGCTCATTTGAGACGATGTCCGCGCCGCATCCAGGTACTCGGCGCGATCGATTGTGACAGAGCGTGGAGGCAAGTGACTTACGAGCGCTCAGGCGCGGCTGAAGCGGAAGCGCTCGGGCGCGGTTGAAGCGGAAGCGCTCAGGCGCGTTTGAAGCGGAAGCGCTCAGGCGCGTTTGAAGCAGAAGCGCTCAGGCGCGTTTGAAGCAGAAGCGCTCAGGCGCGTTTGAAGAAAGGCTCGATCCGCTGCGCGTTGCGGATGAACGCCACCATCACGACGACGCCGAGCACGAACAGCACCGCCTGCAGAATCTGGGTGGCGCCGCCCTCGAGACCGAACAGGATCCCCAGCGCCCAGCCACCCGCGAAGGCGGCGCCGAACACCTCGGCGCCGATCAGGATCGCGGCGCTGATCACGGTGACGACGCTCGGCCAGGCAATCTGACGGGTCGCGTTCGGGTTCTGGAGCTTGCTCATCGGTCGGTGTCCTGTTGGGCGGCGCAATCTCTCTGAAAAAGTCCGCCGCGGCAAGCCAAAGCCGATGATCCCGCAAAGTGTCAGCATCTGGGCGGTCGGGCGTGAATAAACCGCGCGTTCGGGCGGGGGAAGGGCGCAAAAAAGCCCCACGAAGTGCTATATGTTCGCAATTCTCGACGCCCAAAGCAGGATCTCTTGATGTCTGAAAGCACTGGACCGATTGCCGCACCGACCAGCGCCGGCAATCCGTTGTTGCAGGCCTGGACCACGCCGTTCGAAACTCCGCCATTCACCGAGATCGCGCCCGAGCACTTTCTGCCGGCGTTCGAGCAGGCGTTCGCCGACCACGCCGCCGAGATCGCCGCGATCACCAACGATCCGACCGAGCCGGACTTCGCCAACACCGTCACGGCGCTGGAGCGCTCCGGCAAGCTGCTCAACCGGGTTGCGGCGGTGTTCTACGATCTGGTGTCGGCGCATTCCAATCCGGCGCTGCTGGAGATCGACAAGGACGTGTCGCTGCGGATGGCGCGACACTGGAATCCGATCATGATGAACGCGGTGCTGTTCGGCCGCATCGCCGCGCTGCACGACAAGCGTGCCGAGCTGACGCTGACATCCGAGGAGCGCCGTCTGCTGGAGCGCACCTACACCCGCTTCCACCGCTCCGGCGCCGGCCTCGACGACGCCGCGAAAAAGCGCATGGCGGAGATCAACGAGCGTCTCGCGCAACTGGGCACCGATTTCAGCCATCATCTGCTCGGCGACGAGCAGGACTGGTTCATGGAGATCGGCGAGGGCGATTATGACGGGCTGCCGGACAGTTTCGTCGCCGCAGCCAAGGCCGCCGCGGAGGAGCGCGGGCTGCCCGGCAGGGCGGTGGTGACGCTGTCGCGGTCCTCGGTCGAGCCGTTCCTGAAGATGTCCAGCCGCCGCGATCTGCGCGAGAAGGCCTACCGCGCCTTCATCGCCCGCGGCGACAATGGCAATGCCAACGACAACAATGCGCTGATCGGCGAGATCCTCGGTCTGCGCGAGGAGAGCGCCAAGCTGCTCGGCTATCCGACCTTCGCGGCCTACCGGCTGGAGGATTCGATGGCCAAGACGCCGGAGGCGGTGCGCGGCCTGCTGGAGCGGGTGTGGAAGCCGGCGCGCGCCCGCGCGATGGCCGACCGCGACGCGTTGCAGGAACTGGTCACGGAAGAAGGCGGCAACTTCAAGCTGGCGCCGTGGGACTGGCGCTTCTACGCCGAGAAGCTGCGCCAGCGCCGCGCCAATTTCGACGACGCCGCGATCAAGCCGTATCTGTCGCTCGACAACATGATCGCCGCCGCCTTCGACACCGCGACCCGGCTGTTCGGCGTGACGTTCGCCGAGCGCAAGGATGTGCCGGTGTGGCATCCCGACGTCCGGGTCTGGGAGGTCAAGGACGAAGGCGGCGCGCATCGCGGGCTGTTCTACGGCGACTATTACGCCCGGCCGTCGAAGCGCTCCGGCGCCTGGATGACCTCGCTGCGCGACCAGCAGAAGCTCGACGGCGCGGTCGCGCCGCTGATCATCAACGTCTGCAACTTCTCGAAAGGCGCCGACGGCGAACCGTCGCTGCTGTCGCCCGACGACGCCCGCACGCTGTTTCACGAATTCGGCCACGGCCTGCACGGCATGATGTCGGACGTGACCTATCCGTCGCTGTCCGGCACCAGCGTGTTCACCGATTTCGTCGAACTGCCGTCGCAGCTCTACGAGCACTGGCAGGAGCGGCCCGAGGTGCTGCAGCGCTTCGCCCGGCACTACCAGACCGGCGAGCCGCTGCCGGACGATCTGCTGCAGCGCTTCATCGCCGCGCGAAAATTCAACCAGGGCTTCGCCACGGTGGAGTTCGTGTCCTCGGCGCTGCTCGATCTCGAATTCCACACCCAGCCGGCCGCGAGCGTCGGCGACATCCGAGATTTCGAGCGCCGCGAGCTCGACAAGATCGGCATGCCGGAGGAGATCGCGCTGCGCCACCGGCCGACCCAGTTCGGCCACATCTTCTCCGGCGATCATTACGCCTCGGGCTATTACAGCTACATGTGGAGCGAGGTGATGGACGCCGACGCCTTCGGCGCGTTCGAGGAGGCCGGCGACATCTTCGATCCCAAGGTCGCGAAGCGTCTGCGCGACGACATCTACGCCTCGGGCGGCTCGCGCGATCCGGAGGAGGCCTATATCGCCTTCCGCGGCCGGCCGCCGGAGCCCGACGCGCTGCTGCGCCGGCGCGGCCTGCTCGAAACCCCGGAGGCCGCGTAGCGCCATGCTCGGCTTGCTTCGCCTCGCCGTCCTTCGAACCGCGCTCGCGGCCGCGCTGACGCTGTCGGCCGGCGTCGCCGCAGCCCACGCCCATCCGCATGTCTGGATCACCGCGACCAGCGAGCTGGTCTACGGGCCGGACGGCGCGCTGACCGGCGTGCGGCATTCCTGGGCGTTCGACGACATGTTCTCGACCTATGCGCTGCAGGGCATCGAGACCAAGCAGAAGGGCGTCTACACCCGCGAGGAACTTGCGCCGCTGGCCCAGACCAACGTCGAGTCGCTGAAGGAATTCGCGTTCTTCACCTTCGCCAAGGCCGAAGGCAAGAAGCAGAAGTTCAACGAGCCGGTCGATTACTATCTCGACGTCAACAACAGCGTGCTGACGCTGCACTTTTTCCTGCCGCTGAAGGCGCCGGTGAAGAGCAAGGAGATGGCGGTCGAAGTGTTCGACCCGAGTTACTTCATCGACTTCACCTTCGCCGACAAGGACCCGGTCAAGCTCGCCGGCGCGCCGGCCGGCTGCGCGCTGAAATTCGAGCGTCCCAATGACGGCACGGCGACCGCGCAGCGGATGTCGGAAGACAATTTCCTGAGCGGCGACAACTCCAATTACGGCGCGATGTTCGCCAACAAGATCGAGGTCAAGTGCCCGTGACGCGATCGAACGAAGCCGGCAGGCTCTTGAGTTCGCAGCGCTCCCCCGCCGTCATTGCGAGGAGCACCCGGATCGGCGCTCCGCGCCGTCCGGGTACAGGCTCCGCGACGAAGCAATCCAGCGCCGAGCACCGCGCTTCTGGATTGCTTCGCTTCGCTCGCAATGACGGGGAAGGAATGTCGTTCCGGACCCTGACGCTGCTCTGCGTCGCGCTGCTCGCCGCCTGCCTCTTGGCTGACGCCGCCCTGCACGGCGCTTTCGCCCAGAATCCGTTCGGCGCGCCGAAGGCCGCCGCCGAGCCGCAGGCCGGCGGGATCATCGGCTGGCTGCTGGCGCAGCAATCGGCGTTCTACAAGCAGATGTCGGCGACGATTCGCGCCGCGAAGGCGGACGGCAGCGCGGTCTGGACGCTGCTCGGCATTTCGTTCGCCTACGGCATCTTCCATGCCGCGGGCCCCGGCCACGGCAAGGCTGTGATCTCGTCCTACATGATCGCCAATGAAGAGACCGCGCGGCGCGGCATCGTGCTGTCGTTCGTCTCGGCGCTGATGCAGGCGCTGGTCGCGGTGCTGATCGTCGGCATCTGCGCCTGGCTGCTCAACGCCACCGCGAAGACGATGTGCAGCGCCGAACGGGCGATCGAGATCGGCAGCTACGCCCTGATCGCGCTGTTCGGCGCGCGGCTGGTGTGGAGCAAGGGCGGCGGGTTCTTTCGCGCGCTGCAGAGCAGCATGCGCAAGCCGGGCCTGGCGCTGGCCGGCGTCCCGGCGATGGCCCATGCGGGCGCTCCCGCGCACGGCCATGCCCACGATCACGCCCATGACCACGGCCATTCGCATGCGCTGCAGGCCCATGCCGGCCACGACCATCACGATCACGCGCACCACGATCATGCGCACCACGATCATGCTCACGCGCACGATCATCATGGCCATGATCACGCCCACGCCCATGCCCATGCCCACGACGAATCCTGCGATCATTGCGGGCATTCGCATGGACCTTCCCCGGCGGAACTGGCCGGCCCGGGCGGCTGGCGGCGCGGCCTGGGCGCGGTGCTGACGGTCGGCATTCGGCCCTGTTCCGGGGCCATCCTGGTGCTGGTGTTCGCGCTGGCTCAGGGGATGTTCTGGGCCGGGATCGCCGCGACCTTCGTGATGGGGCTCGGAACCGCCATCACGGTGGCGACCATCGCCACCATCGCGGTGTCCGCCAAGGGCGTGGCGCGGCGGCTATCGGCGGGTCACGCCGGCGGCGGCGTCCTGTTCATGCGCGGCGTCGAATTCGGCGCGGCAGGGCTGGTGCTGCTGTTCGGCATCGGGCTTCTACTAGGTTATGTCGCCGCCGAGCGCGTGACCTGTCTTTAACCAGGCGCTCTAAATTCGAGCAATCGTGCGATTGCAGCAAACCGGATCGGTTGTCGTTCGTAGATCGTTTCATAGCTACGGGAGGATGCGATCCGGCGCGGCGTCTGGCCACCCCGCGGTCATCGCGTCGTCTTGACAACAATAGGCCAAAGCGCGAAGCCAATCAGCATCATGACGGTGATTGTTCCCATTCACGGCCCTGCGCCCGCCCTGGCACCTGCGCCGGAGCGCGTCGGGGTATTGCTGGTCAATCTCGGCACCCCGGACAGTTGCGACACCAAGGGCGTGCGGGTTTATCTGCGCGAGTTCCTGTCGGATCCGCGGGTGATCGAGAATCAGGGGATTTTCTGGAAACTGGCGCTGAACGGCATCATCCTGAACACCCGTCCGGCCCGCAAGGCCAAGGACTACCAGAAGATCTGGAACCAGGAAAAGAACGAATCCCCGCTGAAGACCATCACCCGCGCGCAGGCCGAAAAGCTCGCCGTGTCGCTGAACGATCGCAGCCATCTGGTGGTGGACTGGGCGATGCGCTACGGCAATCCCTCGATGCGGGACCGGATCGAGGCGCTGCTGGCGCAAGGCTGCTCGCGGCTGCTCGTGGTGCCGCTTTATCCCCAGTATTCGGCGGCGACCTCGGCGACGGTGTGCGACCAGGCGTTTCGCGTGCTGCGCGAATTGCGCGCCCAGCCGACGCTGCGGGTGACGCCGCCTTATTATCGCGACGAGGCCTATATCGAGGCGCTGGCGAATTCGATCAATGCGCATCTTTCGACGCTGCCGTTCGAGCCCGAGATGATCGTGGCGTCGTTTCACGGCATGCCGCAATCCTATATCGACAAAGGGGATCCGTATCAGACGCAATGCGTCGCCACCGTCGACGCTCTGCGCGAGCGGATGGGGCTGGACGACAAGAAGCTGCTGCTGACATTCCAGTCACGCTTCGGCTTCAATGAGTGGCTGCAGCCCTACACCGACAAGACCATCGAGAAACTCGCCAAGGACGGCGTACGCAAGCTCGCGGTGGTGATGCCCGGCTTCGCCGCGGATTGCCTCGAGACGCTGGAAGAAATCGCGCAGGAGAACGCCGAGATCTTCATGCACAATGGCGGCCAGGAATTCTCCGCGATCCCCTGCCTCAACGACAGCGATGACGGCATTCAGGTGATCCGGCAACTGGTGATGCGCGAACTGCAGGGTTGGTTGTAGGCGGCCGGCTCCGAGGGCCGGCCTTCACGGCCGCGGCTGCGCACGATACCGCCGCCTCGCCTCGCGATCACGCTCGCTTTCCGCGCGCTCGAACCTTACATCACAATCAGGCGACCCATGACCGGTTGCGCCGGTCCGGCGTGCGCATTGCCATGGCCGCCAGGGTGGCCCGATGCGGACACAAGCCGCCGGAGGAGACTTTGCATGTACGACCTGTCTGGCTTCGATATCTTTTCCATCGTGCTCGTGCTGCTGGTGATCCTGACGCTGTTCGCCGGCGTCAAGACGGTGCCGCAGGGCTACAACTGGACCATCGAGCGGTTCGGCAAATTCACCCGGACGCTGGCGCCGGGCCTCAACCTGATCATTCCGTATTTCGATCGCGTCGGCCGCAAGATGAACGTGATGGAGCAGGTGATCGAGATTCCGCAGCAGGAAGTCATCACCAAGGACAACGCCACCGTCACGGTGGACGGGGTCGCATTCTTCCAGGTGTTCGACGCCGCCAAGGCGAGCTACGAGGTCTCCAATCTCGATCAGGGGATCATCGTGCTGACCATGACCAACATCCGCTCGGTGATGGGCTCGATGGATCTCGACCAGGTGCTGTCGCATCGCGACGAGATCAACGAGCGGCTGCTACGCGTCGTCGACGCCGCGGTGTCGCCGTGGGGCATCAAGGTCAACCGCATCGAGATCAAGGACATCGTGCCGCCGGCCGATCTGGTCGAGGCGATGGGGCGGCAGATGAAGGCCGAGCGCGTCAAGCGCGCCGACATTCTGCAGGCCGAGGGCGCGCGGCAATCGGAAATTCTGCGCGCCGAGGGCGCTAAGCAGGGCCAGATCCTGCAGGCCGAGGGCCGCCGCGAGGCCGCGTTCCGCGACGCCGAGGCGCGCGAACGCTCCGCCGAGGCCGAAGCGCGCGCGACCCAGATGGTCAGCGACGCGATTTCCAAGGGCGACGTCGCGGCGCTGAACTACTTCATCGCCGACAAATACATCAAGGCGTTCGGCCAGCTCGCCGAATCGCCGAACCAGAAGGTCATCATGCTGCCGGTCGAGGCGATGAGCATGCTCGGCTCGCTGGCCGGCATCGGCGAGATCGCCAAGGCGACGTTCGGCGAGGCCGCGACCTCGCAGGCCGCCGCCCGCCGCGGCTCGGTGCCGCCGGCCGGGCCGACGAAGACGACTTGAGAGACGCGCAGATCGCCGCGCCCCGTCATTGCGAGGAGCGCAGCGACGAAGCAATCCAGAGGCTCAGCGCAAGGCGCTGGATTGCTTCGCTTCGCTCGCAATGACCGGTTACACTGATTGCGTCTGCAAGGTGCGACGATGATCGACGTTCTGATATCCCTCGGCTCCTGGAACTGGCTGATCGTCGGCTTCGTGCTGATGGCGCTGGAGCTGCTCGCGCCGGGTGTCTTTCTGTTCTGGCTCGGCCTCGCCGCGCTGCTGACCGGCGTCGCGACTTTCGCGCTGGCTTCGGTGCTGGCGCTGTCATGGCAGGCGCAGGCGCTGCTGTTCGCCGCGCTGGCGGTCGCCGCGGTGCCGCTGTGGCGGCGGATGGCGCGCGGCGGCACGGCGGAATCCGGCACGACCAACCCGTTCCTCAACCGCCGTTCCGATGCGCTGGTCGGTCGCGTCTTCACCCTGGAAAAACCGATCGAGGGTGGCGTCGGTACGGTGCGGATCGACGACACCTTCTGGCGCGTCACCGGCCCCGACGCCCCCGCCGGCAGCCGCGTCAAGATCGTGCATGCGGACGGGGTGAATCTGATCGTGGCGGCGGTGTGAGCGCCCTAAGCGCTGCCACACCCGCCCCGTCATCCTGAGGCGCGCGATCCGGCGCGCGTGAGCGTGACGGATCAAGCCTCGAAGGATGAGCCGCAAGCGCGTGTCGCCGCATCCTTCGAGGCTCGCCCTGCGGGCGAGCGCCTCAGGATGACGATTCGGAGCAAAGGGCGATTCAAGAAAAGGACCGGGTGGCGAGCTCGGGCGCTGCAACGCGCACGCCGTCATCCTGAGGTGCCGCCGCGTCGCGGCGGCCTCGAAGGATGGGTTCGGGGTCGTGCCTACGCCACGCCCGCGCGCAGCAGATCGTGCAGATGGACGATGCCGACCGGCTTGTTGCCTTCGGTGACCAGCAGCGCGGTGATCTTCGAGGAGTTCAGCAATTCCAGCGTCTCGCCGGCGAGCAGGCCGGGGCTGATCGTCTTCGGCCGCTTGGTCATCACCTCGTCGACGGTGGCGGTCATCAGGTCCGGCCGCATGTGGCGGCGCAGATCGCCGTCGGTGACGATGCCGGCGACAGCGCCGCTGGCGTCGACGATGCCGACGCAGCCGAAGCCCTTGGCGGACATCTCGACCAGCGCGTCCGACATTTTGGTGCCGAGCGGCTTCAGCGGGATCGCGTCGCCGGTGTGCATCAGGTCGCGGGCGTATTTGAGCATCGCGCCCAGCTTGCCGCCGGGATGCAGCACGCTGAAATCGGTCGAGGTGAAGCCGCGGCCCTCCAGCAGCGCGATTGCGATCGCGTCGCCGAGCGCCAGCATCATCAGCGACGAGGTGGTCGGCGCCAGATTGTGCGGGCAGGCCTCGCGCGCCTTCGGCAGCGTCAGCGAGATGTCGGCGGCCTTGGCCAGCGTCGAGCCGGAGTCCGAGGTCATCGCGATCAGCGCGATCCTGAACCGCTTGGCGTAAGAGATCAGGTTCTTCATTTCCGGCTGCTCGCCGGACCACGACATCGCAAGGATCACGTCATCGGCGGTGATCATGCCGAGGTCGCCATGGCTGGCTTCCGAGGCGTGGACGAAGAACGCCGGCGTGCCGGTCGAGGCGAAGGTCGCCGCGATCTTACGGCCGATATGGCCGGATTTGCCGAGCCCGGTGATGATCAGCCGCCCCTTGGCGCCGCGGATCATCTCGATCGCGGCAGCAAAGGCGCCGCCGAGGTCGGACTGCAGCGCTGCGGCGAGCGCGGTGACGCCGTCGGCTTCCGCCTCCAGCGTGCGCAGGGCCGAAGGGATCGCGGCGGCAGCGAGGTCGGTCATCGCGGATTTCGTGGTGCGGGGTTTGGAAAGAGCCATGCAGGGTCCCGAAGCGTGAGCCGAGGTGTGGCCGGGGCCCTTCCTAGCATGCCGTCGCACGGGATGCGACGCGCCCGGCCGCGGTCCGGAGAGGTTCTCAACCGATCGTTGGCCGCAGGTCTCAACTCCTCCTTAACCATAAACGTTTTTACTCCATTAACGATGACCGCCGCCGCTCGCCGTCCGGGCGTCGCGGTCGTTACGTCAAGCAATTGTTTTCGTTGAGGTTTTGTGAACGTGACCCCGGCGCCAGCAACCGGCCGCCTCCGTCGTGCAGTGTTGCTGCGGGCGGTAGCCGCATGCCTGTTGACGGGCGCGGCCGGGCACGCCGCGGCGCAGAGCCTGACGAGGGACCTGTTCCGGCCGGAGCGCGGCGCGTTCGTCTCCCCGCAGGATCTGCCGCTGCAGCGGACGCCGCGGCTGGCGACCGCAGCCGATCCATATGCGACGGACGATGAACCCCGCCGGGACCGAACCACCCCGTCGCGACTCGGCGGGTCACCGAATTTCGGACTGCAGCCCAGCCTCGGAACCGCCGGGACAGGCTACGATTCGCTCGGCCGCAAGCGACAGAAGCCGAAGATCTTCCCCGGCGCGCCGCAGCCCAGGGCGGTCGGCCCCGGCTCGCGGCCGGTGATCGCCGCGCGGCCGCCGGCCCGCCCGGTGCCGCCGTCGCAGAATGCCGCCAAGCTGCCGGTCGCGGCGGCCTTCGCCGGGACGCTGCCTGGCCAGCCGCTTCGCCGCCGGCTCAGGCCAGATCTCGATCCGTTCGGTCCGGTCGGCGACTATGCCGGCAGCTTCCTGTTCAAGGGCGCGCTCGAACTGAACGGCGGCTACGACACCAATCCCGGCCGCACCAACAATCCGCGGGCCTCCGGATTTTACAAGATCTCGCCGGAGCTGATGGTGACGTCGGACTGGGAACGCCACGCGCTGGTCGCCGATCTGCGCGGCTCCTTCACCGGCTACGGCCACGACTTCAACAACCCGGCCGGCGGGTTTTCGTCGGCGCCGCGCAATCTCGATCGGCCGGACTTCGACGGCCACATCGACGGCCGGCTCGACGTCACCCGCGATACCAGGCTGCTCGGGCAGGGCCGCCTGATCGTCGGCACCGACAATCCCGGCAGCCCGAACATCGAGGTCGGCCTGCAGAAATATCCGATCTACACCCAGACCGGCGTGTCCGGCGGCATCGACCAGAGCTTCAACCGGCTGCAGCTCACCGGGATCGCCAGTGTCGATCGTCGCGCCTACCAGCAGTCGGTGTTCACCGACGGCAGCACCGACACCAACAACGACCGCAACTACAACAGATATGCCGGCACCGGCCGCGTCAGCTACGAGATTCTGCCGGGCCTCAAGCCGTTCGTCGAGGGCCAGGCCGATACGCGCACGCACGACACCGCCACCGATCGTTACGGGTTTCGGCGCAACAGCAATGGCGGCTACGTCAAGGGCGGCACCAGCTTCGAGCTGACGCGCCTGCTCACCGGCGAGGCGTCGATCGGCTGGGCGTCGCGAACCTACAGCGATCCGCGGCTGCTCAAGCTCGAGGGCCTGCTCACCACCGCCTCGCTGATCTGGACGATGACGCCGTTGACCACGGTGAAGCTCGGCGCCGACACCACGATCGACGAATCGCCGCTCTTCGGCGTCTCCGGCGTGCTGACCCGGACCTACACCGCCGAAGTCGACCACGATTTCCGCCGCTGGCTGACCGCGATCGGCAAGTTCACCTACGCGACCTACGACTATCAGGGCTCCGGCCGCAGTGACCGCTTCACCTCGCTCGAGGGCAATCTGGTCTACAAGCTCAATCGCTCGCTCTGGGTCAAAGGCACGCTGCGCCGCGATCAGCTCGATTCCAACATCGTCGGCGGCAGCTATAACGCCACCGTGGTGATGCTCGGCGTGCGCCTGCAGAATTGAGCGAGCCTGCGCGGTTCAGTACGGCCTGCGCTGGCGCTCGGTCTTGATGCGGCGGAAGCGGACGCCCTTGCCGTCCGGCAGACGGGTCGCGACATAGCCGGCCTCGAGGCAGGCCACGCGCTGCGGCATCTTTTCTTCCGGCGCCCGGGTCGAGTCCCACCACGACGCGCGCTGCGCCGCGCGCGGCAGTGCGAAACCGATGAGATCCTCGATCTGCTCATTGCTCAGGACCAGTTCGGTCGCGGTCTGGCTTTTCAGATAGTCCCGGAGCTGTTCAAATTTGCTCACATAAGATCCTTGTCGGAGAGAAAATCAGCGATGCAACGCGCGACGATGTGTTTTTGCGGGGCAGTTCACGGCCGATATTGACATTCGCCGGTGAAATCAGGCGTTAACCGAGGGTTACGTCAATATCGCAACTTAAGCGCTCCGCAAGTTTTGGATGGCTATTTTCTGGCATGAACGGCGGCGGCATTTTTGAACGGATCAGGGATGAGATCGGGCGGCGGCGACGGATGTCGCCCCGCCTCCTGATTTTTTCGTCGGTCATCACGGTGCTGGGATTCTCGGCGGTCTGCGGCAGCATCATGCTGGAGATGCGGCGCAATGCCCAGGAACTGGCGCGCCAGACCCAGGAAAACCTCGCTTCCACGATCAGCGCCGACATCAATCGCACCGTCGAGCTGTACGACCTGTCGCTGCGTTCTGCGGTCATCAGCCTGGCGCTGCCGCAGCTCTCGCAGGTCGACGACACCATCCGCCGCCTGATCCTGTTCGACCATGCGGCCACCGCCCCGCATTTCGGCGCGATCCAGGTGTTCGACGCCGAGGGAAATCTGACCATCGATTCGGCGTCGCGGACGCCCGAAAGGATCAATCGCGCCACCGAGCCGTATTTCACCGTGCAACGGGATGATCCGGATCTCGGCCTCTACATCAGCAGCCCGATGCAGCACCGTGGCGCCTATTCGGTCGTGCTGAGCCGCCGGGTCTCCGGGCCGGACGGGCAATTTCTCGGGATCGTCGCCGGCTCGATTCGCTTCAGCTATTTCCAGGAACTGTTCAGCCGCCTGCGGCTCGCCCCACACGACGTGATCGCGGTGATCGCGCGCGATGGCACGATGATCATGCGGACGCCGTTCAGGCCGGACATCATCGGCGCCAACATGATGGCGACCCCGGGCGTCCGCGGCATCTTCAGCCAGAGGCGCGGCTGGTACAGCGGCGATGGCGCCTTCGACAGAATTCCGCGGATGATGGTATGGGCCGACAGCACCCGGCCGCTGGTGGTGCTGGTCGGCAAATCCTGGGACGACGTCTTTCTGATGTGGCGCGTGGAGGCGATCCGGATCGGCGCGATCCTGCTCGGGCTCGCGGTCATCGTCGCCGGCTTCACCGTCTTCTTCATTCGCGAGATCGATCGCCGCGCCGAGGCCGAACGCCGGCTGGAGGAACTCGCCACCACCGATGCGCTGACCGGCCTGACCAACCGCCGCAAGTTCGACATCGCGATCGACCGCGAATGGCGGCGGGCGGCGCGGGCGAACGCGCCGATCGCCCTGATGATCATCGACGCCGATCACTTCAAGGCCTTCAACGACAGCTTTGGTCACCAGGCGGGGGACCAGGTGCTGGTCGGCATCGCGCTCTGCATCGGCGATACCGTGCAGCGCGCCGGCGATTGCGCCGCGCGCTTCGGCGGCGAGGAGTTCGCCGTCCTGCTGCCGGGCCTGAACGCGACGGCGGCGCAGGCGATGGCCGAGACGATCCGCGAGAAGGTCGAGCTCTGGTCGGAAGGTCAGGCCGGCGTCACCGTCAGTATCGGCGTGGCCAGCATGACGCCGAACCCGGCGCAACACTGGTCGGTGCTGTTCGAAGCCGCCGACAAGGCGCTGTACGCCGCCAAGGATCTCGGCCGCAACCGCTGCGTGGTCGCCGCGAGCCGCAGCGACCTGACGCTGGTCGCCTGAGCGGCGCGATCAGTTCCCGAGGTAACGCTGCATGTCGGCGATCAGGCCGTCGCGCAGATCGTCGCGCCGCATCGCGAAGGCGATGTTGGCGCGCAGGAAGCCCGCCTTCGAGCCGCAATCGTGGCGCTCGCCCTCGAACTCGACGCCGTAGAATTTCTGCGTCTTCGACAGCCCGATCATCGCGTCGGTGAGCTGGATTTCGCCGCCGGCGCCGCGCTCCTGGGTCTCGAGTATCTTGAAGATCTCCGGCTGCAGGATGTAGCGGCCCGAAATCGAAAGGTTCGACGGCGCGGTGCCGGGCTTCGGCTTCTCGACCATTCCGTCGATCTCGAACGCCTTGCCGTCGCGCTTGCCGACGCCGCAGATGCCGTATTGATGCGTCCGATCGGCCGGCACTTCCTCGACCGCCACGACGTTGGCCTTGTCGCCGAGCTTTTCCGCGGCCTGGATCATCTGCTTGAGGCAACCCGGCGAGTTCAGCACCAGTTCGTCCGGCAGCACCACCGCGAACGGCTCGTTGCCGACGATGTCGCGCGCGCACCACACCGCGTGGCCGAGCCCGTGCGGCGCCTGCTGGCGGGTGAAGCTCATCGCGCCGGCTTCCGGCTGGTCGCGCGCCAGCAGTTCCATTTCCGCCGTCTTGTTGCGGCCCTTCAGCGTCATGTCCAGTTCGAACTGGCGATCGAAATGGTCCTCGATCATGCCCTTGTTGCGGCCGGTGACGAAGATGAAGTGCTCGATGCCGGCTTCCTTGGCCTCGTCGACGACGTACTGGATCAGTGGCTTGTCGACGATCGTCAGCATCTCCTTCGGCATCGCCTTGGTGGCGGGAAGCACGCGGGTGCCGAGGCCGGCGACCGGGAAGACGGCTTTGCGGATTTTCATGGAGCGCGATCTCTCAAAGGATACTTGCGGGAGCCTGCAAAGGCCGGCGGATGTTGCAGCCTGCAACCAAGGCGGATGTGTGGAGTTCCATGATAGCAGTCGAAAGTCGTGGGCGGCCTCGCTGGCGGATGACACGCTCGAGCAATGGGATCGGTCAGAACAGCGGCGTACCCGGCACGAAGGCGTCGAATGCCGCCCAGAATTGCTGACGGTAGCGATCCTGCTCCTGCAGGATCTCGTGCCTGGCGCCGGCGATCACCAGATGCGAGCCCGCGCGCAGATGATAGGCGAACTCCTCGATCGCGGCTGTCGAGACGATGGTATCATGGCTCGCGGCGAGCATCAGGATCGGCTGCCGGATCCGCGACGGATAGTCCGCCGCGCGGAAGCCGTGCATGGTGCTGAAGGCGGTATCCGCCCAGGCGACGGTCGGCGAGGCGAGGCCGAGCGTCGGGTCCTCGGCGATGATCGCCGCATTACGGGCGTAGCGCACCGGGTCCGACGTCAATCGATTGCCGGCGAACGGTTCGGTGTTGGCGAGCACGTCGTTGCCGCCGGGCACGTAGCGGCCGCCCTGGCCGGCGAGCCGCATTGCCCGCAGCAGCAGCCGCACCGGCAGCGAGGTGGCGCGGCCCGGCAGGTCGATCATCGGCGCCGACAGCACCATGCGGTCGAACCAGCGCTTGCCCGAATAGGCGATCCGCAGCATCACCGCGCCGCCCATCGAATGCGCCAGCGCGAAATGCGGCGGCGGGCAGTCCGGCAGCACCACCTCGCGTACGAAGGTCTCGACGTCGATCTCGAAGTCGGAGAAGGCGCGGACATAGCCCTTGCGGACATCCTTGAGCCTCCGCGACGAATGGCCCTGGCCGCGCCAGTCGATCATCGCCACCGCGAAGCCGCGGTCCTGCAGGTCGCGCACCGTCTCGAAATACTTCTCGATCTGTTCGGTGCGGCCGGCGAAGACGCACACCGTGCCCTTGCGGCCGGCCGGCGGCGGCCACCGCGCGAACCGCAGTTCGGCACCGTCGGGGGTCTTGATGGTGCCGGAGACGGCGCCGTCGGGGACCGGATTGGCGGGAATCGAGACGAGCGTCATGCACCGGGTCCGGTCATTCTAAATGACTGAAGGGAAGAAAGAAAAATCGACGTCGGCGAAGATTCTCCGGACCTCTTGAAGACCGGATCGACCCTCCCATATCATTTTCGTGCAGGCCACACCAAGGGGTCAGGAACCGGCTCCGGCTGCACAGACAATGCCCGGCCCGATGGCGGGCGGGTATCGCAACAGTCGCTTCCAGGAGGACTACACCATGCGTACTTTCGATCTCACCCCGTTCTATCGCTCCACCGTCGGCTTCGACCGGCTGTTCAACCTGCTGGACCAGACCTCCGCGGAGGCAGCGCCCGGCTATCCGCCCTACAACATCGAGCGGACCGGCGAAAACGCCTATCGCATCAGCGTCGCGGTCTCCGGCTTCTCGCCGGCTGAACTCTCGATCGTGACCAAGGAAAATCAGCTCACCATCAAGGGCGAGAAGACCGCGAACGAGAACGGCGGCAAGGCCGAAGTGCTGTATCGCGGCATCGCGGCGCGCGCCTTCGAGCGGGCGTTCCAGCTCGCCGACTACGTCACGGTGAAGAACGCCAGCCTCGAGAACGGCCTGCTCCACGTCGATCTCGTGCGCGAGATTCCCGAGGCGAAGAAGCCGCGCAGCATTCCGATCAGCACCACCGCCGTCTCCGCGCCGCAGGTGGTCGATCAGGCCAGCGACAAGGCGGCCGCATAAGCGCGCGCTGCAACTCTCAACCATCCGCATCGTCGAACGCCCCGGGAAACCGGGGCGTTTTGTTTTGCCGCCCAGGCTTGCTGCGGCAGTCACTCTGCTGTGAAGGCGGTAACATTGCGACCCGCGCCTCCGAACAATCGACGTCACGCCATTCCGGCGCATGTCTCATCACGGAGAGCAACGATGTCGAGAAACCGTTTACGGGCGCGAGTCACAGGCCGGCTGCTGGCGGCAGCGCTGATGATTGTCTTCGGCCCGACGGCCGCGATGGCGTCCCCGGCCCCGGTCAAGGCGCACAACGTGGTGCTGGTTCATGGCGCCTGGGCGGACGGCTCCAGTTGGGCCGGCGTCATCGAGCGGCTGCAGGCCGCCGGTCTGCACGTGACCGCTGTTCAGAATCCGTTGTCGTCGCTCGAGGATTCGCTCGCCGAGACCCGTCGCGCGCTGGCGCTGCAGGACGGGCCGACCGTGCTGGTCGGACATTCATGGGGCGGCACGGTGGTCAGCCAACTCGGCGTCGACCCCAAGGTCTCGGCGCTGGTCTATGTCGCGGCGCGGGCGCCAGACGCCGGCGAGGATTTCGTGGCGCTGTCGGGCCAGTTTCCCACCGGCCCGGTGCGCGCCGGCATCCAGACCCATGACGGCTACACCCGTCTGTCGAAGGATGCGTTCCTGAACGACTTCGCCAACGGCGTCGATCGCGACAAGGCGCAGGTGCTGTATGCGGAGCAGGGCGCGACCGCCGCTTCGCTGTTCGCCGGTCGCACCACCGAGGCGGCATGGCGCAGCAAGCCGAGCTGGTACGCGGTGTCGAAGCAGGATCGGACGATCGATCCCGGTCTCGAGCGCTTCCTGGCCAAGCGTATGAATGCGACCACCGTCGAACTCGATGCCGGGCACCTGTCGCTGGTGTCGCATCCGAAGCAGGTGGCCGACCTGATCCTGGAGGCGGCCGGTCAGCCTTCCGCAGCCACCGCGGCGAGATAGGCCGGACCGGGCGTCCGGCGTCCGGGTTCACTCCGGTCCCTGCACCGCGCCGTAGCTGGCGCTCGGCGTGAGCCCCCGCCAAAGTCCATATTGGTCGGGGGGGCCCTCGGTTGATACGATCACACAACCCCACGGCCTGCCGTCAGCAGATCGTGCATCCAACCGTCACGACGGATCGCGGGTATCAGATCTCCCACGAAGGTGCCGTCATGTCGGAAGTCGTCGAATCGCAGCCGCGCTCCAAACCATTGGCGTTCGGCACGGGTGCATTGATCGGAACGCTGGGCGGGCTGATCGGCCTCGGCGGGGCCGAGTTCAGGTTGCCCGTCCTGATCGGCCTGTTCAGATTTCGCGGCCTGGACGCGGTGATCATCAACAAGGCCGTCAGCCTTGTCGTGGTGGCCACGGCCTTGCCGTTTCGCGCCAGCGCCGTTCCGTTCGCCGCTGTGGCGGCGAACTGGCCGATCATCGTCAACCTGCTCGCCGGCAGCCTCGCGGGCGCGTGGATCGGTGCGTCCTGGGCGACGCGGCTGAAGTCGGAAACGCTCTACCGAATCATCGCCACGCTGCTGGTCGTGATCGCGGGCGTCCTGGTGTTCGCGCATGATGTGGTCGCCGGGGCCCCGCTGTTCAGCGGCGCGGCGCTGCTCGCCGCCGGCGTGATTGCGGGCTTCGTCATCGGAGTCATCGCGTCGTTGCTTGGTGTCGCCGGCGGCGAATTTCTGATTCCGACCCTGGTGCTGCTGTTCGGGGCCGACATCAAGCTGGCGGGGAGCCTGTCGCTGGCTGTGAGCCTGCCGACCATGCTGGTGGGATTCACCCGCTACAGCATGGATGACAGCTTCTCGGTGATCGGCCGGAACAAGGTCTTTCTGCTGGTGATGGCGGCCGGCTCGATCGTGGGAACGTTGATTGGCGGCCTATTGCTCGGGCTGGTTCCGAACGCAATCCTGCTCCCGCTGTTGGCCGCCGTGCTGCTGATATCCGCCGTCAAGGTGTGGCGACACGCTTGATCGCCTCGCCTTGACCATCCAACCGCGGCTTCGCGCCGAAGCTATTCCAGCCCTTGCACCGGCGGCATCGGCTCGGTGGGCTGGATGGCGGGCGCCGAGGTCGACGGCTTGGCCTCGGGCTTGGCCTCGGTGGGCGCCGGGGTGGGGTTGGGGGACGCGGCCGGCTTGTCCTCGGCTTTGGCGGTCTCCTGCTTCGGCGCGGCGTCGGTGGCGGGCTTGGAAGCGTCCTTCGCCGGCGCGACAGCGGTCGCGGCTTTTGCGGCAGCGGCCGGCGATGGGCCCTTGGTGGATTGCTGCGGCGACGGCCGCGGCAGCGGCGTGGCCGGGGTGCGGCTGGCGAGATGCGGCGCGGGTTTCGCCGGCCGCTGCGCGCGGCGCTCGGGCAGCGGCGGCAGGCCCTGCACCGGGCCGTAGCTAGCGACGGTCTCGTCTTCCATCGCGGCGCCCATCCGCCACGCCGGCATGAACCGCACCAGCCGGCCGCTGCGGCCGTCGATCACCAGGCGGCCGTCGTCGCCGTCCGGGTTGATCGCGGCCAGCGTATAGAACATCCCGCGCTGGCGCGGGATGCCGAGCGGCTCGAAACCCTGGTCGCGGGCGATCGCGGCGATCTCGCGCGGCGGCAGCACGTCCGGCGCAAAGTTCGCCTCGGGCACGTAGCGGCCTTCGGGCAGGTAGCGCCGAATCCGCGGCGGAGGCGGAGGCGGCAGTGCCGCATAGGGGCCCTCGATGTCCGAGATCACGGTGATCGCCGGCCGCCCGATGTCGCGTGGCGCCGGCTGCGCCATCGCTGCGGTCGCGGTCGCCATCAGTCCGGCCGACATCACGCACCCGATGAAATTCATGTCCTGCTCCTGCTACGTCCCGCTTTTGGCCCGATCCGGGCGGGGCGGAGACTCGTTGCGGAATTGGGCGTGGCTTGGGCCGGATAGCGGCGGTTTCAGCTTGAATCCGGGGCAGTTGTCGCCGATTTGCACGTTCGGAAACAGGACTCACGCACGCTTGTGTGCTAGACAAAAATTTGCCAAGGTTGTGCTAGGACAGCATCGCTGTCTCAATTGCGGTGGTAGCCCAGCACGGGATTACAACGTGAATCGCGGCGTCTGACGCCGCGCGAGGCTCCTGGATTGTCCTATGGACGATCTGGACACAGGGGTCTGAATACGGAAATCGTGGCTCGCGGCGGCGAGCGGTGGCCCGGAGGGTGCCGCGGACGCCCGAAGTGCGCCGCTGCTGGAAAATATCCTTGCCGGATAGATGAGGACGAAAATGAGCGGGTCTGAGGTTGAGCGCGAGAACATGGTTGCCAATGCGCTGACGGCGGACCCGGCCGTGAAAACGACTGCGCCTGCTCGCGAGCACGACTGGCGTCCGCCGGCCGAGGGGCTGTACGACCTGTCGCGCGAGAAGGACGCCTGCGGCGTCGGCTTCATCGCCAACATCAAGGGCGTCAAGTCGCATCAGATCGTCGCCGACGCGATCCGGATTCTGTGCAACCTCGAGCACCGCGGCGCGGTCGGCGCCGACCCGCGCGCCGGCGACGGCGCCGGCATTCTGGTGCAAATTCCGCACGCCTTCTTCAGCCGCAAGGCCTCCGAGCTCGGCTTCACGCTGCCGGCGCCGGGCGAATACGCCGTCGGCGCCTTGTTCATGCCGCGCGACACCTCGTGGCGGAAGGTGATCCAGAGCATCGTCGCCGACCAGATCAAGGCCGAGGGCCTGACGCTGCTGGGCTGGCGCGACGTGCCGACCGACAACTCCTCGCTGGGCGAGACCGTCAAGCCGACCGAACCCGCCAACATGCAGGTGTTCATCGGACGCGGCAGCACGATCAAGTCCGAGGACGAGTTCGAGCGCCATCTCTACATCATGCGCAAGTCGATCTCGAACGCGGTGTATCAGCGTCGCGAGCGCGGCTTCGCCGGCTATTACCCGGTGTCGCTGTCGTGCCGCACCGTGATCTACAAGGGCATGTTCCTGGCCGACCAGCTCGGCAAGTACTATCCCGATCTGGCCGAGCCGGATTTCGAGAGCGCGCTGGCGCTGGTGCATCAGCGGTTCTCGACCAACACCTTCCCGACCTGGTCGCTGGCGCATCCCTATCGCATGGTGGCGCATAACGGCGAGATCAACACGCTGCGCGGCAACGTCAACTGGATGGCGGCGCGGCAGGCCTCGGTGCACTCCAAGCTGTACGGCAAGGACATCAGCCGGCTGTGGCCGATTTCCTATGAGGGCCAGTCCGACACCGCCTGTTTCGACAACGCGCTCGAATTCCTGGTGCGCGGCGGCTATTCGCTGCCGCACGCGGTGATGATGATGATCCCGGAGGCGTGGGCCGGCAATCCGCTGATGGACGAGCAGCGCCGCTCCTTCTACGAATATCACGCCGCGCTGATGGAGCCGTGGGACGGCCCGGCCGCGCTGGCCTTCACCGACGGCCGCCAGATCGGCGCCACGCTAGACCGCAACGGCCTGCGCCCGGCGCGCTATCTGGTCACCCGCGACGACCGCATCGTGATGGCGTCCGAAATGGGCGTGCTGAAGATTCCGGAGGACCAGATCGTCACCAAGTGGCGGCTGCAGCCCGGCAAGATGCTGCTGGTCGACCTGGTCGAGGGCCGCCTCATTCCCGACGACGAGATCAAGGCGCAGCTCGCTGCCAGCCAGCCCTATCGCGAATGGCTCGGCCGCACCCAGATCGTGCTCGAGGAACTGCCGGACGCGCCGGTCAAGGGCCAGCGCTCCAATCTGCCGCTGCTCGATCGGCAGCAGGCGTTCGGCTACACTCAGGAGGACATCTCGATCCTGATGACGCCGATGGCGTCGACCGGCGAGGAAGCCTCGGGCTCGATGGGCAACGACACGCCGCTGTCGGCGCTGTCCGACAAGCCGAAGCCGCTGTTCACCTATTTCAAGCAGAACTTCGCCCAGGTCACCAACCCGCCGATCGATCCGATCCGCGAGGAGCTGGTGATGAGCCTAGTGTCGATCATCGGGCCGCGGCCGAACCTGTTCGACACCCAGGGCATCGCCGGGACCAAGCGGCTCGAAGTCCGCCAGCCGATCCTGACCGACGGCGACCTCGAGAAGATCCGTTCGATCTCCGAGATCGGCGATCCGCATTTCAAGTCGCGCACGCTCGACACCACCTTCCACACCGCGCTCGGCGCCGCCGGCCTCGAGCAGGTGCTGGAGGATCTGTCGGCGCGCGCCGAAGCCGCGGTGCGCGACGGCGTCAACATCATCATCCTCAGCGACCGCGCCGCCGGCGCCGACCGGATTCCGATCCCGTCGCTGCTGGCCTGCGCCGCCGTGCATCATCATCTGATCCGCGTCGGGCTGCGAACCTCGGTCGGCCTCGTCATCGAATCGGGCGAGCCGCGCGAGGTGCATCACTTCGCCTGTCTGGCCGGCTACGGCGCCGAGGCGATCAACCCGTATCTCGCCTTCGAAACCATCATCGCGCTCAAGGACAAGCTGCCGGCCAAGCTCGACGACTACGAGATCGTCAAGCGCTACATCAAGTCGATCGGCAAGGGCCTGCTGAAGGTGATGTCCAAGATGGGCATCTCGACCTATCAGTCGTATTGCGGCGCGCAGATCTTCGACGCGGTCGGGCTGCGTAACGATTTCATCGCCAAGTACTTCGCCGGCACGCATTCGCAGATCGAGGGCGTCGGCCTGGCGCAGATCGCCGAGGAAACCGTGCGCCGCCATCACGACGCGTTCGGCGACGCGCTGGTCTACAAGACCGCGCTCGATGTCGGCGGCGAATACGCCTATCGCTCGCGCGGCGAGGACCACGCCTGGACGGCGGATTCGGTGGCGACGCTGCAGCACGCCGTGCGCGGCAATTCGGTCGAGCGCTACCGCGCCTTCGCCCGTATCCTCAACGAGCAGCAGGAGCGTCTGCTGACGCTGCGCGGCCTGTTCAGGATCAAGGGCGCCGAGGCCGAGGGCCGCAAGCCGGTGCCGATCGAGGAGGTCGAGCCCGCCGCCGAGATCGTCAAGCGCTTCGCCACCGGCGCGATGAGCTTCGGCTCGATCTCGCGCGAGGCGCACAGCACGCTGGCGATCGCGATGAACCGGATCGGCGGCAAGTCGAACACCGGCGAGGGCGGCGAGGAAGCCGACCGCTTCAAGCCGATGGCCAACGGCGATTCGATGCGCTCGGCGATCAAGCAGATCGCCTCGGGCCGGTTCGGCGTCACCACGGAATATCTCGCCAATTCCGACATGATGCAGATCAAGATGGCGCAGGGCGCCAAGCCCGGCGAGGGTGGCCAGTTGCCCGGCCACAAGGTCGACGCGACCATCGCGGCGGTGCGGCACTCGACGCCCGGCGTCGGCCTGATCTCGCCGCCGCCGCATCACGACATTTATTCGATCGAGGATCTGGCGCAGCTGATCTACGATCTCAAGAACGTCAATCCGGCGAGCGCGGTCTCGGTCAAGCTGGTGTCGGAAATCGGCGTCGGTACCGTCGCGGCCGGCGTTGCGAAAGCGCGCGCCGACCACGTCACCATCGCGGGCTTCGAAGGCGGCACCGGCGCCTCGCCGCTGACCTCGATCAAGCACGCCGGCTCGCCGTGGGAAATCGGCCTCGCCGAGACGCACCAGACGCTGGTGCGCGAGCGGTTGCGCTCGCGCATCGTCGTGCAGGTCGACGGCGGCTTCCGCACCGGCCGCGACGTGGTGATCGGCGCGCTGCTGGGCGCCGACGAGTTCGGCTTCGCAACCGCGCCGCTGATTGCGGCCGGCTGCATCATGATGCGCAAGTGCCATCTCAACACCTGCCCGGTCGGCGTCGCGACCCAGGACCCGGTGCTGCGCAAGCGCTTCACCGGCCAGCCCGAGCACGTCATCAACTACTTCTTCTTCGTCGCCGAAGAAGTCCGCGAGTTGATGGCGGCGCTGGGCTATCGCAGCTTCAACGAGATGGTCGGTCAGTCGCAGATGCTCGACCAGCAGGCGCTGGTGGCGCACTGGAAGGCCAAGGGGCTCGACTTCTCCAAGCTGTTCCACAAGCAGAAGGCGGAAGCCGGCCAGACCATCTATCACTCCGAGACCCAGGACCATCACCTCGACAAGGTGCTCGACCGCACTTTGATTGCCAACGCGCAGGCGGCGATTGACCGCGGCGCGCCGGTGAAGTTCGAGGTCGAGATCAACAACACCAACCGCTCCGCCGGCGCGATGCTGTCCGGCGTGGTCGCCAAGCATTACGGCCATGCCGGCCTGCCGCACGACACCATCCAGGTGCACCTCAAGGGCACCGCCGGTCAGGCGTTCGGCGCCTGGCTGGCGCGCGGCGTCACCTTCGATCTCGAAGGCGAAGGCAACGACTATGTCGGCAAGGGCCTGTCGGGCGGCAAGATCATCGTCCGGCCGCCGGCGAATTCCGGCATCGTGCCGGAGGAGTCGATCATCGTCGGCAACACCGTGATGTACGGCGCGATCGAGGGCGAGTGCTACTTCCGCGGCATCGCCGGCGAGCGCTTCGCGGTGCGCAACTCCGGCGCGGTCGCGGTGGTCGAGGGCGCGGGCGATCATTGCTGCGAATACATGACCGGCGGCATCGTCGTCGTGCTCGGCAAGACCGGTCGCAACTTCGCCGCCGGCATGTCGGGCGGCGTCGCCTATGTGCTGGACGAGGACGGCGCGTTCGGCAAGCTGTGCAACATGGCGATGGTCGAGCTCGAACCGGTGCTGTCGGAAGAGATGGTCAACGCCAACGCGTACCATCAGTCCGGCGATCTCGAAGCGCACGGCCGGGTCGACGTGTTCGCCGATCTGCTCGGCTCGGATATCGAGCGGCTGCACGTCCTGATCTCGCGCCATGCCCGCTACACCGGCTCGAAGCGCGCCGTCGAGATCCTCGTCAACTGGAAAGAGTGGCTGCCGAAGTTCCGCAAGGTGATGCCGGTCGAGTACCGCCGCGCTTTGCGCGAGCTGAAAGCGCGCCAGGCCGAGGAGCCCAAGATCGCGATCGGGGCTTAAGGCAACAAGCACAGCCGTCACCCTGAGGTGCCCGCGCGCAGCGCGGGCCTCGAAGGGCGACAGCGACGGAGACAGCAGCAGAACAGTCATCCTTCGAGGCTCGCCCAAGCGGGCGAGCGCCTCAGGATGACGGCTCAGGATGAATTCGAAGGTTCGGGGGCGTTGGTAGTCTGATGGGCAAGATCACGGGATTTCTGGAAATCGAACGGCACGATCGCGTCTATGCGCCGGTCGCCGAGCGGGTGAAGGGCTACAGCGAGTTCGTCGTTCCGCTGAGCGAGAAGGACACCCGCGACCAGGCCGCGCGCTGCATGAATTGCGGCATTCCGTATTGCCACGGCACCGGCTCGGCGCAGCCGGGCGCGCCGGGCTGCCCGGTCAACAACCAGATCCCCGACTGGAACGATCTGGTGTACCAGGGCAACTGGCAGGAGGCCTCGCGCAACCTGCACTCCACCAACAACTTCCCGGAATTCACCGGCCGGATCTGCCCGGCGCCGTGCGAAGCCTCGTGCACGCTGAACATCGACGACAACCCGGTCACGATCAAAACCATCGAATGCGCCATCGTCGACCGCGCCTGGGAGAACGGCTGGCTCGTGCCCGAACTCGCCTCGGTCAAGACCGGCCAGAGCGTCGCGGTGATCGGCGCCGGCCCGGCGGGTCTCGCCTGCGCGCAGCAGCTGGCGCGCGCCGGCCACGACGTCCACGTCTATGAGAAGCTCGCCAAGGCCGGCGGCCTGCTGCGCTACGGCATTCCCGACTTCAAGATGGAGAAGCATCTGATCGACCGCCGCGTCGCGCAGATGGAAGCCGAAGGCGTCACCTTCCACTACAATGCGCCGGTCGGCGGCAATGCGGCCGGCGCGGTCGATCCCGCCGAGCTGCTGAAGCAGTACGACGCCGTGGCGCTGACCGGCGGTGCGGAATATCCGCGCGACCTGCCGATTCCGGGCCGCGAACTCTCCGGCATTCATTTCGCGATGGATTTCCTGACGCAGCAGAATCGCCGCGTCTCCGGCGAAGCAGTGAATGGCGAAGACATCCTGGCGACCGGCAAGCACGTCGTGGTGATCGGCGGCGGCGACACCGGCTCGGACTGCATCGGCACCTCGATCCGTCAGGGCGCCGCCTCGGTGACCCAGATCGAGATCATGGCGGCGCCGCCGGAGAAGGAAGACAAGGGGCTGACCTGGCCGAACTGGCCGATGAAGATGCGCACCTCGTCGAGCCAGGCCGAAGGCGCGGTCCGCGAATTCGCGGTGCTGACGCAGAGCTTCACCGGCGACAACGGCGCGGTGAAGCAGCTGAACTGCGTCCGCGTCGACGCCAAGTTCCAGCCGATCCCCGGCACCGAATTCACGCTGCAGGCCGACCTCGTGCTGCTGGCGATGGGCTTCGTGTCGCCGGTCAAGCAAGGCCTGCTCGAACAGCTCGGCGTCGCGCTCGACCCGCGCGGCAACGTCGCCGCCGACCTGTCGCACTTCACCACCTCGGTCGACAAGGTCTTCGCCGCCGGCGACATGCGCCGCGGCCAGTCGCTGGTGGTGTGGGCAATTCGGGAAGGTCGCCTCTGCGCGCGGGCGATCGATCAGTTCTTGATGGGTAGCACGACGCTGCCGAAGTAAGCGGGCGGCGCGTTCGCCCGCGAGCGAGTGCACTACGCTCGCCACGTCCTCTGCCGTCATGCGCGGGCTTGACCCGCCTGCGGGGCCGTAGCCCCTCCGGCGCGGCGAAGGCCCGCGCATCCATCGCGCGCGTCAGCGCGCTAACTAATCCAGCTTGATACGAAGAGGATGGATTGCCGGGTCGAG
>NZ_JBQTCH010000013.1:0-70788 GCF_052445935.1 Rhodopseudomonas sp. NSM | reverse complement strand
CCGCCACGCCGGTCGGGTGAGGGGCGTCTCGACGCAGCCGAGCCTCTCGGCCTCGCGGAGACGCCCCCTCACCCCACCCCTCTCCCCGCACGCGGGGAGAGGGAGCATGCCGCACTCGCGGTTACTTCATCCATTCACAGGTAACTTCTTTGCGACGCAGCGTCATTCCCGGTTTCGGCCTCGGCCTCGGCATCACCGCGCTGTATCTCGGCGTGATCGTGCTGCTGCCGCTGTGCGCGCTGATTCTGAAAGCCTCCGAACTCGGCGCAACCCAGCTCTGGGCGATCCTGTCGTCGCCGCGGACGCTCGCCGCAATCCGGCTGACGGTGACGATGGCGCTGGCCGCCACGATTTTCAACGCGGTCTATGGCCTGCTGCTCGCCTGGGTGCTGGCGCGCTATCAGTTCCCCGGCAAGCGTCTGCTCGACGCGCTGGTCGACGTGCCGTTCGCGTTGCCGACGGCGGTCGCGGGCCTGGCGCTGACGGCGTTGTTCTCGAAGACCGGCTGGTTCGGGTCCGTGCTCGAACCGCTCGGCGTCAGCGTGGTGTACACTCCGCTCGGGATCGCGATCGCGATGGCGTTCACCAGCATTCCGTTCGTGGTGCGCACGGTGCAGCCGGTGATCGAGGATCTCGGCAGCGACGTCGAGGAGGCCAGCCGCTCGCTCGGCGCCAGCGACCTGCAGATCCTGTCGAAGATCATCTTTCCGTCAATCTTTCCGGCGCTCTTGGCCGGCGCCTCGCTCGCCTTCGCGCGCAGCCTCGGCGAATTCGGCGCGGTGATCTTCATCGCCGGCAATCAGCCGATGAAGACCGAGATCGTCGCATTGCTCGCCTTCATCCGGCTCGAGGAATACGACTACCCGGCCGCCGCCGCGATCGCCACCGTGATGCTGGCGATGGCCTTCGCCATGCTGATCGTCACCAACGCGGTGCAGGCCTGGCAGCTGCGCTATCTCGGACGGAACAGCAAATGACGCCGAAGCCGCGACGCCCCGCGAAAGCGGACTGGATGGTGACGCCGGTCGGAGCCGGGCCGGTCGCGCGCTTCGTCGTGCTGAGCGTGGTAGGCGTGGTGACGCTGTTCATTCTTGTGGCGCCGCTGGCGGTGATCCTCACCTCCGCCTTCGCGCAGGGCATCGGCGTGTTCCTGCGCAATCTCGGCGATCCCGGCACGCTGCACGCGATGTGGCTGACCACGATCACCGCCCTGATCGCGGTGCCGGTGAATATCCTGTTCGGCCTCGCCGCGGCCTGGACGGTCACCAAGTTCGAATTTCCCGGCCGCACGCTGCTGATTGCGCTGATCGAACTGCCCTACTCGATCTCGCCGATCGTCGCCGGCGTCGCCTATCTGTTCGTCTACGGCTCGCAGGGGCTGTTCGGGCCGCTGCTGGAGCAACTCGACATCAAAGTGATGTTCGCGCTGCCGGGCATCGTGCTCGCCAGCATGTTCGTCACCGCGCCCTATGTGGCGCGCGAGCTGATCCCGCTGATGCAGGTGCAGGGCACCGACGAGGAAGAGGCCGCGGTGACGCTGGGCGCCGGCGGCTTCGCCACCTTCCTCCGCGTCACGCTGCCGAACATCCGCTGGGCGGTGCTGTACGGCGCGATCCTCTGCAACGCCCGCGTGCTGGGCGAATTCGGCGCGGTGTCGGTGGTGTCCGGCAACGTCCGCGGCCAGACAACCACGCTGCCGCTCCAGATCGAACTGTTGTACCAGGACTATAATGTCGCAGGCGCGTTCGCCGCGGCGACCACTCTGACGGCGGTGGCGGTGGTCACCATCCTGCTGAAAATGCTGCTGGAGCGGCTGGCCGGCGACGAGCATCCGTCGCCATAAGTCGCGGCCGGCGCCTGGGGCCTTCCAATGCCCTCGCCTTTGGCGCTAAAAGAGGCACCCCGAGGCCGCCTTCCGTGGTCGTCGGCTCATTTTGACCCCTGAAACGGCCGCCGCTTTGCGCCCTTTCTCGCGAGACATCCTCATATGAATCGTATCGATGCCCACGGCTTGAAAATTGCGCCCGTCCTGTTCGACTTCATCGCCAAGGAGGCCGCGCCGAAGACCGGCGTCGCACCCGACGCCTTCTGGGCCGGGCTCGCCGCGATCGTCCGCGATCTGTCGCCGAAGACGGTCGCGCTGCTGCAGCATCGCGACGGCCTGCAGGCCAAGATCGACGCCTGGCACCTCGCCAACAAGGGCAAGAAGCAGGACATGGCCGCCTACACCGCCTTCCTGAAGGAGATCGGCTATCTGCTGCCGGAGCCGCCGACGGTCGCGGTCGAGACCGCCAATGTCGACGAGGAAATCGGCAAGCTCTGCGGCCCGCAGCTCGTGGTGCCGCTGTCGAATGCGCGCTACGCGCTCAACGCTGCCAACGCGCGCTGGGGTTCGCTGTACGACGCCTTCTACGGCACCGACGCGATTCCGCAGGAAGCCACCCAGGCCAAGGGCTACGACAAGGCGCGCGGCGACAAGGTGATCGCCAAGGCAAAGGCGTTTCTCGACCAGGCCGCGCCGCTGGTGGCCGGCAGCCACAGCGACGTCACCGCCTACAGCGTGATCGCCGGCCAGCTCTCCGCCAAACTGAAGAGCGGCAACGCCACCGGCCTGAAGACGCCCGAGCAGTTCGCCGGCTACCTCGGCGAGGCGGCATCGCCGAGCGCGGTGCTGCTGGTCAACAACGGCCTGCATATCGAGATCAAGATCGACCGGTCCAACACCATCGGCAAGGACGACCCGGCCGGCGTCGCCGATCTGGTGATCGAATCTGCGGTCTCGACCATCCTCGACATGGAAGACTCGGTCGCGGCCGTCGACGCCGAGGACAAGGTGCTGATCTACCGCAACACGCTGGGCCTGATGGACGGCACGCTGTCGGCCGATTTCGACAAGGGCGGCAAGACCGTCACCCGCGCGCTGAACGGCGACCGCACCTACACCGGGCCCGACGGCAAGGACGTCACCCTGCACGGGCGCAGCCTGCTGCTGATGCGCAATGTCGGCCATCACATGTGGACCGACGCGGTGCTCGACAGCGACGGCGCGGAAATCCCCGAGGGCTTCCTCGACGCCGCGGTCTCCGGCCTGCTGGCGATCCACGACCTGAAGGCGCTGGGCAAGACCCGCAACAGCCGCACCGGCTCGGTCTATATCGTCAAGCCGAAGATGCACGGCCCGGACGAAGTGGCGCTGACTTGCGAGCTGTTCGGCCGCGTCGAAAAGATGCTCGGCCTGACGGAGAATACGCTGAAGGTCGGCATCATGGACGAGGAGCGCCGCACCACGGTGAACCTCAAGGCCTGCATCCAGAACGCGTCCAAGCGCATCGTGTTCATCAACACGGGTTTCCTGGACCGCACCGGCGACGAGATCCACACCTCGATGGAAGCGGGCCCGATGATCCGCAAGAACGAGATGAAGGCGCAGCCCTGGATCAAGGCGTACGAGGACTGGAACGTCGACACCGGCCTGATCGACGGCCTGCCCGGCCACGCCCAGATCGGTAAGGGCATGTGGGCGGCCCCCGACAAGATGGCCGACATGCTGGCGCAGAAGATCGGCCATCCGCAGGCCGGCGCGACCACCGCCTGGGTGCCCTCCCCGACGGCCGCCACGCTGCACGCGCTGCACTATCACCAGGTCGACGTGCTGGCGCGTCAGCAGGAGTTGAAGTCGGGCGGCCCGCGCGCCAAGCTCGAGGATATCCTCACCATCCCGGTGTCGCAGTCGAACTGGGCGCCGGACGATGTCCGCCAGGAGATCGACAACAACTGCCAGGGCATCCTCGGCTACGTGGTGCGCTGGATCGACCAGGGCGTCGGCTGTTCGAAGGTGCCGGACATCCACGACGTCGGCCTGATGGAAGATCGCGCGACGCTGCGGATCTCCAGCCAGCACCTTGCGAACTGGCTGCATCACGGCGTCGTCACCAAGGAGCAGGTACTTGAATCGCTGAAGCGGATGGCGGCGGTGGTCGACAAGCAGAACGCAGGCGATCCGCTGTACCGGCCGATGGCGCCGGACTTCGACGGCGTCGCCTTCGAGGCGGCGTGCGACCTGATCTTCAAGGGCCGCGAGCAGCCGAACGGCTACACCGAATTCATCCTGCATATCCGCCGCCGCGAAGCCAAGGCGGCGCATCTGCAGGACCTGACCTGATCCGGTCACACTTTTCGGCTCGTCGACAAACAAGGCCTCTCCCGCAAGGGAGGGGTCTTTTTACGCCCGGTAACCTGTTACTTGGCGCCGAGATTCGGGCGACCGCTTGCCGCAGACAGTCCGGGAACCTTCGACACAGCCGTCCGTTGACGGGGCATCTACAACGGAGAACGACGATGAATTGGGATCGCGTTGAAGGCAACTGGAAGCAGTTCAAGGGCAACGTCAAGGAGAAGTGGGGCGAGCTCACCGATGACGATCTCGACAAGATCGCCGGGCGCCGCGACCAGCTCGAGGGCAAGCTGCAGGAGCGTTACGGCTACGCCAAGGACAAGGTGAGCAGCGACGTCGACGACTGGTTCAAGACGCTGCGCTGATGGCGCATTTTGTTTGAACGGTGGGGCCCCGGCGCAAGCCGGGGCTTTTGTTTGTGCGGTTGCTCAGAGCTGACTGGCTGCGCGACGCACCGACATGACGACGGGGCGTACGCATCGCGCACGCCCCGACAATTCAATCTTAGCCGCACGCACGGCGTGCGCATCACGCCAATGCGCTAGAAGACCGCCAGATATTTCAGCAGCGAAATGATGCCGACGATGATTACGACAACGCGCGCAATCTGCTTGGCACGCCCGTCCAGCGGCAGCAGGTTGATGAGATACAAGACCAGAATAACGACGAGAAACGTAATCAGAATACCAACAAGCATCGCAAGATCCTTTCAGCCCGCGGGCCACCCGCACTGCACTAACGGCGTGCGGGCAACTCGGTTCCATGACTGGAACTGATTGATCCCGGAACAGAACCTGGATGAGGCGCCGCCCGTTGCCGAGTATGCGCCGGCTCGAACGATGCCGGTTTGTCGGTTTGTCGGGCCAAACCGGCCGTGGGATAGCGCGTACGTTCTCAGGCGCGAGGCGGCGATCAGTTCGCCGCCACGACCGGGACCTTGCCGTATCCGGCGCGGATCGAATCCGGCGCCGGCGAATAGTTCAGCGACCCTTCGCGGCGATCCGGCCGACCGGCGACCTTCAGGCCATCTTCACTGGCGACGATGTCGCCCTTCCGGACGGTCGGATCGTCTTCGATCTTGATCTGCGCAAGGCCGAACTGATCCTTGCCGTTGCAAGTGCAGCCGGCCACGATCTCGGTGCGGTATTTGAAAGCGTTAGGAAGCTCCGAATAGGGCTTGCCTTTCGATGTGCGAGCACCGTCGATGTTGGAGCCGTACACCACCTTGGTTTCGCTGGCGGGGCAGAAGCTGTTGCAGGTCGCATCCTTGCTTTCGCCGCCGGTCGCCGCGATCGGGAAGTAGCGGCCGTCGCAGGTGCGGACGCAATAGGCCTGGCCGCCACCGCTGGAATACGCCCGCGCCGGACGGCGCGCCCTGGGCGCATAGTCGCCCTCGCTGGCGAACGGGAAGGCCCGCTCTGGAGCGTAGTGGCGGGCCGGAGGCTGGAAACTGTGAAACAGCGCCGAGAAGAAATCCTGCGCCTGCGCGCCCGATGCCGTTCCGGCCAGCGACATCATCGCGACGGCGCCGATCCCGATTGCCTTTGCAGTTGAGCGACGCATCGCAACCTCCGGTCCGGTGGGCATTAGTCGAGCGACGACAGCGAAATGTTCATCGCCTGGCGGTCCGGCCGCGCCTTGCGCGCTTCGCGGTTCGGCGCCGCCTTCGGCAGCACCACCACCCGCGTGCCGACTGTTGCGCGGCTGAACAAGTCGGCGACGTCCTCATTGGTCAATCGGATACAGCCCGAGGATACAAACTTGCCGATCGTCGAGGGATCGTTGGTGCCGTGGATGCGATATTCGGTCGAGCCGAGATACATCGCCCGCGCGCCCAGCGGATTGCCGGGGCCGCCCGCCATGAAGCGCGGCAGATAGGGCTGACGCGCGATCATCTGCGCCGGCGGATGCCAGTCCGGCCACTCGGCCTTGCGGGTGATCGTCTGGGTGCCGGCCCAGGTGAAGCCTTCGCGGCCGACGCCGACGCCGTAGCGGATCGCCCGGCCGCCGCCCAGCACGTAGTAGAGGTAGGTGTTCGCAGTATCGATGACGATGGTGCCGGCCGGCTGATTGCTGTTGTAGGCGACGACCTGACGGCGCAGCCGGTCGGACAATTGCGCGTCCTCGTCGTCGCTCACCGCGGCATCCGGCGCGATCGCCTGCGGCGGCGGCGCCAGCACCTCGTCATCGGCGCCGAACGGGCCGGCCTGCGGCGCCGCGGCGTAGCCCAGCGTCTGCGCCGATGCAGCGCCGGGCAGCGCGGCCGTCAGCAGCAGAGCTGCAGCGAAGGCCACCAGCGGACGCGCCACCGAATTGCGTCGTGAAGCGAAACCGGAAGTAACCATGGCGATGTCCCCGCATGTGCTCGCATCGTCGCGATGCTGCTAACAAACGCCGCGTCGCCCATCCGGTTCCGGCGGGTCGTCACGACGCACTTGACAAAGCGCCCGGGTCGGCGCTGCCGGCCAAGGAACTTTGCCGGACAGTTCATGTTGAGGCACGGGACGCCGCGCATCGAGGTCAGTCGACAACCGTCGCCGAGGCGCGTCCTTTCTCTTTCGGCAATGGCGACCTGAGCGGGGTGAATTTGGTGCGAACTCTTCCCGTCGAGCCCGCCGGCGCTCCGCTTCCCGACAGCCCGGACGAGCGGCCGCCTCTGATCCGACGGACCGAGATCGTCGCCTTCGCGCTCGTCGCCCTGCTGATCATCGTGGTGATCGGGCTGCTTTACGTCGCCAAGCCGTTCTTCCTCCCGATCGTCACCGCCTTCGTGGTGGGCACCATGCTGTCGCCGGCGGCGACCTACATGGAGAGATGGCGAATTCCGCGCGCGGTCTGCGCGGTGCTGATCGTGGCGCTGGCGCTGGCGGGCGTCGGCTTCATGGTGGCGCTGATCTCGGTGCCGCTGATCGACTGGACCAGCCGGCTTCCTGAACTCGGCGTGATCCTTCGCGACAAGCTGAGCTTCTTCGAACGTCCCATGGGACTGTGGCGGCAACTTCAATCGGCCATGGGCGGCACGGAACCGACAGTGCCTGCAGCATCCCAGATGCCGCAGATCGACTGGATGCAGCCGACCCTCGAATTTCTGTCGCCGACGTTGACCGAATTCCTGCTGTTTCTCGTCACCCTCGTGCTGTTCATCGCGAGCTGGAAAGACCTTCGCCGAGCGCTGGTGATGAATTTCGGCGGCCGCGACGCGCGGCTGCGCACCTTACGCATTCTGAACGAGATCGAGCAGAGCCTCGGCGGCTATCTGCTGACCGTGACGATCATCAACCTGTGCTACGGGGCCGCGACCGGCGTCATTTGCGCCCTCGCAGGCATGCCGAATCCGGCCGGGCTCGGCGCGCTCGCCGCGACGCTGAATTTCATCCCGGTCATCGGGCCGATCGTGATGTTCGTCATCCTGACCCTGGTCGGGATCATCAGCATGCCCACGATGGGCGAAGGCCTGCTGGCGCCGCTCGGATTTGCCGTCCTGACCTTCGTGGAAGGACATTTCATCACGCCGACGATCATCGGGCGGAGGCTGGAGCTGAACGCGCTCGCGGTGTTCATCGCACTGGCGTTCTGGACCTGGCTTTGGGGCCCGATGGGCGGCTTTCTGGCATCGCCGCTGCTGATCGTCGGCCTGGTCCTGAAGGAACACCTGGTCGCCGAGGACACCCCGCAACTGCCCGGCCGCTACGACTGATTGCGAGCGGCCGGGCAGCCGGGCCTGCCCCGGGTGGATCGTTTGTTGCAGCGACTGCGAGAACAGCCGAGCTATTCAAACGAAAACACCCGCCACCTTGGGGGTGACGGGTGGGAGCTCGATTGCTCAAAATAGCCTGGATCAGGTCATGCATCGACCGGGTTCGAGGCGCTTGGCAACCTCGGTCAAGACGCTCACCACCGGCTCGCATGCGACCATCGTTCGCCGCGGGGAAGAAGAAGGTGCCGGCTGCTGAGCGCGAATGCGCGTAGCCTGGCCCACTCGAGCATCCGGAACACGGACCAGTACCGACTGATCGACCAGAGTGACACCGAATGTCCGACCCGGCTGGAGTTCTTGCGCCAGCGTTCCGCGGTCGGCCTTGCTACCGCGGTTGATTTCCTGCGCTGCAGAGGCGTCCTGCTGCAGGCGGAGCTGACCAAGGTCGCCACCGACCGCCAGCTGTGCCACGCCGAGCGTGGCGGTGATCGCAATTGCGCCCAAAATTCCCCGCACGATCTGTGACATGGTATCTTGCCGCTCTTTTCTGCGCGGCAGGATTGCCGCTTCGTTGCTTCAGGCGGCTTGTCAAGCCCGCCACACCAATTAATCGTTTGGGCGCGAGCGCGGTTCGATAACGAACGATCAACTAAGTGTGTGACGTTTTCCGAGGCTGCCGCGGAACAACTCCGCTTTGATGGCGGTTGTACCAGCGCCGGTTAGTCCCCCTGCCCCAATTGACCGGCAATACAGGGCGCAGCTGTGGTGATGCCAGCTGCGCCCTGTTCTTTTGAATCGAGCTATTTCGATATCGCGCCGAAGGCCAGGCCCGATCGTGGCAGTCGTCCTGCCACCGGATTCCCATAGATCCCAAAAGCCCCATAGATCCCAAAAGCAAAGTCCGCCCGCGCCTTCGCGCGAGCGGCCGGATCCGACGAATTGGCTGCGGGATCAGTTGGTCAGGATGCGGCGGCGTTCGGCGTCCGGTTGCGTGAATTGCGCTGGAAGAACAATGCCTGACTCGCAACAGCTGACACCATCGCCGGCTGGAACGGCTTCGAGATCAGGAACGCCGGCTCGGGGCGTTCGCCGGTCAGGAACCGCTCAGGATAGGCCGTGATGAACACCACGGGTACCTCGAAGGTCTTCAGCAGTTCATTGACCGCGTCCAGTCCGGAGCTGCCATCGGCAAGCTGAATGTCGGCGAGGATCAGGCCCGGCTTTTTGGTGCGCGCTAGCGCAATCGCATCCGCATGGGTGCGGGCAACGCCGATAACATTATGACCCAGATTCTTGACCAGACTTTCCAGATCCATCGCAATGAAAGTCTCATCCTCGATGATCAGGACATCGGTGGCGATCTCCTCGGCCATTTCCCGGCCCGCCGTATCGGCGAGCTGACGGATCTCGCCCACGTCCGTGTGAAGGACGAAGGCGACCTCTTCCTCGGAAAATCCCTCCAGCGAGAGCAGCAGAAAGGCCTGGCGCGGCAGCGGAGTGATCGCCGAGAGCCGCCGCTCGGACGGCATCGGCAGCGCCCTGACTTCGGAGTCGTCGTTGAGCGCCACCGAATTCCAGATCTGGGCGAACAGGCGAAACAGCCCGGCCCGCGGCCCGTGTCTTTCGTCGAGCAGCGCTGGATCCTGCAGCAGGGCTTCCAGCATTGCACCGACATAGGCGTCACCCGACGCCTGGTTGCCGGTCAATGCCCGCGCGTAGCGACGCAACAACGGTAAGTGCTCAGCAACCAACTGCGATCTCGACATCCCCACTCCAATCTCGAATCTGCTCTCGGCCGGTATCGGCAGGGCGGCCGGGCTCCCTAAGACTACCTACGCCGAAGCAAGGGAAAAGTTCCATGTGACCGGGGAACTTTACCGCTGCGGCCGAATTAGGCTCCCAGTGACACCGCAACACCTTCAAAAATCAAGGTAAACCCCAGTGATTTCAGGGGACTTGACCACGGGGAAGACATTGGATCAGTCATGAAAGATTTCAAGGCTCAGACAACGAGGAAGTCGTCGCCTGGCAGCAAGGGTGGCCTGAATCAGGAGATTCAGGCTCGGATCGGCCATCAGCTGCGCGCCATGTATGATGACGTGGTCAGGCAAGGGGTGCCCGATCGGTTTGCCGACCTGATCAAGCGGCTGGACGACCCCCAGCAAGGCGGCCCGGCAGCAGCGACCGACAGCGAGAGGAGGGACTAATGCCTCTCACCGACTCTCTCAGAGACGACATTCTGGCTGCAGTACCGAGTTTGCGCGCGTTCGCAATCTCGCTCAGCGGAAACGGCGACCGCGCAGACGACCTGGTGCAGGAGACCCTGCTACGCGCGTTGGCCAACATCGATTCGTTCCAGCCGGGCTCGAATCTGCCCGCATGGCTTTTTACGATTTTGCGCAACCTGTTCCGCTCCGACTATCGGAAACGGCGGCGCGAGGTCGAGGACGCCGACGGCAGTTACGCCAAGACGCTGAAATCCCAGCCGGGCCAGAATGCCCATCTGGAATTCGAGGAGTTCCGGGCCGCGCTGGAGAAACTCCCGCAGGACCAGCGCGAGGCACTGATTCTGGTCGGCGCATCGGGCTTCTCCTACGAAGACGCGGCCGCGATCTGCGGCTGCGCCGTCGGCACCATCAAGAGCCGCGTCAACCGCGCGCGCTCGAAGCTGAGTGCACTGCTCTATGTCGATGGCGCCGAAGACTTCGGGCCTGACGACACGGTTCGCGCCGTCATCGGCAGCAACGGCTGACCGGCGCGGTTTTCTCTGTAGAAAACGACCGATGAAACGCAATACGAAGCTGGCCCTCGGGCCACTTCGTTATTGCGCTTCAGCGCCTTGTCGAAATTGAAGGCGCCTGCGGCTTCGTCGGCCCGGTTGCAGTATTTTCCCATTTCAGCTCCGCCGGAGCGGCGCCGAGATCTGTCCGGTGCGGTCGCGCTCGTTGATGTCGACGACCGTTTCCATCGGCGCCGTCAGCTCATAGACATAGCTGACATCGGTGAAGTAGCGCTTGGCGTTGCCGCCGAGCGCTTCCGGAGCGACCCGATCGAGCAGGATGACCCCGAATTCGCTGTCGGGACGCCGCGTCGCCTCGCTGGTGTTGAACTCCTCCCAGCGGAAATTGAACACCGAATCGGCCCCCTCGCCCGTCACCTCCCAGCTTGCGACGATGTGTGGGTGCTTGCCGACCAGCGACAGCCCCTCGTCGGAGTGCGAGGCGAGTTCGAAGAACAGCAGCGACAGGCTCTGCGCCGCGCGCGCGCTGACCGCGATGTCGGGGCCGTTGACCGCGATGCGGTCGGTATGCGGGATTGCCCTCGGCTCGAAAAGCCCTTTCAGCATCACGCCCTGCCACTGGCTCTCGCTCAGAAGCGAGACGACGTTGGACATTGCATGGATGCGGCCGATCAACAGTTCGCGGGCGACATCCAGGTCCGAGCCGTGCCGCAGCGTCCGCGTCACGATCGACTGAATGACGGCCAGGATGTTCTTGACCCGATGATTGAGCTCGTCGATCACCGCGGTCAGCCGGCGCTCGAAGCCGATCCTCATCTCGATTTCGCGCCGCAGCCTGACGTTGCTGTTGCTGACGTAGCCGAACAAGCAGCAGATAATGATGGTCAGCGCCAGACCGATCGCCGCGACGATCGCCGCGACCTGCTGGGCGCGGACGAACGGGCTGACCCGCGCGTAATAGGCCAGCGACCAATCGCGATCGCCGAAGGTCATCGTCCGGACGATGATCGGCTTCTCGCCGTCGGGATGGGCCGGCCGTTCGGTCACATGTCCGCGCTCATCGGCGATCAGTTCGACATCGGGCTGCCGTGGATCCGCCATCACCACGGAGAACATCGACATGTCGTCGTTGGTCAGCATCAGCGCCGAGAGGTCATAGGAGAAGGTGATGAATCCGACCGCCGCGGAGGCGTCTTCCGACATCACCGGTGCAGCCAACACCACCCCGATCGGCCCACCTGCTCCCCCCAGGCGCAGCGGGTCGGAAGCTTCTGGCTTGCCGGTCTCGAGCGAGCGGGCGAACATCCGGCCCAGTACCGGATGATCGTCGAGCGATCGCCCCGGCAGGGCAACGGTTTCGGCATTGCGCGGCTCGATATCCATCACCACGTCGACCGGCTCGCGGAGCGTCGCCGGATCGATCGCGGTCCCGTCGGAGTGGCGGATGGTGGTATCGGAGAAGCCGGCCTTGGCCAGTTCGGCCTGGGCGGCAGCAAACTCTTCAGGCTTCAGACGGACGATCCAGCTCGCCAGCAGGAAGTCAGTCTTGAAGGCATAGATCGACGAGCGAAGCGGCTGCAGCATGTCCGCCTTGATCACCGCCGGCGAGCGGAAGAGTCCGGAAGCAACTCTGCCGAGTAGTTCACGCTCGGTCAGTCGATCCTGCACCTGACTGGCATGCACGTCGATCGCCCGCCCCAGCGCAATCCGCTCGACCGCCGATTCCTGTTCATAGATTCGATTGGCCGCGAAGCCGGATAGCAGAATCCCGACGACGGCAATCAGCGCGATGATGGAACCCAGGCGAATCAAGCTTCTCTACTCAATCAACGATTGGAAGGCAGAGCCGAGGCCATCCATATCCATCCACACCTGCCCGCGTTGGCGACGAACTGCCGGGCCGTTCGTCGCGAGGCAGCGGGGACCATGGAGGGTAACCATCCATTGCAGCTTCCTGTCAGGCCCGAAGCGCATCAACGTCACCGGCCTTGAATTGTTCCCGCAACAAGTCCGCCGTCAGCCGGCCGGGGACTTCGACATCAGTCCGCCCTTGGCTTCGATAAAAGCCAGAATGCGATCGAGCCCCTCGTGTTTCTTCAGATTGGTCATCACGAACGGCCGCTCTCCGCGCATCCGCCGGGCGTCGGTATCCATCTTTTCCAGCGATGCGCCGACATAGGGAGCCAGGTCGATCTTGTTGATCACCAGCAGGTCCGATCGGGTGATGCCGGGGCCCCCCTTGGACGGAATCTTGTCGCCGGCAGAAACGTCGATGACATAGATCGTCAGGTCGGCGAGTTCGGGAGAAAACGTCGCGGCGAGGTTGTCACCGCCGGATTCGATCAACACCAGGTCGAGATCGGGAAACTTGCTCCGCATCTCGGCCACCGCGGCCAGGTTCATCGATGCGTCTTCGCGGATCGCGGTATGCGGACAGCCACCGGTCTCTACGCCGGCGATACGATCCGGCGTCAGCGACCCGGATCGCACCAGGAACTCGGCGTCCCACTTGGTGTAGATGTCGTTGGTGATCGCGGCAATATCGTAGCGTTCGCGCATCGACTTGCACAGCAGATCCATCAGCGCGGTTTTGCCGGAGCCGACCGGGCCGCCGATGCCGACGCGCAGAGGACCGTGATGAGTTGACATGGATGTTTCCCGATGAGGCCGGCTTTTCGAGCCAACGGAAGCAGCGCCAAAGGAGGAGGCACCGCGCTGCAGTGCAAATAAGAACGATGCGGCCGGAGATTGCAAGTCGTCGACCGCTCCGGGACTTAGCCGGCCCGGATGCCGGATCATGCAGCCTTTGTCGCAGCCTGCTTGGCGCCGGCATCCTTCGCCGCACCCTGCCCGATCCTTCCGTCGCTTCGGAGATCAGCGCTCGCCGTCTTGGCCGGCTTGCCGTCGCGGGCTAGAGCCGTTCTGACTCCGATCGAATCAGCACTGGCGTTCTGGGATACTCGCCACAGGCACAACCTCATGGTGAGGAGGCGCGACGCGCCGTCTCGAACCATGCGCCGCCGGGCCTGCATCGTCGGCCCATCCTTCGAGACGCCCGGCTTTGCCGGGCTCCTCAGCATGAGGGGGCAGTGCATCCGGCAAGGGCCATATCGCTTCAATCAATCGATGAAACGCTCTCTAGCAGTTCGGCTTCCAGCTCAGCCTGACGCGCAGCGACCTTTTCTGAAAATTTCTGCGTCGCGTCATCGCGCAGCGATGGCAACCTCGATACTGAGTGCGTCGAGATCGACTTTCGCCCATCGAACTGTCTCCTGATTGAAAGGGTGGGCTATCGGGTACCGTTTTTCGCCGCAAGCGAACGACAGAATTATCCACCGGCGGCAGAACCGCACCTGCATTGCCGATTGACGCCCGGCCAGCAGTGGAATCAATGATGCGATCGGGGATCACAATGACTTCATCGAAGCCACCGAATTGCGAGTTCGTAGCGCGATCTGCAACGCCGGAAGGCGGCCCGATCGCGTCGGCGTCCCAGAACCAGACCGGGGCAGGTCCGCGACCGGCGGCTCAAGGCAAGCTACCGACTGCGTCCCCCGTCGTCGCCGATACCAATCAAGGCGCCGCTGCGGCGGCGAAAAGCACCGTGGCGGAGCCGGATTCTCGATCCGCGGCCGTCACCCCCCCGGGGCCCGCTGCAACTCCCAATATCATGACAAGCGTGGCCGACGAACGGGCCGCAATCCTCAAACGCATTGCTGCATTCCGAAATTTGCAGATCAAGCTGCGTCAGGACCGCGAAAAGTACTACGACGAGACGCTGGCCCGTACGCGCTCGCTGCTGTCCCAGCCGATGAAACCGCGCCGCTGAGCGGCCGGCCGCGCGCCGCGCTGGTTAGTCTCACTACGTCTTTGGTTGCACAATATCCCGCATTGCGGGCGTATCGCACCGGATTTTGCGCAGCATCCCCGCCCAGTCGTGACGAATCAGCGCACCCGGGCAATGGTGCGTAGCGGCGCTTCGTCTCGCGAAACGCGGCCTGCAGGCGTTCGACCATCAGCACAACCCCCGTATTTACTACCTAAGCCGTGCTGATTTTCGCCAGAATCTCAACTAACCACGCCTTAATCGAATGCTAACCGACGCGGCGCCGATGAGTTAGAATTCGTGAAATTGAGAATTGTCGACACGAAACGAGTGTAGTAGAAGGACGCTTCACTAAAGGAGCCTACGCGTGGCAAAGAAAGCTAAAGCAAAGACTGCGAAGACTGCGAAGCCTGCAAAGACCGCAGCAAAGTCGAAGAAGGCGAAGACCGTAGCGAAAACCGCTACCAAGGCCGCCAAGAAGACGAAGATCACCCGGCGCGAGTACACCAAGGAAGACATCAAGGAGTTGCGCGCGCATTCGAAGGCGCGGACCCCGGTCGCGCAGATCGCCAAGATGACCAAGCGGACCGTCGGCTCGCTGCGTCAGAAGGCGCTCAAGCTCGGTATCGGTCTCGGCCACCAGCGCTGAGCCCGGCAAAACCCGCCTCGCGAAGCGATCAAACGACTGCCGATCGGCGGCTCTCGCCGCCTCTTCGGACTTCAGTCGCGCTTCGCGAGCGGCGGTAAGGCCTTCTTCGCCCATACTTTATTATCGTGAAACGCTGCACCGCCGTGCGGCGCGACCGAGTCTGCGCTGGTCAGTACGTTGATCCCGCGACCGCCCGCATGCGCGCTGTTGGGAAAAACCGACTCGGCGATCAGTACGCCCCGGCGCAATCCGCCGTCGAGCCTTGCGGTAAGCGTGGTCTCGCCCCTGATATTGCCGAGCGTGACGGCATCCCCCTCCCCGACCCCGATCGTTTCAGCGTCCGCCGGGTGTATCAGCACCGTCGGCACACCTTCGCGCGCGCGTGACGACGGCGTCTCGTTGAAGGTCGTATTGAGAAAGCTTCGCGCCGGGCTGGTCGCCAGGCGGAACGGATGGGCGTGATCGGTTTGCTCGGTTACCGACCAGTGGTCGGGCAAACTCGGCATCGACTGCCACGGTCCAAGCTTCAACTGCCGCGGCACGTTGACGTGACTCCAGTCCGCGCGGAAATGGAATTTTCCGTCGGGATGCGCGAAGCCGTCGAGGAAGTGAGCGGTGCGGAAATCGGGCTGCAGGTCGCGCCACAAATCCGCTTCGAGCGCCTCGATCGTTCCCCGACCGCTTTTCTTCAGGGTTGCATCGATCACTTCGCGCGGCGTCATCTCGAACGCGGGATGGCGGATGCCGAGCCTCGTCGCCAGTCCCTGCAGGACTTCGTGATTGGACCGGCATTCCCCGGGCGGCGCGACCAGCCTGGCGCCGATCGAAATATGCTGGTGGCCGCCACCGTAATACAGATCGTCGTGCTCGAGAAACATCGTCGCCGGCAGCACGATGTCGGCCATCGCCGCGGTCTCGGTCATGAACTGCTCGTGTACGGCAACGAACAGATCATCCCGGGCGAAGCCCTCGCGGACGAGGGTTTGCTCCGGCGCGACGGTCACCGGATTGGTGTTCTGAATCAGCATCGCCTTGACCGGCACGCCGCCGCAGAGCGCATCGGCGTCACCGGTGAGAATGCGACCAATCTTGGACTGATCGAGCACGCGGGTCGTCGGATCGAGCGTATCGAGGCCCTCGATCAGTGTCTTGTCGAAGCCGAATATGGCGCCGTTATTGAAGAAGGCGCCGCCGCCTTCATGCTGCCAGGCGCCGGTGACCGCCGGAATGCACAGCGCCGCGTGCATCTGCGCGGCGCCATTACGGCTGCGGGTGAAGCCGTAGCCGAGCCTGAAGAAGCTGCGTTTGGTCTCACCGATCGCACGCGCGAACGCCTCGATCTCGGCCACCGGCACGCCGCAGATCGCCGACGCCCATTCGGGAGTCCGGGTCGCCAGATGCGTCTCCAACTCGTCGGGGCAATCGGTGTAGCGGGCGAGATAGTCGCGGTCGGCGTAGCCGTCGCGAAACAGCACATGCATGACGCCGCAGGCGAGGGCGCCGTCGGTGCCCGGACGCAGGATGACCCGGATATCGGCCTGCTTCATGGTGTCGTTGTCGTAGATATCGACCGCGGCAATCCGCGCGCCGCGCTCCTTGCGGGCACGCGCCGCATGGGTCATCACGTTGACCTGGGTGGAGACCGCGTTGGTGCCCCAGATCACGATCAGGTCCGACTTCGCCATCTCGCGCGGATCGACGCCCGCGACCTTGCCGGCGCCGACGGCGTAGCCCGACCAAGCGATATTGGAGCAGATCGTCGAGTAGAATCGCGAGTACTTCTTGACGTTGGCGAGCCGGTTGATGCCGTCGCGCATCACCAGACCCATTGTGCCTGCGTAGTAATACGGCCAGACCGACTCCGCACCGAACTCCGCCTCAGCAGCGTTGAACCGGGCCGCGATTTCGTCCAGTGCCTCGTCCCAGGTGATCCGTGCGAACTGCCCCGATCCTTTCGGACCGGATCGGCGCATCGGATAGGTCAGCCGTTCCGGGTGATGGATGCGTTCGGCGTAGCGCGCAACCTTGGCGCAGACGACACCGGCGGTGTAGGTCTGCTGCTTCGATCCGCGGACCCGGCCGATCGTCGAGCGATCGATCACCTCGACGTCGAGCGCACAGGCCGACGGGCAATCATGCGGACAGGTCGAATGGCGGATTTCGATTTCGGCACGTCGGCTCATTGAAAAAAGGTAGCATGTTAAGTCACGATTGAGAATGGCGCCTCGGCGCGCGCGCTGTCGGGCGCAGCCCGGATTCTCCGACCGGCCGCGCAACTTCCCGGCCGGTCGACGGTTACCGCCTCGAACAGCAAACAGGGGCGCCCGTGCATCAGGCAAAACTCTTCCAGTTCGAACGGCTTGCGAAGGAAGTCAGCGCCTGGCGCGCGGTCCCCGAAGACGAGCGGGCGCCGGCGGCCGCGTGGTGGTGGGGATCGGCGATCGAGCTGCGCTCGGAGACCGGACCGATGCCCACGGAGTTTTGTGCAGCCTTCGGGGCGCCGGAAGGGGCGTCCTATGCCGACGCCGCAGCACGGCTGATGGATTGGATCGCACCCCAGAAGTCGCTGGCCTTCCCCAATGAGTTCCCGAGCAAGCCGAAACGCCACGCTGCGGAGACCGAAGACGCTCCGCCCGCCGTCGCCCCGTAGCTCAGACGGTCTTTTCGAACGGCTCGTCCTTCACCGGCGTCACGTCGTCCTGCCCCTCGACATCGGCGATCTCGAGATTGAGATTGTCGCCGGTACGGCCTTCGACGATCTCGTTGATCTTGCGCGCGATGCCGGGCTCACGGCTGACCAATGCGCGAAGATCGGCAGCGTCGAGCACCAGCAGGCGAGCCCGCGATACCGCCTTCACCGTCGCTGAGCGCGCAACCCGCTTCAGGACTGCGATCTCGCCGAAAAAATGGCCGGTGGCCAGCCGTACCCTCCGCCCCTTTTCCGCCGGCCCCAACTCGACCTCGACCTCGCCTTCGGCGATGAAGTACATCGCGGTGGCCGGCTCGCCGCGGCGGAAGATCACGTCGCCGTGGTCGACCTGACGCGCCTGCAGCAACTGCATGATGTGGGCGATATCGCCCGCGGTGAGGTGGGAGAACAGCGGCACGCGGGCGACCATGCTCCAATTGACGATGAAATCGCGGCGGTGGATCACCTGCGAAAAGGCGGTGGCGACGATCCCGACGGGCAGCGCGATCATGATCAGGCCTCCGACGATGGTGATCGATGCGATCATCCGCCCGATATTGGTCGCGGGCACGACATCGCCATAGCCGACCGTCGTCAACGTCACGATCGCCCACCACATCGCGTCGGGAATGGTGCCGAGCTTCTCCGGCTGGACCTGCCCCTCCGCGATATGCATCGCGGTCGCGGACAGCAGCGTCGCGCAGGCCAGGATGACCAGACAGGCGAACAATGCGCGGCGCTCGCTCTCCAGCACCTCGAGCAGCGACCGCATGCCGGACGAATAGCGGGCGAACTTCAGCACCCGCAGCACCCGCAGAAGGATCAACACCCGCAGATCGCCGGGACCGACCAGCGCCACCCATAGCGGCAGAACCGCGAGGAAATCGATGATCCCCTGGGGGCTGACCATGTAGGACCAGCTTGCGCGCCACGCGCTCATCTGCCGGAAGGGAAAATGCTCGGGCGCTATCCAGATCCGGATGTAGTACTCGACCGAAAACACCACCAGGCAGAGCAGTTCCGCCACCCTGAGCGGCAGGTCATAGTCGTCGCGCAGCTGGGGCACCGACTCCAGCACCGTGATGCCGACGCTGAGGAGGAGGAAGAAAACGATGCCGCGGTTGACGGTCAGGCCGACGCCCGAGTTCCGAGCGTGCGACTCGAGGATCTCGTAGACATACTGCCTTGCTCGGAGACGGAGCGGTCGGGCGTCGGGCATCAGAGGAACCTCGAACGACCCCGGGCGCCAGGCCGGCGGACGAGCCGCTTCAGGCCGCGGCGAGGGCGTCGAAGCGCTTCGGATCCAGCACGCGAACCCCGTCCGGCACGATCACGATCAGTTTTTCCCGCTCCAGCTTGGTGAAGGTGCGGCTGACGGTTTCGATCGTCAGCCCGAGGAAGTCGGCGATGTCCTGCCGCCCCATCGGCAGGCTGACGGTCTTGGTGACGCCTTCCAGCCGCGCCAGCCGATCGCGCCAGCCGACCAGGAAAGCCGCAACCTTCTCTTCGGCCGAGCGGCGGCCGAGCAGCAGCATCTGATCCTGCGCGAGGCTCAGCTCGCGGGTGGCGAATTCATTCATCCGCATCAACATGTGCGGCCGGTTTTCAATGAAGCGCAGAAACGGACCGCGGAAGAACTTGCAGACGGTCACGCCGCCGATCGAATCGGCCGAGAATGAGTATCGCGCGGACGGCGCCATGCCGAGAAAATCGCCCGGCAGCGCGAATCCGATGATCTGGCGTCGGCCGTCGGGCAGCAGCTTGTAGAGCCGCGCGATACCTTCGACCAGACTGTAGACTGCGTCGGCGGTTTCGTCCTCGGAGAACAAGGCTTCCTTCGCGCCGTAGCGAACATGCTGCGCGAGGCGCTCGAACTCCTCGTGCTCGACCTGCTCCAGCTCGCCGCAGATCGCCAGCGGGCGTACCGCGCAGTGCGTCGCGCAACGAAACCCGTCGCAAGTCGAGTTCGGAAAAGCGAGGTGCGGCATCCATCACTCCATGCGGTCGTCGATCAGATTACTTGCCGCGCACTGCCGTCGATTGATCGCCATGCGGCCGTAAAGCCAATATGTCGCCAAATCGTCAAGTCGGCTTGACACAGATCAAGGCCATCCGGTCCGCCGCCATCAATGGTCGTGGGCGCCGTTGCGGCGTCCCTCCAGACTGAGCGCCCGATGCGGATCATTGCCGTTTGTCTCGCGATCCTGATTCCGATCATCACGACAGCTTCAGCCGCCACCAAGGCTGAACGCCGCGGGCTGGCCTTTGCCAAGTCCAATTGTGCACGCTGCCATGCGATCGGCCGCACCGGCGACAGCCGCTTGAAGCAAGCCCCGCCATTCCGCCTGCTACATGACCGCTATCCGATCGAAAGTCTGGCCGAGGCTTTCGCCGAAGGTATCTATACCGGACATTCCGATATGCCGGCGTTCGAACTCGACCCGGATCAGATCAACGACCTTTTGGCATACCTGAAGAGCCTGGAGTAGTCGGCCTGCCCTCGACGGCGCTGCCGCTCGACAAGCTATCCACAGTCCACGGAATCAGCTCCTTGGCGGCGGCATCGAACGCCTTCTCGAAAGCGGCGACTGCCGCAGCAGGCTCTGGTTTGTCGAGCTTGGCCGACTGTTGAAACAGCCGCGCTGCGACCAGCTTGCCGTTCTTGTCGATGATCTTGGCGCCGAACGAGACGTCGGCGTTCAGCGCGCTCTCGTCCGCAACCTGAAAGCTCCTAATGTCGATGAGCAACTGGTAGTCCGGCGTCACGGCATCGTTCGGCCGCAGCGGCGGTTGCGCGATGTCGTAATTCTCGAAGCTCTGGATCAGCTTCTCCTGCAGCATCTTCGGGATGCTGTCGCTCCACTGGGCGCCGGCGAAGGCCGGCAGGTCGAGGCCGGGCGCAACCAGCATCTTCTGGCTGTCGTAGAGCACCACCGTGGTCGGCTCGGGGATCGTGAGCTGGCCCTTCATCGATCTGACCGGCGGCGAAAAGCCCGAGGCGGGCTTCAGATCGTAGACGACCTTCTTCACGACCGGCTCGTCGGCACCGGTCATGCGCTCGACGCCGCCGAGAATACCGTCGAGCTTGCCGGTCCTGCTCGACAGCCATTCGGAGAAGGTCTTCAGATTACCGATCGTCTCCTTGAGCGGCTGTGAATTCTCGCCGAGGACCGAATCGACCTTGCGCAGCGCCTCTCGCGCGGCCTGGGTCATGCTCATGCCGGCGCCCGGCTCGGCGATCAGCGTCGTGGCGATCGCCGACCCCGTGAGGTCCTTGCCGCCTTCCAGCGCGACGACCGGGACGCCGGTCAGGCCCTGGAAGTCGAGACCGACCTTGGTGTCCGGCCGCACCGGCGTGCCGGTCGCCACCGCGATCGTCGCATTGACGCGGCGCGGATCGTCGGATGCGAGTCCAAGCTCGGTGACCTCGCCGACGCGGATGCCGTTGAACAGCACAGCGGCGCCGACCAGCAGGCCCGGCACCGGATCACGAAACTGGATGTGATAGCTGGTGCGCGCGCCGATGCCGCTGGTGTTGTGCAGCCAGAACACGAAGCCGAAAACAGCGAGAATGGCCGCGAGCACGAACGCACCGACGACGACGAAGGGAGCACGGGTTTCCATGGGCGTCCTAGTCCTGTTTGGGGCGCAGCATCGCCGAGCGCTTGCCGTGGAAATAGGCCCGCACCCAGGGATGTTCGGATTGCAGCAAATCAGTCATCGGCCCGATCGCGACGATCTTGCCGTCGGCCAGCGCCGCGACGCGGTCGCAGACGACATTGAGGCTGGCGAGATCGTGGGTCACCATGAATACGGTGAGCCCCAGCGTGGTCTGCAGCGTCTTGATGAGCTGATCGAAATCGCCGGCGGCGATCGGATCGAGGCCGGAGGTCGGCTCATCGAGAAACACGATGCCCGGATCGAGCGCCAGCGCGCGCGCCAGCGCGACCCGCTTGGTCATGCCGCCGGACAGTTGCGCCGGAAATTTGTCCCAGTCGTCGGGCGCCAGCCCGACCATCTCCAGCTTTGCGGTCGCGATCTCGTCCTGCAGCTTCTCCGAAATCTCGAGCGTCTCGCGCAGCGGAAATTTCACGTTCTGCCGCGCGGTCAGCGACGAGAACAGCGCACCCTGCTGGAACAGGATGCCCCACGTCGAGGCGACCGACGTGCCGCGGCCGAGCCCGCCTTCGGTGTCGCGCCCCATCACCGTGATATGGCCGCCCTGCTTCGGGATCAGACCGATGATGGTTCGCATCAACACCGACTTGCCGCCGCCGGAGGCGCCGACCAGGCCGAGAATTTCGCCGCGACGGACGTCGAGCGACAGATGATCGATCACCGTCTGGTGGCCGAAGCCGACCACAAGATCGGAAACGCGGATGGCGTAGAGTTCGGCGAGCGCATCCATCGCTACATCCCGATCGAAGCGAAGAACACGGCGAACAGCCCGTCGAGCACGATCACCAGAAAGATCGACTTCACGACCGAAGTGGTGGTCTGCAGGCCGAGCGATTCGGCACTGCCCTTGACGCGGAGCCCCTCGCTGCAGGCGACGATGCCGATCACCAGCGCCATGAACGGCGCCTTCCAGATGCCGACTTCGAAACTGTTCAGCGAGACCGCCTCGTGCAGCCGCGCGATATACACCGCCGGCTGCATGCCGCCGTAGAACCACGCCGTCAGCAATCCGCCGTAGAGGGCCGCCATCGAACCGATGAAGGTCAGAATCGGCAGCGCGATCACCAGCGCGATGATCCGCGGCAGGATCAGCACCTCGACCGGGTCGAGCCCCATGGTCGACAGGGCGTCGATCTCCTCGCGCATCTTCATCGAGCCGAGTTCGGCCGTATAGGCACTGCCGGAGCGCCCGGCGACCATGATGGCGACGATCAGCACGCCGATCTCGCGCAGCACCAGGATGCCGACCATGTCGACGACGTAGGATTCGGCGCCGAACTTGCGGAAGTGGAAAATGCCCTGCTGCGCGATGATGGCGCCGATCAGGAAGGTGATCAGCACGACGATCGGGATCGCCTGCCAGCCGACGCGATAGACCTGATAGGTCAGCGAAGTCAGGCGCAACGATCGCGGTCGCCGCAGCACGCCGAGCAGCGCTGCGCCGAGCGCGCCGAGCATGGCGAGAAACACCGAAACGTCCTGCGTCGCGCTCCAGGCCGAGCGGCCGATCTGGTCGAGCCGGGCGATGATCGGATTGACCTTGGGGCGGGGTGTGGGCTGGTGGCGATTGACCTGCCGGACCTCCTCGATCAGCCCGGCATAGCGATCGGCGACGCCGATGAAATGCGCGGTGCGACCGGCCTGCGCGGCGTCGCGCGACACTTTTTCCAGCAGCCAGGCGCCGATGGTGTCGATTTCCACGACCTCGGTCATGTCGATCTCGAGAGACTTGGCGGCGGCGACCTGCGCCGCCACGCCGTCGAACAGCCGCTCCAGCACGGCCGAGTGGGTCGCGATCCAGGCGCCGCCCGGATGCAATTCCAGCACATCGCCGTGGATCGCTGCATTCAACACCGGTGCAGAACTCACGGCCGCTCCCATCCGGTCTTCAGTGCTGCCATCCGATGCTCCATTGCGATTCCCGGCCGCCGACGCGGCCACCTCGAACCGCAGCTTGCGTCGCGAAATGCGGTTGATGCAAATCAATTATCGCGCGTCGACGTTTCGTAAGCTTGACGCCCGCAGCAACGACAGGATCGATCCGATGACCAAGGGCTCTCCGTCCGCCATCCTTAATACTTCGTTGCCCGCGCGTTTTCGCCAGATCCGGCTCGAGCTCGCGCGCGAGCCCGGTCATCCCGAAGGCGAATCGCAAATCGCCTATGTGATCGTCGCGCCGCTCGACGAAAACGACCACATCGACGCCGAGACCTGGAAGAAGCACCGCGAGGCATGCCGGGTCGCGCGGCAGCGGCCGCAGCAGCCCGACAGCCTCGGTCATCTGATCCATCGCCCGGGCGGTTCATGGGCATTTCAATACGACACCACCGCCAACATTCCGGATGAAGCCGGCTACCATTTCGGCGACGAACGATTCGTCCAGGGCGAATACGTCTCGATTCGCGAGGAAGGCGATATGCATACCTTCCGTGTGGTGTCGGTGAACCGGCTTTAGGCGCGTCTTCGGCGAAACGGACAGGATCACCCGGACGGCGTGACGACCTTTTCGCTCACGCCTTGGCGGCGGCGCGGGCGGACTCGTCGGTCAGCGGCAATGTCACGTTGAGGATGTCCGGCTCGGAGTGATCGGTCTTGGCTTCGAAGCCGAGTTGGCGGCACATTCGCAGCATCGCGGTGTTCTCCCGCAGCACCTGACCGCAGACGAATTTCAGCCCTTCGGCGCGGGCATATTCGATGATCAGCTTCATCAGTGCCCAGCCCAGGCCCTTGCCCTTGAGGTCGGAGCGCAACAGGATGGCGTATTCGCCGCTCTCGTAGATCGAGTCCGAGTGGATCCGCACCACGCCGAGGGTTTCGCCGGTCGCCTCGTCGAGCGCGATGAAGGCCATCGCGCGGGCGTAGTCGATCTGCGTCAGCCGCGCGATGAAGGCGTGGCTGAACTCCTTCATCGCCGCGAAGAACCGAAGCCGCAGATCCTCGGGCGTGACATGCGTGAGGAATTCATGAATCGCCGGCTCGTCGTCGGGCCGCAGCGGCCGCGCCAGCACCCGCCAGCCGTCCTTCATGACCAGGTGGCGCTCCCATTCGGATGGATACGGCTTCACCGCGAAGGTCGCGTTGCCGAGGCCGGCGAATTTGCGTATCGCCTTGCGCACCACGACGCGCGCATCGATCACCACGACGCCATTCTCGTCGGCGAGCAACGGATTGATGTCGAGCTCGTGGATCTCCGGCAGATCCGCCGCCATCTGCGACAGCTTGACCAGCGTCAGCGCCACCGCGCCGTCCTTCACCGCCGGCACGTCGCGATAGGCCTGCAGCAGCTTCGACACCCGTGTGCGCGCGATCAGCGAACAGGCGAGCGGCAAATCGAGCGGCGGCAGCGCCAGCGCCCGATCGTCGATGATCTCGACGCCGGTGCCGCCGTGGCCGAATACGATCACCGGCCCGAAGGTCGGGTCATCGGCGATGCCGACGGTCAGCTCGCGCGCCTTGCGGCGCATGATCATCGGCTGCACCATCACGCCATCGAGCCGCGCCGTCGGTCGCAGCTTCGCGGCGCGCGCCAGAATTTCGCCGACCGCCGTGCGCACGGCCTCGGCGCTGGTGAGGTTCAGCACCACGCCGCCGACGTCGGATTTGTGGGTGATGTCGCGCGACATCACCTTGACCACCACCGTGACGCCCTGCGCCAGGAACGGCTCCGCCCACGCCACCGCGGCATCGGCATCGACCGCGGCCAGCGTCGGCACCATCGGGATCTGATAGGCGGCGAACAGCGCGCCGACCTCGATCGGATCGAGCCAGGAACGGCCTTCCGCCAGCGCTTTTTCGATCACCGCACGCGCAGCCTCGCTGTCCGGATCGAACTCCTTCGGCAGGCTCGGCGGCACTTCGGTCAGGAGCTGCGCGGCCTCGCGATAGCGCACCAGATTGATGATGCTGCGAACCGCGTCGTCCTCGGTCGGATAATTCGGAATCGCGGCCGCATCGAATGCTTGCGTCACGGAATCGTCGGCGCCGACCCAGACCGCGAATACCGGCTTGAAGAAGCTGCGGCGGATACGCTCCTCGCCGACCAAGCGGATCACCGCCTTGGCGATCTCGCTGGACGACGCCATCGCGGTTTGCACATTCATCACCAGGATCGCGTCGTTCTCGGGATCGGCGAGCAGCACGGCCAGCGCGGCGGCGTAGCGCTCGGCATCGGCATCGCCGGTGATGTCGATCGGATTGGAGCCCGACCAGCTCGGCGGCAACACCGCGTCGAGCTTGTCGCAAACCTCTTTCGACAGCGTCGCCGGAATGCCGCCGAGTTCGGCCAGCCGGTCGACCGCCAGCACGCCGATGCCGCCGCCATTGGTGAGAATCGCAATCCGCTTGCCGCGCGGCGCGCTGACGCGGCCGAGCGTTTCGGCGCAGTCGAACAATTCGCGCAGGTCGAACACCCGCAACATGCCGGCGCGGCGGAACGCGGCGCCGTACACGGCATCGGCGCCGGCGAGCGCGCCGGTGTGCGTTGCAGCCGCGAGCGCGCCGTGCGCCATCCGCCCCGACTTCACCACCACGACCGGCTTGACCCGCGCCGCCGCGCGCGCCGCCGACATGAACTTGCGCGCGTCGGTCACCGCTTCGATGTACAGCAGGATGGCGCGGGTCTCGATATCGCCGGCGTAGTAATCCAGCATGTCGGCGATGTCGACGTCGAGCTGATCGCCGATCGAAACGATCCCGGAGAAACCGATGTTCTTGACGGCGGCCCAGTCGACCATGCCGGCCGCAATCGCGCCGGATTGCGAGATCAGCGCCAGATGGCCTCGCCGCGGCATGTGCGCGGCGAAACTGGCGTTGAGATTGGAGCCTGGCACCATGATGCCGAGGCAATTCGGGCCGATCAGCCGGATCCCCGATGTTCGCGCGGCGCGATTGGCGGCCTCCGCATACGATCCCTTGCCGCGGCCCATTTCGGCGCTGATGATGATCGCCCCGGCGACGCCGCGTTCGCCGGCATCGGCGATGATCTTCGCCACCGTCCGCGACGGCGCAGTGATGACGATGAGGTCGGGCACGAATGCCAGTTCACCGAGCGAGCGAACGGTCTTGAAACCGCCGATCTCGGGATAGCGCGGGTTGACGACGCCGATCTCGCCTTTGAAGCCGGCGCTGCGCAAATTGTCGAGCACCGCGCGGCCGAGCGACGCTGGCCGCGGGCTGGCGCCGATCACCGCCACTGCGGCTGGCGCCAGGAGATTGTTCAATCGATAAGTCGACATCTCACCTCGGCACCGGGCAGACGGCGGCCGATGCCCCACGTTGCATTGAGCCTGATCTGCACGCAGCCTTGTAGTACAAATATGGCGGCGTTTCCAACCGGTCGGCCGCGGCGCCGCGCGGCGCCGGCTAGGACTTTACCTTGGTGAAGCTCGCCAACGCCCTGATCACGTCCTCACGCGAAATGATGCCTTCCAGCTTGCGATCGGCATCCAGCACCGGGATGCTGCGGGTCTGATGTTCGACCATCAATTGCAGGACGCGCGTCAGCTTGGTATCGGCGTGAACGTAGATGAAGTCCGGCGTCATCATGTCGCCGATCGTCCGATTCATCAGGTCGTCATAATGCGGCAGCATCTGGGTCGGGTGAAATGCGAAGCAGTTGAGAAAGTCGTATTTCGTGACCAGCCCGATCGCGCGTGAACCTTCCACGACCGGATAGGCGTTGTAGTCGTCGCGCTCGAACTGGTCTTCCAGCTCGCGCATCGTCATTTCCCGCGACACGGATTTCACCGAGCGCGTCATGTGGTCGGCAACTGTTGCCTCGAGAAATTTGTACAAGACCAGATTCCAATCGGTCGGGCTTCGATCGCGGGATGTAACAGAGTGTGTCGAGGCACCTGCTAATCGCCATTTCCGGCAAATTGACCGCAGCTTTGCCGAATTGAATTGATCAAGGTCAATCCGACGCCGTTTTCCCGGACGTCTTGATATCCGTGCAACAATGCTCAGGATGACGGCACGACAGCCCGTGGCAATGATCCATTTCCGGACAGTTCGGATTTTCTCCTGGTAGTCATCATGGCAGAACCGATCCACTCACCCGGCACGGTCCGACAGGACGACGTTTTCCAGTTCGTCGCCGCTCCGGCCTCGCATGGCGGCAAGCCGGCGACGCGAATCGACACCCATGGCGCCGCGGTGTTCCTCGCCGGCGATCGGGCGCTGAAGATCAAGCGCGCGGTACGGTTCCCGTTTCTCGACTATTCGACGCTGGAACGGCGCAAGGCAGCCTGCGACCAGGAACTCGCGGTCAACCGCCGGTTCGCGCCGCGAATCTATCGCCGCGTTCTGCCGATCACACGCGAGGCGGACGGAACGCTTCAAATCGACGGTGCCGGCGAGCCGGTCGAATGGGCCGTCGACATGATGCGTTTCGACGAAGGACGCACCATCGACCGCATTGCGGCCGATGGACCAATTGATCCGAATCTCGTCGCCGCCATTGCGGGCGCGATCGCGGCATCGCATCACGCCGCGCCGGAAGCCGCCACCGCGCCCTGGATCGCCTCGATCGAACCAATCATCGCCGACAACACCGCGGCGTTCGAGGAGGGCGGATTTCCGGCCGATCAGGTCGCAACGCTCGATCGCGCCAGCCGCGCCGCGTTCGACCACTGTCGCAGCCGGCTGGAGGAACGCGGCGCGCAGGGGCTCGTGCGCTGGTGCCACGGCGACCTGCATCTGGCCAACATCGTGCTGATCGACGGCGCGCCGGTGCTGTTCGACGCGATCGAGTTCGATCCTTTGATTGCCTCGGTCGACGTGCTGTACGACCTCGCCTTCCCGCTGATGGACTTCGTCCATTATGGCCGCTGCGACGCTGCCGCCGAACTCCTGAACCAATATCTGGCAGTCACGCCCCGGCAGAACGGCGACGCGCTCGGCCTACTGCCTCTGTTGCTGTCGATGCGCGCCGCGATCCGCGCCAAGGTGATGTTGTCCCGGCCGGCCGACGACGCCGGGTCGGTGCGCAGCAACCGTGCGACAGCAGACGCCTATTTTGCGCTCGCCCGGCGCCTGATCGCGCCCCCGCCGCCGCGGCTGATCGCGGTGGGCGGACTGTCGGGAACCGGCAAATCGGTGCTGGCCCGCGCGCTGGCTGGTCATATCGCGCCATTGCCCGGCGCCGTCGTGCTGCGCTCCGACGTTGCGCGCAAACGGCTGTTCGGCGTCGGCGACACCGAGCGGCTGCCGCCGACCGCGTATTCGCCCGAGGTGACCGCACAGGTCTATCGCAGCCTCGGCGAGCGCGCCGCGCAGATTCTGGCGCAAGGGCATTCGGTCATCGTCGATGCAGTCTTCGCCAAGGCCGAGGAGCGGCAGGCGATCGAAGGCATTGCGACAGACGCCGGATGCGCGTTCCTCGGACTGTATCTCGCCGCCGATCTGAAGACCCGGATGGACCGAGTCAGCCGCCGCACCGGCGATGCCTCGGACGCGACGCCCGACATCGTCCGGCAGCAGCAGGCCTACGAACAAGGCGCGATCGGCTGGACCGGGATCGACGCCTCCGGCACGCCGGACCAAACGCTGGCCCGCGCCGTCGGGACGCTTGGTCGCGGCGATCAGGCCTGCAGCACGTAGCGGCCCGGCGCATCCGGCAGCTCGTCCGGATTCGCGCCCGGCAGCCCGGTCCGCGGCGGCGGCACCAGTTCGCCTGAACGGGCGCCGAGCCATTGCACCCATTCGGTCCACCATGAGCCTTCGGCGTGCGGAGCCTGCTTGATCCAGTCGTCGGGCCCGACATAGGGGCCGTCGGCCTCTTTGGTCATCACCTGATAGCCACGCGCCTTCGGCGACGGCGGCGAGACGATGCCGGCATTGTGGCCACCGCCGGTGAGGCAGAAGGTGATCTCCGCGTCTGCGAGCAGATGAATCTTGAAGGCCGAGCGCCACGGCGCGACGTGATCGCGCAAGGTGCCGACCACGAACATCGGCGTGTGGATGTCGGACAGCGCGATCGCCTTGCCCTCGACCGTGTAGCGTCCTTCGGCGAGGTCGTCGTCGAGGAACAGCTTGCGCAGATACTCCGAGTGCATCCGGTACGGCATTCGCGTCGCATCGGCATTCCACGCCATCAGATCGTTGGACTCGGAGCGCTCTCCCATCAGATAGTCGCGCACCATCCGCGACCACACCAGATCGTTGGAGCGCAGCATCTGGAATGCGCCGGCCATCTGCTTGGCGTCGAGCACGCCGTGCTTCCACATCACGTCTTCCAGGAACGCAACCTGGCTCTCGTTGATGAACAGCGTCAGTTCGCCGGCCTCGGTGAAATCGGTTTGCGCCGCGAACAACGTGATCGACTTCAATCGCGCATCGCCGTCGCGCGACATCGCCGCCGCCGCGATCGACAGCAACGTGCCGCCGAGGCAGTAGCCGACCGCATGGATCGGCCGGTCAGGGACGATCGCGCCGACGGTCTCGATCGCCGCCATCACGCCGAGCCGGCGATAGTCCTCCAGCGCGATGTCGCGATCCTTCGCGGTCGGATTGCGCCACGAGATCATGAACACGGTGAAGCCCTGATCGGTCAGGTATTTCACCAGCGAATTGTGCGGCGACAGATCGAGAATATAGTACTTCATGATCCAGGCCGGCACGATCAGGATCGGCTCCGGCCGCACCTCGGCGGTCGCAGGCGCATACTGGATCAGCTCGATCAGATCGTTGCTGTACACCACCTTGCCGGGCGTCACCGCGACGTCGCGTCCGACTTCGAAATCGTGCTTCAGCTCGGTCTCGTGGGACATCGATTGCAACAGGTCTTCCCACCAGTTGCGCAGGCCGGCGGCGAGATTGCCGCCCTCGGAATCCAGCGTATGACGGATCACCTCGGGATTGGTACCGGCGAAGTTCGACGGGGCGAACACGTCGAGCATCTGCCTAATCGAGAACTCGACGATCTTTTCGTTCTGCCGTGACACGCCGCGGATGCCGGTGGTGGCGTCGTGCCACCACTCCTCGGTGAGCAGAAAGCCCTGCGCCATGAGGTTGAACGGCGGCTGAAGCCACTCCGGGCCGGAAAAGCGGCGATCCTGCGGCTGCGGCGCAATCAGCGCCCACGGCGGCCCGGGATGCACCGCGGCTTCCGCCAGCTGCGACGCGCGCTGCAACGCATCGTGGGCGAGATCGAGCCGGCGCACCGGCGCCCAGAACAAATGGGCCAGCCAGTCGGCATAAGCGAGCGACAGCGCCGTCGGCGACAGCCCGCCGGTCAGCGGCGCCAGCGTCGCGTGCAACTCGCGATCGATATCGTTCGGGGCGGCATGCTTCCGCGGCAGTTGTGCCGGGTGCGGCTCGACGGGGAGCGCATGGATCTGGGTCTGCAGCATCATCACCTCGATTGCTTGCGCGTCGGCTCGATGTACTGCGGACCGCCCGATCACGGCAGGTCCGCGCTGTCGACATATAGGATGACGAAGCTGTCATCGCGCAGTCACACGCCTGGAGAAGGCAGCCCGTTCCCCGAATGGTTAAGGAGACGTAGCGACCCGGCACGACAGCACCGGACCAGACCCCGCAGCCCCTGGCGTCGATCAATCCGGCCTCAACCTGCTCCCGTTATCGGCTGCTGGACGTTCAGCACACTCAGCGCGCGAGGAAGGCGCAGCGGCCGGTTTGCTCGATCAGATACTGCGTGACGCCGCCGAGGACCCATTCGCGGAAACGCGAATGACCGTAAGCGCCGGCGATGACGATGCCGGCGCCGTTCCGCACCGCGATCGAATCGATTTGCCCGGCGACGTCGCCGGCCGCCACCGGCACCTCGCCGACGGCGTGGATGTGGTGTCGCGACAACCAGTCCACGACATCGTGGACTCCGGCGAGTGCTTCGGCGCGGTCGCCGTCCTCCTCGACGATTTCGACGACGGCGACATGACTCGCCTGACGCAGTAGCGGCAGCGCGTCGACGACCGCGCGCCGCGCCTCGGGATTGTCTTTCCACGCCACCAGCACGCTGGACAGATCGATCCGGCAGACATCGGCAGGCACGACCAGCAGAGGCCGTCCGATCTGCATCACCAGATCGCCAGGGTCCGCGACTGCAAACGGATCGCTCAGGACACCTCCGGTCGCGGCGCCGACGACCACAATGTCCGCAGCGCGCGCCTGCTGCACGATGTGCTTGGCCGGCTGCGCGATCGCCGAACGCCAATGCAACTCGCGCGCATGCCCATGCATCGCCTTGCGGAACTCGGCCTCCAGCTCGCCCAGGCGTTGCCGGATTGCCGCCCGGCCTTGCTCCAGCATCTGCTCGGCACGATCTCCCGAGGTATAGTACAGCGGCGGGCTGAGGTCGGAGGCCGCGATGCCGATCAGCCGGGCTTCGAACCGCTCGGCCAGTTCGGCGGCGATCCCGAGCGGACACGCATTCTGCCGATCGCACGACAGGGCGACCATTACCGTCGAATACGTCATCGATACCTCCCGACTCCGCCGGCCCTGAACTAATCGGGCGGTCCGCTTTCATTTCTGCAACACAGCCCTGTTTCTGCAACAGAGCCAGTGCGGCACGATGAGCTAGATCAAAGTGCGGCACCTGCGGGCCGATATATTGCGCGCCAGATCGATATACGGCTCACGCGGAGAGCATTGCCATGCTGAATGATATTGTCGTCCATGTTCCGGCCGACCGGCCGGCCGGCGGCGTTGTCGATTGCGCCGTCTCCGTCGCAAGGGCGTTCGATGCGCATCTCGACGGCATCGTCTGCACGTACCAGCCGATCAATCCCGCCGTCGTGATCGGCGCCTCCGCGGCCTACTACGCCGCGGTCAATCAGTACAACACCGACAACGACGAAGCCGCCGCGCGTCTCGATCAGTTCGAGATCGCGGCCCGCGCCGCGGGCATTACGCATGGCGCACGCAGCATCTGCGACACGCCGGTGCTCGCCAACGAGTCGCTCTCCGAGATCTCCCGGCTGTACGATCTCAGCATCGTGCCGCAGCCTGATCGAGCCAAACCGGGCCACCAGGATCCACTGCCGGAAAGCATCCTGTTCAACTCCGGCAAGCCTTTGCTGATGGTGCCTTACGTCCACTCCGGGCCGATGGGGCTCGACAGGATGCTGATCTGCTGGGACGGCGGACGCCAGGCCGCCCGCGCCGTCCACGACGCCATGCCGTTCCTGCGCCGGGCCAAGGCCATCGACGTGCTGGCTGTCAACGAAGACGAGGAGGAAGTCGGCCAGGCATCGACCGACGCGCTGCTGGCGCATCTGTTGCGCCACGACTTGGCGGCCACCGCGCACCACTTCACCTCGCCCCCGGCCAATATTCACCACACCATCCTGTCGCTGGCGGCCGATCTCGGCGCCGATATGCTGGTGATGGGGGGCTACGGTCATTCGCGGCTGCGCGAGATCATCCTCGGCGGCGTCACCCGCGGCATCTTCAAGTCGCTGACGTTGCCGGCGCTGATCTCGCACTGAGCCGGATGACCGGCCGCCGGCGTCGGCGGCCGGGCAATGGACGGGCACCGCCGTGCCGAAGGGGATCCAGAACATGCGTGCGCACCAGATCATGACGGCCAATGTGGTGACGATCGGGCCCGAGGCCTCGATCGTCGACGCCGCCAATGCCATGCTCGAGCATCACGTCAGCGGCCTGCCGGTGGTCGACGGCGACGGCCGACTGATCGGCATCATCTCGGAGGGCGATTTTATCCGCCGCGCCGAACTCGGCACCCAACGCAAGCGCAGCCGCTGGTTGCGGCTGCTGCTCGGGCCAGGCACCTGTGCGGCCGACTTCGTGCACGAGCACGGCCGGAAGGTCGGCGAGGTGATGACCCACCATCCACACACGATCAACGAGGATACCTCGATCGAAGCCATCGTCAGGACGATGGAGAAGCACCATGTGAAGAGGCTGCCGGTGATGCGCGGCGACCAGCTGGTCGGCATCGTCACCCGCAAGAACCTGCTGCGCGCGGTCGCCAATCTCGCCCGCGAAGTACCCGACCCGTCCACGGCCGACGACAAGATTCGCGGAAAGATCATCGCCGAGATCGAACGCAACGACTGGCGGCCGTTCGGGCTCAGCGTCCTGGTGCGCGACGGCGTCGTGCATCTCAACGGCGTGATCACCGAGGAGCGCTCGCGTCAGGCCGCGATCGTCGCGGCGGAGAACGTCTGCGGCGTCCGGGAGGTCCACGACCACCTGTGCTGGGTCGACACCATGTCCGGCTTCTATCTCAATTCGCCCGAGGACGACCGCTCCGCCAAAAAGGCCGTCTGACCAGGGTTGCGCCGGCCGGCGCGCCAGCGCTTGACAGACTTGACCGATGCGGCAAACCGACGTTTGCCGCATCGAATTGCGTTTGTGCACTGCGTGCGTTGCGGACCAGAACACCTATATGATAGAAAAATCCAATGAGTTGCGAAGGTAACGCGTGACGGATCAAGCTCCATCGTCATCGGAAGCCCTGGCGCGCGATCGGCGGCTGCAGCAGGGCATTGATCATTACGGCGTGGGGAGTTGGGAACTCAATCTCGCCACGCGGGAATTGGTGTGGTCTGCGACGACCCGGCGGCTGTACGGCGTCGCCACGGACAAGCCGATCGATTTCGACACCTTCGTCTCGCTGGTCGATCCGGAAGACCGCGACCGCGTCGCGCAGGCCTTGCACCGGTCGATCGACCGCGGCGAGCCTCTCGACGTCATGTACCGGGTCGCCGACCGCGGTCAGCCCAGGCACTGGCTGCGGGCCCGCGGCGGTCTGGTCAAGGAGAACGGCACCGCGGGCTATCTCTGCGGCATCGTTCTCGACATCGATCAGCAGAAGGTGCTCGAGCAGGAACTGCGACTGCAGCAGAACCAGCTCCGTTCGATTCTGGACACCGTGCCGGACGCGATGATCCTGATCGACGGCCGCGGCATCATGCGATTCTTCTCGATTGCCGCCGAACGGATGTTCGGACTGTCCGAGCGGGAGGCGATCGGCCAGAACATCAGCGTTCTGATGCCCCGCCCGGACGCATCCCGCCACGACAACTACATTTCCCGCTACAACTCCACCGGCGAGCGTCACATCATCGGCATCGGACGCATCGTCACCGGACAGCGCAAGGACGGCACCACCTTCCCGATCCATCTGTCGATCGGAGAAATGGAATCCGCCGGCGAACGATATTTCACCGGCTTCATCCGCGATCTCACCGAGTATCAGCAGACCCAGGCACGCCTCCACGAATTGCAGGCGGAACTGGTGCACGTCTCGCGGCTCACCGCGATGGGCGAAATGGCCTCCGCGCTGGCACACGAACTCAATCAGCCGCTCTCCGCGATCAGCAACTACATGAAAGGCTCGCGCCGGCTACTCGCCGGCAGCCGCGATCCGAACGTCTCCAAGATCGAAAACGCGATGGAACGCGCCGCCGAGCAGGCGCTGCGCGCGGGACAGATCATCCGCCGGCTGCGCGATTTCGTCGCGCGCGGAGAATCCGAAAAACGGGTCGAAAGCCTCGCGAAGTTGATCGAGGAGGCCGGCGCCCTGGGCCTGACGGGCGCGCGCGAACAAGGCGTGGTGCTGCGCTTCAAGCTCGATCCGTCGAGCGACATGGCGCTGGTCGACCGGGTTCAGATCCAGCAGGTGCTTGTCAATTTGTTTCGCAACGCACTTGAAGCGATGGCCAATTCGGAGAAAAAGGAACTGGTCGTCTCCAACGCTCGCGTTGCCGATCACATGATTGAGATTTCCGTCGCCGATACCGGCAGCGGGTTCCATGAGGACGTGAAATCAAGTCTGTTTCAGACCTTCTTCACCACCAAAGAGACCGGAATGGGTGTCGGATTGTCGATAAGCCGCTCGATCATCGAGGCACATGGCGGCCGGATGTGGGCTGAATCAAACCCTGCGGGGGGAGCGACCTTCCGCTTCACGTTGCCCGCAGCGGCCCAAGAGGACCTCGCCGATGCCACGTAGGGGGAACGTGTACGTCATCGACGACGATCAGGCGATGCGGGACTCGCTCGACTTCCTTCTCGGATCGGCCGACTTCGACGTGAGGCTGTTCGAGTCGGCGATCGACTTCCTCAACGAGGTGCCTAACCTGCCGTTCGGCTGCATCGTCTCCGACGTCCGGATGCCCGGCATGAACGGCATGGACCTGCTGAAGCAGCTCAAGAACGACCGCACGCGGCTGCCGGTGGTGATCATGACCGGCCATGGCGACGTTCCGCTGGCGGTCGAAGCGATGAAGCTCGGCGCGATCGATTTCATCGAGAAACCGTTCGAGGACGACCGTCTGATCGGGATGATCGAAACCTCGCTGAAGCAGGCCGGCGACGAAGCCAGAAGCGAGGCGGTGTCGCAGGATATCGTGGCGCGAATCCAGTCGCTGAGCCCGCGCGAACGGCAGGTGATGGACGGTCTGATCGCCGGCATGTCGAACAAGGTGATCGCCCGTGAGTTCGATATCAGCCCGCGGACGATCGAGGTCTATCGCGCCAACGTCATGACCAAGATGCAAGCCGGCAGCCTGTCGGAACTGGTTCGGATGGCGATGCGCGGCGGCGTGATCAGGGATTGAGGCAGATCAACCTGCCTCGCACGCCAGCAACTATTCTCCCCTGCATGAAAGAATTGCAGTTAGGTCAGGTGCGTGGGACGAGCTGATGACCACCACGCCCCAAAAATCTGTTGTCTATGTCGTTGACGACGATCAGGGCGTACTCGGATCGCTTCGGTTTCTGCTGGAAACCGACGGCTTCGAGGTTCGCACTTTTCGCAGCGGCCCGGCGTTGCTCGACGCGCTCGACGAAGGTCGCGCCGACTGCATCGTCGTGGACTACAAGATGCCCGGCATGAACGGCATCGACCTTGCCCAGAAGCTGCGTGATCGCAAGATCTCCACCCCCGTGGTGATGATCACCGGCTATCCGGACGAGAGTATTTCGAGCCGCGCCGCCGCCGTCGGCGTGCAGCATGTGGTGCTGAAGCCGCATCTGGAAGACAGCCTGGTCTTCCACATCCGCGGCGCCCTGCTGGGCAGCGACGCGACCGCCTGAGGCGCACATCGCCGTGCGACCGCACATTGATTCTTATGACTTTTTTCGTCCGCAAGCGCCGGAGATCGATACCTTCCTCCGTAATTCTACTTAGGTAGACCCCCTTAAGATATGGGGCGAAATACCTGGCCGCCGGAATCTTCAATACAACCACGCCATCCGATCCCGATACCCCGATAGGAGATGGCAAGATGCTGAACCAGTCGCTCAGGGCCCCGACCGTCGCCAAGGCTCCGGTTGACCCTTCCTGCTCCCCGGCTGATCAGTTCTTTGCAAGCACCGGCCACGCTGGCCTGATCGCCTCCGAATTTTCCTACAAGAAGGAAGAGGAGATCTACGGCGAGGACGAGCCGTCGGAATACGTCTACCAGGTCGTGTCCGGCGCGGTCCGCAGCTACAAGCTGCTCTCCGACGGACGCCGCCAGATCGGCGCCTTCTATCTTCCCGGTGACGTGTTCGGGCTGGAATCGGGACCGACCCATCGCCTCACCGCGGAAGCCATCGTCGACACCACCGTTCGCCTGCTGAAGCGCCGCAGCCTCGAACAGGCCGCCGCCACCGACGTTCACGTCGCCCGCGGCCTGTGGTCGATGACCGCCGGAGAGCTGCGCCACGCCGAAGACCACATGCTGCTGCTCGGCCGCAAGAATGCGATGGAGCGCGTCGCCAACTTCCTGCTGGAAATGGACCGCCGCCTCGCCGTCGCCGGCATGATGGCGCTGCCGATGTGCCGCCGCGATATCGGCGACTATCTCGGCCTCACGCTCGAGACTGTGTCGCGCGCGCTGTCGCAACTGCAGAGCCAGGGCATCCTCGGCTTCTCCGGCGCCCGCCAGATCGAACTGCGCAACCGCCAGCAGCTCCGCAACCTCGACGCCTGAACGCTTCAACGCAGAAGAGGTGGCGACCCTCCCCATCGTTTCCGGCGTCATGCATCTCTCCAGAATTGGCCGCCAGAAATGGCGGCCTTTTTGTTGCGACGAGAACGCGACGGCGCCGGAGCGAGCACCCCGCTTCGCGAAAGAAATTTCTCTTAAAGAACCACCAAACTAAAGAACGAACGCGTCAAAGCCGCCATCCTTCCAATTCATAGATTTTTATTTCACGCGACGAATTGACTCGGGACGACGGCCCCGACCTGATGGAGGTCCCGGCGAACCTCAGCGTCGACCCGATGCAGACCCGACGCCACGACGGTTTCGCCTTTCAAATTTGTCGAAGGATTCCGTCATGACCGAAAAGCTTCACCCTGAAACCCTCGCGCTGCACGCGGGCTGGCGCGCCGATCCTTCGACCGGCTCGGTCGCAGTGCCGATCTTTCAAACGACGTCCTATCAATTCAACAACACCGAGCATGCGGCCAACCTGTTCGCGCTGAAGGAACTCGGCAACATCTACACCCGCATCGGCAACCCAACGACCGACGTGCTGGAAAAGCGCGTCGCGGCGCTGGAAGGCGGCGTCGCGGCGCTCGCAGTGGCGTCGGGCCAGGCGGCTTCGGCCTTTGCGATCCAGAACCTCGCTCGTGTCGGCGACAACGTCGTCAGTTCGACCGATCTCTATGGCGGCACCTGGAATCTGTTCGCCAACACGCTGAAGGACCAGGGCATCGAAGTCCGCTTCGTCGATCCGACCGATCCGCAAGCCTTCGAGCGCGCCACCGACGACCGCACCCGCGCCTATTACGCCGAGACGCTGCCGAACCCGAAACTCGCGGTGTTTCCGATCGCCGAAGTGGCCGCGATCGGCCGCAAATTCGGCATTCCGCTGATCGTCGACAACACCGCCGCGCCGTTGCTGGTGAAGCCGCTCGAACACGGCGCTGCGATCGTGGTGTATTCAGCGACCAAATATCTCGGCGGCCACGGCACCTCGATCGGCGGCTTGATCGTCGACGGCGGCAATTTCGACTGGGAGACATCCCCGCAGCGTCAGCCGGCGCTGAACACGCCGGATGCGAGCTACCACGGCGCCGTCTGGGTAGAGGCAGTGAAGTCGATCGGCCCGGTCGCCTACATCATCAAGGCGCGCACCACGCTGCTGCGCGACATCGGCTCGGCGCTGTCGCCGTTCAACGCCTTCCAGATCCTGCAGGGCCTGGAAACACTGCCGCTGCGAATCGAACGTCACGTGCAGAACGCCCAGGCGGTCGCCGACTATCTGGAAAAGCGGCCCGAGGTCGTCAAGGTGATCCATCCGTCGAAGCAGAGCGGCGTCGCGCGAGAGCGCGCCGACAAATATCTCAAGGGCAAGTTCGGCGGCCTGGTCGGCTTCGAGCTCGCCGGCGGCCTCGAGGCCGGGCGCAAATTCATCGACGCGCTGCAGCTGTTGTATCACGTCGCCAATATCGGCGACGCGCGCAGCCTCGCGATCCATCCGGCGACGACCACGCACTCGCAGCTCTCGGCCGAGGATCAGCTCGCGACCGGCGTGTCGGACGGCTATGTGCGGCTTTCGGTCGGCCTCGAACACATCGACGACATCATCGCCGATCTGGACCGCGGCCTCGCCGCGGGACGCCTCGCCAGGGCGGCGTAAGTTTGGACTAATATACGCTCCCTCTCCCCAAGCACAACGCGCTCCCTCTCCCGCTTGCGGGAGAGGGTTGGGGTGAGGGCGATACAAGCACTGACTCAGCAAGCATGGAGCGGAGTGCCCTCACCCGGATCGCTGCGCGATCCGACCTCTCCCGCAAGCGGGAGAGGTTAAGGCAGGGCGAGCCTCACCACATCGATCAGCACCGCCGGCGCGACGCCGAACAGCACGATCAGCACCACGCATACCGTGATCAGTCCCTGATCCAGCCGCGGCAGCGGCTCGGCCTCTTCGTGCAGATGACCGAAGAACGGCGCGGTGAAGAACCTTGCGTAGTAATAGAAGCCGAGCGACGCGCCGGCGACCGTGATCGCCAGCAGCGTCCACAGCCCGCTATCGACCAGTACGTGCAGCAGATACAGCTTGCCGATGAAGCCGCCCGCGGCCGGCAAGCCCGCCAGCGACAGCAGCGACAGCGACAGCGCGATCGCCTCCAGCGGCCGCCGCTTCATCAGTCCGTGCAGATCGGGCAGCGTCGGTGCACGGCCGAGCGCCGCCGAGACGCACAGCGCGCCCAGCATCGCCGGCGCGTACACGCCGAGATAGAACAGCACCGCCTCAGCCGCGCGCGGCGCGCCCGAGGCCAGGATCAGCGCGATGTAGCCGGAATGCGCGATGGTCGAATAGCCGAGCATCCGCGGCAGTTGAGGCTGGCGCAGCGCCAGCAGATTGCCGACCACCACCGAGGCGGCGCCGAGCGCGGCGAGGCCTGAGCTCCACACCGGCTCCGGCAGATCCGCGGTGAGAAACAGCCGCAGCAACACGATCGCCACCGCCGCTTTCGACACCACGCCGGCCAGCGCCGCGGCGCTCGCGGGCGCGGCCTCGAAGGCGTCCGGCGTCCACATGTGGAACGGCGCCAGCGAGAACTTGAACGCGAGACCCGCGAGCAGCAGCGCGGTGCCGAGCGCGGCCAGCGCGCCGTGCCCGGTCCAGCCCACGAAATCCAGCGCGCCGGTCTCGGCATAGATCAGGGCTGTGCCGAGCAGCAGCGCCGCCGAGGCAAGCCCGCTCATCACCAGAAACTTGTAGGCCGCCTCCAGCCCCTGCCGCGTCAACCGGTAGGCGAACAGCGCGATCAGCGACAGGCTGACGATCTCGATGCCGAGAAACAGCGTGGCCGCATGGCCGGCCCCGGCCAGCGTCGCCGCGCCGAGCGCGACCAACGCCAGCAAACAGGGCGCCTCCTTGGCCGGCACGCCGGTGCGCAGAAACACCAGCGCGCCGAGCGAGGCGAGACAGGCATAGGCGATGCCGAACCGCGCCATGCCGTCGTCGGTGAACAACGCACCGAGCGGCGCGGCCGGCGCGCCGACGCGCAGCAGCACAAGTCCCACGGCGGCCAGCAGGCCCGCACCGGCAGCCGCCTGCGCAGCTTCGATGCGCGCCAGCGGCACCAGCATCATCGCGGCGATCGCGGCGATCGCGAGCGCAACGAGCGGCGAGAGCGCGGCGAACTGGGCTGCGGTCATGGCTGCGGCAGCACCAGAGCGGCCTTGATCGCCGGCTCCAGCAGCGCCAGCAGGCTCTGCGGATACAGGCCGATCACCAGCGTGGCGAGGCCCATCACCAGCACCGGCCCATATTCGCGCCAGGTCAGATCGGCGACCGGCGCGTTGAGGCGCGGCTCACCGAACACCAGCCCCTTCAACAGTCGCGTCGCGTAGATCACCGAGACCACCAGCGTCGACAGCGCCAGCAGCGCGAACACCCAATTGACCTGGAAGATGCCGACCACCACCAGCGCCTCGCCGACGAAATTCGCCGTTCCCGGCAGCGCCAGCAGCGCCGAGCAGAACAGCGCGAAGGCGGCGGCGAAGCGCGGCGCGATCTGCTGCAGGCCGCCGAGCTGGCGCAGGTCGCGGGTGTGGGTGCGCTCGTACAGTGCGCCGATCAGCAGGAACAGCGCCGAGGCGGAAAACGAATGCGCGATCATCTCGACCGCGGCGCCGGCGACCGCGTAGTGCACGCCCGCGGCGATGCCCATCAGCACGATCGACATATGCGCAATCGAGGTATAGGCGACCAGCCGCTTGGCGTCGTTCTGGCCGCAGGCGACCAGGCCGCCATACAGCGCGCCAGCCGCGCCGAGCGCGATGCCGTAGGGCGCGACCGCTTCGAGCCCCTGCGGAAACAGCATCGGCGCGAAGCGGAACAGGCCGTAGGCGCCGGTCTTCAGCAGGATGCCGGCGAGCAGGATCGAGCCCGCGGTCGGCGCCAGCGTATGCGCCTCAGGCAGCCAGGCGTGGAACGGCGGCACCGACAGCTTGACCAGGAAGGCGAGCGAGAAGCCGAGCAGCATCCAGACCTGCACCGAGGTGCCGAGCTTCATCTCCGCGAGTTCGAATGCGTTGAAGGTCATGTGATCGGCCATCGACGCCAGCGCGAACGCCGCCGCCAGCAGGCCGAAGCCCGCGACCGCGTTGAAGATCAGGAATTTCAGTGCTGCGCCTTCCCGGTCGCCATGGCCCCACACCGCGATCAGCGTGAACGCCGGCACCAGCATCGCTTCCCAGAAGAACGCGAAGATCAGCAGATCGAACGAGAGGAAGACGCCGATCGTCGCCGCCACGGTCCAGCACAGGCAGGCATGGAACAGCCCGGACTGGGTGCGGATCTCCGACCACGACGCCATCACCGAGATGATGCCGAGCCCGGCCGAGATCGCGATCAACGCCGCCGACAACCCGTCCATCGCGAATTCGAGCGAGATGCCGAACGACGGCACCCATGGATAGGAGACCTTCGCGTACCAGCGGCCTTCCGGCGCGCCGGCGACGATCGCAGTCAGCAGCACCAGCATCAGCGTGAAGGTCACGATCGTGACCCAGCGTTCGCGGTCGCCGCGCCCCGCGATGAAGAATGCGACGAAACCGCCGATAGCCGGCAGCAGAATGAGCGCGATCAGCGCCATGACGTCCCCCAAGCATAAAGTAGAAGCGCCGCGCAGCCGAGCGCGATCCAGAGCGAGTGATCGCGGACGCGGCCGGTCTGCATCCGCCGCGCCTGCGCCCAGGCATGACCGAAGCCGCCTGCGAACCCCATCCACGCCCGATCGATCTGATCGGGATTGAACCGTGCGACGAAACTGCCGACAAATACCCGCGCGACGATGATCAGAATCCGGCCGACCGGATCTCCGGCAACGAGACGCACCACAGGGGTCTGCCCGTCGGTCGCACGCGATATGAAATCAGGCTGGGCCGCCTCTTTCCCGAACGCGCGACCGAGCGGATCGTCCGCCATCAGTCCCGGCGCGTCAACGCCTTCCCGGCGCAGCGCCGCCGCCTGCGCGACCGCTTCGGTGCCTTCGGCGTTACCGAGCACCGTGGCGAGACGCCGGAAACGCCGGACGATGTAGTAGTAATACAGGATCTCGATGCGGAGGGCGCGGACATGGCGCAGCCGCTTCGCGAAATGCTCCAACTCCCGCGGATGCCGGACGAGCTGCCGCGCCAGCACCACGCCGAGCAGCGGCGCGGCGGCGCCGAGCAGCGTCGGCAGCAGCGGGAGATGGTCCTCCGTGCCACCGGCGAAGCCGATCAGCGCGCCGACCGACAGGCCGCCGACCACGGCAACCGCCGTGAGCACGACCAGCGGGATCATCACCGCGGCTCCGCCCCAGGGCGGCGCGGCGAGATCGGCGGACTGGCTGCCGGCGACGAACACGACACGGAACGCATAGGCGGCGGTCAGCATGGCGGCCGCGGCCGCCAGCAGCCACAGCGGCACGCCCCACGGCCCGCTGCTCCACACCGCGGCGAGCACCGCTTCCTTGGAGTACCAGCCGGCGGTGATCACCGGCAGGCCGGCGAGCGAGGCGGCGCCGATCGCAAAGCTCCAGAACGCCCAGGGCTGGCGATACCGCGCGCCGCGAAGCGCCTCGATCGCGGTGGAGCCGCCCGAGGCATGGCTCATCACGCCGGCGCTGAGGAACAGCAGCGACTTGAACGCGGCATGGATGGCGAAATGCGCCAGCGCCACCGCCGGCGCGCCGAGCCCGAGCGCCAGCACCATGAAGCCGATCTGACTCATGGTCGAGAACGCCAGCAGCTTCTTGATATCGGTCTGGATCACCGCGATCAGCGCGCCGCCCGCCGCGGTGAGGATGCCGAGCATCGCCACCATCGCCGAGATTTCGGGGGCTGCGGCGAACAGCGGCGCCAGCCGCGCCAGCAGGATCACGCCGGCCGCCACCATGGTGGCGGAATGCAGCAGCGCCGACACCGGCGTCGGGCCCGCCATCGCGCTCGGCAACCAGGTGTGAAACGGAAATTGCGCCGATTTGCCGAGCGCGCCGAGCGCGATCAGGCCGGCAATCGGCGCCAACCGCCAGGGGTCCATTCCGGGCACCGCCGCCAGCATGCCGTCGAGCCGCGTGGTGCCGGCGGACAGGAACAGCATCATCAGGCCGGCGAGCAGCAGGCTGTCGGCGATCCGGGTGGTGATCAGCGCCTTGCGCCCGGCCGACACCGCCTTGGGCAGCCGGTCGTAGAACGCGATCAGCATGAAGCTGCACAGGCCGATGGTTTCCCAGCCGAGGAACAGCAGGATCACGTCGGCCGCGAACACCACCGCCAGCATGCCGGCGAGAAACAGATTCATCAGCGCGAAATAGCGGCGCAGATCCGGCAGCGGCTCGGAAGCCATGTAGGCGCCGGAATAGATCAGCACCAATGCGGCCACCACGCTGACGGTGCCGCCGGTGACCATGCTGAGCGGATCGAGCGACATCGCGATCTGGGCGACGAACATGCCGGCGTCGATCGACAGGATCGGCACCACCGCGCCGGCGACGCAGGCGCCATCGAGGCACGACAGCGCGACCGGCGCGAACAGGATCGCCGGCAGCACCGCGGCGCCGACGCCGATCGCGATCACCACCGTACGCGACAGCGTCATCGGGATCAGCGACAGAACCACGAAGCCGATCAGCGCCGGGACCGGGACGAAGGGAAGCAAGGATGCCATGCTCATCCCTTCATCCCGTTGATGATGTCGCTGTCGTCGGTGCCGGCGGTGCGGCGGATGCGCAGGAACAGTGCCAGCCCGACCGCGACCTCCGCGGCCGCGAGCGTCAGCACCAGAATGAACATGCCCTGCCCCTGCGCATCGGCGTGATAGGCGCCGGCGGCGACGAAGGCGAGCGCCGGGCCGCTCAGGGCGACTTCCAGCGCGACGAGCTGAAACAGGATGCCGCGCCGCGCCAGCACGCCGAACAGCCCGACCGCGAACAGGCCGGCGGCGAGGATCATCATCCCGATCAGATCGGAACCGGTCATGGGCGGCTCCCCGGCGTGCGGTCGCTGCGGCCGATATGGCGGACGCCGATCAGGCCGGCGAGCAGCAGCAGCGAGGCGAGTTCGATCGCCAGCGCCCACGGCCCGAACAGCAGCCGGCCGACTTCCTGCGCCGACACCGGGGCGGCGGCGCTGTTGCCGGCGATGCCGAACTCCCCGAACAGGAACGGCGCGAGGATCAGCACCGACAGCAGCAGCGGCAGCGGCCAGGCGCCGCGCAGCCCGGCCCGCTCGCGCGTGATCGATTCCGGCGAGATCGGCAGCGTCATCACCACGAACACGAACAGCACCACGATCGCGCCGGCATAGATCAGGATCAGCAGCACGGCCGCGAACGCGGCCCCGAGCGCGAAAAACGCCACCGCCAGCGCCAGCAGCATCACCACCAGATACAGCAGCGCATGCACGGCGTTCGGCCGCGTCACCGCGATCGCCGCGGACACCAGCGCAAAGGCGCCGGCATAAATGGCGAGCAGCAGGCTCATGGCAGCAGCCCCTTCAGATCGACCGGCGGGGATTCGTTCTCGGCCTCACCCTTGTCCTTGCCGGGAATCGCTTTGCCGGCGACCGACCAGTAGCGATAGCCGCGAACCTTGCCTTCGCCGGCAATCAGCAGATCGTGCTTCTCGTAGACCAGCGCATCGCGTCGCCATTCGCCGAGCTCGAAATCCGGCGTGAGCTGGATCGCCGCGGTCGGACACGCCTCCTCGCAGAAACCGCAGAAGATACAGCGCGCGAAATTGATGCGGAAATGTTCGGGATACCAGCGGCCGTCGTCGGCCACCGCCTTGGCGAGATCGATGCAGCCGACCGGGCACACCGCCGCGCACAGGTTGCAGGCGACGCAGCGCTCCTGGCCGTCGGGATCGCGCGTCAGCACGATGCGGCCGCGGCTGCGCGGAAACAGCTTCGGCTTCTCTTCGGGATAGAGCTGCGTCTCCGCCTTGACGAACAGCTTGCGGCCGACCCGCAACATCGCTTCCAGCCAGCCGATCATGACGCGCTCCTCGCCACAACCACGATGCCGGTCAACAGCAGGTTGAGCAGCGACAGCGGCAGCGCGATCTTCCAGGCGAAGCCGAGCAACTGATCGTAGCGCGGCCGCGGCAGCGTCGCGCGCAGCCAGACGAAGACGACGGCGATCACGGCGGTCTTGAGGCCGAACCAGACCGGCCCCGGCAGAAACGGCCCCTGCCAGCCGCCGAAGAACAGCGTCACCGCGAGCGCCGAGACCAGCAGTACCGCGAGATATTCGCCGAGGAAGAACAGGCCGAACGACATGCCGGTGTATTCGGTGATGAAGCCGGCGACGAGATCGTTCTCGGATTCCGGCAGATCGAACGGCAGCCGGTGCGCGGCGGCGACGCCGGCGATGCAGAACAATGCCGCGCCGAGCGGCTGCAGCACCACGAACCAGACGCCCTGCTGCGCCTCGACGATCGCGTTCATCGACAGCGAGCCCGCGAGCATCACCACGCCCATCAGCGACAGGCCGAGGAACACCTCATAGGCCAGCATCTGCGCCGCGGCGCGCATCCCGCCCATCAGCGAAAACCGATTGTTCGAGGCCCAGGCGCCGAGCACGGTGGCGTAGGCGGTGAGCCCCATCATGCCGAGCAGAAACAGCACGCCGACATCGACCGGCGCCAGCGCCAGGCCGTCGCCGAAGGCGACGACGCCGAAACCGGCGAGCACCGGCGTCGCGGCGACCGCGGGCGCAAGAATGTAGGTGAGCTTGTCGGCGCCGGGCGGCGGCCGGTCTTCCTTGGTGAGAATCTTGACAGTGTCGGCGACCCATTGCAGCGAGCCGAACGGCCCGACGCGGTTCGGCCCGAGCCGCTCCTGCACGAAGCCGAGCAGCCGCCGCTCCACCCAGGTGAAGGTGCCGGCGACCACCAGCAGCACCATGATCATGACGACCGAGATCGTCGCAGTGATGATGAGGCCGATCATCGCACAGCCTCCAGCCGCACCCGGCGCAATGGCCCGCGCGGGGCGTCGATGCCGACGCTGACCGCCACGATGCCACGCGGCAGCGAGGCGTCCACGGAAACCGTCGCGGCGCAAGCCCGGCCGTCGATCAGCACGGCGGCGCCTTGCGCGAGGCCGTGCAGCGCGGCGTCGTCGGGATGCAGCAGCAGCCGCGGCGCCGGCGCGCGCGCGGCGAGCAGCGCGCTGGCGCGGCTGAGCTCGAAGCCGGAAAATGCATCGTGCAGCGGCAGCAGCAGCAGCCCCTCGCCTGCGACCGGCTCGCGCGGCGGTGCGTCGATCAACGCAGCCGCATTCGGCTTCAGCAGCATCGCGCCCGGATCGCCGCCACGCAGCGGGCCGCCGATCTCTTCCATGAAGCGCGTGACGTTGTTGGCGGAGTGCAGGCCGGCAGTTTTGTAGCTGGTGATCAGCGGCGGCGGCACGGCGGTGCCGCGTGCGCCCTTGATGCCGAAAGTCATCGGCCCGTCGGGATCGATCGGGATCACCGCGTCGGCGAATTGCCCGGCGCGGTCGTCGGCGGTGCGGGCGGAATACGGTCGCGGCGCGCGCGTGACCTGGCCGTCGGCCATCATGAAATCGGCGTCCGGCGCGGCGTCGGCGACGCCGACCAGATCCGGCCATTCGACGATCAGATCGCCGATCAGCGCGTCGAGGCTGTGCCAGTCGCCGGCGCCGAACGCATCGAGCCTGCGCCACGACGACGGCGCGGCGTCTTGCGGCGGCACCGCGGCGAAGAAGCGTTGCGCGCGGCCCTCGTAGTTGACGAAAGTGCCGGCGCAGCCGGTGAACGGCGCGACCGGCAGCGCGACCGTCGCCCGCGCGGTGGTTTCGCTGGTCATCGAATCCAGCGCCACCACCGACTTCGCCGCAGCGAACAGCCGCTCGACGCTGACGCGCGGCGCGCGTTCGAACAGATCGTTCTCCAGCACGATCGCGGTTTTCGCCGCGCCGCGTTCCAGCAGCGCCGCGGCGCTGTCGAGGCCATCGCCGCCGAGCAACGCCAGGCCGACGCTGTTGGCCTCGGGCGGCAGCATCACGATCCGCGCCTTGGCGCCGAGCGTGGAGGCGATCGCCGCGGCGGCTTCGATGATTTCAGCTAGGCCGAGCGAGCAGCCGGCGACGATCAGCGGACGCTGCGCGGCCGCGAGGATCTCGGCGACGCGCCGGGCCTCGGCGTCGTCACCGGTCTCTCCGCCGATCGTTGCGGCAACCCCGGCGCCGAACGCCGCGATCGTCAGCGGATCGCAACGTAGCGAAAGAGCTGCGATGTCGTCGAGCGGATCGGCGAGCGGCGTCGCCAGCACGATCGGCGAGCGGCGGCCTTCGCCGGCGGTCCGCACCGCCGGATCGAGCCAGCGCGGCACGCCCTTCTGCTCAGCGAGGTCGCGCTCGGCGCCGCGCGCGGTCTGCCGCAGCGCCAGCGCCAGCCGCGGCGACGCGTTGGTGAGATCCTCGCCGAGCACCAGCACCGCGTCGGCCTGCTCCACATCCGCCAGCGAGGCGACCTTCGCCGGTCCGGCGCGCAGGATCGCGACGATGCGGCGGACCATCGCCGCTTCGGCGTCGGACACGCCGGCGAAGAACCGCTCCGGCCCGACCAGCCGCTGCAGCGCGTAGTTCGCCTCCAGCGACGCGCGCGGCGAGCCGATGCCGATCGCGCCTTCGGCGACGACGGCATGAGCGGCTGCGCAGGCGTCGTGCTCGCTCGCTGCTTCGCCATGGAGCAGCGGCGTCATCAGCCTCGCTTCCGAGACGACGTGCAACGGGCCGTAGCGGCCGCGATCGCAGATGAAATAGCCGTTCAGCGCGCCGTGATAGCGGTTCTGCACCCGCTTGACCCGGCCGTCGCGCTGGTCGACCAGGATATTGCAGCCTAGCGAACAATGCGGGCAGACCGACGGCGTCGCCCGCATGTCCCATTTGCGCGCATAGTCCTGCGACCAGCCCTTGTCGTTGAACACGCCGGTCGGACACACCTCGGCGAGATTGCCGGCGAACGGGCTTTCCAGCGCGCCATCCTCGGCGCGGCCGAAATACACGTCGTCATGCGCGCCGAAGGCGTCGAGATCGCGGCCGCCGGCGTAGTCGCGATAGAACCGCGTGCAGCGATAGCAGGCGATGCAGCGGTTCATCTCGTGCGTCAGCAGCGGGCCGAGATCCTGGTTGCGATGGGTACGCTTGTCGAAGCGATAGCGGCGGATGGCGTGGCCGGTCGCGATCGTCATGTCCTGCAGATGGCAGGAGCCGGCCTCCTCGCACACCGGGCAATCGTGCGGATGATTGACCATCAGCCATTCGATCACCTGGGCGCGGAACGCCACCGCCTCGGGATCGCTGACCGAGACCCGCTCGACGTCGGCCACCGGCGTCATGCACGACATCACGATGCGGCCTTCGGTATCGTCCGGGCCGGCATACACCTTGACGGCGCATTGCCGGCAGGCGCCCACCGAGCCGAGCGCGCCGTGCCAGCAGAAATACGGCACGTCGATGCCGTGGGTCAGGCACGCCGACAGCAGATCCTCGTTGTCCTTGGCCTCGATGATGCGGCCGTCGATGTCGATCTTCTTGGTCATGCGCGGCCCACCGGACAGGAGCCCTGCAGATGGGCAGCAAAGATATCGCCGAAGCGTTCGAGGCCGCTGCGCAGCGGCGTCAACGCGCCGGTGTTGAGGTCGCAGTAACTGCGGCCGGACGGGCCGGACAGCGCGACGTGCTGGTGCAGCAGGTCGATATCGCCGCGCGTGCCCTTGCCGGCCTCGATCGTGTCGAGCAGCTTCGCCACCCACGGCAGCCCGTCGCGACACGGCGTGCACAGCCCGCAGCTCTCGCGCGCATAGAACCGCATGTGGCGGCCGATCGCCGCCACCGGACAGGCGTGGTCGTCCAGCACGATCAGCGCGCCGGTGCCGAGCGAAGAGCCGGCCCTCTTGGTGTGCGCGAAGTCGAGCGGCACGTCGAGCTCGGCCGTCTCCAGAAACGCCGTGGCGCCACCGCCGGGCTGGAAGGCGAACAGCGCGCGGCCTTGACGAATGCCGCCGCACAGCTCGAACAATTCGCGCGCGGTGGTGCCCATCGGCGCCTCGATCAGTTGCGGGCGCGCGACGCAGCCGGAGACGCCGTACAGCTTGGTGCCGCCTTCGTTGGTGTGCGACAGACCCTGATACCAGTCGGCGCCGTGCTCGACGATCGAGGGCACCGCCGACAGCGTCTCGACATTGTTGACGGTGGTCGGCCGGCCCCACAGCCCGCTGACCGCCGGATAAGGCGGGCGATGCCGCGGGACCGGGCGTTCGCCTTCGAGGGCTGCGATCAGCGCGGTCTCCTCGCCGACGATGTAGCGGCCGGCCGAGGCGTGCACCCGCATCGTCAGATCGAAGCCCGAGCCGAGAATATCGCGGCCGAGCAGGCCGGTCTGTTCGGCCTCGACGATGGCGCGGGACAGCGCTGCGGCGGCGGCGCGATATTCGTCGCGCACCAGAATGATCACTTCGGTTGCGCCCATCGCGTAGGCGGCGATCGTGGCGCCCTCGATCAGCTGGTGCGGCAGCGCCTCCATCAGCAGGCGGTCCTTGAACGAGCCGGGCTCGGTCTCGTCGCCGTTGACGCAGAGATAGCGCGCGCCCGGCCCGGCCCTCTCCGCACCGGCACGCATGAAGCGCCATTTGTTCGCGGTCGGGAATCCGGCGCCGCCGCGACCGCGCAGACCCGCGGCCTCGACCAGCGCGATGATCGCGTCGGGACTGTGGCGCTTCAGCGCCAAAGCCAATCCAGCGCCGCCGCCGAGCCCGCGCCATGCTGCGAGGCTGTGCGGCTGGCGATCGGCGCGGGCGCGGCCGGTGAGCGGCTTGTCGCTCATGGCTTGCCTCCGACCGCCCTGCCGTCGATCAGGGCGTCGAGATCGTCCGGCGTCAGCGGGCCGACCAGTTTGCGCTCCGGCCCGACCAGCGCCACCGGCGCGCGATCGCAGCCGCCGACGCAGCAGATGTTGATCAGGGTGAACTTGCCGTCCGGCGTTGTTTCGCCGAAGCCGATGCCGAGCCGGCTCATCACCGCGTCGCGCACGGCGTCGCCGCCGCACAGATAGCAGCTCAGCCCGTCGCACAGCAGGATCACGGTGTCGCCGACCGGACTTCGGAAGATCTGGCTGTAGAACGTGGCGAGGCTGTCGATCTCGGCCGTGGTGACGCCGAGCGCCTCTGCTGCTTCCTTCAGATGCGCGTCGGAGACCCAGCCTTCGGCCTCCTGCACCAGTTTCAATGCTTCGAGCATCGCAGCCTTCGGCCCGCCATGATTGGCGGCGGCCTGCGCGATCGCGGTCCTGATGGCGGGGCTGAGGCTCATCGGTCGACGTCCGACATCACGTAGTCGATGCTGCCGAGATAGGCGACGAGATCGGCCACCATCATGCCCGGCGCCACCGCCGAGATCATCTGCAGATGCGGGAACGACGGCGTGCGAATCCGGGTGCGATAGCTCGACGGCTCGCCGTCGGAGATCAGCGCGAATTGAGTCAACCCGCGCACGGTCTCGACCTGCCCGGTGGTTTCGCCGGCGGGCAGCACCGGCCCCCAGCTGGCGCCGACGAAGTGATGGATCATGGTTTCGATGTCGTGCAGCATGCGCTCGCGCGGCGGCGGCGTGGTCAGCGGATGATCGGCCTTGATCGGGCCGGACGGCATGTTGTCGACGCACTGCCGGATGATCTTCAGCGATTGGCGGATCTCCTCGACCCGCACCACGGTGCGGTCGTAGCAATCGCCGTTGTGACCGACCGGAATTTCGAAGTCGAAGTTCTCGAAGCCCGAATAGGGCCGCGCCTTGCGCACGTCCCAGCCATAGCCGGTGGCGCGCAGCCCCGGGCCGGTGACGCCCCAGTCCAGCGCCATCGCGGTGTCGTAGGCAGCAACGCCCTTGGTCCGCGCCTGGAAGATCTCGTTGCGCAGCACCATGCCCTCGTAGTCGGCCAGCCGCGCCGGCATCCAGTCGAGGAATTCGCGCACCAGCCTGTCCCAGCCCTGCGGCAGGTCCATCGACAGCCCGCCGATGCGGAAATAGCCGGGATGCATCCGCGCGCCGGTGATCGCCTCGATCACCCGGTAGCCGCGTTCGCGATCGACGAACATGTAGAACACCGGTGACATCGCGCCGGTGTCCTGCGCCATGGTGCCGTAGAATAGCAGGTGATTCATGATGCGGAACATTTCCGACAGCATCACCCGCACCGTCAGCGCGCGATCCGGCACGGTAATGCCGCAGGCTTTTTCCACCGCCTGCAGGTACGGCATCTCGCCCATCACCCCGCCCAGATAATCGACGCGGTCGGTGTAGGGCAGGAAGTTGTGCCAGGTCTGGCGCTCGGCCATTTTCTCGGCGCCGCGATGGTGAAAGCCGATGTCCGGCCGCGCCGCGACGATCTCCTCGCCGTCGAGCGCCAGCACGATGCGAAACACCCCGTGGGTCGCCATCGAATGCGGCCCGTAGTTCAGGATCATCAGCTCGACGCCGTCGCGATGCGTCGGCAGGCCGAATTTTTCCGGATCGGCGGCGAGCGCGTGCTCCTTGGCGTCGAACAGCGCCGCGGTCATGTTGAACAGCGGCCGCTCGGTGGCGCGGCCCGGCTGGGTCTTGCGCATCGGATGGCCTTCCCATCCGGGCGGCAGCAGGATGCGCAGCGAGTGCGGTTGCAGCTCGAATTCGACCCCGAACATGTCGTAGGCTTCGCGCTCGTACCACGCCGCGTTGGGGTACACGCTCGCGATCGATTTCGCGCTCGGATACTCGGCATCGAGCGCAATCTTCAGCCGGATATCGGCGTTGCGCTCGTGCGACATCAGATGGCTGGCGATGGTGATGCCGGACGGCGGCTGCCCCTCGCGATGCTTGCGCGCGGTCTCGTCGATCGCCCACAGATCGACCAGCATCCTGAACGGGCGGTCGACCTCGTTCTTCAGATAGCGATGCACGGCAGCCGACGCCTCCGGACGGATCCACACCGTCGGAAATCGCTCGCGCGTGGTCTGCTCCCCCAGCACCGCGTCTCCAAACCGCGCGCTGAGTTCGCTGACGAGGTCGGTGTCGTTCACAATGTCTCCGGCGGGTCGAGGAGGGTCTGCGCCATACGCTCGTCGTGGCGCTGGTCGCGCCGGCGCGGCGCGTCGAAGCCGAGGCCGGCGCTGTTGCCGACGGTGACGCCGAGCGGCCGGCGTTCGCTGCCGATCTGCTGCTGCAGCATGATCAGCGCATCGAGCATCGCTTCCGGGCGCGGCGGGCAGCCGGGGATATAGACATCGACCGGAATGAAGCGGTCGACGCCCTGCACCACCGAATAGATGTCGTACATCCCACCCGAACAGGCGCAGGCGCCCATCGCGACCACCCAGCGCGGGGCGCGCATCTGCTCGTACAGCCGTAGCAGCGGCGCGGCCATCTTGTGAAACACCGTGCCGGAGACGACCAGAAGATCGGCCTGCCGCGGCGAGGCGCGGATCACTTCGGCGCCGAAGCGGGCCTGATCATACACCGGCGTCAGCGCGGTGACCTGTTCGACGTAGCAGCACGACAGCCCGAAATTGAACGGCCACAGGCTGTGCTTGCGCGACCATGCGGTGAGGTCCTCAAGCGTGGTGAACAGGCTGGACAGCGCCATATGTTGTTCGACGGAGACCGGCTCGGCCGGTTGAAGCGCATTGGGCGGCAGGATCGTCATCGCTTGCGCTCCTTGTGCCAGTCGAGCGCGCCGTCCGCCCACAGATAGACCAGCGCCAGCAGCAGCACGCCGATGAAAACAGCCGCCTCGATCAGCCCGAACCAGCCGGTGTCGCGCGCCGCAACCGCCCAGGCGAACAGGATCGCGGCCTCCATGTCGAAGATCACGAACAACGCGGCGATCAGGAAATACGGCGCATTGACCGGACCCTGCTGTGGCGCGGCCGGCAGTACGCCGCCCTCATAGGGGACGTCGGCACGCGCGCCGGCGCGCTTCTCGCGCAGCCAGGCGGCAACGACGATGATCGCCGCGACGATGCCCGCCGACAGCGCGACATGGATGGCGAGTGCAGCATCCGGATTGATCGGGAAGATCGAATCACTCACCGACGAGGCTCCTGGCGAACGGCAAACAGCAACACGCGCGATTCGAACCCGTCTGGAATCCGGATCGCCGGTGCATCATGGTGACCATGTCATCCGGGCCGTCAAGGACCGTTGACGCCGATCAAGGTCCGCACCGCTGCAGAGCCCGAATCCCGGTATGATATCCGCGACTTGGAACCGGGGCGAGACCGCGCAAATCGCTCTCGCGCGGGCTTTCCCCACCCGCAGCGACGGCGTGACCTTAACCGTCTCGAATAGCCGCATTGCGCTGCGGCACGATGCCGCCCCGCGTTTTCATCACGCGCGCTGATGCCAGTCAGTGACTTCGTCACCCGCCGCGCCATCCACCGGAGTCGGCGGCGCCCGCATTCCGCTGCAGGACGAAATCATCTATCGATAGCGGGTTCCATCGCTCGGGGGCGACCGATGTCGCTATTTCGTGTTTATACGCGCGTGCTCGAGCTGCTAGGCAAAGAGCGCCGGCTCGGCTGGATGCTGGCCGTCGCCAATCTGGCGCTCGCCACCGCCCAATTCGCCGAGCCCGTTCTGTTCGGACGGATCATCGACGTGATGTCCGGCAATCTCGCCACCGGCGCGCTGGTGCCGGAGACGCGTTCGCCCTGGCCGCTGCTGGCCGCCTGGGTCGGCTTCGGCCTGTTCACGATTCTCTGCTCTGCGGTCGTCTCGCTGTACGCCGACCGGCTGGCGCATCGCCAGCGCCAGGCGGTGCTGACCAGGTATTTCGAACACATCCTGCAATTGCCGACGACGTTCCACACCGGCACCCATTCCGGGCGGCTGATCAAGGTGATGCTGCAGGGCACCGATGCGCTGTGGCGTGTCTGGCTCGGCTTCTTCCGCGAGCACTTCGCCGCGCTGCTCTCGCTCGTCGTCCTGCTGCCGCTGTCGCTGTTCATCAACTGGCGGCTGGCGTTGCTGCTGTTCGGGCTGTGCGGCGTGTTCACGGTGCTGACCACGCTGGTCGTGCGCAAGACCTACGGCATGCAGAACGAGGTCGAGGCGCAATACAGCGATCTGTCGGCCCGCGCCTCCGATGCGCTCGGCAACGTCGCGCTGGTGCAGAGCTACGTACGGATCGACGCCGAGGTCCAGGGCCTGCGTTTCGTCGCCGACAAGCTGCTGGCGGCGCAGATGCCGGTGCTGTCGTGGTGGGCGCTGGTGACGGTGATCACCCGCGCCTCGACCACGATCACCGTGCTGGCGATCTTCGCGCTCGGCATCGTCCTCAATCAGCAGGGCCTCACCAGTGTCGGTGAGATCGTGATGTTCGTCTCGTTCGCCACCCTGCTGATCCAGCGGCTGGAGCAGGTCGTGAGCTTCGTCAACAGTTTGCTGATGGAAGCGCCGCGGCTGCAGGAATTCGTCGCCGTGCTCGACGAGGTGCCGGCTGTCCGCGACCGTCCCAATGCGATCGATCCGGGCCGGTTGTCCGGGCTGGTCGAATTCCAGGATGTGTCGTTCTCCTATGATGGCAAGCGGCCGGCGATCGAGGATCTGTCGTTCACCGCGCTGCCAGGGCAGACCATCGCGCTGGTCGGCGCCACCGGTGCCGGCAAGTCGACCGCGATCGCGCTGCTGCATCGCGCGTTCGATCCGCAGTCGGGCACGGTCAAGATCGACGGCATGGATATCCGTGGCCTGACGCTGTCGGGGCTCAGACGCAACATCGGCGTGGTGTTTCAGGAAGCACTGCTGTTCGACCGCTCGATCGCGGACAATCTGCGTGTCGGCAAGCCGGACGCTACCGACGCCGAATTGCGGCTGGCCGCCGAGCGCGCGCAGGCGCTGGATTTCATCGAGCGCAGCGGTCTCGGCTTCAATACCGCCGCAGGCGAGCGCGGCCGCATGTTGTCCGGCGGCGAACGGCAGCGATTGTCGATCGCCCGCGCGCTGCTGAAGGATCCGCCGATTCTGATCCTCGACGAAGCGACCTCGGCGCTCGACGCCGTGACCGAAGCCAGAGTCAACCTCGCCCTCGACGAGGTGATGAAAGGCCGCACCACGTTCGTGATTGCGCATCGGCTCTCGACGATCCGCCACGCCACCCGAATCCTCGTATTCGAGGGCGGGCGGGTGATCGAAAGCGGAACATTCGACGAATTGGTGGCACTGCGCGGACACTTTGCGGAACTCGCGCGGGCGCAGTTCATGGTTCAGGAGGACGCGCGGGCCACAGTTGCGGCGAGTGCGGACGACACCGTCAGGCTTTGAGCACCGTCGAATTTCGGCCCCTTTCCTCACCGAATACCCATGCGCGCTCTATTCGACGAGCCCAAGCCGGTATAGGGTCGGGTCTGCTGGGCCAACGCCTGAACCCGAACGTCAACCCGTAAAGACCTCGTCCGCACCGGACGGATCTCAAAGGACCGGAATCGGATCGTGCAATTTTTCACCGCGCAGCCTCGCAGCCCTTCGCTGTTCTGGATCACCCTCACCGCCCTGCTGATGCTGACGGCTCTGCCGCGGATCGCCTCGGCGGAAGCCTTGCTGCTGGTCGAGGCCGATACCGGCAAGGTGCTGCAGGCGGAGAACGCCACCTATCCGTGGTATCCCGCCTCGGTCACCAAGATCATGACCGCCTACGTCACGTTGAAGGCGGTGAAGGAAGGCCGGCTGGCGCTCGACTCGCTGCTGACCGTGTCGCCGGTCGCTGCAGCGCAGTCGCCCTCGAAGATGGGCTTCGCCCCCGGCACGCAACTCACCGTCGACAATGCGCTGAAGATGATGATGGTGAAGTCGGCCAACGACATGGCCGTGGTGCTGGCCGAAGGCGTCGGCGGCTCGGTCGACGGCTTTTCCGAGATGATGAATACGACGGCGCAGCGGCTCGGCATGACGCAGACCCACTACGTCAATCCGAACGGGCTTCCGGCCGAGGGTCAGGTCACCTCGGCGCGCGATCTGGCGATCCTGGCGCGCGCGATGTTGCGCGACCTGCCGGAATACGAGTACTTCGTTCATATCCCGGCGATCCGGTTCGGCAAGCGCGTCACCCACAATTTCAACAAGCTGATCGGCCGCTATCCGGGCGCCGACGGCTTCAAGACCGGCTTCATCTGTGCTTCGGGCTACAATCTGGTCGCCAGCGCCACCCGCAACGGCCGGCGCCTGATCGCGGTGGTGCTCGGCGCCAATTCCGGGCAGGACCGCGCCGTCAAGGCGGCGCAGCTGCTGGAGCGCGGCTTCTCGGCCAACACGCTCGCATGGCTGACGCCGTCGCTCGGCACGGTCGACAACCTCGCGCCGATCGACGCCACCCCGCCGAACCTTCGCGACGAGATGTGCGGACCCAAGCGCAAGCGGCCGGCCAGCGACGAGGACGAACAGGTCGCCAGCGTCATCGCCAATGGCGACACGATGCTTTCGATGTTTTCGCCGCCGGCGCTGCGCCCGGTCGACATGATCGCCGCCGCGCCCGCCCCGACCGAGCCGATCCAGGTTTACACCGGGCCGACCCGGACCGGCGCAGACCTGATCGCCGCCGCTGCCAGAGACGCCGAGCGCCAGGCAGCCGCCGGCAAGAAGACGACTACCAGTAAGAAGAGCGCGAAGCGGAACGACGCCCCCAAGGAAGCCGCCGCCGGGGAGAAGCAGAATGGCCGGACGACGGTAACGATCGATACCAGCAAGCCCAAGCCTGCTAACGCCAAGCCTGCTAACGCCAAGCCTGTTACCGCCAAGCCTGCTGCCGCCAAGCCCGCCTCAGCCAAGCCCGCCTCAGCCAAGCAGGCCACAACCAAGCCTGCCGGTAAGCCCGGAACGCCGGCCGCAACTGACAGGCCGGCCGCGGCGAAGCCCAAGGCGGCCGCCGCCAGCCCCGGGCCGAAAAGCGCGAGCGGCGAGGCCAAGCCCGGCACCTGACGGAGCCCGGTCCGTCGCGTCGACTACCCGTATTAACCCAGACCGTGCAACGGCTGCGTGCGGCGGCCGGTCAGCTTGCGTTCGGCCGCGGCTTCGCCCAATACTCGACTGGCAATCAACAGGATTGAATTGCCGCGCCTTTCGGCCAATTCGCCGGACCAGGGCGATGTGCGACAATCAATAACGCGGAGCGACGCGCTCCCGGCGATGTGAGGAAAAGACCATGGAGCGGATCTGGCTCAAGCACTACCCGCCGGGCGTGCCGGCGGATATCGACGTGACGCAATATGCATCGCTGGTCCAGCTGCTCGAGGAGAGCTTCCGGGATTTCGGCGATCGCAAGGCCTTCATCTGCATGGACAAGGCGATCACCTATCGCGAGCTCGACGAGATGTCGGCCGCGCTCGGCGCCTATCTGCAGGGCAAGGGTCTGCAAAAGGGCGCCCGCGTCGCGCTGATGATGCCCAACGTGCTGCAATATCCGGTCGCGATCGCGGCAGTGCTGCGCGCCGGCTTCGCCGTGGTCAACGTCAACCCGCTGTACACCCCGCGCGAACTCGAGCATCAGCTCAAGGACTCGGGCGCCGAAGCGATCATCGTGCTGGAGAACTTCGCCAGCACCGTCGAACAGGTGCTCGCCCGGACCGCCGTCAAGCACGTCGTCGTGGCCACCATGGGCGACCTGCTCGGCTTCAAGGGCGTGATCGTCAATCTGGTGGTGCGCAAGATCAAGAAGATGGTGCCGGCCTATTCGCTGCCCGGCGCGGTGGCTTACAACGACGCGGTTTCGGCGGGGCGCAGCCTGAAGCTCACCAAGCCGACACTCGGCCCCGACGACGTCGCCTTCCTGCAATACACCGGCGGCACCACCGGCGTTTCGAAGGGAGCTACGCTGCTCCATCGCAACGTCGTCGCCAACGTGCTGCAGAACGACGCCTGGCTGCAGCCGGCGCTGGCGAAGCCGCCGCATGTCGATCAGCTGTTCATCGTCTGCGCGCTGCCGCTGTACCACATCTTCGCGCTGACCGCCTGCTACCTGCTCGGCATGCGCGCCGGCGGCGTCAATCTGCTGATTCCGAACCCACGCGACATGCCGGGCTTCATCAAGGAACTGATGAAGTATCAGGTCAACAGCTTCCCGGCGGTCAACACGCTGTACAACGGCCTGCTTCATTCGCCCGGCTTCGACAAGGTCGACTTCTCCAAGCTGAAGATCTCCAACGGCGGCGGCATGGCGGTGCAGCGGCCCGTCGCCGAATCCTGGCTGAAGATGACCGGCTGCCCGATCGCCGAAGGCTACGGCCTGTCGGAGACCGCGCCGGTGCTGACCTGCAACCCCGCCACCGTCACCGAGTTCAACGGCACGATCGGCGTGCCGGTGCCGTCGACCTATCTGTCGATCCGCGACGACGAGGGCAAGGAAGTGCCGTTCGGCACCCCCGGCGAAATCTGCGCCAAGGGACCGCAGGTGATGAGCGGCTACTGGAACCGGCCGGACGAGACCGCGATGGTGATGACCGAGGACGGATATTTCCGCACCGGCGACGTCGGTGTCATGACCGAGGACGGCTTCACCAAGATCGTCGACCGCAAGAAGGACATGATCCTGGTCTCGGGCTTCAACGTCTATCCGAACGAGGTCGAGGAAGTGATCGCCAGCCATCCCGGCGTGCTGGAATGCGCCGTGATCGGCGTGCCCGACAAGCGCACCAGCGAGGCGGTCAAGGCGTTCATCGTCAAGAAGGACCCGGACCTCACCGCCGAGGACGTCATCAAGTTCTGTCACACCCAGCTCACCAACTACAAGGTGCCGCGGCAGATCGAATTCCGCACCACGCTGCCGAAGACCAATGTCGGCAAGATCCTCCGTCGCGAGTTGCGCGACGAGAAGAAGAACCAGGCGGCGGCATAAAGCCGAGCTGCTCTTCCCCTTTCCAGTCATTCCGGGACGCGCGCAGCGCGAACCCGGAATATCGAAGTGATGGTGCCCGTTTCAGATTCCGGGTTCGCTCGCTGCGCGAGCGCCCCGGAATGACGCGGACACGTATCATCGATGACGCAAGCGTGAGGTGATCTGCGTCGGCCTTCGCCGCCGCGCCTGATTGTCAGTGCGCCGCCCGCAAGCTAGAACCGAACACCTTTTCAGGGAGAGACTGCAGATGACCATCAAGGTTGGCGACCGCTTGCCCGAGGCCACGTTCCGCGTCATGACCGCGGACGGCGTTCAGAGCAAAACCACAGACGAGATCTTCAAGGGCAAGAAGGTCGCGCTGTTCGCCGTTCCCGGCGCTTACACCGGCACCTGCCACAAGATGCATCTGCCGAGCATCTTCCTCAACGCCTATGCGATCAAGGACAAGGGCGTCGACACCATCGCGATCGTCTCGGTCAACGACGCCTTCGTGATGAGCGCCTGGAAGCGCGACACCGACCAGCGCGACGAGGCGATCTTCCTCGCCGACGGCAACGCCGAATTCACCAAGGCGATCGGTATGGAGATGGACGGCTCGGGATTCGGCCTCGGCACCCGCTCGCTGCGCTACTCGATGCTGGTCGAAGACGGCGTGGTGACCACGCTCAACCTCGAGCCGAACCCCGGCAAGGTCGAAGTCTCGGGCGGCGATACGCTGCTGGGGCAGCTGTAACCGGACTAACTACACAACGCTCGTCATCCTGAGGTGCGCGCGCTGTTGCGCGCGCCTCGAAGGATGGGCCGCTTGCACGCGTTTCCGCATCCTTCGAGGCTCGCCCTTCGGGCTCGCTCCTCAGGATGACGGCACTACGACGTATACCGCCTCAACTAATCCGCGATTTCATGCGGTTCTCGGTTAGCCCGTCCCGGGCCAACTGATCGGCGCGTTCGTTTTCGTCGTGGCCGGCGTGGCCCTTGACCCAGTGCCAGCGCACCTGATGGCTCTTCAGCGCGGCGTCGAGGCGCTGCCACAGGTCGACGTTCTTCACCGGCTTCTTGTCGGCGGTCTTCCAGCCGTTGCGCTTCCAGTTGTGAATCCAGCTGCCGATGCCGTTCTTGACGTACTGGCTGTCGGTGTAGAGATCGACCGTGCACGGCCGCGTCAGCGCTTCCAGCGCCGAGATCGCCGCAAGCAATTCCATCCGGTTGTTGGTGGTATGGGCTTCGCCGCCTTTGAGTTCCTTTTCGGTGTCGCCGAATTTGAGGATCGCGCCCCAGCCGCCTGGACCGGGATTTCCCGAACAGGCGCCGTCGGTGTGGATGATCACCGGTCGTAACTCGCTCACGCCACCGCTCCCGCAGCTTCGACACCATAATCGCGAATGCTGGCGACGGTTTGCTGGAAGCGCAGCTTGCGGACGTATTCGAGCGGATCCTTCGGCTTGACCAGCGCGCCTTCCGGCACGTCGAGAACATCGACCAGCCGCGTCAGCAGGAAGCGCAGCGCCGCGCCGCGCGCCAGAAGCGGCAGCGCCGCCTGCTCGGCCTCGCTCAAGGCGCGCTCGCGCTGATAGGCGGCGAGCAGCGCCCGCGCCTTGGTGACGTTGAAGGCGTGGTCCGGCTCGAAGCACCAGGCATTCAGGCAGATCGCCACGTCGTAGGCGAGGATGTCGTTGCAGGAGAACGGGAAGTCGATCAGCCCCGACAGCGTGTCGCCGATGAAGAAGACGTTGTCCGGAAACAGGTCGGCGTGGATCACGCCGGTCGGCAGATGCTGCGGCCAGCAACCTTCGAGGTGGTCGAGCTCGGCGGCGATGAAATCGCGCAGGCCGGGCTGGATCTCGTCGGCGCGCGGCGCCGCGATCTCGAACAGCGGACGCCAGCCGCCGACCGACAGCGGATTGGCGCGGGTGTGCGGGAAATCGAGGCCGGCGAGGTGCATTTTCGCCAGCGCCTCGCCGACGCCGGCGCAGTGGATTGCATTGGGACGGCGCGGCCAGACGCCTTCGAGGAAATTGATGATCACCGCCGGGCGACCGGACAACGTGCCGCAAACCTCGCCGCGGCGATTGCTCGCGGGCTGCGGGCAACTGACGCCGCGCGCGGCGAGATGCGCCATCAGCGCCAGGAAATACGGCAGATCTTCCGACGCGACGCGCTTTTCGTACAGCGTCAGAATGAAGTAGCCGCGCGTGGTGTGCAGCAGGAAGTTGGAATTCTCGACGCCTTCGGCGATGCCCTTGTAGGACAACAGATCGCCGATCTCGTAGGCTTTGAGGAAATCCGCGAGGTCGTCGGCGGCGACGTCGGTATAGACCGCCATGGGGGGCGTCCCGGGTGGTGAGGAGTGATGGCGGCTTCCTAGACCAGCGCGCCCGGCAATGAAAGGGCGGGCCCCGGGGCCGGCCCCCTTCCCCACCGCTATTCGGCGGCGGCGTCCGGGCGCAGCACGCGGGGCAGCGGGAAGAACTCGTTCTCCTCCGCCGCCGAGACCGTCTCGACGCTGAGCTCGAAGCGCTCGGCGAAGGCGCCCATGATCTCCTCGACGATCACCTCGGGGGCGGAGGCCCCGGCGGTGAGGCCGAGGCTGGTGATGCCCTCGAACTGCGACCAGTCGATGTCGGCGGCGCGCTGCGCCAGCACCGACACCCGGCAGCCCTCGCGCTCGGCGACTTCGCGCAGCCGCTGCGAATTCGACGAATTCGGCGCGCCGACCACGATCATGGCGTCGACCACCGGCGCCACCTTCTTCACCGCCGCCTGGCGGTTGGTGGTGGCGTAGCAGATGTCTTCCTTGTGCGGCCCGGAGATGTTCGGGAAGCGCTGGCGCAGGATCGCCACGATGCCGGCGGTGTCGTCGATCGACAGCGTGGTCTGGGTGACGAACGCCAGATTGTCCGGATTCTTCGGGGTGAAGCTCGCGGCGTCGGCGGCGGTCTCGATCAGCGTCACCGCGCCGGCCGGGAGCTGGCCCAGCGTGCCGACCACCTCGGGATGATGCGAATGGCCGATCAGCAGGATCTCGCGGCCGCGCTTGAAATGGATCGCCGCCTCGCGGTGCACCTTGGTGACCAGCGGACAGGTGGCGTCGACCGAGAAGAAGTTCCGCGACAGCGCGTCCTCGGGTACCGATTTCGGCACGCCATGGGCGGAGAACACCACCGGGGCCCGCGTGTCGGGAATTTCGCCGAGTTCCTCGACGAAAATCGCGCCCTTGGCGCGCAGGCTGTCGACGACGTATTTGTTGTGGACGATCTCGTGCCGGACATAGACCGGGGCACCGTACAGCGCCAGCGCACGCTCGACGGTGTCGATCGCCCGCACCACGCCGGCGCAGAAGCCGCGCGGCGAGCAGAGGACGATCTTCAGGGGCGGTTTGGCCAGCATTTTTGAGCGATCCGGGAGGCTTGCCCGCACGCCGCGAACGGCGGCAACGGCCAACGCCCTGGGGCGTTGCGTGGGGTTCGTCTTGATCAAGGAATTGGGACGGCTTTGAGGCTCTGTCAAGGCGTCAAGCTGCTGCACTTTAGCAGGACCATTGCGCGGCAAGCCCCGAACGGCATATATATGCGGCAATTCCCCGTCATCGCCGATGACCCGCCTTGCCTCCGAAACCAGAGGGGCAAGGGACAAAGGAGATTTGCCATGAGCAACGCACCGCTGATGCCGAAGGCCACCGCCGTCTGGCTGCTCGACAACACGGCGTTGTCGTTCGACCAGGTCGCCGATTTCACCAAGATGCACCCGCTGGAGATCCAGGCGATCGCCGACGGCGACGCCGCCCAGGGCATCAAGGGAATGGACCCGATCTCGACCGGCCAGCTCACCCGCGACGAGATCGAAAAGGGCGAGAAGGACCCCGACCACCGCCTCAAGCTCGCCGAGAGCAAGGTCGTGCTGCCGCAGGCCAGCAAGAAGAAAGGCCCGCGCTACACCCCGGTGTCGCGCCGCCACGAGCGCCCGAGCGCGATCCTGTGGCTGGTGCGCAATCATCCGGAACTCAAGGATGCGCAGATCATGCGGCTGGTCGGCACCACCAAGACCACGATCGCCAGCGTGCGCGACCGCACCCACTGGAACGCCTCGACGCTGACGCCGATGGACCCGGTGACGCTCGGCCTGTGCTCGCAGATCGAGCTCGACTTCGAGGTGCAGCGCGCCGCCAAGGAGAAGCCGACCGACCAGGAATACGGCGGCGCCACGCTGCTGCCGGCCTCCGAGACCACCCGCAAGGACGCCGAATTCGAGCCGGCCGCCTCCGGCCGCAGCGAGGACGACCTCAACGTCGACGCCGTGTTCGCCAAGCTCAAGACCATCGGCGGCAAGAAGGCCGGGGACGAAGACGAGGAATAAGGGACGCTCTCCCCGCACTGCGGGGAGAGGTCGGGATTCGCGCACAGCGCGAATTCCGGGTGAGGGGCATGGCACGACGCCGCCTCGTCACCAGCCTCGCGGGCCGCGCGGACTCCGCGGCGCAATGATTTCCCCCGACAGCTTTCGCCGCATCGCGACGCATTGCCCGGCCCCTCACCCCAACCCTCTCCCCGCAAAAGGGCGGGGAGAGGGAGCGAAGGTGCGATCCGCACGGCCAGCCCCGTTCAGCCATCCAACGCCGCAACGCGCCGTCCGCGCCTGATCGCCTCGTAGAGGGCGTCGATCGCCGGCTGGTATCGATGATCGGCCGGGTCGCGCCATGGCCGCACGGCGCAATCGCCGAAGGTGCGGCAGCCGCGTTCGCGGCGGCAGCGCCCCAGCTTGCAGCGCTGGTGCGCGCCGGCGCGATCGGCGAGCGCGCGCTGCACCGCCACCACGGCGACCGCGTAGTCCGCGTCAGACTGCGCCTCGGCGTCGTCCTCGGCCTCGTCCGCGGCAAGGAAGTCTTCGCCCCACGACAGGGAATCGTCCGGAGAAATCATGAATCGTCTCCTGCGGCTGGCGGGACGCGCGCGCGCGCAGGCGGCGGCGTTGCCCGCAAAATCATTTGCGTGAGTGGTGGGTTCAGGGGGCCTCCCGGCGGCCATCAGGCCGAGGGAGGCGGAGCGCCGAAAGGCGCAACTTGGTAGCAGTGCCGCAGCGTGATCGCCGGATCGCCGGCGATCAGAGGCCGCGGAAACGCCTTTCGACGCTCCACCGTGGCGATTTTTGACCGAGGGCCGTGCTTCCGGGAACGCAGGGAGCTCGCGAGTTACCTCGCGTTCTGCTGCGCCCGTCCAGCCACGAAAGCGGCAGCCGCTCGTAGTAGCGGCGGACGGTACCCTCGGCTCCCCGGAGGCGCAGGGCAACGTCTGCCCCGCGCCCGCAGGCGCCACACCCCGCCCCGCGACGACCAGCGTCCCGGCAACGCGCCCCTCGATGGGGCGGGATGGATTGACTATATTCCTAGTCGCCTGAATTGTCAAGTGCGAAGTTGGATACGAAATGCTAGAGGTGAGAGGATTGAATCTATATCTCGCAAAGAGTTTTTCATGGGAACGCTCAAATTAACCGCTCAACAGGACCACTTGGAGAAAGTCGCGAGAACAAGCGATCCAATAAAAGCCATCTCCGAATTCATCTGGAATGGACTGGATGCGAATGCGACGGAGATATCTATCGACCTCGCGTTGAATCCACTTGGAGGCATCCAGACCATCACAGTCTCCGACAACGGAACGGGTATTTCTAAGAGAAGAGCTGAGGAAGACTTCGCCAACCTCGGCGACTCCTGGAAAAAGTCCGCAAGGACGACGATTGGAAAACGCGCGCTTCACGGAAAAGAGGGCCGAGGGCGGCTCAGATTCTTCTCTCTCGCAAATGCAGCGATCTGGAAATCGACTTACAGAGAGAACGACCAACTTACAGATATCGAGATCAGAATTGACGCCGCGTCGCTGGGTAAATGCGAAGTAAGTGATCCCGCACGATCAACCAATCCGTCCACCGGCACTCGAGTTGAACTAATCAACCTCAAGTCACCGCTGGACTGGCTTGCGTCAAAGGCAGCATTCTTAGAACTGAGTGCAGTGTTCGCGCCGTACCTCCTGCGATACCCTAATGTTGAAATCAATTACAACGGAACGAGGATTAGACCATCTGACGCAATATACCTCTCCACAGAACTCCCTCGCGACATAGTCATTTGCCCATCTCGAACAATAACTGACCTTTCCATCACTGTGGTCGAGTGGAATTCGCACGTCGAAGCAAGGCGAATTCATCTGGGAGGAGAAAACGGGATCGTTTTAGGGTCACAACCCGCGAACGTCACAGCCCCAGGGTTTGAGTACTCTGCATACGCATACTCCACTTTCTTTCAAGAAATCGCAGACGCAAATCTATTGGAAATTGACAGCCTGACCGATCCCGACTTTGCCAAGATCCTCATTTACGTCAGAGATCAACTAACCGATTACTTCCGCAAGCGACAGGCAGACAACTCCCGGGGCCTGATCGACAAACTGAAGACTGAGGGCGCATATCCATACGTAGGAGAGCCCCGCGACGAAATCGAACGAAAAGAACGTCAGGTTTTTGATATTGCCACCTATGCAGTTTCTTCATACTCACGCGAATTTGGCCGAGCGGACACTTCACTGAAGAAGATGACTTTGACCCTACTAAAGGAAGCAGTACGTCACAATCCCGACTCGCTCTCAACAATTCTACGCGCAGTCGTCAACCTGCCAAAGGCTCGTCAAGATGAATTTTCCTCGCTTTTGGAGAAGACAGGCCTTGGCAACATTATCTCAGCATCGAGCCTGATTGCGGACCGAGTGGTTGCCTTGGAGATTTTGAGAGAAATTGCATTCAATCCTGAGCATCGAGAACGAGTTCGGGAGCGCGGGGAGCTTGACGTTATAGTTCGCGACAATACTTGGATATTTGGCGAGCAATTTCATATCACCTTGGCCGAGAGCGGCCTCACAAAGGTAATGGAGCGAGTAGCTCAGGACCTCGCTGCAAAGACTTCGCGGAAAGTAAGAAAGCCAAACGGAGCGATTGGAAGGCTCGACAATTTTCTCGGGCGCGTCATACCTCAACCCGACTCGAACAAACGCGAATACTTAGTAATTGAACTCAAGCGACCATCGATTTCGGTCGGACGGAAAGAACTCGACCAACTCGAAGATTACGTTTCCGCGATCAAGTCTCAACCCGATTACCTTCATACTGATACGTTTTGGAGTTTCTTCCTGATAACGGGAGAATATCACCCCACCATAAAAGACCGGATCACTCAGAAAGAGCGCCCGCCTGGCCTGTTCCTAGATAGTCCAAATTCGCAAGTATGGGTCAAAACGTGGTCAGAATTGATACGGGAATGCGAATCACGGCTTTCCTTTATTCAGGAAAAACTGAGGGTTGAGATATCCGCCGAGGAGATTAACGCAAAGATCCTCGCACTGAGATCCTCGGTTTTGAAGGAGAGGACTGACGAAAAGAGGCCCTCGTCAAATACAAAGCCTTCACCACGAGGTAAGGGGCTTCCAGGAGAAGAATCTCCTCCTGCGCCATAAAGTGCATCAGCCAAGCCCGTAGGCGGATTAGCAAGCGTAGGGTGGGCAAAGGCGCGGAGCGCCGTGCCCACGTCGAAAGAACTCGTGCATCACGCGCGCGAGCGTGGGCACGCTACGCTTTGCCCACCCTACGGGCTGAACTACTTTCGGAAATGGTGCGCCTTTTTTCCAGCGGTGACATCTCGCGCTAGGTCTATCGACCTAACTCCGATTCCATAATCCGAAGGACGGATGAGCGCAGCGTCATCCGCCGCCTTCTTTGACTTCGCGATCGGCGGGTGACGCGTGCGGCTGACCCGCCCTACGATGTCGCCCGCACAATGCGGACTCACTGCCCGGCGCGCCCTCACCCCAGCCCTCTCCCGCAAGCGGGAGAGGGAGCGCGCTGCGGCGCGGGGAGAGGCGTTGCGCACGAAGGCGACGGAGTGCACCTCGCTGTTCTCATCCTGCCTGCCAACACGCACGGCGCAACCTCTCCCGCTTGCGGGGGAGGTCGGATCGCGTAGCGATCCGGGTGGGGGAAGGGCTGTCGACGAATAGCAGCCTCACTGCCCGCGTCGCCCTCACCCCAGCCCTCTCCCGCAAGCGGGAGAGGGAGCGCGCTGCGATGCGGGGAGAGGGCATTGCTTCAAACCACGCCGCTGCGGCGATGGGTCGCCCGTGGCGGTGCTGCGGATTGACAGCGCCGCGGATCGCGACCGACACTTGCGCCATGTTGTGGCTTCTCCTTGCGATCGTGCTGATCGGCGCCGCCGCGGCGATCGTGAACGACGCCGCCTATGACGGCAGCCTGTTCGACTCCGGGATGGTGGTGAGCGTCGCCGCGCTGTCCGCGCTGGCCATCTATCTCGGACGCGGGCTGCTGCACGGGGCAAGGACCGGCGCCTGGCTCCAGCATGTGCTGATCTGGGCGGCGATCGCGCTCACCGTCGCGCTCGCCTACCGACTGCTGCCCATGATCACCTCGCTGAACCCCTGAGGCGGCCGGACGTCGCGGGCGCTGTGCCCGCTCACCCCCTCCCCCGCAAGACGAGAGGGAATGAGCGGCGAAGGCTGCCAGCGAAATCCCGGCCGCATCCCGCAGCAATCCCCACGGCACTGTCCGGCATGAACCGGACAGCTTGTAGTGTCATGTCAAGTTGACAAGCGATGCTGTCACGATAATGTGACCAAGCGAGAGAACGCCGTGATCGGCACCTGACCAGCAGCGCTGGAGGAGGTCCGGAGGCGGAGGTCTCAGCCGGGACACAGTGCTCGGTCGACGACGCGGCAGGCCCCAGCGGGCGGCCGGCGCCCGGTCGACCGGTGAACTCGAACCCGGTCGCTGTGAGCGGCACTCGCGTGCGGGTTCAGCACGAAGTTTATGAAGTCTCTGAGGAGGTTACCTATGGCAGACGATCCCAACAAGGTCTGGCCGACCGGTCTGACGATCGCGGAGTCGGAAGAGATCCACAAGCACGTCATCGACGGCACGCGCATCTTCGGCGCGATCGCGATCGTGGCCCATTTCCTGGCGTATGTTTACTCGCCCTGGCTGCACTAAGGAGCATCGAACATGAATCAAGGTCGTATTTGGACCGTCGTTAATCCGACCGTCGGCCTGCCGCTCCTGCTCGGCAGCGTCACCGTGATCGCGATCCTGGTGCATCTCGCACTGATCAACAACACGTCGTGGTTCCCGAAGTACTGGAACGGCAACACCGCCGTCGCCGCCGCCCCGGCGGCTCCGGCTGCACCGGCCCCGGCCGCTGCTCCGGCCAAGAAGTAAGCTTCCTTACTTCGACGCAATAGCCGACGCCCGTCGAGGACCCTGGGGGGACCTCGGCGGGCGTTGTGCGTTCGGCGACCCGGCGCGCCGCGGCGCCACAGGCGCCGGCGTGCCCCGCGCGCCACGCCGGCGCGGCGCGGCGCTGACCGCGGCGCCCATCGTGCCGCCGCCCCTCGCTCTTCCGCATCGTCGCCGCGCCGACCGTGTCCTGCGTCGCCCGCCGACACGCGCGCGCCACACGGCGGCGTGCAGCCGGGACACAGCACCGTCATCGGACTCATCGCGATCGACACGCCGTCACCGACGCATCGCGGCCCGCATGCGATTTGGAATGACTCCAGCAGCGGCGCTCCACGGCACGCCGGCGCGGCGTCCGGAAATGACTGTGCCGCAGGCACTTCTCCAACACATGAAGAAAGCGTCACGATCCCCATCACCGAAATATCAGCGCGCGTCACCGCAACTTCATCCAGGCGACCCACTTGAGCCGCATTGCGACGGCAAACGATGCGGACTGCAAAGAAGGAGACCCTCGATGACCGCCACCGACCAGCCGAAATTCGATCCCGCTTACGTCGCTACGCTGCGCGAGGTGCTCGATATCGCGGTCGCGCAGATCGCGACGGAGCATCGCACGCCGGCCACCAAGGCGATGATGGCGCAGATCATCGTGCAGAACGCCGCACGCGGCGTCACCGATGCGAGCGCGCTGGTGCACGACGCCGTGCTGGCCGGCGCCGACGGCGCGCCGTAGCGCCACCGCAACCTCGGCCACCGTTCCTGCACGCGCCGCGATTTTCGCGGCGCGTTTCGATTCGGGGAGAGGACATCAGCAACATCTGACGGCATCGTCGGCGCGCGACAGCGAGAGCCCTCGACGACAGCTCGTCATTCCGGGGCGCGCGCAGCGCGAACCCGGAATCTCGACGTTGATACGACGGGAGGATGAACTCATCGGGATTCCGGGTTCGCGAGCTTGCGCTCGCGCCCCGGAATGACGGAGGCCTACTCGCCCCAGCCTACTCGCCCCAGCCTACTCGCCCCAGGCCGTGAACGCCTCGGAGAAGGCGCGTTCGCCGGGCGGGCCCTTTTCGATGGCGATGATGGCGCGGCGCTGGTTGCTGTAGACGATCGGCACGTCGAACCAGGAGCGCTCCTTCAGCAGCTGCAGATTGCGCGCGCGGTCGGCCTCGACATTGCTCAGGCCGACCAGGAAGAAGCCGTCGGTGACCTTGACGGCGAGCCCGGCCAGCGGCGTGCCGCGCGCCTGCTCGTTCGATTTCATCAGGATGCCGGGGACGTTGCTGACGCCGCCGCCGCTGAAATCCTGCGGCAGGATGAAGGTCAGTTCCGCGGTGTGGCTCGCCGGCAGCGAGGTGTCGGTGTTGCGGCGGAACGACATCGTCATCTTGAACTTGCGCTCGGGCACCTCGATGTCGGCGCGCACCGCCAGATCGGCGCCGCCCTTGGCGCTGGCGCCCTTGATCTGCTCGGTGCGCCACACCACCGAGCCGACATATTGCTTGCCCTTCGGTTCGCTCGGATCCTCGTCGTACAGCACGACGCGCTGCGCCACCGGGGCGACCTGCTCGGCGCCCGACGGCTGGCCGACGCGATCGGTGATCTTCGGCCGCTCGGTCGAGGCCGGCGGCGGCGCCGGCGCCGCCGTCTCGGTCGACGGCTCGGAGCTCATCATGGCGCGCAGCGACTCGTACAGCGACGGGCCCCACAGAAGGCCGGCGCCGACCAGCACCAGCACCAGGCCGACCACCAGCGCGCTGCGCAGCGGGAATTTCGACGGCTGACGGGGCGGCTTGGGCGGCGGGGCCGTGCGGTCCTGCTCGCCGCGAGACCGCGCCGCCGCGGACTGATAGCGCGACGCCTCGTCGAGCGACTCGTCGTAGGAATACGGCGCATCCGGATCGGCGCGGTTCTCCATCGACGGCTCGAGCCGGTCGAATTCGGTCGACGGCGCCACATTGGCGTAGGTCTTGCGCGCCGAACGGTTGGCCTGGGCGGCGGCCTGGCCGAGATCGGCGAGATCGGCGGTGACGTCGCGGAAGCCGCGCAGCCCCGCATTGTCCGCGCCAGGCGCTGCTGCGCCCTGGGCCGCGGCCGGCGGCTGGTCGGGACGGCGCGGCGCCGGGCGCTCGCGGCCGGGCAGCGGCGGCTCCGGCGGGATCGGCGGCGGCTCGACGCGAAGGCTGCGTTGCGCACGCTCGTCGCGGCAAGGAATTCGGCGTCAACACCGGGCGCAAGCGGCGCTGC
>NZ_JBQTCH010000012.1:0-109018 GCF_052445935.1 Rhodopseudomonas sp. NSM | reverse complement strand
TGCCAATAACGGCAACGACACGATCGACGGCGGCGCCGGCGATGACGAGATCTACGGCCAGGCCGGCGACGACGTCATCGACGGTGGCGATGGAACAGACACCGTGCACTTCACGGGAACGTTCTCCGACTACGGTTTCACGCTGAACGCCGATCGGTCGATCCTCGTCGCCGATCTACGCAGCGGGACGCCGGACGGCGGCGATACGCTGAGCAATGTCGAGCAGATCGGCTTCGGCGACGAGCGCTGGACGGTGCTGGTCGGTACCGACAACGACGACACCATCACCGGCACCGACGGCAGGGATCTGGTGTTCGGCGGCGGCGGCAACGACCGGTTCATCGCCACCGACGGCCTCGACTGGTACGATGGCGGCGACGGAATCGACACCATCGACTACAGCCAGGTCGACTTCCGACTGGCGATCGACCTCAATATCGGACGGGCCTACTATCCGGGCTATCTCGAGGGTTCCGATCAGTTCCGGAATATCGAGAATGCGATCGGCACCGGCTTCGACGACTTCATGTACGGAAGTGCCGGGGCCAATACGTTGGACGGTGGGGCCGGCAACGATGTGCTGATCGGCAACGACGGCGACGACGTGCTGATCGGCGGCGATGGTGACGACGTCCTGCGCGGTGGCGCCGGCAACGACACCATCATCGGCGGTGCGGGCTACGACGTGCTCGACCTGTCGGACGCCACCGGCGCCGTGACGGTCAATCTGGCGGCCGGGACTGCAACCGGCGCCGGAATCGGAACCGACACCTTCACCGGCATCGAGAGCTTCCTGTTCGGCGCCGGCAACGACGTGATCACCGGCGGCAACGGCGACGACAGCTTCGACGGCGGTGCCGGCAACGACACCATCGCCGGCGGCAACGGCAACGATACGCTGGGCGGTGGCGACGGCAACGACGCGATCGACGGCGGCTCGGGCAACGACGCGATCGACGGCGGTCTCGGCAACGATACGCTGAAGGGCGGATCGGGCAACGACGTCATCGCCGGCGGCGAAGGCGACGACACTGTCGACGCCGGCTCCGGCGACGACATTGTGAACGGCGGCGCCGGCAACGACACGCTGAAGGGCGGCTCGGGTGCCGACATCATCACCGGCGGTGCAGGCAACGACATCCTGACTGGCGGCTCCGGAGCCGACGTGTTCGTGTTCGCCGCCGGGTTCGGCAAGGACATCGTCACCGACTTCGCCACGATGGGGTCGTCGGCCGATCTGCTGCAGTTCTCGAGCGACATCTTCGCCGACTTCGCCGACGTGATGTCGCACGCCACCCAGGTCGGCAACGACGTCGTGGTGACGCTCGACGCCGACCACAGCGTCACCCTGGCGAACCTCCAGATGACCTCACTCGCCGCCGACGACTTCCGCTTCGTCTGAGCGGCCATCGTCCACACCAGAACGGCGGGAGCGCGAACGTCGCGCTCCCGCATTTTTTTGATCGTCCTGATTGCGCTTCGGGCCGGTTCGGCGCCCCGCTTTTCCGAGCGATTATCGCACGCGCGGCGCCAGCACCGGGCCGGGCAGCTCCTTCGCATCCGCAAAGGCCACCCAGAGATTGGGATCGGTGGCGCTCTGTCGCGACAGGAACCGGTACTGGGTCTCGTACCAGAACAGGATCTCCGGCGACTGATTGTCGAGGATGAATTCGCCGCGGTCGGTCCGCACCGTCAGCACCGCATGCCGGCCGTTGCCGGCCTTGGGGTCTTCGACGGTGGTGATCAGCAGCGCGCCGGTCGGCCATCCTGCCTGCGCCAGCATGCGCCGCTTCAGCAGCACGATGTCTTCGCAATCGCCGCGGTCGAGTGGCATCGCCCAGCGCTCGATCTTGCCGTAACGCTCGAGATCGCTGGTCCATTTCACCCGGTCGTTGGCGAAGGCGTTGATGGTGAACAATTGCTGCAGCAGATCGGGCGTCAGCTCGACGTTCTGCTGCGGATCCGGCGTCGTCCGGCATTCGTCCGGGTTCTCCGAACAGAACTGCAGCCAGCCGCTCGGCGCCGTCGTCACGCTGCCGATCGAAGCGAAGATCACCGGCCGCGCCAGAAAGGCTTTCGCCGGCACCGTCGCCACCACCACCGCCATCAACGGCAGGACCAGCATCCGCCACAGCCGAGAGATCGATATCGTCTGCCGATGTTGCTTGTTGTTGTTTGTCGACATTGCACTTCCCCGCTTCAAACACGAGGAAATGTGGCAGGCAGATTTCGAGATCGCGCTAAAGCATTACTTCAAATTGTACCTATCGCGCCCTAAAGTGATGGTGATATCATAACGGTTGGCGGAGGCGATCGGGCCGGCGGGAATGCGAAGTAGGGCGGAGTATCATCCGACTGGACATCCCTGCCGTTCGGATCATGTGAGCGTCATGATGTCGGGCGAAGATGGCGCTGTTGCCCGTTGCGCCGTGCTCACCACGGCCCGCGACCGGGCCGGCGGACCGAGCATTTGAACCGACACTTTCCCTCTCCGCAGCCGCCCGAAGCCGATGACCTGCCGGGGCCCGTGCCGTCAGATGGCGCCGCGACCGCGCGTCGGCTTTCGGCCGCGCTGGCCCGGCTCGCGCCGCTCGCCACCGATTTGGCGATCCTCGCGATCGTCGCGCTGTCGCTGGTGCCCGGAGAGATGCGCCCTTCGATCGGCCTGGCGAAGGCGGCCGAGCACGGCCTGGCCTATCTGGCGGTCGCGGCGGTTCTGACTGTTTTCAACCGCGCGGGGGCGGCTCATGTGTTCGCGCTCGTTGTCTTTGCCGGCGCACTGGAGATCGCGCAATCCTGGGTGCCGGGCCGCGATCCCGACCCGATCGATTTCCTCGGCAGCGCGGCGGGCGCGGTGATCGGTCATGCGATCGGCAGGTTCGCGCTGACGCGCTGGCGGCGGCCTGCCGCTCCCAGCACTGCCGTGATCCCGGCGCGTCCGGGCCGGCTGTCCTCGACCCTGCTCGATCCGGTGGTCGCCCTCGGGGCGCTCGGCGTCGCGGCCAGCCTGGCCTGTGAGCCCGGTGCCGCCGGATGGCTCGGCGCGAGCCTCGCGATCGCGATGCTCGGCATTGCGGTGGTCGACGCGCGCAGCTTCATCATTCCGAACTGGCTCAGCGCCACGGCGCTGGCGCTGGGCTTCTTGCATGCGTGGGTGTCGGCGCCGGGCCGTCCGGAGATCGCACTGCTGGAGGCGGTGCTGAGGGCAGGCCTGCTGGCTATGACCTTCTGGGCATTGCGCGTGGGCTACTATCGGCTGCGCGGGCGGCAGGGCATCGGGCTCGGAGACGTCAAGCTCGCGGCGGTGGCGGGCTGTTGGCTCGGCTGGACGATGATACCGATCGCGATCGAGATCGCGGCGCTGTCCGCGCTGGCGATCCACGCATTGCGCCACTACGGGATACGCCACCGTCTGCGGGCGGACAGCCGGCTGCCGTTCGGGCTCTATCTGGCGCCGTCGATCTGGATCGGTTGGCTGCTGCAGGCGACCCTGCTGCGGGGCTGGTGAGCGAATGCGCCGCGCAGGCTCAGCGGCGCGGCGTCGCCGCCCAGTCCAGCGCACGCCATTGACCCTCGGCGATCTGCCGGCGGCTCATCTTCGAGGCCACCGCGTCGCGCAGCCGCTGATAGTTCTCGCGCAGCCGCTTCGGCGCGCCGGCGGCGGCGAGGTTGAGCCAGGTGTAGGCCGCGACCTCGTCGAGCGGAACGCCGTGCCCCTTGTCGTACATCAGGCCGAGCAGATATTGCGCCGTGGTGTCGCCCTGCTCGGCGGAGCGCCGATACCAGTAAGCTGCGGCGTCATAGGCCTGCGGCACGCCCTGGCCGGTCGCATACATGAAGCCGAGCATGGCCTGCGCCCGGCGATCGCCGCGTTCCGCCAGCGGCGGCAGAAGCCGCGCGGCTTTGACGAAGTCGCCGCGCCCGAACGCGGCGCCCGCCTGGGTCGACGAACCCGCCTGCGCGGAAGCGGTCGCGGCCAGGATCAGCAGCGCGGATGCGAGCAGGGTCGATATCGGCCTTGGCATTCGTTTCCCTCGCTGTGCCTGTCTGCGGTTCGATTGCGGTCGGGCGGTCGTGTCAACGATAGTTCGGTGGAGCCGACTGCCGCGAGCCGACGGATCCGATCGTGCCGCGAAGCTTGGTGCGCAGTTCCTCGGCGACGAAATGGGCATCGGCGCCGTCGCGGATGATCTGCGGCCGGATGAAGATGATCAGCTCGGTGCGTTTGACGCTGACGTCGGTCTGCGAGAACACGTCGCCGAGGCCCGGAATCTGGTCGAGCCCCGGCAGGCCGTTGCGGCTGCGGTTCTGCGTATCGCTGATCAGGCCGGCCAGCAGTACGGTCTGTCCGCTCGCCACCGCGACCGAACTCTGCACCTTGCGGGTCGACACCGTCGGCGTCAGCGAATTCGTCGACGTCGAGGACGACGATGACGTCGTCGAGCTTGCGACCGGATTGCTGATCTCCTGCTCGATGTCGAGCCGGACGTTGCCGTTGGCATTGATGCGCGGCATCACCTTCAGCATGATGCCGGTGCTGCGATAGTCGGTGGTGTTGGCGATCGTGTTGCTGCCGCTGAGCACGGTGGCGCTTCCGGTCTGGATCGGGATTTCGTCGCCGACCTGCAGGGTCGCTGCCTGGTTGTCGATCACGACCAGCGACGGGTTGGACAGTACCTTGACGTCGGTGATCGCATGCAAGGCGCTCAGCATCGCGGTCGGGGTGGTCGACGAGCCTGCGAGGAAGTTGAATCCCGGGATCGCGCGGTTGAGGACCACATCGCCGGCCGCGTTGATGAGCGAACTCGCGGTCGAGTTGGAGACCGATCCGATGTTCTGCTTCAGGCCGAGATTCTTGCTCGTCAGATAGGCCTGTACGCCGTACTGCAACTGATCGGTAAGCGTGACCTCCGCGATCGTGGCGTCGATCGCGACCTGGAGTTGCGGCTGATCGATCTGCCGGATGGTTCGCTCGATGATGCTGTACTGCTCCTGGCTCGCATAGATCAGAAGCGAGTTGTTGACGCTGTCGGGCGTGATCCGGACTCCTTCCATGATGCCCTGCGCACCGGCGCGTGCGCCGCCGCTGGCACCGCCGCCGCCGCGGTCGAACAGGCCGCCGCTGCGGTCGAGCAGGCTGGCCGGCTGCGACGTCGCTCCTGTACCGGACGCGCCGATCGCTGATCGCGCGCCGGAGCCGGCGGCGCTTGCGCCCGATGCATTGGCCGAGTTCGGCTGCGTTGCCGACAGGCGGCTGAGTGCCGAGCCCCTGCTCGAACTCGACGCGAAGCCGGAGCCCGGTGCGATCTGGCCGGCGGCGCTGTCGATCGTCGAGGAGCCGCCGCTGCTACCACCGCCGCCGCCGAACAGTTCGTTGAGCACGCGCGCGATCTGCCGGGCGTCGCCGTATTTGATACGATAGACATGGATTCCCGAACGTCCGGTGTCCGCCGTGTCGAGGCGCTGAATCCAGGTTTCGACCAGCTTCAGAAGTCCCGGCTTGCGGGTGACCGCCAGCACCGCGTTCATGCGGTTGATGGTCTGGAATTTGACGGCGTCCTGGGCAATGCCGCCGTCGCCCGAGTCGATGATCTTCTCGAGCTCTGCGATGATCGGCTCGGGATTGCTGTTCTGCACCGGGAAGATGCCGACCGACTGCCCGCGCATCCAGTCGGCGTCGAAACTGATCACCAGGTCGACGGCGTTGCGACGCTCGCTGCCGGTACCCTGAATCAGGATCAGATTGCGGGCGGAATCGGCGCGGACCATTCCCGGCTTGGTGCCGAAACTGTCGACCAGCTTCAGCACCGTCTGCGCCGAGACGTATTGCAGCGGCACCACCGAGATGCCGTAGCCGGCCTGGGTGCGGTCGGCGTATTCCACCGGACCGGCGCCGGCGGCATCGGCCTGCGGCATCAGCCGGTAGGCCAGGTCGTCCCGCACCAGGGCGATGCCGCCGATCCGCAGCGCATTCTCGAGCGCGAACAGGATGTCCGCCTTCGGCACGGGCCGGCCGGACGACAGGCTGATATTGCCCTGGACCCGCGCGTCGATGACGTAGCCGACGCCGAGAATGTCACCGAGCACGACCTTGGCGACCGAGGCGACCGGCGTGTTCTCGAAATTGAGTTCGTAGACCTCGCCGCCCGCCGCCCGCCCGCCCGCGGATGACGTGGCCGATGACCCCTTGGCGCCGCCCGGGGATTCGGCCTGATAGATCACCGCCTGGCTCTTGCGACCGGTCGAGACCTCGGCCTGCCGCACCTGGGTCGGATAGCGCGGCAGAAGGTCGATCGACCGCACCTTCTCGAAAACGTCGGGCTCCTGGTTGCTGGCGTCGAGGCGCTCGGTCGTATTGCATGCCGTCAGCAGCGCGCCGACCAGCGCGAGCTGCAGCAACAGAACCATCCTGCCGAACATCGGGCCCACACTGTGCCTCACTCAAACCATGCCCGCGCCGCTTGTTCGCCGCGGCGGTGGGACCCTGTGAGAACTCATAGTTCGGCTGTGTGACAGCAATGTGTGGTGTCATGAGATTGAATGTTGCGAATAACATCATGTCCGATTTGACGAGGCCGCGCCGCGCCGGCTGCCGGCTGTGGGAGACCTCGATGGATCGCGCCCAGCCGGCGGCCCGCGCATGATCATGCGCCCGTGGCCGTGTGGGTGCCGGTCTCGACGGTGTCGTGGAACGGATGTTATGCGTCACATTTCATATAGCAAAGAGAGCGTAAAGAGCGGGATCGCCGTCACCGCGGTTGGAAGGACGGCTCTGGTATCCGCGATGCGTAGTCCGTCCGCCCACGAGTTTGCTGCCCATCTCCGCCTCGCGTCCGGGCTGCCGGCCGGGGCCGACGCGGCGGCGGCCGATATCGGCGGACCGGCGGCGGGCGTCGATCACGGGCTTCGCAAGCTGTGGGAGACCACCGAATTGTCGGCGAGCGAATTCGCCGACGAAGTCGCGAAGTTCTACGGCCTGCCGCGCACGGCCTTGCCCGATCTGCTGGCGGCGGCGCCCCTGGCGCATCGTTTTTCACGTCGTTTCCTGCGCGAGATGTCGGTGTTTCCGTTCGAACTGCCGGGCGGCGGCGCCGCAGTCGCGCTGGCCGATCCGAGTGACAGCGCGACGATGCAGGCCGCCGTGCTGGTCCTCGGCGACGAGGTCGCGAGTTCGGTGGCGTCGTTCGAGGATATCGGTACGGCGCTCGATCTGCGGCTCGGCGAGGATCCCGGCGCCGGCGCCGGCGACGAGCGGGTCGCGTCGGTCGCGGCGCACGAGGACGACATCGACAATCTGCGCGATCTGGCCAGCGGCGCGCCGGTCGTCCGGGCGGTCAACGACCTGTTCGAGGCCGCCGTCGAGTTGCGCGCCAGCGACATTCATATCGAGCCGGCCCGCAATTCGCTGGTGGTGCGGATGCGCATCGACGGATTGCTGCGCCCTGCGCCGAGCCTTCCCGGTGCGCCGCCGCAGGCGGTGATTTCGCGTATCAAGATTCTGGCCGGCCTGAACATCGCCGAGCGCAGGCTGCCGCAGGACGGCGCCGCCCGGATCCGGTCGGGGCGGTCCGAAATCGACATGCGTGTCGCGATCATGCCGACGCAGCACGGCGAGTCGGCGGTGATCCGTCTGCTGCCCAAGGATCGCGGCCTGCTCTCGATCGAGAAGCTCGGCTTCCTGCCCGCCGACGAGAGCAAGCTGCGGCGGCTGCTGACGCTGCCGCACGGCATGATCATCGTGACCGGGCCGACCGGGAGCGGCAAGACCACCACGCTGGCGACCGTGCTGTCGCTTCTCAACGAGCCGACCCGCAAGATCCTGACCATCGAGGATCCGGTCGAATACGAGATCGCGGGAATTTGCCAGTCGCAAGCCAAGCCTTCGATCGGCCTGACCTTCGCGACGGCGCTGCGCGCCTTCGTCCGCCAGGACCCCGACGTGATCATGGTCGGCGAAATCCGCGACGCCGAGACCGCGCATATCGCGGTCCATGCGGCGCTCACCGGCCATCTCGTCCTGACGACGCTGCACACCGAAACCGCGGCGGCTGCGGTGCCGCGCCTGCTCGATCTCGGCGTCGAGGCGTTCCTGCTGCGCTCGACGCTGCGCGGTGTGATCGGCCAGCGGCTGGTGCGTCAGCTCTGCGATCGCTGCAAATCTTCACGCCCGCTGATGCAAGCCGATCTCGACGCCGACCCGCGCTACCAGGCGGTCGGTCTGGTGTCGGGCGAAGCCATCTTCGAGCCGGAGGGGTGCGAGCGCTGCGGCGGCACCGGCTATCGCGGACGCGGCGGCGTGTTCGAAATCCTGGAGATCAACGAGGAGGTGCGCCGGCTGATCGATTCCGAGGCCGACTGGGCGTCGATCGACAAGGTCGCGATCCGTAACGGCATGACGACGATGATCGAGGACGGGCTCGCCAAGTGCAGGGCCGGAACCACGTCGGCGGCCGAAATCCTGCGCGTCACTACGGTCCGGTAACGCCATGACCAATTTCCGCTATCGCGCGCTGACCGCCAAGGGAGAGCTCGTTTCCGGCTCTATCGCGGCCGCGACCACGGCCGAAGTGCTGCAGCGGATCGAGTATCTCGGGCTGGTCGCGATCGATACCAGTCCCGATCTGACCAAGGGCGGCGGCTCGTTTTCGCTGGCCGCGCTGTCCGCCCCGCGTCCGGAAGACGTCACCGTTTTCACGCGCGATCTCGCCTTGCTGATGAAGGCGGGTGCGCGCCTCAACGATGCCCTCGAACTACTCGCCAGTGATATGGATATCGGCCGGCTCAGGCCCGTGGTGCTCAAGATCAGAACGGCGATCCTGTCCGGCGAGAGCTTCGCCGAGGCGCTCGATCGTCACGCGCCGCTGTTTCCCCCGATGTACGTCGCCCTGATCAAGGTCGGCGAGATGTCGGGCACGCTCGACCATATTCTGGAAACGCTCGGCACCGAGCGCAGCCGGGCGGAAGCGATGCGCCGGAAGGTGACCGACGCGCTGCAATATCCGGTATTCGTGCTGCTGGCGGCGGTCGGCGTGCTCGGCTTTTTCGTCACCTTCGTGCTGCCGCAGTTCTCCGCGGTGCTGCGCGACTTCAATGCGAAGACCGACCCGATCATCGAAACCTTCATGGCGTTGTCGGATCTGCTGCGCGATCACGGCGTGGAGGTCGGCATCGGCGTGGTCGCAACGGTGCTTTGCGGCTGGCTGCTGTGGCGCAGGCCGGGCGCGCGGGCCGCCGTGCTGACGCAACTGGCGCGGCTTCCGCTGGTGTCGTCGGTGGTCGAATTCCATCGCACCGCATTGTTCTGCCGCAACCTCGGCATCCTGTTGGGCAGCGGCGTCAATTTGACCGCGACGCTGCGCATCCTGGTCGACATCATGGCGGTGACCGGAAATCTTCCGGCCTGGAGTGCGATGGCCGATCGGGTCAGGCATGGCGGCAAGTTGTCCGATGCGCTGGCGAAGGCCGCGGTGTTGCCGGGCGTCGCCGTGCGGATGCTCCGGCTCGGCGAGGAAACCGGACAGCTTCCCGTGCTCGCGGCGCGCGTCGCCGACTTCTACGAGGTCAAACTGCAGCGCCAGCTCGATCGCATCGTCGGGGTGATCGGCCCCGCCGCGATCGTCACGATCAGCATCGTGGTCGGCGGACTGATCGTATCAGTCATGACCGCGCTGCTGTCGGTGACGCAGGTCGTGGGCTGACAGAAACAGGAGAGTAGATGTGAAGCCAATCATCAGTCAGCAACAGGTCCGACGGACCGCCAGGCGGCGCTCGCGCGAGGGAGAAGCCGGCTTCACCCTCGTGGAGATGCTGGTCGTCATCACCATCATCGGCATGATCATGGCGCTGGTCGGCCCGCGGGTGCTGAACTATCTGACCGAGTCCCGCGCCAAGGCGGCGAAGATCCAGATCCAGAGCCTCTCCAGCGCGCTCGATCTGTTCTACCTCGACGCCGGCCGCTATCCGACCAGCGCCGAGGGTCTGAACGCGCTGGTGCAACGGGTCAGCGGCGTCGTCGCGTGGAACGGTCCATACATCAAGGGGACCACGGTCCCCAACGACCCGTGGGGCAACGCCTATGTGTACCGACAGCCCGCAGAGCACGGCGCGTACGAGATCCGTTCGTTCGGTTCGGACGGGCAGGAGGGCGGCACCGGGACGGCTGCTGATCTCGCCTCGGCGCAGGACTGAGGACGGCGGCGGGGAGGCGGGCTTCACCTTGCTCGAAGTCGTCTGCGTCCTCGCCATCGTCGCGCTGCTCGTCGCCATCGCGTTGCCGCGCGTGCCGGTGTCGACGTCGCAGCCCCGGCTGCAGTCCTACGCCGTCGAGATCGCCACCTTGCTCAAGGTCGATCGGCACGCTGCGATGCTGAGCCGAGGGGTGGTCAGCGCCGAGGTGGATGCACCGGCGCGGACCGTCGTCTCCGGTTCGAGCAGGCGCGTCGTCCGTGTTCCGGACGACGTTGATCTCGAGGCGCTGCTGCCGCGGCAATGCAACGGCCGGCCGGCGCTGTCGGCGATCAGTTTCTTCGCCACGGGCATGTCGTGCGGCGGGGCGATCCGGCTGATGCGCCCAAGCGGAGGATACGAGATTCGGGTCAACTGGCTGACCGGAGGGATCGACATTGTCGCGCAGGCCCTCTGAACGAAACGGCGAGCGTGGCTTCACCATGATCGAGGCGGTCGTGGCGCTCGCTCTGGTGATGGTTGTTCTCGGTGCGATCGGGTCGGTCGTCGCCACCAATCTGCGGGGCGTGTCCAAGCTCGAGCAGCGCGTCAATCTGGTCGATGCGGCGCGCCTGGTCGTCAACGGCATTCCGCGGAGCCGGAACATCGACGACGGCCTTGGCGGCGAGATTGCGGGCCATCGATGGCAAGTCGCGACCTCTCCCTTCGTCGGCGGCGTCTTTGTCCCGGAGTCGCGTTTCATCCCCGAACGCATCGAGGTGCGGGTGCGTTCGCCCACAGGTGCGATGCTGTCGCTCGAGACGGTGCGCCTGCGAAACAGGGGTGCGAACTGATGGGCCGGCCGTTCCATCGCGGGCAACCGGGCGAGGCCGGTTTCACGCTGTTCGAGGCGCTGGTCGCGGTCGCGCTGATGGGCCTGATCCTGGGTGCGCTCGGGGTCGTGACGGCGCAATGGCTGCCCGACTGGAATCGCGGCCTGCTGCGCGTCCAGCGCAACGAACAGCTCGCGATCGCGCTGGACCGGCTGTCGGCCGATCTTGCGGCCGCCGAATACATCTCGGCCAATGGCAACGACCGCACGCCGCTGTTCGAGGGCGACGAAGCGGCCGTGGTGTTCGTGCGCCCCGCGCTCGGCCCCAACACCGCCCCCGGTCTGGAATTCGTCCGCGTCGCGGAGAGGAGCGATCCGAACGGCATCATGCTGGTGCGGATGCGTGCGCCGTTCACTCTTCTGCCGACTGGAAACCTATCGCTCGACCGGATTCCGTTCGGCGATCCGGTGGTTCTGCTGCGCGCTCCGTACCGACTGGCGTTTGCCTATCAGGCCGAGACCGGCGGATGGAAGGCGAAGTGGCAAAATCAGGGACGCCTGCCGAGCGGTGTGCGCTTCATCATCAGGGACGATCGCAACGATCAGGGAATGGTGCTCGCTTCGGCAACCCGGCTTCGCGCCGAGATGATGGCGCCGCTGTCGGAACCGCCCGAACGCAGTCAGCTGACTTCAGGCCAATCCGGCAACCCTGCGGGAGCAAGATAGCATGCCCACCGCAGCAAGATCGACCAAGGCTCCGCGCACTGCGCATGACGGGTTCATCGTCGTCGCAGCGCTGTGGCTGCTCGCGGCGCTTGCGGCTCTCGCCGTCACGGCCTCGCAGTACATCGCGCAGTCGGCGACGGCATTGAGCCTGAGCGACGACGCGCTGCAGTCGGAGTTGCTGGCGATGGCCGGATTGGAAATGGCGGCCTATCGGCTCTCGGCCCCCGCGGGACCACGGCGTCCGACTCACGGCAGCTTCCGCTTCAGTCTGGCCAGATCCGAAGTCGAGGTCGAATTTCTGTCGGAAGCGTCTCGTATCAACCTCAACATGGCGCCGAAGGCGATGATCGCCGGCCTGTTCGCGGCATTGGGAACGCCGGCGAGCCTGGCCGAGCGATACGCGGATCGTGTGGTCGGCTGGCGCAGCCCGCGGAAATCGGCCGGTCCCGACGAGGAAGACGCGCTCTATAGCGCCGTCGGCTATCCGCCGCGGCGCAGCCCGTTCAACAGCAGCGACGAACTCTGGCTCGTGCTTGGACTTCCGCCGGCGCTCGTGGAGCGAGCGTTGCCTTTCGTCACCGTCTACAGCGAGATGGAAGACGTGAACGTTCTCGACGCACCGCCCGAAGTGATCGCCGCTCTGCCCGGGGTGACGCCGCTGCTGCTCGACGCGTTTCTCACCCGACGCGATTCGACGCCGGTGGATCCGCAGTTTCTGTTGGGAATGCTCGGCGAGAGGCGGGTGGGAGCGACCCTGAACAGCGGCAGCGCCTACCGGGTTCGAGTGCGCGTGACGACGGCGGGCCGTCAGCAGAAGATCTCCGAAGCCGCCGTGCTGGTGTCGGGGTTCGGCGATCAGAACGCCTATCGGGTGATGTCGTGGCGCGATATCGACCCGGGCACAGGGCATCCGGCGCATCCGGCGGTGGCGCGATGACGATACTCGAGAAGACTTCGGCCGCGTTCTTTGTCTGGATCGATGCCGTCGTCGACGGGCTGGCGTCGCTGTCGCGCGTCGTCAGGCCTGTCCGGCGCATCCGAGCCGTCGAGCAGGACGACGGCAGCTTCACGATGCAGATCGCGCAAGCCAAGGGCAAAATCGAAAGTCACGATGCGCCTCACACCTGTCGCATCCGGATCGCCGACGCCATGCCGAGCGAGCCGCTATCGGTCGAATGGGCCAAGGCGGTGCGCGGCAGCGAGATAGAGCTGATGATGCGTCCGTCGCGATTCCTGTTTCGTCCGCTCGAACTGCCGAGCCGTGCCGCCGAATTCCTCGACGGGATCATCCGGTCGCAGATCGATCGTCTGACGCCGTGGAGCGCGAACGACGTCGCGTTTCGCTGGACGCCTCCGCGCGCGATCGCCGGGGAGCGTATCGCCGTCACCATCGCGGCAGCTCCACGTGCAGCCTTCGCCGCCGTCGCGCAGACGTTCTCGGACCTGGGGGCCGCCGCCGTCGAGATCACGACCCTGACTCCGGAGGGACAGCGCGTCGCCGTGTACGACGCCAAAGCCGGTGGCCCCGACCGCGGCAGTCGCATACGAGCGGTGCTGATCGGCGTCTTCGCGATCTCGGCGGTCGCGACCATGGCGTCGTCGGTGGCCGGCAGCCTTCTGATCGATCAGTTCAGCTCGCAGGAACAGCAGATCCATCGTCGGATCGCCGAGCGGCGCGCCCTCATTCGCGGCGATTCCGGCCGATCCGGCGGTTCGGCGGTGGAACTCCTCGAACAGCGCAAGCAGAGCATGCCGGCGGCCGTGATGGTCGTCGAGGCTTTGGCTGCCGCTCTGCCCGACCACACCTATGCGACCGAGCTGCGCATCGATGGCGACAACATCCAGGTCGCCGGCATCACCCGCGACGCACCGTCGCTGATCCAGCTCCTCGAGCATTCGCCGAGTTTCACGAGAGCCGGGTTCTTCGCGCCGACGACGCGGGCGGCCAACGAAACCGGCGAACGGTTCCATGTCGAGGCCAGGATCAAGCCGTATTTCGGGACCGCCCAATGATCGCGATCACACGCACCCTGACCGGACTGGCGCGCTACCCGCAAATGGCGCTCGTGTTGTTTGTCGCTGTGCTGGGTCTGTGCGCAGCCACCACGGCAGGCAACATGCTCGAGATCCTGCAGCGGCGCAACGCAGTCATCGAAGCGTCGTCGATCCTCGAAAAACTGGAATCCCGGTCGCCGCCGCCCTCGCAGGCCGTCGCTGTCGACGTCAGTGTTCCGAGGGGCTCCTCGTTCCTGGAGGGGCCGAGCGCATCGGTTGCGGCCGCGTCGTTGCTGCAGCGTCTCACCGGCGCTGTCCGCCGGATGCGCGGTAACATCCTGTCGTCTCAGGTCGATCTGCAGGGGCCTCAGGCCAAGGCCGGGTTTCTGACGGTCTCGGCCAGTTTCGAGATCGAGCAGGCTTCGTTGCAGCCACTGCTCTACGACCTCGAGTCGGGAATGCCATTTCTGTTCGTCGAGCAACTGGTGGTGCAAGCTCCGCAGGGCGTCTCGGAGAACGGAAAACTGAAGGGGACGATCACGGTGTCGGGCAAATGGCAGGGCGGCAAATGATGGCCCGGCTCGGAATCGCGCAGTTCGCGACGGCGCTGTTTCTCGTGTTCGCCGGCGCGGCGACGGCTGCGGTGCCGCCGACGGTTGCCGATCCGCGGACCGAGATGCCGCCGCCAGGACTGACGCCGCCGCCGCCCCCAGCCCGCGCCGCAGCGCCCGCAGCATCGACGCCCGCACAGCGACCGAGTGGTAATCCGCTCTGGGGCATTCCGCTGCGCAAGCTGACGGCCTCGGTCGCCCGCCCGCTATTCGCCCCGACACGCCGGCCGCCGGCCGCGGCGGAAGTCAAGGCAACCGCGCCGCCGCCTCCCCCGCCGCCGCCAAAACCAGCAGAGAAGGACAAGCCGCAGCTCGTGCTGCTGGGAACGGTCGCTGCAGATTCGCTGACGGGAATCGGCCTGTTCATCGATCGGGGCGACAAGAGCGTCGTTCGGCTGAGGACCGGTGAAAACCACAACGGCTGGGTGCTTCGGAGTGTCGCTCCGCGGCAGGTGGTGCTCGAGAAAGGCGATGAGAATGCAGTCCTGACGTTACCGCCGCCGGACACGGCGCCGGCCGGTCCGGCGTTGCCGGTCGGCAGCGGCGCGCCGGTCGCCACGTTCAAGCCGAATCCTCCCGGTCCGGCGGCCCCGCCGCCCGTCCTGCCGCGGCCGGCATCTGCCCAGACCACTCCGCCGCCCGCAAACAACAGTGGCGCGCCGATCTCCGGATCCGGTAACCCGTTTACGGGCATGGTCCAGCAATGGATGAACCGAATGTCGGGCCAGCCGGCTCCCGGGCAGCCGAAGCCGTAGCCCCGGGAACTAACGTAATTAATGTTATATGATATCGTTGTCATCAATCTGACGTGATATTGTCAGTTAACAAGTCGTAAACTCGCCGGGCAAGGTCAGCGGCAGCAAACTTGCTTTGGGCGCCCAGATCGCAGGGCGCCATTCGGTCGAAAGGCCGGCTGGCCGCGTACGCATGTTGTGTGATGCGGCCGGGAGTATGCCTTGAAGCGCGATCAATCACAGTCGGCTCTTCTGCCGGGAACTTCGCATTTGGCGTATCGCACTCTGTTGCTGTGCGGTGCCAGCCTGTTCGCCTTGATGGTGTCGTGCGCGAAGGCCGATGCCAGAGGCATGAATTCGATCTCCAGTGCCGCGCCCTCGGCGGCGGCGCAAGAGGCCGCGACCGCCGCCGCCGCCCAGGCGGCCGGTGCAGCGGCGCGAGCGCGGCTGTCGCTCGACCGCGCTGCCGCCGCACTCGCCGCGATGCGCAAGGCGCAGCAGGAAGCCGCCGCCATCGCCGCCCAGCCGACGCTCGCCAATGGCAGCGCCATTCCCAGCGGCGTCGCCATCGGCGGCCTGATGCCGACCGGCGGCGTCACCGCCGGCAATTCCTGCGGCGCATCCTGCACGACGCTGCAACTCAACGCGCCGGCCTCGTTCAACGGCGCCAGTTCGCAACTGACCCAGACCGTCAGCGACGGCAAGACCAACGTCAATGTCACCCAGACCGCCAAGCAGGCGATCTACAACTGGGACAGCTTCAATATCAGCTACGACACAAGGCTGAACTTCAACCAGCAGGCGTCGGACTGGATCGCGCTCAATCGGGTCAATCCCGAGACCTCGCCCAACCTGTTCCTGCAGAACGCCGCCGCGAACAACGGCAGGAGCAATCCGTCCTATATCAACGGCCAGATCAACGCGCCGGGTGCGGTCTATGTGATCAACCGCAACGGCATCATTTTCGGCGCCGGCGCCCAGATCAACGTCCAGTCGCTGGTGGCGTCGACGCTCGACGTCGGCAAGCTGGGGGATGATCAGGGTGATCGCGATTTTCATTTTCTCAATACGGGTATCGGCAACCCGTTCTCGTTCTCGCTGTTCGATCCGAACGGGGGAGCCAATTCGACGCTCATTCCCGGCAACGTAACGGTCGAAGCGGGGGCGTCGATCACCGCCAGGATCGCGACCGACATCGTCCCGCAGGGGGCCCCGGGCTTCATCTATTTGTTCGGCGCCAACGTCGCCAATTACGGCACCCTGACGGCGCCGCAAGGCGAGGTCGCGATGGCGGCCTCGCGCGCCATCACGCTGACGCCGGGAACATACAGCGCGGCGGATTTCCCAAGCCGCGTGCTGCCGAGCGGCGTGACGTTCCGCGGCACCGGGCTGCAGCTGCAGAATTACGGGATCACCTACAGCAACGGAAATCCCAGCCCGACCGTCTATTTCCGGGACGACGTCAATCACATCGTGACCGGAGAAGTCACCCATGGCGGTCTGATCGAGACCCGGCAGGGCGTCACCACGCTCGCCGGCGATCGGGTGTCGGTCGGCAATCTGCTGGACGCTGCCGGCAATCCGGTCCGCGACACCGCAGGTTCGCTGGTCCGCGGGGTGATCTCGGCCGACACCAGTATCGACCGCAACAGCATGGTGCTGCTCTACGCCGCCACCAGCGTCAGGATGGACGGCGTCATCAGCGTGCTGCCCTATGACGACGGCAACACGCTGCCGACGCTGAGCGGCGCCGCGACCGATAGCACCTCCAGCACGGTCCAGAGCTTCATGCCGGCCTTCGTCGAGATGGTCGGGCAGCTCGACACCACGATCGGCGCAAATGGACTCGTCTCCGCGCCGTCCGCCTCGGTGTCGCTGAAAGCCGTCAAACTCGGAGGGCAAGGCGTCAAGCAGACCCGTCAGCTCTTTAACGGCAACCCAGGCACCCAGCAGGCTGAAGTCAAGCCGAGCCTCAACGGTGCGCAACAGGTCGTGCTGACCGGAAACGGTCCGGACGGGCCGGGCGCGACCATCGACGTCGCCGGACTTCAGGATGTCGTCTTGCCGGCGTCGTACAATTTCGTCTCGTTCGAGCCGCGCGCCGAATTCGCCGACATGCCGCTGCAGCGCGATGGCGTTCTGTACGGCGAAACGCTGTGGATCGACATCCGCGCCTCCGGCACCCGCAGCGACGGCACCACCTGGGTCGGCACCCCGCTCGCCGACGCCAGCGGCTATGTCAACGCCAAGGGCCGCAGCATCTATCAACTGATGACCGCCGGCGGCACCGTCGACATCGGGACTGAACTCGGTGACGCCAATGGCGGCACGACGGCGACGGGCCGGCAGGTCGTGCTGGGCAGCGGCTCCGTGGTCAATGTCGCCGGCGGCAACATCACATATCTGCCCGGCATGGTCCCGACCACGCGCCTGATCGGCATCGACGGCCGGATCTACACGATGGCCAAGGCCAATCCGGACATGATCTATGTCGGGATCTTCGGCCGGTTCACCGTCGATCATGCGCGCTGGGGCGCTCCGGAAAGCTGGACGCTCGGGTCGCAGTCCTATCAGCCCGGCTACACCGAGGGCCGCGACGCCGGCGGCGTCACCGTGACCACCATCAATCCGCAGCTCAATCTCGGCAACGAGTTCTATTTCGGATCGGTCGCCGGTCAGCGCCAGATCAATCTGGGCCGCGCGCCATCCGATCTCACCGACTACACCAGCGGCAGCGCGGTGACGCGGCCGACGGCGCTGCAGGCCAGCGGCGACGAATTGCCGTCGCAGGGCTATCTGGTCCTCAACACCCCCTCGAGCGTCCAGATCGGGTCGACGCCATCGGCGCATTTCGACACCAACAACGCGCTGACCCTGCTGTCGGACGAGACCCTGTCGAGCTACGGGCTGAGCGCGCTTTCGATCAATGCCTATGACCTCGTGCTGTCGTCCGGCAGCGCGATCAACCTTGCGGCGGGCGGGCATTTCGGAGCCTTGATCGGAGGCGCGATCGACATTGCGGGCTCGATCACGGCGCCGGGCGGAACGATCGATCTTCGTACCGCGAGGCATGAGTTCCACGAACGCGTGTTCGCCGTTCCGAACCCGGATCCAACCCAGAGAACGGCAGACGGCGTACTGGGCTATGTGACGACCGCCCCCGCTCCGCTCGTCGCCCCGACGTCGAACGGCGTCACAATTGGCGCGGATATCTTCGTCGGAGGCCAGCTCGACGTCAGCGGGCGCTTCGTCAACGACACCGGCAAGCTCGGCCTCGACGCCGCGGGCCCCGCCTTCATCGACGGCGGCTCGATCTCGATCAGCACCACCAAGGACAGCCTGAACCGGCGCGACACCACGGGCAGCATCCTGCTGGCGCAAGGCAGTGTGCTCGACGTGTCGAGCGGGGCTTACATCTCGCCCCGCGGCAAGCTGAAGACGGCAGCGAACGGCGTCATCGCCGGCAAGGGCGGCAGCATCTCGCTTGTCCTCTACAAGGGGACGTACGATCTGCCGACGAATCAAAACAACCCGAATCCGTATGCGCCGTCACCGGGCAGCACGCAGGCGATCGTGCAACTCGACGGAACGCTGCGTGCCTATGGATTCGAAAGCAACGGCAGCCTGCGGCTGGGGCTGGCCGATACGGTGCGGATCGGCGGAGCTTTGGCGGCGGGTGAAACGTCGACGGTCAAGGTCGGTGGAGAAACAACGATCCCTGTCGCTCTGCTCAACGATGGAGGATTCGGGTCGTACACAATCGAAAGCGTTGCCGATGGCCGGCTGAACGACGACGACAGTGCTGTTGCCGGTACCACGCCGAGCATCGTCGTCTCGTCCAACCTGAATTTGCGGCAGGTCAATTTTGCAGATTCCGTCAACTACGCGGAATTCGGGACGGGCACCAAGCTCGGCAGCGAGGCGTCGCAGGCGCCGGATACGCGGCTGGCTTACTTGCCGGATGATCTGCGCAAGCCGGTCGACCTGACGCTGCGCGCCGACAACATCCTGCTCGATGAAGGCGCCTCGATCGTCACCGATCCGCAGGCGGCGCTCAACCTGAGCGGCAGCCCGAACCGCGCGCTCAGATCCGGCCAAGCACTCTACGATCGCGATACGCTCGCCCAGAACGTGCTGCTGCGCGGCAGCATCGTCGATCATGGCGGCACTCTGACCATCAATGCGGTGCGAACCTGGCTCGACGCCTGGCACCAGCAGCAGGCGCGGATCGACCTGTCCGGCACCTTCATCGCAGACTCGCGGTTCGGCCTGCCCGGCGGTCCGATGACGAGCGGAACGATCATTTCGGGCGGCACGCTGACGATCGAGTCCGGGCCGCTCACGGCAGTGAAAGACAGCAATCCCGTGCCCGGTATCGCCACCGGCGGATCGTCCTATGTGGTCGCCGGCGACGGGCTGCAGGTCGACGTCTCCGGCTATGCCGGCTTCATCTCCGTCGCCAGCGGCCGGACCATCTCGCCCTATTGGGCCTGGGGCGACGCCGGCTCGGTCAGCGTGAATTCCGGGGCGTTCCTGTGGAACGGCTCGTTTGCCGCTTTGGGCGGCCGCTATCGCGACGCCGGCGGCGTCTTCGCCGCAGATCCGCGGGCCAATGGCGGCACCATCATTCTCGGCGGCGCACCGCTCACTCTGGCGCAGAGCTTCGACGCGTTGCGGCTGCCCGAGGCGCCCGCCACTGCGACCGGGCTCCTGTCGTGGGCCCAGCTCTCGCAGAGCGTCGGGACCGCGCTGACGGTGTCGGCGGCGGTCGACCGGCTCGCGGCCTTCGAAAATGTGTATTTGTACTCCGGCGGCGCCAATGGCGGCGCGGCGCGGATCTTCAACGATATCAGCGGTAACACCGCCACTCCCACTCTCGGCGATCTCGGGCTGCAGCCGCTCACCATCTCCGGGGCGCTGGACTGGTCGGTCGCCAATCGCCTCGAGATCGCGGCGTCCTTGATCCTGAGCTTTGCGAACGGCAGCAATGTCGCGTTCTCTGCGCCCTATGTGCTGCTGACCGGCGGCGCCGGCGCCGCCAGCCAGGGCACCAATACGCTCACGGTCACCGCGCAGACGATCGATGTCGAGGGCGCCGCCTTCGCCGGCTTCCGTCAGGTGAATCTGCTGAGCGCCGGGGATATTCGCCTCAGCACGCCGAAAGTGGCCAACCTCGTCGATTCCGCGACCGATCTCGTCAAGAGCCCTTCCAGCTTCTCCGGCAAGCTGTCGGCCTACGGCGATATCCTGCTGTCCGGTCAGCGCATCTATCCGGTATCGGCGGTCGATTTCACGATCCAGAGCAGCGCCGGCGACGTGACGTTCAGGGCCCCGGCCGGCAGCGACACCACGATTCCCCTGTCTGCCGGTGGCAGCCTCACCGTCACCGCGGCGAATATCGATCAGGGCGGCAATCTGTTCGCGCCGCTCGGCCGGATCGTGCTCACCGGCGGCACCGGCACCAACGCCGATGGAAGCCCGCAGGGGGTTACGCTGCGGCCGGGCAGCCTGACGTCGCTGACGCTTGCCGACACCATCGTGCCCTATGGCGCCACCTCGGACGGCACCAACTGGTACTACAATTCGAGCCTGAACCCGCTGACCGCTCCGCCGGCCAAGGGCCTGACGCTCGGCGGCGCCAGCGTCGCGGTGGCCGAGGGCGCGGTGATCGACGTCCGCGGCGGCGGCGATCTGCAGGCGACCGAATGGATCCAGGGCAGCGGCGGCTCGCACGATACGTTGACGACGATCAATGGCGGGCTCAAGACCGGGTCCGGCGCGGGACCGGTCGTTTACGCGCTGGTGCCGACCAGCAACGACTCGGTCGCGGCGTTCGATATCCACTTCACCGCGGCGAGCCGTCTCGACGCGCCAGGCCAGGACGGAGTCAAGTTCACGCTGCCGAGCGGGCAGGTGGTGTATCTCCAGTCCGGCGATGTCTACCCGCTGGCGGGGACCCAGATCACCATCGCCGGCGGCGGCGGAATTGCAGCCGGCACCTACACGCTCTATCCGGCGCACTACGCGACGCTGCCGGGCGCGATGCGCGTCACCTATTACGGCGACAATGTCGGGCGCAACGTCGCGTCGGGGACCACCTTGATGGATGGCACGGTGCTGGTCAGCGGCCAGTACACCCAGTCGACCTCGTCGCTGAAGCAGTCATCCGGCGAGGCGCTGTTCGCGGTGCAGGGCAATTCGGTCTGGCAGCGCTACAGCGAATATTCCTTCAACGGCGCCAATGCCTATTTCACCCAGCGAGCGAAAAGCGACGGCACGGTGGTGCCGCGGCTGCCGATCGACGCCGGCCGCATGGCGGTGCTGGCCCAGCAGCAGATTCTCCTCGCCGGCGTGGCATTGACCCGGCCGGCATCGGGCGGGCGCGGCGGCGAGCTCGATATCGCGGCCGACAAGCTCGCCGTGGTCGGCCACAATCAGTATCTCGACAAGAACAACGGCGCCTCCGTTCCGTCCGGCTATGTCGCGCTCGACGTCTCCCAGCTCAATAATTTCGGTTTCGGCAGCATCCTGATCGGCGGCATGCGCAGCGACGTCGATCCGGCCACCGGGACGTTGATCACGCCGACCGCGACCAATGTTCTGGTCGACACCCGGGGCGAGGCGTTTGCGGCGCCGGAGATCCTGCTGGTGGCCGGGGCGGGCGCGTGGCAGACGATCAGCACCACGCTCGCCGTCGGCTCGGGCTTCGTCAACGTGCCGCTCGCGGTCTACGGGCCGCTGCCCGGCGAAGGGACCGTCACGGTCAAGTCCGGAAGCATCATCGAGAACGTCGGGAGCTTCGAAGGCGGCGCAGGGCGGAACTACTATTTCGCCACACCCGACGGCGCCGACCAGATCGCAGAGCAGATCGCCGCGGCGCTGGGAGGAACGCTGGACTCGACCGGGACCGTCATCACCGGCGCCGATCTCACCAAGCTGAACTCGACCTGGTACTGGAACAGCTTCCACAATTCCAGGGCGCAGGCCGGCCTGTCCGGCTCGTATGTGCCCGGGCTCGGCGCGCTGTTCGCGGCGACCACCGACGGCAAGCTCAGCGTCTCGGGGCCGACCGGCGTCACCATGCCGGAGCTGACCATCCGGTTCGCCGACGTTCGGGCCGGAGCGATCGCCAACGTGCCGGTCTCGGGCGCGGTGAAGGCGCTGGATGGCGGCGTCGGCCAGGTCGTGCTGCCGTCCGGCGATGCCGGCAGCGTCAGCATCGAAGCGGGCGCCCGCATCTCGGCCGGCACGGTGACGATCCAGGCGACGAAGTCGAGCAAGGCGATCGAGTTTGCGCCGGGTGACCTGCATGCGGAGCGTCTCACTCTGGCGGCGCGCACCATCGGCCTCGGCGCCGATGCGCTGGCGCCCGTCAGCGTGGCGCTGCCCAGCGGCGCCCAGTTCGACGTCCAGACGCTCGCCCTCAAGACCCTGCTGGGCGGCGCCATCACCGTCTACGGCGACTTCGCTCCGGGTCCGAGAGTCGTGAGCCTGACGATGGACACCGGCGCCATCCTGGCGGCATCGGGCAGCGGCAACGCCCTGATCTCGCTCGAGACGGGATCGATCGCGCTGTCGAACGTCGGCAATTCCGGGCCGCCCGCGGGATTGCCCGTGGCGAACGGCGCCAGCCTCACCTTCGCGGCGGACGAGGTCGTGTTCGGCAACGGCGCGCAACGGATCGCCGGCTATTCGGACGTGAATTTCGTTGCGAGTGACGGCATGACGGTCGCCGGCACGGGGATGCTGACGCTCGGCACCGGCACCGATCAGGTCGACCTGTCGGTTTACACGCCATCCGTCCTGGTCACGGGCGGGGCCGTCAACGGCTTCACCTTCAACGCCAACGGCGTCGCCACCTTCACCGACGTGGTCGCGCGCAGCGGCGTGACGTCACGCCCCGACGACAGCGGCGAGCTCGGCGGCAACATCGTGATCATCGGCCATCGCGTTGCCGTCGGCACCACCATCCAGGCCCAGGCCGGCACCATTGTGCTCGAAGCCACCGGGATCGACGCCGTCAATCCGGACGGCAGCACGGCTGAAGCGGTCAGGCTGCTCGACGGCGCCTATCTCGCCGCCGGCGGCTACAAGCAGACGCTGGTCGATACCGATGTGCATGTGGCCGGCGGCAAGGTGCTGCTGCAGGCCGACAGCGGCGGCGCCGGCAGCGTCCGCACCGCCGCGACCAGCGTGATCGACGTGGCGCAGCCGGTGGACGGCGTCGGCTATGGCGGCCAGGTGCAGATCTCGGCGGTGGCCGGCCGCGCGGTGCTGCTCGGCGAGCTGAAAGGGCAGGGCGGCCCCGGCCTCGGCGGACGTTTCGAGGTCGACGCCAAGTCGCTTCAGCTCGGGGCCGGCTATGTCGATGACGTGATGCTGGATGGTCTGGCTGCCCGGCTGCTGGCCGGCGGCCTCACCGGCGCGATCGATATCCATACCCGCACCGGCAATCTGACGCTGTCGGCCGGCTCCACGCTGAAGGCCAACGCCGTCACGCTGACGACCGACGACAGTACGTGGGACAGCGCGGACCCATCCCGGCAGTTCGGCCAGATCACCATTCAGGGCACGATCGACGCCAGCGGCTATGCCGGCGCCACCGCCGACGGCTCCGGCCAGGCCGGCGGCCAGGTCGGCCTCTATGCCGCCAACCAGGTGACTCTCGGCGGCACCTCGTTCATCAACGCCTCGACGCTGCACAGCGACGAGCGCGGCGGCGACGTCACCATCGGCATTCCGTGGGCGGCGGCGGGCAAGATCCGGCTGCAATCCGGGATGCGGATCGACGTCTCGGGCGGCACCAAGGGCGGCCTGAGCGGCGGCACCGTGCTGTTCCGGGCGCCGGTCGACGGCAACAGCGACGCCAAGATCGTCGCCATCGACGCCGCCGGCAACGAACTGCCGACCATCAGCGGCAGCGACATCCACATCAACGGCGCGCGCGCCGTCAACGTCGAAGGCTTCATCGCCTTCGACACCGTCGGCAGCAGATACGGCATCGACGGCTCGAGCCTGGGAGACGGCAACGGCGTTTGGGATGGACTCATCGATCCGGCTGGCCTCTATGACTCGAGTGGTAATGCGGTGCTGGACGGGAGATGGACCAACGTCACGGGCGCAACCATCGCGATGGTAGACGCAGGCCAATACCAATCGGCGACGGCGACGGTCGTCTTGTACAGTGGCGTTGGTATTGTCCAGATCTTGAGCGGCGTTCAGTTGGTCCCGGACGGCCAAGGTCGCTACATGTTCAGCTCGACCAATTTGCTCAGTTCAATTCAACGGGCCGGCATTTCGGCGAGTGCTCTAGCGACCGTGAACCGGATCGTGATCGCCGGCAATAGCCCAATCAGGGCAGCGAATTTTTCGATTCAGACGGGTTCGAACTTCACCGGACAGACCATCAAGCAGGCGGACGGAACTTACTTATTTCGGCCGGACATTACTGGCTTGCTTGTGTTCGGCACCTATAATTCGGCCAGCCCGCAGACGTCCACCGGGACGTTCATCCCGACGCCGTATCACGCCCCGTTCTTCGCCGAAACCCTGGTCAAATTCACCCAGGGCGACCTGGTCCTGAACGGGCAGAACTATGGCTTCGACAATCTGATCAGCCGGCTGTCGCCGCTGGCCCAGGATCTCGGCGCCGGCGTCGTGCATGTCCGGCCGGGCGTTGAACTGGTCAACTCCAGCACGTCGAAGAATGCCGGCGACATCACCGTCAAGCAGAACTGGAATCTGGCTTCCGGCGCGGCCTACAATCTGCAGTCCAACGGCACCAACGGCACGAAATACGTTCACACCTACGACAATGCCAATGTCGCGCAGCAGAGCTACGTCACCTTCGACTATCGGCTGGTCGCGGACTACGGGACCGGTGCCAGGTCGATCGAGGCGGGCGCACTGACGCTGCGGGCGATCAACGACGTCAGGGTCGACGCCTCGATTTCGGACGGCTTCTTCCAGTTCCGGAATTATCAGGACAGCAGCTATGTCAATTCGCTTGCCAGCTATCTTGCGACTGCGCAAAAGAGAGGGACGGATCCGACCAAGAACGAACTGATCGATCCGACCTATCTGTTCTGGCTGAATTCGTCGTCTCAGGTTCCGGTCGCGCCGTATCGCGGGCAGGCGAACGGCATCAGCCCCTCGTCGGTCGATCTCTCCGCCGCGGACCTGTTCCCGAATCAGCTCCGCGTCTGCGTAGAGAATTGCGGCAGCGCCAACAGCGTCGGCACGACGCCGTCGAACGCGGAGATCGTCACGGTCACCGATCCCGGCTCCTGGAGCTATCGGCTGGTCGCCGGCGCCGATCTCGCCAGCAGCAATCCCGACGCGGTGCAGCCGCTGGCTTCGTCGATCTACAGGCCGGGCGTCACACAATCCAACGCGGTCCGCAGCGTGATCGTCGACAAGCACGTTTCGTATACGCAGTCGCTCTATACCGGTGCGGGCACGACGACAACGACGGTCAATCTGTCGACCATGGTGCGCACCGGCACCGGCGACATCACGGTCGCTGCCGGCAACAGCGTCGTGCTGGCCGATATCACCGCGCCCGGCGTGATCTACGCCGCCGGCGTGAATACGCCGCGGCTGTCCGATCCTGGGTATAAGACCGTGAACGGCGCTGTGGTGGTCGGCAACACCAGCAGCGATCCCAATCAGTTGTTCTTCGAGCCGCAAGTTCTGCTGAACGGCTTCTCCACGTCGGCAGGGACCGTGGCCTACGGCCCGCCGACCGCGGCCGCCTTCCCGCACAAGGGCGGCGACGTCGTGGTCGACGCGCAATGGGACATCGTCGGCTATAGCGGCACCGGTTCGAAGACCACCTATCAATACTACAAGCCGTGGCTGGTGGCCGACGCCGAACTGACGCCGGCGACCACAGCCGGGGCTTCGTCAATCGACGTCCGCGGCCAGGGCGTGTTCCAGCCGTACGGAACCAGCATCGCCTCCCAGACCGCATGGTGGATCCAGTACGGCAGTTTCCAGCAGGGTTTCCTCAGTGCCGGCGGCAACGTGACGGCGCGGGCCGGGCGGGACCTCATTGACGTGTCGATCTCGCTGCCGACCACAGGCCGGGTCAGCGGCGGCCTCACCGCGACTTCGACCCCGGTGACGCATGTCTACGACAGCGGCAACATGGTGGTCAGCGCCGGCCGCGATATCCTGGGCGGGTCATTCTATGAAGGGTCGGGGCATGCCGTCATCACGGCGGGACGGTCGATCGGGGCCACTGTCAACAAGCTGACCATCGGCAGACTCACGGTGGACAACACGCCGCTTCTGGCGGTCGATCTCGGCCGGATTCAGCTCTCGGCGGTCGGTTCGATCGCAATGGCCGGCGTGATCAATCCGGCGGCTCAGCATCGACAGCAGGGAAGTCTTGCCAACGACAATTCGAGCAATAACAACCTCACGCCGATCTACATGGATACGTATGGTCCTGACAGCAGTGTCGGCCTGATGGCGACGGCCGGCGATCTGGTCATCGGGGTTTCTCCGACGGCGGTCGCGGGCACCGGTGGATCGGCGGTGTATCCTGCCAGCTTCGAGGCGATCGCAACCGGTGGCGACATCATCACGACCGGATTGAATCTATCGAGCGCCCAGTTCGGGCCTGTTGCAGGTATGGTCCTGAGCGGCTCCGAGCACGGCGAGTTCCAGCTGTTGGCGCAGGGCAGCATCGATCTGACCTTCGGCGTCGCCACCGGGGCGCAGGCGCCGAACATCTCCGCCGGCCCGGCGCTGCTGGACAAGGCGTTCGATCCGTTCCGGCCGGCCGCCTGGGTGGGCACCCATGCCGGCGACAGCAGCTATGGCGGGGCCTATAGCGGCGCCGTGCTGGCGCATGCCGACGACGCGGCGATCGCCCGAATCTACGCCGCGACCGGGGACATCGTCGCCGCGGCCTATACCGATCCGGGTTCGGGCGCGATCAATCGCGTCGAGATCAACCGGCCGGTGCAGGTGTATGCCGGTGGTGACATCACCGATCTGAACCTGCTGGCGCAGAATATCCGCGCGAGCGATGTCAGCAGCGTCGTCGCAGGAGATGATATTTCCTACACCGGCCTCAATATCGGCGGCGGACTGCAGATCGCGGGTCCAGGCTTCTTCGTGGTCGAGGCCGGCGGCGATCTCGGGCCGTTCCTGCCGGTGGCCTACGATGTGTCAGGCAAGGTGGTCTCGCAGCAAGGCATCATTTCGGTCGCCAATGCCAGCGCGAGCCCGGTCGGTAATTACTACCGACGGCCGAACCAATACGGCGGACGCACCGGGATCTACAATTCCGCGCTGCTCGGCCCCAGTTCGAAGCAGCGACGCAACGCGCTGCTCGGCTCCGAAGGCGCCGACCTCGTCATCAAGTTCGGCGTCAAGAACGGCATCAACTATCAGGGCGTGTTCGACACCTATGTCGATCCGGCCGCCGCGTCGCTGGTCGAGCACAATTACTACGACGAAATGTTGGCGTTCCTCGGCCGCATCGGCACGGCGGCAGGGAGCGACCCGCTGGCGACCTTCAAGGCGCTGCCGCGGGCCCTGCAGCAGATCTTCCTCGGCGAGGTCTATGTCGCGGAATTGAAGGCTGTCGCCAAGAGCGGCGATGCGGATCAGATCGCGCGCGGCTACCGCATCGTCGAGACCATGTTCCCGACCAGCTACGGCTACGGCGATCGCTCGGTCAAGAACAACCTCGACCTGCTGCACGCCACCATCCAGACCAAGCTCGGCGGCGACATTTCGATCTTCGGCCCGCAGGGCGACATCATCGTCGGGTCGCTCGCCCCCGAGCCGAATCCGAAGCTGAAGCTCAGCGATATCGGCATCCTCACGCTCGGGGGAGGCGACATCAACACCTTCACCGACGGCAGCGTGCTGGTGAATTCGAGCCGCGTCTTCACCACCCAGGGCGGCGACATCCTGATGTGGAGCTCCAACGGCGATCTCGACGCCGGCCGCGGTGCGAAGACCACGCTGTCGCAACCGCCGCTTCATGTGGAGTTCGACGCCAACGACTATCAGTCGGTCGACCTCAGCGGCTTCGTCAGCGGTGCCGGCATCGGCGTCCTCAAATCCTCGAAGGTCGCGAGAAGCGCGAGCCTGTATCTGCTGGCGCCCCGCGGCAGGATCGACTTCGGTACCGCCGGCGTCCGTTCGTCGGGCGAGGTCTATGTCGTCGCGCCGGTCGTCGTGAACAGCGGAAATATCTCCGCCGCAGGCCCGGTGACCGGCGTGCCGAGCTTCTCGCTGCCGAGCCTCAGCGGTTCGCTCGCGACATCCGGCAACGCAGCGGGGGCGGCCTCGCGAACCGAACAGCCCACCGCCAGCGGCAACAGCGGACAGGCCTCGATCTTCATCGTCGAAGTGGTCGGCTATGGCGGCGGCGACGGCCGCGCCGGCCCGGCGCCATCGTCAGGCAGCGAGACGTCTGCGCCGAACGGGGCCGCCTCGGAGCCGCCGACCGGCTCTGGAACCCCGGGCTCCGACCGGAACAAGGACTCCAAAAAGGACGAGGAGCAGCGATAGCGGGCGCCCGTGCGGCGGGCGTGCGCTAGAGCGTTCATTGTTTGATTGAAGCGATATGTCCCTTGCCGGATAAACTGACTCCTCGAGACGTGCCCGTGTCTCGCCCCCGTGTCTCCCGGGAGCCCGATCTTCGAGCAGAATTCATGGCCTCGCGGGACGCGATGATTCAGATGTGGAAACAGAGTTACGTTGCTGGTTCCAGCAGAGCCGGAAAAGCTCGGTCGCCGCCGCCGGCTGTCGCCGATGCGCGCGGCGGCCATTCCGAGCGGACATAGAGGAAGTCGGCCTGGGTCGGCCCGATGCCGGCCGCGAAGAAGTGATTGTAGACGCCGCGCAGCGCGAAGCCGTGCTTGTCCAGGAACGTCGTGATCTCGCTGGCGAGCGGCTGCTGCTCGTAAAGCATGACGAAGGAGACTTCCGTATAGATCGCATCGATCATCGGAAGCACGCTGACCGCGCCCGCGATGACATCGAGCTCGCCGCCCTGCACATCCAGCTTCATCAGGATCGGTCGGGGCAGCGCCGCGACGTCGAGAACGTCGGTCAGCCGCGCGACCTGAACCTTGATCGAACCGGTCAGCGTCACGCCGCTTGCGGCCTGCTGGCTCGCCCCCGGGCGGAACAACGATGAGCTGTCGCGCTTGGAGGTGACGTGAAAGGTCGCCTCGCCCTGCGCGGCGCCGAGCGCCACCGGATGACAGGTCAACGGCGCAGCGACGACTGATTGCAGCAACCGCCGTTCGGGCTCCAGCGGTTCGAAGGCGTGGATCTCGGCCTTTGGAAACCGCTGCCGCACCAGTAGCGAGAACTGCCCGCGATTGGCGCCCACGTCGATCAGCGTGCCGACCGCAATATCGTCGAACAGTCTGCCGTGCTCGAGCGCCGGCATCACCCGGCGCAGCAGAGCCGGCCAGAACACGGGCTGGGCAGCGGCAGCGAGATATTTCACGTACCTGTTCATGAGCCCGTCTCCGCTTCAGAACCAGTCCGGTCGGACGCCCGACAGGGCTCGATCCGATGACCGGCTGAAGTTCCGAGCAAGCGGATCGCGAATCTAGCCGACATGCTCACGAAATCGTTCAGTGACGGCAATCGTAGCGGGTTGTGGCGACGGCTGGGAGACAGCGGCCTCTGGGGCCGCCGCCGGTTTGCGCCCAAGGCGCAGTGCACTGGCCCACAGGCGTCGAGCGGCGCTGGCGAGTTCGGACGGCCAGTTGGCTCGCATGCAGGGCCGCTCGATCAGGGCATAGAAGATCAAGCCGATGCCGATGCAGGCCGGGACCAGCACTGCCCAGCACAGCGCGGTCGCGACCAGCAGGGAGTCGGGATGAAGGTAGCGCTCCAGCACGCTGGCCATCGCATGCATCAGCGGAAGATGCAGCAGATAGATCGAGTAGCAGGCACCGCCGATCAACGCGACCCACGGCGATGCCAGCAGCACGCGACTGGTGGTGCCGCGTGCGGCGCCGAGAAACACCAGGAAGATGCAGCTCGCCCGGGCGAAAGCGTTCAGGCTGCCGAGCGCGATCGCGAGCGTGGGTTCGGAATAGCCGAGTTGGATGTTCCTGAGCTCGACGGTGCCGGTGAGCATCATGCCGATGTATCCGACCACGAGCATGACGTCGTAGCGCCGTCGCGGGATCTGTTCGAACGGCCTGACCGCGACCGAATAGTCGCACACCAGCACGCCGAGGATGAAGCCGTAGCTCTCGCCGAACAGGGTGTGCCGAGCCGGGTGTTCGAACGGAAGCTGGTGCCGCAGCGTCTCACCGAGGACGATCAGCGCCAACAGCGCGCAGCCGCCGAACCACAGCCGCAGCGTGCGATTCTTGATCGACAGATAGGCCATGATGAGGAACGGAGCCATCATATAGAACTGCACCTCGCGCTCCAGCGTCCAGGCCGGCGGATTGAGCCGCGGGCTCTGGCCGAAGATGAGGCCGTGCGAATAGGTCAGGCTGGCGGCGAGGCTCTGCCACAACGGAGCCTCGGTGAAGGTGAAGTTCGGCGCGCTGGCTGGCGTGTACAGGCTGAGGATGACGAAGCAGCCGATCATCACCACGAAATAAGGCGGCTCCAGCCGCAGCAGGCGCCGCTTGTAGAAATGCGACAGCTTCGGTGGTCGCCCGGCGAGAAACGGATAGGCGATGATGTAGCCGCTGATGAAGAAGAACAGCGTCACGGCGAATCCGGCGAACGGGAACCAGGCGGTGATCAGCGCCTCGCCGGCTGCGGGATCCGGCGACATCCGGCCGGCGCGCAGACCGGAGTGGAAGAACAGGATCGGCATCACCGACAGGAACCGAAGCCCGTCGATCTGAGGGACATAGGCGCCTCCGGACGTCACCCGTCTCAGGCGCTGCGGCAGATCCGATAGCAAGCTCATGAGGCTGTCCGCTCGGTGGGGATGTTGCTGTGCGATCGTCCGGACCCGGTCAGCGAGGACTGAGGACCGGAAGGTCGATCCGGCCGCGCGTCTCTGTGGTCGCGGCGCCGGCCCGGACCGAGCCGATGATCGCGTCGAACCGGTCGGCGATCCTGCCGATATCGAACGTCCGCTCGGCATAGGCGCGGCCGTTGGCGCCGAGCGTGGCGCGGCGGTCCGGGTCGTTCAGCAGGCCGTTGATCGCACCGACGAAGCCGTTGACGTCTCCGACCGGAACGGCATGGCCGGCATTGGCGCGCTGGATCGTGCGCGAGGCGAGATTCGCCGGCGGCGCACTCAGCACGATCGGCCGCCCGGAGCACAGATAGCTGAGAACCTTGGACGGAACCGAGAACGTCCCGGCGTCGCTTTCGAGGATCGCGATCAGCACATCGGCACTGCCGAGCACGTCGGCGTAGGACGCGTAGTCCTGGAACGGCAACACCAGCAGCGGCTCGCCGGGGATCTTTGCCGCCTGCTGCGCGAGCCAGTCGGCATGGCGGCCCTCCGAGGTCACGACCATTCGCGTTCGCGGCCGCCGGCCGAGCGATTTCGCCACCTCGAGAATCAGCTCGGGGTCGTGCTTCAGCCCGATCGTGCCGGTGTAGAGCACCACGTCGCAGTCGTCGAGGCGGTGCCGACGCGCCCATTCGTTGGTCTTGGGGCGCGGCGATATCTCGCCGAGCGGAGCCCAGTTCTCGATCGTGTGGACGCGGTCGCCGCGGACGCCGAATTCGGCCTCCAACGTCTGCCGGAAATCGTCGGCAATCACGACGATCGCGGAGCTGCGCGCGGCAGCCCTGCGCTCCAGCAATTGGTAGTAGCGCCCGATCAGCCGGCCGGCGATGCCGAGGCGCTCACCCAGCAGGTCGCCGATCGCCTTGCTGTAGATGTCCTGCTGCCAGAAGATGAACGGATATTGTTTGCGGTCGCACAGCGTCACGACCGCGTCGAGCGCATCGATCGGCAGGTTGCAGCCGATCACGACGTCGGGCTTGAATTCGCTGATGCGCTTTGCGATCAGATGGCCGACGCGGATTTCCTGGGAACGGCGCTTCATCAGTCCGTATTTCGAGAACGGTTTGCCCAGCGTCAGCGGCGTGATCTCCAGCGTCCGGGCATCGTCGGGGCCGACCTGCAGGCTGCCCTTCGGCGTCTGGAAATCCGAGAAGTACGCGTGGACGACGTGATCCCCGCGCCGCGCGAGTTCCCGGCTGAGCTGGACCTGAAACGGATGGCCGGAATAGTCACAGACATAGATACGCATACTCATGCCCCGTCCATCGACGTTTCGATAGGCCTTGTGGCCGTCAGGCCGCGATGCTGCTGACTTCGCCGGTCGCGTTGACCTGGCTGTCGATCCACGCGTAGGTCTTCTCCAGCCCGGCCATCAGCGGCGCCGAAGGCTCCCAGTCGAGCACCCGCCGGATCATCTGGTTGTCGGAATTCCGCCCGCGCACGCCGGTCGGTCCCGGGATATGGCGCTTGCGCAGGCTCTTGCCCGCGATAGTCATCGCCATCTCGGCGAGCTGATTGATGCTCACCATCTCTTCGGAGCCGATGTTCAACGGGCCGAGACAGTTCGAGCGCGTCAATCGCAGAGTGCCGTTGATGCACTCGTCGATGTACAGGAACGAGCGAGTCTGTTCGCCGTCGCCCCAGATGTCGATCTCGTCGCCGTCGCGGGCTTCCGCCACCTTGCGGCAGATCGCGGCCGGCGCCTTCTCGCGGCCACCTTTCCAGGTGCCGAGCGGGCCGAAGATGTTGTGGTAGCGCGCGATCCGGACCTCCATTCCGAGGTTGCGGTGAAAGGCCAGATACAGCCGCTCGCTGAACAGCTTCTCCCAGCCGTATTCGCTGTCGGGGTTGGCCGGATAGGCGCTGGATTCCGCCGTGATCGGCGCAAGAGGATCGCGCTGATTGTGGTCCGGATAGATGCAGGCCGAGGACGAATAGAAGATCCGCTTGCAGTTGCGCTTGCTTGCGGCCTCAAGAATGTTGAGGTTGATCATCGCCGAATTGTGCATGACGTGCGCGTCGTTCTCGCCGGTGAAGATGTATCCGGCGCCGCCCATGTCCGCGGCGAGCTGATAGATCTCGTCGAACCGTCCGTCGATGATGGCGCGGCAGCTCGCAGCATCGCGAAGGTCGACGATCGCGAAGTCGTCGGCATCCGTCTTGTTGTATTCGGGGTATTTCAGGTCCGCCCCGCGGACCCAGAAGCCTTCCCGCTTGAGCTGGGTGACCAGGTGGTTGCCGATAAAACCGCCGGCACCGCAAACAAGAGCACGCTTCATCGAACACCCCTCGCGATTTCCGCGCGACGTTATCATTTATCAACATCGCGCTCACTATGTTAGTGATATACTCACTATCATAATTCAGCGCAAGCTTATTTGATAGTCGTTGGGCACGTGCCGCGAAGCGCTGTGCAGAGCGGGTTTTGTGAAAATCGCGCCTCGCACCATCCTTATCATGGAACTGTCTTCGTCGTATCATTCACCTGTCGCGGTGATGTCGTCAAACGAACGATCGCGGGCCTTGCGGGCGTCGCGCATACGCCGGCGTCGCTGGACGGAGGGTGAGGTTGTTGGTCGCCATCGAACGCCAGGCCGGGACATCGCCGCGCCACCGTATCTTTCGAAGCGGCCACGGCCTCGCAGGAGTGCGTCGGTGAGTGCCAGTGCCTGGCCGTTGGGCGTCGCGCCGGCGAAGGGTCGGCGCATCGTCAATGTCGGACTGCTGATCGGCGGCTACGGCATCGGCCAGGGCGCGATCTTCGCGGTGCAGACGTGGCTGTTCGCGCGCGGCGACTTCGATTTGCTGTCCGCGTTCGGGACCCACTTCTCGTTCCTGATGCTCGGCATCTTCGTGATCGATGTCGGCTCGACCACCACGCTCGCGCGCCAGGTTGCGGGGGCGTCCGGCGAGCGCGCGGGCGCCGATATCTGGCCGTCGTTCTGGAATACGGTCGCGGTGAGGCTCGGAGCCGCGATCGTCGTGGCTGTCGCCGCGCTGGTGGTGGCGATGTTGCCGTCATCCGATCCGTTCTCCCGGGCCTATCTGATCGCGAGTCTGCCGGGTTTGCTGATTTGGGCCGTGAACGCGGTCGGATTGCTCGACGGACTGAAGCTCAGCGGATTGAGTGGTGTGACAGGCGCGATCACATTCGCCGCCTCCGCGATCAGCCTCGCATTCGCTCCAAGCGTGCCGCCGGGAACCGCCGGCGCCATGCTCGGATGCGCATTCTCGATCGGCTACGCGTTGACCGTGGTGTCGCAATGGGGCGTGCTCGTGCGGCTCGGCCGGCGCCCGGTGTGGAGCCGCCCCAGCCGCGACGGCATCCTGCGCGCGGCGCGGGACGGCCTGGCGCTGCTGTCGCAACTCGTTCCCGGACAGCTCATCCTGCGCGTCCAATTGCTGCTGAGCACCAGCTTTCTCGGGGCCGAAAGCACGGCGCTGCTGATTTACGCCAAGCAGATCGTCATCGCCATGACGATGCTCGTCGGGTTCGTCATCCGGGTGGATTTCCCCGCACTCGTCGAAACGATGACGCGCGCCGAAAATCATGGTTTCGCGACCATCCTCCGGGCTCAAACGACGTCCATCGCCACCGCATTCATCCTGGCGCTGGGAACATTCGCGATGTCTCTGCTGGCCCTGATGGTCCCGCAATACGGCTTCACCCAGGCGGCGTTTCTGATCGCCGCCTACGCGCCCTCGATCATGACGATCTCGGCGCTTCTCATCATGATTCAGGGACTGGCGGCGATCGGCGACTACGCCTCGAGCGCCAGGATCATTGCGATCAGCACGCTGATCGGCGCCATCGTCAGCTATCTGATGATCGGGCCGTGCGGCATCTACGCATTCGTCATCGGCGAGGTGGCGTTCCACCTGCTCGGAGCCGGACTGATCTACCTCCGTCTTCGCCGTCGCAGTCGTCCGGCTGCAGCGAAGCCGGCCTATCATCTGATTTCGTCATCGCGAAGAGAACGAAGATGCAGGTCAAAGCCACGCACCTAATCGAGCGAACCGCCAAGGAAATCGTCCGCCACGCCCTCACCAGGCTGGCGTTGCACGGGATCGTCGACGGAATCCGCAGCGCGAAGGGATTCTCGGTCGGCCATTATCGGAGCGGATCGCTGGCGGCCCGCTTCGGCGAGATCTACGAGGTCGGCCTGTGGACCGGCGGCACCGGCGACGTGCCGCTGTCAGGCACCGGCTCGACGCTGGCTGCCACCCGGAGCATCCGGGAAGGGCTGCCGGCGCTGCTGCAGAAGATCGGCGCGGAGGCGCTGCTCGACGTCGGCTGTGGCGATCTGACCTGGATGAGCACGATCGATCTCGGCATCGATTACGTCGGCGTCGATGTGGTCGAGAGCGTGGTCAGGCGAAACATCGAGGCCTACGGTTCGGAGCGGCGCCGGTTTCTCTGCCGCGACGCGATGACCGGTGATTTGCCTGAGGCCGACACCGTGCTGTGTCGGGAAGTGCTGTTTCATCTCGGCTTTGCCGAGATCGCCGCGGTGCTGCGAAACATTGCTTCGAAGCCACGGCGGTGGCTGATCGCGACGACCGACGCCTCGACGTTGTTCAACGCCGATATCAGGTGCGGCGACTATCGCGTTCTCAATCTACGGCTGTCGCCGTTCGGGTTTCCGGAGCCGGATCACTGGATCGACGATTCCGCACAGATCCCCGGCCGCCGGCTGGCGGTCTGGTCGTTCGATCGCCTGCCGGTTTGACCCGGCGAATGCTGTGCTGCGCTGGATCGATTGAAGCGATCCTGATCCTGAGCAGCCCGGTGAAGCCGGGCGTCTCGAAGGATGAGGGCGACGCATGATGGGCGGCGGCGGATGGTTCGAGACGGCGCTACGCGCCTCCTCACCATGAGGCTGTGCCTGTGGTGAGCGTCCCGGAACGCCAGTCCCGACTCCATCGGAGACAGGACCGCTCTAGTCAAGCTCGAATGCGGTCTCGTAGTTCAGCTTCAGCTTCGGATCCTGGTCCGGCTTTCGCAGAAGGCAGTTGCCGACCACCAGCAGCTCGATCTCGCTGCCCATGAAGCAGCGGAACGCGTCTTCCGGCGAACACACGATCGGCTCGCCGCGAACGTTGAAGCTGGTGTTGACGAGAACCGGACATCCGGTTCGCTCCTTGAAGCGCGAGATCAGGCGGTGGTAGCGCGGGTTGGTTTCCTTGTGCACGGTCTGGATCCGCGCCGAATAGTCGACATGGGTCACCGCCGGCAGCTCCGATCGCGGCACGTTCAGCTTGTCGATCCCGAACAGCGCCTGCTGTTCGGCGGTCATCGGCGTGCGACGCTTGTCCGAGACGCCGGCGACCATCAGCATATAGGGGCTGTCGCCGTCGAACTCGAACCAGTCCTGGATATCCTCGCGCAGCACCGAGGGCGCGAACGGGCGGAACGACTCGCGGTACTTGACCTTGAGATTGAGGGTTTTCTGCATCGTCGGGCTACGCGGATCGCCGAGGATCGAGCGGCCGCCGAGCGCGCGCGGCCCGAACTCCATCCGGCCCTGCATCCAGCCGACGGCCTTCTCCTCGATCAGCGCCTCGACGGTCGCGTCGATCAGCGCGTCGTCGTCCAGCACGGTGAACTTGCCGCCGGCCGCGCCGAGCCTGGTCTCGATCTCGTCCTGGCTGAACGACGGGCCGAGATAGCTTCCGGCCATCGCGTCGAGCCCGTTGCTGACGATTCGCGGCCGTTCGAAATTGCCATGATAGGCGGCGAGCGCGGCACCCAGCGCGCCGCCCGCGTCGCCGGCCGCCGGCTGGACCCAGATGTCCGAGAAGATGCCTTCACGCCAGATCTTGCCGTTGGCGACGCAATTCAGGGCGACGCCGCCGGCGAGGCAGAGCTTCGAGAGGCCGTATTCGCGGCGCAGCGAGCGGCACAGCCGCAGCACGATCTCCTCGGTCACCGCCTGCACCGAGGCCGCGATATCCATGTGAAACTGCGTCAGCGGCTGATCCGCCGATCGAACCGGCGCGCCGAACAGCGCCGCGAAGCGGTCGTTCGACATCGTCAGGCCGGTGCAATAGTTGAAATAGTCCTGATTGAGCCGGAACGAGCCGTCCGGCTTCACGTCGACGACGGTCGACATGATCTTGTCGACGAATCTCGGCTCGCCATAAGGTGCCAGCCCCATCACCTTGTATTCGCCGGAGTTCACCTTGAAGCCGGTGTAGTAGGTGAAGGCCGAATACAGCAGCCCGATCGAATGCGGGAAGTGGATTTCCTTGGTCACTTCGATCTTGTGGTCGCGGCCGATCGCGACCGAAGTGGTCGGCCATTCGCCGACGCCGTCCATGGTCAGGATCAGCGCCTCGCGAAACGGGGACGGATAGAACGCGCTCGCGGCGTGGCTGAGGTGATGTTCGGAGAACAGCAGCTTGCCGTCGAGCGCGTCGGCCCGCAGCCCGCCGGGCCGGCGCAGCTCCTCGCCGAGCAGCCGCTTCTGCATCAGCTTTTCCTTCAGCCACAGCGGCATCGCCATGCGGAAGGACTCAAACCCGCGCGGCGCGAAGGCCACATAGGTCTCCAGCAGCCGTTCGAACTTCAGGAACGGCTTCTCGTAGAACGCGATATGGTCGACATCCGTGATCGAGAGGCCCGCGGCGTCGAGACAGTACGACACCGCATTCGCCGGAAAGCCGGAATCGTGCTTCTTGCGGGTGAAGCGCTCCTCCTGCGCCGCGGCCACGATATGCCCGTCGACGATCAGCGCCGCGGCTGAGTCGTGATAGAAGGCCGAGATGCCGAGGACGCGCATCATCGGCCCTCAGAAGAGGGTGTAGATGAAGGGAGCGATCGCGGAGCCCTGGGTCAAGACCAGCAGACCGCCGAACACGACGGCCATCACGATGATCGGCGCCAGCCAGAACTTGCGTCGAACCTTCATGAACGTCCACAATTCGCCGATCAGCGTAGCCATGACTGCCTCAGAACTGGTTTTGGAAAGTTGCCGGCTTAGGTCCGGGCGGATTGCGGTCGACCCAATAGGTCGGGGCCTCCGGCTCGAAAGCGAGATTCAGCGGACGCTTGCCGCGCATCCGCATGACGAGTCCCGTCGGCGTCACGACGCCGAAGAAGATCGCCCCCATCACCAGCGGGCTGACGATCTTGTGCAGCAACAACCCGAATCGAAACCACAGCTTGTTGAGGGGGCCGAGCAGGCCGGGCGCGATCAGCGTGACGCCCATCATCGCGGCGGCGGCGCCGAGCCAGATCGCCATCCAGAGGTCGAGTCCGTGGCGATATCTGAGCAGCGCGAGGATCAGGAACACGCCGGTGAAAACGTAGCCGAAGCCGCGGTTCGAGCCGACGCGGACGTCGTCGGAGCGATCGAAGGTCTCGTGGAAGCGATTGGTGCTCATTGCCCACCTGCGCCTTGGCATCCCATCGCAGCGGCGACGCCCGGAAACGTGTTACGCACGAACGTCGCCAACTGGGCGGCCGCGACGTGATTGCCGGGCCCGGTCAGATGATCGGTCTGGTCGAACAGGCTCGGCGACTGGATGAAGCGATCCGCCTGATTCGCCACCGCGATGCCGCGCGCCTGCAATGCGCTCGCGATCGTCTGCTGCTCGTCGGCGAGCGCGTTTGTGCCTCCGGCGAGTGCCAGCCCGGACGGCAGGATGAACACCGCGAAGCTGATACCATGGTTCTTCGCGAACGCCGCCATGGCGCCGATGTCGTCGAGGGTCTGCTGCCGCGTTCCGCCGATCAGCCATCGGTACCATTGCAGCGTCGGATTCATGCCGCCGAGCAGGGTTCCCTTCTCGAAGCGGTAGGTCGCCTTCCTGATGAAGAACGGCAGCTTCAGCAGCGGCGGCTGATACATCCTGTAGAGCCCCGCATCGGCGCCCTCATACGGCGTGTCCCGCCTCGCAAAGTCGTTGAGGTTGAGCAGATAGACGGCGGCGTCGAGCGAAACGCCCGGGGACTTCACGAGGAACTGTTCGCGGATCTCCTGCGCGCCGTATCCCGGGACGCCGAAGTTCAGCATCTCGGCGCCGCGCCCGCAGGCGTTCTGCAATTCGACACCGACGAGTTGCGGCAGCGCCTCGGCTTCGGAATGCCAGATGCTGAAGGTGACTGAATCGCCGAAGATGGCCAGGCGCGGCCGATCCTTGCGGGATGCCAGTTCCGGACCGCGCAGCCCGAGCGAATTGACGTGGAGATCGCGGCCGTCCTGGCTGCCCTGATAGCCGGGCATCAGTTCGTAGACCAGGCGTGGATTGGTCGCCGCCCGGTAGTAATGCCCCGGCTCGGCCTTCGTCAGGTCGAGTTGCGGCTTCACGATCAGATAGTAGAATGCCGATGCAGCGATTTCCGCGGAGACGAGCAGAACTACCAGCATCGTGATGAAGGCAATGATCTTCACCCGGCGTGAGGTCGCGGTCGGTATGGTCTGCGCTATCGTCATCCGAAGGGGCCGTCCAAATTCCGGAGCCGCAAAAACACCGTGCCTCGAGATGTCTCCGAGACCGCAGCAATCGTCCCGCGCCGCAGTTCGGTTCAATATCGTTCGAATGTTACAGAGGTGTGATATCGCATGAATGTCGCTGATCGATGCGGCGTCGTGGTAATCATAAGATGTGATGTCGCGGTCGACCGGACCGCCGCAATTGCGACCGATACCGATACCGACACCGATCCGAGGTCGCGACCTCCGCGCTGCTACCTTGCGATCTTCCGTTCGATCGCGTTGTTGCGCTGAAGGATCGATGCGGCGCCGCTGTCGATGTGAATGCCGATGCGGGAGGGGCCGACGATATTGTCCTCGATGACGACGTCGCGGACTCCGGGATGCGGCGACGGCGACGATTTGATCTCGAGATGCGCGTCCTGCTCGAGCCGGTTGCCGCGCATGATGATCGCCCGCGCCAGCGGCGGCTCGCTCGCCCCGGGTCCGATGCGATAGGCGTGCACGCCGATCGCCGATTCCTCGGACAGCACCGTCCGGCTGGTGCCGGCCCGGTAGATGTTGCCTTCGACGATGCGGTTGTCGAGCAGCTGGATCTGCCAGCCCGGCTGGAAATGCGCATACACCAGCCCGATCGCGAAGAAGCCGCCGGTCCGCGTCGAAACGTTGCCGGCGATGACGTGGTTGAGGCCGGTTCCGTAGCTCTGCGCGGCGACGCCGCAGTCCTCGAAGCGGTTGCCGACGATCAGGAAATTCTCGCGCGCCAGCGTCACATTGACGACCGAGCTCTGATCCAGCGGGACCTGCAGCGGTCGATCAAGCCGCAACCGTCGCTCCGAAGGGACAGGCGATCGCTCGAGCGTGGCGACGCGTGCGGTCTGCCCGACCCCTCGTCCGGCGACCACCATCACCGCGGCGCCTTCCCAGTTCGGTCTGGCCGGAACCGGCGCGGCCTCGTAGTTCAGTCTCAGCAGTTGTGGATCGATCGACGATGCGGCCCCGAAATACAGGCCGCCGGGCCCGTCGGCCGTGACTGCCTCGCGATCGAGGCCATAGAGACCTTCGAAGCGGTTGTGCCCGATGAACACGTTCTCCGAGCCGTTGAGCGTGCTGAACAGCGTGTTGATGCCGCCGCCGGCGCCTTGCAGATCGGATGCCCTGACGAGATTGTCGCGGAAGATCACCCGGTTCGAACCCGTGATCGAGTACCAGCCGTAGCGGCCGTTCGCGAGCAAATTACCGGAGATCACCGCGTCGCTCGCTTCGAACAGCAGCAGCGAACTTCCGGACCCGAGGATATCGTTGTCGAGCACCGCAATCCTTCGCCCGCTGAGGCGGAGGCTGTGCGGCCCGGTGCTCGGAAACAGCCGTTCGATCTCCTGCATCCGCCGATGGGTCGCGGCCGGGTCGATCAGCCCGCGATAGGCCGAGGCGCGGATCCTGACGCGCCGGATCGTGATGTCGGTCGCGTCCTTCGCAGGTTTGCCGTCGACGAATCCGCCCACGATGATGTGTCGGTGGTTGGACGCATAAATGGTCAGGTCCTCGACCGCGAACCGCGTCGTTCCGCTGATCAGAGCGTCAGGCGGGTCGGCGACATCGGGCCACACCAGGTTGACCGCCTGCGTGGCCTCGCCCCTGAGCGTGACGTCGGGCGGCACCACGATGGTGTCGCGGACGAAATATCGGCCGCGCGGGAAGTACACGGTGCCGCCGCCGGCCTGCGCGGCCGCGGCCAGAGCCCTGGCGACCGCGGCGGTGTTGTCGGCCCGGCCGTCGCCGTTGCCGCCGAAGGCGCGAATGTCGAAAGACTGCTCGGGTGCCGGCTTGCGCGCGCGAATCTCGATCGCACCGACGTCGACCGTTTCAAGATCGCCGCCGTCGCCGTTCGATAGACGCAGTCGATAGGAACCGGGCCGCGCCTCGGCCGGAATGGCGAATCTCGCCTGCCACAGATCGCCATTGCCCGGGCGCATCGAGATCACCGCGCCGCCGGCGTCGGCGATCAGATCGAGCCGGGCGTGATCCTGGCGCCGCACGATGTTGCGGCCGAAAATCTGCAGATGACCGCCGGGAGAGGCGGCGGTGCCGAGGTCGCCCTGGACCCAATAGACGGTCGGCAGATTGGCGCGGCCTGAAACCTTGCCCTCAGGCGCCGACAGTTCGAACTCGAACAGTCCCGGCGAGAACTCGGGCGGCACGACGAATTTCAGGGATTGCGCGCTCTGCTGGAGAATGGCGACCGACTTCGGCGCCGCAGCCGCGCTGCCGCGGTCAGGAATGCGGGCCACCGTAACGTCTGTCACCTCTGCGAGCCCCGCGCCGGTGACGAGCACCGTCTGGTCGGGGCCGACGGGATCGTTGAACCAGAAGATCGCCGGCGCGGCGGCGGCCGCCCCGTTGCAGACCAGCAGCGCGATCGTCAGCAGCAGGCGTCTCCACACCGCAGCCGGCCTTGCACCGGAACGCGTGACGCTTTCATCCGGCCGTGCGCGGGGGATCATCGATGTGTAACAATCATCGGATTTAACACTGCGCATCATATCCCGCGGGTTGGTTGTGATACGGCACAGCCCTATCAGGCGGACCCATGGGTTTTGTGACCGGGGAAGCCCGATCGTTCCGTGGCCGGGATCAACGGCCGGCTTCAGATGTTAAGAGGATTGTTCGATATGGGAATTCGCATCTCGCTCGGCTCCGTCGCTTCCGGCACGGCCTTGGCGGCGGCGCTGCTCGCCGGTGCCTCGATCTGCGAAGCCGGGGGCACGGAGACCGTGGCGGTGGCGTCCCAGCAGGCGCAGGCCGACGACCCTGTCATCGTCCGTGTCGACGGCATTGAAATCCGGGAGAGCGACCTGCGCGCGGCCGATCGCGCAATGGGGCGCAACCTGTCGATGCAGCCCGAAGGTCGGCGCAACGACGTGATCAACTTCCTGATCGACACCGTCGTGTTCTCCAAGGCCGCGCCGGCTCCCTCCGCGGCGGAGGAGGCCGAAATCGGCAAGCGCATCACGATCGCCCGCAATCGCATCATCATGGAGCAGATGCTCATGACCGCAGGCGCACAGGCGGTCAGCGACGAAGCCGTTCGCAAGGCCTATGACGGCCTGATCGCGGCGATGGTGCGGGAGCCTCAGTTGCGGCTCCACATGCTGGAATTCCTCGTCCCTCAATCCGCCGACAAGGATGCCGCCGATGCGGCCGCGAAGAAGGCTGCCGCCGCCTATCAGCGAATCGTCAAGGGAGAAGCGTTCGACGCGGTCGCGCGCGACATGTCGGACGATCCGACGACCCGGAAGAACGGCGGAAACCGGGGCTTCGTGACCCGCGCGATGATGGGCAAGGACATTGCGGACGTCGCTTACGCGCTGGAAAAAGGCAAGGTGTCGCCTCCGATCAAGACGGCGGCCGGCTGGCATCTCGTGATGATCGATGGCGAACACGTGCCTCCGAAGCCGGACTTCCAGATGGTGCGCGGACGCATCGAAAGCAATCTGGCCCGGCAGGCCCAAATGGCGCTGACCGAACGATTGCGCTCGAACGCCAGGATCGAGCGGCTCGACAAGAAGCCAGTGGAAGCCGGCGCTCATCCGAAGGACTAGCGACGAGGCCGACCGGGAAGCCGCTGAATTAGGAGCGTGCCCCGGTGAAACCGAGGACCATGACGGATCGTCGTTTCGGCTGAAACCGTTTCGCGACGACGGCTGTGTCAGGCACGGTTACTAATCCGCTCGGTGACGTCTGCTCACTCCGTCTGCTGCTGCGAGCTCCGTTCTGTTGCCGGCTTCGATCGGCGGTGTCACCCCCCGATCAATGCCGGCACAGATCGCAGGCACTCGTTTTGCGGGCATTAGCATAGGAGGGCGCACGGATTGCGAGAACTCCGATTGCGCGACTTCGCTTTTAGCATTCCGTTTCAAGAATTCCCGCTACCGCAGGCCTGGTCTGAAGCCTCGCTCCAAAGCCTTTTTGACGGGCCTTTCTCTCATCCGCAGCGCGATGAGACGAACCGTGTAGCGGTGCGATTCACATTGCTGCGCGAATGGTAACATAAGTCACAAAATGAAGATGTGACTATCATAAACGTCGATTACGATATGTTTACCCTGGCCCAATCAGGAATGTTGGGTGGGGGCGACATCGATCTTCCATTGGGAAAGAACGATAACCTGGAGGTTATTCTATGCGTCGTCTCGGCTATTTGCTCGTCACCTCGGCCATCGTCGGTCTCGGTGCGGTTCCCGCCAGCGCTGCTGGCCCCGCAGATCCGTATCCGGATCCGGGCTTCTACATCAACATCATCGGTGGTGGCGCGAGCTTCCCCTCGATCGCCTATCGCGAAGTGTTCGACTGCCAGTATCATCCGCTCGGCTATGACAACGTGACCGGTCCCGGACCGCGCGCGATCAACACCAACTGCCCCTCGGCTCCGTACGGCACCGCGACCGGCAAGGGCTACATCTTCGTGTATTACGCGCCGACCGGCTCCGGCAACGGCAAGGCCGCGCTGAAGGCCAACAACAACAACTCGCTGACCAACCCGCTCAGCACCACGATCCCCTACACCTCGGGCCAGATCCCGAACTATCCGTATCCGCAGGCTGCCGGTTATCACTTCTCGGGCAGCGACGACGTCTGGAACCTCGCCGATCAGGCTGCCTGGAACGCCGCCGGCGGTCCCGCGAGCAAGTACGGCAACATGATCCAGCTGCCGGGCGTCGGCGGCGCGGTCACCGTCGTGCTCAACGGCAAGGATGGTGCGGGCAACGCACTGAATCAGAACGGCTCTGCCGTGTCGGGCTCGACCAGCGCGATCAACCTCACGCGCCAGGCGATGTGCGGCATCTTCGCCGGCAAGATCACCAACTGGAACAACCCGCTGCTGACGGCGTCGAACGGCGGCGTTGCGATGGGATCGGGTCAGATCACCGTCGTGCATCGCTACGATGGCAGCGGCACCAACTTCCTGTTCACCCAGGCGATGGTGGCGCAGTGCGCGACGGTCACCGGTCCGGACTACAACGTTGCCGGCACGCCGACAGTCTCCTACGCGTTCCCGTGGGGCGATCAGTCGGTCTGCCCGGCTCTGCCGCGCGGCGCCAATCGCGTCAACTGGCCGGACCAGTTCTCGACGGTCTGCGGCAGCGCCAATCCGACGCCGACCGGCGCCGTGTTCGCCAATCCGGGTGTCAACGGCAGCCAGGCGCAGGTCAACCAGGTGCTCGCCACCAACGGTGCGATCGGCTACGTGTCGCCCGACTTCACGCAGCCCTCGGTCCCGACCGGACCGATTACTGCGAACCTCCAGAACGAATGGGATGTCAGCACCAACTCGACCGGCACCCCGTCCTTCGTCGCGCCGACTCTCGTGGCGACCGCGTCCGCGCTGAGCTCGGTGACCCCGAAGTTCGACAGCACCACCATCGGCAATCCGCTGGCCTGGAGCCTCCAGGGCGTGATGCCGAACCCGACCCTGCCGGCCGCCTATCCGATCGCCGGCTTCTCCTGGCTCGAGATGTATCAGTGCTACAACTCGGGCTCCAACATGCCGGTCCAGATCGCCGACGTGCTGTTCAGCCTGTACGGTAGCCCGGCCGTGGAAGCGATCATCAACTCCAACGGTCTCGTCAAGGTCCCGAACGTCTGGCTGACGGAAATCTACAACCTGCTCGGCAGCGACTTCCGCCCGCAGAACACCTGGGATACCAATCCCGGCAATCAGTGCGTCGGCAAGGTCGGCGCGACCTGATCCAAGCCTGACGGTCGCGTACGACCGTCGCCACAAATCTGTGCACCCGGTTTACCGGGTGCACTTTTCTTTGCGGCCCCCCTCGATCGCTTCAGGGGCGGCGCTGCCTTGAAACGAGAACGTCGCAATGCGGATGCTATCCTTGCCGGCCATGGCGGCGATCGGACAATGCGACGAGCCGATGAAGGCTGTCAGCCGCCGCCGTCAGTCGCATCAACCGTTTGGGCAAAGATGAGCCAGCAGTCCAATTCTCAGGACGACAAGGTCGGGACGGTCGGGCGTCTGCTCTATCTGGCCGGCGTACTCAACATGCACGTCGCCCGTTTGCGCTCGGTCAGCAATTTCGATTTCGTCGTTGCCGACCTCGCTTGTTACCAGGACGTCCTGACCCGATATGCCGGCAAGCGTCTCGCCGAAGCGAGGGCGCTGGAGATCGGCTACGGCCAGCGGCCGTTCCGCCTGATCGCACTCAACTGGATCGGCACGGATGCCGTCGGGATCGACCTCGATGAGCCCGTGTACGACCTCGATCTGCAGCGGATCGCGCGGCTGCTGAAGGCCAACGGCGTCACCCGGACGACCAAGTCACTCGTCAGGCGAGCGATCTTCGATCCTTCCGAGTATCGCAAGCTGTCGTCAGTCCTCCGGGCTGAATTCGGCACGGGGCAGCCGTTCGACGCGCGGAGGCTGCTGAGCGGCGATGCCTCCCGGCCGGCGGTCTGGAGCTCGATCTCCGGGGAGCTCGATCTGATCCTGTCCGAAGACGTGTTCGAACACATCCCGATCGAACGCATTCCGCCGGTGCTGGAGATGATGGCGAAACGGATGCGCGGCGACTCGCTGGCGATCATTGCGCCGATGATCTTCACCGGGATCTCCGGCGGCCATGATCTCGACTGGTATCCGCATCGCGTGCACGAGGGGCTCGACGGCCGCACCCCGCCCTGGGGCCACCTCACCAGGCAGTCCAGGCCCGCCGACACCTATCTCAACGAACTGCGCCGAAGCGACTACCGCAGGCTGTTCGAGCGGCACTTCGACATTCTCGAGGAGGTCGATCTGTATCACCGCCTCGGCGAGCACCATCTCACCGGCGAGCGGCGCGCGCAGCTCGCCGGCTATTCGGATGAGGATCTGTTCGCCAACAAGGTCAGGTTCGTGCTCAGGAAGCGGTAGGCCGTCGGCACGCGCGGGCGCGACGTCGTGACGGCCCTTGGACGGCGGCGAGGCCGCGGCGCCGTGGTCAGAGCGGTCGCCTGCACTCGATGTAGAGCGAATGCGGCTTGTACTCCCGGCCGTCGCCGTCCGTCTCCAGCCCGGTGTCGGCCCAGCCGTCGATCGCGCTGGAATTCCAGCGGCGGACGTTGATATCGGTGAAGCCGGCCTGCCGCAGCACCGCGCGAATATTCACCCGGTCCCACATCCACAGGTGGATCTCGCCGCGGGCGCGGGCGTCGCCGAGCACCAGATTCTGCAGCCAGGGTGCGAACCCCGTCTTGCGCCTTGTTCCGGCGGGCCGGTCGCGGACGCACTGCTCGAACATCTGCGCGATGGCGTCGTCGTGCCGTTGCGCGGCGGCGTAGGTCAGGTCGTCTGCCGCCAGCGACCGGTCGTATTCGCGCACCAGATGCTCGAGATCGGGCAGGCAGATGCGCTGGATCCCGCCCGGCTTCAGCACGCGCAGGATCTCCTTCTGGAACCCGACCACCGCTTCCCGGGGAATGTGCTCCATCACATGGGAATGATACACCGCATCCGCATATCCGTCCGCGAACGGAATTCCGCTGGCGAGGTTGTGATGGATCACGGGGCCGCGCATCGCCCTGATCCGCGCGCTGCGTTCATGGCCGATCAGCGGCGTCGCGAAAGGCAGCAGCCATGCATTTCGCCGCAGCAGCGCATACATCGAAAAGTCGACATTGATACACCGGTCGGACGTCTTGGTGCCGCAACCGAGATTGACGATGACCGGAGCCGGTCGCGGAGTCGCCCGCTCCGCATGTGCCGATGTGACAGCCAGATTCATGTGCGGGTCGCGCTCCGGGTGTGTCGAGGGTTTCGCCGGTGTCGAGGCGAGGTACTTCAATCGCTGTTCTAGGGCAGGTTCTATCTAGGGCAGACTCTATCTAGGACAGGCTCTATCTAGGGCAGACCTGGCAAAACTTTTGTGACATCGGAAGGCCTCTCGCTGCTACGTGCTAATCGTCGATCGAGAGTCCAGTCCGCCGGCGGATCTCGGCGCGGATGGCAGCCGGGTCGTCGAGGCCTGCGAGCGCTTCCTCCAGTTCCTCGACCTTGGCGCCGACCAGCAGTCGATACCAGAACCCCTGCAGGGCGTGGTACAGCAGCCCCGTCTTGCCGTCGAGGAAGCCGAGCCGGAACACCACGCGGTACAAAAAATAGCCGGAGGCGCTGATCAGATACGGCGTCCGGTTGTAGATTTTCTCTTTGACGAAGCGTTTGAAATCCGCCTGGAGCGAGCTTTTCTCCTGCGCCGCATGATCGCCGTCGCGCGGAAGAAAGTCGCGGTACTGATTGATGATGTCGATCGCTTCCCGCGTGGCGTATTTGTTGTGCTTGTTGATGAAGAACGTCAGGTCGTTGCGGTTGTCGTCGGCGAATCCGCCGTCGAGGACAACCGACCGGCCGCCCCGGACGACCATGTGCTCGTCCATCCAGCGGCTCTCGATGCGGCCCTGACCGCGCCGCCAGATCCGTAGCAACAGCATCGGATATCGGCCGCCGTGCCGAATCCATTTTCCCTGGAAGATCGTCTTGCGCTTGAGCACGATACCGGCGACGTCCCCGGGCAGCGCGGGAAGTTCGGTCCGGATCCGCTCCGCCAGGTCGGGTTCGATGATCTCGTCCGCGTCGAGCCGCATGATCCACGGCGCGGTGATCGGCAGATTATCGAGCGCCCACTGGAATTGTTTGGCGTAGTTGATGAACGCGTGCTCGACCACGGTGGCGCCGTGGCTCGTCGCGAGTTCGACGGTGCGGTCGGTCGAGAAGCTGTCGACGATGAAGATCTCGGATGCGATCCCGGCGACCGATTCCAGCGCCCGTGCGATGTGGCGCTCTTCGTTGAAGGTCAGCACGATCACGGCAAGGGACATGTCGACTACCTCTGCAGGGCCGGCGCGGTGCGGCGCTGCCCGCGGGAGTTCGGCGCATTGTCGGGCCCCGGTGTCTCCAGCAGGCGACGATACAACGACGCCTGCGCGGCGCCGTGCGCCGAATAGGAATATCGCTCCGCGGCCTTCAGCGCGTTGCACTGCAATTCCACGTAGCGGTCCGGTCCCAGGCTGCTGCACCTCTCGAACGCATGGATCAGCGCTTCGACGCCGGTCGTGACGACGAGCCCGCTTCCGGTCTCTGCGATGTCGTCCGCCACGCCGACCCGTTTGCTGACGATCACGGGGATGCCGCGAACCAGCGCTTCCGCCGCGGCCATGCCGAAACACTCGTATTCCGATGCGAGCACGACGAAATCGACGTCGCGGAAGAACTGTTCGCGTCGCTCGTTGGTGACGAAACCGAGCCAATGAACGCCGCCGTGTCCGTCATCCAGTGCGCGGAGCTGGCGTTCGTAGGCCTTGTCGCCGCTGCCCGCGAGCAGAAGGCGACTGCACTTCACCCGCGAGGCTGCGGAAATGATGTGTTCGAGGTGCTTCTTCGGATGGAACCGGCCGAGATAGCCGAACCGGATCTGTCCCGGAACGGCGAAGCCATCGCGGACGATGCGCGGCGAAGCCGACGTCAGATCGTCGTGCACCGGGTGGGGGATCACTGCCGCGACGGAATGAGCGGGGGAATCCCGCGCCTCCAGCGCAGAGGAATAGATGATACCGTCGGACAATTGCAGATAGAACCAGGCAATCAGGCGCTTTGCCTGTTTGCGCAGCCGCGACCGGGTCCGTCTGCGCTCCTCGAGGGTCAGGGTTTCGTGCGGCGTGACGGCGCTGCGCCGGCCGGTCAGCTTGGCGATCAGAACCGCGAGAATGCTGATCGGGACCCAGCACCCGTCGACGTGAACGACGTCAAAGCGGCGGGAATGCCGCAGCAGAAACAGGCAGGCGCCGAGCAGGTGGGGCTCGGCATGCACCTCGATCCCGCGCGCGACCAGACGCTGATAATCGGGAAATTCCACAATGTTACGCTTCCGCGGACGGAGCGTCAGGCATTCGATCTCGGCTTCGGCCGCGGCGGTCGAGACCACGGCGGCGGCGAACACGCTGGGCGGGCCGCCCGTCGCTGGATCGAGGCTGCCCAATACCCTTAGAACCCGCATCCGACCGCCCCCGTCTTTGCCAAGAGGGATGTAATCAGGCAGTGTGATGATTTAATGATATCTGGCGATGATATGTTATCGTGTCGCCGCAGCGGCCGCCGGCCCCCGGCCCCTCACGCCGAACAGTAACAGCATCATGGACAGGCCGTGGATGTCGCCGAGGTTGAACAATTGCGGCTGAAAGAACGACGCGAAGGTCAGCGCGACGAGGCCGCCGGCTCTCGCAGCGGCAACGCGCCTGCTGTCGTCGTCGCGACATCTCGCCGGGGCGAACACCGCGGTCGAGACGGTTGCCAGCAGCGCCGTGATCACCACTCCTCCGCCGATGATCCCGAATTCGATCAGGGTCCGGAGATAGCCGTTGTGGCCGGCATGCTCGGTGTCGGGCCGCTTGAAGCCGAGGCCGAACGGCGCGTCGACGATCGCCACCACCGCCCGCGCCCACTGCTCATCCCTTCCGGTCAAGCCGGAATCCAGATTGCGTTCGGGATCGTTGAGCGCCAGGACGCTCGACAGCAGTTCGGGAAGCAGAACAACCGCCACGGCGCCGGCGAGCGCCAGTAGCGCCAATCGCCTGCCGAGCGGCCGCGACGTCACCTCGAACACCAGAAACGACAGCACGCAGGCGATCATGGCGAAGCGGGAACTCACCGCCGTTGCCAGGACGAGGCATGAGAGTCTGACGACCGCCATCACGTATCCGCGGCGGAACTGCGAGAACATGAAGCCCGCCAGCATCACCGAGCCGAACATGTTCGGATGAATCCCGCCGAGGCGCCGATCCGCCGGCCAGCCATGGACGGCGACCGCATAGATGCCGAAGGCGAACACGGTGACGGCTATCCCGCCGAAGCAGTCGGCCAATGCGTTGTCCGGCATCGTCCAAAGTCCGGAGAAGCACGCGATCACGACCAGCAGCAGCAGCGTGTAGGTCAGCCCCTCGAGGATCGCGACCTCGCGGCCGTGAAACTGCAGGGCGATCGACAGCAGGATGACAGCCAGGATCGCAGCCTGAAGCGGATCGTAGCAGGCCAGCGCCTGCGAAATGTGCCGGGGACCGACGGCGAACGACACCAGGATGAATTGCAGCAGGCCGCCGACCTGATACATCTGATAGAGCGGGATCTGCGCTGACTCTCCAGCCCACACGTCGACCGAGGCGAGCGGGAAGAACAAGCACGCGCACCACAGCCACAACGAGAACGCCAACACGATGTTGCGACGCTGAAACGTCGCCGGCGGGACCGCAAACCCAATCTGTTCTGTCGCAGCCACGGCCTTCTATCGTTCGTGCACCCTGCACGACGACAGGCTGCCGGCCGGCGCCTTTGGTCCCGTGCGCGTATCGCGACGTTATGCGGCAATCGGATGATATCTGCGTGACGGCCGATCAACGACCTGCAATTGTCGCGATCGCGACAATACCGTCTGGCGCGTAGTCAGGTCAGCCCGCCGCTGCCGCGTAGCGTGGCGACGCCGATGCGCGGACGGCCATGCGTTCTAGCATCGTCCGCAGATCGCCCGCGCAGGTCGCGATTTCGCGCTCCAGGCGCTGTCGTAGCAAGCCGTCGAAATAAGCCTCGGTCAGCCATGGCGACAATTTGGCGCGGGTCTGGCCGTCGCGGCTTTTGCGGAGATCGAGAGGGATCGCCGCGGCCGCTTCGCGCGCGCCCGCGCGGTCGCAGCCCATCAGGACAGCGAGTTCTTCGTAGGTCACCCAGATCTGCGGCACGTTTCGATCCCTCCAAGACCGGATGCAACGATATCGGTCACTCCCTAAATTAATAATAACGAAGTCACAGCAATGATAAGAAACGGAACTAGCGTCCCGCGGCGGAGAACGACCGTAGCAAGCGTTAGTGCCTGGCTGTTGTCGCGCTCGATGGCCGGGGGGTCAAATGCGTTCCAACAGATCTGTGAAGTCCAACAATTTCGTTCTCTCGGCGACCAGATCCAGTGCGCTGGTAGTCGAATTCGAGACCGGCAGGGCCGGGGCGAGTGATCGCTGCCGCGTGAAGGAACTCGAGCAGGAGAATGCCCTGCTGACCAGCATCGTGGATGAGACACGGCAGGACATCGTCCGGCTGCGTCGACTGCTGATCGAGCCTTGAGCCATCCTCTTCGGCCGAGCTCGTGCCGTCGTCCGAGGTATCGCGGTCGCATCGTCTCACAGCCTCCCGCTCCAGCCGCCGGCCGTCTTTTCGGCGAAGTCAGGAATCCCGCGCTTTCATTTCGGAGTTTCCGAGATCGCGACGTCTTCTGAGTCAGGGAGTCGATCAGTGCGACTGGCGAATGCACTGTTGGGTCCGATGGCTTGAAGGTTTCGTTGGGTTGCGACGTGTCGATGCAGGCGAGACCTCGTCTGCAGGCGGCTGGACCGGTTCGCAAGGTAGTGCTGGCACTGACAATCATCATGCGGATACGGTCTATTGCAGCGATCGGCCTGAACCTGATGGGTGCGGCGGCACTCGGTGGGTGCGGCTTCATTCCGATGTCGGGTCCGGCGAGTCTGGAGGTCCGCAGTGGGCAGAGCACGACGCTGCCCTTCGCGGTGGTCAAACTCGATGCGCGGGCCGTCGAGATTCTCAAGTCCTATGAGCCGAACGTCCTCGGCGGGGTGTTCGTCGACCGGCGCCCGCCCAGCGATATCCGTTTCGGCGTCGGCGACGTCGTTACGGTCACAATTTTCGAGGCTTTCGCCGGCGGCCTGTTCATTCCGACCGAGGCCGGCGTTCGGCCGGGCAACTACGTCAGTCTGCCGGAGCAGGCGATCGACAATAAAGGCAATATCAGCGTTCCCTATGCCGGACTGATCCGTGCCGCCGGCCGCACCAACGTCGAGGTTCAGAACGCGATCGTCGCGCGCATCAAGAACCGGGCGATCGAGCCGCAGGTGGTGGTGACGGTCAATCAGCAGCGCACTTCACTCGTCAGCGTGTTCGGCGATGTTCGAACGCCGGTGCGGTTGCCGATGCCGGCGACCGGCGCCCAGGATCGTATCACCGACGCGATCACCCGCGCCGGCGGCATCAGCGCCAATGGCTGGGAGACCTGGGTGATGCTCGAGCGGGACGGCAAGCGCGCGACCGTGCCGTTCGCCAATCTGGTGTCGATGCCGTCCAACAACATCTACGTCCAGCCCGGCGACAGGATCTACCTCTACCGCGAACCGATGAAGTTCCTCGCTTTCGGCGCGACCGGTCTGCAGGGCGAGTTCAACTTCGATGCGTGGCGGATCAATCTGGCGCAGGCGGTCGCCAAGGCCGGCGGATTGTTCGACCTTCAGGCGGACCCCGGTTCGATCTTCCTGTATCGCCGCGAACCGCGAGACGTCGCCGAACGGCTGGGCGTCGACGTATCGAGGTTCGGCGCCGGCCTGATACCGATCGTCTTCAACGTCAGTTTTCAGGATCCGGCCGGATTCTTCCTTGCCACCAAGGTCGACATGCGCCCGTTCGACGTGATCTATGTCGCCAACGCGCCGCAGGTCGACGTCACCAAGGTGCTGACCTTCCTCAATACCGCCGTGGGGACGGCAGACGACGGCGTCAACCTGATCAACGATATCTATGTTGCGCGATATAACAGCAGGCTGCGCTGAGGCGGCGGTTACGTCCGGCGACCGACCGGCGGTCGCGACGCGATCCGCAAAGGCCGGCTTTGGACGGTCTCGGCCGGCGCCACCCGCAGCCTCGCCGCGGCGGTCGTCGCGCGGACGGCCAGCCCGAAGACATATCCGATCTGCAGCCCGAGAATGAGGCCGAGCATGGTCTGCAGCGTGACGCCGAGCGACCCTTGCGCGACGATGCCATGGACCGCGATGGCGGCGAGGCCCAGCATCGCGGTCGGTATCAGAATGAATACCTTGTATCGGGTGCCGAGTACTGCGCCGAACAGAATGCCGAGAAGTGCTACCATACGCCGGGCTCCTTGCGCCCCGACAATTCACCGCAATCGTTGCGTTGGCGTTAACATGTTGACCGAGTTGACGATGTGTTCCAGAATATCGATGGATTAAATGGTATCCCGCATGGTCATCGCGACGTCACGGCGATCATTCACATAACGCGGCTGAGATCAGTCGCCGGCCGTGGATGCCTCGCGGGGACGTGCCCGCGCCGGGATGTGCCCTCGCGGGGACGAGCCCTCGCCGGGACAGTGCGTCGCGTGGAGATTCCCTCGCTTGGCGTTTGCCTCGCTTGGCGTTTGCCTCGCTTGGGCGTTTGACTCGCTTGGGCGTTTGACTCGGAGGATCCTTATGAGCGCCGGATTGCACCGGTCGGTTTGCGAATTGGCCATTGTTGTCGGATTTGCGCATGCATTGACGGCGTCGGCCTGGGCGCAGGCGTCCGGCGCGGCGCCTCCGTCGGCGGCGAGGCAAGGGTCGATCATGATCGGCGGCGGGCAGCACGCGGCGCCTTCGATCGATCGCTGCGTTGAAGTGGAAATCGGCGGCGCCAGCGCGCTCGGCTGTCTCAATCAGAAATTGAAGCGCGAGGTCGACAAGGTCAATCCGAAGTTCAACCTGCCGCCGCTGGATGCGCGATCGGCCGATGTCCGCGTCGGCAATGTCAACGAGGCCGCTGTCAGGCAGCAATATGGCGCCAATTACGGTCGCTCGGTCATCCCGTTCCGGCCGCCTCCGCCGGTCTATTTCGTGCCGGGCCGTTGATGTCCGCCGCTCCGCCCGCCGCGGCTGCGCGCGGCCCGCTTGCGTTGCGCCGACGTCTGTCGGGCCGAACGTCGGCGGCGTTGCTGATCGGCCTGTTGCTGCCCGCCAGCGCCCGCGCCGAGGCCGGGCTTCCGCCGGCGGAGCGCCGCGCCGCAGTTGCAATCGGCGTTGCCGAGACCGGTGCCTTCGAATCCGGCCCCGCCGAATCCGGCCCCGCCGAAGCCGCGGAGCCCGTGCCGGGTGAGACCGCGGACGGTGGCGAGGGGATTGAACCGTTACCTCTGCTCGTCTTCGAACGTGTCGCTGCGAGGGCGTTGTCGCCTGCGGATCTGCCGCCCGCCAACGTGCTGCTCGGAGGCGGAGCTGGAAGCAACTCGGTCTCGCGGCGTCTCACGGCGTCGTTCAGCCGCGAGTGGCGCGCGGGCAGAGACGTCTATCGCCCGATCGTCGAGCGCGAGGCGGCGTCGTTCCGCCTGCCTCCGGCGCTGCTCGATGCGGTCATGGCGGTCGAGAGCAGCTACAATCCCGGCGTTGTCGGAATGGACGGCGAAATCGGTCTCATGCAGCTGATGCCCGCGACCGCCCGGATGATGGGCTTCACAGGCTCCAATGCGGATCTCGCGAACCCGGATATCAACATACATTATGGGGCGCGATATCTCGCCGGCGCGTGGCGGCTGGCTAAGGAGGATGTGTGTACCGCCGCGATGAAGTATCGCGCCGGACATGGCGAGACGCGGTTCTCGGTTCTGTCCGTCGAATACTGCATCCGGGTCCGCAACCACCTCGCGGCGCGCGGTGTAACGGTCAGCGGCGAAATCCCGAAGCCGACATTCGGCGCCCGCACCGCAACCGGCGGTCGGCCAGCGGGGCGGCTGATGTCGGTGGGTTCGGTGAATCTGGCCGAACTGAACACGCGTCTGCGCAGCCTGACCGAACGGGTCCCGGGTAAGTGAAGGCTCGATCGGGCCGGCGCCAGCGCGCGCGGGGATCGCGCTGCGATAATAATTCTAGTCATCGTTGCGTTCAATGGAATTCATATTATAAAGATAACATGTTATCAATTGATGGTCCAAGTTGAGTTCTTCAGCAGGTTCGGAGAGCGCTATGATTGAAGACAACCATGAAGTTTCCCGTGCGCCGGGCGATACCACCCGCCGCGCAATGATCGCTGGCAATGCGAAGGTGGTTGTCGGCATCGCCGCGGGAGCGCTGATCGCGGCTCTGACCCGCGTGACGCCGGCTCATGCGGTGGTTCGGCCGCCGTGCTTCCTCAAGGGCACAAGGATCAGGACGCTCGATGGCGAGCGCCCGATCGAGCAATTGTCGGTCGGCGACCGGCTGCCGACGGCGCTTGCCGCGGTGCAGCCGATCGAGTGGATCGGAAGCTGGCGGCACAGCAAGTCGTCGCGCGAAACCTGGCCGTCATTCGCGAAACCGGTGCGGATCGCCCGGTCGGCGCTGGGCCCGAACGTGCCGCACACGGACCTCTACGTGTCGCAGGGTCATGCCCTGTATATCGATGGCGTTCTGGTGACCGCCGGCAGCCTGGTCAATGGCACCACCATCGTGCTCGACTCCGGCGAGCAGTTTGCGGAGCTCGAATATTTCCACATCAAGCTTCCTGGCCACGGTGTCGTCTTCGCGGAAGGCGCAACCTGCGAGACGCTGCGGCGCGTCCCGGCCGCCTCGGCCGGCTACGATCCGCAGGCGCAGGGCACTGTTGCCGCGCGCGAACAGGAGAGCTGCGCGCCGGTTCTCTACAACGGCACCACGGGTGAAATCCGGTCGCGCATCCGGAGTATGTTGTCGCCCGTGCTCGGGCCGCAGAAGCTCGATCTGATCCGCGCCCGCCTCGCCGAGACCGCGGCCGCGATCTAGGCCGGTCGCCGCCAGAGACAAAGGACGGGCTGCCGCGCAGCCGGTCGGCGACGGCGCCCGTGCCCGACACGATGAGCTGTGTCTCGTTCGAGACGCGGCTCGAGTGCGCGCTGGACAAGTTCAGCGACGGCCGGCCATGTCGTGATGGCAGCCACACCCGTCTTCATCGCAATTGGCCTGGTCGATGCCATCTTGGTCGGGCCTGTCTCGGCTCCCCGGGTTTCGAATTCCAGAGTTCTGGCCCGATGGAGCCTGGCCCGATGGAGCCTGGCTCGAGGTAGTTTGGCTCGAGCTAGTTTGGCTGGAGGTGGCTTGGCTCAGGGGGGCTTGGCCCAAAGGGGCTTGGCCCAGGGGGACTTGGCCCAGGGGGACTTGCCTCAGGGGGGCTTGGCTCATGCGACTCTCGCGCAGTGCGGGGGCCAGCGCCCGCCAGCACTTCACCGCCTCCCGGAAAGCCCGCTCGCGTTCGGGCGCGCTGGTTCGCCAGGCCGACAACCGATCGGAGTCGGCCGACGTCGCGTCTCCGGATGTCAGACGGAGGATCCAACCGAGGGCTTCACGGATCAACGGATCCAAGGGCTCGGTGGGGATGGTTGGTTTTGCCACGATCAAGCGCTTTCCCTCGGATGCCGGCTGCCAGACGGCGGCTGCTGCGTCTCTGATCGTAAGACGATCCGGGGCACGGGAATCCGAATTTGGCGGGCACATGGCGCTTGAGCCGCTCGGCGCAGTGCTCGACGGCCTGTTTGAGGTCGGTCTCGACCGTGCGCACCGTCACCGACAGGCGCTCGGCGATCTCCCGATGCGGCAATCCGTCGATGCGGGACAGCAGCAGCACACGGCGGCGGCGCTCGGGGAGTTCGGCGATCGCCCTGCGCAGCAGATTGATCTCGGAACGGTCCTCGATCACACGCGCCGCGTCGGGGCGGTCATCGGGAATTGTGAGCAGGGCATCGACCTCGTCGACGGTGAGGCGGCGCTGCTCGGCGCGGTGGCGATCCAGCGCAATGTTCAATGCAATCTTGAACAGATACGCCCCCGGACTGCGGACCGGGCCGATGTCGCTGATGCGCTCCAGCCGCAGATAGGTCTCCTGCAGCACGTCGGAAGCGAGATCCGCGGAACCGAGCCGACGGGTCAAGCGCCGACCAAACTCGTCATATTTGGCGATAAGCAACTCGCGTAGCGCCTCTGCCGTCGTGGTACTCATAACTCTACCCACCCCCTCGACGGGAGCCCCCACATTCATGGCGAACATATTCAGCCGGGGCAACGTTATTGTGACGCAAGAATAACATATTGCGACGCGGCGTGTTGCCGCCTGATGCGATGTTATCAAAGATGTCGCACCTGTTTGTTTTCGGGGTGTTCGGGTCAGCCACGTCTACCTAGAGGGACGAGGGTAACGTCAGCGCCGACCGCGCGGCTCGCCTTCGTCACATGATTGGATGACGACCAGCGAGCATATCGAGGGCCGGGTGTGAATTCTTATCGTATCCGCGGCCGAGCTTGGTCGCCCGAAAAGGGGCGGCGGGGTTCGGCGGGTGTCACCTGCTCCATGATCGGTGGAGCGGGATGGTTATTGTCGTCCGCTCTCTGCGGCGTTGCGATGCTGGCGCTCGGTGCGTCGTCCGCCGCTGCCGAGGCGAAGGCCACGGACAAGGAATCGGATGCGGCGGCTTCCGGCCGTCGCGGCCAGGCGACGCCGGCAAACGGGTCGTCGTCGAGCAAGCGCAGCGGCGGGACCGCGGCGAAGAGTGACGACGCGGAAGGCAAGACTTCGGAAGGCAAGGCTTCGGAAGGCAGGGCTTCGGAAGGCAGGGCTTCGGACGCGGCCAAGCCAGCGGCGTCGGGCCCGCCGGTCCGTTTCGATATCGACGAGTTTCGCGTCGAGGGTGCCGATCACCTTCCGCAGATCGAAGTCGAGGAAGCGGTGTATCCGTTTCTCGGGCCGCGCCGCACCGCCGATGACGTCGAGAAGGCCCGCGCCGCGCTCGAGAAGGCGTATCACGACAAGGGCCTGCAGACCGTCGGCGTCGCGGTGCCGCAGCAGGACGCGCAGCGCGGCTTCATCGTGCTCAGGGTGACCGAGAACAAGGTCGGCCGGCTGCGGGTCAAGGGCTCGCGCTATTTCGATCTCGGCAACATCAAGCAGCGCGCCTCCTCGCTCAAGGAAGGGACGCTGCCGGACTTCAAGGAAGTCACCAAGGACATCGTCGCGCTCAACCGCTGGCCCGACCGGCGCGTGACGCCCGCGCTGCGGGCCGGCGTGACGCCGGGCACCGTCGACGTCGACCTCAATGTCGAGGACACCTATCCGCTGCACGGCAGCGTCGAGCTCAACAACCGGCAGAGCCCGAGCACCACTCCGCAGCGCCTCAGCCTGTCGGCGCGTTACGACAATCTGTGGCAGCTCGGCCATTCGGCCACGTTCACCTTCCAGACCGCACCGCTCAATCCGAAGGACGCCACCGTGTTCTCCGGCTCGTACATGGCGCGGACCGACTACGAATGGCTCAACGTGCTGATCTACGGGCTGAAGTCGGACAGTTCGGTGGCGACGGTCGGCGGCGCCAATGTCGTCGGCCCCGGCCATGTGATCGGCTTCCGCAACGTCATCACCCTGCCGCCCAGGGGCGAGTTGTTCCACACCTTGTCGATCGGCGCCGACTACAAGGATTTCCAGCAGACGCTGGCGCTCGGCAGCGATTCCTTCGACTCGCCGGTCCGCTACGTGCCGCTGGTGGCGGCCTACACCGCGAGTTTCCAGGGCGACGGTCGCCTGACCCAGCTCAATGCGACCTTCACCGGCGGTCTCCGCGGCATCGGCAGCGATCCGAACCAGTTCGACGTCAAACGCTACAAGGCGACGGCGAGCTTCATCACTCTGCGGGGCGACGTCTCGCATACGCACGATCTGCCCGGCGGCCTGCAGGTGTTCGGCAAGGTGCAGGGCCAGGCCGCAGATCAGCCGCTGGTGTCGAGCGAACAGCTCAGTCTCGGCGGCCAGGACACCGTTCGCGGCTATCTCGAATCCGAAGTGCTCGGCGACTACGGCGTGGTCGGCACCGTCGAACTGCGCACGCCGAACATCGCGCCGTACATGGAGCAGACGCACGACATTCCCGGCGGCAAGCCGGTCAAGCTCAACGTGTTCAACGACTGGCGGTTCTTCGCCTTCGCCGATGCGGGCTACGCGCGGATCCACGATCCGCTGCCGGATCAGCAATATCAGTTCGATCTGGCGAGCTACGGCGCCGGCATGCGGATGAAGACGCTCGACCATCTCAACGCCATGGTGTTCGTCGGCATGCCGCTGACGAGCCAGCAGGTCACGATCTCGAACCATCCGCGGGTGAGCTTTCGAGTGTGGGGAGAATTCTGATGACGCTCGGGATCCGCAAGGGCTTTCACGCATGGACCGCGCAGGCTCTGGCCGCGCTGGTCGTCGTCGCCGTGCTGTGGCCGCAGCACGCCTCGGCGTGGTGGAACGACGAATGGAGCATGCGCAAGAAGATCGTGTTCGACACCGGCGCATCCGGCGCGGGCATCAGCGACGCGATCGGCACGACCCCGATGCTGGTGCGGCTGCATGTCGGCAATTTCCGCTTCGGTTCGGCCAAGGAGGACGGCGGGGACCTTCGCTTCGTCGCGGCGGACGACAAGACGCCGCTGAAGTACCACGTCGAGAAGTACGATTCCCTGATCGGCGAGGCGCTGGTCTGGGTCGCGGTGCCGGATCTGAAGCCGGGCACCAAGAACGAGATCTGGCTCTATTACGGCAACGAAAAAGTGCCCGCCGCGGTCGACGCCAAGGGCACCTACGATCCCAATACGCTGCTGGTGTATCACTTCGCCGAGCGCGGGGCGTCGCCGCAGGATTCGACGGCGTGGGCAAACTCGGCTCAGAACACCGTTGCCGCCGCTGAAGGCGCGATCATCGGCCAGGGCGCGCGGTTCGACGGCCAGACGGCGCTGACGATCCCCGCCGGAGCCTCGCTGGCGCTCGCCGACGGCGGCGAGATGACATGGTCGCTGTGGCTCAAGAGCACCGCGCCGCAGCCGCGCGCAGTGCTCTATGCGCGGCGCGAAGGCGCCAACGCGCTGATCATCGGCCTCGACAACGGCGTGCCCTTCGTCGAGGTCACCAATGGCGGCGTCACCCAGCGCTCTGCCGCCGGCGCGGCGATCCCGGCCGCGACCTGGCATCACCTCGCCGTCACTGCGAAGGCCGGCCAGATCTCCATCTATGTCGACGGCACTCAGTCCGGCACGCTCGCGGCGGCTGTGCCGACCCTGACCGGCGTCGCCTATGTCGGCCAGGACGCGCCCGCCGCGGCGCCGGCCAGCGCCGAGCCTGCCGCAACGCCGGCGCCGCCAGGTGGCGACGCAGCGGCAACACCCGCGGCTTCCCCCGACGCGGCAGCCGCGCCGGCGACGCCCGCAGACGCAGCGGCCGCGCCGGAAGCTGCGGCCGGCGCCGCGCCGCTGGTCGGGTTCGCCGGCGACATCGACGAGCTGCATATCGCCAAGGTCGCGCGCCCGGCCGGCTTCATCAAGGCGGCGGCGATCGGGCAGGGCCCGGACCAGGCGAAGCTGACCACGTTCAGCGTCGACGAGGAAACCGCGAGCTGGCTCAGCGGCTACTTCGCCGTGATCCTGAAGTCGGTCACGCTCGACGGCTGGGTGGTGATCGGCATTCTCGCGGTCATGATGGTGATCAGTTGGATCGTGATGGTCGACCGGATCTCGTATCTGAACCGGGTCACCAAGGGGAACAGAGCGTTCCTGAAACACTTCCGCGAGTCGGCGACCGACCTCGAGGGAGTCCTGCAGCTCGACCGCGAGGAGAGCGATCCCAGCCTGGGCAGTGGCGGCGATGCGAAGCAGTACAAGGTGATCCACGCCGCGCCGCTGTATCGGCTGTTCCACATCGGCGCTCAGGAAATCCGCCGCCGCTTCTCCAGCAATGGCGGTTCGCGGTCGCTGTCGCCGCAGGCGATCCAGTCGATCCGCGCGGTGCTCGACAGCGGCCTGATCCACGAGGCGCAGCGCCTCAACAAGATGATGGTGATGTTGACCATCGCGATTTCCGGCGGCCCGTTCCTCGGCCTGCTCGGCACCGTGGTCGGCGTCATGATCACCTTCGCGGCGATCGCCGCCTCCGGCGACGTCAACGTCAACGCGATCGCGCCCGGCATCGCCGCGGCGCTGGTCGCGACGGTGGCCGGCCTCGCCGTCGCGATCCCGGCGCTGTTCGGTTACAACTACCTGACCATCCGCATCAAGGACTCCACCAACGACATGCACGTCTTCGTCGACGAGCTCGTCACGAAGATGGCCGAGTCCTATCACCAGCAGCCCGGCAGTCCCCGGCGACAGGCGGCGGAGTAAGACGATGCAGGTCCAGTCCGACAGCAAGCCGTACGACGACATCAACATCACGCCGATGCTCGACCTGGCGTATGTGCTGCTGGTGATCTTCATCATCATGACCACGGCCACGGTGCAGGGCATGAAGGTGAATCTGCCGAAGGCCAGTACCGCGCCGAGTCTGGCGCAGCAGACCACCAAGGCGGTCACCGTCACCAACGATGGCAAGATCTTCCTCGACACCATCCCGGTGACGCTGTCCGAACTGGAGCAGCGGCTGATCCAGCAGCGCGCGCTGACGCCGGAATTTCCGATCGTGGTGCGCGGCGACAGCCAGACCCAGTACCAGAATGTCGTCGACGTGCTGGACCTGCTCGGCCGGCTGAATTTCACCCAGGTCGGAATGGCGACCAAGCCGCTCGTGAGATGAGCGCGGAGGCGGATGGCCGATGGACTGGCGCGATGAAGCCGATGATGACGAGGACGGGCCGTCGTGGCGCCGCACGCTGCTGTCGATCGGCACCGGCGTGGTCGTGCTCGGCGTCCTCGTTATCGGGGTGGTGTTCATGCTGAGCGGAGATCAGGAGCCGCCGCGCAAGGTCAACGAGCCGACCATCGTCACGATTCTGCCGCCGCCACCGCCTCCGCCTCCGCCGCCGCCGCCGCGGGAGCCCGAGCCCGAGCAGAAGGTGGTCGAGCAGACCCCGGTGAAGCAGGAGATCATCGAGGAGAAGGCGGTCGACATCCCCAAGGATGCGCCGCCGGATCCGAGCGACGCGCCGCCGGACGGGCCGCCGGCGCTGGACGCCGACGGCGACGGGCCGGGCGAACTGCTCGGCCGCAAGGGCGGCCGCGGCCTGATCGGCAGCGGCAGTGGTGGTGGCGGTGGCGGCGGCGGCACGCGTTGGGGCTGGTACGCCAGCATCGTGCAGGCGCAGATCGAATCGGCGCTGCGCTCCAACGAGAAGACCCGTCATGCGGTGATGCGGATTCAGGTCAGGCTGTGGGCCGACACGACCGGCCGGGTCAGCAGGGTGCAACTGGTGTCGTCGACCGGCAACAGCGATCTCGACTCCGTGGTGCGCGATCAGGTGCTCGGCGGCATGACGCTGCGCGAGCCGCCGCCGAAAGACATGCCGATGCCGATCATCACGCGGGTGACTGCACGGAGCCCGTCGTGAGCCGCCTACTGCGTCGCCGGCCGGTGCCGGCAGAGTCATCGAGTGAAGTAACAGGGAGTGTTGTGATGCGCCGTTCCGGGATGATGGGTTGGAGGATGGCGCCGCTCGGGGTCGCGCTGGTGGCGCTCATCGATCCGGCGGCGGCCCAGGACAAGGCGGATCCCGCCGGGGCGATCAAGCTGCCGAAAGTGTCGCGGACCGCGCCGCCGTCGTCGAATGCGACCGTGAACCTGATCAACCTCCTGGTGAAGCAGGGCGTGCTCACCGACGAGCAGGCCGCAGCCCTGGTCAAGCAGGCCGACGACGAGGCCTATGTGGCGCGGCAGGCGGTGCGCGACGCCGCCGCCAAAGCGGAGGGCGCCGAGAAGACCGCCGCAACGGCCGCCGAGGCGACCTCGCCGGCCGGCACCAGACGCGTCACCTACGTGCCCGAAATCGTCAAGAAGCAGCTCCGCGACGAGATCAGGCGCGACGTGATGGCCAAGGCGGAGCAGGAGAACTGGGCGTCGCCCGGCAAATATCCGGAATGGGCGCAGCGCATCCGCTTCTACGGCGACGTCCGCGTCCGCCACGAAAGCGTGTTCCACCCGTCCGGCAACTACCCCTACACGGTGAACTACAACGCCATCAACACCGGCAATCCCTACAACGTGCTGGGCGACGGCTCGTACGCGAACGACTATTTCTGGCCGACCTACAATGTCGACCAGGATCGCCAGCGCCAGCGGCTGCGGGCCCGGCTCGGCATGGAAGCCGACCTGTTCGACGGCTTCTACGCCGGGATGCGGATCGCCACCGGCGAAAGCAACGCGCCGGTGTCGTTCAACCAGACGCTCGGCGGCTCCGGCGGCAATTTCAGCAAATACAGCATCTGGCTCGACCGCGCCTTCATCAGATACTCGCCGTGGAGCGATATCGCGCTGAGCGCCGGGCGCTTCGACAATCCGTTCTTCGCCGCGACCGACCTGGTGTTCCACCGCGATCTCGGCTTCGACGGCGTCGCCGCGCAGGCGAAATACGAGATCAGCCCGGGCCTGGAGCCGTTCGTGGTCGCCGGCGCGTTTCCGATCTTCAATACCGGCCTCGACGTCGGCACCAGCCTGGATTTCAGCAACAAGGACGTGCTGCCGGGCAAGGCCCCGAGCCGCGACAAATACATGTTCGGCGGCCAGATCGGCGCGCGGGCCGAATTCGCGCCGGATGTCAGCCTGAAATTCGGCGCCGCCTATTTCGATTTCACCAACGTCCAGGGCAAGCTGTCGAGCGGCTGCCTGGTCGCGACGGTTTCGGATTTCTGCAGCACCGACCTGACCCGGCCGTCCTTCGCCCAGCGCGGCAACACCTACATGGCGCTGCGCAACATCATTCCGCAGCAGGAAGAGGGCACCCTCAACCTGCTGCCGCAGTACCAGTATTTCGGCCTCGCCTCGGAATTCCGCGAACTGGTGATCAGCGCGCGGCTCGACCTCGGCCAATTCCATCCGGTTCACGTCGTGATCGACGGCGAGTACGTCCGCAACCTCGCCTGGGACGCCACCGACATCGCCGCCAAGGTGGCGGCCAACCCGCTGCCGGCCGGCGCGATCGCCGGCTGCGCATCGACGGAGAATTGCACGCAGGTCTATGCCGGCGGCAATCAGGGCTGGCTCGGACGGCTGACCGTCGGTCATCGCGAGGTCCGGCAGTTGTGGGACTGGAGCGCCTTCGTCGGCTACAAATATCTGGAATCCGACGCCGTGCTCGACGCCTTCGCGGATTCCGATTTCGGCCTCGGCGGTACCAACCTCAAGGGTTACTTCGTCGGCGGCAGCCTCGGCCTCGGGCCGAACGTCTGGAGCACGGCGCGCTGGTTGAGCGCCAACCAGGTCGCGGGCGCGCCCTACGCCGTCGACATCTTCCAGCTCGATCTCAACGCGAGGTTCTGATCATGCGCGGACGCTGTTTTGTTGCCGGGCTCGGCCTGGCCGTCGTTCTGGTCGGTCCGGCCCAAGCCGACGAAACCGCGCGGCTGCGCGAGGCGTTGCGCTCGGCGACCGCCCAGGTTCGCTCGCTCGAGGATCAGCGTGCCGCGATTCAGGCCAAGCTGACGACGACCGAGCAGGAGCGCGAAACCGCGAAGAAGCAGAACACCGCGCTGCGGGCCCAGGTCAAGGAGGCCGAGCAGGCCTATCGGCAGGCCGTCAAGGACTTCAACGACCGGCTCGCCGAACGCGACGACACGCTGGAGAAATGGAAGAGCGCCTATGCCGAGGCGGCGTCGGTCGCCCGCACCAAGGACGCCGAGCGCGCCAAATTCGAAGGCGAGGCGAAGGCCTTCAAGGCCAGCACCAGATCCTGCGAGGCCAAGAACGGCCAGCTCGTCAAGATCAGCAATGACGTCGTCACCAGATATGAGGCGATGGATCCGCTCGAGAAGGTTCTCGATCACGATCCGGTCTTCGGGTTGCAGCGCGTCCAGCATCAGAACCAGGCCCAGGAATTCCGCGACAAGATCCTCGATCAGAAAGCCAAGCCATGACCAATGCCGTCATCACCACCGGGATACTCGCCGCGATCACCCTGGCAATCGCGCTGCCCGAGGCGTCGGCGCAGCAGCGCCCGGCGCCGCAGCCGGCCCAGCAGCAGCCGGCCCAGCCGCAACCGGCGCAGCAGGCGGCGGCGCCGCAGCCTGCTCGCGGCGGCGCCCAGCAGCCGGTCGCGGACGCTTCGCCGGCGGTGAAGGACGGCGACGTCGTCGCCCGGATCGGCGACAGCGACGTCACCGCGAGCGAAGTGCGCGCCGCGATCGGGTTTCTCGATCCGCGTCAGCAGGCGGCGCTGGCGCGCGATCCGGCGCTGCTCAGCCAGACCGTGCGTGCGGTGCTCGCCAATCGTCTGGCGTTCAAGGAGGCGCTGACGAAGAAATGGAACGAGCAGGCCGCAGTAAAGGCGCAGATCGAACGCGTCCGCGAGAGCGTGATCGTCGAAAGCTATCTCAAATCGGTGACGACGCCGCCGGACAGCTATCCGAGCGAAGCCGAGCTCAAGGCGGTCTACGATGCCAACGCCAGCGCGCTGCTGGTGCCGCGCCGGTTTCAGCTCGCCCAGGTGGTGATCTCGCTGCCCAAGGATGCCGACAAGGACGCCGAGGAAGCCGCGCGCAAGAAGCTCGCCGAAGCGCTGAAGAAGCTGAAGGCGCCGGGCGCCGAGTTCGGCAAGCTGGCGAAGAGCCTGTCCGAGGATACCGCCTCGGCGGAGCGCGACGGCGATCTCGGCTGGATCGCCGAGCCGGACCTGCGGCCCGAGATCCGCAGCCAGGTCACCGGGCTCGGCAAGGGGAGCATCGCCGACCCGGTGCGCCTCGACGATGGCTGGCACATCATCAAGCTGCTCGACACCGAGGCGTCGCGGACGCGAACGCTGGCCGAAGTTCGTGACGGGCTGGTGCAGAGAATGCGGGCCGAAAAGATCGAGGCCAACCGCCGCGCCTACATGAACGAGCTGTTGAAGCAGTCGCCGCCGGTTCTCAACGAGATCGCGTTGTCGAGATTGCTCGACGCACGACCGGTCGCGGCGTCGCGCTGAGCGCGCGACGTGCCCCGCGCGGATGTGCCCCCGCCGCGCGGGGCGCCGCGGCCCCGGCCGCGTCGTGGCATAACGTATTGCGTTAATGTTTAGTTAAACCATCACATTGGTATGATACTCGATCTGCATCGACATGCTGCGGTGCGGGTGCGACTTGACCGACGCAATCCATTTGATCGACGCCGACCGGCTCGACGCGGATCGGCCGGCTGCGGGCTCGGACATTGCCGCCAGGCCGCGTCTCACGCTTCCGTTCGGGATCATCGGTCCGGCGCTGGCGCTGGCCGACAGCCTGATCATCGTGGCGGCGGGTGCGCTCGGCGGCTCGCTGTATCAGCAGGCGATCGGCGGCGACGCCCAGATCGGGGTCTATGCCGGCCTCGGGCTGGTGGCGAGCCTGGTCCATGTGCTCGCTGCGCACCGGCTCGGGCTCTACAAGGTCAACGGGCTGCTCGAGCGCCAGCCGGGCCACGGCCGCGTCGGGGCGGCCTGGTGTTTTGCCATCCTGGTGCTGGCGGTCATCCTGTTCATGCTGAAATCCGGCAACGAGGTGTCGCGCGGCGCCATCGTCTGCATGTTCGTCCTCGGCTGTTGCGGTCTGCTGTGGGCGCGGCGGTTCGCCAAGCGCCGCCTGCGCGCGGCGCTGGCGGCGGGAGCGATCGCCGGCCGGCGGGCCTTCGTGGTCGGAACGCAGGCCGAGATGGCGCGGTTCTCGCGCAGCGATCTGCTGTGCGATTTCGGGCTGGACGAGGTCGATCGCGTGGCGTTGCCGCGCACTGAGGCGGGCGCTGTCGCACCCGAGCGGCTCTCGCAGCGGTTCGAGGCCGTGACCCGGCGGATCCGCGAATCCGCGGCGGAAGAAATCGTGCTCGCGCTGGCGTGGTCGAATACGGCCGATCTCGAACTGTTGCTGGACCGTCTCCGCGTGTTTCCGCTGCCGGTGCGGCTGCTGCCGGATTGTTCGGTGTCGGCTGTTCTGGATCGGCAGAACGCGGCGGTGTCCCATCTCTATATGGTCGAGCTGCAGCGTCCGCCGCTGACGGCGCTGGAGCGCTCGGCCAAGCGTCTGCTGGACGTGACGGTCGCCGCCACCGCGCTGGTGCTGCTGTCGCCGGTGCTGCTGATGGCGGCGATCGCCATCAAACTCGAATCCAGCGGTCCGGTGATCTTCCGGCAGCGCCGCCACGGCTTCAACGGCAAGCCGTTCCTGATCTACAAGCTGCGCTCGATGCGGGTGCAGGAGGATGGCCAGGCGGTGGTCCAGGCCGCCCGGCAGGACCCGCGCGTGACCCGGGTCGGGCGCATCCTGCGCGAAAGCAGCATCGACGAATTGCCGCAACTGGTGAACGTCCTGCAGGGCAATATGTCGATCGTCGGGCCGCGTCCGCACGCGCTGGTGCACGATCACGAATACGGCCGGCTGATCGAAAGCTACGCCTTCCGGCACCACGTCAAGCCCGGGATCACCGGCTGGGCGCAGGTTCAGGGGTGCCGGGGCGGCACTCCGCGGCTGGAGCTGATGGAGCGCAGGGTCGCGCTCGACCTTTGGTATATCGACAACTGGAGTCTCGCGCTCGATATCCACATCATGCTGAAGACCTGCTTCGAACTGATCAGGCGGCGCAACGCATATTGAATATCGTGCGTTGAATCGCGCGCGGGCTGAACATTGCTCGCATTCCGATTCTCATCATCCGAGGAGTGTCCCTGATTAGGACATCGATCATGGTGCGGAGTGTGCGATGGTCGATCGGTGTTGATGTGAGAAGCTCTCGTCGTTGCCAAACGCCATCGTCGCGCCACCATCCGGCGTCATCAAAATTGTCGGGGCTCTATTGAAAACTTTGGTGAATCACGTTTACTAGAATCGCTCGCATGCGTTCTTTAGCGAGATTCGTCGGGAGGCGATGAGATGGTCGGCAGGCGACACGCCTCTGAGGAAATTGCGAGCAAACTGGCGCAAGCCGACGAACTGGCGGCCAAGGGCAAGACCCAGCGGGAAATATCGAAGGCGCTCGGGGTGAGCGTCATGACGTATCACCGATGGAAGAAGATGCCGGTCTCGACAACCTCCGGTTCAGCGAATGCCGGATCCGGCTCGATGACCTCCGGGCAAATGTCCTCCGGCCAAATGACCTCCGGCCAAATGACTTCCGGCTCAATGACTTCCGGTTCAGCGCATTCGGGCGCGAATTCCGGCTCGAGGACCTCCGGTCCGATTGCGTACAATGACGCGGCTCACGATGACGGGCGACACTACGGGGCTCTGCATCCGGCCGATCTGGTCGCGCACCTCGAGCTCGAGAATTCCCGCTTGCGGAAGCTGGTGACCGACCTGCTGCTCGAGAAGATCGGCCTGGAAGAAGATCTGCGGGATCGCTACCAGGCGCGGCTGCGGCGGCCGGAAAAGACCAAATAGGCTCGCGCCGACTCGCTTCCCGCACGTTCCCGCAGACATCCGGTCTCGCAGACATCCCTCTCCGAAGCACCGCTCTCCGCGTCCATCGCAGCCGGCGCTGATCGTGGCGATGGTTCGTCATGCCGGACACGCTAGGCCGAAGCACGCTGGGGCCGGGCAGCCGCCGGCTCGTAATAGCCGCTGTGGTAAAGTCCCGGCTGCTGGAATCGCTCGAGCGCCCTGAGATCGACCTTGTTCAGCACCACGCCGAGCATGTGATCGTGCAGCTCGGGCCAGGCCTGCAGATGATGCTGAACGGTGCGGATCGGCGTCTTTCCCCACTCCACGACGAACACGACCCAGTCGATCAGCGGCAGGGTGGCGCGGACATCGATCACCGGCGCAATCGGCGGAAGGTCGATGATGACGTAGTCGTAGCTCTCCCGGAGCTGGCCGATCAGATCCGTGAAGGCGGCGGACGACAGGATCTCGTCGCAATGCGCCGGATGGCCCGAGGTCAGCAGCGGCAGCAGCGCCAGCCCCGTGGTCGGCTCCCGGCCGATCGCCTGTTCGAGACTGGCCTTGCCGTCCAGTACCTCGAGCAGCCCGGCGGTGGGGGGAGGCGCGAGACACCGTACCAGCGTCGGACTGCGCAGATCGAGGTCCAGCAGGATCACCCGCTTGCCGGCGTCGGCCATCAGCATCGCGAGATTGCAGGCGACGGTCGATTTGCCTTCGCCCGGCAGCGTCGAGGTCACGCCGATGACCTTGTTGTTGCGGATCGCAGGGCGCAGCTCGGCGGTCACCTTGATGGCCCGGAACGCCTCGGTGAAGATCGAGAGCGGTTCATCGACCGAACGCCGCATCAGCGGCTCGGCGATTGCGAGGGGGGGCGCTTCGGCCGCCGTTCCGGCGTCCGCGCGCCGCTCCCGTTCGCCCTGCGCGCCGGTCCGGCGCTGGCTCCAGCGGCCGCCGGGAGGGGCGGTGTCGCCATGGCTTGCCGCGGATCGCTTCGCCAGCGGAATCACCGCAAGGCACTTCACCCGCAGCGCCTGTTCGGCCTGCTGCCGGGTGCGGAATGTGCCGTCGATCGCTTCGCGCAGCATCGCGATCCCGAAGCTGAGAATGATCCCCATCGCTCCGGAAATCGCGAGAACCAGAGAGCCGACCGGCTTGCTCTTGCGCGTGGGTGGCGACGCCGCGTTGATCACCCGGGCCTCGGTGATCGGAAACGACTCCTGCTGGATCGCTTCCGCATAGCGCTGGAGAAAGCTGTCATAGATGGTGTGATAGGCCTTGGCGGAACTCTGCAGTTCGGTGAGCCCGATCCGGTCTCGGTTGGTGCTCTGGCCTTCCAGCACCAGATTCGCCAGTTCGGCCTCGAGCTGCTTTTCCCGGGTTCTCGCGATCTCATAGTCGCTTTGATAGCTCGCCGCGATCCGCCCGAGCTCCGCCGAGATGTTGCGGCTCAGCTCCTGCATCTGCTCGAGGAGATTGGTGCTGGCCGCGTGGTCGGCGCCGTAGCGCGCCGAGAGGTTGGCCTGGCGCGCCGACAGGTCGAGATAATTGTTGCGCAGCCGCGTCACGACGTCGTTCTTGAGCAGGTCGGACACCGCGGCCTCGCTGACGTCCATCTTCCGGATCTGCTCGATCCGGTCGAGACGCGCTTTGGCCTCGGTGGTGGCGCCGCGCGCGATCGAGAGCTGGGCGCTCAGATCGAACAATTGCTGTTCGCCGATCAGCCTGCTCTGGCCGCCCGTCGCGGGGGTGGCGTAGCCGCCGCCGCCGAAATCGACGATTTTGTTCTTCTCCTTGAACTCGAGCACCGCCTTGTCGGCGGCGCTCGCCTTCGACTTGAGTTCGTTGATGCGATCCTGAAGCCACGTGCTCGCGCGGCGCGTGGTTTCGTATTTGGCGTTGAGCTGGTCGTCGATATAGGTCTCTGCGATCGCGTTGGCGATCCTGGCGGCGAGGCCCGGATCGCGTGCGGCATAGGCGATATTGAGCGCATAGGTGCGCTCGATCCGAGAGATGGTGCGACGGCTGAGAAGCTCCTCGACAGCCCGCCGCTCGCGGCCGGCCTCGTCGGTCTGTTCGGAGGATGACGGCACCACCAGCCGCGCGATCCAGCCGAGTGCGCCGCCCTTGGTGACGAATTCCGGATCGTCAGCGAGTTTGAGCTGCCGCACGACGGCGAGGGCGATCCGCCCGGATGCGAGGATTTCGACCTGCGAGCCGACCTGGATCGTATCGAGCGGCATATCGCCCGACGACTGCAACTGGTTCTGGAAAATCCGCAGCTTGCTGCTGTCGATCATCAGCGTTGTGGTGGCGGTATATTCCGCCGGCGTGGCCAGCAGATAGCCGAAGCCGACGGCGAGCGCCGCGGCCGGGACCACCACGAACACCAGCAGCTGGCGGCGGACGAACCCGGTCAGTTGCTCGATCAAAGCCGCCGCGTGCGCGACAGGGGATTCGTCATGCGGCGCGCCTTGATCGGCAAAACCCGGGCCCGCTCTGCGCGACAGCATATCCATTGGTGACGACATCCTGGCCGAGCGCTCAGTGCGCGAGCTGCTCGCAAGCCGGAAACAGCGGCATCATGATCTCGCAACCGTCAGACATCGACCGCCACACACCGCTACCGTGAGACACCGCACCGCCAGATACCACACTGCGCGACATCACACTGCGCGACATCGCATCGGCGCTCCGGCAGCAGAATGGCCACGACCGCCGATGGCGAGCACCGCATCGTCCCGGCGTCCATGCTACGAGCGCGAAGCATCATCGCGCCAACTCATGTTGCCGAACACCAATGTCGCCGAAATACCAATGTCGCCGAACGTATGTGACAGATCAAACCAGCACGTATCAATCTATCGTAGAAACAATACGGAATTGTAACAGATGGGGTTGGCTCGCGTAACGCGACATCGGAATGATGTGGCCCCCGTGATCAGGCCGATGCCGATCAGAGGCTCGATCGTCGGGCCGCGCGCCTGTTGCTGACATAGGGTTGCGACCGCACGCCGTGGGCGTGATGAGAGCGGTGGGACCCGCACGCCGGCTTGATCAAATCGATCCCGCGCGCATTGGCCCAGATCAAATTTCCAGCAGTCGCCGGCAATCAGTTGGTGCTCTGTGATCGCAGCCTTCGCGACGATCGACGGTCCATCGGCATTGCATTCGAGTTAGTTCGCAGTTTGGAATTATTCAGGACGGCCGCCTTTGAAAAATACCGCCACTTCATCGTGAATCAGTGCAAGGAGTCGGTCGCAGTTGCAGGGTCCCGACACGACGGGCGTGTTGCGCGACGCGCGGCGATGAGCCGGATTCACAGAGGAGGAAAGTTGATGGCGGGTCGGAACAATCACCATGAGTCGGACAGGTCGGACCGGGTCGAACAGATCGATCAGAGCAGTCGCGTCGATCTTCGCTCGGACCGGGCGATGCGCGTGTGGGCGCGCCATCGCCTGCGCGAGCTGGCGGAGTCCGGAAAGCTGGGGCTGAGCACCGGCTCCGCGCCGCTGCGCGTATCGGCGTCTGCGTCGGCGGCGCGCTGAGAATCGACGCGCCCCGAACTGCGGCGCGAATGAAAGTGGTGCACGTCGCCTTGACCGGCGTGAACCAGAGTACCCCGGCCCATCCTCGTCTTCGCGATCGTTCGGCCAGCTCCGCCGCGGAGCGGCTTCGAGCCTGAAGACGCAGGGAGTGCGGGATCAACCCGGCCTCCGCGACAGCCCCGGCATTGCGCCGCGCAGTCGAGCGACGCGACCGCGCGTGCGGCGATCAGGCCGTCGCCCCGGGTCTCCCTCCCGATCCGTCCTTTCCCGATCCGTCGTCTCGCTTCATCTGCGATCAAAAACCGCACCCCGGAACGGATGCGGAGATCGGTGCTTGCCCTGCGGAAGGCCACGACGCGATTGCGCGTCGCGTCGCAACGCGCCGATGGCCGATGTCGGCATCGCCAGCTCCGGAGTCGGCATCGAACGACACCCTCCGTCCGTCCGAAGGATGCCGATGCCGAAGGATTCCTCCAAGCGCCCCACCGTCCTCATCACCGGCAGCAGCGGGTTTCTCGGTCAGGCCATCGCCAGGGGCCTGCAGAAACGCTACCGCGTGATCGGTCTGGACCTGATGCCGCCGAAGCATCCCGTCGAGGGGATGGAGACCGTCGAGATCGACCTCACCTCGGACGAGAGCGTCGACAGCGCCGTGAATGAGGCGACGAAGCGGGCGGGCGGGACCATCGCCTCGGTGGTGCATCTCGCCGCTTACTACGACACGACCGGCGAGGACGATCCCAGATATCAGTCGGTCACGGTCGAGGGCACGGCGCGGCTTCTGCGCGCGTTGAAGACGGTCGGCGCCGGGCAATTCATCTTCTCCAGCACCTTGCTGGTGCATGCGCCGAGCCCCGACAAGGGCGTGCGCATCGACGAGAATTCGCCGATCCGCCCCGCCTGGGCCTATCCGCAATCCAAGGCCGACACCGAACGGCTGATCGCGCAGCAACGCGGCGATATCCGGAGCGTGATCCTGCGGCTGGCCGGTGTCTACGACGAGGATTGCCGCGCGGCGTTCATCGCGCAGCAGATCTCCCGCATCTTCGAGCGGCTGCCGACCGCCTATCTGTTCACCGGCGATCTCTCCGCCGGACAGCCCTATCTGCACAGGGACGATCTGGTCGACGCGATCGTGCGCACGGTCGATCGCCGCTGCGATCTTCCGGACGAGACGACGCTGCTGATCGGCGAGGAGGAGACGCCGTCTTATCAGGAGATGCAGAAGCGCATCGGCCGCCTCGTTCACGACGAGGAATGGCGCACGCTCAGCCTGAACAAGGGCCTCACCAAAGCGGGCGCCTGGGTGCAGACCGAGGTGCTCGATCAGGACACCGACATCAAGCCCTGGATGATCGAGAATTCCGACGATCACTACGAGATCGACGCGTCGCGCGCCCGCGCGCTGCTCGGCTGGAAGCCGGCGCACCGGCTGGTCGACACGCTGCCGGAGATGATCCGCGGGCTGAAACGGGATCCGACCCGCTGGTACGAGATCAACAAGCTCGAAGCGCCGGCCGTGGCCGCGTCGGAGCCGGAACTCGACCAGGCGCAGGAGCGGCTGAAGCAGCCGCTCGAGCTGAGCCCGGCGCAGGTCGACGAAGCCGTCGAACGGCACCGCGCCTGGACGCTGTGGGCGCCGCTGACGAATGCCGCGCTCGGGCTGTGGCTGATCACGTCGCCGATGACGCTCGGCCTGTTCGACCCCGTCGCGGCGGCCCCGCCGCCCGCGCTCGGCCACGAGGTGGCGGACGCCCAGACCCGCAACGCCAGGCTCGGCGTCAGCGAGATCGTGTCCGGGCTGCTGATCACCGTGATGGCGCTCGCGGGCCTCGCCCGCGAGCGGCGCTGGATGCAATGGGCGACCGCGGCGGTCGGGCTCTGGGTGATGTTGGCGCCGCTGCTGTTCTGGACGACCAGCGCCGCCGCCTACGGCCTCGACACGCTGGTCGGCATGCTGGTGGTCGCCCTCGCGGTGCTGATCCCGCCGCCGGCCGGCGTCAGCCGGCGGGCGCTGGCCGCCGATGACGATCGCCCGCTCGGCTGGAGCTACTCGCCGTCGACCTTCACCCAGCGCATTCCGATCGTCGCGCTGGCGTTCGTCGGCCTGTTCGTCTCGCGCTATCTGGCCGCTTATCAGATGGGCCACATCGACACCCTGTGGGACCCGTTCTTCGGACCAGGCGACGCGCCGGTTCGCAACGGCAGCGAAGCGGTGGTGACGTCGTGGGTGTCGAAGGGCTTCCCGATCGCGGATGCCGGCCTCGGCGCCTTCGCCTACGCGCTCGACATTTTCGCCGGCTCGATCGGCGACCGCCGCCGCTGGCGCACCATGCCCTGGATGGTGGTTCTGTTCGGCCTGCTGATCATTCCGCTCGGCGTGGTCAGCGTCACCTTCATCATCATCCAGCCGCCGCTGATCGGCGCGCTGTGCACGCTCTGCATCATTCAGGCCGTCGTCACCGTGATGCTGATTCCCTATTCGATCGACGAGGTGCTGGCGAGCGTGCAGTATCTCTGGCGCGCCACCAGGGCCGGCGAGCCGTTCTGGCGCACCTTCTGGATGGGCGGCCCGGCGTTGTCGCAGGACCAGACGCCCGCGCCCGATCTCGACCGTCCGGTCGGGGAGATGCTGAAGGACTTCGTGTTCGGCGGCGTGACGTTCCCGTGGACGCTGCTCGCCAGTATCGGTCTCGGCGTCGTGCTGGTCGCATCGCCGCAGCTCCTTGCCACCCGGCCGCCGCTGTCCTTCAGCGATCACATCACCGGCTGCCTGGTCGTGCTGATCGCCGTCACCGCGCTCGCCGAGGTTGTGCGCCCGGTGCGCTTCCTCAATGTCGGGCTCGGTGCGTGGCTCGTCGCCGCGCCGTTCCTGCTCGACGGCGGAATGGCGGGCGGCATCGTCCAGATCGCGATCGGTCTGGCGCTGATCGGTCTCAGCCTGCCGCGCGGCGCGCGCAGCGATCAGCATTATGGCGGCTGGGACCGGGCGATCATCTGACGACTTCGCCGCGGCAAAGCCGATGATCGCCGGGCGCGGAATCGGCGGCGAGGCGGCGCCCGGGCGTCGCAGCGAAAGTGACGCCGAATTGATCGGCATCAACGCTGCGCTCCGAAGGCGGCGTGATGCTGTCCCACTGCATCGGGTGCAGGGGGAATACGACCATGATGACCTACGACATTCTGCTGCTGGCTGCCGCCGCACTGTCCACCGTTGTGATCCTGTTCGGCGTGGTGATCTTCGCCGGCCACGAGGATGCACACCGGCACGTCAGCGCCGGGCCGCAGCAGCCGCACGGCACGACCTGACAGCGTCAACTGATGAAGATCTGATCCGGCCCGTCTGACGGGTCCGGATCCGGGACCAGGTCAGGCTTCGGCCGGGCGATGCCCCGCGTAGTTACTTGAGCGGCTCCCTGCCGGCCGCGTCGTCGAGGTCGCGCTTGATGGTCTCCAGCAGCGACGCCAGCACGTCGGATCGCGGCGGCCCGGCCGTGGCGCGAGCTGCGGATGCGGATGTGGTGTGCTGCAGCGCGGCGGGATCGGCCGGGCGCGGCGCGGCCGGCGCCTGTGGAGCGCGTCGGCGGCGCGGCAATTCCGGCGGCCATTGCGGCGACAGTATCGGCGACGACAGTATCGGCGACGACAGTATCGGTGGCGACGGCATCGGCGGCGACAGCATCGGGCCGCCCGGCTCGGCGTGCTGGTCCGCCGCGGCGCCCTGCGGCGGCGAGACGAACGAACCGTACAGCACGTCCTCACGCCGGCCCATCAGCCACAGCGCCATCCAGTAGATGATCGCGAGCACAATCACGGCGAAGATGCTGAGCTCAAACATCGGCGGCCGCCGATGCGAACCAGGGGCTGCGCCGCTGTCGCGGCCGAATCCGGCGACCGGCTGTGACCAGCCATTCTGTCGGCCCGGACCGCTCGGCAGGAGCAACGCGCATCTTCACCCCCTGGCCGATTGATTCCGCAAGCGGGGGGCACTCGCAAGCGGATTCTGGTCACGGCCCGGTCGGCGCCAGACAAAAGCGCCGGGCGAGGGGCCCGGCGCTGATGATCGGTTCGTATTTACAGCAGATGGTTCAGCGGCCGAGCAGCACCGGCAGGCCGAGCATCGAGGAGAACGGCGTCGGATCGTTGATCAGATTGGCCGAACCGTTCTGATTGGCCGCGAGCTGCGAGAACGGCTTCTGGCTGGAGGTGAGCGACGACCACGGCTTCTGGCTCGACGCCAGCGACGAGAACGGCTTCTGCGAGGCCGACAGCAACGGGCCGAACATCGACGACAGGAAGAAGTTCGGGCTGGTCAGTTCGGGGAAGATTCCGCCCAGCGTGGTGCGGGAGTCGGTCAGACGCGGTGCGCCGGTCAGGTTGGCCGAGGACGACGTCGCGGCATAGCCGGTGGCCGATCGGGTCGGACCATGGCGATTGAGGATCGCTTCGGCCTGGCCGCCCTTGCCGAAGGGCGGGTCGATGCTTACCACGCTACCGTCTTTGTTGGTCACGAGTTCGACGTTGTCGAATGAGGCAGCCTTGAGCTCGGCGACCGCCGCCTGGGCCTTCTTCGCGTCGTCGTACACTTTAGCAATTTGCGTCATGCTTACCTTCCTCGATCATAATGGGCTGGCGGAAGAATCTCAGTATTTTTGACAATTCGACGGCCCCGGCCCGGTTCCAATCTCGCACATTTTCGCGCTGCGGCAAGCCAATTCAGGCATCGACTTACCGGCGACAACGCGTCGCACAATGACTAAGTAAGTGGTCGGTGAACGATCGCCAGTGAAAGCGCGATGATTTGCCGCCGATCAGCACGCGATCGCCGCGAACGGTAGATTGATACAGAGCGGCGCTCGGCGGCGGCGGGTCGCGGGCAGGACAGGGCGACGCGAGTCGCTGCGGGGCGACCGGATATGGATCAAATGTTCGGCCGCTGCCTCCGCCACGCGTCGTCCCCGCGCAGGCGGGGACCATAGCCCCTGGCTTCCCGAGCGGAGCAAGGCCTCTGACACCGGATTCCAATCGAGACGCTGCGGCGTATGGGTCCCCGGCCTGCGCGGGGACGACATGCGGACAGGCAAGGCCGAATCGCTCATTGCCCCGACCTTCGAACGCCCGATGCGATCGTCTCCCCAAGGGAGAGCTGAAACGCCGCCTCCGCCTTCACGGCGCTGACGCATGCTTGTGCGAATGAAACCAGCCGCCGCCGGAACAAGCTGGCGGCTTCGGGCGTCTGTGAACGCGAGACCCGAGAAGGACAACCGATGACCGATGTGACCACCCCGTCCTGGTGGACGGCCGGCGTGCTGTACCAGATCTATCCGCGCTCGTTTCAGGACAGCAATGCCGACGGCATCGGCGATCTGCGCGGCATCATCGATCGGCTCGATCATCTGTCCGACCTCGGCGTCGACGCGCTCTGGCTGTCGCCGGTGTTTCCCTCGCCGATGGCGGATTTCGGCTACGACGTCGCCGACTATGTGGGGATCGATCCGATCTTCGGCACGATGGAGGATTTCGACGCGCTGGTGCTGATCGCGCATGCGCGCGGGCTCAAGGTGATCCTCGATCTGGTGCCGAATCATTCGTCCGACCAGCACCCGTGGTTCGTCGAAAGCCGTGCCTCGCGCGACAATCCGAAACGCGACTGGTATCTGTGGCGCGATCCCGGGCCGGACGGCGGCCCGCCGACCAACTGGCTGTCGGAATTCGGCGGCAGCGGCTGGGAGTTCGACGAAACCACCGGCCAGTACTACTACCACGCGTTTCTCAGGCAGCAGCCGGATCTGAACTGGCGCAATCCGCAGGTCCGCGCCGCGATCTATGACGCGATGCGGTTCTGGCTGAAGAAGGGCGTCGACGGCTTCCGCGTCGACGTGATCTGGCACCTGATCAAGGACGATCAGGTGCGCGACAACCCGCCCAACACGGATTTCAGGCCCGGCATGCCGCCGCACGCGGCGTTGCTGCCGGTGTATTCGGCCGACCGGCCGGAGACGCTGGAGATCGTCGCCGAGATGCGCGCGGTGTGCGACGAATTCGATCAGCGTCTCTTGATCGGCGAGATCTATCTGCCGATCGAGCGGCTGGTCGCTTATTACGGGCCCGGCCTCAACGGCGCGCATCTGCCGTTCAACTTCGCGCTGCTGTCGACGCCGTGGCGCGCGCAGGACATCGCCGCGCTGATCGCGCGTTACGAGGCGGCGCTACCCGCGGGCGCGTGGCCGAACTGGGTGCTCGGCAACCACGATCGGCCCCGGGTGGCGAGCCGGGTCGGCCCCGCGCAGGCCCGCGTCGCGGCGATGCTGCTGCTGACGCTGCGCGGCACGCCGACGCTGTATTACGGCGACGAGCTCGGCATGGAGCAGGTCGAGATCGCGCCGCAGGACGTGCAGGACCCGTTCGAGAAGAACGTGCCGGGCATCGGCGTCGGCCGTGACGGCTGCCGCACGCCGATGCCGTGGGACGCGTCGCCGAATGCCGGCTTTTCCGACGCGAAACCGTGGCTGCCGCTGGCGCCCGACGCGGCGCAGGACAACGTCGCCAATCTGCGCGCCGCCGCGCAGTCGATCCTCAATCTCTATCGCGCGCTGCTGCGGCTGCGCCACGCCAGGCCGCAATTGTCGCTCGGCGATTATCAGCCGCTCGCGGTGCAGGGCGATCTGTTGCTGTATCGCCGATATCATCAGGGCGAGTCGGTGCTGATCGCGCTCAATCTCGGCGCCGCGCCGGTATCGGCGGGCTCCGATGCGTTCGGGCTCGACGGCGAGGTGCTGCTGTCGACCGCGATGGATCGCACCGGCGAACGCGTCGGCGCCACGCTCGATTTGCGCGGCCACGAAGGCGTCATCGTCGGCCGCGCGCCGGAGCCGGTGGTGTAGTTTTGCGACGGCCGCAGCGAGGATCAGATGTTCAGCCGCGGCATCCGCAACGAGTCGTCCCCGCGCAGGCGGGGACCCATAACCCCTGGCTTCCAGAGTAAAGGAAGCCCTCTGCCACAGGGCTTCAATCGAGATGCTGCGGCGTATGGGTCCCCGCCTGCGCGGGGACGACATGCGGATAGGCGACGCTCAAATGCCATCGAAACCAGGCGGAAGCTCATATGCGATAGGACTTCGTAGGGTTGGCAAAGGCGCGCAGCGCCGTGCCCACGCCGACGTCGACGCGTCGTTTTGTGTCACGCGTGGGCACGGCGCAACAGCGCCTTTGCCCACCCTACCGTCCGAAGGCCGTCCGTCGCGTGGGTTTCGCTAGCTGCTCAGTCGCGCTTTCGCCACCGCCTTCTTGAACAGCGCGTCCATCGCCTCCGAGATGCCCTGGGTCGGGCTGACCTCGAAATAGAAGTCCGGCGACGCGCAGCTCTTCATTTTGGCGGCGATCTGGCTGTTGGTCGAGGGGCCGTAGGGCCCCGGATTGAACGGCGCGATGTGCTGGTTGTACCAGTCGTTGGTCGGCAGCGCCAGATAGGTGGTGTACAGCACCGCGATCTGGATGCCGCGGTCCTTCATCGCCTTGCATTGCGCGACCGTCAGCGGCTCCTGGCAGCGGCCGCCGCTCACGGTGGGGCGGGTGCAGGTCGACGGATAATAGGCGTCGGCGACGCCGTCGGAGACGAAGAACAGCCATTTCTGCGGCTGCTCCGCGGTCCCCGTGCCGGACGACGGGATCGTCGTATTCATCGCCGCCAGCGTGTTGTCGAAATCGGTGCACTGGTCGTTGTTGTAGTTCTGCTTCGGGATCGTCATCAGGTCGATCGCGCTGGCGGAGGTCTGCACGCTCGACATGCTCGACGACAGGCTGGCGATCGTCGTCAGCCCGAGCGAGGTGCAGGAGCTTCCGAAGGTGTAGACCGCCATCCGGAACTGGTTGTTCACCGCGGTCATCAGCGTCGCCGTGGTGGTGAGCTGCTGTACCGCCTGCCGGACCACGTCGATCCGCATCTTGACGCCGAGCTTCTTGGCGAGTTTGTAGTAATCGTTCGAGTTCGACAGGTCGTGACAGGCGAACGCACATTTGTCCGAGGTGTTGTTGACCATGGTGGCGATGTCGGCCGTGGTGGCGGCCACGCCCATCGACGGCGAATTGTCGAGCAGCAGATAGAAGTCCTGATAGACCGGCCGCGACACCGTGGAGGTCGAGCGGTTGCCGATCGTCAACGTCGGATAGCCGATCAGGTTGAGGAACTGGGTGTTCACCGTCGAGGTGAACTCCGAGCTCGCGCTGCGCGTGCCGTTGCTCTCGGTGACGTCGAGATTGATCGTGGCGCTCAGCCCGTAGGCGTCGAGCGTGGCGTTGAAGAACTGGACCGCGTCGGCCTTGGCCTGCGCGGTCGAGCGGTTGATCGACGAATGACTGACCGCCAGCAGCACCGCCGCGTCCTGCGCCGACTGCAGCTTGGTGCGGATCCGGTTCGCCATCGCGTAGTCGATCGCCGCGCCGACAAAGCCGAGGATCGGTAGCAGCGCAATCGCGAAGATCACGGCGATATTGCCCGAGCGATCGCGCCCGAAACGGCGCAGGGCGCGCCCTGCGTGACGGGTTTCAAGTAGCTTCTGCATATCCAGCCCCCGCAGGATCGCGAATTCTCTCGCGCTGATGCCGGCCGTTAGTTTGACGATCGGGAACTAAGACCGGGTAAACACCGACATCGAAACGGGTGGTAACCATCGGCGCCCGGCCGGCCGGCGCGGCGGGGACGCGCCGGTGAGTCGGGATCGCGGGCCCGGGGAGCGGCGGGGCGCGACCTGAAAAAAAGCGGGCCGCATCTGCGACCCGCCTTCAATACGCGGCCGGATGCGCGCGGCATCCGGCGATCGGCTGCGGCGCTACGACAGCGCCACGCCGTAGTAATCGTCGACCTTGCGGGCGCCGCGCCAGTCATATTCCGCCTCGCGGTCGTATTTCGGCGCGCTCTCGAGCTGGTCGGCGGTGATCATGGTCTGATAGCCGCCGAGCTCGACATTGTACTTCAGCGACGGCCAGGGCAGCGGATAGTGATCGTCGCCGATGCCGAGGAATCCGCCGAAGCTCAGCACCGCGTAGGACACCTTGCCGCTGACCTTCTCGATCATCACGCGCTCGATGCTGCCGATCTTCTCGCCGTCGGCGCCGTACACCGCGGTTCCCTGCACCTTGTCGCTGCCGATCAGGCTGACGGTTTCGCTCTGTTCCGGGTTCATGGTGATCTCTCTCCCTGTGAGCAGAAACAACGGCCGATCGCGGCGCCCGTTCCGCGATTTCCCCCGGCGCGAAAACGTCGCAGCAGGGGGCTTTTCAATCGAGAGAATCATTCCTATTCTTTCAGTTCCTGAAACAACGAAAGGAGGTGATCCAGTGTCTCACTCGAAACGCTGTCACCTCGTTGGGGCCGCCCGCTGATCTGACCTGATCAAGGTCCGCTCGGCCAGGGCGCCCCGGCGCCTGGGAACCAGCGAGTTTACGAGGGGCGCGTCGGCGGCAACGCCGGCGCGCCTTGTCGTTTGGGGACGAGGGAGCGGTGCGATGAGTAGTCCCGTGTGAGGGACGCCATTCCCCGCGTCTCAACTCCGACGTCGTCATGGCCGGGCTCGTCCCGGCCATCCACGTCTTTGCCGTGGGTGCTGCAGGACGTGGATGCCCGGCACGAGGCCGGGCATGACGAGTCGTTACAGACAGGTTGTCTGAACTACGCTTTCGTCGCCGTCTTCGCCTTCCCTCCGATCACCCCCTCGCGCTTCTTCACCGCGTGGTAGTACGCCCACCACAGATGCGCCGCGGCGCCGCGGAGCGGGCGCCAGGGTTCGGCGAGCGGCGCCATCTGTTTCACGGTCGGCCGCGCCTTCAGGCCGAGGCCGATCCGCATTGCCTCCTGCACGGCGAGATCGCCGGCCGGCCAGGCGTCGCCGTGGCCGAGGCAGAACAACAGATAGATGTCCGCGGTCCACGGCCCGATGCCGTGCAGCGCGGTGAGCGTGGCGTGGGCGACGTCGGCGTCCTCATTGGCGAGCACGTCGAGATTGAGCCGCTCAGCGTGCAGTTCCTTCGCCAGCGCCTTCAGCGTCTTGATCTTCGCCGCCGACAGGCCGAGCCGGCCGAGCCGGTCGGCGCGCGCGCGCTTGATCGCCGCATGGTCGAACGGATCGAACGCGGCATCGACCCGACCCCAGATCGCCGCAGCACTGGCCACCGACAATTGCTGGCCGCAGACGATCGCCGCGAGGCCCCTGAAGCCGGGATCGCGCCGGCGCAGCGCCGGCATCCCGGCGGTCTGCAGCACCGGCTGCAGCCGCTTGTCCTGCTTCACCAGCGTGGTGATCGCGGCCTCGAGGTCGGCCTGGGTGTCGAGATGGATGGTCATCGGGCCTGCGCTTTTCCGCGGCGTCATGCGCGGGCTTGACCCGCGCATCCATCCGCTATCGTAAGAAGAGTCTGTCATCCGATGGATTGCCGGATCAAGTCCGGCAATGACGCCGGGGTTTCGATGCCGCCACCCGTTTTCCGATTTGCCCCGAGCCCGAACGGCTATCTGCACCTCGGCCATGCTTATTCGGCGTTGCTGAATGCCGATCTGGCGCGCGCCAGCGGCGGCAAGTTGCTGCTGCGGATCGAGGACATCGACGCCACGCGCTGCCGGCCGGAATACGAGGCGGCGATCTACGAAGACTTGTCATGGCTCGGCATCGCCTGGGAACCGGAGGTGCGGCGGCAGTCCGATCACCTGGCGCTGTATCGCGACGCGGTCGATCGCCTCGCGGCGCGCGGGCTGGTGTATCCGGCGTTCGACAGCCGCGCCGAGATTGCGCGGCTGGTCGCCGCGAAGGACGCGACCGCGCCCTGGCCGCGCGATCCCGACGGCGCGCCGCTCTATCCCGGCTTCGGCAAGCAGCTCGATGCCGACGAACGCGCGCAACTGATGCAGTCCGGCGCGCCCTATGCGCTGCGGCTCGATATGGACGCCGCGATCGCGCTCGCCGGCGATCTCGCATGGCATGAACGCGGCCACGGCCCCGACGGCGAGACCGGCACGGTCGCGGCGCGGCCCGAAGCCTGGGGCGACGTCGTGATCGCCCGCAAGGAGACGCCCACCAGCTATCACCTCTCGGTGGTGATCGACGACGCGCTGCAGGGGGTGACCGAGGTGGTCCGCGGCGCCGACCTGTTCTGGTCGACCAGCGTGCACCGTCTGCTCCAGACTTTGCTCGATTTGCGGGCGCCGGTATATCGGCACCATTCGCTGCTGCGCGACGCCGAGGGGCGCAAGCTGTCGAAGTCGACCGGCGCGACCGGGCTGCGCGAATTACGGGCGGCGGGGGTCGGCCCGCAGGAGGTTCGACGCATGATCGGGCTCGCGGCGCCTGCCTGAAGTTTGCCCGAACTTTGCCGCAAGCCTGGAGCCTCCTGAAACTCGATTTCCCGATGACTCCGTTAAGTCCGCCATGGCATGGTGCCCGGCGTTGGGGTCGGGGGAACCATGGCAGTGAAGTCGCGCGCCCTGCGCAGCGGACGGACGCAGGTCAAGCGGTCGCCGGTCAAGCGCGCCCGCAGGAAGGTCGAAACGCCCGGCATGGTCGAAACGGCGCTGGCGGCGTTCGCGCATGAAGTCCGCACGCCGCTCACCGGAATCCTCGCCGTCAGCGATCTTCTGGCGACCTCCGATCTCGGCGAGCGCGAGCGCCGCTGGGTCGACACCATCAAGGCCGGTGCCGAGCATCTCTCTGGTTTGGCTACGCTTTTCGTCGATGCCGCGCGACTCGGCTCGACCGGCCTGGGGGTCCGCAGCGAGTTCTTCGATCTCCGCGCGCTGGCGCGCAATGCCGGCGACTCGCTGTCCGGCCGCGCCGCCGCCAAGGGCCTGCGCGCCAAAGTGACGATCACGCCGCGGTTGCCGGCCTTCGTGGTCGGCGACATGGTGCGGCTGCGCGCGGCGCTGGAAAACCTGATCGACAATGCGGTGAAGTTCACCGAGCGCGGCGACGTCGCGCTCAAGGTCACCTCGGCGGCGGCCGGCCGGGACCAGGCCGATGTGAGTTTCGAAGTGTCCGACAGCGGCATCGGCCTGACGCTCGCGGAAATCCGTAGGCTTTTCAAGCCGTTCTCGCAGGCCAATGTCAGCATCGCGTCGCGCTTCGGCGGCGCCGGCCTCGGCCTGTCCTCGGTGCGGCAGATCGCCCGCGCGATGCAGGGCGATGTCGCGGTGACGCAGGGGCCGAAGGGCGGCGCGGTGTTCACCCTCACCGTCAGGCTGACACGGGCGAAACCGCCGCAACCGGCTGTGCCGGCGCACTGTGCGGAAGGAATGTCCACCCGTCCGATGCGGCTGCTCAGCGTCGAGGACAATCCGTTCGGCCGCGTCGTGCTCAACGCCATCCTCACCGAACTCGGTCATCACACCGAATTCGTCGGCAGCGGCGAACTCGCCCCCGATCGGCTGGCGCAAGGCGGTTTCGACGCCGTGCTGATGGACATGGTGCTGCCCGGCATCAGCGGGCCCGAGGCGATCCAGACCATCCGCGCGCTCGAGGCGCCGCTCGGCGCGGTTCCGATCATCGGCGTCTCCGGCCGTGATCAGGACGAGGCCGCGGCGCGTCAGGCGGGCGCCGACGCCTTTCTGCTCAAGCCGGTTTCTCCCCGCGCGCTCGCAACTGCGCTGCTTGCAGCGTCACGCCGTCCGGCAGCCGCGACTTGATGATCGCGGCGTTGAGTTCGCCGCCATAGACGAAAATCGCCGCGATGAAATACAGAAACACCAGCGCGATGATCACCGAAGCAAGCCCGGCATACATCGTGACGTAGTTGTTGGCGAAGCGCGCCAGATACATGCCGAAACCGATGCCGGAGGCCAGCGACGCCACGATGGTGAAGGCGATTCCGGGCATGATCTGCCGTGCCGTCCGGTGCCCGGCCGGCAGCCGCGCGTGCAGGATGAACAGCGCGAGCACCAGCGCGCCGATGGTGATGCCGTAGCGCGCGACCGTCAGCAGCGTCTGGTTGTCTTCGACCAGCAGCGGCACGTAGTGGCGGGCGGTCGCGAGGATCAGCGGGCCGAGCACGATCAGGAACGCCATTGCCAGCGCGGTGAAGGCCGCGACCAGCGTGTAGCCGATCGATTCCAGCCGCAGCATGTACCATGGCCGCACCTCGATCACCGCATAGGCGCGGTTCAGCGCCACCCGCAGGCTCTCGATGCCGTTGGAGGCGAAATACAGCGCCAGCAGCAGGCCGATCGTCAGCGCGTCGCCGCGGGTGGTGGTCAGCACGTCGTGGATCTCGCCCGACAGCGTGCTGGCGACCTGGGCCGGCCAGATGTCGAGCATCAGAGTCGCGGCTTGATCGGCGAGGTCCTTGGAGCCGAAAAAGCCCGCCACCGAGGTCAGCACGATCAGGAACGGAAACAGCGCCATCAGCGAGGACAGCGCGATATGGCTCGCGATCGCCCACCCGTCATCGGCCAGAAACGTATAGAACGCATCCATCGCGACCGCATAGCCGTAGCGGATCTGCCTCACTGGTCACCCTGACTGATGTTGCGGGTCCGACTCTAGCATCGCTACCAACCTGCTCAAACCGACTTCGTTGCCGCGGCGGCGTTTCCCGGGATAGCGCACCCCGGCTGGTGGTGTTATGAGACCTGAATGGCAACGTTCCTCAGTACGTTTCTCCTGCCCATCGCCCTGGGCGCCGTCGCGCTGGTTCTGCTGCTCGGCCTGATCAACATGATGCGGGGCGGATCGCCGAACCGGTCGCAGACGCTGATGCGCTGGCGGGTGCTGCTGCAGTTCGTCGCGATCGTCGTGGCCATGCTTGCGGTCTGGGCGCTGGGCCGCTAGCCACGGGAAACGTCCGCTCTCCGCCATGCCCGTTCCGTGCTGCGAGGTTCCTGCGCGATGGTCGTCCTCAATCGAATCTACACCAGGACCGGTGACGACGGCTCGACCGCGCTCGGCACCGGCGAGCGTCGGCCGAAATACGATCTGCGGATCAGCGCCTATGGGACGGTCGACGAGACCAATGCCGCGCTCGGCGTGGCGCGGCTGCATCTGGCCGATCACCCGCAGATCGACGCGATGCTGGGACGGATCCAGAATGATCTGTTCGATCTCGGCGCCGACCTCGCGGTGCCGGCGCGCGAGGGCAAGGCCGAGCGGCTGCGGGTGCTGTCGACCCAGGTCGAGCGGCTCGAGCGCGAGATCGATCAGCTCAACGAGTGTCTCGCGCCGTTGACGTCGTTCGTTCTTCCCGGCGGCCGACCCGGCGCCGCCTACCTGCATCTGGCGCGGACAATATGCCGCCGCGCAGAACGCGTGATCGCGGAACTCGCGGCGAAGCCGGAGGAGAAGATCACCACGGCGGCGGTGCAATACGTCAACCGGCTGTCGGACTTCCTGTTCGTCGCCAGCCGCGCGGTGAACGACGACGGGGCCGGCGACGTTCTCTGGGTTCCCGGCCAGAACCGCTAGAATAGGCGGTTTCGAATGGGCGGTTTTGGCTTTTCGCGCGTTGACCGGCGATAGCAGGCGCTTTAGGTTCCGCCGCCACGACTAAGACGACAAGATAAACCCAGCGCAACACGAAAGAGGATCGATGAAGGTTCTGGTGCCGGTCAAGCGGGTGGTCGACTACAACGTAAAGATCAGGGTCAAGAGCGACGGATCTGGCGTTGAGCTCGCCAACGTCAAGATGTCGATGAATCCCTTCGACGAGATCGCGGTCGAGGAAGCCCTGCGCCTGAAAGAGGCCGGCAAGGCGACCGAAATCGTGGTGGTGTCGATCGGACCGGCGCAGGCTTCGGAAACGCTGCGCACCGGGCTCGCGATGGGCGCCGACCGCGGCATCCTGGTCAAGGTCGAGGGCAGCGTCGAGCCGCTGGCGGTGGCCAAGATCCTGAAGGCGATCGCCGACGAGGAGCAGCCCGGCCTGATCATTCTCGGCAAGCAGGCGATCGACGACGACTCCAACCAGACCGGCCAGATGCTGGCCGCGCTGCTCGGCTGGTCGCAGGCCACCTTCGCCTCCAAGCTCGAGGTCGACGGTTCCGACTTCCAGGTGTCGCGCGAAGTCGACGGCGGCTCGCAGACCGTGAAGCTGAAGGGCCCGGCGATCGTCACCACCGACCTGCGGCTGAACGAGCCGCGCTACGCCAGCCTGCCCAACATCATGAAGGCGAAGAAGAAGCCGATCGCAGAGAAGACCGCGGACCAGTACGGCGTCGACCTCACGCCGCGCCTGGAAGTCCTCAAGACCGTCGAGCCGAGCGGCCGCAAGGCCGGCGTCAAGGTCAAGGACGTCGCCGAACTGGTCTCCAAACTCAAGAACGAAGCGGGTGTTATCTGATGGCCACGCTGCTGATTGCCGAACACGACCACGCCCAGCTCAAGGACGCCACCAACAAGGCGCTGACCGCGGCCACCGCGCTCGGCGCCGAGGTTCACGTCCTGGTCGCCGGTGGCGGCGAGGGCACCAAGGCCGCCGCCGAAGCCGCCGCCAAGCTGCAGGGCGTCGCCAAGGTGCTGCTGGCCGATGCGCCGCTGTACGAGCACGACCTCGCCGAGCCGCTGGCCGCGCTGGTGGTGTCGCTGGCGCCGAACTACGACGCGATCGTCGCGCCCGCGACCTCGCGCTTCAAGAACGTGATGCCGCGCGTCGCCGCTCTGCTCGACGTGATGCAGGTGTCGGAAATCATCAAGGTGGTGGCGCCCGACACGTTCGAGCGGCCGATCTATGCCGGCAACGCGATCCAGACCGTGAAGTCGAAGGACGCCAAGAAGGTGATCACCGTCCGCACCTCGACCTTCCAGGCCACCGGCGAGGGCGGCAGCGCCGCGATCGAGACCGTCGCGGCGGCGGCCGATCCGGCTCTGTCGAGCTTCGTCGGCGAGGAAGTCGCCAAGAGCGATCGTCCGGAACTGGCCTCGGCCAAGATCATCGTCTCCGGCGGCCGCGCGATGCAGAGCCGCGAGAACTTCACCAAATACATCGAGCCGCTCGCCGACAAGCTCGGCGCCGGCGTCGGCGCCTCGCGCGCCGCGGTCGATGCCGGCTACGCGCCGAACGACTGGCAGGTCGGCCAGACCGGCAAGGTGGTGGCGCCGGAGCTGTACATCGCGATCGGCATTTCCGGTGCGATCCAGCATCTCGCCGGCATGAAGGACTCCAAGGTGATCGTCGCGATCAACAAGGACGAAGACGCGCCGATCTTCCAGGTCGCCGATTACGGTCTGGTCGCCGACCTCTATCAGGCGGTGCCGGAACTGACCGAGGAACTGGGCAAGCTCGGCAAGTAAGCTGCGGCTTGCGGACGGACCCGGCCGCGGCCGGGTCCGTTGCCAAAGCTTTCATTTTTGCCGTGATACGGTCGCCCGCGCCGGTGCAACGGACTTCGGCGCGGAAATATGCGAGACTGACCGGCCGGCGCATCGCGCGGCCGGACTCCCAACGAGATGACGAGATGGCGGCAGCAATCAAGAAGGTCGGCGTAATCGGCTCGGGTCAGATGGGCAATGGCATCGCGCATGTCGCCGCACTCGGCGGCTTCGCGGTGGTGCTGAACGACGTCTCGGCCGACCGGCTGAAATCGGCGATGGCCACCATCAACGGCAATCTGTCGCGCCAGCTCGCCAAGAAGGTCATCACCGAGGACGCCCGCAAGAAGGCGCTCGCCAACATCACCGCCACCGAAAAGCTCGAGGGACTTGCCGATTGCGATCTGGTGATCGAGACCGCGGTCGAGAAGGAAGAGGTCAAGCGCAAGATCTTCCACGATCTCTGCGCCACGCTGAAGCCGGAGGCGATCGTCGCCTCCAACACCTCGTCGATCTCGATCACGCGGCTCGCCGCCTCGACCGACCGGCCGGAGCGCTTCATCGGCATTCATTTCATGAATCCGGTGCCGGTGATGGAGCTGGTGGAGCTGATCCGCGGCATCGCCACCGACGACGCGACCTTCGAGACGTCGAAAGCCTTCGTCACCAGGCTCGGCAAGCAGATCGCGGTGTCGGAGGATTTCCCGGCCTTCATCGTCAACCGCATCCTGCTGCCGATGATCAACGAGGCGATCTACACGCTGTACGAAGGCGTCGGCAATGTCGAAGCCATCGACATGGCGATGAAGCTCGGCGCGCATCATCCGATGGGGCCGCTGGAACTGGCGGATTTCATCGGCCTCGATACCTGCCTGTCGATCATGCAGGTGCTGCACGAGGGCCTGGCCGACTCCAAGTACCGGCCCTGTCCGCTGCTGGTGAAATACGTCGAAGCCGGCTGGCTCGGCCGCAAGACCCAGCGCGGTTTCTACGACTATCGCGGCGACAAGCCGGTCCCGACGCGCTGAGCGCCGCGCTCGATTCCCGGCACACTCCCGATCTGCTCGACGAGAAAGTCGATCAGCAACCGGACGCGCGCGATGCCCGCGCGCTCCGGCACGATCAGCAAGTTGAGCGGCACCGCTGCCAGTCGATACTCCGGCAGGAGGACTTCGAGGCGGCCTGCGGCCAACAGGTCGTCGACCAGCCAGCGATGGGTGGCCGCAATGCCGCGCCCGGCGATCATCGCTTCGCGGGCGGCGAGTCCATGATCGACTCTGAGCCTGCCGCCGAACGGCACCCGGTGGGTCTGCTGATCCGGCCCCTGCAGGATCAGCATGTCGCTGCCCGCGACGTTCATCATGCGGATGCCCTGATGACGGGACAGATCCTGCGGCGTCGTGAGTCTGCCGTGGGCTGACAGATAGTCCGGGGAGGCCACCAGCAGGCGCTGGCTGTGGCCGAGCGTGCGCAATTTCAGCGAGCTGTCGGTGAGCGGCGCCAGCCGGATCGCCAAATCGACGCCCTCGCGGACCAGATCGACGCGCTGATCGGTGAGACCGAAGTCGACCCCGATCTCCGGATAGCGATCCTGAAACGCGAAGATCAGTCGGCTCGCATGCAGAACGCCGAACGACGCCGTGCAGGAGATCCGGATCGTGCCGGCGGGGGCTCCCGAAGCGCCGAGTGCTTCGTCGCCCGCCTGCTCGAGCAGCCGCAGGATCTGGACGCTGCGGGCGTAATAGCGGCTGCCTTCGTCGGTCAGCGTCACCCGGCGCGTGGTGCGGCTCAGCAGCGGCGCTCCGATCGCGGCTTCGAGCTCCTGCAACTGCCGAGTCACGGTGGATTGGCCGACGTTCAGGTCGCGGGCGACCGCCGACAGGCTTCCCCGCTCGGCGATGCGCACGAAGGTCCGGATCCGTTCGATCGTGACGGCCGATTTATCCATTTTTCAGAACAATCATATCGAATTTCGACGTCTACCGGAATAGTTGCTGCCGGTCTACCCGAAGGCCCTGGTCATCATTCAGGGAGCCCTGCCGTGAAAATCCTTCTGGTGTTCGCCCATCCCGAGCCGCGCTCATTGAACGGCGCCTTGCGCGACGTCGCGGTCGCGGAGCTTCGTCGCCAGGGCCACGAGGTGCAGGTGTCCGATCTCTATGCCCAGAACTGGAAGCCCGCGGTCGACCGCTCGGACTTTCCGGGACTGGCCTCCGAGGAGCGGCTGCTGCCGACCGCCGCCTCCAAGGCGGCGTTCGACGCCGGCGCGCTGACGCCGGACGTCCGCGCCGAGATCGACAAGCTGCTCTGGGCGGACGTCCTGATCCTGCAATTTCCGCTGTGGTGGTTCAGCATGCCGGCAATTCTGAAAGGCTGGGTCGAGCGGGTGTTCGCCTGCGGCTTCGCCTATGGGGTCGGCGAGCACAGCGACAAGCGGTGGGGCAATCGCTACGGCGAAGGCGTTCTGGCCGGCAAGCGCGCGATGCTGATGGTGACCATCGGCGGTTGGGAGCAGCACTACGGCGCCCGCGGCGTCAACGGGCCGATCGACGACCTGCTGTTTCCGATCCATCACGGCATTCTGTTCTATCCGGGCTACGACGTGCTGCCGCCGTTCGTCGTGTATCAGGCGGGCCGTCTCGACCAGGCCGGATTCGAGGCCGCGGCCGAGCATCTGCGCGAGCGGATGCGCACGCTCGCGACCACCCCGCCGATTCCCTACCGACGCCAGAACGGCGGCGATTACCTGATCCCCAGCATGGAGCTGCGCCCCGGGTTGGGCGGGCCCGGCGCAAATGGTTTTGCGCTCCACCTCAGAGACGAGCAGACAAGGCGGTAGCGGATGCGGTGCCGCCCCGCTGATCGCGTGCACGCGCCGACGCTAAAGACTGTTAACGCTTTCCTGTTAGAGTCCGGCCATGGACATGAGCATGATCACCGCCGCGCTCGGCATGCAGGCCAGCAGCACGCAGATGCAGATCGCGACGACGATCCAGGCGTCGAACGCGCGCATGGAGCGCGACACGGTGCAGACGCTGCTCGGCATCGGGCAGGGCGGTTCGCCCTCGCTCGCCAATGTCGGCGCCGGCGTCGGCGGCAATCTCAACGTCACCGCCTGATCCGCCGGCCGACCGCTACACCAGCTTCTTGAAGCCGCCGAAGAACATCCGCTTGGTGTCGAACGGCATCGTCGCGTGGTCCATGTCGAGCCGCGGGTCCTGCATGGCTTTCGCCATCACCCGGTCGCGCTGCTTGCGCGATTTGTAGACGATGTAGGAAAACACCACGATCTCGTCCGGCTTCAGCTTCACGCTGCGCGGAAACGACGTCGTCTTTCCCGGCGACACGTCGTCGGCGACCCACTCGCGATAGTCGATCGCGCCATGTTCGCGAAACACCTTCTCGGCCTTGCGCGCCAGCTTGGTGTAGTCCGCCAGCTTGGCTTTCGGCACCGGCACGACGAACCCGTCGACATAGGACATCCGTTCTCCTCCCCGATCTGTCTGCGTCCGCAGCAGCATGGGGCCGGTCGCAGGACGATCGAAGCGAGAACTGTCCGACAACCCGGCGCCGGGTCCTTTTGTCGCGGCGGCTATTTCGGCAGCGCGCCCTTGACCAGCGCCAGCGCGTCGGCGCTGTCCCATTCGGCGGGGCCGGCGATGGTGGCGATCTCGCAGCCCTGACCGTCGACCAGCACCGAGGTCGGCATCCCCAGCGCGCGGCCGACGCTCTTGAGGTCCTGGAACACCCGGGCCGAGGCGTCGGTGAAGTAGCTCAGCCGGGTCAGCTTCTCGTCGTCGAGAAACTTCTTCGGCTTGGCCGGGTCGCGGGTGTCGATATTGATCGCCACCACCTCGAAATCCTTGCTGCCGAGCTTGGCCTGCAGATTGTCGAGCGCGGGCATTTCCTTGCGGCAGGGCACGCACCAGGTCGCCCACAGGTTCACCAGCAGGGTCTTGCCGCGGAAGTCGGACAGTTTCTTGGGCTGGCCGGCGCCGTCCTGGAAAGCGAGGTCGGGCAGCTTCAGCGGCGCCGACGCCATCGTCACCGCCGCGACCTCGCCGCGCGCCAGCGGCTTGAGCTGTTGCGCCAGCGCCACCGCCGGCCGGCAGGTGGGATCGCCTGCATTGCGCTGCAGCCCGCCGATCCCGTATACCCCCGCTGCTCCGGCGACGACGAGCACGGCGATCGCGGCCAGAATGATGGTGCGGCGGCCGGCGCGGCGCGGCGGGGTGGAAGAGGGCTGGGTCTCGGTCATCGGCACTCGGGACAGGGACGCGCCGCGGGCTCGCAGGCGGTCACGTGTGGTTCGAAAGATTCAGAGGCGAGCATGATCGTGAGCGGCGGACAGTGAGCGGCGAAAGATGAGCAACAAGATGTGGGGCGGCCGGTTCACGGATCGCCCCGACGCGATCATGGAAGAGATCAACGTCTCGATCGACGTCGATCGGCACCTTTACGCCCAGGACATCGCGGCGTCCAAGGCCCATGCCGCCATGCTCGCCGCGCAGGGCATCATCACCGCGAACGATGCGAAAAATATCGGCAAGGGTCTAGACACGATTCTGTCAGAGATCGGCGCCGGTAAATTCACCTTCAAGCGCGCGCTCGAAGATATCCATATGAACGTCGAGAGCCGGCTCGCCGAGCTGATCGGCCCCGCCGCCGGACGGCTGCACACCGCGCGCTCTCGCAACGACCAGGTCGCGACCGATTTCCGGCTCTACGTTCGCGACGTGCTCGACGAGACCGATGCGGCGCTGGCGGCGTTTCAATTCGCGCTGGCGGAGCGGGCGCTGGAGCAGGCCGACACCGTGATGCCGGGCTTCACCCATCTGCAGACCGCCCAGCCGGTGACTTTCGGCCACCATCTGATGGCCTATGTGGAGATGGCGGCGCGGGATCGCGGCCGTTTCCAGGATGCCCGCAAGCGGCTCAACGAAAGCCCGCTCGGCGCCGCGGCCCTGGCCGGCACCTCGTTCCCGATCGACCGCCACGCCACCGCGCAGAAGCTCGGCTTCGACCGGCCGATGGCGAATTCGCTGGATGCGGTGTCGGACCGCGATTTCGTGCTGGAGACGCTGTCGGCGGCGTCGATCTGCGCGGTGCATCTGTCGCGATTCGCCGAGGAGATCGTGATCTGGACCTCGCCGCTGGTCGGCCTGATCCGGCTGTCGGACAAGTTCACCACCGGCTCCTCGATCATGCCGCAGAAGCGCAATCCGGACGCCGCCGAGCTGGTCCGCGCCAAGACCGGCCGGGTGATCGGCGCGCTCAACGGCCTGTTGATCGTGATGAAGGGCCTGCCGCTCGCTTACCAAAAGGACATGCAGGAAGACAAACAGGGCGCGATGGAGGGCTTCGCGGCGCTGTCGCTGGCGATCCGGGCGATGACCGGCATGGTCCGCGACCTCGTGCCGGAGCACGACCGGATGCGCGCGGCGGCCGGCGAGGGCTACGCCACCGCGACGGACCTCGCCGACTGGCTGGTGCGGACGCTGAAAATGCCGTTCCGCGACGCGCACCACGTCACCGGCCGGATCGTCGGCCTCGCCGCCAAGCAGGGCCTGGCGCTGCACGAACTCCCGCTCGCCGAGATGCAGGCGGTGGAAAAGCGCATCACGAGGGATGCGCTGGCCGTTCTCAGCGTCGAATCCTCGGTGAAGAGCCGCACCTCTTACGGCGGCACGGCGCCGAAGAACGTCCGCGCCCAGGCCAAGGCCTGGCTCAAGCGACTGGAAAAAGAGCGAAAATTGGGCTGAACCGGGAAGCCGCGGAATAATTCTCTGCGGCGCCGGGTCTCGCCAGACCGCGGCAATCTCTGTAGGATACGGCCGCAATTGGGGATTTCGACGTGAACCGCACTGCCGGCCCATCGCGATGGGCGCTTGTTGTGATTGCCGTGGCGACGCTGGCCCTCGCGGGCTGCGGCCGCAAAGGCGGGCTGGACCTGCCGTCCGGCGCCGCCGAGACGTCGTCGTCCGCGCCTTCCTCCGCACCGGCCGCGAAGGGCGACGTGTTCGATTCGTCCTACGGCACCAACGCGCCGCCGGTCGCCGCCAAGGGCCAGAAGAAGCGCATCATCCTCGACCCGCTGCTGGACTGATCCGCGATGCGTCATTTCGACTACCGCGACGGCGCCCTCCATGCCGAAGGCGTCGGCCTCGCCTCGATCGCGCGTGCGGTCGGCACCCCGTTCTATTGCTACTCCACCGCGACGCTGGAGCGGCACTACCGCGTGTTCAGCGAGGCCTTCGCCGGCACCGACGCGCTGGTGTGCTACGCGATGAAGGCCAATTCCAACCAGTCGGTGCTGCGCACGCTGGCCAAGCTCGGCGCCGGCGCCGATGTGGTCTCCGGCGGTGAATTGCAGCGCGCGCTGGCCGCCGGCATCCCGGCGAGCAAGATCGTGTTCTCCGGCGTCGGCAAGACCGAAGCCGAACTACGCGCCGCGCTGGCGCACGACATCAAATGCCTCAACGTCGAATCCGAGCCCGAACTCGAACTGCTGTCGCGGCTCGCGGTCGAGACCGGCCGCATTGCGCGGATTTCGATCCGGGTCAATCCGGATGTGGACTCCGGCACCCACGCCAAGATCTCGACCGGCAAGTCGGAGAACAAGTTCGGCATTCCGCTGGCGCACGCCCGCGACGTCTATGCCCGCGCGGCGAAGCTACCCGGCATTCAGATCAGCGGCGTCGACGTCCATATCGGCAGCCAGATCATCGATCTGGCGCCGATGGAAGCCGCGTTCCGCCTCGTCGCCGAATTCGTGCACCAGTTGCGCAGCGATGGTCACACGATCAGTCACGTCGATTTCGGCGGCGGCCTCGGCATTCCTTACTACGAGGATCGTGACGCGCCGCCGGAGCCGTTCGCCTATGCGCAGATGGTCAAGCGCGTCACCCACAATCTCGGCTGCGCGCTGCTGTTCGAGCCCGGCCGGATGATCGTCGGCAATGCCGGCATCCTGGTCGCGCAGGTGATCTATGTGAAGCACGGCGACGGCAAGACCTTCGTGATCATCGATGCGGCGATGAACGATCTGATCCGGCCGACGCTGTACGAGGCCTATCACGAGATCCTGCCGGTCTTCGAACCCGCGCCGGGAAGCAAGACGATCACCGCCGACGTCGTCGGCCCGGTCTGCGAGACCGGCGATTACCTGGCGCTCGACCGCCAGCTGCCGGAATTGAAATCCGGCGACCTGATCGCCATCATGACGGCGGGCGCCTATGGCGCGGTGCAGGCGTGTACCTACAACACCCGCGCGCTGGTGCCCGAAGTGCTGGTCAAGGACGATCAGTACGCGGTGGTTCGCCCGCGCATCGAGGTCGAGCAACTGATCGCGCTGGACCGGCCGGCGCCGTGGCTGTGAGGCGCGGCCTTCCCCTTCGCTGATGCTGGAAGCAAGGGGTGGGACCGCCAGAACGCGGTGAACAAAAGCTGGCGGTCCCGGATCGCGCATTGCAATCGTGGCCGGGATTGCGGCGTCGCCGGCCAGTTCGCGCGACGCGGTGACCGTATCGATCCGCCGCGCCGCAGCAATGCAAACCGCCGCTTAACCTAACCGATCAACCTTAACGCGGCGCGCCGGCGGCGGCTGGTCGGTTCACGGTACCGCAAAGCGGGACCGATGCGGCTGCACGTCATGCGCGAGCCTTACATTCGCCATCAGCGGACCGCTCAACACCGCTGCCGCCATCGCCGGCCGGGCCCGCGCCCGCATCCACGTCGATCCAGGACAATCGGGACATGAGCCAGGCCGCGCACGACGATGTCGTGGACAAATATCCCGCGACGCTCCGCATCCTGCACTGGCTGCGCGCGCTGCTGATCCTCGGATTGATCGCGGCGGGCTGGACGATGACGTCGCTCGACGACGAGACCGCCGCGAAATTCGAGCAGCTCTATCCGCTGCACAAATCCTTCGGCGTGCTGGTCTTCCTCGTCGTGCTGGTGCAGCTCGGCATCCGGGCGATGTCGCGCCTGCCGGGGCCGGCCGAACTGCCGGCGCACGAGCGCGTGCTTTCGCATGTCGTGCATGTGGCGATCTACGCGCTGCTGCTGATCGTGCCGCTGATGGGCTATGCGATGTCCAGCAGCTTCACGCAGAGCGACGGCGTGACGTTCTTCGGCATTCACCTTCCCGAGTTGCTGCCGAAGAACGATTCCTGGTTCCGGATCTTCCAGTTCCTGCACAAGACGCTGGCCTATACGCTGCTGGCGCTGGTCGGCCTCCACGTACTCGGCGCGCTGAAGCACCGCTTCTTCGACGCCAATCCGAAGGCCGACGTGCTGCCGCGGATGTTGTAGCGCGGCGCTGCGGCGCGTCAGCCCTTGTCGACCTCCGCGAACACCTCGCGGGCGATGCGGAAGCTGTCGACGCCCGCGGGGACCCCCGCGTAGCAGGCGACCTGCATGAAGATCTCGCGGATCTCGTCGCGGCTGACGCCGTTGGTCAGCGCGCCCTTGATGTGCACGCGCAGTTCGTGCGGCCGGTTCAGGATCGCGATCATCGCCAGATTGAGCATGCTGCGGGTCTTGCGCGGCAGTTCCTCGCGGCCCCAGATCGCGCCCCAGCAATATTCGGTGACCATTTCCTGGAACGGCTTGTTGAAGTCGTCGGCGTTCTTCAGCGCGTTTTCGACATAGGCTTCGCCCAGCACCGCCTTGCGGATCTCGAGCCCCTTGTCGTGCGTCGTCTTGTCCATCGTGGGTCCTCTTGTTGCAATGGCGCGGACGTTACGGATTGCCGCCGGCGCCGTCACGCATTCGTGTGAGGTCAGGCCGGGCCAGCCGCGACGCTCCGAGGTGCCTCGTTGCCGCCGTCGTGGTAGGCTGTTCTGGTTTCAACCCGGAGAGATAGTTGAGCGGACGCAGTCCCGACCCTTCGCAGCCCCCGCGCGATCCAGACGCGACCGCGCGGCTGCGGCTGGCCACGGCGCTGCAGCGCGCAACGATCGCGATCGCCTGGGAGCGGAGCTGGCCGCTGCTGGTCCGGCTGCTGAGCGTCGTCGGCCTGTTCCTGGCGGCGTCCTGGGCCGGGCTGTGGCTGGCGCTGCCGTTCACCGGGCGCATCGTCGGCCTGGTTCTGTTTGCGGCGCTGGCGCTTGCTGCGCTTTATCCGGTCATCAGGTTCCGCTGGCCGAGCCGCGACGAGGCGCTGTCCCGGCTCGATCGCAACACCGGGCTCAAGCATCGCCCCGCGACCGCGCTGACCGATACGCTGGCGTCGAGCGATCCGGTGGCGCAGGCGCTGTGGCGGGCGCAGCGCGAGCGCACGCTGGCGGCGCTGCAGGGGATTCGCGCCGGGCTGCCGGCGCCGCGGCTGGCGAAGCACGATCCATGGGCGCTGCGCGCCTTGGTCGCGGTGCTGCTGGTCGCCACCTTCATTGCCGCCGGCGAGGAACGGACCTCGCGCGTCGCCGCGGCATTCGACTGGAACGGCGCGCTGGCCGCGCCGAACGTCCGGGTCGACGCCTGGGTGACGCCACCGGTCTACACCAACAAGCCGCCGATCATCCTGTCGGCCGCCAACAGGGACCTCGCCGCGCAGAACCAGGCCGCGCTGCCGGTGCCGGCCGGTTCGACCCTGCTGGTGCGTTCCAGCGGCGGCGATCTCGACGTCGCGGTGACGGGTGGCATCGCCGAGTCGAAGCCCGAGGGCGAGGCGCCGACGGGCACCAGCGAGCGGCATTTCAAGATCACCGGCGACGGCACCGCGCATGTCCGCGCCCCGTCCGGCCAGCCGCAATGGGCGTTCAAAGTGACGGCCGATCATCCGCCGTCGATCGCTCTGGCCAAGGAGCCGGAGCGGCAGGCGCGCGGCTCGCTGCAATTGTCCTACAAGCTCGAGGACGATTACGGCGTCACCGAAGCGCACGCGCTGATCAGCAAGGCGCCATCGACGGCCGAGCAGAGCAGCGACACGCCGCGGCCGTTGTACGAGCCGCCGGAATTCGCACTGATGCTGCCGAATGCGCGGACCCGCGCCGGCGTAGGCCAGACCGTGAAGGATCTCAGCGAGGATCCCTATGCGGGCGCCGAAGTGACGCTGACGCTGACCGCGAAGGACGAGGCCGGCAATGAAGGCCGCAGCGAGCCGCACAAGATGCGGCTGCCGGAGCGGCTGTTCACCAAGCCGCTGGCGCGCGCGCTGATCGAGCAGCGCCGCATCCTGGCGCTCGATGCCACCAGGAACGCGCAGGTCTACACCGCGATCGACGCGCTGATGATCGCGCCGGAAGCGTTCACGCCGGACGCCGGCCAGTATCTCGGCCTCTACACCGTAGCCGACCAGCTCGAACGCGCCCGCACCGACGACGCGCTGCGCGAGGTGGTCGCCAGCATGTGGTCGCTCGCGCTGGCGATCGAGGACGGCGATACGTCCGACGTCGAGAAGGCATTGCGCGCCGCGCAGGACGCGTTGAAGCAGGCGCTGGAACGCGGCGCCTCCGACGAGGAGATCAAGAAGCTCACCGAGAACCTGCGCGCCGCGCTCGACAATTTCATGCGCCAGCTCGCCGAGCAGATGAAGAACAATCCGCAGCAGCTCGCCCGCCCGCTCGATCCGAACACCAAGGTGATGCGGCAGCAGGACCTCAACAACATGATCGAGCGGATGGAGCGGCTGTCGCGCTCCGGCGACAAGGATGCCGCCAGGCAATTGCTCGAACAGCTCGCCCAGATGCTCGAGAATCTGCAGATGGCGCAGCCCGGCCAGGGCGGCGACGACGATCTGCAGCAGTCGATGAACGAACTCGGCGACATGATCCGCAAGCAGCAGCAGTTGCGCGACAAGACCTTCAAGGAAGGCCAGGATCAGCGCCGCGACCGGATGCGCGGCCAGAACGGCGAGCAGAGCCTCGGCGACCTGCAGCAGGATCAGCAGAACCTGCAGGAGCGGTTGCGCAAATTGCAGCAGGAGCTCGCCAAGCGGGGGCTCGGTCAGAGCCCGCGCGGCCAGCAGGGCGAGCAGGGCCAGGGTCAGCAAGGCGAACAGGGCGAGCAGGGCGAGGGTGGTCTCGGTCAGGCGGAGTCGGCGATGGGCGACGCCGAAGGCCGGCTCGGCGAAGGCAATGCCAGCGGCGCCGTCGACTCGCAGGGCCGCGCGCTCGACGCGCTGCGCAAGGGCGCGCAGAAGCTCGCCGAGGCGATGCAGCAGGGCGAAGGCCAGGGCGAAGGCCAGGGCAACCGTCCCGGCCGCCAGCAGAGCAGCGGCGCCAACACCGATCCGCTCGGCCGGCCGTTGCGCGGCCGCGAATTCGGCGACGATCTCACGGTGAAGATTCCCGGCGAGATCGACGTCCAGCGCGTCCGCCGCATCCTAGAAGAGCTGCGCCGCCGCCTCGGCGATTCGGCGCGGCCGCAGATCGAACTCGATTACATCGAGCGGCTGCTGAAGGATTACTAGGGCGATTAGCTAACGCCGAGCATGGCGCAACCTCTCCCGCCTGCGGGAGAGGTCGGATCGCGCAGCGATCCGGGTGAGGGCACTCCGCTCCGCGAGTCGCTGACTCTCTGCCTGGGGCGCCCTCACCCCCCCCTCTCCCGCAAGCGGGAGAGGGGGCGCGCTGCGGTCCGGCGCTGGCGATCAGCCGGTCTTCTTCGCCGCCAGCGCGTCGGCCACCGCGTTGCGGATATCGGCCACCGAGAACGGCTTGGTGATGACGTCGTGGATCAGGGCGTCGAGCCCGGAGGCGCGTTCGCGCTGATCGGCGAAGCCGGTCATCAGCAGGATGGTGAGGTCGGGGAAATCGCGCGCCGCCGCCAGCGCCAGCGCGATGCCGTCCATGATCGGCATCTTGATGTCGGTCAGCAGCAGGTCGAACCGGCCGGCGTTCTCGATCAGGATTTCCAGCGCCTCGCTGCCGTCCTGGGCGGTGACGGTCTCGTGGCCGTCCATGCCGATGGCGCGCGCCACCAGCAGGCGCATCGATTCCTCGTCGTCGGCGATCAGGATTCGCGCCATCATGCGCCGCCTGTCATGAGATCGCGCCGGTTGAAGAAGCGCACGTCGATGAAGCGGGCTTCGGCGGGCGGCGACGCCAGCCGCGACCGGAACCAGGCCTGTTCGCCGGGCCGCAGCACGGTCTGCTCCAGCACCGCGTTCCAGGCGTAGATCTCGGTGCCGCGCTCGTCGCGGACCACGAAGCGCAGCCGCGGCAGATCCGCCGGCTTGCGGCCGAGCCCCATGATCATGCCTTCGATCACCAGCACCGGCTTGGACTCCACCGTCTCGCGGCTGATCTTGACGTCCTTGATCGCCAGCGAGCGCAGATTCACCTCGAAGCCGACCAGTCGGTAGAATGCCCCGGTCTGCGGCATCAGCCGCACCACGTCGGTGCGCCAGATCAGCAGCCCCAGCGCCAGCGCGCCGAACGCGGCGCAGGCGGTCGAGGCGGTCAACACCGATTTGATCGTGCCGACCGGGTCCTGTCTGAGCGGCGTGAGCCGCGCCTTCAGCCCTTTCGGGCGGCGGGATCCGAACGAGCGTTTGCTGCGCTTGCGGCCCGCTCGCGGCAGGGCCTCCGCATCTGCATCGGGCTCCGGTTCGGGCGGCGTGCGATCCTCGACCGTCGGCAGTTCGGCCGCGATCGGCGGGCTGTCGACGACCGGCGTGTCCTGGTCGTCGTCGGTCAGACCCCAGCCGGCGTCGGCGGCGAGATCGTCGGTCGGCTGCTTGTCCTCGGCCGTCATCGCCGCGACGCGCGCCTCGCTCTGGATCACGTCCTCCGGACGCGCCAGCCAGACTTCCTTGCAGCGGGAGCAGCGCACGGTCCGGCCGGTGTCACCCAGTTTTGCCGGATTGATCGCATAGGATGTCGTACAATGGGGGCAGACGATATGCATGACGAATCGCTGGCTATGGTCCTCGCCCGATCCTAGCCGGCGTCCGTTAACGAACCGGAAACCATAACCGCCCCACAACCGAGGCACGGGCATTTGGCGTGGCGTGCCCTTTCCCGCTGCGCCGATCGCGATCGGAGCTGAATTTGGTCCGCTTCGAAAATGTCGGCCTGCGCTATGGGCTCGGTCCGGAGATCCTGCGCGATCTCAATTTCGCGATCCCGGCGCATTCCTTCCAGTTCCTGACCGGCCCCTCGGGCGCGGGCAAGACCTCGCTGCTGCGGCTGTTGTTCCTGTCGCTGCGTCCGACCCGCGGGCTGGTCAATCTGTTCGGCAACGACGTCTCGCTGTTGACCAAGGACGAGGTCTCGGCGCTGCGGCAGCGGATCGGCATCGTGCTGCAGGACTTCCGCCTGCTCGACCACATGACCACCTACGAGAACGTCGCGCTGCCGTTCCGCGTCACCGGCCGCGACGAATCCAGCTATCGCAAGGAGGTCATCGATCTCCTGAAATGGGTCGGGCTCGGCGAGCGGATGGATGCGCTGCCGCCGGTGCTGTCCGGCGGCGAGAAGCAGCGCGCCGCGATCGCCCGCGCGGTGATCGGCCGGCCGCAATTGCTGCTGGCCGACGAGCCCACGGGTAACGTCGATCCGACATTGGGCCGCCGCCTGCTGCGGCTGTTCATCGAACTCAACAAATCCGGCACCGCGGTGGTGATCGCGACTCATGACATCAACCTGATGGATCAGTACGAGGCGCGCCGCATGGTTCTGCATCAGGGGCGGCTGCACATCTATGAATAGGCAACCGCGACAGGGCGATCCGCGCGACGTATTGGTCGATCTCGGCGACGAGCGCCCGCAGGTGCCGGCGCGGGCGCGCAACCAGTCGCCGATCGTGCCGCGGGCCTCGATCGCCGGCCGCGCCTTGGTCGCCGTGGTGGCGATCATGACGTTCCTCGCCTCGATGACCACCGGCGTCGTGCTGCTGGTCAGCGCATCGGCGGCGGAATGGCAGTCCGACGTATCCAGCGAGATCACCGTTCAGGTCCGCTCGGTGCAGGGCCGCAGCCTGGAGCGCGACGTCGCCACCGTCGCCGAGGTGGTGCGCAACCAGCCCGGCATCGTCGAGGTGCGACCGTTCACGAAGGAAGAATCCGCCAAACTGCTGGAGCCGTGGCTCGGCACCGGGCTGTCGCTCGACGATCTGCCGGTGCCGCGGGTGATCGTGGCGCGGATCGCGCCGGGCACCGCGCTCGATCTCGCCGGTCTGCGCGGCCGCATCGCTCAGGCGGCGCCGGGCGCCACCGTCGACGATCACCGCGCCTGGATCGAGCGGATGCGCTCGATGACCGGCGCCACGGTGTTCGCCGGCATCGGCGTGCTGGCGCTGGTGATCGTCGCCACCATCATCTCGGTGTCGTTCGCGACCCGCGGCGCGATGGCGGCCAACAAGCCGATCGTCGAGGTGCTGCATTTCGTCGGCGCCAGCGACCGCTTCATCGCCGACCGCTTCTTCCGTCACTTCCTGATGCTCGGCCTGCAGGGCGGGCTGATCGGCGGCGGCGCGGCGGTGTTCGTGTTCGGCTTCTCAGAATCGGTCGCGACCTGGTTCTCCGGCACGCCGGTCGGCGACCAGTTCGCGGCGCTGCTCGGAACCTTCTCGCTGCGCCCCACGGGCTATCTGGCGCTGGCGGGGCAGGCGGCGCTGATCGCGGCGATCACCGCGCTGGCGTCGCGCCGCACGCTGTTCAGCACGCTGAATGCGATCGATTGACGCCGCCGCCACAGCCGCGGCCGGCCGGACCCAATTCGGACGCCCGCCGGACTCCCTTTCGCCTGAAAACGCACTAGAGTCCGGTCGTCTTTCGCCCAGCGAGGTCCGCCGAAAGAAGCCGCACCGGCGGCCCGCAATCGAGGTATATCGGCATCCGATGGATCCGCGCTCTGCCCAGTTTCCGCCCGACCAGCGCCAGGCCAGACCGATTCGCCGGTTCGGGCTGCTGCGCGCGGCCTTCGCGGCCGTGCTCGGGCTCGGCGTGCTCGGGGTCGGGGGCTTCGTCGCCTTCCTGCTGCAGTTGCGGGTCGAGGAGGCCAGGCCGGCCCGCGCCGCGGACGGCATCGTGGTGCTGACCGGCGGCTCGTCGCGGGTGTCGGACGCCGTCGAGCTGCTCGCCTCCGGCTACGGCAAGCGACTGCTGATCTCCGGCGTGCACCGGACCAACGGCGCCAGCGACATCTCGCGCTCGGTGCCGGACAGCAAGGACTGGCTCGGCTGCTGCGTCGATCTCGACCGCTCGGCGGTCAATACCCGCAGCAACGCCGCCGAAACAAGGCGCTGGGCGCACGAGCGCGGCTTCCGCTCGCTGATCGTCGTCACCTCCAATTACCACATGCCGCGCGCGATCGCCGAAATGTCGCACGCAATGCCGGACGTCGAGCTGATCCCGTTCTCGGTGATCGGCGAGAAGTGGCGCGACGAGGCGTGGTGGAGCAGTGGCGCGACGCTGCGGCTGCTGCTATCCGAATACGCCAAATACGTCGCCGTCGAAGCGCGGGTGCGGCTGGCGCGACTGGGCATCGACATCGTGCCCGAAGCCGCGGAGCAGTCGCCCGAGTCGGTGGCCCACAAACCCGCGACGGCGCTCGCCAACTGACCGGATCGTTTCGATGACGAGCATTTTCGTCCGTTCGTTGATTTTCAACGTGCTGTTCTATCTGCTGCTGGTGTTCTGGATTCTGGTCGCGGTGCCGACCTTCGTGCTGCCGCGCCAGGCGCTGATCGGGGTCGCCAAGCTGTGGGGCCGCAGCAGCATCTGGCTGATGCGTGTCGTCTGCAATACCAAGGTCGAATTCCGCGGCCTCGAGAAGATTCCGCAAGGCCCGCTGATCGTCGCGCCGAAGCATCAGTCGATGTGGGAGACCTTCGCGCTGCTGCAGTTCTTCGACGCGCCGCTGTACATCCTGAAGCGCGAGCTGACCTGGATCCCGTTCTTCGGCTGGTTTCTGATCAAGGCCGACATGATCGCGATCAATCGCCGCAAGGGCGGCCGCATCCTGATGGAGATGGCGCGGCGCGCCAGCGAGGAAGTCAACCGCGGCCGGCAACTGATCATCTTCCCGGAAGGCACCCGCACGGCGGTCGGCGCGCCGCCGCACTACAAGGCCGGCGTCGCGCAGATCTATGTCGACTGCGACGTGCCGTGTCTGCCGGTGGCGCTGAATTCCGGGCTGTTCTGGCCGCGCCGCCAGTTCATGCGCTACCCGGGCACGATCGTCGTCGAATTTCTCGATCCGCTGCCGGTCGGCCTGTCGCGACGGGAATTCATCGACACCGTCAGCGAACTGATCGAGTCCGCGAGCAACCGGCTGATCGAAGCCGGCCGCAAGGAGCAGGAAGCGCTGTTCGGCCGGGTGCCGAGCGCACCGAACGCCCAGCCGTCCGCCCCGGCAGTCGCCAAGCGCGAAATCGGCAATCAGTAAAGCCAGGTTCAACTGATCGCAGCCTTCTCCCGCTCGCGGGAGAGGGCCGGGGTGAGGGCGCGCCGAGCACTGAGTTTGCGTCGTCCGCCGACTGCTCCCTCTCCCGCTTGCGGGAGAGGGCTGGCGTGAGGGCGAGCCGAGCACTGTCTTTGCGATTCGCCGAGAGCCCTTCCCCCACCCGGATCGCTTGCGCGATCCGACCTCCCCCGCAAGCGGGAGAGGTTGCGCCTTGCCGGTTGCTGGTCAGCGATGCGGCGGCGTTTCGTCGCGCAGGCCCTCGGCGATGCGGTGCAGATGCGGGTCGCGGCAGCCCTGGGCTTCGAGCGAATGCACCGTCGACAGCACGTAGTCGCGGTTGGCCCCGGAGCGGCCGTGTCCCTGCCGGACCAGCCGGAGCTGCTCGGCCGGCGTCAGGCGGCCGGCATATTGGGCGTGGCCGCGATCGACCACATAGGCCAGCGCGCTGATCCGCCGTCGCGCGTCGTCCTCGAGCCAGACCGAGCGCTTGACCTCGCGATACACGCTGGTGACCTGCTCGCGCTCGCGTAAGTACGCCACCGTCTGCATCCGGTGTTCGTCGGCGACCCGGAAGGCGATGCCGCGGCAGGCGCCGCCGCGGTCGAGCCCGAGCACCAGCCCCGGCTGTTCCGGCGTGCCGCGATGCACGAACGAATACACGCACAGCGCCCGGTGCTCGCCGATCAGCCGCGCCGGCACCTGCTCGACGAAGGTGAAGCCGGGGCTCCACATCAGTGAACCATAGCCGAACACCCACAAATCGCCGTCGGACAGCTCGGAATCGGACAGGGTCTTGGCGGACATGACGGCGGGCTATCGCTCTAATGACAAATTCCGTCTGTACCCCAAGAGCCATGCGGATGTCAGCGATTTCGCCGCTGATCCGCTGCGCGGTTCCGGCATGGCGCCGCCGCCGGGGTTGCCCCGATTTGCCTTTTCAGGCGCACACTCTAAGTAGGCTCGATGACAAACCTCCCGCTGCCCCCCCGCCGCCGGCTGTGGCCGCTGTTCCTGATGCCGGCGCTGCTGCTGATCGCCGCGATCGGCTGGAGCCTGTTCTGGTTCATTTCCGCGTCGCAGGTCGACCGCATCGTCGACGCATGGCGGGCGCGCGAGGCCGCCGCCGGCCGGGTCTATGATTGCGGCGACCGTTCGGTCGCGGGCTTCCCGTTCCGCCTCGAAGTGCGCTGCACCGACGCCAGCGTCGCGCTGACCTCGCAGACCGCCGAGCAGGTGGCGAGCCGGACGCCGGTGACGGCGAAGCTCGCCGAGATCCTGGTGGTGTCGCAGATCTACGATCCGAGGCTGCTGATCGCCGAATTCAAGGGCCCGGCAAGCTTCGCCGATCGCGGCCAGCCGACCTCGATGGTGCTGAACTGGGCCACCGCGCGCAGCAGCGTCGCCGGCCTGCCCGGGCCGCCGCAGCGTATCGCGCTGGTGTTCGATGCCCCGGCGCTCGACCGCGTCGACGGCGCCACGCAGGTGCCGCTCGCCCGCGCCCGCCAGGCCGAGATGCACGCGCGCCAGGTCGAGGGACCGACGCCGGGGCAGCCGCGGATCGAGACGGATTTCCGCTTCGAAGGCGCCAGCATTCAGGACGTGCATCCGCTGCTCGCGGAGCTGTTCGACGCGCATCTGCGCGTGGTGCTGAGCGGACTGAAGGATTTCCGGCCGAAGCCGTGGCCGGAGCGTTTCCGTGAGTTGCAGGCGGCCGGCGGCAGGATCGAGTTTCGGGAGGCCCGCATCCAGCAGGGCGAGATGATCGCGACCGCGATCGGCGCGCTCGGGCTGACGCCGACGGGGAATGTCGACGGTGAATTGCAGATGGTGGTCGCGGGGCTCGACAAGGTGATCCCGAAGCTCGGCATCGACAAGGTGCTGGAAGAAGGCGTGTCGCAGTCCACGCTCGATCGCCTCGCGCCCGGCGTGCGTGCGAACGACGTCAACAACGTGCTCGGCGCGCTCGACCGCGCCATTCCCGGCCTCGGCCGCGTGGTCCGCCAGAACGCCAATGTCGGCGTCGCCGCCGGCATCAGCGCGCTCGGCCAGGAGGCCACCCTCGAAGGCCGCCCCGCCCGCGCCTTCCCGCTGCGCTTCGTCGACGGCGCGGTGATGCTGGGGCCGATCAAGGTCGCGCAGATGAAGCCGCTGTTCTGAGGACGTATGGCGCTGATTGTTTGAAGTAAGCGTCTCCCCTCGTCGCAGTGCGCCCCCTCTCCCGCTTGCGGGAGAGGGCTGGGGTGAGGGCGCCCCAGGCACTGACTCAGCAAGCTCGGAGAGGAGTGCCCTCACCCGGATCGCTGCGCGATCCGACCTCTCCCGCAAGCGGGAGAGGTGCCCAACGCGCCGCCTCGCGCCCAACTAATCAGCTCGCTGACGACTAACCATGCAGCCCCGGCGCCTCGTGGCCCGTCCTCGCCACGTATTCCGTGTAGCCGCCGCCGTATTTGTGGATGCCGTCGGGGGTCAGCTCCAGTACGCGGTTCGACAGCGCGCCGAGAAAATGCCGGTCGTGCGAGACGAACAGCATGGTGCCCTCGTACTCGGCGAGCGCCTTGATCAGCATTTCCTTGGTGGCGATGTCGAGATGGTTGGTCGGCTCGTCGAGCACCAGGAAGTTCGGCGGGTCGTACAGCATCTTCGCCATCACCAGCCGCGCCTTCTCGCCGCCGCTCAACACCCGGCACTTCTTCTCGACGTCGTCGCCGGAGAAGCCGAAGCAGCCGGCGAGCGCGCGCAATGAGCCTTGTCCGGCTTGCGGAAACCACTCTTCCAGCGAGGCGAACACGGTGAGTTCGCCGTCGATCAGGTCCATCGCGTGCTGGGCGAAGTAGCCGAGCTTGACGCTGCCGCCGAGCGCGACGCTGCCGTCGTCGGGCGGCGTCGATCCGGTGACGAGCTTCAACAGCGTCGACTTGCCGGCGCCGTTGATGCCCATCACGCACCAGCGCTCGCGGCGCTGGATCTGGAAGTCGAGCCCGTCATAGATCACGCGGCTGCCGTAGCGCTTGGATACGCGCTTCAAGCTGACCACGTCCTCGCCGGAGCGCGGCGCCGGCAGGAAGTCGAACGCGATGGTCTGGCGGCGGCGCGGCGGCTCGACCTTCTCGATCTTGTCGAGCTTCTTGACCCGGCTCTGCACCTGCGCGGCGTGCGAGGCGCGCGCCTTGAAGCGCTCGATGAAGGCGACTTCCTTGGCCAGCATCGCCTGCTGGCGCTCGAACTGCGCCTGCTGCTGCTTGTCGGCGAGCGCGCGCTGCTGTTCGTAGAATTCGTAATTGCCCGAATAGCTGGTCAGCGTGCCGGCATCGATCTCGATGATCTTGTTGACGATGCGGTTCATGAACTCGCGGTCATGCGACGTCATCAGCAGCGCGCCCTCGAAGCCGCGCAGGAATTGTTCGAGCCAGATCAGGCTTTCGATGTCGAGATGGTTGCTGGGCTCGTCGAGCAGCATCACGTCGGGGCGCATCAACAGAATCCGCGCCAGCGCCACGCGCATCTTCCAGCCGCCGGACAGTTTGCCGACGTCGCCGTCCATCATCTCCTGGGTGAAGGACAGGCCGTCCAGCACCTCGCGGGCGCGGCCCTCCAGCGCGTAGCCGTCGAGTTCCTCGAAGCGGTGCTGCACCTCGCCGTAGCGCTCGAGGATCTGCTCCATCTCGTCGGCCCTGTCGGGATCGGCCAGCGCGTGTTCGAGTTCGGCCAATTCAGTGGCGACCTCGCTGACCGGCCCGGCGCCCTCCATCACCTCGGCGACGGCGCTGCGCCCGGCCATCTCGCCGACGTCCTGGCTGAAATAGCCGATGGTCAGGCCGCGATCGACCGAGACCTGGCCCTCGTCGGGGGTCTCGGTGCCCTTGATCATCCGAAACAGCGTGGTCTTGCCGCTGCCGTTGGGCCCGACCAGCCCGATCTTCTCGCCGCGCAGCAGCGTCGCGGAGGCCTCGATGTAGAGGATCTGGTGGCCGTTTTGCTTGGAGATGTTGTCGAGACGGATCATGGGCTCACAAAGCGAGGAAAATGCTGCGGCGCGTTTAGCCGAAACCGGCTGGGCGCGCCAGACTCCGTCATTGCGAGCGAAGCGAAGCAATCCAGCGCCGTGCAGCGCGCTCCCTCTCCCCGAACGCGGGGAGAGGGCTGGGGTGAGGGGGCGTCTCCGCGAGTCTGAGCGGCTCGGCTTTGTCGAGGCGGGGGGGGGGGGGGGGGGGGGGGGGGGGGCGGCGGGG
>NZ_JBQTCH010000011.1:0-149052 GCF_052445935.1 Rhodopseudomonas sp. NSM | reverse complement strand
TAATGACGTAGGGTCGAGCCCGGTAATGACGGCGATGGCTGAGCGCAGGCTCTGCCTCGCCGCAGTCGATTACTTCGCCTTGTCGGCGAGAAACGCCTCGACCTCTTCGCGGTCCGGGCACGCGAACGCCCCGCCCGGCCGGGTGCATTTCAGCGCCGCGGCGGCGGAGGCGAAGCGCAGCGCGCTGGCGATGTCCTGGCCTTCGCTGAACGCCACCGCGAAGCCGCCGTGGAAGATGTCGCCGGCGCCGAGCGTGTCGACGACGTGCACCGGAAACGCCGGGGTCTGCTGAAACGTCTTCTCGGCGTCGAGCCACAGCGTGCCCTTCGGGCCGCGGGTGACGGCGACGAAGGCATGCGTGAGCTTCGCGACTTTCTTCAGCGCCGCCTCGTCGTCGTCGGTGCCGGCGGTGGCGTGCAGCGCTTCGGCCGAGAAGATCAGGTGCGACGACGCGGTCAGCAGGCCTTCGTTGAGCGACATCGCGCTGTCGATGTCGACCACGACCGGAATCCCGCGCTTCGTCGCCTCGGCGCATAGCGGCGTGGCGAAGCCGGCGCAGCGGCTCTCGATCATGATGGCGTCGCAGTCTTTCAGCAGTTCGTCGGCGTCCGGCAGCGCGACGTTCCACAGCTTCGGATCGCGGAAGGTGACGATGGTGCGTTCGCCGGTCGGATCGACCATCACCGCGGAGATCGGCGTCACCAGCCCCGGCATGTGGATCAGGCGACTGGTCGCGATGCCTTCCTCGCCGAGCTTGTCGAAGATGAAGCGCGCGGCGGCTTCGCTGGCGTCGCCCATCGGGCCGCACATCGTCGCGGTGCCGCCGAGCCGGGCGATGCCGATCCCGGCATTGAGCGCGTTGCCGCCGGAGATCTCTTCATAAGCGCTGGCGGGGATCTTGTTGCCGCGGCCCGGCACCGCCTCGATCCGGAAGGTGAGGTCGCGGACCGGAATGCCGACGCAGAGAATGCGCGGGTTGGGCTTTGCGGTGTTCGTCATGATGTCTGCTCCAGCCAGCGGCCGACCAGATGATGCGCGATCGCGAACGGGTGCGGCCCGACCAGGCCGTCCGGATGCTGGCGATTGAGCATCGCGGCGGCCTCGTCGCGCGAGAACCAGCGCGCATCCTCGAGTTCGGTGAAGTCGATGGTGATGTCTTCCGTCGTTGCGATCGCCGTACAACCGATCATCAGCGAAGATGGATACGGCCACGGCTGCGTCATGTAGTAGCGCACCTCGGAACAGCGGATGCCGGACTCCTCATAGATCTCGCGGCGCACCGCGTCCTCGATCGTCTCCGCCGCCTCGACGAAGCCGGCGAGGCACGAATACATCCCGGCCGGAAACGGCTTCTGCCGGCCGAGCAGGCATTTGTCGCCCGACGTCACCAGCATGATCACCACCGGGTCGGTGCGCGGAAAATGCTCGGCCTTGCAGGTCGGGCAGTCGCGCTTCCAGCCGCCCTGCGACATCGCGGTGCGGGCGCCGCAATTGGCGCAAAAACCGTGGCGCTGGTGCCAACTCACCATCAACTTCGCCATCGCGATCGCCGACAGCTGCTCGGCGGGCAGGATGCCCTGCATCGCCATGCCGCGCAGCTCGGCGATCCCGGCATCGCTGCGGGTCATCAGCGTCTCGACCGCGGCTGCACCGATGCCCATGCCGAACACCGCCGCGCCGTCGCGCAGGCCGAGAAAGATCGTGCCGGGATTGGCGCCGAGCGCCAGCGCCTCCCTGATCGACAGCAGCGCGCGCGGGCCGCCCGCCTCGTGCTTCACCACCAGCGAATCGCGATGCACCACATAGGCGCGGGTGTCGCTTTTGTCCTCCATCGCCATCAGTTTGGAATCGTCGCTGCGCAGATGCGCGGCGCGGTCGAGGATGTTGCTGACGAAGGCCGGCTGGCCGAGCGGAAACACGCTGCTCATCGGCTCAACCCAGCCAGACCTTGCGCCGCAGCGCGTTGATGAATTGCTGCACTTCCTCGGCGTCGTGCGGCAGCGCCGGCACCACGCCCCACACCGGCCGCGGCCAGGCGGCGTCGTTGGAGCGCCGCGCGATCACATGGACATGGAGCTGCGGCACCACATTGCCGAGCGCCGCGATATTCAGCTTGTCGCATTTGGTGATCTCCTTCAGGGCGCGGCCGACCCGGGAGATCTCGGTCGTCAGTTGCGCCTGCTCGACCTCGTCGAGGTCGATGATCTCGACCGCGCCGGCGCGACGCGGCACCAACAGCAGCCACGGATAATTCGCATCCTTGATCACCAGCACGCGGCTGAGCGGCAGGTCGCCGATGTTGATGGTGTCTTTTTCGAGCTGCGGGCTGAGCGACCAATCGGAGGGCATGTCGGTTCCATCGGCCCGTTGGCAAAAGCGGGCTCTTGCGTGGTTGCGGGGGCGGGCCTCGGCCTCTCATAGCAACTCGGCCGAGGCCACGAAAGCCGCGGCGCGATGCGGAATTCATCGCCGCTGCCGCCACGTTGTGGGCTTGCCCTGTCCGAAGGTCCAAGACGCCGCGCGCCCGCTTGCATTCGGCCGGTTTTGGCTCCAAATAGGGACCGGGAGATTGGCGGTGGACGAGCCACTCGCCAACCGGGTCAGGTCCGGAAGGAAGCAGCCCTAACGAGGTCCGGATCGGGTCGCTCGTCAGTCTCCTACCGTTTTTCGGCCGTCGCGCGCCGGTCGATCCAAAGGTGGCGTATCGGCCCGGCCTGCCGGGCCCCGCCAGGTGTCGGGCGTCTGTCGGGCGCGAAGCGGATCAAATGCTCCGCCGGACAGCCTCCGTCCCGTTCCGCAATGCGGCCCCGAGAGAGAACACATTGCGGAACCACCGATGACCGACGCTGGCCCTCCCGCGACCCCTTCGGAAGATGCGGACCAGTCCGGCCTCGCCCTGGGTTCCAGCTCGGGCACCCCGTTGGGCGCTGCACCAGCCGGCGCCTACCGGGTGCTGGCGCGCAAATATCGTCCCAACAGTTTCGAGGATCTGATCGGCCAGGAAGCGGTGGTGCGCACCGTCTCCAACGCCTTCGACACCGGGCGGATTCCGCAGGCCTGGATCCTGACCGGCGTGCGCGGCGTCGGCAAGACCACCACCGCGCGGATTCTCGCGCGGGCGCTGAATTACGAGCTGCCGGACGGGTCGGTGAAGGGGCCGACCATCCACATGCCGGTGCACGGCGTGCACTGCAAGGCGATCATGGAAAGCCGGCACATGGACGTGCTGGAAATGGACGCCGCCTCGCATACCGGCGTCGACGACGTCCGCCAGATCAACGACAGCGTGCGCTACGCGCCGGCGTCTGCGCGCTACAAGGTCTACATCATCGACGAAGTCCACATGCTGTCGACGGCGGCGTTCAACGCCTTCCTGAAGACGCTGGAGGAGCCGCCGGAGCACGCCAAATTCGTGTTCGCCACCACCGAGATCCGCAAGGTGCCGGTGACGGTGCTGTCGCGCTGCCAGCGCTTCGACCTGCGCCGCGTCGAGGCCGACGTGCTGATGAAGCACCTCGGCGGCATCGCCGAGAAGGAAGGCGTCGAGGTCGAGGCCGAAGCGCTCGGCATCATCGCCCGCGCCGCCGAAGGCTCGGTGCGGGATTCGCTGTCGCTGTTCGACCAGGCGATCGCCCATGCGGCCGGCCTGGTGCGGGCCGATCAGGTCCGGCAGATGCTCGGCCTCGCCGACCGCACCCGCGTCATCGAGCTGTTCGACGCGCTGGCGCGCGGCGATATCGCCGCCGCCTTCGCCGAATTCCGCGACCAATACGACACCGGCGCCGATCCGGTGGTGGTGCTGAGCGATCTCGCCGAGTTCGTGAACTTCGTCACGCGGGTCAAGATCGTGCCGGCGACCGCCGACAATGTGGCGTTCGGCGAGACCGAGCGGCTGCGCGGGCGCGAATTCGCGACCCGGCTGTCGATGCGGGTGCTGTCGCGGATGTGGCAGATGCTGCTGAAGGGCATCGCCGAAGTGCAGAGCGCGACGCGCCCGGCCGCGGCCGCCGAGATGGTGCTGGTGCGGATCGCCTACGCGGCCGATCTGCCGACGCCGGACGAAGCGATCCGGATGATCGAACAGGGTGGCGGCGGTTCGCTGCCTTCCGGCGGCAGTGCGCCGCGTGGCGCGCCGTCGGCTTCGCCCTCCGCAATGGCATCAGCTCCGCCAAATTACGCTGCGCCGGCCGCGATGGCGCCGCGCGGTGGCGCGACGATGAGCCAGCCGTCGATGGCGCGGCCGCAGCCCGCCGCGGCTCCGCAGCCGACCCCCGCGGCGCTGACGATCACAAGTTTCCCGCAGCTCGTCGCACTGGCGTCGGAGAAGCGCGATGTGATGACCCGGATGGCGCTGGAAGCCGATGTGCGGCTGGTGCGGATCGAGGACGGCCGGCTCGAACTGGCGCTGGAGCGCACCGCCGCGCGCAGCCTGATCGGCGACCTCGGCCGCAAGCTCGAACAATGGACCGGGCGGCGCTGGACCGTGATCGTGTCGAACGAGCCGGGACAGCCGACGCTGCGATCGCAGAACGAGGCGCAGAAGAACGAGCGCGAGCGCGCCGCGGAGAGCGATCCGCGGGTGCAGGAGGTGCTGGCGCGCTTTCCCGGCGCCAAGCTGATCGAGGTGCGGCGGCTCGCCACCGAGCCGGCCCCGGCCGATTCGGGTATCGAGCACCCCATCGATCCGATCGACGACGACGACGATTCTTGAGAATTCTGGCTCTTTTGAAAGGAACCGATCATGGCTGATTTCCTCGGCATGATGAAACAGGCGGCGCAGTTGCAGTCGAAGATGAAGGCGATGCAGGCGGAGCTCGACCAGATCGAGGTCGAGGGCCTGTCCGGCGGCGGCCTCGTCAAGGTCCGGATGACCGCCAAGATGGAAGTGCGCGGCGTTTCGATCGATCCGTCGCTGCTGAAGCCCGACGAGGGCGAGGTGCTGGAAGATCTGCTGGTCGCGGCGCTGGCCGACGCGCATCGCAAGGCGGAAGCCGCGATGCAGGAGAAGATGCAGGCGCTGACCGGCGGGCTCGGCCTGCCGCCCGGCCTCGGGCTGGGCTAGTCTTCCAGGAATACCGATTCGCAAGTTCTCGCCGACGTGCCGGCGGGCGTCTCGCTCGTGCGTGCCGCCGATCTGATTCACCGAAACGGATAAGCTGTCCCGATGGCCATTGCGGTCGCAGGCCCCGAGATCGAACGTCTGATCCAGCTGCTGGCGCGGCTGCCGGGTCTCGGCCCGCGCTCGGCGCGGCGCGCCGCGCTGCATCTGATCAAGAAACGCGACGCGCTGATGGCGCCGCTCGCCTCGGCGCTGCAGGTCGCGATCGACAAGATCGAGGTCTGCAAGACCTGCGGCAACATCGATACGCAGAATCCCTGCACGGTGTGCACCGATCCGCGTCGCGATCCGTCGATCATCGTGGTGGTGGCCGACGTCGCCGATCTGTGGGCGCTCGAACGCGCTTCCGCCACCAATGGCCGCTATCACGTGCTCGGCGCGACGCTGTCGCCGCTCGATGGCGTCGGCCCCGACGATTTGACCATCGACGCGCTGGTCGCGCGCGCCCATGATGCCGCGGTCAGCGAGATCATCCTGGCGCTCAACGCCACCGTCGACGGCCAGACCACGGCGCACTACGTCACCGACCTGCTGCAGGACGCCGGCGTCAAGGTGACGCGGCTGGCGCACGGCGTGCCGGTCGGCGGCGAACTCGACTATCTCGACGAAGGCACGCTGTCGGCCGCGATGCGGCAGCGGACCCTGTTCTGAACTCCGGAAGTGGACCTGATGATCGAACGACTGCTGAAGCCCTCGCTGATTCTCGCCGCGCTGCTGGCGCTCCCGGTCCCGCCTGCGCTGGCGCAGGCCACCGAAAGCCAGGCGGCGCTGCCGAAGCCGAAGGCGATGAAGGTGGGCGACGTGCTCAGCGGCGAACTCACCGCGATGCGCTCGCGCGCCAGGGCCAAGGGCAAGAAGGGCCCGGTGTATCAGCTCGTCAGCGAGCCGCGCCGGCTGCCGCCGCCGTCCGGCCTGTGCAATCTCGAGAACGGGCCGGAGACGTTCCAGATCGTGCCCGCCGGCGATGCCCAGGCGGCGCAGCTCAAATCGCATCTCGGCAAGCACGTCGCGCTGAAGGTCGAGTCGGTCGCCTGCGCCGAGGAGGCCGGGCAGTACAGCGAGGCCGTGGTGACGAAATGGAGCCTGGTGAACTGAGCGCCGCGGCTGCTAGCTCGCCGTCATTGCGAGGAGCGAAGCGACGAATCAATCCAGCTCTGTGCACCGCCTCTGGATTGCTTCGCTTCGCTCGCAATGACGCTTTGCGAAATCTTCCTCACACCTTGACCGGCCCCAGAGCCGCGAAATGGCCGCGGCGCTGCAGCCAGAGCAGCAGTACCAGGCTGGGCGCGGCGACCGCGACGCTGATCATGAAGAACGCCGGCCAGCCGGTCGCCTGCGCCACATAGCCGGCGCCGGCCGACAAGTACGTCCGCCCCACCGCCGACAGCGCCGTCAGCAGCGCGTATTGCGTCGCGGTGTGCAGCGGGTTCTGGCACAGCGCCGACAGGTACGCGACGAAGATGACGGTGCCGATCGCGCCGGTGAAATTCTCGACCGAAATCGCCAGCGCCAGCGCCCATTGATTGACACCGACGGTCGCCAGCCAGGCGAACGCCAGGTTCGACAGCGCCTGCAGCACCGCGCCGATCCACAGGCTCGCCACCAGCGAGTAGCGCCGCGCCACGTAACCACCGGCGAAGCCGCCGATCAGCGTGGCGGCGAGGCCGACGCCCTTGACGATCGCCGCGTAGTCGTTGCGCGTGAAGCCGAGATCGATCACGAACGGCGCCGTCATGGTGCCGGAGAACGCGTCGGTGAACTTGAACAGCACCACGAAAGCCAGCACCGCCAGCGCATCCTTGCGGATGAGAAATTCCGAGAACGCGCCGATCGCCGCGCGCGTCACCCGGGTGAATGCGGTGTCGCCGCTGGTGGCGGCCTCGGCGCGGCGCGATTGCTCCGGTTCGGTCGCGAGCAGCGCCGTGACCGTGCCGATCAGCACCATGCCGGCCATCGTCACATAGCCCCACATCCACGCCGCGGATCGCTCGAGGCCGGTGCCCTCATAGGCGCTGACCAGAAACAGGATGCCCGCAGTCGAGATCAGCATGCCGATCCGGTAGGCCGCGACGTAGGACGCCATGCCGGCGGCCTGCTCGTTCTCCGGCAGGCTCTCGACCCGGAACGCGTCGACCACGATGTCCTGCGTCGCCGACGCGGCCGCGACCAGCAGCGCGCCGATCGCGACGAACAGCGGCGCATGCGCCGGATCGGTCAGCGCCAGCAGCAGGATCGCTCCGATCAGCAGCAGTTGGGTCGCGACCAGCCAGCCGCGGCGGCGGCCGAATAGCCGCGACAGCAGCGGCACGTGCAGCGCGTCGACCACCGGCGCCCAGATGAATTTCAGCGTGTAGGGCGTGCCGACCAGCGCGAACAGGCCGATGGTGCCGAGATCGACGCCGGATTCGCGCATCCACACCAGCAGCGTCGAGCCCGACAGCGCCAGCGGCAGCCCGGACGAGAAGCCGAGAAACAGCACGATGAGTACGCGCGGCTGCAGATACACCGTCATCGCCTCGCCCCAGCCCGGCTTGGCCGGGGCGACGGGAGGCAGCGGCTCTGGATTGGATGCGGCGTCGGGAGCGGTCATGCGGGAGGTGGTAGCAGATTCGAGGGTCGGGGGCATTCGTCGGGTTCGAAGCCGTCATCGCCCGGCTCGACCGGGCGACCCAGTACTCACCGCCGCTTGTTGTGAAGCATGCGGGATATCCGGCGAGGACGTCGTTCGGCAACAGATGCTCTGAAATAATGGATCACCCACTTTCGCGGGTGATGACGGCTCCTTTGGGACGCCGTCGCAGACTTAGAACCTGACTGGAAACGCGGGGCCGCCAAATCAACGCCCTATCCCCGTCATTGCGAGCGAAGCGAAGCAATCCAGAGGCGTCGAGTATGGGGCTTCTGGATTGCTTCGTCGCTTCGCTCCTCGCAATGACGAACTCAAGTGCCTGATCTTGTTGCTCTCATTTTGAGTCAGACTCTCAGGTCGAAGCGACTTCGTCGATTTTGAACGCGCGCGAGCCGAACAGCTCGGTGCGCTCGGGCACCAGCGGCGCCTCGCTGCTTGGCGTCGGCGCGGGGGCCTCGGGTCCCGCCGGCTGTTCGGGCGCCGCAAAATCCAGTTCCTCGATCCGCGCGGCGCGGCGTTCGATCTTGTCGGCCGAGACGAGAATCTGGCGGACGTCGTCATTGACCTGGCCGAAATGCGTCTGCAGCTTGGTGACGCGCTCGCGCAGCCGCGCGAGGTCGTCGCCGAGGCTCAGCACCTCGGTGCGGATCTGGTCGGCGGCGTCGCGCATCCGCGCGTCTTTCAGGATCTGCTGCATCACCTGGATCGCCAGCATCAGGAGCGACGGCGATACCAAGACGATGCGGGCCCGATACGCCTTCTGGATGACGTCGTCGAAGCCGTCGTGGATCTCCGCATAGACCGATTCCGACGGCACGAACATCAGCGCGGTGTCCTGGGTCTCGCCGGGGATCAGGTACTTGCCGGCGATGTCGTCGACATGCCGCATCACATCGATCCGCAGCCGCTGCGATGCGGCCTTTCTCTCGTCGTCGCTGCGCGCCTCGCGCAGCGCGGTGACGGCCTCCAGCGGAAATTTGGCGTCGATGCACAGCGGTCGCTGATCCGGCAGGAACACCACGCAATCCGGCCGCTTGCCGGTCGACAGCGTGTACTGGAACGCGTAGGCGCCCTTCGGCATGCCGTCCTGGACGATCGACTCCATCCGCGCCTGGCCGAAGGCGCCGCGCGCCTGCTTGTTGGCGAGCACGTCGCGCAGCGTCGTCACCTGATCGGTCAGCTCGGTGAGGTTGTCATGCGCCCGGTCGATGATGCCGAGCCGCTCGTGCAGCGCCTGCAGGCTCTGCATGGTGTAGCGCGTGGACTGGGTCAGCGAATGGCCGAAGCGGTGCGTGACGCTGTCGAGCCGTTCGCTCATTGCCTTGGCCATTTCGGCTTGGCGCCCGGCTAGCGCCCGGCCCATTGCATCGACCCGGCCATTGGCTTCGTGCTGGGTCCGCATCAAGTGCGCCAGCCGGTCGTCGATCACCGTCCTGCCCGCAGCTTGGCCGCGCGCGACGAGGATTGCGATGATCGCGAGCAGCGCCACCGCCGCTGCTCCGAATCCGCTCATGGCTACGCCAAGGCTGATCGGGATGTCGCCGAGGGTAAACAGAATCTCATTCATGCAGGGGGATCACCTTGCGAGCAGCCAGACGATCGGCGCACCGACGATGCCGAGCGCCACAAGAATCAAGGCGACCCGCCCGAGCTTCCGCAATGCGCCGATTTGGGAGAAGCCGCGATTTGGCATCCGATCGAGCCGGCGACGCAATCGCGCAAGGATTGGCCCGAACCCGCTCAAATCCAACCACTCGATCATCGTTGCCCTCGGCATGACTAGGCCCTGAGCGAGCCGGAAGATCGGGAAGTCTGAGTAGCACATCCCCCTCGATTCGGAACGAACAGAGAACAATCCGGTTAATTTCCGGCTAATCGACCGGATCCGGCATTCTCGCATCCGCCGCGCCGAAAGTGGCAGACCCTCCGGTCGGTCCCGGATTGACCGCAAAGCCTGCGCCCCTTAAATCGCCGCCATGGCCCTGCGCGAAATCATCATCCTGCCCGATAAGCGGCTGCGTGAAATCTCCAAGCCCGTCGCCGAGGTGACGCCGGAGATCCGCAAGCTCGCGGACGACATGTTCGAGAGCATGTACGAGGCCCCCGGCATCGGGCTGGCGGCGATCCAGATCGCCGAGCCGGTGCGGCTGATCACGATGGATATCGTGCGCAAGGAGGGCAACGGCAAAAGCGATCCGCGCGCCTTCATCAATCCGGAGATCGTCGGCGCCTCGCAGGAGCTGAACGTCTACGAGGAAGGCTGCCTGTCGATCCCCGAATACTACGCCGAGGTCGAGCGCCCGAAGACGGTGCGGATCCGCTACACCGATCTCGATGGAAACGTGAAGGAAGAGGACGCCGACGGCCTGTTCGCGACCTGCATCCAGCACGAGATCGATCACCTCAACGGCGTGCTGTTCGTCGACCATCTGTCGAAGCTGAAGCGCGCGATGGTGATCCGGAAGTTCGAGAAGGCGGCAAAGCGCGCCGGCTGAGCGGCGTTGCCTGGGTGGGCCGGTGGTGATATCATTGATATCGCCGCCGGAGATTCCGAATGCCAGACCTGTTGATCCGAAACGTCTCAGCGGAATTGAAGGAGCGGATCGAGCGCGAAGCGCGCGCGTCGGAAACGAGCCTGTCGGAAGCCGCCAAGGCGCTGATCGAAAAAGGGCTTGGTTCCGCCGAGCCCCCGCGACGCCTCGGGACCGAACTCTTCAACCTGATTCCGCCAGAATATCGTGGCGATGATCTGGTGTTCGAGATTCCCGACCTGGCAAGCGATCCGCCCGATTTTTCATGATCATTCTCGATACGAATGTCGTCTCGGAAGGATTCCGCGCCACGCCTCATCTGGCCGTTCGTACGTGGATGGATGCGCAACCGCATCAAACGCTCTTCATCTGTGCGCCGGTGCTTGCAGAGATCCGTTTTGGCATCGCGCTGCTGGCACCCGGCGCCCGGCGCGACCTGTTGCAGGCTGGAGCCGACAGGCTCGAGCACGATCAATATCAAGGTCGAATTCTGTCATTGGATGCGAGTGCAGCGGCAGCTTACGGCCGCCTCGCCGCCGACCGGCAGAAGCAGGGCAGGCCGATCGGATTGATGGACGGACTGATCGCCGCAATCGCCATCGTTCATCACGCCGATCTGGCGACGCGTGATGCCTCTGGTTTCTCCGGGCTGGGTTTGAATGTCATCAATCCATTCGAGCTCACGCCCTAACTTTACTGGATCAGATCTCCCATGCCGCTTCGCCTCGTCTTCATGGGCACGCCCGATTTCGCGGTGCCGACGCTGCTCGCTTTGTCGGGGCACGGGCACGACATCGCGGCGGTTTATAGCCGCGAGCCGAAGCCGGCCGGGCGCGGGATGAAGCTGCAGGACAGCCCGGTGGCGCAGGAGGCGAAGCGGCTCGGGATTCCCGTGCTGACGCCGAAGACGCTGAAGACCGACGAGGCGCTGGCGGAATTCCGCAGCCACGAGGCCGACGCGGCGGTGGTCGTGGCCTACGGCATGATCCTGCCGCAGGCGATCCTCGATGCGCCCCCGCTCGGCTGCTACAATCTGCACGGCTCGCTACTGCCGCGCTGGCGCGGCGCCGCGCCGCTCAACCGCGCCATCATGGCGGGCGACGCCGAGAGCGGCGTGATGGTGATGAAGATGGACGTCGGCCTCGACACCGGCGACGTCGCGATGGCCGAGCGGATCGCCATCACCGATGCGATGACCGTCACCGATCTGCACGACGCGCTGGCGCGGCTCGGCGCCGACCTGATGGTGCGGGCGATGGCGGCGCTGGAGCGCGGCGGGCTGCAACTCACCAGGCAGAGCGAAGACGGCGTCACCTACGCCGCCAAGATCGACAAGGCCGAGGCGAAAATCGATTTCGCGCGGCCGGCGCAGGCGGTGCTGCGGCATATTCACGGGCTGTCGCCGTTTCCGGGTGCGTGGTGCGAATTGCCGATCGACGGCGAGGCGGTGCGGGTGAAGATCCTGCGCTGTGCATTGGCCGGCGGCAGCGGTACGCCGGGCGAGGTGCTGGGCGACGATCTCACCATCGCCTGTGCCGACGGCGCGATCCGCGTGCTGCAATTGCAGCGCGCCGGCAAGCAGCCGATGCAGGCCGACGAGTTTTTGCGCGGCACGCCGATCGCGGCGGGCGCGCGGGTGGTTAGCTGAGCGTATTGCACAGCGTCATGCGCGGGCTTGACCCGCGCATCCATCCTCGAAACAAATCTCTGTTGAATGATGGATTGCCGGGTCAAGCCCGGCAATGACACCGAATAGGTTCATGCCCCGCTACAAGCTCACCATCGAATATGACGGCGCGCCGTTCTGCGGCTGGCAGTTGCAGCCGACGCTGCCGTCGGTGCAGGGCGCGCTCGAGGCCGCCGCGCTGGCGACCTGCGGCGAGGCGGTGCGCGTGCACGGCGCCGGCCGCACCGATGCCGGCGTGCATGCGCTGGGGCAGGTCGCGCATCTCGATATCGCCAAGCCGTTCCGCGCCGATCGGCTACGCGACGCGCTCAACGCCCATGTGCGGCCGCATCCGATCGCGATCTTGTCCGCCGAACTCGTGCCGGATGATTTCGAGGCGCGGTTCTCGGCGATCCGGCGGCACTACCGCTATCGCATCGTCAACCGCCGCTCGAATCTCGCGCTCGAGATCGGCAAGGTGTGGCGGGTGCCGAAGCCGCTCGACACCGACGCGATGCACCGCGCAGCGCAAGTGCTGATCGGCAAGCACGACTTCACCACCTTCCGCGACACCGAATGCCAGGCCGCCTCGCCGGACAAGACGCTGGACGTGCTCGACGTCGTGCGGAACGGCGACGCCGTCGAAATCATCACCAATGCCCGTTCCTATCTGCACAGCCAGGTGCGCTCGATGGTCGGCTCGCTGGTGTGGGTCGGCGAGGGGCGCTGGAGCGCCGACGATCTCGCCGCCGCACTGGCGGCACGGCAGCGCTCGGCCTGCGGTCCCGTCGCGCCGCCGGATGGATTGTACCTGGTGCAGGTGGATTACTGAGTACTAGAGCTGTTCATCGCTTGATTGAAGCGGCGCGGCATTCTCGAATGCGGAGTCGTCATCCTGAGGTGCGAGCGCAGCGAGCCTCGAAGGATGACGGCGGTGATTCCATCAAAAGCAGAGCTGCTCTAAGGGTCACAAACATCTCGTTCGTCATTCCGGGATGGGCCGCGCAGCGGCACAGGCCCGGAATCCATAACCCCTGACAGTGAGTATGGATTCCGGGCTCGCGCTACGCGCGCCCCGGAATGACGAAAGAGAGGTCGTTTACCTGAAGTATCTCTCCAGCACGCCGCGATAGATCGCGGTGAGCTTGTCGAGATCGCTGACCGGCGTGCGTTCGTCGATCTGGTGCATGGTCTGGCCGACCAGGCCGAATTCGACCACCGGGCAGTACTTCGCGATGAAGCGCGCGTCCGAGGTGCCGCCGCCGGTGTTGAGTTCGGGGGTACGGCCGGTGATGTTGGCGATCGATGCCGACACCAGATCGGTGAAGCCGCCGGGCTTCGTCACGAACACGTCGGCGTTCGACGGCAGCCACTCGATCCGGGCGCGGATGCGGTTGCCGCAGGCGGCGGCGAGGCGCTGCTCGACCAGCGCGCGCAGCGACTCCTGCGTATGGTGATCGTTGAAACGGATGTTGAACTTCGCCCGCGCCTGCGCGGGGATCACATTGGTGGCCGGATTGCCGACATCGACCGAGGTGAAGGCGAGGTTCGACGGCTGGAACTGTGCCGAGCCCTGATCCAGCGGTTCGTCGTTCAGCGCGGTGATCAGCGCCGCGATATCGGGAATCGGATTGGCGGCGCGGTGCGGATAGGCGACGTGGCCCTGCTGGCCGTCGACGATCAGTACGCCGGATTGCGAGCCGCGGCGGCCGATCTTGATGGTGTCGCCGATCGCCTCGACATTGCTCGGCTCGCCGACGATGCAGTGATCGAAGGTCTCGCCGCGCTCCGCCGCCCATTGCAGCAGCTTGACGGTGCCGTTGACGGCGACGTCTTCCTCGTCGCCGGTGATCAGGAACGAGATCGAGCCTTTGGCCTTGCCGTCATGGGCGGCCAGATAGTCCAGCGTCGCCGCCACCGCGCAGGCGATGCCGCCCTTCATGTCGACCGCGCCGCGGCCATACAGCAGACCATCCGCCACGTCGCCGGAAAACGCGCCGTGGCTCCAGGCACTGTCGTCGCCCGGCGGCACCACATCGGTGTGGCCGGCGAAGCAGAGATGCGGCGCGGCGTCGCCGATCCGGGCATAAAGATTGTCGATGTCGGCGGTGCCGGGCTCGCTGAAGGTGACGCGATGCGTCGCAAAGCCCGCGTCTTTCAACAGCGCCTCCAGCACGCCGAGCGCGCCGGCATCGGCCGGCGTCACCGACGGGCAGCGCAGCAGCGCCTGGGCGATCTCTAGCGCGGTCGCGGTCGCGGTCACGGCGCGCTTAGTCCCGCAGCAATTCGTTGATCGAGGTCTTGGAGCGGGTGCGCTCATCGACGCGCTTGACGATCACCGCGCAGGCCGTCGCCGGGCCCGGATTGCCGTTCTTGAGCGGCTTCGCGGGCATCATGCCGGGCACCACCACGGCGTATTCGGGCACTTCGCCGACGAAGATTTCGCCGGTTTCGCGGTCGACGATCTTGGTCGAGGCGCCGAGGAATACGCCCATCGCCAGCACCGCGCCCTTGCGGACGATCACGCCCTCGGCGACTTCGGAGCGGGCGCCGATGAAGCAGTCGTCCTCGATGATCACCGGACCGGCCTGCAGCGGCTCCAGCACGCCGCCGATGCCGACGCCGCCGGAGATGTGGACGCGCTTGCCGATCTGAGCGCAGGAGCCGACCGTCGACCAGGTGTCGACCATCGTGGCCTCGTCCACATAGGCGCCGAGATTGACGAAGGACGGCATCAGCACCGCGTTTTTCGCGATGAAGGCGGAACGGCGCACGATCGCGCCCGGCACCGCGCGGAAGCCGGCATCACGAAAACGGTTCTCGCCCCAGCCCTCGAATTTCGACGGCACCTTGTCCCACCATTGCGCGCCGCCGGGACCGCCGGGAATCGTGCTCATGTCGTTGAGCCGGAACGACAGCAGCACCGCCTTCTTCAGCCACTGGTTGACGGTCCACGTGCCCGACGCCTCGCGCTCGGCGACGCGCGCCTCGCCCTTGTCGAGCAGATCGAGCGCGTGATCGACAGCATCGCGAACCTCACCCTTGGTCGCAGCGCTGACCGTGTCGCGCGCGTCGAAAGCGGTATTGATGGTGGTTTCCAGGGCGGAGAGCGACATCGGGAGGTCCTTGGAGCGGGGAGTTCAGGGAGAAATTTGACGGGTGTTGTCCGGATTCGGCCCGGGAGAGTCAAGGCGCTCCCGTCCGCCGGCCGTAGGATGGGTTAGGCGCCCTTGCGCCGTAACCCATCTTGCCTCGGTTGCGGCCGATGGGTTACGCGCTACGCGCTAACCCATCCTACGGGCTGGGTCGCCCGCTTTCGCGGGCGTCGACGGCTGTGATTGTCGACGGATCGTGCCTCACCTCGGCGCGAGTATCCCCGCCAGAAACCCCGTCAGATCTTCCGTCACGTAGTCGACATGCACGGCGTCGCGGCCCTCCAGTTCCCAGTCTTCGCGGACCACCTCCTTGCTGCCGTCCGGCACCACCAGCACCGTGGTCATGCCGAGCTGATGCGGCACCGCGAGGTTGCGGGCGAGGTCTTCGAACATCGCGGCTTTGGCGGGGTCGACGCCGTGCAGCGTCAGGAAGCGGTGATAGGTCTGCGGCGCCGGCTTCGGCTCCAGTTCGGCGGCGACGATGTCGAACACCGCCTCGAAGTGATGGCCGATGCCGAGCCGCGCCAGTACCTTGCCGGCATGGGCGGTCGAGCCGTTGGTCAGGATCAGCTTGCGGCCGGGTAATTGCGCGATCGCGGCGCCCATCGCCGGGTTCGGCTCCAGCGGCGAGTGATCGATCGCGTGCACATAGGCCAGGTAATCGTCGGCGCTGACGCCGTGCTCGGTCATCATGCCGCGCATCGTGGTGCCGTAGCGCTTGTAGTAGTCCTTCTGGATCCGGAACGCCTCGTCCGGCGTCACCTTCAGCCAGTCGGCGACGAAATCGCGGATACGCACGTCGACCTGCTGCCACAGATTGACGTGATGCGGATACAGCGTGTTGTCGAGGTCGAACACCCAGGTCTCGACACGGCCGAAGCCGCGGATGGAGGGCTGTTTCATGGTGTCGCAAACCGCAATGTTCTGCTGCCGCCGGAGAGGTCGACCGGCGCGAAGCCGGTGGCGTTCAGCCCGCGTGCCGAGCAGTCGCCCTGTTCGCTGATCTCGAATTTGCTGTCGCGCGTGCACAGCAGCGTCGCGCCGCCCCAGTTCAGCGGCTTGTCCTTGATCCGGACCGGCCGCGCATTGCCGTCGACCGCTTCGGCGAAGCTGAACACCCGCTTCGGCTGCGCGCCGAGGTCGGGACGCAGGCATTTGCCGGGCTCGATCCGGTACCAGCCGCGGCTGGTCATCGTCCTGCCGTCGTCCTCGCCGACCGCGGCCATGATCTTGTTCTTCGTGTCGTTGCACCAGGTCAGCCCGGTCGCCGACGGCGCCTCGACCGCCTTGATCATGGTATCGAAGAAGTCCGGCGCGTTGACGACGTCGGATTTGAGTCCGCGGCTTTTCAGGAAGGCGGCGAGTGCTCCTTGCGTCTTCGGGCCGTCGACCCCGTCGATCGGCGCGGCGTCGTAGCCGGCGATCACCAGCAGCCGCTGGATCGCGGCGAGCTTGGCCTGTTCGTCGTCATAGCCGCTGTCCTCGGCCAGATAGGCGACCATGGTGCCGTCCTCGGTCCGGGTCGGCCTGATCTCGGTGAACGCCGCCAGCGCCTGTCCGCTGCGGCACTGCCGCGCGGCGGCAATGACGAAATTCTCCTGCGTGATGCACAGCCGGTCGGTGCCGTTCTGCGGCACCGGCGAGGCGCCGTAGACCGGGAGCGAGCGGGCATGCAGCATCACCCGGTCGGCGGTGAGCGCGCCCTGCAGCACGACGCGGCATTGCGCCGGATCGAGCCGCAACCAGCCGCGCGTCGCCGTCGTCGCCTGGTCGTCGATCCCGATCGCAGCCTCGATCACGTAGCTCATGCGGTTGCAGAGCTTGAGGTCGGCGTGCGCGGTGGAGCTGCCGATCATCGCAAAGGACGCCGCAACGAAAAGCGTCCGCCGCAAGTCCAACCTCATGGTGAGGAGGCGCGCGCAGCGCGCCGTCTCGAACCATGCGGCCACGCGGCCATCCTTCGAGACGCCCGGCACCGCCCTACGGGCGTTGCCGGCCTCCTCAGAGTCTGACTCAAAATGAGAGCACCAGATCAAGGCACTTAGGTTCGTCATTGCGAGGAGCGAAGCGACGAAGCAATCCAGAAGCCCCATTCTCGGCGCCTCTGGATTGCTTCGCTTCGCTCGCAATGACGGGGATAGGGCGTTGATTTCGCGGCCAGCATTTCCAGTCAGGCTCTCAGGATGAGGACTGTGCGGGTGGAAAGATTGCCGTGTGCGTAGCAGGCGCGCCGCGCCAATCACCTTCGTCATGCCCGGGCTCGTCCCGGCCATCCACGTCTTCGGCGGCAGCCGGAAGCAAGAACGTGGATGGCCGGGACGAGCCCGGCCATGACGCTGGGAGATGCGCTCGGCCGCGTCCATCACTTGTGGATCAGCGTGCCGGTGCCCTGGTTGGTGAACAGTTCGAGCAGCACCGCGTGCGGCACCTTGCCGTCGAGGATGACGACGCCCTCGACGCCCTGTTCGAGCGCGTAGATGCAGGTCTCGACCTTGGGGATCATGCCGCCGGAGATGGTGCCGTCGGCGATCAGCTTGCGGGCGTCCCTGATCGACAGTTCGGGGATCAGCTTCTTGTTCTGGTCGAGCACGCCCGGCACGTCGGTCAGCAGCAGCAGCCGCTTGGCCTTCAGGGCGCCGGCGACCGCGCCGGCAAAAGTGTCGGCGTTGACGTTGAAGGTCTGGCCGCTCGACGAGGTCGCCAGCGGCGCCAGCACCGGGATCAGCTCGTGGCCGATCAGCTGGTTCAGCAGCGTGAGATCGACCTTCTCGGGTTCGCCGACGAAGCCGAGATCGACCACTTCCTCGATCCGCGAATCCGGATCGACCATGGTGCGCGTCGCCTTGCTGGCGGTGACCATGTTGCCGTCCTTGCCGCACAGGCCGACCGCCTTGCCGCCGGCCTCGTTGATGTAGCCGACCAGCTGCTTGTTGATCGAGCCGGCCAGCACCATCTCGACGATCTCGATGGTGGCGCCGTCGGTGATGCGCAGCCCGGCGGCGAATTCCGACTTGATGCCGAGCCGCTTCAGCATGGTGGCGATCTGCGGGCCGCCGCCATGCACCACCACCGGGTTCACCGCGGTCTGCTCCAAGAGCACGATGTCGCGGGCGAACGCCTTGGCGTCGTTTTCCGCCCCCATGGCGTGGCCGCCATATTTGATCACGATGGTTTCCTCGTCGTAGCGCTGCATATGCGGCAGCGCCTCGGACAGGATCCGGGCCTGATCGAGCGGGCTGATGATTGGCGCGTCGGTCATGAAGCGGGTCTTTCGCTGGGTTTCGCGATGGGTCTTCGGATTGGTGGGGCAGGTCGGGCGGGGAGAACCGCTAGCATTTCGGCGCGGCCGATCAAAGGGGCCACCTATGCGCCGGACGCGGACGCGCTACCGGCGCGCCGCCAAGGCCGCGACCGCCAGCAGCAGCCAGCTTCCGATCAGCAGCATGCCGCCGGTCGGCGCCGCCATCGAAAACAGCGACTGGCCGGCGAACTGCCGCAGCGACAGGTCGCCGGCGAACAGCGCGGTGCCGAGCACGAAGCCGAAGGTGGCGGCGAGGCCGGGGACGCGATGGACGAGGCCGCGCTCGGCCAGCAGCACCGCGGCCGCGATGGCGCTGGCGTGAAACAGCAGCATCGACGACGCAGGACCCAGCCGCGCTGCGTCGGGCATATGGGTGGCGGCGGCGGCCAGCGCGACGCCGGCGGCGCCGTAAAGTCCGGCGAACACGATCAGCAGGCGGAAGAGAACTGGCATCAGCGGCGCTCGTCGAGCAGGCGGATGATCGCGGCGCGCAGCTCGGGCATGCCGGCGCCGGTGCGCGACGAGGTCATCAGCAATTCCGGGAAAGCAGCGGGGTGTTTCGCCAGCGCCGTCCTGGTCGCGTCGACCCGCTCGGCGAGTTCGGCGGCTTTGACCTGGTCGGCCTTGGTCAGCACGATCTGGTAGCTGACCGCGGCCTTGTCGAGCGTCTTCAGGATGTCGAGGTCGACGTCCTTGAGGCCGTGGCGGCCGTCGATCAGCACATAGACGCGGGCCAGCGTCGCCCGGCCCTGCAGGAATTTGTGAATCAGCGTCGTCCACGACGCCACCTTGGCTTTGGAGGCGGCGGCGTAGCCGTAACCCGGCATGTCGACCAGCCGGAGCCCCGCGTCCTTCGGGCCGTCGAAGAAGATCAGTTCCTGGGTGCGGCCCGGCGTGTGCGAGGTTCGCGCCAGCGCGTTGCGACCGGTGAGCGCGTTGATCAGGCTGGATTTGCCGACGTTGGAGCGGCCGGCGAACGCGACCTCGAGGCCGTCCATCGGCGGCAGCGTCTCGATCGACGGCGACGCCCAGATGAATTGCCAGTCGCCGGCGAAGGTCTTGCGGCCGCGCTCGATCAGGTCCGGGTCGATGGAGTCGGTCATCGGGCCAGCGTCCGAGAGAGGCCCGGCCGCGCCCCGGGCACGGCCGTCATTCCGGGGCGCGCGCCCTTGCGCGCGAACCCGGAATCTCTGTGCGCAACAACCTCGGGATTCCGGGTCTGCCCGCCTTCGGCGCGCATCCCGGAATGACGGGGCGTCACGCCGTCTTCTTCTTTTTACTGAACGACGATTTGAGGTTGTCGAACAGCTCCACCTTCACGCCGTTGCGGCGCATGATGTAGGCCTGCTGCGCCACCGACAGCAGGTTGTTCCAGGCCCAGTAGATCACGAGGCCGGCCGGGAAGTGCGCCAGCATGAAGGTGAAGATCACCGGCATCCAGGCGAAGATCATCTGCTGCGTCGGATCCGGCGGCTGCGGATTGAGCTTCATCTGGAACCACATCGTGAAGCCCATCAGAAGCGGCCAGACGCCCAGCACCAGATAATGGCCGAGCACCGGGATCGAGGTCGGATCGAACGGGATCAGGCCGAACAGGTTGAACAAATTGGTCGGATCGGCGGCCGACAGATCGTGAATCCAGCCGAAGAACGGCGCGTGCCGCATTTCGATGGTGACGAACAGCACCTTGTACAGCGAGAAGAACACCGGGATCTGCAGCAGCACCGGCAGACAGCCGGCGACCGGATTGATCTTCTCCTTGCGGTAGATCTCCATCATCTCCTGCTGCTGCTTCGCCTTGTCGTCCGGATGACGCTCCTTCAGCGCGAGCAGTTGCGGCTGGATCGCCTTCATCTTGGCCATCGAGGCGTAGGATTTGTTCGCCAGCGGCAGGAACAGCACCTTGATCAGCACCGTCACCAGCAGGATGGCGATGCCGAAATTGCCGAACAGGTGGAAGAAGAAGTCGAGCGCCAGGAACATCGGCTTGGTGATGAAGTAGAACCAGCCCCAGTCGATCAGCAGGTCGAAATGGTTCAGCCCGAGCTGCTGGTTGTAGCCGCCGAGCCCGGCGAACGGGAAGTTGATGCCGACGACGCGCGCTTCCTTGGCGCCGGCGAACAGCCGGGCGTTGGCGGTCACGGTGCCGCCGATCGGCACGGTCTTGGCGTCTTCGAGGTAATCGGTCTGGTAGGTGCGGGTGGCGCCGACCTGGTTCGACGAGAACCGCGCCTGCAGCTGCGCATTGGTGTCCGGCAGCAGCGCCGACGCCCAGTATTTGTCGGTGATGCCCATCCAGGCATTGGTCGCCTTGAAGCCGACCGTCTTGGCCTCGTCGATCTTGGCGTAGCCGTATTCCTGCAGGCCGTGCTCGCCGAGATAGCCGATCAGGCCTTCGTGCAGAATGTAGTAGCCCTCGACATGCGGGGTGCCGTGGCGCGAGATCAGCGCGAACGGATACAGCGTCACCGGGGCGCTGCCGACATTGGTGACGTCGTCCTTGACGGTGAACAGATAGCGGTCGTCGACCGCGATCTGACGGCGGAAGGTGAGGCCTTCGCCATTGTCCCAGGTCAGCGTGACCGGATTGCCCGGCGTCAGCGTTGCGGAGCCTTGCTGCTGCCACAGCGTGTTCTGGTCGGGCAGCTTCACATTGGAGCCTGCCGCGCCGACCCAGCCGAATTCGGCGTAATACGGATTGGCACTGCCGGATGGCGAGAACAGATGGATCGGCGGCGATTTCGGATCGACCGTCTCGCGCAGCTGGGTCAGCGACAGATCGTCGATCCGCGCGCCCTTCAGCGAAATCGTGCCGTCGAGGCGCGGGGTTTCGACCCTGATCCGCGGCGACGCCGCGATCGCAGCCTCGCGGCTGACCACCGGAGCGGTGGCGGCCTGCCGGTTGGCCGGCGCATTCGCGGCCGGTGTACCCGGGGCCGCCGGAGCGCTCGGCGCACCCGGCGTCGTCGCGGCAGGGGCCTCGGTCGGCTGCTTGGCCGCGTCCTGCTGCTGCTGCGCCTGCTGGGCGGCGCGCTGCTTCTCCATCTGCGGGATGTTGAAGAAGTACTGCCAGCCGAGCAGCACGAGGCCCGATAGGATCACGGCGAGGATGGTGTTGCGATTGTCGCTCATCGGGTCAGGTCTCGCTTCAATCCGGTTTCGACGACCGCCGCGCAATGCGGTCGAGCGCGGAGCGCAGATCGCCGAGCATGACAGCAAAGTCGCGGCTCAGCGCCGCACGGCGGCCGACCAGCACATAGTCACTGTTTGGCAGCATGGAACCGCGGTCCGCACGCTTGACCAATTCGCGCAGTCTGCGGCGAATTCGGTTGCGTTCGGTCGCGGTGCCGATCTTCTTGGTCACGGTAAAGCCGACCCGGACCGGACCTTGGTCGTCACGGCGTCGGCCTTGCAGCACGAAGGCAGGCCCACTGATCCGCGGCCCGCTGGCAACGGCGATGAAGTCCGCCCGCTGCCGTAATCGGTCCATGCTCTGATCCCGGGAGGACCCGCTCAGGCGCTCAGACGCTTGCGTCCGCGGGCGCGGCGCGCCGCGAGCACCTTGCGGCCACCGACGGTGGCGAGACGGGCGCGAAAGCCGTGACGGCGCTTGCGCACCAGTTTGCTCGGTTGATAAGTCCGCTTCACGGGTCGTTCTCCGCTGACCGGGTAAGTCATTCAGAAGGTTGAGGTAAGCCCGATGATGAGGCTCACAGATGAGCCGAAAGCAGCCCAAAAAATGAACCGCCCCGGTCGAGCCGGGCCATCGCGGACAGTAGGCGCGGCTTATACGGGAGCGACATGGCCTCGTCAATTGCGCGCGATGATGCTTTTGCCGCATCGCGTCGTCGATTTCGCCAATCAGGCGTTAGGCATAGTCGGCGATGAAAATCCGGGCCGCGCAAACCGTAGATGATCGAACGGTAATTTGACCTGGCGTTGTCCAGGGCGCATTTTGAGACATATATTCATTGCGCCGAATCCAGGCGGAATGGAAGTCAGGGCAATTCGGGTGCAGGCAACGGATCAACAGCCTGAGACACGGGCATGGCGGCGAGGCCTGGAGCCGAAGATCGGCTTGTCCGGGAAGCTGCTGCTGTTGACGATTCCGCTGATCCTGATCGCGGAAATCCTGATCTATGTGCCGTCGATCGCCAACTTCCGCCTGAACCGGCTCAACGACCGGCTCGCGGCGGCCAATACGGCCGCGCTGGTGCTGGATGCCTCGCCGTCGGGCACGGTGCCGGACACGCTGGCCCGGCAGGTGCTGGACAGCATCGATGCCCGCGCGGTGGCGATCAAGATGGGCCAGCAGCGCCGCCTGCTGGCAACATCGAACCTGCCGACAACGATCGACCATGTGGTCGACATGCGCCAGGTCACGCCGTGGGGTGCGATCATCGATGCCTTCGTGGTGATGCTGGAGAGCGGCAACCAGACGGTCCGGGTGATCGGTCCGGCCGAAGGCGGCGCCCAGTTCATCGAAGTGGTGATCGACGAGGCGCCGCTGCGAATCGCGATGTACCGCTTCTCCAGCAATCTGCTGCTGGTGTCGCTGACCATCACCAGCCTGACCACGGCGCTGATCTATCTGGCGCTGCATTTCCTGTTCGTGCGGCCGATGCGGCGGCTGACCGCCAATATGGTCAATTTCCGCCGCGATCCGGAGAGCCCCGCCTCGATCGTGGTGCCCGGACCGCGCGGCGACGAGATCGGCCTCGCCGAGCGCGAATTGTCCGACATGCAGCGCGACCTGGTGTCGATGCTGCATCAGAAGAGCCGGCTCGCCGCGCTCGGCCTCGCGGTGTCGAAGATCAACCACGACCTGCGCAACCTGCTGGCGTCGTCGCAGCTGCTGTCCGACCAGCTCTCCAGCGTGCCCGATCCGCGGGTGCAGCGCTTCGCGCCGAAGCTGGTGCGTTCGCTGGAGCGCGCGATCGCGTTCTGCCAGTCGACGCTGTCCTACGGCCGGGCCCAGGAAGCCGCGCCGGATCGCCGGATGATCCTGATCGAGCCGGTGGTCAACGAAGTCCGCGAGACCGCCGGGCTCGCTTCCGACACCGCCGTCAGCTCGGTCACCTGGGTCTCGGCGATCGAGCGCGGGCTGACCATGGATGCCGACCCGGACCAGCTGTTCCGGGTGCTGCTCAATCTCGTGCGCAACGCCGCGCAGGCGCTGGAGAGCCAGCCGCGCAGCGACGCCGCCCTGCAGCAGATCCGCATCACCGGCCGCCGCGAGGGCTCGGTGACCATTCTGGAAGTGTCGGATACCGGCCCCGGCGTGCCTCAGAAGGCCCGCGACCATCTGTTCGAGGCGTTCCACGGCTCGGTCCGGGCCGGCGGCTCCGGCCTCGGCCTCGCCATCGCCGCCGAGCTGGTCCGCGCCCATGGCGGCGACATCAAGCTGGTCGAGGGAACGCTGGGCGCGACCTTCCGGATTTCGATTCCGGATCGGCCGGTCGATCTGCACAGCCTGCGCAACGAGCGCGCCAGGGCCTGAACCAGCCCGATCCCGTCTCCCGCGAGAAAGCTCGTCGGCGACGCTTGCCAAGCCCGATCTGAGCCGCTAGCTATGGCGGCCTTCGCAGCGCCTGCCGCTGCGGATCGCCAGCGGCTCCGGATCGATTCGGAGAAACCGCGGCAGACGCGCCCGTAGCTCAGCTGGATAGAGCACCAGACTACGAATCTGGGGGTCAGAGGTTCGAATCCTTTCGGGCGCGCCAATATAAGCCTTATTTTCCATGGGCTTTTGCCTTCTTGGCTGGCTTGCCGACCGCGCGAGTTTGCAGCCGGTTTGCAAATTTCGTTCTCGGAGAGTTCTCGAACTTGGCGATAGCGCCCTCGGCGAGCGCCCGCGTCCGGGCGAGGTATCGCTCCAGAATCTCGTGGATCCGCTTCAGCGAATGGCCGGTGATCGTCGCGATTTCCTGCGGCGTGCAGCCGGCCTCCGAAAGCATCGTGACGGCGGTCCCGCGCAGGTCGTGGAAGTGCAACCCGGCGGGTTCGCCGCCGTCGATCACCACGGCGTCCAGGCCGGCCGCCTTGGTGGCGATCTCCCATTGCCGCGCGAAGTGCCGCTTCTGGAATGCGCGGCCCGTCTTGGTGGTCAGGATCAGCGGGGAGCCGCGTTCCAGCTTGGCCAGCATCGCGCGCAGCGCCTTGGTGCAAGGTACGCGGACGGGCTTGGCGCGGCGCCCGGCGCGGTTGTTCTTCGCCGGCCGCACAGTCACCGCCTTGCCGTCATAGGCCGACCACGGCATCCGCAGGATGTCACCCTGCCGCTGACCGGTATGCAAAGCGATGATCAGCGCTCGCTGCAGCTCGACGGGCGCGACCTTCATGAAGGCCTCGACGTGTTCGGGAAGCCAAATCACCTCTGATCGGTCGGAATGGTAGAGGCGGCGGAAACCCTTGACGTGATTGGTGAGCAGATGGCCGCGCTCGACGGCCCATGTCAGCATTGCTGAGACGGCGGACAGCCGGTGGTCGGCCTCGCGCGGTCCCGACGATCGCGACACACGCTCTCGCCAGTCGAGGAAATCGCGCCGCACCCGAGGGTCTTCCAGCGCCGGCATTGGCATGTCGCCGAACTCGGCCTCGACCGTCGTCAGCATCCGCCGCCGATCGATTTGCGTGCTCGGCGCGAGCATCTTCAGGAATTCGTCTGATGAGGTGTATTTGCGGATCAGGCTATTGAGCCGGCCCGCGTGGTAATCGACGATCAGCTTCTCGGCTTCGGCGAAATCGATCATGAACTCGGGCGAGCCGGGCTCGCCGCGCAGCGGGCGCTTCGTCTTGCGGTGATACCAGTAGCGCCGCTCTCGCGGCGTGCCGCGATGCTTGTACGTGCAGAAGACGCCCTTGATCTCAGCGCGAACCACGGCTGCTTCTCCAATCGTCCAGCGGCGAGGCGGCCGCCGCCGCGGGCCGATCGGATTCGGCCTTGATGATGATCTTGCCGCCCGGCGTGATCTCGACGCTTTCGACCTTGATGCCGGCCGCCAGCGCGCCTTTGACCGCGCGCGACACGTCGCCTTGCTTGAAGGTCTGCTGCAGCCGAGCCATCGCCGCGGTCCTCGATGTTGATCGCGTTGTCAGTTCAGCGCCGGCGCGCCGGCGCTGTTGTCGAATTCGGCGATTGCCTCGCTGTGCGGGCGATCGGATGCGCGAGCGCGCAGCGGTCCGAGCTTCTGCACCGCCCATCGATCGAGTTCAGCGATCGGATAGAGCGCCGTCCGATTGACGCGGTGGAAGCGGGGGCCGCCGCCGGCCGTCGCGTATTTCTTGAGCGTCGTCGCCGAGCAGCGCAGGCCGTAGCGCTCTCGCAAGTACTCCGCCGCGCTCTCGCGGCGGAGGTTCTCTGTGCTGAGGCGCTTCGCGTCCATAATGCCCCCGCTACCTTTTGCGCCATTTGGCGCGCCGGCTCGCCCTATCTGCAGCGGCGTCAACCTTCTTCGTCGATGCTACGGCTTGGAGGGCGGGCGCGGATTGCGACAGCAGCGGCCCTAGCTTGGCTTCGGCGAAGGCGTCGAGTTCGGCCAAGGGGTAGAGCATCTTGCCGTTGTAGATGTAGAACCGCGGGCCTTCACCAGTCGCTGCGAGCTGCGTGAGGGCGGCCGCTGAGTAGTTGAGATGCCAATTTTTGCGCAGATAACTCGACGCTGCGGTTAGCTGCAGCACGCCTTTGCGATTCGGCATCCAAGCCTGATTGTTATCGCCCATCAATCACTCCTCGTTTTGGCGAACGATGGTGCCCGTCTGTCGGTCGCGGCCGGCCGTGTGGCGGATGATGCCGTTCAGCGTCACCATGAAAATCAGATCGCTTTCGACGGCGACCGACGCGAGCTGTCCGTAGAGCATCGCGTTCATCAGGACGCGCTTGCCGGCGTCGGACACCATCTCCGCTGGAACAATTGACAGCTTTCCACTCGACCGCCGGACTATTTCGACGCGCCTGTAGTCCTCGGCGCGCGCCGCTTCGAATGTGTATTCTTCGAGGCCGGTCGCTTCGTTGAGCGACGGTTTGAACCGTCCCATGAAGTCCTCGACGTCGGCCACAAAGCGGTCAGCTAGGCCGAATGCTTCACTCGGCTTGATGCCGAGATTGGCTGTCTCCACAACGAACCGGGTAGCGATGACGCCGCTCCCCGTCCAAAGCGCCTTTGCGTGCTTGCGGCGACGATCGGCCAACGGTGGCGCGCCGTCCGATTCGTCACGATCGACGTCGTAATAGCCGCGCGCCTTCCAAGCCTGCAGCATGCCCTGGTTGAGGCCGGGAACGAGCTGCAGCAGATCGGCTTGCCGAAAGCGGAAATCTTCAAAGAGGTCATCGAGCGTCATTCCAAATGAATCGCAGATCGGCGCTGCTAAGTCAACGATCATTAACGCGTGTTATACAACTTCGGAGTATGACAAAAATCCTATCATGCAGCGTTACGGTCGTAAACCCCGAAGGCGGCGCGGCCCGTGCGAGCCGCGCCGCTCTTCCCCAGGTCCGCTAAACCATCGTCGCTTCCCGCTGCGCAAGCCGCCGCAGCGCCCCCGTGATCGACTTCATCGCGATCGGCTCGAACTCGCTGTCGCGCAGTTCGGCCTGAACGTACGTCAGCGCCGCGGCCACGCCGGCTGCCGTGGTCGGCTTGGTGCGGGAGAATGTCAGCGCGGCGCGATGCGCTTCGCGTTCGGCGCGAGCGACTGCCGATTTGCGTTTATGATCGATGCCGGCGGTCCGGTGCCACGCGCGCAAGGCCTTGGCGTCATCGGGCTTGGGACCGATCCGCCGGACCGCGCTGATCTCATCTGCGTCGAGGTCGCCCATCATGCGAGCCCAGCGGCTCCATGTCGACTTCGCGTCGCGGATTTTCGCATAGATCGGATCGACGGGGTCCGGCTGGTCCGGCGCGGTGGAAGGCGCCGGGATCGTTGGCACGGTCGAATCATTGCTTCGCAGCAGGGCAGCCGCGGCGCCGCCGGACGTGCGCAGAAGCTGCAGCTCGAGATGGTCGATGAAGCCTTCATCGAATTCGGCATCGTCGATCGTTCTGCTTTCGACATAGCTCAGGAAGCTGAGCAGGCCGAGGACGGTCGTCGGCTTGGTGGCCGCCAGGGACTTCGCCGCCGGAAGCACCGGCGCGATCGCTTTGGCAAACTCCCGATCGAGCCGATCGGATTCGTCCGAAATCCCAGCCGGCAGCTGGAGTTGGAGCTTTTCGACATCGAGCGCTCTTGCCCGAGCGAGCTCGACGGCAGCCCGATGGCGCTCGATCGCAGCGAATACCGGGTCAGGGCGCACAGCGGCAGACGCGCCGAGTGGTCCAGCCTCTGCGGGTGCTGGCTTGATGGTGCGGGTGAGCGCGGCGACCGGTGCGAGGGCGAGCAGTGCAGTCACGAGTGATCTCCTGGAGACGCGGTTACAAGGCTCAGCGGGCTCGCTGGGCGCGCGCAGCGTGGCCGACGGCCGATCGCCCGTCGCGCTCGTCGCCAAGCTTTGGTTAACCACAGGGCCGCCGTAAGGGTGTTGAACCATGATCGCCTCCCTCAGCTCGCCGCGGCGCGCGGCGCGCCTGGCTGATCGGCCGCCGGCATCACGTCGGCGAGCGCGGCGAGGAAGGCGAGGTTGCGGGCGATGGCCGATTTCGGGATGCGCAGCATGATCGCGATGTGCGAATCGTCCTCGGCAACAATTCGGGCTTCGGTAGCAAGGTAGTTGTCCGCGCCGCGCGGGGGCGGACACAGGGGATGTTGATAGGTCATGGTGGTGCTCTGGTCTGAGGGCTTCTGAAGGCCCGCGCAGCGGGACGGCCGCTGCAGCCGGGGGTTCAGAACGTGCCAGAGCGACACGCCGAGCGCTTTTAAGGGTTGCCCCTCTGGACAGCACGCCCGACCCCGGCCAATATGGCAGGGTTCGGAGCCGCACCGCCAAGTGCGTCCGTCTCAACTTCGCAAATTGGCGAAGCTGAATTCAGCCGTCACCCCCGACGCCAATCGGGAGCATCCTGACCAAGGATGTGCGGCCTAAGCTCTGGTCCGGGTTCTGAAGCCCACGGACACTCCACCACTGATTTGCTTAAAAATCTACTCCCCTTCCGGGGGGGGGGGCGCTTCGGTGCGTCGGTTTGTGCCTGCATCTCTCGCTCGTGATCCGCCCGAGCAGCCGCCCGCGCGAGAGCCCTCACTAATTCTAGCATCGCAGGGTGGGGCTGACGCGGCTCGGTTGCAGCAGGTGAGTCGTCCATCTTCAACCCCGTTCCTTACTGACCTGCTTAGAAATCCATCCCCACCTTAAGGTGGCGCCTCGGCGCGCGTGCTGATTACCAAATCAGCGATCCTTGGCTTCGATCTGCGTTGGCCAAGGGTCGTCCTCTGCAATGAGGACGGCCTTATCGTTGGCCTAACTTCGGTCACACTGTTTCATGAGAGCGAGGCCGTCCGCAAAATTGTAGTCGTGTCCCGTCCAATATCGATCGTGATCCCTCGCAATGAGCTTGCCGTCGTCCTTCAACGACTCTTCGAGCGGCTGATCTACCGCCTGGGAATACACGCGAACTTCAGCGCGGCATTTCTCACAGATGGCGGTGTAGTAAAGCAATCCGTTCTGACGATTCCAGCGCTTGATCCTGTGACCACCTAGCTCCGCGTGCCGCTTCGCGAGGTCGCGCATCTCCTTCAGCGTTTTTCCAGTCATCGCTAAACCACCTTTGCTTGGCCCGCGCCGCATCGGCAGCAGTCACTATGATATCCGAGTCTCACCCATCCATCCAGCTCGACCTGATCACCCGCGGCCGCGGCGCCGGCGCGAGCGCGAGTTCGGGGCTGCGCAGCGCCTCGGCGCGGGAAGCCCAATTTGGGTTCAGCAGTTGCCGGATCGCCACCGCGTAGACGACGCAATCCAGTGCTTCGGCACGCCGGCCGGGGATGCGTTCGAACCGCCGCGCGGGCTGGCCGCGGACATAGCGGACGATTGCGCGTTCACTGCAGAGTTGCTCGAACCAGCTCGCCGGCAGCGTGTCCGAGAACCGAATCCCGTTGCTGCCGCTGGTCAGCTTGGCGGCGACGTGATCCTTCACCGGGTCTGTGCCGACGATGAACAGCAGGCCGCCGCGGGTCTTGCTCGACGTCGAGCGTTCGATGAACGGCCGCCGAAATCCACCGTCGCCCTTGATCGCGAAGATCTTCCGCGCGGCGCGCGGGAAGCAAAACCGATAGACGCATTCCATCGTCTCACCATCGCCGGAATCGATCGCCGTCGCGTCGATCGCGAGGGAGCCGCCGAAGGGGTGAGGGAAACGCGACTTCAGAAATTCGTCGAGTTCGGCCCAGGTCGAATCGTCCGCCGGCTTACCCCAGATCACCAGGCTCTTGAGCACGAACATCGTGCCATCTTCTGCCCAGCCGAGCAGCGTGATTTCGAGGCGGTCGCGCTGGACGTCCACGCCGGCGGTGATCGTCAGCACCGCTTCGGGCATCGCCTCGCAACTGAACGGCTCGGCGCGCTTCGCCAGCGCTTCGTCGTCGACCTCCTCCCCGCCATCGGCGCGGAAGCCCTGCGCGAGGATGGTGTTGACGAACACCTGCAGCGTGGTGCGATCACCCTTCGCCGCGACGAATTCGGCCGCGAGCTTGCCCCACGACGCGTTCGGCAGCAGCGACACCAGCGCGTTGAGTCGAAAGCCGGCGTGCCCGAACACGTCCGGCGCAGTCGCGCGCCAGGCGCCGGCGGTGACCATGCCAGCCTTGTGCCGTTCGTCGATCGCGCAGCCGCAGACCGGGCAGACGAACTGCGCGAGGTGCGGCTTTCCGGACGGCCATTCGATATGCTTCCATGCGATCTCGGTGCGGGCCTCGCACTCGGGACAAGGCACTTCGAAAATGCGCTGATCACTCTGCGCGTAGCTGCGCAGGATGTAGCTCGCGTCTTCAAAGGTCGGCGTCGAGCCGATGACGATCTTGCGGTCGGCGAACGACAGCGTTCGCTTTTCCGCCAGCGCGATCGGTGGGCCTTCGGCGGTGACTTCCATGCCGTCCGCCTCGTCGACCAACAGCACGCGCGCTGTGTGCCGGCGAAGGTTGCGGGGCGCCTTGGCGGCGACGATCTTCAGCGAGCCGCCGGGGAAGCGGCGCGAGAGGATCGTGTTGCGGCCGGACTCGTCCTTCGCGTCTCCGATCACGCCTGCCAGCACGGGCGAGGCTGAGAAGATAGGCTCGATCTCGCTGACCATGTAGTCCCGTGCATCCGCCTCGGTCGGGAGCAGCGCGAGGATCGGTGCCGGATCATTGGCGACGAACGCGCCGAGCGATCCGGTCAGCAGCGTGGTGAAGCCGACGCGGACCGGCTTGACCAGCGTCACGCGCTCGATCGCAGGATCTCCGATCGCGTCGGCGATCTCGCGCTGAAACGGCCACAGCCGCACCAGGCCGGGCAGCGACGACACGCCGTCGGGCAGATAGACGTTGTTTTCGATCCAGTCAGAAAGCGTCAGTTTCGGCGGCGGCCGCAGCACCGCGAGCGCGCGGCGTTCAACTTCCTCGAGGGTGTCGGTGCAATCAAACATTGTCCGGCCCCGCGAGATCTTCCAACGCGCGCCGCAGCTCGAGATCAAACGTGGCGACATCTCGCGCGGTCAGGTTCGGGCACGACTGCCGCACCCGCGACGGAACGGCGAGGATCTTGGATCGCAGCCGGCGAAGCACGTCCGACCAGCGCGCCTCAACCGCTGCCGCAGTCACCAGCTCGCCGCGGAGGCGCGCGGTTTTGATGGCGGCCTGATCGGCCTGCTCGCGCAGCAGCCGCTCTTTGTGGCTCTCTTTGCCTCGATTGCTAAGCGGCAGTTCGGTCTGCCGCTGCGCGTCGCTGCGGCGCTGGTCGACGTTCTCTTGAAACCACAACTTCCCGCGCGCGACGTCGATCTTGCCGCTGGCCTCGACGGGCAGGCCATCTTTGATCAGTTGCGACACGCGGCCGGGAGAGACGCCGATCAAGCCCGCGAACCCGCTCTTGCTGATCTCCCGCGGCGGGCCGATCGCCTTGTCGGAATGCGCCATCGATGAAACCTGCATGGGACTATCGGCGCCGCGCGCCGCCTTTGCGTGTGAGTTCATGCGAAGCGCCGGCGGGCGGGCGGTCGAGGCGCTGGAACACCTCGACCGCCAGCTTCCGCGCCGGCAGGTACATCCGCCGCCGGCGAAGGTCTCATCAGTTCACCCCGTCCGAATAGGCGCCGCGACTGAGCTGCGCGAGCTTCGCCGAAAACTTGCGTTCGACGGCTTCGGCGATGGCTTCCACCGATTGCCCGGGCGCCGCCTGTACGCTGATCGTCACCGAGTTGCTGATCGTATTCCCGCCGCCGCCCCGTCCTGCCGCGCCGGCGATCGCCTGTGCCTTGATCGCCCGCACGGTGTCCACACTGTTCTCTATGCGACCGGACGCGGGTGCCCGCCACAGCTCCGGACCGCGCTCGCCGACCAAGTACGTACTTCCGCGCTGCACGGGTCCCCCAGCAGCGCGGGCGCCGGCGACGGCGGGAGCACCGCCAGCGGCTCCAGATGAAGCATCCCCTGCAGCGGCGCCGCCACCCATCCCGATCGCGCTCTTGATCGCGCCGGGGATCGCCTTGACCCATCCCAGCATGGTCGAGAACACCGACTTCATACCTTCCCAAAGCGATGACAAGATTGACTTGCCGGCTTCGAACAGGTTGATGCCGGTCAGTCCGGTCAACGCATCGTTGACCTTCCCAAGCGCGCCCTTGATCTCGTCCCAGTAGGCGTAGATCGCCACGCCGGCGGCGCCGACTGCCGCAGCCACCAGCCCGATCGGTCCAAGGAGCGCCAGCAAAGCGGCGGCGGCTATCTTGAGCGCTCCACCAGAGCCGACGATCGCGGCGGCGGCGGCAAATCCGATCAGAGCCGTCCGCGCGGCCCGCAACGCCGCTCCGAATGGGAATAGCGCAACCTGTGCGAGCCAGATCGCGGCCGACAGCCCTTTTAAGCCGATTGCAGCGGTCGCCAGTACGCCGCCCCACATCCATCCCAAGGCCAACTTGGCAGCGAGCCCTGCAACACGGAGCCCGATCAGCGCGGCAGCCGTGCCGACCAAAGCCCGCGTAGTCGCGGGGTTCTCCTTCGCCCATTTCGTCATCCGCTCCACAAAGGGGTGCATCGCCTTCATCGCGTCGTTCACTGCCGGGAGCAGCGCTGACCCGATCGTGACCGAAAGGACGTTCAGCCGGTTTTTGAAGAGTTGGACAGCGTTCGCGGTCGTCTCGGTCCGCGCTTGGAATTCCTTCTCGGCCGAGCCGAGGTATTTCGTCTCGCTGCTCACAAGCCCGATCGCTTCCTCAAGCAACTTGACGTTGTCGACCAGCGGCGCGATGGCGCGCGCTTCATCGCCGAAAATCTGCGACAGCACGCTCGCCTGCAAATGCTTCGGCAGCTTCGCGATGCGCGCCAGCACGTTTCGGAAGGTGCCGACGGCATCCTTCTGCATCGCCTTCGTAACCCCCATCGAGGTCAACCCGAGCTGCTTGAATGCCGCGGCAGTATCCTTGCTCACGTTGTCGGCTTTGGTGAGGGCTTTGCCGATGTTGCGGAATGAGGTCGCGGCGACTTCGGACTCCGCGCCGGCCGCGATCATCGCCGCGCCGAGCGCCGCCGTCTGCGTCGCGCTAAATCCGTATTGCTTTCCAGCGACGCCGACACGCTTCATAAAATCGATGATCGCCGGCGCCTTGGCCGCCATGGAGTTCGACAGCAAGTTCATTGCGTCGGCGAGCGCGCTGGTCTGCGGCACCGTGTAGCCAAGCCCGGTTTTAATCTTCGCCATCGCCTCGCCGGCGGCTTCGGCTGTCATGTCGAACGCCGTGGCCAGTTTCGCGACCATTTCAGTGAAGGCGGGAATCTCGGTTTCCTTCATGCCGGCCGAGCCGGCCGCTGCGCTGATCTGGGCAAGGCCAGTTGCGGCGATCGGTATTCGCTTCGACATTTCGAGAATCAGGCCGCTGAGTTTCGCCAAGCCGTCCGGGGTGTCGAAGTCTACGACTTTCTTGACGTCGGCCATCGCGCTTTCAAAATCCATCGCCGCCTTGATCGGGGCTCCGATGCCCTTTGCAAGGCCGTAAGCTGCTGCCGTGGCGACGAACAATTTCTGAGAGGTGGCCGCCAGCATGGCGCTGTTCCGCGCCTGCGCGGCGGTCAACGCGGTCAACGCCGCGTTGGCCTTCTTGGCGGGGCCGGTCAGCCGGTCGATCAGTTCGAGGATCAGCTTCGAAGTAAGTGTGCCCATCTACTTGGCCCCGTTCTTGGCCTTGATCAGCCGGATCGCCGCGGCGTGATACTGCAACGCCTTCGTCGTCGTCATGCTCTCGACCGCCGGAATCGGCGTCGAGAGTTCGCTTGCTATCAGTGCTACAGCGTCGATCCATCCGCTGCAGCTTGCGGCTCCCCCATCAGGGGCGCCGTCGCGGCCAGCACCCTGGTGTAGTCGCGCATCGGCAGTTGCTTCAGAACCTGAAGCGGCTGGCCGCTCATGCCCGACAGGATTGCGAGCAACTTGGTGTTCTCGCCTTGGACGGCGTCTGACAAACAGGCGTCGCCGGCGGTGCACTCCTTGAACACAAGCTCGCTGATTGTCTTCGCGTCATGCACGATCGGCTTTGACAGTTTGACGGTCACGGTGTCAGTCGACATTGTGGAAGCTCCTTGGTTGATAGGTGTTGTTGCGGATGCGATCGACGATCGCGCTAACGGCGCTCGCCGATGCCGCTGCACGCGCGGCGATTGGCCAGGTCGCGCGAACCGCGGGCAGCGCCGCACAGACGGCCGGTGCCAAGGCCGCGGCGGCGCGATAGATGCGCGCGTACTGATCGCGCTGCCGTGCAATTTCGGCCAGCGCGATGGGGACGGCGGAAGGCTTTACGATCATGGTCGGCTCCTTTGCTGTGGGATGTAGCCACCCCCGGCCTGCCAGGCCGGGAGCGGCGGGAGCGCTTGGGAGCACGGGTAAGGATGCCGTGCGGGTCCACACTGTTTGGGGCGCCAACCCCACCCTGATCGCGTTCGGCGCGCCGACGTTGGTATCGGGCGGGACGCGCCGAACTCAACGACCGATCTAGCCGCTCGTTCTCCGCCCTAACTCTTTGCGCGTGATCACGCCTGGTTCAGCGTGAGCACAAGCAAATTCGAATATCGATCTGACGTTGCCGCAACTTCCCACCACGGCATGCCCGCGCGATCGTTGGCGCGAACCTTGTCGCCCTTCTTCGGCATTGGGTGCGGAAGGTCCGGAAACCCGTCGACGTGGTAGGTGCTGCGGTCGATCACCAGTTCGGCTTTGCCGGCCGACAGCCACGTCAGAAAGCCGGTGCCGAGCGCCGCGCTGTGGTCGCCGCCGGTGTGCAAGATTGCGACGATATCCACCGAAGAACGGGTCGGATCGGCAGCGCCGTTCTTCAAGAACGCCAGCCGCACGCTCTCGCCGAAGGTGCGGCCGGTGACCTGGTCGACCTTTGCTTCCAGCTCGCGCCAATTCGCCATCGCCGCCGGCCCGTCGCGCTCAGATCGACAACCGCACCGTGCCCATCGCCGACGGGTTCGCCGCTGCGGCGACCGCATGGCCGATCAGCAGGAAGTCCGTCGCCGGCGTGCCGCCATCGTCTGCCGACGTGGTGGCGACGCCGTTCTCGGCATCCCAGTGAATCGTAGCGCCGACCGTCCACGCCTGCGCAGACGTCTTCGGTAGCGTGTAGATCCCGGTCGTCGACAGCACCACGTCGGCGCCGCTCACGGCGTCGGCATTGGCGACACCGAACAGCGAGCCGATTTGGACGCCGTCGCCGGACGACACATTGGCGGGAGCGGGAACGGTGACGGCGTCACCGGACTGGATGAAGTTCTTCATGTCATTCGATTCCGTTGCTGAAGGTGGGAAGGAAGGTCGTCACGCGACGGCCCTGCAGGCTGGCGAGGTCGCGATCGATCGCGGCGATCGCCGCGGTGATTTCAGCGACGCTGCGATACTCGACTTCGCGCCGCGTCCCTCCGGAATGAAAAATCACCCGGAGTTCGCCCGAGCCGCGGGCGGCGACAAGCGCCACCCGCTGCGCCTGCAGATCTTCGGCCGTCGCCATGATCAGGCGCCCGCGTTGACGTAGCCGCCGCGGAAATCGACGGCGCCGGCGGCGAAGTCGAGGCCGGCCGCGACCTTGACCGCTTGAGTATCGAAGTCGCGTTCGGTGCGGACTTGCGGACCTTCGGCGCCGCCGACATAGCCGTAAACCACGACAGGAGCGCTGCCCGGCGACGCGAAGATGTAGAACCGATTGTCGGTGATCTCGGCATCAACGATCAGCTCGGCGAAACCGGACCAAACGTTCACGTCCGCCGACTTCGTCGCCATGACCGTGGCGAGCAACTGGCGGGCGGCGACCTCACGGGCCGGGCCGACCACCAGATAGGCCGGCTGCAGGTTGAGAACGAGACCGTCGAGTGATTTCTGACCCCGCAGCGCCGCCACGCCGGTTGCGATAGCGCCGCCGTCGAGCAACGTCCCGGAACTCGCCTTGTTGCCGTGGTCGGCGTGGAACAGCGCCTTGCCGTCGGACAGGTTTCCGTTCGCATTCAGCACGCCATAGGCGAGGCGGTTCTCGTCCACCGCAGCCCGCAGTGCAATCATGCTGGAGAAGTCCGACAGCGCCGAAAGGTCGTCATTGACGAGTGCGCGCCGACCGATCGCGATGCCCGTCCCGTACTCCTTGGCGGCGACCTTCTCGGCGTTCTCGCTGATCGAGCCGTACTTGACCTCGCCGTTCTCGGCGATCTCCTTGAAGGCCGGGAAGTCGCCGACGCGCAGGAACTGGTGGTCCTTGAAGTCGACGAACGGCTTGCGGGCCGCCCACTTCCGATAGCTCGGCGCGGCGACCTGGTATTGCGCCAGCAGCGCTTTGTTCGCCGCCGCCGCCAGCAGCAGCGGGAAGTCGCTGGTGCTGTGAGCGCCGACCGCACGCTGCAGCAGCGCGTCCTGATCGCGAAGGTTGAGCCGATCGCCGTTGGCTGTCGCGAGCTCGCCGACCATGTCGAGGATCCGGGAGCCGCGATATTCGATCGCGCGGCCCTCCAGCTTGCACACACCCGGCGCCAGGCGGTGTGCCAGCGCATCGGCCATCGCCGAGCGGACCGCTACCGGGTCGCTGTGGTCGGCGATGATCGTCGCGCCGGTGCTGCGGATCGAATTCGCCGCCGCCGAGCGCTGCGCCATCGCGGCGAGCGCTGCGGCGCGAACCGTGTCGAGCTGCGCCTCGTTGTCGATTTGGCGGTTTGCCCAGGCATCGCCGAGGCCGGCGGTGTTGGCGATCGAGCGAATTTCAACGTTGATGGCCGCGCGGGTCATCGTGGCCAACGACGTGGTGGTCGAGGCCGGCGGCGGGACGGTGACCGCCGGCGACGTGGTGTTGGTCTCTTCATTTTCCATAGGTAAGCTCCGAGTTGTAGCGGCCTGATCGGCCGGGATTGCGACAAGGCTCGCTTCAAGTAGTTCGAACGTCGTCGCGATCTTTTCGCGCCGCCGTGTTTTCTGGTTCATACGCTCGGACCATGCGGTCACGCGGTAGCCAATCGAAACGCCGAGCTTGACACCATCACCCAGCTCGGCCGCGATCTGTTGCGCGAGCGGCGAGTGCCGCGACAGCCGGCCGGTGCCAATCAGTTCGCTGCGGACCAGCTTGACGCCAGAAACATCGCCGAGCCGACCCTGCAGGTCGAAGCGGTTGTGCGCATTCAGCAGCGGCAGCACCGGCGGCGCGTGCGCCCCGCGCAGATCGAGGATCTCATCGAACACGCCGGCGCCGTCGAACCGCTCGACAGAAGCACCGGCGGACAAAACGAGCTCGAAGGTTCGCCGCTCGGCGTTCCACGTCGACGCCCTCACCGGCGCATCGCGGGTCAGTAGTTCGGGAGTCTCAGGCTTGCTGCGAGTCAGCATTTCCGGCGTCCGTGTTCGGTGTTTTGGTGGTGGTGAAGTCGAGCCCGAGTGCCGCAGCGCGGGTGCGGTCGGCAGCGATCTCGATATCCAGCGCCTCGATGTCGAGGCCGCGCGCGGTCACCGCTTCGCGGCGCGACATGATGCCGGCCTCGATCGCTTCGATCTCGGCGCGGATGTCCTTGGCTGGATCGATCCACGGCTGCCGCGGCGTAATCGCCTTCATCGGCAGCGCCGCCTCGACGGTGCCGCTGGCGCGGCCGGACAGCACTTCCAAAGTTGCCCATCTGCGCCAGACCGGGCGAATGAGCTGAAACGACATCACGCCGTGTTGCAGGGCTTCGATCCGCCGACGGAATTCGACCAGGCCACCGCGCTGCGAACCGTAGTTGGCTTGGCTCAGGTCGCCGGTCAGAATCCACGCCGGCAACCCGAGGCCGACCGCGATCTCGCGTTCCGTGATCTTGGCGAAGTCGATCACCTCTCCGCCGATGTCGGCGGGCGTGCTGAACTTGATGTCCTGCCCCGCGTCGAGAAACTTGATCGTGCCCGGCTCCAGGCCGCCGATCAGTGCCGCGCCTGTTTGCTCGCCTTCGAACGGCGCTCCCGTGCCGCTGCTGTTCGTGACGAAGCCGGCGAGCGCCGCGGCGACCTTCTGCCGGACCAATTGTGAATCGCGCCAGCTATCGAGATCGGCAATGCGCAGCAGCACCGGCGCGAACCACGAAACGCCACGGACTTGGCCGGGCACCTCGGGGCGTAACATGTGAACGACGTCATCCGCCGGGACGCGCGTGGCGTTCAGCGGCAGATGCGCGAACGGCATGCCCGGCCGTTCCGGCAGGACGTGATAGGCGACCCGCCGGCCGGCGGCGTCGAATTCGACGCCTTGCACGATGCGGCTGCCGTCGATCAGTTCGCGGTTGAGCGACGGATCGACTTGCTCGGGATCGACCAACCGAATCCGTAAGCGACCGTCGATCGTGCCGAGCACCGCGAACGCCTCGCCGTCGATCACCATGCGGCGGACCATGATGGCCTGCAATCCATAGAAGTCCGTCAACCCGTCCGCATCGGCTTCGTCCGTCCAGTTCTCGAATGAGAGGTTGAGCGCGGATCGGACGGACGGATCAGCATGCGCTGATTGCGGCTTGATGCCGGTGCCGACCAGGCCGGACACCCACGCCTCCACACCGGAGGCCGCCAGCGGATTGCTGCCGGCGAGGTAGCGCGTCCGCCGCGCCAGCGGCCCGCGCGCGGCGTGCATCGCGGACAGCATCACCGGCATCTCGGCTTGCCCGCGCCAGCGCCGGCCGCCGCCGGCCCCGGCGTAGGAGCGCACGAATAGTCCGAGTTTCTGAATGGCGCGTTTTAGCATATCGACAGCCTTCGCAAGAAACCGCTGCGCCGCAACCGCTTTTCGCGCTGCGCGCCGCTTTAGTCGGACCGTTTTGGTGATGAAGGGTGACGAAGGGTGACGGAAGTAATTCGATCCACAGCGACGATGCCCCGAGAGGCAACCAAAAACCCCCACTCCCCCAAAGTCAGGGCAGCCGGTATCGCAACCCTCGAACGGCTGATCGGTTTTGCCATCGCCGGGACAGCCGCTTTGACTGCGGCGATTGCTGGAGAGGAAGGCCAAGGCCAGCTATGCAAAATGCGCAAATGCCGGCCTTTTTAGTGCTTTCACTTGAGCTATAAAATTTATCTCAGAGCCTGAAATCCCGCGGTCCCCCGTACCCGCGGGTTGCTTTGGCGGGGAAGGACCCGCCTCAGCCCACCCGACCATGCGCCGCGCCGCCAGCCACCGGGGCGAGGTGGTTGACCAGCGCCAGCCCGGCGAAGAACATCACGCTGGAGCAGCGCTTCGCAAAGCCCAGGTCCGAGACGATAAGCGAGAACATCTTCTGGCTCAGCACAAGCTCGGCACCGGTCGAGCTGCTCCACGACTTGTAAGCCGCGTACAGGACGCTCGATTGCACCTGCGCGCCGGGCCGCCGCAGCGTCGAGGCGGCGAGGAAGCGCCCTACCTGGTCGACATACGCGCGCTTGGCTCGCTGGGCAGGCTTCGTAGCCGGCTCGTCATCGACCGCGGGAAGGCCGAATTGCCGCCACAGCTTCGCGGCCGCCTGCGTCCCGAAAATCAGCCGGCATTCGCGCAACAGGGTCACCCGCTGCCGCGTGAACAGTTCGATCAGATCCCGGCGAACCGCCGGCGAGCGTTCGCACCGCGCCAGCACGCAGATGAGCAACGCCTGTTCCTCGTTCAACCAGTACTCGGCATCGATCGGCCGCTTGCCCGACGCGGGCGACCCGATGATTCCGCCATACCCCGCAAGCTCGGCGCGGTTTCGATCGATCAGCCTTCGAAGGTTGACCGGCTTCTTGCCCAGCGCATCGGCCAACCGAATGTCGGCCAGCCTCAGGCCTCCATCGATCACCTTAAGATCGCCCGCCACAAGTGTCGTCGTCATCGTCCGCTCCATTTCGCCCGAGTTTGTTAGTTCCGATCCGGTACTGACTAGGTTTCAAAGCCGATCATCAAGGAGGTATCGATTGCTCTGAGGAAGAGAGAGGGTTTGCGATAGTTAGAGAGAGTTTGTAGAAAAGATTGCGAGAGTTTTTATGTAGTGGAGAGAGTGAGTTAGTTGAATTGTGCGAGAGTAGAGAGAGTTTTCCCCTATACGCGCGTGAGTCATTGTTCGCTGCCCACGCAGGGGTGGTCCAAACGCCGGGGTGCCACGGCTCCCCCACCCCCTCTCGCGCATACATACGCGCGCGAAAACTATCGCAACTATCTCTGCGGCGCGAGAAAGGCCTGTGCCCCAGACACATCTTGTGTGAGACAGTTAGTAGCGTACTATCGCAAACTCTCGCAACTGTCGGTGGCCATTCTGCAACATTTGATGGATCGTTGGTAATAGGTGGTGGTCCATGCCATCCGGAGAGGGTTTGCGCAGTCGCACGGGCCCGGAGGGGCGGGGGGAGGCCGCGGCCCGCCGCACTGAGTGCGTGGTGAAGCAAACCTCGGCGGTTTCCCTCACTTTGGGAGAAACCGACGCGGAGGTTCCGGATGCCGCGCCCGAAACCTCCGCCGATTGTGACTGCCATCGTACCGCTCCGGAGGTGTGCGCCACGGCGCCGCAAACCTCCGGGAGGGACCGCGCCATGGTGGCGCGCAACCGCGCCATGATCGAGCCGGTTTGCCCCATGGTGGAGCAAACCTCGGGGGTTCTTGCCACGATGGAAAAAACCTCCGTTGGTGCGGGGAGGGGCTGCGATCATGCCGCGCCTCGCTGGTGCACGATCACGACACGCCGGAAGCCGGGCATGGTGCCACGCCAGGCGGCTTCCACGTCGGTCTCGAATTGCGCGATGATGTGGTCGCGAGCGAACGCCGTCGGGGCGGACAGCACAATCTCGCCGTCGACCTCGCTGATCAGCTCGACCTTGCCGAACCACGCCGCGAATCGGTCATCACCGATCCGAAGCCTCAATGCCTCACCACCGGCCCCCAGCCGGCCGGCGAAGGCGCTGCGTTTCCGCAAGTCCCCCTCGGCAGCCCTGGGCGGTTCAGCCGGCACAGCGCGAGCTGTCGCGCTCGCGCGGGCGCCCCCGCGCGCAAGTTCTATCTGTTCTATCTGTTCGTGCCGCAAAGCTGTGCGGCCCGGTGAAGGGGCGTTTTGCGGCACGGCGGGGGGGTGTTTTGCGGCACGGTGGCCGCCGGACCGGGACGCAGAGCTGTGCGGCGCGGACCGGGCCGCAATTTGCGGCTCGGATATTTCTGCAACAGGCATCGCCAGAAAGTAGACGAGGCCAGGCCATTGCCCCTTCACCGCCGGTCGCTTTTCGATCCGCACCAGGCCGATGGCGGCGAGGTGCTTCATTTGGCGTTGAACCGTATCGATGCTCTGCTCAGTGTCGCGCGCGAGCGTGTCTTGGCCGGGATAGGACATGCCGGCGGCGTCGGCATAGTTCGCCAGCGCCAGCAACAGCGCCTTCCGCGCCGGCGATCCGGTCACCTGCTTTGCCGCCCACGAGGTCGCTTGCCAGCTCATAGAAGGGCGCCCCCGTCGATTGCGGGGATCTCAGAGTCGTCGATGCGGAAGCGCTTACGCGCGCATGGTCTCGCCGCGATCCACGAGCTGCGCAAGGTGCGGATGGCGTCTGATCCGGCCGACGATTTCGGCCGTGCGGGCGTTCGCCGGTGCATGCTCACGGCAGCACCTAACAGTTTGCAATCGGCCGGCTAACCCATTGAAAAGCCTTCCGCGGCTTCCTGCCCGGTTTGCAGTTTTGCCCCGCCGGAACAATGGCACCTGTTAGACTACGAATCTGGGGGTCAGAGGTTCGAATCCTTTCGGGCGCGCCAAATTCCGCGATTGCACGCTAAAGTACGCGATAACCGTCGATTGTGCGCCGGACGGCAGTCGCAGGAAACTCCCTCGCTCTGCGTGTGAAAACGGCGGCATTCGGCGGAGAGAGGTTCGCGTCCCGGATGGGAAAGATGATCGAAGAGCAGGCGGCACCGGCGGGAGCCGATGCCGCGCTAATTGTTCTGTGATGATCAGGACGCTTTTGCGCTCACGGATGACGGGCTTCGTAGAGTGTAACCGCGTCGGCTCCAGCCGGAAACTGAAGCTGGCCTGACCTATCGTGGACCGCGTCCCATACGGCCGCGGCGACCTCCGCTTCCTTCGTCGTCATGGCGGGGTGAGCAAATTCCGCGAAGATGGGCGTCGCGAAGCCGGCATAGGCAGGGGGGATCAGGTCTTCGATCCGCAGGTCCGTGTTCTCCGCGAAGCGTGTCGTCGGGGCATAGCCGGGTTCGACCAGTTTGGCGCGGACATTGAAGTAGCCAAGCTCATGCGCCAGCGAGCCGGTAAAGCCCTCGATCGCCTGCTTGCTGGCGGTATAGGCCGCCGCCAGCGGCATGGCGGCCAGCGTCACGCTCGACGTGACATTGACGATCACACCGGAGCGGCGTTCGCGCATCTGCGGAATGACCGCCTGGCACATGGCCATGACGCCGAACGTGTTGGTGGCAAAGACCTTGCGGACATGCGCCATGGGTGTCGCCTCGAACGCGCCGACGACGCCGATGCCGGCATTGTTGACCAGCACGTCGATCGGCCCGGCCGCCGCGACGGTGGCGGCGATGCTCTCGTCATTCATCACGTCGAGCGGCAGAAGACGCAGCCGGGGCGAGGCAGGGAAAAGGCCGGGGTCCGGGCGGCGCATCGCTGCGATGACATTCCAGCCCCTGTCGAGGAAATGGCGCGCCGTCTCCAGGCCGTAGCCAGAGGATGTGCCGGTGATCAGGATCGTTTGCATAGGAACCTCAATTCATCTGATGGTTCCTTGATAGTCCTGGTCTACCAGACGACCTATAATTCAAAATCCATTTCTATTGTTCAATCGTCCAGATCGGTAAAGGAGATCGCCGCGCTTTGATTTCAGGCGTGGTCGACGCTGCCATTCCTCCGGGCGAATTGTCCCGGCGGGCAGCCGAGCCGCTTGCGGAACGCCGTGCTGAAGGCGCTGGCGGATTCGTAGCCGATGTCGTCGGCGATCCGGTCGAGTGTCTTGGCCCCGCGCCGCAATGCATCTTTGGCCAGCGCCATGCGCCAGCGGGCGAGATATTCGATCGGGCCGCAGCCGAGCACAGCCCCGAAGCGCGCCGCAAAGGCGGAACGCGATTGGCCGGCGATGCGGGCAAGGCTTGCAACCGTCCAGTCTGCGCGCACATCCGCATGCAGGGCCGCAAGGACCCGCGCCAGGGCCGGATCGCGCATGCCATGCAGCAGACCGGCGCGCTCCTCGTCCATCGCCGCACCCTGCGAGCGAAGGGCTTCGACAAGTAACACCTCCAACACGCGCTGGAGGATCATATCCTTGCCCGGCTCATCGCCACGGCACTCCTCGGCGATGAGATCAATCAGCCGACCGAGCCGTGCCGATCGCCCCCCGGACGGCGGAACGTGGATCATCCGCGGTAGCAGGGCAATCAGCAGCGGCGCAGTGGCCGCCTCGATGCGAAACGTGCCGCCCAGCGACTCGAAATCCGCCTCACCCTCCTGCTCGCCATGGCGAACAGGCACGTCCATCGGATCTGTCGGCGTCCCGATCATCCCGGGACGACTGCTCAAGGTGAAGGCGGGTGTTGAGGGCACCAGTACGAATGCGCCCGTCTCCGCCCTCAAGGGCTCCTCGCCCTCAAACGCAATCCAGCATTCGCCTTTGAGAATGATCGTAAAGCCGGGGGCGTCGTGGGCGGCGTAGCGCACGGCCCATGCACCCCGACCGGAGATGGGCTTGGAGATGGCCGTGTTCGGCCGTAGCAGGGCAATCACATCGCTGAGCGGGTCCAACTGGATGATCCATAGAGTAGTGAGAGAATAATTTATGGATCGTCCAAGGAAGCAAGTCGAGTGCCTGACGTTGGCTCTGATTAGATCGTGCGATAGGCAAACATGCTCGTCTCATAAGGGAAGGAAATGTCACCGCCCTTGGAGAGTTCGGGGGTTCGCGCGATCAGCGCGCGCACCTGCTCTTCGACTTCGGCCTGTTTCTGCTGAGGCAGGGCCGCGATGAAACTGACGGATAATGTCCGTTTGATAATGACCTGTTCTGCCGTCCCGACATGTGCGTTGCGGGCGTGTCGTTCGTCGACAAACTCAAACCCCGGTGCGGGAAATACGCGACGCCATTCGCCTGTCACATAGCGGGGCGTATTTCCTTCCCACTTGTCCGTGATGGCGGACAGTTCAGCGACCCATGGCACAGTCTCATCTCGCCCGTTCCAGATGAGCCCCAGCACGCCGCCCGGCGACAGAACGCGTCTGATCTCCTGCAAGGCAGCCGCGTTGGCGAACCAGTGGAAGGCCTGCGCGCAGACGACGGCATCAACGGATGCGTCTGGCAAAGGGATGGCTTCGGCCGAACCGGCGAGGGCCTCGACCTCCGGAAAGTCGGCCATGAGTTGCGCGCGCATGGCATCAATGGGTTCGACGGCAATGCGCGTTCCTCCGCATTGCCGCAGCAAGGGCATGAACTTTCCAGTTCCGGCACCCAGCTCCAGGACTTTCCTGCCGGGTCCAACACCCACGATGCCGCGCAACCAGTCCAGCGCCTCGGGCGGATAGCCTGGTCGCCCGCTGACATAGGCCCTGGCACCGGTCTTGTACCCTTCAGATGAAGTATGCATCGCGATAGTCCTGGCCTGGTGGAATTTTGCCTGATCCTCGGGGCGTTGCATTTGGGCGAGCCTAGAGGGCTGGCTATGGCGTAGACATAGTTCTCTTCTTCACCCGGTGCAGCGCGCCATTCTCGAACCGTTTAGCAAGGCGGCGAAAAGCTCGCGATTTGTCCGGCCGGGCGCGCTGTCCTGATCCTGCGCGGAACGAGACCATGACCGGTCCGGTGCGCGTCCTGACCGACACGGTCGTGCGTTCGCTCGCGCATGCGCAACGTCGGCGAAGGCGCGGCTCCGTCGGTCCGCCCGCGTCCCGCTCTAAGCCGCCCGGCTTTGCCCTTCGTCCCCGAACAGATGCGCGCGGTTGCGGCCGGCGGCCTTCGCCTCGTAGAGCGCGAGGTCGGCTTCCGCGAACAACTCGGCGATTCGCCGGCGATGCGGACGGCCGACCAGAGCGGCTCCGATCGAGGCGCTGATCTCGATGCGGCGACCGTTCCAGAACAGCGGTCGGTTCAACATCACGACGGTCTGCTGCAGCACATGGGCGATCCGCGCGGGATGGGTCGGAGCCCGCAGAATGATCACGAATTCGTCGCCGCCGAGCCGGCCGACCAGGCCGGCATCGTGGAAGGCGCGGCGCAGACGCTGCGCGACCTCGCACAGGCATGCGTCTCCGGCCAGATGACCGAGCGTATCATTGAGTTCCTTGAAGCCATCGAGGTCGATCAGAACGAGCGCCGAGGCGAAGCCGTGATTCAGGGCGTCGTTGACGATCTCGCGATAGCGGACCTGGAAAAGGGCACGATTGGCCAGCCCGGTGAGCGGATCGGTCTCGGCCTGCTGCCGGAGGCTCTCGATGGCCTGTCGATCGGAGGTGACGTCCTGTTTGGAGCCGAAGATCCGCGCCGGCCGTCCGCCCTGTCGCGCCGCATTGATCGAAAGGCGCATCCAGCGCCTTTCGCCGCGGCACGTTCTGATCTCGGTATCGAGCGTGACCGGGCGACCGCTCCGGATCACCTCGGCGCGCGCAAGCTCCATGTTGCGCCGCGATTCGTCGACATAGAGATCAACGATGCTCGTGCGCCGCAGCGGGTTGCCCACCGGAAAGCCGAAGATGTCGTAGACGCCCGAGGTCCAGCTCAGGCGTTCGGTCTCGAGGTCGCATTCCCAGGCGCCGATGCGAGCGTCATTCAGGGCCTGATCATAGAGCCGTACGCGGACTTCGTCCGGCAAAACCGAAGCAGCAGGGTCTTCTTTCATCGACGATCCGGCAGCATTGTACGCTTTACCCAGTACTAGAACTAGGGCTGCCTCGTTAACGAACTCTATATGCCGACCTGAACAGAACGCATCACATCAGCAGTCGAGGGCGCCGGTTCCGATGCCATCGGGCCCAAACGGGTCTCGCACGGTCGAACGCGTCAGCCCGCCTGGCGGGCCTTGCCACCGGCTGTACTGCGGGCGGGCTTCTTGGCCTTGCCGGCCTCGTCCTTCGCGGCGGCGGTCCTGGCGCCGCTGATCGGCAGCAGCATTTCCTTCTGGCCCGGCGCGGTCTTGCGCTTCTTCGCCTTGGCCGGCTTGGCCGCGGACTTCTCGGCCGGCGCGGCCTTGGCCGCGGGCTCGGCTTTGGCATTGCCGAGGCTCTTGCGCAGGGCGTCCATCAGGTCGACGACGTTGTCGCCGCGCGGGCGCGCCTTGGCGGCGAGCGGCTGGCCGCTGACTTTCTTGTTGATCAGCTCGGTCAGCGCCGCTTCGTAGTGATCCTCGAACTTGTCCGGCTCGAAATGTCCGGACTTCTGCTCGACGATGTGCCGGGCGAGATCGAGCATGTCCTTGGTGATCTTGACGTCCTGGATGTCGTCGAAATAGTCCGCGGCATCGCGGACTTCATACGGATAGCGCAGCAGCATGCCCATCAGGCCGTTGTCGCGCGCTTCCAGCGCGAGGACGTGTTCGCGGTTGGTCAGCACCACGCGGGCCAATGCGACGCGGTCCATCGACCGGATGGTCTCGCGGATCACCGCATAGGCGTCGTGGCCGACCTTGCCGTCGGGCACAATGTAGTACGGCCGCACCAGATACAGATCGTCGATCTCGGATTTCGGCACGAACTGATCGATCTCGATCGTCCTGGTCGACTCCAGCGCGATCGCGTCGAGCTCGTCTTTGGTGATCTCGATGTAGCTATCGGTATCGACCTTGTAGCCCTTCATGATGTCGTCGGAGGCGACCTCCTCGCCGGTGTCGGCGTCGACCTTCACGTATTTGATGCGATGGCCGGTGTTGCGGTTGATCTGGTTGAAGCTGATCTTTTCCGCGTCCGAGGTGGCGGGAAACAGCGCCACCGGACAGGTCACCAGCGACAGCCGCAAAAAGCCTTTCCAATTGGCGCGGGGGGCCATTGACGCATACTCCACTGACGCAGGACACTACACGGAACCGAACAGGCCGGACTCAAGCGCAGGGACTCGGATTCGTTCCCTGCTACTCCTATATTGCCGGTAGTAGCGTAGCGGAGTTTGAAGGATGGTCAATCGCCAGCACGACCGGCCCCGCGATCTGGCGGAGCGGATGGCGCGGCGCAGCAAGCCGGCCGACGGCTTCCTGCGCGAGACTTTTGTCCTGCCTCGGCCCGCTGCCCGCGCCCGGGCGCGGGAGTTTCTCGAGGCCTGGCCGAAGGCGGCCTATATGAGCGGCGTCGAGAGCTGGCGCGAACTGCCGGACGACACCATCGAATTCACCATGCGGCGGCTGCCGACGGCGGACTGAGCGGAGAGGCGTTCCCGCCTGGGACATCGGCCAATTGGCGGTTGCAAAAGCCGCGGCGCACGGCATGGTTGAGGCGATCAGCAACGCGACGCGACCGATGCCAGCAGACAGCAGCGAGCAACTGGAGCAGCCGGGCTTCGCCGAGGCGCCGCATTATCACGGTCATCGAGAGCGGTTGCGCGAGCGGTTTCGCGACGCCGGCGCCGACGCGCTCAGCGACTACGAATTGCTGGAACTGGTGCTGTTCCGCGCGCTGCCGCGCCGCGACGTCAAGCCGCTGGCGAAGGCGCTGATCGCCCGGTTCGGCTCGTTCGCCGAGACGATGCACGCGCCCGAGGCGCGGCTGCGCGAGGTCTCCGGCCTCGGCGAGGCCGCGATCACCGAGATCAAGCTGGTCGCGGCGGCGGCGGCGCGGGTCACCAAGGGGCAGGTCAAGAGCCGCACCGTGCTGTCGTCATGGTCGGCGGTGATCGATTACTGCCGGACCACCATGGCGTTCGCCGACAGGGAGCAGTTCCGCATCCTGTTTCTCGACAAGCGCAACCAGCTGATCGCCGACGAACTGCAGCAGGTCGGCACCGTCGACCACACCCCTGTCTATCCGCGCGAGATCGTCAAGCGCGCGCTGGAATTGTCGGCGACCGCGGTGATCATGGTGCACAACCACCCCTCCGGCGACCCGACGCCGTCGCAGGCCGACATCCAGATGACCAGGACCATCGTGGCGATCGCCGAACCGCTCGGCGTCGCGGTGCACGATCACATCATTGTCGGCAAGAACGGCCATGCGAGTTTGAAGGGGCTGAAGCTGTTTTGAGGTCGCCGATTTGATTCCGGTCGCAGCTGCTCCGTAGACTGCGCTGCTACACGGATTGAATCGTCATCCTGAGTCGCACGCCCGTTGGGCGTGCCTCGAAGGATGCGGCGTCAAGCGCGGTGCCTGCGGCTCATCCTTCGAGGCGCGCAAGAGCGCGCACCTCAGGATGACGGGTAAGCGCGGCGAGTCAGCTTCGCTGCTTCGCCCGCTCAGAACTTGCCGTGCCGGCCTTCGCCCTGGGTGAAGCGTTCGGCGCCGGACAGGGTTTCGCCGGACTGGATCACCTTCAGGCCGCCGCGCATTTCGTTCATGATGGCGTCTTCCTCGGCGAGGTCCCATTGCTGCAGCGCCGACAGCCGGTCGGCGCGCAGGCAGGTCTGCGGGAATTGCGCGATCTCCTTGGCGAGCGTGATCGCGTGCAGCGCGGCTTCGCCGCGGTGGACCAGCCGGTTGGCGAGGCCCATTCGCTGCGCCTCGATGCCGGAGACCGGGCGGCCGGTGAGGATCATGTCCATCGCCTGCGAATGGCCGATCAGCCGCGGCAGCCGGATGGTGCCGACGTCGATCAGCGGCACGCCGAAGCGGCGGCAGAACACCCCGAAAATGGCGTCCTCGGCGGCGACCCGCATGTCGGCCCACAGCGCCAGTTCGAGCCCGCCGGCGACCGCATGGCCTTCGATCGCCGCGATCACCGGCTTGCCCAGCCGTAGCCGGCTGGGGCCCATCGGCGCGAGCGTGTCGTGGCCGGCGATGTCCCGCGATCGCTCGCTGTCGCCCGCCGCCACCGCCTTGAGGTCGGCGCCGGCGCAGAACGTGCCGCCCTCGCCGGTGAACACCGCAACCGACGATGTCTCGTCGGCGTCGAAGGCGAGGAAGGCGTCGTACAGCTTCTTCGCGGTGGCGCCGTCGACCGCGTTGCGACGCTCGGGGCGGTTGATCGAGATGATTGTCACCGGGCCGTCGCGTTCGATCAGCACCGTTTCGTTCATGAGTCTGTCTCCGGATGCAGGGTTTCGAAGCCCGCCTTGCGCGACATCATCTCGTCAGGAGATCACGAGATCGCCGCCGGTCAGCCGCCGATAGGCGTCGAGATAGCGGGCGCTGGTGGCGTCGACCACCGCGTCGGGCAGTTTCGGCGGCGGCGCTTCGCCGTTCCAGCGGCCGGCGCGGCGCTCGGCGTCGAGATAGTCGCGCAGCGGCTGCTTGTCGAAGGAGGGCTGCGGACGGCCCGGCTGATAGGCGTCGGCGGCCCAGAACCGCGACGAATCCGGCGTCATCACCTCGTCGATCAGGATGATGCGGCCATTGGCGTCGCGGCCGAATTCGAATTTGGTGTCGGCGATGATGATGCCCTGCTCGCGGGCGATGGCCTCGCCCTGGGTGTAGACCGCCCGCGTCATGCTCTCGAGCGTGTAGGCGTCTTCGTCGCCGACGATCTCGCGCATCCGCGCGATCGTGATGTTCTCGTCATGGCCGGTTTCGGCCTTGGTCGCCGGCGAGAAGATCGGCGAGGGAAGCTGCTCGCTTTCCTGCAGGCCTTCGGGCAGCGCCTCGCCGGCCAGCGTGCCGGACGCAACGTATTCCTTCCAGGCCGAGCCGGTGATGTAGCCGCGGATGACGCACTCGACCGGAAACACCGTGGTGCGGCGGCACAGCATGGTCCGGCCGGCGAGCGTGTCGCGATGCTGCTTCAGCGCGGGGACGGCGTCGATGATCTCGGCCGTGTCGGCGCTGATCATGTGGTGCGGCACCACGCCGCCGAGCTGGTCGAACCACCAGGCGCTGATCTGGGTCAGCACCGCGCCCTTCATCGGGATGGTCTCGGCCATCACCACGTCGAAGGCGCTGATCCGGTCGGTGGCGACGAGCAGCAGCCGGTCGGCGTCGACGGCGTAGATGTCGCGCACCTTGCCGCGGCCGATCTTTTCCAGCGGCAGGTCACTCGAGAGCATCGTGGTCATGGGCGGTCTTTCAGGCAGCAGGCGTCGGCCGGCGGACCGGCGGCGCGGAACGAAGGAGCGGGGAGTGTATCATTCCGGCAGCGGAATGAACTCGCTCTCGTTCGGAACAGCGGCGAAACGGCCGGTTTTCCAGTCCTGTTTGGCCTGTTCGATGCGTTCTTTGCTCGACGAGACGAAATTCCACCAGATATGGCGTGGGCCCTCCAGCGCGTCGCCGCCGAGAAACATCATCCGCGCGTCGGTCACGGCCCGGACGGTGATGCGGTCGCCGGGGCGGAAGATCAGGAGGCGCGGACCAACGTGACGGTCGCCGGCGATCTCGATCTCGCCGTCGACCAGATAGATCGCGCGCTCCTCGTGGTCGGGATCGAGCGGCACGGCGGTGCCCGCCGTCGCGTTGACCTCGGCGTAGAACCACGGCGACACCATCGTCACCGGCGAGCTCTTGCCGAACGCCGAGCCGGCGATCACCCGCGCGGTGAAGCCGGTGTCGGTCACGGTCGGCAGCGTCGCCGCGGCGAAGTGCTGGAACGACGGGGCGATTTCCTCGGACCCTTTGGGAAGGGCGATCCAGCTCTGCAGGCCGAGCATCGCCTGGCCGTCGCGGCGCTCGACGTCGGGCGTGCGCTCCGAATGCGCGATGCCGCGGCCGGCGGTCATCAGGTTCATCGCGCCGGGGGCGATTTCCTGAATATTGCCCTCGCTGTCGCGGTGCATGATCTTGCCGTCGAACAGATAGGTGACGGTGGCCAGCCCGATATGCGGATGCGGCCGCACGTCCATGCCCTTGCCGGCGATGAACTGCACCGGGCCGAAATGATCGAAGAAAATGAACGGCCCGACCATCTGCCGCTTGCCGTGCGGCAGCGCGCGGCGCACCGCGAAGCCGTCGCCGAGATCGCGGGTGCGCGGCACGATGATCAGTTCGAGCGCGTCGCAGGTCTTCGGGTCGCCGAGCTCCGGATCGATCGTGGGCATCCAGCTCATGATTGCTTCTCCTCGAAGATGCGATCCGTCATTGCGAGGAGCGAAGCGACGAAGCAATCCAGCTCAGTGCACGGCGTTCTGGATTGCTTCGCTTCGCTCGCAATGACGGGGTTAGTCATTGCCTCATTGTATTGGGCCCAAAGCCTCACGCCGGCGGAGCGATTGTCAGCGGCACGGCAGGCTTCGCGCCGTTGCTCTTGCGCGGTTCGGCAGTCAGCAGTTTCGACGGCAATTGTCGGCGCACGGCGGACGCCGCGGCGACCTTGCCGCGCTCGACGAAGGCTTCGTGATTGTTCTCGATCTCGTCGAGCGCATAGAGATAGTTCACCATCAGCCCATGGGATTGCCGCATCCCGTTCGGCGAGCGGTCGCCGAGGAAATTGAGGCTCTCCAGCCGCGCGCCGTTGCCGAGGTGAAAGCGCGCCACCGGATCGAGCGGCTGGCCGCGCGGATTCTTCGCCTGCAGGAAGTACGCGGCGGCCAGCGGCAGCACGAGCGGCCTGATGCGCTCGGCGACCTCGGGGTCCTCTTGCCAGTCCGGCGTCTCCAGCACCGCGAGTTCGGCGCGGGCGGAGGCATCGAGCAGTGCCGACTCCTCGTTGGCGCGCTCCTGCTTCAGCCACTTCGCGAAACCCGGCACCGGCGACAGCGTGACGAAGCTCTGCACATTGGGCAGTTCGCGCTTGATCTCCTCGACCACCTGCTTGATCAGGAAATTGCCGAAGGAAATCCCGGCGAGGCCCTTCTGGGTGTTGGAGATCGAATAGAACACCGCGGTGGTGGCGGCCTTCGCGGCGATCGGCTCGCGGTCGAGATCGAGCAGCGGCGCGATCGCCACGGGCCGGTCCAGCGTCAGCGCCACCTCGACGAAAATCAGCGGCTCGTCGACCAGCTGCGGATGGAAGAAGCCGTAGCAGCGCCGGTCAGCCGGCGCCAGCCGCGCGCGCAGATCGTCCCAATTATGGATGGCATGGACCTGCTCGTAGCGGATGATCTTTTCGAGAATGTTGGCGGGCGAATTCCAGTCGATCCGTTGCAGCACCAGAAAGCCCCGGTTGAACCAGGAGGTGAACAGATGCACGAAATCGTCGTCGACATTCCTGAGTTGCTGATGGTCGCGCAGATGCGCCAGCACTGCCTCGCGCATCCGCACCAGCGACGCGGTGCCGCCCGGCGCGAGGTTGAGCCGGCGGATCAGCTCCTGCCGGCGCGGCTCTGCGGCCTTGAGGAGTTGCGAGGCGGCATCCGGTGAGGCGCCGCTGACATGGAAGGTTTCGACGGCTGCCGTGAGCTGCGCGAGGTCGGGCCCGAACTGTTCTGCGAGCGCGTCGAGAAAGCCGAGCTGATCCTCTTCTGTGGCGCCGTCGTAGCCGGACAGCAATGCGCTCGCCATCGCCACGCCGGTGGCCTCGCCACGGCGCGACAGCAGCGCCTCGCCGAGCGATATCAGTTCGTCCTTGTTCTTCGGCTGGTCGCTGCTCGACTTGAACAGGCTGCGCCCGCGCTCGGTGAGGCTGGTGAACAGACCGCCGAGAAATTCCGACGCGCGATCGACGGTCGCTTGCGGCATGCAGTTCTCCCCCTGATTCCGATTGGACGTGTCGCGAGCAAGACGCGTTCTCAGCCGAAATCATAGAGATTCCAGGCGACGGCTTCTAGACGCTTCACGCCGCCGATGGTTTCGCCACGGCTTCGTGATCGGCGCCCCGCGCTCGCTGGCGCACGCCAGCGATGCCACGATGTCAGCGCCTCATGCGGCGGATCGACGGGCCAATCCGGTGGCTTCCGCGACGTGGGCAAAGCGCTCCAGCGTCATGATCGCGTCGGCGAAGCGCTGCGCGCCGCCGTCGAGCACCGGGCGGGCGAGCTGCAGGAATTTCTGCGCCATCGCCTGGTCGGTCGGAAACGAATTCGGCTCGCCGGAGGGATCGGCATAGATACGCTCGTGGACGCCGTCGTCGGTGGTGATCGCCACACGCGCCCCGAACGGATGGGTCTTGCCTTCGAGCCGGGCGTCCTGGACGACGTCGAATTTGTCCGCGAGCGCGTCGATCGCAGGGTCGCCGAGCCGCTTGTAGTCGTCCCAGCCGAAGCTGCCCTGTTCGAGCGCGAGCGCGCCGGTGAAGAACATCGAGAACTGGCCGCCGACGATCGACGACGGATGCCGCTTGGTGGCGGCGTCGCCGGTCAGCGTGATGCCGTTGCGATGCAGGCCGATTTCGACGCGCCTGACCTGGTCCGGCGTCAGATTGTGCTCGCGCCGCATCGCGATCAGCGCATCGATCGCGGCGTGGGTGTAGCGGCAGCTCGGATACGGCTTCACGCCGATCTTCATGGTCTCGTAGACGCGGCCGAGATCGGCGACGGCTTTGTCATGATGCGGCGTGTCGGTGTAGCCGACCAGCAGGCCATGAATGCCTTCGACCGATTCGGTCGCGCCGATGAAGTCGTTGTTCGCCAGTGTGGCGGCGATGACGCCGTTCATCGCCGCGGCGCCGACCTGATAGCGCTTGTTCCAGGCGCCGTTGACGAGGAATTGCAGCGAGCCCGCGGCCTGACTGCCGGAGACGCCGAACGCCGAGACGATCTGCTGTTCGGAAAGGCCGAACAGTTTTGCGGCAGCGGCGGCGGCCCCGTAGGTGCCGGCGGTGGCGGTCGGGTGGAAGCCGCGAGCGTAATGCGAGGTCGGGTCGAGCGCATTGCCGAGCCGGCAGCACACTTCATAGCCGGCGACGATCGCGGTGAGCACGTCGCGGCCGGAGGCGCCGACCAGCTCGCCGACCGCGAAGGCGGCGGGCACCACCGGCGCCGATGGGTGCAGCGAGGAATCGGCGTGGGTGTCGTCGAAATCCAGCGAATGGCCGAGCGCGCCGTTGAGCAGCGCCGCCACCGCCGGGGTCCAGCGCTTGCCGTCGCCGAACACGGTCGCAGCACCGTCGCCGTCCAGCGACAATGCCCGCAGCATCGCCAGCAGCGCCGGCGTCGATTCGGCCTCGCGGCGGGCGCGGATCGCGCTGCCGAGGAAATCGAGGGTGAGCACCTTGGCCCGCGCCAGTACGTCCTGCGGAATGTCGTCGAATTGCAGCGCGGCGACATAGCCTGCGAGCGTGGCGGTTTCGTTGGCCATGATGGCTCCCTTCATTTTGCGCCGCAAATTAGGCGTGGCGCCGGCATCGTTCAAGCCGCCCGGCTGCAGAGCGGGGCTGCGGACCGGGCCCGATTGCACCGCACGCACTGCTATGCTCATTGGACGATCTTTGGGAAGTTCGCACGACGCACGCCATGAAGCCATTCTGGTCACGATATCCCGCGCATTGGCGGCCGCGCCGGCCGCAATGGGGGCTGGCGCTGCGCGTCACGCTCGGCGCGCTGCTGGCGCTGGCGGCCGCGCAGGCGCTGCATCTGCGGTTGCCGCTATGGGCGGTGCTGACCGCGATCATCGTCACCCAGCTCAGCGTCGGCCGTTCGGTCAGGATCGCGTTCGACTATCTGGTGGGCACCATCGGCGGCGCGATCTATGGCGGGGCGATCACCATTCTGGTGCCGCATCACAGCGAACTGGCGCTGCTCGGCGTGCTGGCGCTCGCGGTCGCGCCTCTGGCGTTGCTGGCGGCGGTCAAGCCGAACCTCAACGTCGCCACCGTCACGGCGATCATCGTGCTGCTGGTGCCGACCATGACTCCGGTGGCGCCGCTGGATTCGGCGATCGACCGGGTGCTGGAAGTCGCGGTCGGCTCGCTGTCCGGGCTGCTGGTTTCGTTTCTGGTGCTGCCGTCACGGGCGCAGTCGCAGGCGCTTGCCGCGGCGGCACGGGCGCTCGATCTGATGGCGGTGGCGCTGGGCGAATTGCTCGCCGGCCTCACCCGCGGCCTCGACAACGACGCGCTGCACCGGCTTCAGGACGGCATCGGCGCCGCGCTGGTGACGCTCAACGAAATCGGCGGCGAGGCCGAACACGAGCGGGCCACCGGGCTGTCGAGCGGGCCGGATATCGCGCCGCTGATCCGCACGCTGCTGCGGCTGCGCCACGATCTGGTGATGGTCGGCCGCGCCGTCGCAGCGCCGCTGCCGGGGGCCTTGCAGGACCGGCTCGGTCCGTCGCTGGATGCATTCCGTGCCGCCGCGACCCTGCATCTGGCCACGAGCGCCGCGGCGTTGCGCGACCGCGGCCCGCCGCCGCCGCTGCGCGCGGTGATTGCGGCGCTCGACGCCTATGCGGCCGAAATCGGCGAGGTCCGCCGCGACGGCCTCACGCGCGATTTCTCGGGCGAGCAGGCTGAGCGGTTCTTCGCGCTGGGATTTGCGCTCGAGCAGCTCAGCCAGAACTTCCGTGATCTGGAGATGCGGGTGACGGAATGGGCCATGCCCGGCACGGCCGCCGAAGTGCTGCCACCGGCCGCCTGATTCAGCGATTGCGCAACGCTTCCAGCGCGTTGCTGCTGAGCCGCTCCGGGTCCTGTTCGCCGCGCGACGCCTGTTCGAGAATGTTGGCGGACAGAAACTGCAGCGCGCTCGACGGCGCCTGCAGCGGCAGCGTATCGACGCATTGCTCGAGCGCGGCCGACATCGCGGCGACCGTCTGCGGGCTGAAGGCCTGCGCATGGGGCGCCTGCGGCTCGCCGCCGATGGCGCCGAGGCCGCTATTGGCGGAAGATTCCGGCGGTTGGTTGCCGAGCCGCGACGCTTCGGCCAGCACGCAGAGATGAATCAGCGCGGATTGCGCCAGCGTGGCCTCGTCGGTCTCGCCGGCGCGCGACAATGCGACGATCCTGGCGGCGAGTTGCTTGCGGTTGGTCTCGGTATCGGCCCGGGAGCCCTCGATCCCGACGAACCGCTCCCAAGCGCTATCGAAGGCGCGCGCGAGCGTCGCCGTCTTCTCGTCGGGCGCCGAGGGGCCGCCATTCTGGTTGGTATCGCCGTCCACATTCGCCAACGGTTGCCGTCTCCCGAAGTTCCCTCCGGCCTCAACGCTCGAGCTGGTGCAGCATCGTGCGCACCACCAAGCGGTGGAACGGCATGATGGTCGCCAGATAGGTTCGGCCGAGCCGGTTATGGGTCAGAACCAGGGTCGTGGCGACGACACGGCGTTCGGCCGGGCCGTTCTCCACATCGATCACGATGCGAAAGTCGAGATGGTGATCGTCGAAGCCGGCAACGATCCGGTGAGGCGCCTCATCCAGCACCGGAAAAACGCCGATGCGGTCGCCCGCCGCCGGTCCCGGCGCCGGTGTCTTCAGTCCGAACGGCGCCACGACGAGATTGCGCAGCCGCATCAGCGCGTCGATCCAGCCCGGTCCGTGCTCGATCATCCGGGTCGCGGCCTGGCGGGCGTCAAGGTTCCTGCTGCCGATCGCAACGCAATAGGCGTCGATGAACTGGGCGCCGGGCAGCAGCGCCTCGCGATCGACGGTCGGTTCGATCTCCGCGACGGACATCAGGGCCTTCCCGATCGTTGCGGCGCGCCGCCGAATGCCCGGCCGCGGGTCAGAACTTCACCACCATGACGAAGATCGCCGCGACCAGCGGCACGGTGGCGATGATGCCCCAAACCAGCCAGGTCCGGGTGTCGCGCCAGTAACGCTCCGGGATTTCGCCGCCCTCCGCGAAGCTGCGGGCGAGCCGGGCCTGCCGGATCTGGATCGGAATCAGAATGCCGAGCCACATCATTCCGGAGATCGCGAACAGGATCTGTCCCGAGACCAGCCAGAACGAGGAGAACAGCGGAATATCCTTGACGATCGCGGCGCCGTAGCCGCCCACCATCACCAGCACGATGCCGATCAACGTGAAGATGAAATCCGACACGGTGACCCCGCGCTGGGCGTGGGCGACGATCTTCGGGTCCCGGGTGAGATCGGAAAACGCCTTCCAGAACGCGGTGATCGTGACATTGCCGACCAGCACGACCACGCCGACGACGTGGAGGAATTTGAAGACGTCGTACATCTGGTCTGACAACTTCCACTCCGGTCCGGGCCTGCCGGTCGGCGAACGGCGCAACCGGGCGCCGCCATCGCTGCGGGCGAGGTTCTGCTCGGGGTTTTCCGGGCCATTGTCAAATCGACCTTCGTTGCGCGACAGTGCGTCCGTGCCCGATTTTTGTTCCTGATCAAGGATTGCCCGTCGCGGCCGTCGGAGCCTGCCTGCGGCCGCGCGGGAGACAGCGGAAGAGGTCAACGACCATGGCATCGATTGGAACCGTATCTTGCCGGGCCGGCCTCGCCGGCTGGCCCCGACTGATCGCGGGCGCCTGCCTGTTGATCGCCGGCGCCGGGATCACCGCCTCGTCGGCCAGCGCCCAGAGCTGCCAGGCGCTGTGGGTGGAGCGCAACAGCTACTACAAGGACGCTGGCTATTGCTTCAAGACGCGGCGTGCGATCGGTTATTTCGGCAATCGCGGGTGCTCCTACGACGACGTGGGCGATGTGCCGCTGTCGGCAAACGTCCGCGAGCGGATTGCCGAGATCAAGGCGCTGGAGCGGCGGTTCGGCTGCGACTGACGGCTGCCGCCGCGAATCAGCAGCGCTGATACGCACGCGCGCCGCGGCCGATGCTGCCCGCGCGAGGCCGAAACAGCTGCCGAAACAACGGCCGTCACCGAGGTTTGCGGAGATGGTTGAGGATGCGCCGCGTCGTTGTTAGCGTGTTGCTACGCGTTGAGTCGCCGCGTCCGCCGCGTTCACCCTCTCGAATTGTCCGGCGCTCTGCATGAGCAGACCCCAATTGCTGCCCGAATCCCCGAGCGGCCAGGAGACCGCGAAATTTCTGCGGCGCTTCTCCGAACTGGTCGCGATCGGCCAGAGCGCCAGCTATCTCCGCCACGCCGCCGGCCTGATCGACGAACTGATCGAGCGCGTCCGGCACAGCGAGGACCTGCTGCGCGATCAGATAGCAGACAGAGCCGGCGACCTCGCGCTGCGCGATCGCGCCGAAGCCGGCGGCGGCGCGCGCAGAACTCGCGCAGCGTGATCGCGCGCTGGCCGATCTGCAGGACAGGCTCGCGCGCGCCGAGGCCGAGTCCGCCGCCGAGCGGCTGGCGCTGACCGAACGGCTTGCGCGGGCCGAGGCTGCCTCGGCGCGAGCCGAGAGCGAGTCGTGCAGTCTGCGGGCGCGGCTGGCGCCGGTCGGCAACACCCACGCCATTGTCTCGCTCCAGACGATGCGCGTGTTGCGGGCGCAATTCGCCTCGCTCGCCGGCGAATTCCGGCGCCGCGGCGACCTCGTGTCGGACGCGATGTGTCAGATCGGCGTCTGCGCCGTCGAGCAAACGCTTGCCGCAGAGCCCGGACGGCGCCCCCATCGCGACGGGAGAATATCTGAGCAGACGGGCGCGGCCGGTGGTTGATTGAAGCCTGCCCGCGATGTCCAATTGGCGCGGTGCTCCGGGGTCCACCCCGGTTCCTCGGCCGGCGCCATGCCTTGTTATTGCCCGCCGAGTTTGAGGTATTTCCGGCCTGCGGGTTTTTGCAATCCGATCGCAGGAACGGAATTCAGGGTTGCCTATTATCTTGCTGCAGCGCAGCATTATATTCTGGTCAGCGGGCTGAGGATCAGGAGTTGCCGTGTCTCACAGAAATCCCATCGACTTCCTCGCCCATTTGCGAAAATTCAACAGTCTCAGTGGCTTGCATGCTGCGCCCCGGGCGGCTGAGGCCGCCAGCCCGCTGATTGAAACCGCAGATTTCGGCGACAACCCCGGCAACCTGCGGATGCTGTCGTTTATCCCCGAAGGGCTGACGAAGCGCATCCCGCTGGTGGTCGTGCTGCATGGCTGCACCCAGAATGCGGCCGGTTACGATGTCGGCGCGGGATGGTCGACGCTGGCGCAGCGCTACGGCTTCGCCCTGCTGATGCCCGAGCAGAAGCGGGACAATAACCCCAATCTTTGCTTCAACTGGTTCGTGCCGGACGACATCAAGCGCGGCCACGGCGAAGTCGCGTCGATCTGGCAGATGGTCGAGCGAATGTCGGCTGCCTACCACATCGATCGGGCGCGGATTTTCGTCACCGGGCTGTCCGCCGGCGGCGCGATGACCACGGTGATGCTCGCAACCTATCCGGATGTGTTCGCCGGCGGTGCGGTGATCGCCGGGCTGCCCTATGGAGTCGCCGGCACCGTGCGGCAGGCGCTGAAGGAGATGCGGCATCCGTCGCCGCGTTCCGCCCACGAGCTCGGCGATCTGGTACGCAAGGCGTCGCCGCACAAGGGGCCGTGGCCGAAGCTGTCGGTCTGGCACGGCAGCGCCGATCGCACCGTGAATTCCGCCAATGCCGATGCGCTGGTGAAGCAATGGCTCGATCTGCACGGACTGCCGGAAGCGCCGATGTCCCAGCGGAGTGTCGTCGGCTTTCCCCACCAGGTCTGGTGGAATTCGAGCGGCGAGGCGACCGTGGAATCCTACACCATCACCGACATGGCGCACGGGACGCCACTCGGCCGCGCCAATGACGAGCGATACGGCGTCGCCGGCGCCTACCTGCTCGAAGCGGGGATCTCGTCGTCGTACCACATCGCCGAATTCTTCGGGCTCACCGGGCGCATTCACCGCCAGAAGTCGGTGACGCCGCCGAAAGCCGAACCGGACAGCGTCATGTCCGCGAAGGACGTCCGGGCGGAGACCTTCAAGCCGCGCGCGGCCGCCGGCGCGCGACCGGGCCAGGAGCCGCCGCGCGGTCGCCGCGGCTTCGACGTCAATGCGGTGATCACCCGCGCGCTGACCGCAGCCGGACTGATGAAGTAATCGCTCCCCGGCAACAGCGACCGGGCCATAGAGCCTGTCGGCGACCGCGGGCGTGCAGGTTTGCGCCCGCAACGGCGGATGTTAGATTGGGTGTTCGCCGCAGATCGTCTGTCGCCTAACGCGCGGGTTGAATGCTGGACCTGAAGAGCTCGATGACGCCGGATTTCCTCGCCCGCGGCGGCGAGATGGGCGCTCTGATGCGCGGCCATGACTGGGCGCATTCGCCGCTCGGGCCGCCGGAGGCGTGGCCGCAAAGCCTGCGCACCGCGCTGCGGATCCTGCTCAACAGCAACCACCCGATGTTCATCTGGTGGGGCCCCGACCTGATCCAGTTCTACAACGACGCCTACCGCCAGACGATGGGGCCGGAGCGACATCCTGCCGCGCTCGGGCAACGCGGCCGCGAGTGCTGGGCGGAGATCTGGGATATCATCGGTCCGCAGATCGAGCAGGTGATGAGCGGCGGCGGATCGACCTGGCACGAGAATCATCTGGTGCCGGTGACGCGCTACGGGCGCCGCGAGGAGGTCTACTGGACCTACGGCTTCAGCCCGATCGATCAGGACGATCAGGTCGGCGGCGTGCTGGTGGTGTGCCGTGACGTGACCCGAGACGTGTCGGCATCGATGGCGCTGCGCGAACGCGAGGCCGAGCTGGCGCGGGTGCAGCAGATCGGCCGGATCGGCGGGCTCGAGGTCGATTTGCGGGCCGGTTTCCGCAATCGCCGCTCGCCGGAATACCTCCTGGTCCATGGCCTGCCGCCCGAGGCCGCGACCGAAACCCACGAAGACTGGGTCCAGCGCGTTCATCCCGAGGATCGCGAGGCGACCGAACGGCAGTTCGTCGAGGCGGTGCACGGCGACGCCCGCAACTACGTCGCCCGCTACCGGATCATCCGCCCCAGCGACGGCGAGACGCGATGGATTTCGGTGCGCGCAGTGATCGAGCGCGGCGACGGCGGCGCGCCGATCCGGCTGGTCGGCGCCCATATCGACGTCACCGAACAGGTCGAGGCCGAGCAGAAGGCGCAGGCGAGCGAGGAGGCGGCGCGCAGGCTCGCCGCCCAGCTCGCGCAGCTCAACACCACGCTGGCGCAACGCGTCGAGGAAAAAACCCGCGAGCGCGACCGGATCTGGAATGTGTCGCAGGATCTGCTGCTGGTCGCCGACCGCAGCGGCGTCTGGCGCACCGTCAACCCGGCCTGGACCAACACGCTCGGCTGGACCGAGGCCGAGCTGCTGAACAACACATCCGAATGGATCGAGCATCCGGCCGATGGCGGCATTACACGGGCCCAGCTGGCGCAGCTGTGCGCGGGGGCCGGCACGGTGCGCTTCGAGAGCCGGATCCGCGCCAAAGACGGCTCGTATCGCTGGCTGTCCTGGACCGGCGTCTCGGACGCCGACGCATGCTACGCGGTCGCGCGCGACATCACCGCCGACAAGGCAGCGGCGGAGCGCCTCAAGGTCACCGAGGAGGCGCTACGCCAGTCGCAGAAGATGGAGGCGGTCGGGCAGCTCACCGGCGGCATCGCCCACGACTTCAACAATCTTCTGACCGGCATCGTCGGCTCGCTGGATCTGATGCGGACCCGGCTCGAGCAGGGCCGCACCGAGAACGTCGCACGCTATATCGACGCCGCGATGATTTCTGCCAATCGTGCGGCCGCACTCACCCACCGGCTGCTCGCCTTCGCAAGGCGTCAGCCATTGGTGCCGAAGCCGGTCGACGCCAATCAGCTCGTCGTCTCGCTCGAGGATCTGCTGCGCCGGACGATCGGCGAGGCGATCGAGCTCGAGATCGCGGCGGCGCCGGATCTGTGGCCGACGCTGTGCGATCCCAACCAGCTCGAAAGCGCGCTGCTCAATCTGGCGATCAACGCCCGCGACGCGATGCCGGACGGCGGCCGGCTGACGATTGCCACGCGCAACGCGACCTTCGATGCCGCCGGGATGCCGGGGCTGCGGCCCGGCGATTACGTCTGCCTCACGGTGTCCGACACCGGAGTCGGCATGAGCGACGAGGTCGCCGCACGGGCGTTCGAGCCGTTCTTCACGACCAAGCCGCTCGGTCGGGGCACCGGCCTCGGCCTGTCGATGATCTACGGTTTCGCACAGCAATCGCACGGCCATGCCAGCATCGCCAGCACGCGGTCCGAGGGCACCTCGGTCACGTTGTATCTGCCGCGCGAGCACGGCGATGCGGGCGAGCGGCAGGAACCGGCGAAGCGGCCGCGCGCGCGTGCCGCCCGCGGCGAGACGGTGCTGGTGGTCGAGGACGAAGCGGTGGTGCGCGCGGTGATCGTCGAGATGCTGCGGGATCAGGGGTATCGGGTGCTCGAGGCCGTCGACGGGCCGTCCGGACTGGCGATCCTGCAGGGCGACGAGGCGATCGACCTGCTGCTGTCTGATATCGGGCTGCCCGGACTCAACGGGCGCCAGCTCGCCGACCATGCACGGCTCGACCGGCCGGATATCAGCGTGCTGCTGATGACCGGCTACGCCGAGAGCGCCGCGATGACCGACGGCATCCTCGAGGCCGGTATCGAGCTGATCACCAAGCCGTTCGACCACGGCGATCTGCTGGCGCGCGTGCGCGAGATGGTTACCAATTAGTTCCAGGCTGTCATTTCGTTCATCGACGGCGCCGGCGAGGGCGGCCGGCCCCGGCCCCGGCCGCGATGAATTGTGCGGAACGGATCCGGGCGCGGCGACTTGTCAAGCACCTTCCCAGAATCGGAGCTTTGCCATGATCAATCGCTTTATCGGAACCGCTGCTGTCATCCTGGCGCTCGCCGCGCCGGCCGTCGCCAACGCCCAGGGTGTGCCGGGCGGCATCGAGCGCGGTGCGCGTGACGGCGAGCGGGCCGCCGGCCCGGTCGGCGCCGTGGTCGGGGGCACCATCGGTGGTGTCGTCGGCGGCGTCGCCGGCATTCTCGGTGTCGATGATCGCCCGCGCTTCCGCAGCTACGTCGTCGAGCAGCGTCGTCCGTCCTACACCTATCGCGACGAAGTCCGCGTCGGCGCGGTGCTGCCCGACGACGGCGTGACCTATTACGAGGTTCCGGACCGGTTCAACTCGGCGCGTGAATATCGCTACACGGTGGTGAACGGCCGCACGGTTCTGGTCGAGCCGGGCACCCGGCGCATCGTCGAAATCATCGACTAACTTCAGTACACGTATCAAAGCGGGCCGTCCCTCAGGGGCGGCCCGTTGCCTTGTGGTGCGTGCGCTACATCGCGCCGGTCAGGAACGGATTGGTCATGCGCTCCTGGCCGATGCTCGATCCCGGGCCGTGGCCGCAGATGAAGCCGACATCGTCGCCGAGCGGCAGCAGCTTGTCGGTGATCGACCGGATCAGCGTGGCATGGCTGCCGCCGGGCAGGTCGGTGCGGCCGACCGAGCCGGCGAACAGCACGTCGCCGACCAGCGCGAACCGCATCGCGTCGTTGACGAACACCACGCTGCCGGGCGAGTGGCCGGGGCAATGCAGGATCTGGAACGTCAATTCGCCGACGCTGACGCTGTCGCCTTCGTCCAGCCAGCGATCCGGCGTGACGTCGCGGACGCCGTCGATGCCGAAGCTGCGGCCGCTCGCCACGACATTGTCGAGCAGGAACTGGTCGTCGCGATGCGGGCCTTCGATCTGCACCTTCAGCGCGTCGCGCAATTCGGCGGCGCCGCCGACGTGATCGATATGGCCGTGGGTCAGCCAGATCTTCTCGACGCTGACGCCGGTCTTTTCGATCGCAGCGAGAATCTCGGGGACGTCGCCGCCGGGATCCACCACCACCGCCTTGCGGGTGACTTCGCACCACAACAGCGTGCAGTTCTGCTGGAACGGCGTGACCGGGATGATCGCGGCGCCGGCTTTGGCTTTGGTGTCGGAGGTGTTGCTCATGGCCGCAACATGCCCTGCCGGACAGGCCAAGTCAAAATCGCTGAGGGCGGAAAAACACTGCCGTCATCGCCGGGCGCTCGATCGGAGTCGTGGTGAGCTGCCGCGAAACGCCCTGCGATACGGGTCCCCGCCTTCGCGACCCGCGCGGGGACGACAATCGTGCCGGGAGGAGCGACTTGGGCACCGGCGCCGAAATCGGCTAGACTTGGTCGCGATGGAATCGAATGCCGTTCAGATGATTTTGCCGCCCGATCTGCGGCAGTCGGAAACCGCGCTCAGGATCGCGCGCGGCACCAGCCGGCTGCTGCGGTCGCTGGGCTTCGCCTGTGTCAGCGAATTGCCGCTGCCGTCGGGGCGGCGCGCCGATCTGGTGGCGCTGAACGAGCGCGGCGAGATCTGGATCGTCGAGATCAAATCCTCGCTGGCGGATCTGCGCGCCGACCAGAAATGGCCGGACTACCGGGCGCATTGCGACCGGCTGTTCTTTGCTTTCACGCAGGATCTGCCGTGCGAGATCTTTCCCGGCGACACCGGGCTGATCGTCGCCGACGGCTACGGCGCGCATATGCAGTGCGAGGCGCCCGAGCACAAACTGCCGGCGCCGACCCGCAAGCTGATGATGCTGCGCTTCGCGCTGGCCGCCGCACAGCGGCTCAACCGGCTCAGCGATCCGCAGGGATTTGCCGAATCCTGACGAGCCGGAGCCGAGCGCATCGCGTCGACTACTGATACGCGGCGACGATATCGGAGACCGCGCGTTCGAGCTGCTTCGCCGTCGCGCATTGCCGGACGGTGTTGCAGAACGGCGCGTAGCGGAACATTTCTGAATCGCCAAAGCCCCAGCCCAGCCGGCCTTCGGGATTGAGCCAGACCACGCGCTTGGCGCGCTCGGAGATGGTCCGCAGGATGTCGGTGCGCGGATCGAGCTTGTTGGTGCGGGCGTCGCCGAGCACGATCACCGTGGTCTTCGGCGTCACCGCGCGCAGCCAGCGCTTTTCGAAATCCGCCAGCGAATTGCCGTAGTCGGACGAGCCGAACCCGACCTTCGCCATGATCTCGCGCATCGCCGCTTCCGGCTCCTGCCTGTCGAGGATGTCGCTGACTTCGATCAGGTGGCCGGAGAACGCGAACGAGCGGACGTCGTCGACCACTTCGTGCAGGCTGTGGATCAGCAGCAGGAAGAAGTCGGAGACCTGCGCCACCGAGCCGGAGACGTCGCACAGCGCCACGATCTTCGGCCGGTCGCGGTGGCGTCGCTTCCACGCGGTGAGAAACGGGATGCCGCCCCAGGCGGCGTTGCGGCGCATGGTGCGGCGGACGTCGAGATGGCCGCGGCGCTGCCGCTTGCGCGGCTTCGAGTAGCGCTCGCGCAGCCGCCGCGCGATGGCGCGGATCAGCGCCTTCATCTGCGCGACCTGGCGCCGCTCCAGCCGCGCCAGCGGCGCGTTGCGCAGGATCTCGTGGCGCAGATTTTCGGTTTCCTCGCGGCCGTACAGCAGCAGCGCCTGCGAGACGCGCTCGCGCACCGCGTCGCGCAGGCCGTCGAGCGCGGCGGCGAGGCGTTCGGCCTCCGTCGGGTTGGCGCTCTTCAGCGCGTCGAGATCGTCGCGCAGCCGCCCGACGCCGAGCGCGTCCATCATCCGGGTCTGGAACAGGCCGCGCTGGGTGAAGTAACGAATGTTGGAGAGCTCTGCCGCATTGGCGGCGCCGGCCAGCGCCGCAGCGACGGCGTTGCGATCCTGCGACAGCAGCATCTGGGCGAGTTCGCCGAGTTCGGGCGGTGCGCTGCCGCCGTCCTGCGGCGCGCCGGCGCCGGGCGGCGACGCCGCATTGTCGGCCGCAGAGCCGCTGCTATCAGTCTCGGACTCGTCCTCCGCTGCCGACGGCGGCTCGGGGTGGCTGAAGAACAGGTCGAAGCAGTCGCCGAGCGCCTGCTTTTCCTCCTGGCTCTTGGCCAGCGTCAGCAGCAGCGTGTCGCGCAGCGTGGTGCGATCGGAAAAGCCGACATCCGCGACCGCGCGCATCGCGTCGATGCTTTCGGCCGGCGACACGCGCACGCCGGCGCCGCGCGCCGCCCGGAAGAAGCGGTGCAGCTCCTCGCGCATCAGCCGAACGTGCCGGCGCGCCCGGCCTTGGCGACGAAGCCCGCGACCTGCGGCGTTGCGGTTTCGATATCGGCTTCGTATTTCAGCAGCACGTTGAGCGTGTCCTTCACGGTCTCGTGGTCGAGCTCGGTCGATTGCAGCAGCACCAGCACCCGCGCCCAGTCGATCGTCTCGCTCACCGACGGCAGCTTCTTCAGGTCGAGCGCGCGGACCTGGTTGATGAAGCCGACGAGCTGCCGGCGCAGCGTCTCGGACGCGCCCGGCACCCGGCTCTCGACGATGCGCTCCTCGAGCTTCTGCTCGGGGAAGCCGATATGCAGATGCAGGCAGCGCCGCTTCAGCGCATCGGACAGGTCGCGCTCGCCGTTCGAGGTCAGCAGCACCAGCGGCTTCACCACCGCGCTGATGGTGCCGAGTTCGGGAATCGAGACCTGGTAGTCGGACAGGATCTCCAGCAGCAGCGATTCGAATTCGGCATCCGATTTGTCGATCTCGTCGACCAGCAGCACGCAGCCATTGGGTTGCTCCAGCGCCTGCAGCAACGGGCGCGGCTCGACGAATTCCTTGGAGAAGAACACGTCGCCGAAATCATGCAGCCGGTCGAGCGCGCCCGCCAGCGTCTCGGCGCCGCCGAGCACTTCGCCGAGCTTGTCTTTCAGGATCTGGGTGTAGAGCAGTTGCTTGGCGTATTTCCACTCGTACAGCGCCTTGGCCTCGTCGAGGCCTTCGTAGCACTGCATCCGGATCATCCGCAGCCCGCGCCAGGCCGCCAGCGCCTTGGCGAGTTCGGTCTTGCCGACGCCGGCCGGGCCTTCGACCAGGATCGGCTTCTCGATCTTCTCCGCCAGATACACCGCGGTCGCGATCTGCCGGCTGGCGATGTAGCCGACCGATGCGAGGCCCGCGGTGACGGCGTCGATGGATTCGATCGGCATATGTGTGGTCATTCGTGTCGTTCGCTCCAGAGGGATTGGCCGAGAGTGATCTGCCGCTGCTTGCGCGGCTCGCGCGCGACATTGGCGAGGACATCGTAGGCCGCCAGCGCGCGGCTCACGCCATCATCGGTTCGCGCGACGGCAAAATGAGCACGGACTTCGTCGACGATTCCGGCGGCGAGCGCGCGGATTCCGATCAAGCGCGCAGGCACCGGCGGCGTGCCGTCGTCGAGCGACAGGATGGCGGCCCGGCTCGCGGTGTCGATCAGCGCGACCTGCCCTTTGAGACGCCCGAGCCGCAGCGCGTGGTCCTCGCTCGGTTCGATCTGCGACGCGATCGCCCGCAGCAGCCACGCCAGAAAGCCCGCGGTGGTGGCGGTGCCGACGGTGTCCTCGATATCGCGGAACGGCAGCGGCATCGCCGGATAGGCGTCGCGCTCGCCGCCAATCCGCGCCGCGGCCGGCACGGCGCAACGCTCGAGCGTGAGTTCGCAATGCGACGCCGGCGCCAGCACGTCGAGCGACGGCATCGGCGTGATCGTCAGTCCCGGCGTATCGCGCGGCACCGCGAACAATCCGTAGCGCTTTCGGCCGTCCTCGACCGCGACGATCGCCAGCACCAGGAAGATATCGGCGACCGGCCCGTTGGTGATCCACGCCTTGCGGCCGGTGATGACGAAACTGTCGCCCTGTCGCTCGGCGGCGGTCTGCAGATGTTTCGGATGGGCACCGGCGCCGGGTTCGGAGATCGCCACCGCGGCCCAGCAATCGCCCGCAGCGATGCGCGGCAGCAGATCACTGCGCTGCGCGTCGTCGGCAAAGCCGGCGATGAAGAATCGCGCGATCAGTTGGCGTCCGGCAAAGGCGGTGGCGAGGCCGAGTTCGCCTGTCGCCGCAGCGATCGCCTGTTCGGCCAGCGCGATGGCGCTGAAACTGTCGAGCGACGCGTCGCCGCCCGGAAGCCCAATCCGAAACAAACCCGCGCGACGCATCGCGCCGAACGGATCCGCGCGGCGCTCGGTGGCGTCGATCGCACGCCAGCGCTGGGTGATTTCGCCGACGGCCTGGCTGGCGTTTTGCAGCATGAAAAGGGACCGACTGTGGTTGTCCGGAGCGAAAGGTCACCTTGCTGTCTAGAATAACCCGGCCGTCGTCGCGAGCGGATTCTTCCATTCCGTCGAGCGGAATGGCGCGGCCGTTTCGTTGCGAAGTCGCCCGCACAAGCCCTCTGCACAATCCCTCACCTCAATAAAAATCGGCCGGGTTCGCCGGCCGATTTTCGTGAGTACGATGTGTAGTAAAGCTACACCGCGTGAACGGACGCTTCGCGTTCCCAGAACCGCAATTTGCCGCATAGCTTGATGAAGCGCTCGGCATCCGCCGGCTTGCTCAAGGCGAGGAATCCGCCATCCGGTTCGACGCCGGCCTTGTCGAGCAGCGGCTGGGCGGCGTCCACATAGGCGATGAACTTGGCGTGCGCGAAGGCGTCGGCGACGAAGTCGCGTGCCGTCGCCTCGCCCTGCAGCAGCGCTGCTCCCTGTTCGGATATGAGGATTGCGACCGCATCATACAGGACTGACGGCCCGCCATTGATCTTCTGCTTGGCGGGGATCAACTCGCCGTCCGAGGTCTCGAAGCCGCCGACTTTCGGCGCCACCAGTTCGATCAGCACATCGTGCTTGGCGGCCGCCGCCTGCAATGCCGCGAGAAGCTTGGCATCGGTACCGTCGCTGACCAGCACGCCGATCTTGCGGCCCGAGAAGTCCTTCGGTCCGTTCATCAGGATGCTGAGCGCGGGCGAGGGGTCGAGGTCGGTGATGATCTCACGCGCTGGCTCCGCCGCCTCCGGCACGTCCATGCCGAGACCGTCGGCGACCATCGCTGCGAGACCCTCGTCGACATTGACCAGATGCGACAGCACGCGCGTGCGGATGTCGGGCCTCTCGACCTTGCTCAGTTCGACGACGAATGCATCCTTGATATGGGTCTGCTCGATCTCGGTCTGGCTGATGTAGAACTGCCGCGCCTGGCTGTAGTGATCGGCGAACAGCTCGGCGCGGGCGCGCCGCTTCTCGCCGGTGACTTCCTCCGGAAAAGTCTCGAATCCCTTCGGCGTCTCACGCGGTCCGCCCTCGGCGCCCCACGAATTCGGTTCGTAGTTGGCGCGGCCCTTGGGGTTGTTCAGCGTCATGTGCCCGTCCTGCTGGAAGGTGTGGAAGGGGCACTTCGGCGCGTTGATCGGCAGGTCGTTGAAGTTCGGGCTGCCGAGCCGCTTCAATTGCGTGTCGAGATAGGAGAAGTTGCGGCCCTGCAGCAGCGGATCGTTGGTGAAGTCGATGCCGGGGACGATGTTGCCGGTCTGGAACGCGACTTGCTCGGTCTCGTTGAAGAAATTGTCGACGGTGCGGTCCAGCACCAGCCGGCCGACGCGGCGGATCGGCACCAGCTCTTCCGGGATGATCTTGGTGGCGTCGAGAATGTCGAAGTCGAATTCGTCCGCGAACGCGTCATCGAACAATTGCAGGCCGAGTTCCCATTCCGGGTAGTTGCCGGTCTGGATCGCGTCCCACAGATCGCGGCGATGGAAATCCGGATCGGCGCCGTTCAGTTTCACCGCCTCGTTCCAGGCCACCGACTGCAGGCCGAGCTTCGGCTTCCAGTGAAACTTGACGTAGGTGGATTTGCCGTCCGCATTGATCAGCCGGAAGCTGTGGACGCCGAAGCCCTCCATGAAGCGGAACGACCGCGGGATGGTGCGGTCCGACATGATCCACAGCGCCATGTGGATCGATTCCGGCATCAGCGAGATGAAGTCCCAGAAATTGTCGTGCGCGGTCTGCGCCTGCGGAAAGCCGCGGTCGGGCTCCTGCTTGGCGGCGTGGATCAGGTCCGGAAACTTGATCGCGTCCTGGATGAAGAACACCGGGATGTTGTTGCCGATCAGATCCCAGTTGCCTTCCTTGGTGTAGAACTTGACCGCGAAGCCGCGCACGTCGCGGGCCAGATCGGCCGAGCCCTTGTTGCCGGCGACCGTCGAGAACCGCACGAACACCGGTGTCTTCTCGCCGGCGCGCTGGAAGATGTCGGCGCGGGTGATATCGGCCAATGATTCATAGGCCTCGAAGAAGCCGTGCGCGCCGAAGCCGCGCGCGTGGACGACGCGCTCCGGTATCCGCTCGTGATCGAAGTGGAAGATCTTCTCCCGGAAGTGAAAATCTTCCATCAGCGTCGGCCCGCGGCTGCCGAGCTTGAGGCTGTTCTGATCGTCGCTGACCGGGGTGCCCTGGCGCGTGGTCAGCACAGGCGTCTTGCCGGTCGCAACCTGGTGGGTCTCGCCGCCTTCGCCGCGCTGAATACCGGCATCGGCGATCGTCGCGGATGTCGATTCGGAATTCTTGGGGGGCGCTTTCCCGGCAGCCGGCTTTTTTGGGGGCGAATTCTTGGGAGACATGGAACCTCGCGGGCGCGCCGACATCTTCAGGCGCATGACATGAGTAAGACGGACGAGCGGACCAGGCAGTGGGGCGCAACATTCCAATTGTCGCCACCGTGCGGACCGTGCGGTGTCTCTACGACCAATACGCGACTTCGTTCCCGGCCTCGCCCGCAGCCCGCTCGCGGCCGTTGCTGCAGCGCCGCACGCGTTCGCGTCCCATGCCGGGAGCGCTCCGGGGCTGACGCGCGGAGACCTCACAGATGCGCGAGATAGTGCGCCAGCGCGTAGATTTCCTCCTCGCTCAGCGGATAGGCGACGTCGGCCATCGCCGCCATCGCGCCGCCGGAGCGCTGGCCGGACTTGAATTCGTTCAGCGCCTTGATCAGATATTCCTCGCGCTGGCCGGCGAGCCGTGCGGTGGCCTTGATGCCAGCGTAGTTGTCGGTGTGGCAGGAGGCGCAGCGCCGCCCCGCCGCAGCCTGAGCCCCCTTGCGCGACAGTTCCGGGTCATCGTCGGGCTTGCTGTTCTGCATCGGCGGCAGCGAGGCGTAGTAGGCGCCGAGATTGCGGATGTCCTCGTTGCTGAGCTCGTCGACGAACGGTCGCATGCTGGCGTTTTGCCGCGTCCCGCTGCGGAAGAAGACAAGCTGCCACTGGATGAACAGGTCGGGCTGCCCGGCCAGTGACGGCGTATATTCCATCGCCGAGATGCCGTTCTCGCCATGGCATCCCGCGCAGATCTCCGCCTTGGCCTTGCCGGCCCCGAGATCGGCGGCGGCGAGCGGCGAGGCGGCGCACAGCAGGGCCAATGCAGCGATGGCGGCGAGTGGAGGCATGCGGGTTCTCTCTGTTGCGTCAGAGTTATGATTTGAGTTCGTCATTCCGGGATTCGTCGCGGACGGCGCCAGCCGGCCGCTGTGAAGACCCGGAATCCATAATCCCTTGTCTTGCGACAGGGTCTCTTGCGACAGGGTCCACCGGCGGCGGCGCAGAGTTGCGAAGTCAGGGCGTATGGATTCCGGGTTCGCGAGCTTTGCTCGCGCCCCGGAATGACGAGTCGAGAGTGATGATCAGCGCATCAGCTCACTTGCTGTAGCTGATGCGGTAGATCGCGCCGGCCCAGTCGTCCGCCACCAGCATCGAGCCGTCCTTCGCCAGAACGATGTCGGCGGGGCGGCCGAGATAGCCTTGGTCGCCTTCGAGCCAGCCTTCGGCGAAGATCTCCTGCCTGGCGTTCTTGCCGTCCGGATCGGCGATCACCCGCTTGATCCGCGCGCCCTGATATTTGTGCCGGTTCCAGGAGCCGTGTTCGGCGATGAAGATGTTGTTCTTGTACTCGGCGGGAAATTGATCGCCGGTGTAGAACTTCATCCCCAGCGGAGCGACGTGTGCGCCGAGATTCAACACCGGCGGCGTGAACTCGGAGCACTGGTGCCCCATCGCGAATTTCGGGTCCGGCATGTCGCCCTGATGGCAATACGGATAGCCGAAATGCTCGCCGAGCTTGCTGATCATGTTGAGCTTGTCGCTCGGCATGTCGTCGCTCACCCAGTCGCGGGCGTTCTCGGTGAACCAGTATTTGCCGGTGCGCGGATCGACGTCGCCGCCGACCGAATTGCGGACGCCGAGCGCGACCAGCTCGGCATTGCCGGTCTTGGGATCGACGCGGCGGATCTGCGACAGAGAGGTCGGCGGCAGGCCGATATTGAAGGGCGGGCCGAACGGCACGTAGAACCAGCCGTCCTTGTCGGCGGCCAGATACTTCCAGCCGTGCGCCACGTAGGACGGCATGTCGTCATACACCACCTTGCCGTCGCCGAGCTTGTCGAGATTGGCTTCGGCATTGTCGTAGCGGATCAGCTTGTCGATATCGATCACATACAGCGCGCCGTTCTGGAACGCGAGGCCGGTCGGCATCTTCAGGCCCTTGAGGATGGTCCTGACCTGCTTCTTGCCGTCCTTGTCGGTGACCGCATAGACGTTGCCGAGGCCGAACGAGCCGACGAACAGCGTGCCGTTGTCGCCCCACGCCATCTGCCGCGCCGCGAGGACGCCGGCGGCGTAGACCTCGATCTTGAACCCCGGCGGCAGCTTGATCTTTTTCATCATCGCCGCGAGCTCGGCGTCGGACGAACCGGTCGGCGGCCCGGCCGGCGGCGCCAATCCCTTTTGCGCCTCGGTCTCGTCGCCGAGAAACCAGTCCGGCGGCGGGTTGGTCCAGAAGTCCTTCTTGTCGGAATCGTATTTCTTGAGGCCCTGGGCGCCGGCCTGATGGATCGTCGCGGTCGCCAGGACCACAGCGCACGCAATCACGGATCGTTTGAAGACCGATTTCATCGCGTCACTCCCTCGCACGGCCCGCTGATGCAGCCGCATTATTGTTGTCGACACCGCCTGGGCATCGCCACCGGCGTCGGAGCGCCAGCCGGCAGACGCTACCATAACGGCCGCAACTGAGAAGGAGGATTGCGAACAAATCGCGTCTGATCACCGCCGCGGCCGATTAGTCCGCCGCAACCAAAGCTCGCTGCAATGCACTTGATGCAGTGCATTCCCGGAGTATCAGCTGGAGTAACAATCCGGTGCCGGCCAATGGAAGCGGTCGTCACCGGTTGTTGTGCGGCTGCGAATTCGGTCAGGCGCCGAGGTCGAAAGCCGCGCGGGACGGCGGATGGCCGCCGCCCCGCATCATCGTGTTGACTCAGAGAATCCTGAGCGCGTTCTGCAGCGTCACCCACATGCCCCAGGCGAGCGGAATGCCGACGAAAGCCCAGAACGCCGCGGCGCGTGCGTCGAGACCGCCCTTGCCGATGCCGTAGGAGCCGCCCTCGATGTTGGCGGCCGCGCCCCTGGCCTGCAGCGCGGCGACTTCCTCCGGCTTCATGAACCATTTGTCGGCCAGCGGCTTCACCATCGCATTGCAGATCAGGCCGACGACGAGCATCCCGGCGAGGATGTACATGGTGAAGTCGTAGACCTGCGCCCGTTCCACGCCGGCGGCGATCTGCGCTTCGCGGATGTAGTTCACCACCACCGGCCCGATGATGCCGGCGGTCGCCCAGGCGGTCAGCAGCCGGCCGTGGATGGCGCCGACGAACTGGGTGCCGAAAATGTCGGCGAGATAGGCTGGCACGGTCGCGAAGCCGCCGCCATACATCGACAGGATGATGCCGAAGGCGAGCACGAACATCACCTTGCTGCCCATCGCCGCCAGCGTCGGCGCCAGCGCGTAGAGCGCGATACCGAGCAGGAAGAACACGTAGTAGGTGTTCTTGCGGCCGATGTGGTCCGACAGCGACGCCCAGAAGAACCGGCCGGCGATGTTGAACAGCGACAGCAGCCCCGCGAAGCCGGCGGCGATGCCGGCGATCATGGTCTTCTGCTCGGCCGAGAGCTGGTTGAAGCTGAGATCGGGCAGGCCGATCAGCTTGCCGGCGAAGATCTCCTGCAGCATCGGCGAGGCCATGCCGATGACGCCGATGCCGGCCGAGACGTTGAGGCACAGCACCGCCCAGATCAGCCAGAACTGCCGGGTCTTGTGCGCATCGCGCAGATGCACGTGATGCTCGGTGATCATGGTGTTGGCCTTGGCGGGCGGCGTCCAGCCCTCGGGCCGCCAGTTCGGCGGCGCGATCCGATACGAGAACGCGCCGATGGTCATGAACACGAAGTAGATCAGGCCCATCACCAGAAAGGTCTGCCAGACGCCGACGTCGGTCGGGGTCTTGAAATAGTTCATCAGCATGTTGGCCAGCGGCGCGCCGATCATGGCGCCGCCGCCGAAGCCCATGATCGCCATGCCGGTGGCCATGCCGCGGCGATCCGGAAACCATTTCACCAGCGTCGACACCGGCGAGATGTAGCCGAGCCCCAGCCCGATGCCGCCGATCACGCCGGAGCCGAGCCACAGCAGCCAGAGTTGATGCGTGTAGATGCCGATCGCGCCGAGCACGAGCCCGCCCGACCAGCAGATCGCCGAGACGAAGCCCGCCTTGCGCGGACCGACCCGCTCCAGCCAGCCGCCCCAGACCGCCGCCGAGGCGCCGAGCAGCACGAAGAACAGCGTGTACATCCAGCCCATGGAGGCGACGCGCCAATCGCAGGTGGTCGTCACCAGTTCCTGGAAGATCGACATGTTCGCGCAGACTTTGGGCGCGGACAGGCCGACGGCCCGCGACAGCGGCAGCCAGAACACGCTGAAGCCGTAGGCCATGCCGATGCACAGATGGATGCAGAGCGCCGCCGGAGGTACCAGCCAGCGATTGTAGCCGGCGGCCGCGATGATGCGTTCGCGATCGAGCAGACCCGGCCGCGCGCCGGACAGCCGTCCGGCTCCTTCCAAGGTTGTCATGTCGTTTCCTTCCCCTGTTGAATCGCCCGTTTTCGGGCTGATCTCTCGTCCCTTGCCGTCTTCTTATTGTGTGGTTTTCAGTGCCTCCACGGCCGCCCGCACGTCCGGCGCGAGCCCTTCGCCGCCCGCGTCGAGATGCGCGACGATCGCCTTGCGCATGCGCGGATCCCAGAATTTCTTCAGATGTTCGGCGATGCCGGGCACCGCTCTGTCCGCGCCCTGGCTGCGAAAGAACGTGCCGATCTGATTGGCCATGTAGACCAGCCGGTCAGGCGACATCGGCGGCTCCCTCGCGCGTCCCGCCGCTGATCCGGCCGGGATGGGTGAACACCTCGAAGCCGTCGGCGCGCGCGATCGCGGCCAGCGTGATGCCGGCGGCCTCCGCCATCCGCACCGCCAGCGCGGTCGGTGCGGAGACGGCGACCAGCAAAGGCGCGCCGAGCGCGGCGGTCTTTTGCACCATTTCGACCGAGACGCGGCTGGTCAGCAGCACGATGCCGTCGCCGGTGGCGATCCGCTGCCGCGCCAGCGCGCCGGCGAGCTTGTCGAGCGCGTTGTGGCGGCCGACGTCCTCGCGCAAGGCGACGATGCCGCGCGCCGGCGTCCAGAACGCCGCCGCATGCACGGCGCGGGTCTCGATGTTGAGTGTCTGCAGCGGCGGCATCGCCTCGATCGCGGCGATGATCTGCTGCGGCGAGAAGCGACCACCGGGCCCGACGATCGCCGCCGGGCGCAGCGCCTCGGCGATCGAATCGACGCCGCACAGGCCGCAGCCGGTCGGGCCGGCGATATGGCGGCGGCGCTGCTGCAGGCGCTCGGCCTGCGCGCCGCCGATCCACATCCGCAGTTCGATGCCGTCGTCGAGCGGCACGATCTCGAAGGTCTCGATCTGCGACGGCGCCGCGATCACGCCTTCGCTCAGGCTGAAGCCGATCGCGAAATCCTCGAGGTCGGCCGGCGTCGCCATCATCACCGCATGGGTGCCGCCATTGTAGCTGATCGCGACCGGCGTCTCCTCGGGGATGGCGCGCGCGCCGTCCTGCATCCGGCCGTTGCGCCAGGTCCGGGTATGGCCGGTGTGGATGGTCGGGCGCATCGTCACTCCGCGGCCTCCGCAGGCGCCGCGATCCGCCGGGCGGCGGCCGCCTGCTCGTCATAGGCGCGCTGCCATTCCGATGGACCATTGGACGGCGCCACCTGCACCGCCGTCACTTTGTATTCCGGGCAGTTGGTCGCCCAGTCGGAGTAATCGGTGGTGACCACGTTGGCCTGCGTGTCCGGATGATGGAACGTGGTGTAGACCACGCCCGGCGCGACGCGATCGGTGATCAGCGCGCGCAGCGTGGTCTCGCCGGCGCGGCTGGCGAGCCGCACCCAATCGCCATCCCGCACGCCGCGCTGCTCGGCGTCGTGCGGATGAATCTCCAGTCGGTCCTCGTCGTGCCACACCGTATTGGCGGTCCGCCGCGTCTGCGCGCCGACATTGTATTGCGACAGGATGCGGCCGGTGGTCAGCAGCAGCGGGAAGCGTGGCCCGGTGCGCTCGTCGGTGGCGACATATTCGGTGATGACGAACTTGCCCTTGCCGCGGACGAAGGCATCGATGTGCATCACCGGCGTGCCGTCCGGCGCCTTGGCGTTGCACGGCCACTGGATCGAGCCGAGTTCGTCCAGCCGCGCGTAGGAGACGCCGGCGAAGGTCGGGGTCAGCGCCGCGATCTCGTCCATGATCTGCGACGGGTGCTCGTAGCTCATCTTGAAACCCATCGCCTCGGCGAGCCGCAGCGTCACCTCCCAGTCTTCCAGCCCATTGCGCGGCGTCATCACCTTGCGCACCCGCTGAATCCGGCGCTCCGCATTGGTGAAGGTGCCGTTCTTCTCCAGGAAGGTCGAGCCGGGCAGGAAGATATGCGCGTAGTTCGCGGTCTCGTTGAGGAACAGGTCGTGCACGATGACGCATTCCATCGCTTCGAGCCCGGCGGCGACGTGTCTGGTGTTGGGGTCGGACTGCAGGATGTCCTCGCCCTGCACGTAGAGCGCCTTGAACGAACCATCGACCGCGGCGTCGAGCATGTTGGGGATGCGCAGCCCCGGCTCGTTGTTCAGCGTCACGCCCCACAGCGCCTCGAAGCTTTCGCGCACCGCGTCGGTCGAGATGTGGCGATAGCCCGGCAGTTCGTGCGGGAACGAGCCCATGTCGCAGGCGCCCTGGACGTTGTTCTGGCCGCGCAGCGGGTTCACGCCGACGCCGGGCCGGCCGAGATTGCCGGTCGCCATTGCGAGGTTGGCGATCGCCATCACGGTGGTCGAGCCCTGGCTGTGCTCGGTGACGCCGAGTCCGTAATAGATCGCGCCGTTGCCGCCGGTGGCGAACAGCCGTGCCGCCTCGCGCAGCGCCTGCGGATCGACGCCGGTCATCGCCGCGGTCGCTTCCGGGCTGTTGCGTTGATCGGACACGAACGCCGCCCAGTGCTCGTATTCGCTCCAGTCACAGCGCTCGCGCACGAAGGCCTCATGGGTGAGTCCCTCGGTGACGATGACATGGGCCAGCGCGGTCAGCACGGCGACGTTGGTGCCGGGCTTGAGCGGCAGATGCTGCGCGGCCTCGACATGCGCCGAGCGCACCAGGTCGATCCGGCGCGGATCGACCACGATCAGTTTGGCGCCCTGGCGCAACCGCTTCTTCAGGCGCGAGGCGAACACCGGGTGGCCGTCGGTCGGGTTGGCGCCGATGATCATCACCACGTCGGTGTGCTCGACCGAGTCGAAATCCTGGGTGCCGGCCGAGGTGCCGAACGCGGTGGAGAGGCCGTAGCCGGTCGGCGAATGGCAGACCCGGGCGCAGGTGTCGACATTGTTGTTGCCGAAGCCGGCGCGGATCAGCTTCTGCACCAGGAAGGTTTCTTCATTGGTGCAGCGCGACGAGGTGATGCCGCCGATCGAGTCGCGGCCGTATTTGGCCTGGATGCGCTTCAGCTCCGACGCCGCGTAAGTAAACGCCTCGTCCCAGCTGACCTCGCGCCACGGATCGCTGATCTTCGCCCGGATCATCGGGTTCAGGATGCGTTCCTTGTGGTTGGTGTAGCCCCAGGCGAAGCGGCCCTTGACGCAGGAATGGCCGCGATTGGCCTTGCCGTCCTTGTAGGGCACCATGCGGACGACTTCCTCGCCGCGCATCTCGGCCTTGAAGGTGCAGCCGACGCCGCAATAGGCGCAGGTCGTCACCACCGAGCGCTCCGGCGTGCCGATCTCGATCACGCTCTTCTCGTTCAGCGTCGCGGTCGGGCAGGCCTGCACGCAGGCGCCGCAGGACACGCATTCCGAGCCGAGGAAGCTCTCCTGCATTCCCGGCGACACCGACGAGCCGAAGCCTCGGCCGGCGATGGTCAGCGCGAAGGTGCCTTGCACCTCTTCACAGGCGCGGACGCAGCGCGAGCAGACGATGCACTTCGACGGATCATAGGTGAAGTAAGGATTGGACTCGTCGAGCCCCGGATTGGGGTGCTTCTCGCCGCTATAACCATAGCGCACATCGCGCAGGCCGACCGCGCCGGCCATGTCCTGCAATTCGCAATCGCCATTGGCCGAGCAGGTCAGGCAGTCGAGCGGATGATCGGAGATATACAGCTCCATCACGCCCTTGCGGATCTGCTTCAGCCGCTCGGTCTGGGTCTTCACCACGAGACCGTCGGCGACCGGCGTGGTGCAGGACGACGGCGTGCCGCTGCGGCCGTCGATCTCGACCAGGCACAGCCGGCAAGAGCCGAACGCGTCGACCATGTCGGTGGCGCAGAGTTTCGGGATCGCGGTACCGATCTCCATCGCGGCGCGCATGATCGAGGTGCCTTCCGGCACCGACACGCTGCGGCCGTCGATCGTCAGCGTCACCATCGTGGTCGATGGTGAGCGCGGCGTGCCGTAGTCGATTTCCTGAACCAGAGCCATGGAGCGTCCTTTATTCCGCAGCCTGCAGGCGGCGCGGCGCGAGGCCGAAATCTTCCGGGAAGTGCGTCAGTGCCGACAGCACCGGGATCGGCGCCAGCCCGCCCAGCGCGCATAGCGAGCCGAACTTCATGGTGTTGCAGAGGTCTTCCAGCACGGCGATGTTGGCCGCGGGCCTGTCGCCGGCAATGATCTTGTCGACGGTCTCGGCGCCGCGGGTCGAGCCGATGCGACAAGGGGTGCACTTGCCGCAGGATTCGATCGCGCAGAATTCCATCGCGAACCGCGCCTGCTTGGCCATGTCGACGGTGTCGTCGAACACCACCACGCCGCCATGGCCGACCATGCCGCTCCTTGCAGCAAAAGCCTCGTAGTCGAACGGCGTGTCGAACAGCGCCCGCGGGAAGTACGCGCCGAGCGGCCCGCCGACCTGCACCGCACGGACCGGTCGGCCGCTCAGCGTGCCGCCGCCGATGTCGTCGATCAGTTCGCCCAGCGTGATGCCGAACGCGACCTCGAACAGCCCGCCGTGCCTGACGTTGCCGCCGAGCTGGATCGGCTTGGTGCCGCGCGAGCGGCCCATGCCGCAATCCGCATAGGCCTGCGCGCCGCCGTCGAGAATGTACGGCACGGCCGAGAAGGTCAGCACGTTGTTGATCACCGTCGGCCGGCCGAACAGGCCCTTGTGCGCGGGCAGCGGCGGCTTGGCGCGCACGGTGCCGCGCTTGCCCTCGAGGCTTTCCAGCATCGAGGTTTCCTCGCCGCAGATATAGGCGCCGGCGCCGACTCTCACTTCGATATCGAAAGGATCGGTCGAATGGCAGATGTGATCGCCGAGATAGCCGGTGCGCCGCGCCGCCTCGATCGCGGCGTTCATCGCCTCGACCGCGTGCGGATATTCCGAGCGGATATAGATGTAGCCCTTGGTGGCGCCGACCGCGATCCCGGCGATCGTCATGCCCTCGATCACCATGAAGGGATCGCCCTCCATCAGCATCCGGTCGGCGAAGGTGCCGCTGTCGCCCTCGTCGGCGTTGCAGCAGATGTATTTCTGGCCGCGGCCGGCCTGCGCCACGGTGCGCCATTTGGTGCCGGTCGGAAAGCCGGCGCCGCCGCGGCCGCGCAGGCCGGATTTGACGACGTCGTCGATGATCGTCTCGGAGCTGAGCCCGAGCGCGCGCTCGAGCCCTTTGTACCCGCCATGGGCGCGATAATCGTCGATCGAGCGCGGATCGACGATGCCGCAGCGAACGAAGGTGAGGCGGGTCTGCCGCTTCAGCCACGGGATCTCCTCGGTGAGACCGAGCTTCAGCGGATGCGGGGCGTCGCTGAGGATCGCGTCGAGGATCGAGGGGACATCCTCGGCCGTGGTCGGTCCGAAGGCGACGCGGCCGGCCGGCGTCTCGACTTCGAGCATCGGCTCCAGCCAGTACAGCCCGCGCGAGCCGGGCCGGACCAGATCGAGGGCGACGCCCTGCTCATGCGCAACACGGTTCAGTTCGGCCGCGACCTCGTCGGCGCCGACCGCGAGCGCGCCGGAATCGCGCGGGATGAAGGCGCGGATCGTCATCGCTGCGCCTCCGTCATCAAGGCATCGAGACCGCGGGCGTCGAGCCGGCCGACCACGCGATCGTTCAGCATCGCCGCGGGCGCTGTGGCGCACAGGCCGAGGCAGTAGATCGGCTCCAGCGTCACCGCGCCGTCCGCGGTGGTGGCGCCGAAGCCGACGCCGAGCCGATCCTCGGCGCGCGCGGCCAGCGCGTCGCCGCCGGCGGCCTGGCAGGCCTCGGCGCGGCACAGCTTCAGCACGTGGCGGCCGGGCGGCGTGCGGCGGAAGTCGGGATAGAAGGTGAGCACGCCGTGGATCTCGGCGCGCGACAGGTTGAGCGCCTGCGCCACCATCGGCTCGGCTGCCTCGGGGACATGGCCGAACGCTTCCTGCAGCGCGTGCAGGATCACCAGCGTCGGTCCTTCCTTGTGCGTCAACCCGGCGATGATCTCAGCGGCGCGGGTCGGATCCCATGATTCATTATGCATCGGCGCTCTTTTCGGCGTTGTCTCGCGACCGATGAAAATGAGAATCGTTCAAAGAATCAATAAAGCTGTCCAATGCTGCGATACGGAAACGATAATGACGGGGCACTGATCCGCATCCTTCGAGGCGCGCCCGATGGCGCGGCAGCTCGGAGCGCGGCCAGTAAATTCAGTTACCAGGATAAAAGCCTCTCCCCGTCATTGCGAGCGAAGCGAAGCAATCCAGGCCCGGTGCACGGAGCTCTGGATTGCTTCGTCGCGGAGCCTGTGCTCGGACGGCGCGAAGCGCCGATCCGAGTGCTCCTCGCAATGACGAGGACGCTCCCACTCTTGAACCAGATTGCCGAGGTGTCTGTCGCAGATCAGTTCTGCAGCGACGGCGCGACCTCTCGCGCGGTCTGCATCAGCGCCGCGACCTGAGGCGTGTAGGGCTCGCGCGGCGGCACCACCAGGCCGATGCTGTAGGACACCATCGGATCGACGATCGGAATGGTGCGGACGCCGTCGCCGAGCCCGAGCGTTTCGGCGAGCTTCGCCGGCATCACGCTGGCCCAGCGCCCGGTCTTGACGTGAGTGTAAAGCACGATGATCGAATTCGATGTCAGGGTCGGAAGCGCCTCGGTGCCGGCTTCGCGCAGCGCGCGGTCGATGATGCGGCGGTTTTGCATGTTCGGCGTCAGCAGGCACAGTGGAACCTGCCCGACTTCCTTCCACGTCACCTGATCGCGATCGCCGAACATGCCGTCCGGCGAGGTGATCAGCCGGTAGCTCTCCTGATACAACGGGATGGTGCGGACTTTGCCGACGGGTTCGTTCTCGATGTAGGTGAGGCCGGCGTCGGCTTCGAGATTTTCCAGCAGGCCCAGCACTTCCGACGAGGTGCAGGACTGAATGCTGAAGCGCACATCCGGATAGCGCGCGCGGAACGGGGTGGTCAGCGACGCCACCATGCCGAGCACGGTCGGAATCGCGGCGATCCGGAGCTCTCCGCTGAGGCTGCCCTTGAGAGAGTTGATTTCCTGCTTCATCGCCCGGGTATCGGCGACGATCCTCCGCGCCCAGTCCAGCGTCCGCTCACCTTCCGGCGTGAAGCCGAGGAACCGGGAACCGCGCTGCACCAGCATCACCCCGAGAATTTCCTCGAGCTGCTTGATACTGGTCGACATCGTCGGCTGCGTCACGCCGCAGGCTTCCGCCGCGCGTCCGAAATGGCGTTCCTTGGCGAGCGCAATCAGCAGCTCGAGCTTGTCGATCAAACCGGCCTCGTCAAATTTGCGAAATATGACGCGAGTCTTGCCCGATCAGGCGGCATTCGGCAAGGCAGGCACAGCCCGCTCCTCTCCCGCTTGCGAGAGAGGGCTGGGGAGAGGGCGAGCCGAGCACTGAGTCCGCGTTGTTCGGAGAGGCTTTCCCCACCCGGATCGCCATGCGATCCGACCTCCCCGGCAAGCGGGAGAGGTCGCGGTGGCAGCGCCTTGCTCCCTCGCGCGCGCAGTCCGATCAGTTCGCGCCGGGGCGTCGCGTGTAGCAGTGGAAGCCGCCGTAGATGCCGGAGCGGTCGCGGTCGAAGCCGATCGCGCTGCGCTCGGCGTCGCGCTGCCAGAGTTCCCGCAGCGGCGCGAGCGCCTCGGTGTCGAGCGGCGATTCGGCGCCCGCGGTGCGGAAGATTACCCGCACTGAATCCTTGCCGGACCGATCGATCGCGTCCCACAGCGCGCGGATCTCGTCCGGCGCCATCCAGTCCTGCGAGTCCAGCAGCACCACGGCGTCGATCTGCCGGGCCGGCAGATTTTCCAGGAACACGCGCAGGTTCTGGTGCACCGGAATGATCAGGCCGGCGCCCGAGCGCATCTGCGGGTAGCGGCTGCGCTGCAGATACAGCGGCAGGCAGCTGTCGCCGGGGCCGGGATAGCTGCGGCTCAGCGCCTGCCAGGCGAAGTAATTAGTCTCGTTCGGATAGACGTTGATCAGCCGCAGCAGCCGCGCGTGCAGCACCTCGTTGAGCGGCTGGTCGCCGCCGAGCAGTTCGCGCTGCTGCGGCGGGATGCCTAGGCTGAACAGCAGCGCCGGCGTGCGCGTCAGCAGCCTGGCGAAGCGCGAGTGGAACAAGCGATCGAGCTGCTGCAGCGCCGCCTTGCGCTCGGGAGAGTCCGGCGCCGCCTTCAGCAGGGCCGAGAGGTCGATCTTGGCGAATTTCGCCAGCAGATGCGCGAAGCCGATGAAGCTGCCGAGCGCGCCGTGACGGTAGAAGCCGTCGGTGAAGTAGCGATGGCGCGCGCGGCCGCGGAAGTCGCGTTCGTCCCAGTAGCTGCGCGCGTCACCATCGAGCTGCGGCCGCAGCCGCTGCCGATACAGGTCGGCATTGTCGTCGGCGGTACCTTCGCCGAAGAAGCGCCAGAACTGCTCGTAGTCCGGCAGCGCCCGCAAACCTGCGAGCTTCAGCTTCAGCAGCGCCAGATGCGCCTCGTTGAGATCGACCGCGAACACCTGCGCGGGCTTCGCGGTGAGGTAGGACAGCGCATTGCAGCCGCCCGAGGAGATCGTCACGATGGTCGAGCCGATCGGCAATTGCAGCGCCGCGAGATCCGCCTCGGGGTCTTCCCATATCTGGGTATAGACCAGACGTCGAAACCAGATCGAAAACAGACGATCCCAGATCGTCGATTCACTGCGATCCTTACTGTTGCGGACCGCGTCCGCGATGAGCTGCTGCGTATTCATACCACCCTCGAATCGGCAATCGTTCGAGAATAGCCGCGTCGCACTGCAGTTTTGCGACAGTCCGGCGCGCGCCGCCGGCGCATCTGTCATCACCATGTCGTCGCAAAATAGGATGGATGGCGGACAATCCCAGATCGAGGGCGTACTCCGTGACCATGATCCGCTCCGAAATTTCTGCTGATCCGTCCTGGCCGGTCGACGCGACGTCGCGCATGAACCGGATGTATCGCTATCAGCGGCATATCTATGATACCACGCGTCGCTACTATCTTCTGGGCCGTGACGGGATGATTGCCGGGCTTGCGCCCGCCGTCGGCGACAATGTGCTGGAAATCGGCTGCGGCACCGGCCGCAACCTGATCGCGGCGGCGAGCCGCTACCCGGGCGTGCGCTTCTACGGCTTCGACGTCTCGACCGAAATGCTGACTTCGGCGATCAGCGCCATCGCCCGCGCCGGGCTGAGCTGTTCGGCGAAGGTCGCCCATGGCGACGCTACCAGCTTCACCGCGCAGGCGGTGTTCGGCCAACCGATCGCGTTCGACCGGGTGATGATCTCCTACAGCCTGTCGATGATCCCGGAGTGGACCGCGGTGATCGAGCGGGCGGTCGCCAGCCTGAAGCCGGGCGGCCAGTTGCACATCGTCGATTTCGGCGACCAGAGCGGTCTGCCGCAGGCCATCCGCACTGCGCTGCGCCGCTGGCTGGCGCTGTTCGACGTCACGCCGCGCGATGAACTCGAGGCGACGCTGATGCAGATCGCGGTGCGCACCGGCGCCGGGCTGAAATTCGACCGGCCGTATCGCGGCTACGCGCAGGCCGCGGTGCTGACCCTGCCGTCGCGGCGCCGCGCGCCGTGAGCGGATGGCTCGCGCTGCTCGCAGCGGGCCTGATGGAGATCGTCTGGGCGGTGGGCCTGAAGCACTCCGACGGCTTCACCCGGTTCTGGCCGGCGCTCGGCACGCTGGCGGCGATCCTCGCCAGCTTCGGCCTGATGAGCATTGCGCTGAAGTCGCTGCCGTTCGGCACCGCCTATGCGGTGTGGACCGGGATCGGCGCCACCGGCAGCATCGTGGTCGGCATGGCGGTGTATGGCGAGCCGGCCAATGCGGTGCGGGTGCTTTGCCTGTCGATGATCGTCGCCGGCATGATCGGGCTCAAGCTCGGCACGCCTGCGTAGAGCGCACCGCTCCCGACCAAGGCGGCGATTGACAAAGCGGGTCCGCCCCCCTCCTATCGAACCGTTCAGGTGTGCCGGGAGTCTCCCGGCACAGGGAAGCCGGTCCGGGCGCCTTTGGCGTCTCAAGCCGGCGCTGCGCCCGCAACTGTAGGCGGCGAGCGATCCTTCATCATGCCACTGCGCCCTTCGGGCGCGGGAAGGCGAGGGATTGCGACGACCCGCGAGCCAGGAGACCGGCCTGAGCCGCGTCATCTTCCAGCGTGCGGTGCGCGCGGCTGGGGCGGTCCGCCGCATGGGTGACAGGAAACTGCTCACCGTTCGGGGACCCTGATGTCCGAGACCATTGCCCGCGAAAGTTCTCCTTCCAACGCCGCTGCTCCCAACACCGCTGTGTCCAGGAGCGGGGTGTCCCCGCCCTCCGATGGATTCCGCATCCGCCTGGTCGCCGTGCTCGGCGGGCTGGTGATCGCCAACATTGCCGCCTGGGCCTGGGCGCTGACCGCCTTTGCCGGGCAGCCGGTGCTGATCGGCACCGCGGTCCTCGCCTACAGCCTCGGCCTGCGTCACGCGCTCGACGCCGATCACATCGCGGCGATCGACAACGTCACCCGCAAGCTGATGCAGGAGGGCAAGCGGCCGGTCGCGGTCGGGCTGTTCTTCGCGCTCGGCCATTCGACCGTGGTGCTGGTGGCGTCGCTGGCGATCGCGCTGGCGGCCAATTCGCTGACGGAACGGTTCTCCGGCTATCGCGAGATCGGCGGCGTGATCGGCACCTCGGCGTCGGCGCTGTTCCTGTTCGCGATCGCGCTCGCCAATCTCTCGGTGCTGAGCGGCGTCTATCGCGCCTTCAAGAAAGTCCGCGCCGGCGAGGTGGTTCACGACGACGATATCGACGCGCTGCTGCAGCAGCGCGGTTGGCTGGCGCGGCTGTTCCGGCCGCTGTTCCGCTTCATTTCCAAGAGCTGGCAGCTGTATCCGATCGGTCTCTTGTTCGCGCTCGGCTTCGAGACCGCCAGCGAGATCAGCCTGTTCGGTCTGGCCGCCAACAGCGCGGGCTCGATCTCGCACTGGTCGATCCTGATCTTCCCGGCGCTGTTCGCCGCCGGCATGACGCTGGTCGATACGCTGGACGGCGTGCTGATGCTCGGCGCCTATGGCTGGGCCTATCGCAACCCGGTGCGCAAGCTGTACTACAACATGACGATCACCTCGGTCTCGGTGCTGGTCGCGATCGTGATCGGCGGCATCGAGACGCTCGGGCTGCTGGGCGGGCGGCTGCACCTCGAAGGCGCGTTCTGGGAGTGGATCTCCGAGCTCAACGAGAATCTCGGCGCGCTCGGCTACGGCATCGTCGGATTGTTCATTGCGAGCTGGATCGTCTCGACCATCATCTACCGCGCCAACGGCTATCACCGGCTCGACGAGCGCGCGCCTGTCGTGCAGAAATGACCGCCACATGACGATGCGTCCAAATCCCGCGTCACGCGCGGCGGCGGTCACGGCCGCCCTGATGATCGTGGTCGGCCTGCTCGCGCTCGGCTCGCTCGGCGTCGGCCCGGTGAAGCTGTCGCCGCTCGCCGTGATCGATGCGTTGATCGGCCGTGGCGGCGAGGTGCAAGAGATCATCGTGCAGCAGATCCGTCTGCCGCGCGCCATCCTGGCGCTGGCGATCGGCGGCATACTCGGCCTGTCGGGCGCAGCATTGCAGGGCCTACTGCGCAATCCGCTGGCGTCGCCGTCGCTGTTCGGCGCGCCGCAATCGGCGGCGTTCGGCGCGGTGCTGATCATTTCGCTCGGCTGGGCCGATGTCCGCTCCTACGCATTGCCGGTAGCCGGCATCACCATGGCGTTCGTCTCGGTGTTCGTCCTGCTCACGGTCGCCGGCCGCAGCGCCAGCCTGCTGCTGCTGATCCTCGCGGGGCTGGCGATCTCGAGTCTCGCGGGTGCGGCGACCGCGCTGGTGATGAATCTGTCGAACAACCCCTTCGCCAGTCTGGAAATCGCGTTCTGGCTGCTCGGCTCGCTGGAGGACCGCAGCTTCCGTCACGTCGCATTGGCGCTGCCCTTCATCATTGTGGGCGCCGCGCTGCTGCTCAGTCAGCGCGCCGCGTTCCGGGCGCTCAGCCTCGGCGAGGAAACCGCGCAGAGTCTCGGCGTCGACGTCGCGCGCCTCCGGCTGATCGTGATCGTCGGCGTCGCGCTCGGGGTCGGCGGCGCGGTCTCGGTGTCGGGCACGATCGGCTTCATCGGCCTGGTCGCGCCGCATCTGGTGCGACCGCTGATCGGCCACGATCCGGCGCGATTGTTGATCCCGAGCGCGTTCGCCGGCGCCGCGCTGCTGCTCGCCGCCGATATCGCGGTGCGGATCATTCCGTCGACCACCGACATCAAGGTCGGCGTGCTGACCTCGATCATCGGCGTGCCGTTCTTCCTGTATCTGATCATGCGCGAGCGCCGCGCGCTGGGCGGAGGCGTCGCATGAGCGGACACGGCTTCCTCGCCGCGCGAAACCTCGGCGTCGCGCTGTCCGGCCGGCAGGTGCTGCACGACGTGTCGCTGGACCTCGCGCGCGGCCATCTGGTCGCTTTGGTCGGGCCGAACGGCGCCGGCAAGACCACGCTGCTGCGCGCGCTGGCCGGACTGATCGAGGCGAGCGGCGACGTGACGATCGGCGGCGATGCGCTGTCGGCGCTGCCGCTGCGCGAGCGCGCCCGGCGGTTCGGCTATCTGCCGCAAGGCCATCTGGTGCACTGGCCGCTGCCGGCGCGCGACGTGGTCGCGCTCGGCCGGTTTCCGCACGGCGCCACCGATCCGGCGCGGTTGTCGCCGCGCGATGCCGAGGCGGTCGCGCGCGCGATGCGGATCACCGACGTGGTGCAGTTCGCCGATCGCAACGTAACTGAATTGTCCGGTGGCGAGCGCAGCCGCGTCGCGCTGGCGCGTGTCCTCGCCGTCGAGGCGCCGGTGGTGCTGGCCGACGAGCCGACCGCCTCGCTCGATCCGCGCTATCAGCTCGACGTGATGCAGACGCTGCGGCAGGCCGCCGATGCCGGCACGCTGGTGATCGTGGTGACGCACGATCTCGGCCTCGCCGCGCGCTTCGCCGATACCGTGCTGGTGATGGCGGCCGGGCGGCTCGCGGCGCACGGCACGCCGCATCAGGCGCTGTCGGACGAAATTCTGCAGCGGGTGTTTCGCGTCAGCGCCTATCGGGCGGACTATCAGGACAGCGGCGTGATCCTGCCCTGGGCCGGGGTCTGAGCGATGCGCGCCCGCGCCTGGCTCGCTCTCGCGCCGGCGCTGATCGCGGGACTGTCGTCCGCCGCGGTTGCCGCGCCGCTGCCGCGGCTCGCGTCGATCAATGTCTGCACCGATCAGTTGCTGATCACGCTCGCCGATCCGGAGCAGATCCTCGGCCTCAGCCCTTATGCGCGCGACGCCGCGCGATCCTATCTGTCGGAGCGGGCCGCCCGGTTTCCGGTGCTGTCGGGCGAGGCCGAAGACGTGTTGATGCTGAAGCCCGACATCGTCGTCGGCGGCCGCTACACACGGCGCGCGACGCGCGAATTGCTGAAGCAGCAGGGCCAGCGCGTCGTCGAGTTCGATGCGGCGCGCACGCTCGACGACGCCAAGGCGCAGATCAGCCGGATGGGCGATCTGGTCGGCCATCCCGAGCGCGCGACGGCGGCGAATGCGCGGATCGATGCGGCGATCGCGCGAGCGCGCCAAGCCGCGTCCGACAGGCCTTTCCGCGTATTGCCGCTGGAGCGGCGCGGCTGGGTGTCGGGCCGCGACAGCCTGATCACCTCGCTGCTGTCGACCGCCGGCCTCGTCAACGCCGCCGACGCGCTCGGCATCGGGCATGGCGGCTTCGCCTCGCTCGAAGCGGTGGTGAGATTGCGGCCGGACTATCTGCTGGTGTCGGAGGACAGCGATTTCGCCGAGGACGAAGGCCGCGCCTTCGTGCTGCACCCGGCGCTCGAACGCTTGTATCCGCCGTCGAAGCGGCTCACGATTCCCGAGAAGCTGACGGTGTGCGGCGGGCCGATGCTGGCGGACGCGCTCGATCGGCTGACCGAGGAACTCTCGCGGCTGGAGCGCTGACATGCTGTTCGATTCGACCGCGCTGCTGATTGTCGTCGCGGCACTGCTGATCGACGCGCTGATCGGCGATCCCGACTGGCTGTGGAAACGGATGGCGCATCCGGTGGTGCTGATCGGCGCGCTGATCGGCCGGCTCGACCGCGCGCTCAATCGCGACGCCTGGTCGGAGCGCCGGCGCAAGCTCGCCGGGGTGCTGGCGGTGCTGGTGCTCGTCGTGCTCGCCGGTGGTGTCGGCATTCTGCTGCAGGCGCCGCTGCGGCAAGCCTGGGGCGGCTGGATTGCGGTCGCCGCGCTCGCCGCGACGCTGATCGCGCAGCGGAGTTTGTATCAACACGTCGCCGCAGTCCGCGCCGCGTTCGGCGTGAGCGGGCTCGACGGCGCGCGCGAGAAGGTGGCGCTGATCGTCGGGCGCGATCCGCAGTCGCTGGACGAGGCCGGGGTGTGCCGCGCCGCGATCGAATCCAGCGCCGAGAATTTCTCCGACGGCGTGGTCGCGCCGGTGTTCTGGCTGGCGCTGCTCGGACTGCCGGGTCTGTTGATCTACAAGGCGATCAACACCGCCGATTCGATGATCGGTCATCTCAATCCGACCTATCGCTCGTTCGGCTGGGCGGCGGCGCGGCTCGATGACCTCGTCAATCTCGTGCCCGCGCGATTGTCGGGTCTGCTGATCGCCGCGGTCGCGCCGGTGGTGCGCGGATCGATCGGGCGGGCCTTCGCGGTGATGCGCCGCGACGCGCGCAAACATCGTTCGCCGAATGCCGGCTGGCCGGAAGCCGCGATGGCCGGCGCGCTCGGCGTCGCGCTCGCCGGGCCGCGGACGTACGGCGGCGAGCTGACCGACGATCCGTTCCTCAACGCCGGCGCGCGCGCCGCTGCGACGCCGGCGGATATCGGCCGCGCCACACGCGTGCTGATCGCGGCCTGCGCGGTGCAGTTCCTGATCTACGCGGCGCTCTGGCTGGTGCTCTGACGCGACCGCGCGATCGCCAGCAGCGCGTCGACGTCGAGATGGGCCTCCAGATGATCGGCGAGCGCGTCGAGCGCGGCTTCGACTTGTGACTCGTAAGCGAGCTCGGAGGCGATGCCGAGGCCGGCGAGCCAGGCCTTGCGGAAGGCGTCGTTCGTAAACAGCCCGTGCAGATAGGTGCCTTGCACCCGGCCGTCGCGCGAGATCGCGCCGTCGGGGCGGCCGTCGATCGTCACCACCGGGCGCGCGCAGTCCGGGCCTGAACTGCGTCCGAGGTGGATCTCGTAGCCCTCGACCGGCGCGCCGGTGGCGCAATGCGAACCCGCGACCAGCGTGGTCGATTTGTCGCCCTGCATCAGCGTCTCGATGTCGAGCAGTCCGAGCCCATCGACCGTACCGGGCGCGCCGTCGATGCCGTCGGGATCGGCGATCGAGCGGCCGAGCATCTGATAGCCGCCGCACAGGCCGAGCAGATGGCCGCCGCGGCGGACATGGGCGGCGATGTCGATGTCCCAGCCCTGCGCGCGCAGGAAGGCGAGATCGCCCAGCGTCGACTTGCTGCCGGGGATGATCACCACGTCGGCCTCGGCGGGGATCGGCTGGCCCGGCGGGACGAACACCAGTCTGACGCCGGCCTCCATGCCGAGCGGATCGAGATCGTCGAAATTGGCGATCCGCGCCAGCATCGGCACCGCGATGATGCGCTTGGAGGACGAGGCGCGGGCGCGGTCGAGATCGACCGCGTCCTCGGCCGGGAGCAGCGCCGCCTGCGGCAGCCACGGCACCACGCCGAGCGACGGCCAGCCGGTGAGCTCGGTGATCGCGGTCAGGCCGTGGTCGAACAGGCGCACGTCGCCGCGGAATTTGTTGATCAGATAGCCGCGCACCAAGGCGCGCTCGTCGTCGTTCAGCACCAAATGGGTGCCGGCGAGGCTGGCGATCACGCCGCCGCGCTCGATGTCGCCGGCGATCACCACCGGCACATTCGCGGCGAGCGCAAAGCCCATATTCGCAATGTCGCCCTGGCGCAGATTGATCTCGGCCGGGGAGCCAGCGCCCTCGATCAGCACGATGTCGGCGTCGCCGGCGAGCCGCGCGAAGCTGTCCAGCACATGCGGCATCAGCGCCGCCTTCTTGTCGAGAAAGTTCTGCGCGCCGAGCCGGCCGAAGCGCTTCCCCTGCACGATCACCTGCGCGCCGGTGTCGGTCTCGGGCTTCAGCAGCACCGGATTCATGTGCACGCTCGGCGGCAGCCTTGCGGCGCGCGCCTGCACCGCCTGCGCCCGCCCGATCTCGCCGCCATCGGCGGTGACGGCGGCGTTGTTCGACATGTTCTGCGGCTTGAACGGCGCGACTCGCAGGCCGCGCCGCAGCAGCGCCCGGCACAGCCCAGCCACCAGCGTCGACTTGCCGGCATTGGAGCAGGTGCCCTGGATCATCAGCGCGGGGGTGGGGGTCATCGCACGAGCCCGCTTTGCAGGGTTCGCTCATTTAGCAATGCGATCGCTGCAAGCGCGGCCTGCTCCCTCTCCCCGCGTGCGGGGAGAGGGGTGGGGTGAGGGGGCGTTTCGACGAGGCCGAGCGCTGCGATTCGTGGAGACGCCCCCTCACCCGGATCGCATCTGGCGATGCGATCCGACCTCTCCCCGCAAGCGGGGAGAGGTGAAGGCGGCCGTGCCCTTACCCCGTCGTCATTCCGGGGCGCGCCGTCAGGCGCGAACCCGGAATCTCGCGGTGCCCTGAACGTCTGGATTCCGGGTTCGCCGCTGCGCGGCGCCCCGGAATGACGGGTGCGAAGGGGAGACATCAAAACTCCACGCCCTTCTGCGCCTTCACGCCATTTCGGAACGGGTGTTTCACCAGCGTCATCTCGGTCACCAGATCGGCGATCTCGATCAGCGCCGGGTTGGCGTTGCGGCCGGTGATGACGACGTGCTTGTCGGCGGGCTTCTCGTCGAGCAGGAAGGCGATCACTTCGGAGATCGGCAAATAGTCGTAGCGCAGCACGATGTTGAGTTCGTCGAGCAGCACCATGCGATGTCGGTCGTCGCGCATCAGCTCCTTGGCGCGCTCCCAGCCGGCGCGGGCGGCGGCGACGTCGCGTTCGCGGTCCTGGGTCTCCCAGGTGAAGCCTTCGCCCATGATGTGCAGCGTCACCAGATCGGGAAATTTCGCCAGCAGCTTGGCCTCGCCGGTGTTCCATTTCTCCGATTTGGTGAAATGCACCACGCCGACCGGCATGTCGTGGCCGATATGGCGGAACACCATGCCGAGCGCGGCCGAGGTCTTGCCCTTGCCGGTGCCGGTGTGGACGATCAGCAGCCCCTTGTCGGCCGACATGCCCTCGAGCTTCCTGTCGTGGGCGGCCTTGCGCTTCTTCGCCTTCTCGGCGTGGCGGGCGTTGTCGTCGCGATCGGACGCGTCGGTCATGCGGTTTCCTTCTGGGTCGTGAGTTCGGCAAGCAGGTCGGCGGCGTGGTTGGAGCGCGGCGTCCACAGCCCGCGCCGGAGCGCCTCGGCGAAGCGTTCGGCGGTGTCGCGCAACGCCGCCGGATTGGCGTCGCGCATGAAGTCGCGCACCTGCTCGTCGGCGAGATAGGCGGCGAACAGCAGATCGAAATGATGGCTGCCGACCGCGTCGGTCGAGGCCGCGAAGCCGAACAGATAGTCGACGGTGGCGGCGATCTCGGAGGCGCCCTTGTAGCCGTGGCGCATCACGCCCTTGATCCATTTCGGATTGGCGGCGCGGCCGCGCACCACGCGGCTGATCTCGTGGCCCAGCGTCCGCGGCAGCGGCGCCTCGGGGCGAGAGCTGTCGACATGGGCGATCCTCGGCGCCGCTCCGGAGAGCGTCTCGATGGTCGCCGCGAGTCCACCGATGAACTGGTAGTAATCGTCGGAATCGAGAATGTCGTGCTCGCGATTGTCCTGGGTGTGGGCCACGAGCTGCGTGGCCTGCAGCCGCGCGGCGAAGGCGTCGCGGGCCTCGCTGCCGTCGCTGCCGGCCCCATAGGCGTAGCCGCTCCAGCCGAGATACGCATCCGCAAGATCGCCGCGGCTGTCCCAGCCGCCGTCGTCGATCAGCGCCTGCAGCCCTGCGCCATAGGCCCCGGGTTTCGAGCCGAACACGCGCAGCGACGCCTGCTGCCGCGCGTCATCGGGCGTCTTGCCAATGCCGATCAGTTCGGCGGCGCGGGCGCGGACATGGGCGGCGATCGGATTGGCATCGTCCGGCTCGTCGAGCGCGGCGATCGCCGCGACGGCGCTGGCGATCAGGTCCATCTGGGTCGGAAAGGCGTCGCGGAACAGTCCTGAAACGCGAAACGTGACGTCGATTCGGGGCCGCTGCAGCTCCGCCAGCGGCACGACCGCGAAGCCGGTGACGCGGCCGGTGGCGTCTTCCCAGGTCGGACGGGCGCCGATCAGCGCCAGTGCCTGCGCGACGTCGTCGCCGCCGGTGCGCATATTGGCGGTGCCCCACGCCGACAGCGCGATCGCGCGCGGCCATTCGCCTTCGGTCTGCCAATAGGACTCGACCAGCCGCTCGGCGGCGAGCGCGCCGATCCGCCAGGCCGACGGCGTCGGCACCGCGCGGACATCGACCGCGAAGAAGTTTCGCCCGGTCGGCAGCACATCGGGGCGCCCGCGCGTCGGCGCGCCGGACGGACCGGGGCGGACGAAGCGGCCGCCGAGCCCGCGCAGCAGCGCATTGCGCTCGGCGTCGCCGCAGGCCTCGATCGCGGGACGCAGCGACGCCGCGATCCAGTCGAGCACCGGGCGGGCGTGAGGCCATGCGTGCTCTTCACCCTCTCCCCTCGTGGGAGAGGGTGGCGCATGGCCGAGCTTCGCAACTAATCGCAGCGCCAGCGCCTCGATGCGCTCGACGGTGTCGCCACTGGTGCGCCAAAGGTTGTCGCCGAGATCGGCCAGGATCGCCGGGCGCGCGCCGGTGTAGTCCGCGGCGAGGTCGCGTGTCAGCGGATCGAAATAGGCGCCGGTGGAATCGGTCAGGCCGAGATCGCGCGCCAGCGCGCGATGCAGCGAGGCGTCCTGCGGCTTGAGGTCGGAACGCGGCAGCCGCGCGATCGACACCAGCAGTTCGTCGCGCTGCGCGGGCTGCGGGGGGCGGCCGAAGATGTGCAGGCCGTCGCGGATCTGCATCTCCTTGAGGTCGCACAGATGCGCGTCGATCGCGCGCAGCGCGTCCAGCGTCGGGGTCTGGCGATCGATCGCCACATCGGCGTCGAGCCGCGTCGCCCGCGCCAGCGACAGGATGTCTTCGGCAATGCCGTCGGCGCGCTTGGGATCGAGATCGGCGGCGAGCGCGTATTCGTCGACCAACGCTTCGAGCCGCGCCATCTCGTCATGAAGCTCGGCGCGGGTCATCGGTGGCGTCAGATGGTCGATGATCACCGCGGCGCTGCGGCGCTTGGCCTGGATGCCCTCGCCCGGATCGTTGACGATGAACGGATACAGATGCGGCAGCGGCCCGAGCAGCGCGGCGGGAAAGCAATCGCGCGACAGCCCGGCACCCTTGCCGGGCAGCCATTCGAGATTGCCGTGCTTGCCGAGATGGATCGCCGCATGGGCGTCGAATTCGCGCCGCAGCCACAGATAGAACGCCAGATAATGATGCGGCGGCGGCAGGTCCGGATCGTGGAAGCTGGATTTCGGATCGATGTTGTAGCCGCGCGCCGGCTGCACCCCGACCAGGATATTGCCGAAGCGATGCAGGCCTAGCCGGAAGCGGCCGTCGGCGACGTGCGGATCGGCCTCGGCGCGGCCCCAGCGCGTCTCGACGGCGCGGCGGATCGCGTCCGGCAGCGTCGCGAACGCGGCCTTGTAGTCCGCGACCGGCCAGGCCACGCCGCCGATGCGCCGGTCGCGCTCCGCCAATTCGTTGGTCGGGCCGCGCTGCAGGATCTGCATCAGCGCGGCGGTGTCGGCCGGCAGCGCGCCGGTGTCGTAGCCCTCGGCGCGCAGCGCGTAGAGCAGATCGCACAGCGATTGCGGCGTATCGAGCCCGACGCCGTTGCCGAGCCGGCCGTCGCGATTCGGATAGTTGGCGAGCACGATGCCGATCCGGCGCTTGCGGATCGGCAGCCGCCGCAGCCGCACCCAGGCCTTGGCGAGGTCGGCGGCGGCGTCGATGCGGTCGTCGAGCGGCTGATACACCGCCGGCGCGTCGCCGCCGTCATCGCCGCGCTGCTTGAACGCGACCGCGCCGGCGAAGATCCGGCCGTCGACCTCGGGCAACACCACATGCATCGCCAGATCGCGCGGATTGAGGCCGCGGCTCGACTGCTGCCAGCTTTCGCGGCTGATGCCGGCCTGCGCGATCTGCAGGATCGGGCAATCCGCCGATGCCAGCACGCCGGCATCGTCGGTGGCGGTGGCGGTCGCGAAGGCGGTGGCGTTGATGATGATGTCGGGCGGGGCGGCGGCGAGCGCGCTCTGCAGGAACGCGATCGAGCGCGCATCCTTCAGGCTGGTGACATACAGACAGGCGACGTCGAGCCCGCGCGCATCCAGCGCCGCGCGCAGCGCCTCGATCGCGGCGGTATCGCCGCTGGCGGCGAGCGCCCGATAGAAGATCACCAGCGCGCGGCTGCGCTGCGACCTGGCCGGCTCGCCGGGCCAGAAGCCGGCGGCGGGCATCGGTCGCGGCGGCGGCGGCGGGTCGTCGCGCAGGATCATCCAGGCGGCGTAGCGCAGCGCCAGCTGCAGATTGTCGACGCCGCCCTCGGTGCAATAGCGCCACAGCGCATGCGCGTCGTCGGGGTCGACATTGCCGCGCGCGGCGAGCTCGGCGTTCCAGGTCATCTCGCCGGGAATGCAGGCGAACAGCGCGCCGCGCGCGAAGGCGTCACGGCGCAGGCTGTCGACGCCGTGCGGCCAGTAGGCTTCGCCGCCGAGCATCCGCAGGATCACGATCTTCGCTTGTGGCAGCGTGCGCTCGACATAGAGATCGACCGAGGCGGGATGGCCGAGCGCCAGCAGATTGGTCAGCCGCAGGCTCGGGAAATCATCGGGCAGCGTCGCCCGCGCCGCGGCGAAGGCGGCGAGGTCGGTGTCCGCCGCCGACAGCACCACGATCTCCGCGGGCGCCTGCCCCAGGTCGCGCGCGACGTCGCCGTCGTCGATGCCGGCGTTTGCATCGAGCTTCAGGTGCATGGGGGGCACCGCCGCGGCGCAACCGCCCTATCCACACATCGCAGCGTCATCCTGAGGTGCGCGCACGCTTGTGCGCGCCTCGAAGGATGGCCGCGGGCCGCGACGCTCGTCGTCCTTCGAGGCACGCCGAAGACGGCGTGCGCCTCAGGATGACGAGCTCGGTGAGCGGTCATGCTAAGCGCCCGCCAGTGCGGCGCGCGCCGCCGCCGTGTCGAAGCCCTTCAGGCCGATCACCACCAGATGGTCGGCGCGCTGCGCGTCGGGGCGGGCGAAGGCGAGGTCGATGCGGGCGCCGACCGCCTGCACCACCACCGGCGCCGGCTTGCCGGCGATCCTTGCGTGGCCCTTGACCCGCAGCACGCCATCGAGCCCAAGCGCTGCGCCGACGCGGCTACGCATGGTGTCGATGGTGTCCGCCGGCTGCGGCGCCACCACGATCGAATCGAAATCGTCATGGTCGTGTTCTTCGCCCTCGGCGTGGTGGCCGGCGCGGGCGGCGAGATCGTCCTCGGCGGCTGAGCCGAGCCCGATCAGCACCGACGGGGCGAGTGCGCCGTGCGACGGCACGATCCGCACGTTAGGCCGCAGCCTGGCTTTGAGCTTCGTCTCCAGCGCGGCGAGTTGTTCCGGCGTCACCAGATCGGCCTTCGACAGCACGACGAGATCGGCGCAGGCGAGCTGATCCTCGAACACTTCCTCGATCGGATCGTCATGCGTGACGTCGCGCAGCGCCTTGACCGCATCGTCGTCGAGCGGAATCCGGCCCTCGACCAGCGCGAGCGCGTCGACCACGGTGACGACGCCGTCGGCGGTGGCGCGGGTCTTCACCGCGGGCCAGGCGAAGGCTTTCAGCAGCGGTTGCGGCAGCGCCAGCCCGGAGGTCTCGATCACGATGGCGTCGAGCGGGCGCTCGCGGTTCAACAGCTTCTCCATCGTCGGGATGAAGTCGTCGGCGACGGTGCAGCAGATGCAGCCATTGGTCAGTTCGACGATGTCGCCCGGCGCGCAGACCGGATCGCCGCATTCCTCGACCAGCGCGCCGTCGAAGCCGGCGTCGCCGAATTCGTTGACGATCACCGCGATGCGGCGGCCGCTCGACTGGTTGAGCAGCGCGCGCAGCAGCGTGGTCTTGCCGGCGCCCAGAAAGCCGGTGAGCACGGTGACGGGGACACGGGCGGACATGATCAGTTCTCCTGCTTCAGCCACAGCGGCAGGCCGGCTGCGACGAACACGACATGGGGGACGGCGGCGGCGACGATCTGGTTGAGCCGGCCCTGGGCATCGCGAAAGGCGCGGCCGAGCGGGGTTTCGGGGACGAGGCCGAGCCCGACTTCATTGGACACCAGCACGATCGGGGCGGCGGCGACGCCGAGATAGCGCGTCAGCCGCTTGGCTTCGACCTCGGGATCGCGGCCGGCTTCCATCAGGTTGAACAGCCACAGCGTCAGGCAGTCGACCAGCACCGCGCGACCGCGGCCGGCCTCGCGGGTCAGTGCATCGACCAGCGCCAGCGGCTCCTCGACCGTGGTCCAGCCGTCGCCGCGGCGGGAGCGATGATGCGCGATGCGCTGGGTCATCTCGTCGTCGCTGCGGGTCGCGGTGGCGAGATAGATCTTCGCGAGCCCGCTGCCGGCGACGAGCTTCTCGCCGAACACCGATTTACCGGAGCGCGCACCGCCGAGCACCAGCGTGGAGACGAGCGCGGTCATGACGGGGCGCGCCCATCGTCCGGCGACCAGCGCAGCGGCGGCAGCCGCGCCACCATCCCCTTGCGCAGCACCTCGGCGCGCTGCCGCCACGGCACCAGGCCGAAAGCGCTGTCCCGATAGGCGGCAGCGAAGCCGGCGATCGCTGCGGCGCCGGTGTCGGGCAAAAGATCGCCGAACAGGAAGCTGTAGCCGTCCGCGCTCGACACCGCGACGGTGGCCGGGCGCTTGCAGACGCCGAGGCATTGCACCGGGCGCACCTGCAGATCGGCGGCGCCGCCGAGCGCGGCCCGGATCGCGTCGAGCAGCGGCGCGCCGGCGTTGCCGCCGTCGGAAGCCTTGCAACTGGTGCAGACGCTGATCATCACCGGACCGGTCGGGCGCGCCGATGCGTCGGTCTGTTCAACGTCTTGCGCGGTGGTCGGATGGTCGTTCGGGCTGAGATCCATGCCCTCGCTCTCGGCGGCGCCGTCTGGATCGGCGCCTTGCGGCTTCGAGCTTTGCCGGATCGCGCGGGGTGACGAACTCGCCACCGCCCTGCTTTCCGTCCGGTGCACCCCGCCCCGACGCCGCCAAAGCACAATTCGCGATGGCAGGTCTCCTGGCTCGCGAGTCGCTGCCCTTGTCGCCGCCTTCCCAGGAGTCCAGCAGGACATCCCAGTGGCCGAGGCGCGGGCTCGTCGCTTACAGTTGCGGGGGCAGCACCGGGATGGAGATCGCTCGAATCGAGTTCACTCGCACCGGATTCCCTTTTCACCTTCCTTGCGGAAGGACCATCGCCGGCCACGCTAGCTGCGGTACCCGGCGCGGTCAACCACGCGAAGGTGGTGTTGACGTATGGGCTCGGGACGAGTCAGTTGCCCGCCTTCATCAGCAGGGGACCATGATGCGGACCGACACTCTCATTGTCTGGCAGAAGCCGCCGATCGCGCCGGTGGATCCCGCGCTGTATGCCGCGTTGCGCGCGCGGGTCGACGGCAAGGCCAAGCCGCCGGGCTCGCTCGGCCGGATCGAGCATCTGGCGGTCGAACTCGCCGCGATGCGGCATCCGGCGGAGCCGCGCGGCGACAATGCGGTGCTGATGGTGTTCGCCGGCGATCACGGGCTGACCGCAGAGGGCGTGTCACAGTATCCCGCCGCGGTGACGGTGGCGATGGTGATGACCTATCTGGCCGGCAAGGCCTGCGCCAATGCGTTCGCGGCCGCGACCCATGTGGACGTCCGGGTGATCGACGCCGGCGTCGCCGCCGAGCTGCCGGATCATCCCGACCTGATCGGCGCCAAGGTGCGGAAGGGCACCGCCAATGCCGCCCGCGAGCCGGCGATGACGATCGCGCAGGCGGCGCTGGCGCTGGCCCGCGGCAGCGAGCTGGCGATCGCCGAGATCAGGGCCGGTGCCGACATCATCGCGCTCGGCGAAATGGGCATCGGCAACACCGCGTCGTCGTCGCTGCTGCTGCATCGGCTGGCGCCGGCGCCGCTCGATCATTGCATCGGCATCGGCGCCGGGCAGGACGCGCCCGGCATGGAGAAGAAGCGCGCCGCGATCGAGATGGCCGCCGCGCGCAGCGATGCGACCGCGCCGTTCGAGGTGCTGTGCGAATTCGGCGGGCTGGAGATCGCGATGATGGCCGGCGCCATCCTCGGCGCGGCGTCGCAGCGCCGCCCGGTGATCATCGACGGCTTCATCGCCACCGCCGCGGCGCTGCTCGCGGTCCGGCTCGCGCCGGAAGCGCGCGGCTATTGCGTGTTCGCGCACCGCTCGGCCGAGCGCGGCCACGACATCGCGCTCGACGCGTTGCAGGCGAGCCCGCTGCTCGACCTCGAATTGCGGCTCGGCGAGGGCACAGGGGCTATTCTCGCGGTGCCGCTGCTCCGTGCGGCGGCGCGGCTGATGACCGACGTCGCCGATCTCAGCGACGTGCTGGCGGGCAAATTGTGAGCCCGCGCGACAACGAGGTGACCACGATGATCGATCTGCACGACGCCGCCGCCGCCAACGCCCATCCGCCCGAATTCGACGCCGCGTTCCGCGACAAGTTCGCCGAGCTGATCGCATGGCGGCGCGACGTCCGGCGGTTCCGCCGCGATCCGGTGGCGCCGGAGCTGATTCATCAGTTGCTCGATCTCGCCCAGCTCGCGCCATCGGTCGGCAACAGCCAGCCGTGGCGGTTCGTCAGCGTCGACAGCGCCGCGATGCGCGAGAAAGTGCGTAGCAACTTCCTGCGCTGCAACGCGGTCGCCGCCAACGTCTATGACGGCGAGCGCGCCGCGCTGTATGCGCGGCTCAAGCTCGAAGGCATCGACGTCGCGCCGCGGCAGTTCGCTTTGTTCTGCGACCGCGCCACCGCGCAGGGCCAGGGCGTCGGCCGTCAGACCATGCCGGAGGCGCTGGATTATTCGGTCGTCGCGATGATCGAGACGTTCTGGCTGGCGGCGCGGACCCACGGCCTCGGCGTCGGCTGGGTGTCGATCCTCGATCCGGAACAGATCACCCGCGATCTCGACGTGCCGGCGGAGTGGAAATTCATCGCCTATCTCTGCGTCGGCTGGCCGGTCGAGGAGCACGTCGATCCGGAGCTGGTGCGGGTCGCCTGGCAGGACCGCACCCGGGCCGGGCGCGACGTCCTGTCGCGCTGAGCACCGGCTTTGGTCTGCGGGCGTACCAGTCTGCGCGGCGCGCGTAGTTGAAATTTGTCGCGTATTAAGCAAAGCGGCGCAGCCGTGCCGCAATTGCAAGATTTTGTCACAATCTGTCTCGATAGTCCGGCCCGTTCCGACAGGAGGACCGGATCATGACGACATCACGCACCAAGTTCATCGGCATCGCGACGATCGCCGCTGTCACGCTGTTTGCCGCGCCCGCGCTGGCCAGCAATCAGGCGCATCAGGGCAGCGTCAGCGAGGCGCCCGCGAATGGCTGCAGCTCCTACATGAAAGCGCCCGACGGCAGCTGGACCAAGATCCCGTGCACCGAAGCCGGCGCAAGCGCCGCCGCTTCGCGCCGCAACGGCACCCGGACGTCGGAAAAATCCGACTGATCCCCCGCTCGTCGCGCCGCTGTCGCCGGCGGCGTGACGCTGTCACGGGCGACGTCATGGGCGACGCCGGTCAGTTCGGTTTCGCGGGCGGTTGTTCTGTGCGCTTCGGCGCCGGCCGGATCAGCAGCGGGAAGCCGGAAAAGAACGTATTGGAATCGATCAGCTCCGGAATGCCGAGCAGCTGCGACAGCGTGCGCGGGCCGCTGCGTGCGCCGTCGCGCGCGGATGCAGAGGGCTGCGCAACCTGAGGCTTTGCCGCCGGCGTTCCGCCGCCGGCGGGTGCGGCGGGCCGGCCCAGCTGCGAACCGGCTTGCGGCGGGGTCGGCGCCACCGCCACGGCGGGCCTGGAACTCGGTGCGGCAGGTTTGGCTGCCGCGGCCGGCACGGGAGCGGCTCCATTGGCGCCCCTGGCGGTTCCCTTGGCGTGGCGATCGAGAATGTCCTCGACCTGCACTGCGGTGCCGAACGGGGCATCGACCCGCAGCAGCGTCTTGCCGCGCCCTTCGGGACCGGCCGCCAGCTCGGCCTTGCCGAAGCCGCGCGCCTTGAGATCGTCGAGCGCGGCGTTGGCGCGGCCGGGATTGTCGAATACGCGGGAAATCTGCGTCATCTGTTCTCTGCCTCGGATCGGGATCGTTCGGCTTGAAGAACGACGCTCGGGGCGGGTTCGTTCCGCGGCGGGGGGTGCGCAGCAGTGCCGCGGCGCAAGCAAGACGGTTAGAGCACGTCCGGAACTCGGCTGTTCGACTCGGCCCATGCTGCGGTGTGCCGGCACATCCAGCGGATGGTCTCGATGATTTCGGTGTGCGTTGCCGCGACGTCGCGATGGAAGATCGGTTCATGATGAGCGATCCGATTGCGGAATCGCCGTAGCGCGTTCAGTCGAGAATGAACCGTCTTTCGTGGCTTTCCACCGCCGACAAGGAAGGCCTTGTAGAGACAGGTTCGCCAAAGCGTTGCGTCGTAGTGTGGACCGAGAAGCCCTACCCAAAACGAGAATTTCAATTCGGCGATCACTCTGCCCGGGAGCGCTTCTCGCCGACTGCGCCGGAGTTCTTGAATTGCCTCGGAGATCATCCGCCGCGAATGGTCATTCAGCGGAACCGATGGGTCATCAAACCAGGTGCCGCGATAGCGCAGTGACACTTCACGGGTGAGGCAGTTGCGCACGCAAATTTCGAGGGACTGGAGCGCTGTATAGAACGCCTCGGATAGCCGAGTATTATTCTCGTATAACGCGATCGCAGCGTCCAAATCTTGGTTGGCCGCTTCTAAATACTTCCCCAGCCGCTCCCGCGTAAGCGTTCTTTCCAGAGCCGCGTTGATTGCAACTGTTCGCAAGATAATTCACTTGTCGTCAGAATGATCGTTGCTATATTCATGGAGTACACCCCGGGTCGGCCTCTGTCGCAAGACATGCTCCCGGGGTCAGTCATTCTTGAGGCTGGTCTGAGCCTGGCGATCGCAGTCGATCTCGCGACGCCGACGCGGACAACGTCGTCGGTCGCCCAACATCGGGCTTCGCCCCCGTCAGGCGCAGAGGTCCGGGGAGCAGCGGCCGCAGCCGCCGGCGCCATCACACATCGGCACGTCCGGACCGGCCTTGGCGGGCCGCGCGATCAGCGACAATTGCTGATCGAGATCGGTGCCTTCGCAGGTCGGGCAACTCGCCGTCTCGTTGGCGTAGAGCAGCGTCTCGAAGCGGTGGCCGCATTTGTTGCAGACATAACCGTAGATCGGCATGGCATGATCCTGACCGGGACTGCGGACGAAGGTGCGCAGCAAACCAACCGGGGATCGCGCCATGCCGCATTGCGCCAGATCATTTCGGTCCGGTAAAATCGGCGCCCGAAGGCCGGGCTCGATCCGGCTTCTCGGCGACGCGCGGCGGATCAGGCGCACGCGCGCAGCCAGACGGGGGGCGTTCCGGAATCGGCCGACAGCGCGGCGACGATCGCCCGGCGGGGCACGCGGCGCGGCCAGCGCAGCAGATGGCTGCGGCAGGTCGCGCAGTCGCTGGCGCCGAAGCCGTCGATCGGGACGGGCAGATCATCGAGCCGGCGCAGCAGCGCGCATTCATTGCCCTGCGGCACCGCCCATGCGCCCAGCACCTCGCCCGCGGTGGTCAACTGGTCGACATGCCAGCGGATCGTTTTCTGTTTGCGGAAATGCCGGCCGAGCCGCGCCCGCAAGCCGCCGGGGCCATAGGCGGAGCCGAAATACAGATAGCGCCCGGGGCGCAGCAGCACCGGCGCGGCCTTGCCGAGGCGGATGCCGAGCGGCGACGCGATCGCGATCGCCACCACATAGGCGCCTCGGCTGTTCGGGCACTGGGCGAGTGGCGGCTGCGGCATCGCCGGAGTGTGGCACGCAAAGGCGGGCGGCCGATACGCGATCGATCAAACCGGAGTGGCGCTTCAGTGCCGGGTCGGCACCTGGCTCAGCAGCATCCGCTTGATCTTGGCGCGGGCGTGCATCTCGCTGGCGGATTTCATCACCAGGCCCTTCGGACCGCCGGACAGCTCCTCCGCCTGCGCCCATTCGGCGGCGGCGAGAACCTCCAGTTCGTCGGGAGACAGATCGCGAAAATGTCCCGTGTCGTGAGGCTTCATGGGGTTTCCTCGATGTTCGCCCGGGCTGCCGGCTCCGTGGCTGTTGTCGTCGTGACCCGAGCTTACTGCGAAGCCGCCGCCGCGCAACCGGGATCGTGCGAAGGTATTGACGCCTCCCGGCTGATGGCGGCAGGCTGCCGCCGCCTTGCGCCCGCACGGTCCGGTCTCGAACGCTGACTCTCATGCGCCAATATCGCGCGCCGTGGTGGTTGCCCGGCGGCCATCTGCAGACGATCTGGCCGGCGCTGGCCGCGCGGCCGCGGCCGGCCGAGGCACTGCGGCTCGTGCGCGAACGCTGGCGCGCGCCGGACGGCGATTTCATCGACGTCGATCATCTGCCGGGCGGCGAAGGCGCGCCGTGGCTGGTGCTGTTTCACGGCCTCGAAGGCAGTTCGTCGAGCCGCTACGCGATCGCGTTCGCGCAGGCGGCGCAGGCGCGCGGCTGGCGCTTCAGCATTCCGCATTTCCGCGGCTGCTCCGGCGAGATCAACCTCGCGCCGCGCTCGTATCACTCCGGCGACTTCGAGGAAATCGGCTGGCTGCTGACGCGGATCCGCGAACGCGCCGCCGCGCCGGTGTTCGCCGCTGGCGTGTCGCTCGGCGGCAATGCGCTGCTGCGCTGGACCGAGGAAGCGGGCGAGGGCGCCGCGCAGACGGTGCGCGCGGTGGCGGCGGTGTCGGCGCCGCTCGATCTGATCGCGGCGGGCGCCGCGATCGACCAGGGCCTCAACCGGCAGATCTACACGCGCAACTTCCTGCGCACGATGAAGCCGCGGGCGCTGGCCAAATGGGCGCAGCATCCCGGCCTGTTCGACCGCGACAAGCTCGAAGCCGCCACCACGCTGCGCGCGTTCGACGACGCCTTCACGGCGCCGCTGCATGGCTTCCGCGACGTCGACGATTACTGGACGCGGGCCTCGGCGCGGCCGCATCTGCACAGGATCCGCGTGCCGGCGCTGGTGCTGAACGCCCGCAACGATCCGTTCGTGCCGGGCGCCTCGCTGCCGGCGCCGCATCAGGTCGGCGACCATGTCACGCTGTGGCAGCCCGACGACGGCGGCCATGTCGGCTTCGCCGCCGCGCCGTTCCCGGGACATGTGCATACGATGCCGCAAGCGGTGTGCGACTGGCTCGGCGCGCTCGGCGAACCGCCGCCGGATCGCTCGCTTCAGAGCGTTTTCGAGCGAAGTGGATACCGGTTCGCGTGAAGAAAACGCGTCAAATCGAGAATCCAGAGCTCCGGTTCTGATTTTATCGGAACCGGAGTTCTAGAAGGGAAATCGCGCGACGCCGCCCAGATCGGACGCGGGATCGAGCGGATTGCGATCGAGCGGTCGATTGTTGTTCTCGCGTGCGAACGAGTAGCCGGGCGGGAACGCATAGTCGCTGAATTTGCGGTCGCCGGGAATGACCTCCGTCCCGCCGTCGAGCCACGATCGCTTGGTCACGTACACCCGCGTGCGCGGCCCCGACTGACGCGCCTGGTTCGGGCCGTCTCTTCCGTAGTCGTACACGGACAGGGAAGCGCGTGGTTTGCGCTCCGAGGCGGGGCTGCTGTCGGGCACGCCCAGCGACATCATCATGGCGAAAGCAGCGGCCGAAATCTTGCTCGTCCTCGTTGTCCAAATCATCGAGTCCATCCACCGGTGAAGGGTTGATCATTCGCCCATCGCACCGGCCGGCAGAGAAGTAAATCACGCGACGATGTCGGAAGATTGCTGTGATGAACGAGGCTGCGGCCCGATGCCGTCGTTTCGCGCATCCACGGCGCAGGACGCGCCCTGATGGATGCCGAACTACGACCACGATTTTCAATTCTCAGCAACGATTGCGAAATCCGGAGGCCACACCGCCGCCACGCCGATCGCATCTTCAGAAAACTGATAGATCACGAGGTCGGGAATGATACGGCGTTGGGGCAGAACAGTTGCACGGTCACGTTTCGCGGCGGCGATACTCGCGTCGTGCGTGACCTTGATGTCGGACGAAGCTACCGCGCAGGTCGCCTCGAGCGCCGCCACGCGCATCGCCGTCGAGGGCAATCGGCGCGTCGAGGCGGACACCATCCGCTCCTATTTCAAGCCGGGGCCCGATGGCCGTCTCGACCAGTCGGCGCTCGATGACGGGCTGAAGGGCCTGATCGGGACCGGCCTGTTTCAGGACGTCAGGATCGACAGCGCCGGAGGCCGCCTGGCGGTCGCTGTGGTCGAGAATCCGGTGATCGGGCGGGTCGCGTTCGAGGGCAACAAGAAGATCAAGGACGAACAGCTTTCGGCCGAGGTGCAGTCCAGGCCGCGCGGCGCGTTCTCGCGAGCGCTGGTCCAGTCGGACACGCTGCGAATCGCCGAGATCTATCGACGCTCGGGTCGTTACGACGTGCATGTCACCCCGGAAGTGATCGACCGGCCGAATGGTCGCGTCGACCTCGTGTTTCGGGTCGAAGAGGGGACGAAGACCGGCGTCAAGTCGATCGAGTTCGTCGGCAATGTGACCTATTCGGCGTCGCGGCTGCGGGATGTGATCCGGACCCGGGAAACCAACTTCCTGAGCTTCCTCGCCAGCAACGACATCTACGATCCGGATCGGGTGGAAGCCGATCGCGACCTGATCCGTCGCTTCTATCTCAAAAACGGCTTCGCGGACGCGCAGGTGGTGGCCGCGCTGACCGAATTCGATCCCGACAAGAAGGGCTTCCTCATCACCTTCAAGATCGAGGAAGGACAACAATATCGGATCGGATCGGTCGATTTCCGCGCCAACATCCCGGGCTTCGATCCGAACTGGCTGCGCAGCTATTCCCGCGTCAAGGCCGGTGCGCTCTACAATGTCGAGCTGGTGGAAAAATCCGTCGAGGAAATGCAGATCGAGGCCTCGCGCCGCGGCTTTTCCTTCGCGGTGGTGAAGCCCGGCGGCGACCGCAACTTCGACGCTCACACCGTGTCGGTCATTTTCAACGCCGACGAGGGGCCGCGCATCTACATCGAGCGGATCGAGATCCGCGGCAACACGCGGACGCGCGACTACGTGCTCCGGCGCGAGTTCGATGTCGCCGAAGGCGACGCCTACAACCGGGCGCTGGTGGACCGCGCCGAGCGGCGCCTGAAGAACCTGGATTTCTTCAAGGCGGTGAAGATCGCCACGGAGCCGGGGTCGTCGACCGACCGCGTCATCCTCGCCGTCGAGGTCGAGGAGAAGTCGACCGGCGATTTCTCGGTTTCGGGCGGCTATTCGACCAGCGACGGCGCGCTGGGCGAGGTGTCGATCTCCGAACGCAATTTGATGGGGCGCGGTCTTTTCGGCAAGGTGTCGGTGTCCTACGGACAGTATTCGCGGGGCGCGTCGCTGTCGATCGTCGAGCCCTATCTGTTCGACTATCGGCTCGCGCTGGGACTGGACGTCTATTACAAGCAGCAACTTCAGAACAGCTACACCAGCTACGACGTGACGACGTTGGGGTTCTCACCCCGTCTCGGCATCGCGTTGCGCGAGGATCTGTCCCTGCAGTTGCGGTACTCGCTGTACCAGCAGAAGGTGACGCTGTCGGACGCTTACAATAACTGCAACAACAACAGCGCGAACACCTCCCTCTCCTACAATCCGACCCCGGCCTATATCAGGGAAGTGCTGGGGGGCGCGGACCCGACCAATTCGAGCGGTTCATCGTATTACGGCTACGGCTGCTACGCTGACGGCGAAACCAGCCTGCCGGTTCGCAAGGAACTCGCCGACGGTGCCAAGATCACCTCGTCGATCGGCTACACGCTGAACTACAACACGCTGGACAATACCAGGAACCCGACCAATGGGCTGCTTCTCGACTTTCGCCAGGACTTCGCCGGCGTCGGCGGAGATGTGACCTACATGAAGACCACGGGCGACGCGAAGTACTACACGCCGCTGGTCGCCGAAATCGTCGGACTGATCCACCTGCAAAGCGGCGTGCTCAGCAAGCTCGGCGACAACGAGCTCAGAATGCTGGATCATTTCCAGATGGGCGCAAACCTGGTGCGCGGCTTTGCGACGAACGGCATCGGACCACGCGACATCGGCTACTGGAACATGAGCGAATCGGGCGATGCGCTGGGCGGCACGAAGTATTGGGGCGCGTCCCTCGAACTGCAGATGCCGTTCTGGTTCCTGCCCAAAGAGGTCGGGTTGAAGGGCGCGGTGTACGCCGACGCCGGATCGCTGTGGGGCTATCAGGGCCCGACCTCGTGGACCGCGACCGGCGAGGTGAATTCGCCCGCCTGCCCGAGTTGCGGGCTGCAATATGACGACAGCAAGATCATCCGCAGCTCGGTGGGCATCGGACTGATCTGGGCGTCGCCATTCGGCCCGCTGCGGTTCGACTACGCCATCCCGCTGTCGAAAGGCAGGTACGACACCGTGCAGGAGTTCAAATTCGGCGGCGGAACGTCATTCTAAGAGCACGTCATCGAATGACTGAAGCAACGCGGCATTCTCGCGTGCGGAGTCGTCATCCTGAGGTGCGAGCGCAGCGGGCCTCGAAGGATGCGGCCAAGGTGCTTGCGGCTCATCCTTCGAGGCCCGCTGGGCCGCGCATGGCGCGGCCCAGCGGGCACCTCAGGATGACGGCGGTGATTCCATCAAAACCAGAGCTGCTCTCAGCCCGCGAGCGGGCGAGGCGGGCGGGCGGGCTGTGACCCGCCGCCTCGGCCCGCCATTGCGGCGCCGGGAGCGCGAGCGCGCTGCGGTTGTTCGCGCGCTGCGCTGAAGATCGGCGCGCTCCTCCTTGCGCGCTATTCCTTGGCGGCGTCGGTGATGATGTCGCCGAAGCGCTCCCATTTCTGGCCGTCGAAGGTCGCCATCTGGAACTGCTTGTTGACGCGATAGTCGGTCGGCGTGGTGGTGACGCTGATGCCCGGCAGCAGCATGTCGAGCGGCACCTTGGTCATGTGGCTCGCCTGGTACATCACATTGTCGCGGGTGAGGTTGTCGCCGCACTGCTTCAGCACATGCACCAGCAGCTGGGCGGTGATGTAGCCGTAGACGTTGAAGCTCGAATTGCGGTCGCCTTCGGGATAGTATTTCGCCATGAAATCGAGATAGCGGCGGTTACCGGGATCGTTCGCCCATTGCGGATCGTCCGGCTCCTTGACGTAGCCGACGCTGATCACGCCCTTGGAGGCTTCGAGCCCGGCCGGCTTCAACACTGCGCCGATCGAGCCGGCGTTGATGTCGATGATGTGCACCGGGTGCCAGCCGATCTCGTACAGCTTCTTGATCGCCTGCGCGGCCTGCTTCGGCGTCGCGGCGCTGAACAGCAGGTCGGCGCCGGAGTCGCGGATCTTCAGGATCTGCGAATCGATCGTCGGTTCGCTCAGTTCGTAGGACGCCTCCGCGACGATCATCTTCGCCGCCTTGTCGCCGAGCCCGGCCTTGATGCCCGCCAGATAGTCCTTGCCGAGATCGTCGTTCTGATACAGTACGCCGACCTTGGCGTTCGGATGCTTTGCCAGGATGAACTGGCCGTAGATCCGGCTTTCGACGAAGTAGCTCGGGTTGAAGCCCATCGTCCACGGGAAGTTCTTCGGATCGGTGAACCGCGCCGCGCCGGTGGCGGCGAACAGTTGCGGCACCTTCTTGCCGTTGAGATATTTCAGCACCGCCGCGTTCGGCGCGGTGCCGATGATCTGGAAGGTCAGCAGCACCTCGTCGCCTTCGACCAGCTTGCGGACCTGCTCCACCGTCTTCGGCGGCGAATAGGCGTCGTCGTACTGAATGAGGTCGATCTTGCGGCCGTTGATGCCGCCCTGCTCGTTGATCATCCGCATATAGGCGGCCTGGGTCTTGGCGATCGACGAATAGGCCGAGGCCGGGCCCGACAGCGGCGCGGTCTGGCCGACCTTGATGGCGGCGTCGCTGGCGCCGGTATCGTATTTCTTCTGGGCGTGCGCGGTGGGCGCCGACAAGGCGATGGCCGCCGCGGCGGCGAGGCCGACGATTCGTTTCCTCATGGTGTTCCTCTTTTTTGATTCTTGATTGTCGTGACCGATCCGGCGGGCGCGCTCGGCCGGCGTTATTGCTGTCCCTTCAGGCCGGCCTCCTCGATCACCTTGCTCCATTTGCTGGTTTCGCTGTCGATGAACGCCGCGAAGTCGGCGCCGCTGCGGCCGTGGGCTTCGAGCCCCTGGGCGAGCAGCTTCTGCTTCACGGTCGGGTCCTGCAGCGCGCGCAGCACCGTGCTCTCCAGCTTCGCGACGATCGGCGCGGGCGTGGCGGCCGGCGCCATGAAGCCGTACCAGCCGGCGGCGACGATCTGCGGGAAGCCCAGCTCGACCAGCGTCGGCGCGTCCGGATAGATCGTGCTGCGCTCCGCCGAGGCGACGCCGAGCACGCGGAAATTGCCGGCCTTGATGTGCGGCAGCGCGGTGCTGATCGCCGTGAAGGTGGCGTCGACGCGGCCGGCGAGCAGCTCGGTATAGGCTGCGGAATCGCCGCGGAACGGGATGTTGAGGCCCTTGACGCCGGCGGTCCGGAACAGCATCTCGCCGGCGAGATGCGGCTGCGAGCCGGGGCCGGGCGAGCCGAAGGTCAGGCCGTCCTTCTTCGCCTTGCCGTAGGCGATCAGCTCGGGCAGCGTGGTGTAGTCGGCCTTGGCGTTGATGATCAGGAAGATCGGCGCGATCACCGCCATCGCCACCGGCCGGAGCTCGCTGCGCTGGTAGTTCAGCTTGCCGAACAGCGCCTCCGCGGTGGCGTAGGGCGCGGCGGCGTAGAGCACGGTGTAGCCGTCGGGGGCGGCGTGGGCGACCATCTCGTTGGCGATCCGGGTGCCGGCGCCGGGCTTGTTCTCGACGATGAACTGCTGCTTGAGCTCGCGCTCGAAGAACTCGTTGAAGATCCGCAGCGAGATGTCGTTGGCGCCGCCGGCGCCGTAGGGCGAGATCATGCGGACGAGCCGCGTCGGCCATTCGTCGGCGGCGCGTGCGGACAATATCGGCGTCGCCGCGAGCGCGGCGGCCGAGGCGAGCAGGGTGCGGCGGGTCAGGGGCATGATGTCTCCTCCGTCGTTGTTGCGGTCCGCTCGTTGAGCCGGCGGACCTGTCGATCGTCGTTCAGATCACCTCATGGCGCGCTTCTGCTGTGCCGCATCCGCGGTGCGGCGGTGGCGTCGGCTTCGTGAACCATGGCGCGGATGGCGGCGGCGAGCGCCCGGATGCGCGGGCCGATCTCGGCCTCGAGCTGGCCCGGCTGCAGCCGGAATTCCGGAATGCCGCAATTGATCGCAAACGTCCGCTTCAGCCGGCTGGCGCGAAACAGCGGCGCCGCGACCGCGTGGATCGACGGCATGTATTCGCCGAAGCAGGTGCAGAAGCCGCGCTGCGCGCACTGCGCGAGGCCGGCGCGGTACAGCTCGCCGTCGCTCGCCCACGCCGCGGCGTCGGCCGCCTCGATCTGCCGGCCGAGCTGGGCGGCTTCATCGGCCGGCAGCAGCGACGCCGCGGCGCGGCCCATCGCGGTGCGCACCACCGGAATCGGCATGCCGATGTCCGGGCTGTGCGGGCCGACATCGCCGGAGCGCGCGGTCTCGACATAGATCACGGAGGGGCCGTCGAGCAGGCCGATCGAGACGGTGCCGCGGACGCTGACGGCCAGATCCTGCATCAGCGGCCGCGCACGCTGGCGGAACGGCATGTCGGCGAGCAGAGGGTGCACCATCCGCAGCGCCCGCGAGCCGACGCCGAATTTCGACAGCGTCGGCTCGTAGCGCAGATAGCCGAGCTCGGCGAGCGTATGGGTCAGCCGCGCCACCGTCGGCCGCGGAATCCCGGTGCGCACCGAAATCTCCATGTTGCCGAGCAGCGGCGCGCCGGCGTCGAACGCTTCGAGCACGATCAGGCCCTTGGCGAGCGTGGTGGCGAAGGCGGCGTCGCCGGCGCTGTCCGCAAGCATCGCCTCGGCGGACAGAAGCGGTCCGAAGGTCTGGCGTGGCTGAAGGGTGTCGGTCATCGAAGCATTATGGAGCGTTTGGCGGTGCTGTCCAATTATTATCGAAATGACGGCTTAATCGTCCATTACGTGGACGACTAGCCCCTGAATGTCGCGGGTCGGCGGCACGATCGGGGACGCCGGGCGTTGGGCCACCACGCCCCACTACGCGGAACCGAGGGAGGAACCGATGGCCGATCCGAAGGACGACGACGCGCTCGAACCGGACGATTTTCCGGTCCACGTCGAAAACACCGCGGTGACGAAGCAGGACGGCGAGACCATCGCGGAGGCGAAGACCGAGAAGCTCGCCGAGGACATCGCGCAGCGTCTCAACGAACAGGCGATGCAGGAAGAAGAGGATCGCTGGTCGGCCTGACCGGCGGGTGTCCTCGCCCCCGATTGCCGGGCCGCAGATCGCGGCCGGTTCCGTTTGAACGATTCCAAAACGCGAGAAATGCACTCGGCCGCCCAACGCGGTAACTCCATCCGGAGTTCGTCCTGCCTTGTGCCGGACGGGTGCGCGGAATCGCCGGGCGACGGCGTCTCGTTGCTGCTGCCTTCGCGCGCGAGCGGACGGCGGCACGTCCGGGACCTCGCGGTCGTGCGAACGGCCCCCGCGCCGGCGCGCAACGACAAAGAATGGGACCGGGTCGGCATGAGAGCGATATTCGGACGACTGCACCGCTGGGCCGGGCTGATCACCGCCGCCTTTCTGTTCTTCTCCGGTGTCACCGGCGCGATCATCTCGTGGGATCACGAGATCGACGAAGCCCTCAACGCCAAGTTCTACGACGTCTCGACCCCGGGGCCGGCGATCCCGTCGGTCGATCTCGTCAAGCAGATCGAGAGCCGCGATCCGCGCGCCCGCGTGATCTTCTTTCCGATGACGCCGGAGCCCGGCCACTCGCTGGCGTTCTTCGTGCAGCCGCGGATCGATCCTTCGACCGGCAAGCGCTACGCGCTCGACTACAACCAGATCTTCCTCGATCCCAACACCGGCGCCGAGCTCGGCCGGCGCTATTGGGGCGCGGTGTGGCCGGTGACCAGCGAGAACTTCGTCTCGTTCCTGTACAAGCTGCACTACACCATGCACGTCCCCGAATTCTGGGGCAGCGACCGCTGGGGCGCGCGGCTGCTCGGCATCATCGCGATCATCTGGACGATCGACTGTTTCGTCGGCTTCTATCTGACGCTGCCGGCGCGGCGGCTGCTGCGCGCCGGGCAGGCGCCGGCGGTGAGGCGCGAGCTCGGCAAGGGGTTCTGGGCGCGCTGGGCGCCGGCCTGGAAGATCAAGACCTCGGGCAGCGCCTACCGGATCAATTTCGACATCCACCGCGCCTTCAGCCTGTGGACCTGGGCGGTGCTGTTCGTGGTCGCGTTCACGGCGTTCTCGCTCAATCTGTATTTCGAGGTGTTCTCGCCGATCATGAAGACGGTGTCGAACTACACGCCGACGCCGTTCGAGCAGCGTCCTTATCGCAGCCTCGACGATCCGATCGAGCCGAAGATGAGTTTCGCGCAGATCGCCGCGCGCGCCGAAGCCGACGGCCGTGCGCGCGGCTTCACCGCGCCGCTCGGCTCGCTGTTCTACGGCCCGGCGCACGGCGTGTTCGCGGCCGCGTTCTTCAAGCCCGGCGACGATCACGGCGCCGCCGGTGTCGCCCCGGCGCAGCTGTATTACGACAGCGAGGACGGCCGTCCGATCGGCGAGCGGCTGCCCTGGGTCGGCACCGCGGCGGACGTCTTCGTGCAGATGCAGTTCCCGCTCCATTCCGGCCGCATCCTCGGCCTGCCGGGCCGCATCCTGATCTCGGCGATGGGGCTGGTGGTGGCGGCGCTGTCGGTCACCGGCGTGGTGATCTGGTGGCGCAAGCGCCGCGCCCGGATCGCCTCGCGGCGCGGCGCGCGCGCCGGATCGCGCCCGGCATCACGCTGGGACGTCGCCAGCGAGCCCGAGCGGGCCGGCTGAGCGCGGCCGACCGCGCGCGGCGTTATTGATATTGAAGCCCGGCTAAATCCGCGGCATTCGCTGCCCATCCGGGTCGCCGTTTCGCGCTCAGTGACGCGTCATCGCGTAGGCCGAACTCGGCCGCTGGATGAAAGCCTGGCGCGATGCGACGAGGCCGATCGGCGACGCGGCGCGGCCACACGCCTCCCGGCTGCTGCGCGGATTTTCCTGCGGCCGGTGCTCGCCGATCGCGCCGGGGAGCGCGCGGAAGATATCCTCCGTGACCGGCTCCGACGGGTCCATCAGCAGCACCCACGAGTAGTCGCGGATCTGCAGCACCTGGTCGATGTCCTCATCCCATGCGCACAGCACGACCTCGAGTTGCGAGAAGCCGCCATTGTCCGCCGCGAACACGCGCGTGATCGCCTCGACGACGCTGCCGATATGGCGCGCGCCGGTCGCGAGCACATCGCGCACCACCACGGTGATCGGCCCGCGCCCGGCGCCCGGCGCGGTCATGATCAGGTGAGCTTCCGGCGCCTGATGCCGCGAGAAGCGGCGGCCGAGCTGCAGCGGCGCGGCGAAGCGGTCGAGCTGGGGTTCGGCGTCCGCTGCACCGGAGGGGCGGACGATTACGCTGTGCTCGCGCGCGGCCAGTTCGTCGGCACGCCAATAGGCGTCCGGCAGCCAGGCGGTTTCGATCTGCCGCTGCGAGGTGATCAGGACCCACGCCTGATCCAGCAGGAAGGAGTCCGGCAGGTCCGGATAGGCGTGCGTCAGGCGCTGCCACATCTCCAGCAGCGCGCGCGCGGCGTCGGTCTGGTTGAAGTACAGCGCGCCCGTCGTCATCGCGCCGTTCGGCTGGCGATGCACCGCGAAGTCGCAGCCGGCCGCCTGCGGCAGCAGCGGATGCGCCGCGACGCGCGCGGCGGGATCGATCCAGAACACGCCACGTCCGGCGCGTCCCCATTGCTCGAGAATGAAATCGACCCTGGCGCATCGCTGCGCGGCAGCGTCGGGGGCTGCCAGCGGCGCAACCATCGCGTCGAGGCCGAGCTGGCTGAGGTCTGTCATCAGTCCGCGCGCAGTGGCGCCGTCGGCATCGTCGTGCGGGGTCGCGGAGACGAACAGGGTGTCTTCCCGGCGATACACGCCGGTCCGCACCACCGGCGGCTTGACGCCGCCCCACCAGACGTGATGCGGCGCCTCGGCGCCTTCCGCGCCGATCGAGCCGTGGGCGTAGAGCTTCGACTTCAGCAGATCGAACGCCGGGTTCTCGCTGGTCGGCAGGATGATGATCGCGTTCTCGTGCAGCGATCCGATCAGCATCTCGATCCGCGCCGCGTTGGTGGCATCGAGCACCACCACCGCCGCGGCCGTCGCCGGCACCGGCGACATGCCGTCCCAGCACACCACGACCGGATAGCCGCCGACCAACTGGCGCAGCCGCGCGAGCTGCGCCGCGCCGAGGCGCGGAGCCGCCGCTTCGCTGTGTCCGATGATAAGATCCAGAGTGCCGCTCACTGTCCGCCCCCGCCGAAAACAATCCTCTCGTCATACGGACGGGGCAGTCGATTCAGGCGGTCGGATCGGCAATCAGTCGAGCGCCAGCACCCGCGCGCCATTCGCGGGCGTGACGCCGATGCTCAGCATCGCCACCGCATCGGTCAGCGTCGGAATCGCGATCGTCAGCACGGCGTCGTCGCGCGTCGCGGCGTAGTGCGGGCCATGCCATGCGAGGCCGTCCTGTTCGGCGTCGCAGCGATCGAGCAGCCGGATCTCGCCGCTGCCCGCGGCCATATTGATACTCGGCCCGCTCTGGAGGAAGGGGCCGGTGATCAGCCCTGCCGGGGCCAGCCTTGCGACCGGCACTTGGATGGTGCGTATCGCCATGCCGCGCGACATCGGAATCCGGACCCGGATCTCGTTGAAGCCGTTGCGATAGCAGGCGACCGCAACGGTGCTCGCGACGCCCTTGCGGTCCTGCAGCACGACGTCGATCTGGCCGCATTTGACGTCGCCGAACAGGTCCGACGGCAGCAGGTTGCAGCCGAACAGCAGATAGAGATAACTCTGCGCCGGCTCCAGGGCCGCGAACGAGCCGGCCAGCCACATCGGCGGATCGGCGGCGGTGCAGGCATCCGGCAACGACTGCGTCACTTCGCGGGCGGCGAGCAACGCGCCGTCGAGCAGCGGCGTCAGCGCGGTGGTGCCGAGATTGACGTCGTGCTGGAGCGCGCCGAGCAGCATCAGTTCGTCGTCGGTCGGCAGCAGCAGCAGCCGGCCGAGAATGGCCGTGACGTCGGCGGCGATGCGGTCAGGGGCCGCGGGCGCGAAGCCGAGCTTCGGCGCCAGCGCGCCGGCCTCCGCCGCATAGGCCAGCACCCCGGCCTGGACCTCGCGCGCCACGGCCTGCTGGGGATCGACGTGCAGAATCGCCTCGTGCAGGACGGCGCCGTCGCGATAGCCTGCGACCGAGCCGGTCGGCGCGCAGCACAGCTGCTCCAGCACCGCGACGTTGCGCAACAGCAGCCGCTTGACGTGCGGCGTCACCACGAGGTCGGAGATCATCCCCTCGAACGTGTCGCGCTCGTCGCATTCGGCGAAGTCGTCGTCGAGCGACAGCAGATAGAGTCCGTGAATCCGCGCCGCGATGCCTTCGAGATCGAACACCCGCCGCAGCGATTTCTGGATGCTGCCGGAATAGCCGAGATCGACCAGCACCAGATCGGTGCAGCGATCGAGATCGGGAAACTGCGCGCGCAGATAGGTCATCAGTTCGGCGCGCAGCGACGCGGCGATCGCGGCGATGTCGCGCGCGTCGATCAGTTCGGGCAGCGCCTTCGCGAGCTCCGCGCCGGTGCTCCGGCCGTGCGGCTGCCGCGCGAAGAACGCCGCCACCTTGGTCGAGCGATGCCGGGTGATGGCGGAGAAAGCCGCGGCATCGAGGGACGAAATCGTGCCGACCAGCCGGGTCAGCGGATCGAGCGTCGCCGCCGACGCCATCACGCTGACGCGGCGGCTGATCTCGAGGTAGCGCGCCTGCGTGTCGCCGGCCTGGGCGCGGATCCGGTGCGACAGAAAGCCGTCGCGGCCGAGGAAGGCGACGCGCAACTCGCCGCCCGCGTTGCCGATCTGCCCGATGCGCGATGCAATGAACGCGTCGAACGCCTGCATCGCCGGACCGAGCACGCCGACGCCGAGCCCGAACGCCGGCGACTGCGCCGGCACGCGCGCCGCCACCAGCCGCCGCAGCGTGCGCGCACCGCCGTCCAGCGTTCCGACCGGCGACTGGCACAGCAACGCGCCGACCGGCGTCTCGCGATTGAAGATCGACGCGAGCCGCGCGCTCGCCTGCGGCACGTGCAGCGCGGTGATGTCGAACCGCCGCGCGCCGTCGATGTCGGCGTTCGGATTGTCGCCGACGTGCACCGCGCGGCGCGGATCGGCCGATTGCTCGGCGAGATAGATCTCGAACAGCCGCTCCGCCTTGCCGGTGCCGCTCGCGCTCGACGAATACAGAAAGTCCCATTGCAGATCCGGACAGCACGCGCGCAGCAGCGATCCCAACTGCTCGACGCTCCAGTAGCTGTCGGAGATGAAGCCGGTGCGGGCGCCGGCCGCGCGGAGCTCGCGATACTGGGCGAGAATATCCGGATTGCAGCGGCACAATTCGTGCTCGGCGGCCAACTCGGCCGCGACGAGTTGCGGCAGCGCGTCCCTGCGCAGGCCGAACAGCCGGAACGGAAATGCCGCGTAGATCTCGGCGATGCCGACTTCGGCGCGGCCGTCGCGCCGGATCGCCGCCTTGCGCGCGCGGGCTTCGGCCTGGCGCCGGTGCTCGACATAGGACGCGGCCGCCGCGGGAAACCGCGCGGCCACGGGCGAAAGCTGAAACGCCTGCGCGATGACGCCGTCGGGCGTCGTGCACCCGCGCACCACGAAGGTGTCGAAGATATCGAACGAGACGTAGTTTGCGTCTGAATGTTTCGGGGTGACTCTGGTTGTTTCCGAAATGTGTACGTTCATTGCCCGCCCCGCTCGCCCGCGCTTAGTAAACGTTCAGAAACAAAAAAGCAGGCGCGCGTCCTGCGATCCTGACACATTGCGCGACATTTGCGCTTCGCCTCGCGGCGAAGTCGGCTATTTTTTAAAACGCGATTCGGCAAGAAATTCCGGGCGGAATTCACAGCCTGTCGTGGCGACGACGGCTCGATCCGGTGACGGAATCCGGTGACGGAGCTGCGCCCGCTCACGTCGATTAGTCGCGGGTTGCGTAGTCGCATGCGTATTTGCGTCCCGAATATCCGTCGCGCTTGCGCGATCAACTCGTGCGCCGAGATTTCTTCGAATGACATCACAGCCCCGTTTTGCGGACCTCCCGACGCCGCGTCGAAGCACCGGCCATAGCGGCATTTTTTGCCGATCACCCGGCACATTTTTCCTCCTAACTATCTGCAAAATAAGTCGAAAATCTCCGACCGGATTTCCGGGGCGGCCCGTACAAATTTCACAGGCCGACCACACCGCCCGTTCGTCGGCATAGGATTGGAGCAGGGGATGGCGCACGCTCTCCACACCGAACCGGTCGACACCGCGACGCCGCCGTCATCGCCGGCGATCACCACGGACGTATTCGAGCCTCGGCAAGCCGATGCCGCGCGGGATATCGACGAAGATCTGCTGGACCGGCTCGCTGCGAACGACGAGGCCGCGTTCAGGCTGCTGGTCGAGCGCCACATCGATCGCGCTTTCGGCATCGCGCTGCGCCTGCTCGGCAGCCGCGCCGACGCCGAGGACGTGGTGCAGGACACGATGCTGAAGGTGTGGACCCATCGCGGCCGCTGGGAGCACGGCCGGGCGAAATTCTCGACCTGGCTTTATCGCGTCGTCACCAATCGCTGCATCGATCTGCATCGCCGGCCGCGCACCGACAATGTCGACGCCGTGCCCGAGCCGGCCGACGCCAAGCCCGACGCCTGCAGCGCGATGCAGCGCAACGAGGTCACCCAGTTGCTGGAGACCGCGATCCAGAAACTGCCGGAGCAGCAGCGCGTCGCGGTGATCCTGTCGTATCACGAGAACATGAGTAACGCCGACATCGCCGAGGTGATGAGCACGACGGTCGCCGCGGTCGAGTCGCTGCTCAAGCGCGGCCGTCAGCAGCTCCGCGATATCCTGCGGCGCCACGAGCCGGACCTGCTGCAGGCGTTCACCGACTGCTAACCATAAATCGCCGGGCCTGAAACAAACCCCGCCTGAATTGCGCGTGCCGTTCCGTTTAGCGGACGGACGGGGGCTGGCCTGCGTCCGGTCGTCCCTCAACCTGGTCCGCAACAGCGGCCGAACACTGCAAGGAGCGTCTCGATGCCCGTGATTTCCACCAACACCGCCGCCAATTCCGCGGTCCGCTACCTGAATATCAACTCGCAGCAGATGTCGAGCTCGCTCTCGAAGCTGTCCAGCGGCTCCAAAATCACCCAGGCCTCCGACGACGCCGCCGGCCTCGCGATCTCCACCCGCATCTCGTCGGACGTCACCACGCTGCAGCAGGCGGCCACCAACGCGTCGCAGGCGACCTCGATCCTGCAGGTCGCCGACGGCGGCGCCTCGAACATCAGCGACATCCTCTCGCGCATGAAGTCGCTGGCGTCGCAATCGTCCTCGGCGACCGTCACCGATTCGAGCCGCGCCTATCTGGATTCGGAATTCCAGGCGCTGAGCGACCAGATCGACAGCATCGCGACCGGCACGCGCTACAGCGGCCAGAGCCTGCTCGACGGCTCCAGCACCTTCGCCTCCGGCGCAGCGGTGCTGGTCGGCTCGACCTCCGCCGATACGATCACCGTGACGATCGACAGCCTGACCTCGACTGAGCTCGGCGTCGACACGCTCAGCATCAGCGCGCAGGACGACGCGACCGACGCCATCGATGCGCTCGACCTCGCGATCGACACCGTCTCGGCGGCGCGCGCCAATATCGGCGCGCAGGAATCGCGCTTCAACTTCAGCGCCAGCTCGATCTCGACGCAGTCGCAGAACCTGGAGTCCGCCAATTCGGCGATCACCGACGTCGACATCGCGGCGGAGCAGGCCAGCCTGTCGTCCGCGCAGGTGATGGTCCAGGCCGCCGTGTCGGCGGAATCGGCCGCGAACAAGATGCCGCAATATCTTCTGAATCTGCTCGGCTGACGCCGTCCCGACCAGGTGAGCCGGCAATTGCGCCGGCTCACCAATTCACGCAGGAGACTGGACTTCGATGGCGACAGTCACCAGTTCAACGTCCGCCTCGGCCACTGCTGCGCTGGCGACCACCACCTCCGGCACCACGACCACGACGAGCGTCGACTGGGACGCGCTGATCGAAGCCCAGGTGGCGACCAAGACCGCCGCGGCGACCACCATCGAGACCAGCATCACCGCCAACGAAGCCAAGATCGCGGCCTACCAGAATTTGCAGACGCTGCTCGGCACGCTCACGACCAGCACCACGTCGATGGCGAAATCGATCGTCAATTCGCTGTCGTCCAGCACCTATGGCGCCCGCGCCGCCACGCTGAGTTCGACCGGCGACGTCAGCGCCGGTTCCGCGGTGTCGATGTCGATCAGCAACGGCGCCGCCACCGGCGACCACACGCTCACGGTCTCGCAGATCGCGACCGCCCACAAGGTGATCGGCAGCAGCGTCGCCGACAAGACCGCCGATCTGGGGCTCGCCGGCGTGTTCTCGATCGGCCTGTCGGGCGGCACCAGCGCCGACATCTCGATCACCAGCGGGATGTCGATGGAGGACGTCGTCGACACTATCAACGCGCAGAGCGACACCACCAACGTCCAGGCCTCGATCATCCAGATATCGAGCACCGAATACGCGATGACGCTGACGGCGCTGAAAGACAACGCCGACATCACCACCAGCGTCGTCTCCGGCGACGACGTGCTCACGACGCTCGGCGTCACCGATTCGTCCGGCGACTTCACCGACGTACTGCAGGAGCCGCAGCCGGCGCTGTTCACGGTCGACGGCATCAGCCTGACCCGCGACACCAACGACGTCACCGACGTGCTGAGCGGCGTCAGCTTCAGCCTGCTGCAGGCCACGCCGGACGGCTCGACCATCAATGTCAGCATCGACGTCGACGTCGACCAGATCGCCACCGCGCTGCAGACCTTCGTCACCGCCTACAACGCGGTCCGCGAGGAGGTCACGGCCCAGCAGACGCTGACCTCGGACGGATCGGCGGATTCAAGCGCCGTGCTGTTCGGCGACGGCACCATGCGCAGCATCATGACGCAGCTCGAACAGGCGATGAATTCGATCATCGGCGGGCTGTCGATGACCGATCTGGGATTGTCGTTCACCGAGACCAATACGCTCGAATTCGACACCAGCGTGCTGTCGACCACGCTGACCGGCGACCTCTCCGGCGTCATCGGGCTGCTGGCCGCGAAGACGTCCGCGTCGTCGAGTTCGCTCGCGGTGATCAACACCAATTCGTCGCCGCCGGCGTCGTTCGTGCTGGATCTCACCGTCGACGAATCGGGAACGCTGTCGGCCTCGGTCGGCGGCGACTCCTCGCTGTTCACCGTCAGCGGCAACACCATCATCGGCGCCGCCGGCACCGTCTATTCCGGCATGGCGTTCACCTATTCCGGCTCCAGCTCGGCGTCGATCACCGTGAGCTCGACGTCCGGCATCGCCGCGCAGATCAACAACATCGCCGAGCTCGCCTCCGACACCAGCACCGGATCGCTGCAGGATCTGATCACCAACCTGCAATCGCAGGACGACCGGATGGAGCAGCAGATCAACGACATCAACGAGCGGGCCGAGATCTACCGCGCGATGCTGGTCAGCCAATACGCCAAGTACCAGAGCGCGATCTCCACCGCGGACACCACGCTCGACTATCTCTCCGCTCTCCTCAACGACGAGTAATCGATCATGCAGAACCACGCCCGCCTTCACGCGGCCCAGGCCTATCGCAGCGCCGCCGTCGCCGTTCCCCCGCTGCGCGCGGTGGTGATGCTGCTCGACGGCGTCGTCAAGGCGCTGCAGAGCTCGATCGCCGCGGGCGAAGCGAAGCGGTTCGAGGAAAGCCACACGCAGATGATCCGCGCGACCGCGATCCTGCGCGGCCTCAGCCACCATCTGAATTTCGACAGAGGCGGCGCGGTGGCCGAGGGCCTGCACGCGACGTATCACAGCCTGATCATGGCCTGCCTGCGGTCCTATGGGCGGCCGGATTCGGCGGAACGCTACAAGCGCATCATCGCCAGCCTGACCGAACTGCGGGATGCCTGGGCCTATGTCGAACGCGAGGCCCCGAAGGCGAACTGACACCGGCCGGAGCCGACGACTCGCCGCCCGCTTCCGGATCCGAAACCGCGCATTTTTGCGGTTGATAAGCCGCGCCGCTGTTGCCTATCGGCCGCCCCTGCCTTACGAGCGGTCGACTGTCCGCGCAACCGCCGGCCGTCATTGCTGCCGGAATATCGCGCTGGTCGGACGGTTTCCAGAATGGACGTTGCCGAATTCAAGGATCTGCTCGATCGACGCGGCGACGATCTGACCGCGTGGCCGGCCGCCGAGCGTGAGCAGGCCGACCTGCTGCTGAGCAATTCCGAGCAAGCCCGGCTTGCGCTGGCCGAGGCGCAGTTACTCCGCGCGGCGCTGCGCTCCGCCCCGGTGCGCGCGCCGGCCGGTCTGGTCGACCGGATCGTCGGCAAGGCGCGCGAAGCCGCAGCCGCGCCGGAACGCCGCGACGACGATCCCGGCAACAATCCCGACGACGACACCAAGCGATAGCGCTCTCGGGCGACCGCCACGCGCCGCCGCGCACTCCCGCTCCCGCAAGCGCGGGCGATGACAGATGGGCTCCAGCCCGGCGTCGCGTCTGGCCATGCCTGTCCTCCGTCGTCCCCGCGCAGGCGGGGACCCATACGCCGCAGCTTCTCGATTGAACCGCTGCGGGAGCGGCCTTCCTTCACTTGCGAAGCCAGGGGCTATGGGTCCCCGCCTGCGCGGGGACGACATGTTGCGAATGCAGCGGCCGAACATTCGATTGAGATCCGACCTCCCCCGCAAGCGGGAGCGGTTGCGCGGTGCCGGTCGCCGGTCCGCATAAGGACATTCCACACCCTGGCGGAAGGCAATTTTTGCCGGGCTTTCGGGCTTGGTTTCGATTCAACGGAAATCCAAAAAACGACTGCAGCACAGCAACAAGTCGCGACGCGGGAAGCCGCGCCCGACATCCATTCGTCCGCCGCAAAATACTTCGCCTGAACCGCCGGCAGCGGCCGTTTCACTAGGGAACGGATTTCGAGACCCCTCCAATTCACCCAAGGCAGATCCGAGGCGCAGCGCGCCCGGAGGTTGCTGGAGCGCGCCATGACTGTTGCTGCAACGACGGCGACTACCACCACCGCCTCGACGGTCGCGTCGACCGCGTCGACCACCGCGAGCCTCACGTCGAACGAATTCCTGACCTTGCTCGTCACCGAGCTGCAGAACCAGAATCCGCTGGAGCCGACCAGCACCACGGACTTCGTCAATCAGCTCACCTCCTACGCGAATTTCGAGCAGCAGCAGACGCTGAACACCAACCTCACCACGCTGACGACGTCGCTCAACAGTCTGCTGACGCTGAACTCGTCGAACTACATCGGCCAGACCGTCACCGCCAAGGCCGACACCGGCACGCTGCAGGACGGTCAGGTCTCGTTCGGCTACTCGCTGGATTCGGCCGCCTCCAGCGTCACGCTCACCGTCAAGGACTCGTCCGGCAATGCGGTCTGGAGCGGCAGCGGCACGACGACGTCGGGCACCAACTCCTTCACCTGGGACGGCACCACCACCGACGGCACGCAGCTCTCCGACGGCGGTCAATACACGCTCGAAGTGTCGGCGACCGATTCCACCGGCCAGTCGGTCTACGGCTACACCACCGTCACCGGCAAGGTGACCTCGATCGATAATTCCACCGGCACGCCGATGCTCAACATCGGCAACACCTCGGTCAGCACCGACAACGTCATCGGCGTCACCGCCTGAACCAGCCCGGAGTAACAGCATGAGTTTGTCAGGCGCACTTTCGTCCGCGATCTCCGCGTTGAACGCGCAGAGTTCGGCGCTGGCGATGATCTCCGACAACATCGCGAATTCGTCGACGGTCGGCTACAAGACCACCTCGGCCTCGTTCGAGTCGCTGGTCACCAACGCGTCTGGCGCGTCGTCCTACTCGTCCGGCGGTGTCACGGCGTCGGCGTCGTCCAACATCACCACGCAGGGCCTGCTGACCTCGACCACGACCTCGACCAACATCGCCATCCAGGGCAACGGCTTCTTTCCGGTGACGACCTCGCTCGACGGCGGGTCGACGCTCTATACGCGCAACGGCTCGTTCACGATCGACTCCGACGGCTACCTCGTCAATGACGGCGCCTATCTGCTCGGCTGGCGCACCGACGCGTCCGGCGAGGTCATCGGCACCGCCAGCGAAGGCAATCTGGTCCCGATCGACACCAGCGTGGCCAAGACCAGCAGCGGCGCCACCACCTCGACGTCGTTCGCCGCGAACCTGCCGGCCGACGCCGCGGTCGGCGACACCTTCACCACGTCGATGCCGATGTACGATTCGCTCGGCACCGCCAGCACGATGCAGGTGACGTGGGCGAAGACCGCCGAGAACACCTGGAGCGCCAGCTTCGGCAAGCCGACGCTGGCGTCGGACTCGACGACGACGCTCGCCGCGGCCCCGACCGACACCATCACCGTCTCGTTCAACACCGACGGCTCGCTGGCCAGCACCAATCCGAGCCCGGCGACCGTCACGATCAGCGACTGGACCACCGGCGCCGCCGACAGCAAGATCACACTCGACCTCGGCACCGTCGGCGGAAAAGACGGTCTCACGCAATTGTCCTCGGACCTGTCGACGCCGGCCGTGACCATCGACGGCATCGAGTCCGACGGCCTGGCGTTCGGCAAGCTCAGCAGCGTCGCGGTCGGCGACGACGGCACCGTCAACGCGACCTACTCCAATGGCGAGACCATCGCGATCTACAAGATCCCCGTCGCGACCTTCACCGCGTCGGACCAGCTCGAAGCGCAGAGCGGCGGATTGTACGCGACGACGGCTGCGTCCGGGACCGCGACGCTGCAGCAATCCGGCACCAACGGCGCCGGCACGATCTACGGCAGCGAACTCGAATCCAGCACCACCGACACCAATGAACAATTCAGCAGCATGATCTCGGCGCAACAGGCGTATTCGGCCGCGTCGCAAGTGATCACGGCGGTCAACAAGATGTTCGACACCCTGATCGCGGCGATCTGAGTCATGACCGATCGCGGCGACGATAACGAGCTTTTCACGCGGCTGGATCGCCTGCTGACGGCGGCCAAGCTGATCCGCGGCGGCGAGCGACGGCTGATCCTGAGCCTCGAGAGCGACATCCGGCGCGTCCGCGCCGCGCTGAGCGCGCGCTGCGAGGCGCTGGCGCAGGACATGAGAACGCTGAATGCGCGCAGCAACGCGGCGTCGGCCTACGGCCGGACCGCCTCGATCGGGCGCGGCGCGCCTCACCGCAAATGAACGACGACGGAGTGAACGAGATGATGAAGAGCCCCCCGCTGCAGCCCGCGATCGTCCAGGACAGCTCCCGCATCGAGGATCTGGTCGAACTGATCGACCAGCTGATCGACGTCGTGACCGAAGAGAACATCGCGCTGGCGATGGGGCTGCCGGCGTCGCAATCGCGGCACACCGCCCGCAAGCTCGAATTGTCGGATCTGTTCGAGCAATGGGTCAAGCAGGTCGCGATGAAGAACGTGCTGCTGAGCACGCCGGACCGCGCGCTGCAGATCAAGGTGCTGGATCGGATCGAGCGGCTCCGGGGCGTGATGGACGAGAACATCATCCGGCTGCGCGCGGCGATCGAGGCCAGCCAGCGGCGCATCGACGCCGTGATGGCGGCGATCCGCGAACAGATTTCCGGCAACTCGCCCTACGGGGCGAACGGCCGCATCAGCGGCCAGGCCGCCTCCGCCGCACGGGGCGTTCGGATCTGACCTGACCGCAGCGGAGGGTTCCATGTCGCTCGACATCGCGCGCAGTATCGCTGTCAGCAGCCTGACGGCTTCTCAGTTTCAGATCAGCGTCGCGTCGTCGAACATCTCGAACGCCGACACCACCGGCTACAGCGTCAAGACCGCCAACCAGGTCGCCACCACCAGCGGCGGCGCCGGCACCGGCGTTGCGATCACCGGGATCACCAGCAGCGTCGACAAGCTGCTGATGAAGTCCGTCATCGCCGCGACCTCCGAACTCGGCGCCGCCGAGATCGACGACACCTATCTGGATCGCCTGCAGGCGCTGTACGGCAGCACCTCGGGTGCCAACGACACCGGCACCTCGCTTGCCAATACGCTGGCGTCGCTGGAATCGGCGGTGACGTCGCTGGCCGGGACCCCCAGCAGCGCCTCGCTGCAGGCCAATGTCGTCAGCGCGCTGGACGATCTGGCGTCGCAGTTGCGCGAGACGTCGAGCGGCATCCAGTCGCTGCGGGCGGACGCCGACGCCGAGATTGCGTCCGACGTCGACGAGGTCAACACCGCGCTGCAGACGATCGACGACCTCAACGACCAGATCAAGCAGGCGGCCGCCTCCGGCCAGTCAACCGCCGATCTGGAAGACCAGCGCAACGTCGCGCTACAGACGGTCGCCGAGAAGATGAATATCAGCTACTTCGTGTCGTCGTCCGGCGACATGCAGGTCTACACCTCCGGCGGGCAGGCGCTGGTCGACAGCAGCGCGCATCTGCTCGGCTTCACGGCGGCGTCCTCGGTCAAGGCGTCGTCGACCTATGACGGCACTTCGTCCGGCCTCAGCGGCATCACCCTCAACGGCGTCGACGTCACCTCGCAGATCAGCTCCGGCGAAATCGGCGCGCTGCTCGACCTGCGTGACACCGAACTGCCGGCCGCGCAGGCGCAGCTCGACCAGTTGGCGACGACGCTGGCCGACAGCCTGAACGCCGCGAGCAATGCCGGCACCGCGCTGCCGCCGCCCGCGACGCTGACCGGCACCACTGCGGTGACGTCGTCGACGGCGCTGTCGGCCACCGGCACCGTGCGGATCGCGGCCGTCGATCAGTCGGGCAATCTGGTGTCCTATGGCGATCTCGATCTGTCGAGCTATGCGACGGTCGGCGATCTGGTCGACGGCATCAACGGCATTTCGGGCCTCAGCGCCTCGATCGATTCCAGCGGCCGGCTGGTGATCTCCGCGACCGGCAGCAGCAACGGCGTCGCGATCAACGAGATGACCAGCGCGGTCGGCGCCGCCGGCGCCGGCCTGTCCGACTATTTCGGCCTCAACGATCTGGTCACCGGCACCGGCGCGTCGAACTTCGCGGTGCGCAGCGACATCCTGGCGAATTCCGGGCTGTTCCAGGTGACCACGCTCGACTCCTCCGCGACGTTGACGACGGGCGGCAAGGTGCTGACCGCGGGCTCGACCGAAGTCGTCGACAGCCTGTATTCGGCGCTGACCTCCTCCCGCAGCTTCAGTGCGTCCGGCGGGCTCGGCTCGACCACCGGATCGTTCGCCGACTACGCCGCCGATATCATCTCCAACGTCGCCTCGAAGGCGACCTCGGCGGCGACCACCTACACCGCCAAGAGCACGACGCAATCCAGCCTCGCCAACGCGCTGACTTCGCAATCCGGCGTCAACCTCGACGAGGAGACCGCGAAGATCAGTTCGCTGCAGAATCAGTACACCGCCGCGTCGCAACTGATTCAGGTGATCAACGAGATGTTCTCGTCGCTGATGACCGCCGTGCAGAGCGTCGGCTGACAGGAGAGCATCCGATGTTGAGCCGCGTCGCCACTTTCGCCAACGCCGACCAGATGGTCGCGGCCGCGCTGCGCACGCAGAGCACGATGGCCAATCAGCAGATCCAGGAGGCGTCCGGGCTGGTGTCGTCGGATTTCGGCGGGCTCGGTTCCAGCTCGCAGCAGGTGCTGAACCTGCAGGTCTCGGTGACGCGGTCGCAATCCTATATCGACGCCGCGACGCTCGCCAACGGCAAGGTCGAGGTGATGTATTCGGCGGTGAATTCGATCGCCGACCTGATCACCGAATTCCGCACGCTGCTGACCAGCGCCAGCAATGCCGCCAGCACCGATGCGGCCAGCGTGACGCAATCGGCGCAGAGCATGCTGGAACAGATGACCTCGCTGCTCAACACGCAGTACAACGCCGGCTATCTGTTTTCCGGCTCCGACACCAAGACCGCGCCGGTCGATATTTCGTCGGCGACCTATGCGGCCGCGACCTCGCCGTCGTCGGCGGACACCAGCTATTATCAGGGCAACAGCCACCTCGCCTCGGTGCGCGTCTCCGACAGCCAGACGGTGTCCTACGGGGTCACGGCCGACAGCACCGCCTTCGAGCAGGCGATGCGGGCGATGAATCTGGTGGCCAACAATTCGCCGCTGTCGACCGACACGCTGAACGAGGCGCTCGATCTCGCGGTCGGCGCGATCGACAGTATCGGCGTGGTCCAGACCCGGCTGTCGAACGCGGCGTCGTCGATCGCCAAGGCGAGCTCGTATCAGACCGAGTATCAATCCTACGCCGAGACGCTCGGCAGCGACCTCACCGGCGTCGACGTTGCCGCGGTCACCGCCAAGCTGTCGACCTATCAGGCGCAACTGACGGCCTCCTACTCGGCGATCGCCAAGGTGCAGAGCCTCAACCTCGCGAGCTATCTGGCCTAGAGCGGTTCAGCGAATGATTGAAGCCATGCGGTATTCTCGCGTGCAGAGTCGTCATCCTGAGGTGCGAGCGCAGCGAGCCTCGAAGGATGCGGCCAAGGCGCTTGCGGCTCATCCTTCGAGGCCCGTTGGGCCGCGCATGGCGCGGCCCAACGGGCACCTCAGGATGACGGCGGTGATTCCATCAAAACCAGAGCTGCTCTAGCAGGCGCTCGCCGAGCCGACGCGAGCGCTCCCGTCCGCCCGGCTTACGCCCAGCCGTCGCCCTTGATGCCCGGGTTGGCGTAGGCGACGCCGCCGTCGACCGCGATGGTGGTGCCGACGACGTAGTCGCCGGCGCGCGACGCCAGATAGATCGCGGTGCCGGCCATGTCCTCGTCGGTGCCGATCCGGCCGGACGGCACCCGGCTGGCCACCGCGTCGGCTTCGTCGCGGGCGGCCTTGTTCATGTCCGACGCGAACGGACCCGGCGCGATCGCGGTCACCACGATGTGGTCCCTGATCAGCCGCACCGCCATCCGCCGCGTAAGATGGATCAGTCCGGCTTTTGAGGCCGCATACGGATAGGTCTCCAGCGGGTTGACGAAGATGCCGTCGATCGAGGCGATGTTGATCACCTTGCCGGGGCGCTCGGCGGTGGCGGCGGCGCGCAGCGGCGCGTGCAGCGCCTTGGTCAGGAAGAAGGGCGTCTTGACGTTGAGGTCCATCACCTTGTCCCAGCCGCTCTCCGGGAATTCGTCGAAATCCGCCGCCCAGGCGGCGCCGGCATTGTTGACGAGGATGTCGAGCTTCGGTTCGCGCTTCTTGATCTCGCCGGCCAGCATCTCGATGCCGGCCATGGTCGAGATGTCGATCGGCAGCGCGATGCAGTCGCCGGAATGCTGTTCGCTCAGTTCCGCCGCGGTGGCTTCGCAGGCCGCGGCCTTGCGCGCGGTGATGTAGACCCGCGCCGCGCCGTAAGCGAGAAAGCCCGAGGCGATCATCCTGCCGATGCCGCGCGAGCCGCCGGTCACGACTGCGACGCGGCCTTCCAGCGAAAACAGATTGTGGAACATGCATCCTCCCGTTGTTTGCCCGATGGTTTGCGGCGCGGCCCACAGCGAGTCAAGGCGAGGGCGCAGCGATGCGCGCCGCGTTCCGCCTCTCGGAAATATCAGCCGGTGCGCAAGGGGAAGTTGAGACGACTATCAGGCCGCGTCGACGCGGCGGAATCCGTTCCACATCGCGGTGGCGGCGCCCGACGTCAGCACCGGCAGGATGCGGTCGTCCTGGTAGTTGCCGTTGAGCGAGACCCGCGGCAGCGCGGTGAGGTGATCGGCGACGCCGGCGAACAGCATCCCAGGCCGCGTCGTCACCGCGGTCTTGTAGCCGGCCTGCCGCGCCAGCTCGTATTCGCGCGGCCCCGCGGCGGCGCGGTCGCCATAGGGATAAGCGAGATGCGCGACCTCGCGCTGCAGGTGGCTTGCGATCCGGGCGCGGCTGATCGACAATTCGTGCGCGGCCAGCGCGTCGCGCTGCTTGGCGAGGTTGCAATGGGTGATGGAGTGGGCGCCGATCGTCACCAGCTCGTGCCCGGCAAAGCTCCGCAGTTCGTCCCAGGTCAGGCAGAGTTCGCGGCCGGCGGCGATTTCGTCGGTCCGGGTGCGGGCGCACAGCGCGCTCATGGCGCGCGGCAGATCGTCGCCCTCGGGCAGGGCGCGCAGCATGTCGTGCAGCCGGTCGAACGCATCCTGCTTGGCCTCCGGCGTGCGCGCATCGAGCCTGATCCCGACGCCGCCGATCTCCGTTTCGATCCAGTCGCGGCGGGCGATCAGCCGCTCCAGCGTGATCCACCACAGCCGCCCGGTGCCCTGCGCGAAGTCGCTCGCGACATAGACGGTGAACGGCGCCTGAAACTCCTCGAATACCGGCAGCGCGAAGTCCCGATTGTCGCGATAGCCGTCGTCCAGCGTGATGCAGGCGAAGCGGCGGCCGAATTCCCGCGCCGTGAGCCGGCGGTGCAGCTCGTCGAGCGAAATGATGTCGATATTCTGGGCGCGCAGATGTCGCAGCGTCGCGCGCAGAAATTCGGGCGTGACCTCGAGATGGCGGTTCGGCTGAAACGCGTCCGGCCGCGCCGGTTTCACATTGTGCAGCATGAAAATCGTCCCGATCCCGGAAAAGATCGGACGCAGCACATGATAGGCGCCGGTAAAATACAGCGCGTCGAGCCCGGCGCGGATGATATTGTGGCGGAACTGCTTCATCGGGCTGCGGGCTGATTCATTTCGGGACAATGCTAGCGCCCTCATGTTGAAGAAACGGTTATAGAGAACGGCCGGATCGGCGGCTTTTTTCTTGAATTGCGTTTGACAGCCTTCCAACGGTTTGATTTCTCTCTGCTTCTGATCCACGGGAAGCGGAATGCGCGGACTTTTCAGATCGAGCGGCCAATGGTGGCGCGGCGCCATCATCCTGATCGCTCTATGGGCGATCGCGGCGTGGACCACCACGCCGGACGTCGAAGCCGATGTCGCCCAGCGGTCCGCCGCGGCGCTCAAGAGCACCGTCCTGGACAAGACCCGGCTGACGCCGGCCGGCCGCGACATCCTGTTCTCGGCCGATGCGTTTTCCGAGGAAGGCCGCCGCAGTGCGGTCGCCGCGGTGGAGGCCGTTCCGGGCGTGCGTCTGGTGCTGGATCAGACCCGGCTGGTGCCGCAGGCGACGCCGTTCGTCTGGTCGATCGAGCGCGATGTCGTTCGCGTCACGCTGGCCGGGAGCGCGCCATTGCCTGCCAGCCGGGCGCGGCTGGCGGACGCTGCCCGCGCCGAAATGGCCGGCGTCGAGGTTGCCGACCGCATGACGCTCGCCCGCGGCGCCCCGACCCGGTTCGATGCCGCCGCCCTGCTGCTGGTCGACCAGATCGGCAAGCTGAAGGAAGGCAAGATCACGCTGTCCGACACCAGGGTCAGCCTCACCGGCATGGCGCGCGATCTCGGCGGCCGCGAGGCCATCGGCGCCGCGCTCAGGAACCTGCCGGACGGCTATTCGGTCGCGGAGAACGCCATCCAGGCGCCGCCTTACGTGTTCCAGGCCAACAAGGATCCGGTGGCGTCGACGCTGACGCTGACCGGCTACGTCCCGGACAACAATGTCCATGCGGCGCTGGCGACGGCCGCCGGCCGGAAGTTCTTCAGCGAGAAGGTGGTCGACAATCTCAAGGCCAGCATCGGCGCGCCGCAGGGCTTCGCCAATGCCGTCACGCCGGCGCTGGGCGCGCTGTCGCGGCTCTCGACCGGAACGCTGGTGGTGTCCGACCGCGAAGTGCGGCTGTCGGGGGACGCGCTGTTCGAGGCGGCGGTCAGCCAGATCCGCGGCGAATTGAACAAGGACATGCCGCAGGGCTGGACGGTCAAGGCCGACCTCTCGGTCAAGCCGCCGGCCTCGCCGGTCGATGCCTCGGTCTGCCAGCAATTGTTCGACGACCTGCTCGGCAAGAGCACGGTGCGCTTCGAATCCGCCAGCGCCACCATCGAGAAGGACTCTGCCGGCCTGCTCGACCGGCTGATCGAGACCGCGATGCGGTGTCCCGGGGCCTCGATCGAGGTCGCCGGCCACACCGACAGCGATGGCGAGGACGGTTTCAACCAGGCGCTGTCGGAGAAGCGCGCGCGGGCGGTGGTCGACTATATGGTCAGGGCGGGTCTTGCGCCCGAACGTTTCCAGGCATTCGGTTACGGCAGCCGGATTCCGCTCGCCGGCAATGACAGCGATGCTGGCAAGGCGAAAAATCGCCGCATCGATTTCGTGATCAGGTGACGGCATGATGGCGATGGCGGATTTCTATGGAGGCTGGCTGCTCGGCTCGGTGCTGCTGGGGTTCGCCGCGGGCTGGATTGCGGTGGTGCAACGCGGCGAGGGGCTGTCGAAGAACGCCTCGATGGGGCTCGGCGGGGTGGCGGCGGTGCTGGTCGGTCTGTCGCTCGCCCGCATCGTCCCGGGTCGTGCCGGCTATTGGCTCGATCTTTTCCTTGTCATGATGGCAGCCTATCTGGTGGGGTGTGCGATCGGATCGTGGCTGCGTTACTGGGTCGTCGCGCGGCAGATGAAGGGGCGCTGACCCCGGCGAATGCGCCAGGCGCGCCTTGCCCGGCAAAAACTCCGCGGACAGGCGGGTGGATGCGAAAAGTGGATGTGAAATCCGGATGTGAAACCGGTCGGCTCGGCCGGATTTGAATCAAGGAGCGGGATTGGCGGGATCGTCCGAATTCCATCGAACCCGGGAACAAGCTACCAAGGCGTCCCGGCCACGGACCGGTAACGGTTGCCGTGATATCGATCACAACGTCCCAGGCGGCGGAGAGGGATTCGAGGTCTAGATGGTGGCCGCAATCGGCAGGGCGATCGCGCTTCTGCGCGAGAAGCAAATCCTGCACAAGCTGGGTGTTGCGATCAGCATCGCGGTCATCGCGGCCGCTTGTTACGTCCTCTTCCACCAGGTGCGCGGCATCGACGTCGACGACGTCCTCGCCGCGATTCACAAGATCCCGCCGAGTTCGATCGTGCTGGCCGGCGTGTTCGTCGCCGCGGGCTACTTCACCCTGACCTTCTACGACCTGTTCGCGTTGCGCACGATCGGCCGCAACGACGTGCCCTATCGCACCGCCGCGCTCGCCGCCTTCACCAGCTATTCGATCGGCCACAATGTCGGCGCCAGCGTGTTCACCGGCGGCGCCGTGCGCTACCGGATCTATACCGCCTGGGGGCTCGACGGCATCGACGTCGCCAAGATCTGCTTTCTCGCCGGCCTGACCTTCTGGCTCGGCAATGCCGCCGTGCTCGGCTTGGGGATCGCCTATCATCCGGAGGCGGCGTCCTCGATCGATCAGCTTCCGCCCTGGGTCAACCGCCTGCTGGCGCTGACGATCATCGGCGGGCTGGCCGCCTATGTGCTGTGGGTGTCGATCAAGCCGCGCCGGGTCGGCCGCGGCAGCTGGACCGTCGAGCTGCCGGGCGGACCGCTGACCATGCTGCAGATCGGCATCGGCATCGTCGATCTCGGCTTCTGCGCGCTGGCGATGTATGTGCTGGTGCCCGACGAACCCAATCTCGGCTTCGTCGTCGTGGCGGTGATCTTCGTCTCGGCGACGCTGCTCGGCTTCGCCAGCCATTCGCCCGGCGGGCTCGGGGTGTTCGATGCCGCGATGCTGGTCGGCCTGTGGCAGATGAACAAGGAAGAGCTGCTCGCGGGCATGCTGCTGTTCCGGATGCTGTACTACATCGTGCCGTTCGTCCTCTCGGTGGTCATCCTCGCGATCCGGGAAATCGTCATCGGCGCGCGTATGAAGCGAATGGACCGGCTCTCCGCGGCGCTCGATCCGAAGCCGATCCGACAGGATCCCACCCCAGGCTGACCATGATCGCGCATGCGCCCGACGAGTCCACCCGCCACGGCGCACCGCCGGTCCAGCCCCCGGACAAGACCCCCGCGCCGGTGGTGACGCCCTGGGCGGACCGCCTGCGTCACGCCGCGATCATTCTGCTCGCAGCCGCAATCGCGCTGGCGACGCTGGCTGCGCTCGGCGAGATCTCCGCCATCGCCGCGGGCGCGGTGTTCTTCTGCGTCGCGGCGGCGGCCCTGGTGCCGTGGCGGCTGCACGATGTGGTGCACAAGCGCGACGACGTTCCCGGCGTCAGCCCGGTCGAGACGCCGGTGGTGCGCGCCATCGTGGCCGGCATGCCCGACCCCGCCGTGCTGCTCGATCGCGCCGGTCGGGTGCTGCATCTCAATGCCGCCGCGGCGCAGCTCGCGCCGGCGCTGCGTGTCCGCGAACTCGCGCAATTCGCGCTGCGCAATCCCGAAATCGTCGTCGCGCTGCGCGAGGCGATCGCCACCGCCGAGCCGCGTCGCGTCAGCTATCTGGATCACGCGCCGATCGAGCGCTGGCTCGAACTGATCATCGCGCCGGTGCAGGTGCCGACCGCGTTCGGTGGCATGGACCAGTGCATGCTGATGACGTTTCACGATCTCACGCCGCTGCGCCGCGTCGAGGAGATGCGCGTCGATTTCGTCGCCAATGCCAGTCACGAATTGCGCACGCCGCTGGCGGCGCTGTCCGGCTTCATCGAAACGCTGCAGGGGCCGGCGCGCGACGATGCCAAGGCGCGCGAGCGCTTTCTCGGCATCATGCAGGCGCAGGCGACGCGGATGGCGCGGCTGATCGACGATCTGCTGTCGCTGTCGCGGGTCGAGCTCAGCGCCCATGTCCGGCCGGATGTGCAGATCGAGCTCGCGCCGCTGATCAGGCAGGTCGCCGACGGGCTCGAACCGCTGGCGAAGGAACGCCAGGTCGCGATCGAAATCGAAATGCCCGCGGCTCCGGCGGTAATCGCGGGCGACCGCGAGGAATTGCTGCGGGTATTCGAGAACCTGATCGAGAACGCGCTGAAATACGGCGCCTCCGGTGGCCGCGTCGTGGTCTCGGTCGCGGCGACATCGTCCACGGACGGCGGCACCGAATATCGCGTCGCGGTGCGCGACTTCGGCCCCGGCATCGCGCCCGAACATCTGCCCCGGCTGACCGAGCGATTTTACCGGGTCGACGTCGGCGATAGCCGCTCCCAGGGCGGTACTGGATTAGGATTATCGCTGGTGAAACATATTGTTAACCGCCACCGGGGCCGGCTTTTGATCGAAAGCGTACCAAAAAACGGCGCGACTTTCACCGTCTGTTTTCCTCCGGTAAAGCCCTAGGTTCGCGCCGAAAATTGACGTTATTTCAGTTGGTTACACTAGTCACATGAGTGTCATCAAACCCTCATAAAAGGTCAATCGACCGCTCGTAAAGCGAGCGGGGTAAGCGCAGTCGGGCGCGTTCAGCGCTTCGCTTACCAACGGAGACCATCATGAATTTCATCAAGTCCATCGTCGCAGCCGGACTGGTTGCGGCGTCGACCTCGGCCTTCGCGGCCGACATCACCGGCGCGGGCGCCACCTTCCCGTTCCCGCTGTATTCGAAGTGGGCGGATGCTTACAAGAAAGAGACCGGCAACGGCCTCAATTACCAGTCGATCGGTTCGGGCGCCGGCATCAAGCAGATCATCGCCAAGACCGTGACCTTCGGTGCCAGCGACATGCCGCTGAAGCCCGAGCAGCTCGAAAAGGAAGGCATGATCCAGTGGCCCCAGGCGATGGGCGCGCTGGTTCCGGTGATGAACCTCGAGGGCATCAAGCCCGGCGAGATGGTGTTCACCGGCGAACTGCTGGGCGACATCTATCTCGGCAAGATCAAGACCTGGAACGATCCGGCGATTGCCAAGCTCAATCCGAAGCTGAAGCTGCCGAGCGACGCGATCACCGTGGTGCGCCGCTCCGACGGTTCGGGCACGACGTTCCTGTGGACCGACTACCTGTCGAAGGTCAATTCGGAATGGAAGACCAAGGTCGGTTCCGGCACGGCGGTCGAGTGGCCGGTCGGCGTCGGCGCCAAGGGTAACGAAGGCGTTGCCGGCAACGTCAGCCAGACCAAGAACTCGATCGGCTATGTCGAATATGCCTACGCCAAGCAGAACAAGCTGACCTACGGCGCGATCGTCAACAAGGCCGGCAAGACCGTGCAGCCCACTGTTGCTGCTTTCCAGGCCGCGGCCGCCAACGCCGACTGGGCCGGATCGAAGAATTACTACGTGATCCTGACCAACCAGCCCGGCGAGGCCTCCTGGCCGATCACCGGCGCCACCTTCATCCTGATGCACAAGGAGCCGGTCGACAAGGCGGCCTCCTCGGAAGCCATCAAGTTCTTCACCTGGGCGTTCGAGAAGGGCGACAAGATGGCCGAAGAACTCGACTACATCCCGATGCCCCCGTCGGTGGTCAAGCAGGTCGAGAAGACCTGGTCCGCCGAGATCAAGAGCTGATCTGACCCGACAACGACACTCGCGGACCGGACGTCGTCCGGCCGCGGGTGAGGCGAGCCAGGCCGGGATTCATCACCACCGAGGTGACGATGGATCCCGGTGCCTGGGCCGGCCTGGGCCGCAGGGCTTCGCGGCGTGATCCATGTGCGACTCGTCCGGGATTCGTCTTGCCCGAGGTGGGGCTCCCGGGCTTGAGGCTTCTGCATCCGGTTCAATTGCGATCAGTTCAAACAAATCGCTTCAGGGCGCACGTTGCGTTCGGGTAGCGTGACAACATCAGGGTGACGGGCGTGGCAGACATGGCGGTTCAGACCACAGGAATGGAGGCCGCCGGACCTTACGACCGCGCCAGAGCCCTCGGCGCGTTCAAGGCCGGCGATACCGCGTTCTACTGGACGACGCGCGCATGCGCGATTTCGGTGTTGCTGATCCTCGGCGGCATCATCCTGTCGCTGATTGCCGGCGCATGGCCGGCGATCCAGGAATTCGGGTTCTCCTTTCTGTTCACCGCGCGCTGGGCGCCGGCCAATGATCCGCCGATCCTCGGCGCGCTCGGGCCGATCTATGGCACGCTGGTCACCTCGGTGATCGCCATGGTGATCGCCATTCCGATCGGGCTCGGGATCGCGATCTTCCTCACCGAGCTGTGCCCGCAATGGCTGCGGCGCCCGATCGGCCTCGCGGTCGAACTGCTGGCCGGCATCCCGTCGATCATCTACGGCATGTGGGGCTTCTTCGTGCTCGGGCCGTTCATGGCGAACTACATGCAGCCCTACATGATCCGCGCCTTCGAGGGCGTGCCGGTGCTGGAGACGATCTTCGCCGGGCCGCCGTCCTATCTCAGCCTGTTCAACGCCTCGCTGATCCTGGCCATCATGGTGCTGCCGTTCATCACCGCGATCTCGGTCGACGTGTTCAAGACCGTGCCGCCGGTGCTGAAGGAAGCCGCCTACGGCGTCGGCTGCACCACCTGGGAAGTGGTTCGCAGCGTGGTGATCCCCTACACAAGGGTCGGCGTGATCGGCGGCATCATGCTGGCGCTCGGCCGCGCGCTCGGCGAAACCATGGCGGTCACCTTCATCATCGGCAACGCCTTCCGGATCACCGGCTCGATCTTCTCGCCGGGCACCACGATCTCGGCCGCGATCGCCTCGGAATTCGCCGAAAGCGACGGGCTGCACCAGTCCGGACTGATCCTGCTCGGCCTGCTGCTCTTCATCCTCACCTTCCTGGTGCTGACGGCGGCGCGGCTGATGCTGATGCGGCTCGAAAAGAAGGCGGGGAATTGATCATGAATCCGGTTTATGCCTCCCGCCGCCGCTCTGATTTCATCATCAAGGCGCTGTGCTACGGCGCCACGCTGTTCGGCGTGTCCTGGCTCGCGATGATCCTGTTCACGCTGTTCTACAACGGCTTCGCCGGGCTCAGCGTCCAGATCTTCACGCAGAACACGCCGCCGCCGGGCTCCGCCGAAGGCGGGCTGCTCAACGCCATCGTCGGCTCCGCGATCATGACCCTGTTCGGGGTCGGCATCGGCGCCCCGCTCGGGCTGTTCGCCGGCACCTATCTGGCCGAATACGGCCGCTACGACCGGCTCACCTCGGTGATCCGCTTCATCAACGACATCCTGCTCAGCGCGCCGTCGATCATCATCGGCCTGTTCATCTACGGCGCCGTCGTGGTGCCGATGGGCGGGTTCTCGGCCTTCGCCGGCGCGCTGGCGCTGGCGGTGATCGTGATCCCGGTGGTGGTGCGCACCACCGAGGACATGCTGCTGCTGGTTCCGGGCTCGCTGCGCGAGGCCGCCGCCGCGCTCGGCCTGCCGCGCTCGCTGGTGATCAAGCGGATCTCCTACCGCGCCGCCCGCGCCGGCCTCATCACCGGCGTGCTGCTGGCGACCGCGCGGGTCGCCGGCGAAACCGCGCCGCTGCTGTTCACCGCGCTCAGCAACCAGTTCTTCAGCCTCGATCTGTCCAAGACGATGGCCAACCTGCCGGTCACCATCAACAACTTCGTGCAGAGCCCCTACGAGTACTGGAAACAACTGGCCTGGACCGGAGCCCTGATCATCACCCTCACCGTGCTTGCCCTGAACATTGGCGCGCGCATTCTCGGCGCCGAGAGGACCCCGAAATGACCGACATCTCCATTGCGACCAGCCTTCCGGCCGGACCGGCTCCCGGGGCGATCGAGTTGCCCGACGGCCCCGCGAAGGTCACCGTGCGCGATCTGAACTTCTATTACGGCGACAACCGCGCGCTGAAGGACATCAACCTCAATCTCGCCGCCAACCGCGTCACCGCCTTCATCGGCCCGTCCGGCTGCGGCAAATCCACCCTGCTGCGGGTGTTCAACCGGATGTACGACCTCTACCCCGGCCAGCGTGCCGAGGGACAGGTGATGCTCGATGGCCACAACGTCCTCGATGCGAAGCTCGACCTCAATCTGCTGCGGGCGCGGGTCGGCATGGTGTTCCAGAAGCCGACGCCGTTTCCGATGACGATCTACGAGAACATCGCCTTCGGCATCCGGCTGTACGAGAAGATCTCGAAGTCGGAGATGGACGGCCGGGTCGAGAAGGCGCTGCGCGGCGGCGCGCTGTGGAACGAGGTCAAGGACAAGCTCAGCGCCTCGGGGCTCAGCCTGTCCGGCGGCCAGCAGCAGCGTCTGTGCATCGCCCGCACCATCGCGGTGCGGCCGGAAGTCATCCTGTTCGACGAGCCGTGCTCGGCGCTCGACCCGATCTCGACCGCGAAGATCGAGGAACTGATCGACGAATTGAAGGAAGACTACACCATCGCCATCGTCACCCACAACATGCAGCAGGCGGCGCGCGTCTCGGAATCGACCGCCTTCATGTATCTCGGCGAACTGATCGAGTTCGGTCCGACCAACAAGATCTTCACCTCGCCGAACGACCGGCGCACCCAGGACTACATCACCGGCCGGTTCGGCTGACGCGCCACGCGCGAGGAGAATGGACATGGGCTTCGAACACACCACCAAGGCGTTCGACGGCGACCTGCAGGAACTGACGCGGATGGTCGCGGAGATGGGCGGGCTGGCCGAACGCCAGATCGTCGATTCGGTCGATGCACTGGTCCGGCGCGACGTCGCGCTCGGCGCCCGCGTCGTCACCGCCGATGCCGAGATCGACCAGATGCAGCGCGTCATCGAGGAGCACGCCGTGCTGACGATCGCGCGGCGGCAGCCGATGGCGGTCGACCTGCGCGAGATCGTCGGCGCGATGCGCGTCGCCACCGATCTCGAGCGGATCGGCGATTTGTCGAAGAACATCGGCAAGCGGGTCAACGCGATCGACAGCGATTTCCATCCGCTGAAGCTGATCCGCGGCCTCGAACACATGACCGATCTGGTGCAGTCGCAGGTCAAGGCGGTGCTCGACGCCTACACCGCGCACGACCTGCCGGCGGCGATGGTGGTGTGGAACGGCGACGAGGAAGTCGACGCGATCTGCACCTCGCTGTTCCGCGAACTCCTGACCTACATGATGGAAGATCCGCGCAACATCTCGTTCTGCATTCACCTGATGTTCTGCGCCAAGAACATCGAGCGGATCGGCGATCATGCCACCAACATCGCCGAGACCGTGTTCTACATGGTCGAGGGCCAGCAGATTCTGGACAAGCGACCGAAGGGCGACGTGACCACCTTCGCCAACGCGACGCCGGGCAACTGACGCGTATCAGCGGGGCGCAGATCGCGCCCCGGATCCGCTCGACTGAAGACGAGGACGATACATGGGTGCGCGCATTCTGGTGGTCGAAGACGAGGAAGCGCTGACCACGCTGCTGCGGTACAATCTCGAATCCGACGGTTACGACGTCGAAACCGTCGCCCGTGGCGACGACGCCGATACGCGCATGAAGGAGCGGCTGCCGGATCTGGTGGTGCTGGACTGGATGCTGCCCGGCCTGTCCGGCATCGAGCTGTGCCGCCGGCTGCGGGCGCGGACCGACACCAAGCAGTTGCCGATCATCATGCTGACCGCGCGCGGCGAGGAGAGCGAGCGCGTCCGCGGCCTCGCCACCGGCGCCGACGACTACATCGTCAAGCCGTTCTCGGTGCCGGAGCTGCTGGCGCGGGTCAAGGGCCTGTTGCGCCGCGCCGCGCCGGAGCGGCTCGCCACCGTGCTGACCTATGGCGACCTCGAGCTCGACCGCGACAAGCGCCGCGTCGCGCGCTCGGGCCGGCCGATCGATCTCGGCCCGACCGAATATCGCCTGCTCGAATTCTTCCTCGAACATCCCGGCCGGGTGTTCAGCCGCGAGCAGCTGCTCGACGGCGTCTGGGGCCGCGACATCTACATCGACGAGCGCACCGTCGACGTCCATATCGGGCGCCTGCGCAAGCTGCTCAATCCCGGCCGCGAGCAGGACCCGATCCGCACCGTGCGCGGCGCCGGCTACGCGCTCGACGACCGCTTCGCCAAGGTGGAGTAGTTTGCCCACCCTACGGCTCGGCTGATCCTGCGCCGGCTCGGCCGCACATCTCAGCTGTCATCCTCCGCGAAGGCGGAGGATCCAGTATTCCCAGGCGCTGCTGAGTGATAACGACGCGCCCTGCGGCGCTGGCAACTCCATCACAGCCGCCCTGCGATACTGGGTCGCCCGGTCGAGCCGGGCGATGACGGGCTGTTGTACCTCGGGCGCTGCGGCTACGCGCGGCGAGCTGTTAGCAACCTGTAGGGTGGGCAAAGCGCAGCGTGCCCACCATCAGCTCGTCAGGTGATCCGCGGGGGAACGTCGCTCCGCGACTTCGCCCACCCTGCGGCTACTAAGCGCCGCTGACGGCTTCGTCTGCAACTGTCCCGACGATCGTCATCCTCCGCGAAAGCGGAGGATCCAGTATTGCAGAGTGGTGGTGATAAGTGCTGACGCTCGGGGTTACTGGGTCTCCCGGTCGAGCCGGGCGAAGACCGTCGGGAGCGGCGAGCCCGGCGAGGACGGCGCTGCGCGGCGGCGGCAATGCTCCGCGCAGAGGAGCGATTACCGCGTCGGCTTCGACTGCTGGCGGCGGCGGTCGCCGACCGGCTGGTAGGCGATCCGCGAATGATGCGAGCAATAGGGCAGGCCGGGCAGCGACTTGCCGCCGCAGAAGAAAAACTCCGGGCTCGACGGATCGCCGACCGGCCAGTGGCAGGTGGCCTCGTTGAGCTCCAGCAGCGACAGCCGTTGGTTCATCGGCACCACATTGTCGAAGGCGACCGGATCGGGCTCGGCCTCGACTTCGAACACATGCGCCAGCGCGGTATTGCCGCGCGCCACCGGCCGCGTCACCCGCATCATGTGCTGGGCGGGGCGCGCCTTGCGCGGCCGCGGCGCCGCCGAGGACGGGCTCTTGGCCCGGCCCGACAGGCCGAGGCGGTGAACCTTGCCGATCACGGCGTTGCGCGTCACATTGCCGAGCTCCGCGGCAATTTGACTCGCCGACAGTCCGCCTTCCCAGAGTTTCTTCAATTGCTCGACGCGCTCGTCGGTCCAGGTCAATGCCGTCATCGTCTCAATCCCTTCCTGCCGCGCGGTACTGGTCCAGCGCCGAGCCGCGGCTGCGAGGTCGTCAATTGTCCTGCCGTCAGAATCCCTTAGCCCTCGCCGGACGGCCGGTGCCGTCCGGGCGTTTCGCCCCGACCGAGAACTCGTAAAGGATTACAAACTGCGCACGACATGTCGTGCCTGACGAGGAAAACGCTACAATATGGCGTGACTCACGCGCAAGAGTCAGACCTGGTGCGTCCACACCTTCTCTCTCGGGTGAGTCTTGAACGTCACAGCGGCGAGCTTGCGGCAAACTCCGGGAACCCTGGCCGAAGCCGCGGTTGACAGGCACTTCAGCACACCTAGAATGACTACACGTGCCGCCTGGAAAGGCGGCACGTTTCGTTTCCGGGGTACTTTCGTTTCCGGGGCATGCCGGGCCCGCGACCGCAGTGATTGCGGCCGGCTCGGCGGCCCGCTTTTTCCGATCGGATCGGCCATGTCGAGCACAGCATCTACGTCCCATCTCCTGCCGGTATTCGCGAGGGCGGATGTCGCCTTCGAGCGCGGCGAGGGCGTCTGGCTGGTCTCCACCAATGGCGAGCGCTATCTCGATTTCACCAGCGGCGTCGCGGTCAATTCGCTCGGTCATTGCCACCCGCATCTGGTCGAGGCGCTGCAGCAGCAGGCGACCCGGCTGTGGCACATGTCGAACCTGTTCAAGAGCCCGGACGGCGAGCGCCTCGCCGCGCGACTGTGCGAGCAGAGCTTCGCCGACACCGTGTTCTTCGCCAACTCCGGCGCCGAGGCGATGGAGTGCGCGCTGAAGATGACGCGGCACCATCATTTCTCGAACGGCTCGCCGGAGCGCACCCGGATCATCACCTTCGAGGGCGCGTTCCACGGCCGCACGCTTGGCACGCTCGCCGCCACCGGCTCGGCGAAGTATCTTGAAGGCTATGGCGAACCGTTGAGCGGCTTCGACCAGGTCCCGCTCGGCGACATCGAGGCGGTGAAGAAGGCGATCGGCCCGACCACCGCCGGCATCCTGATCGAGCCGCTGCAGGGCGAGGGCGGCGTCCGCTCGCCGGAGCCTTCGTTCTTCCGCGCCTTGCGTGAATTGTGCGACGCCCATGGTCTGCTGCTGATCTTCGACGAGGTGCAGACCGGCATGGGCCGCACCGGCGAGCTGTTCGCCTACCAGCGGATCGGCGTCACCCCTGATATCATGTCACTGGCCAAGGCGCTCGGCGGCGGCTTCCCGATCGGCGCCTGCCTCGCCACCGCGGACGCCGCCAAGGGCATGGCGCCGGGCTCGCACGGCTCGACCTTCGGCGGCAATCCGCTCGCGGTCGCGGCCGCCAGTGCCGTGCTCGACGTGATGCTGAAGCCGGGCTTCTTCGATCACGTCAAGAAGATCTCGCTGCTGCTGAAGCAGAAGCTCGCCGGCATCGTCGATCGCTATCCGCAGGTGCTGAGCGAAGTCCGCGGCGAGGGTTTGCTGATCGGCCTCAAGGCGGTGGTGCCGTCGCCCGATCTGGTCGCCGCCCTGCGTGACCAGAAGCTGCTCACGGTCGGCGCCGGCGACAACGTCGTGCGGTTGCTGCCGCCGCTGATCGTCAGCGAGGCCGAGATCGACGAGGCGGTGACGCGGTTGGAGCGCGCCTGCGGCGTGCTGTCCGGCCAGGGCGCGCAGCGGGAGGCGGTGTGATGAGTAGCGCCGAGAACAGTTCCGTGAGGAGACTCGAGAGTCCTGCCATGAACAACGCCCCGCGGCATTTCCTCGATCTGACCGAGGTCCCGACCTCGGAGCTGCGCGCCATGCTCGCCGCCGCCGACGCGATGAAGGCGAAGCGCAAGGCCAATGCGGATTCGGACAAGCCGCTCGCCGGCAAGACGCTGGCGATGATCTTCGAGAAGCCCTCGACCCGCACGCGGGTGTCGTTCGACGTCGGCATGCGCCAGCTCGGCGGCGAGTCGATCATGCTGACCGGCGCCGAGATGCAGCTCGGCCGCGGAGAGACCATCGCCGACACCGCGCGGGTGTTGTCGCGCTTCGTCGACATCATCATGATCCGCATCCTCAATCACGATTCGCTGCTGGAGCTCGCCGCTAACGCCACCGTGCCGGTGATCAACGGCCTCACCCGCAGGTCGCATCCGTGCCAGGTGATGGCCGACGTGATGACGTTCGAGGAGCACCGCGGCTCGATCAAGGGCGCGACCGTGGCCTGGACCGGCGACGACAACAACGTGCTGGCGTCGTTCGCGCATGCGGCGCAGCGCTTCGAGTTCAAGCTCAATGTCGCCACCCCGCCGCAGCTCGCGCCCAACAAGGCGCTGCGCGACTGGATCAAGTCCAGCGGCGCCGCGATCACGCTCGGCAACGATCCGGAGGCGGCGGTGCGCGGCGCCGATTGCGTCGTCACCGACACCTGGGTGTCGATGGGCGACAAGGACGGCGAGCATCGCCACAATCTGCTCAAGCCGTTTCAGGTCAACGCCAAGCTGATGTCGCTTGCCCACAAGGACGCGATCTTCATGCACTGCCTGCCGGCGCATCGCGGCGAGGAGGTCACCGACGAGGTGATCGACGGCCCGCAATCGGTGGTGTTCGACGAAGCCGAAAACCGCCTGCACGCGCAGAAGGGCATTTTGGCGTGGTGCCTGGGCGCGGTGGCGTAGTCGCCACTTTCCCTCTCCCCTTGTGGGAGAGGGTGCCTGAGCGCAGCGAAGGCGGGTGAGGGGGCGGGCACAGTGCCTCGCGTCCACCCCTCATCCGACGCGGACTTCGTCCGCGCCACCTTCTCCCACAGGGGGAGAAGGAAGAGGCCGCCTGCATCGCTGCCATTCGCCCTCCAGCTCGACCCTTCCGATCCCCACCTCCCGCCCCCAGATAAGCGCCATGACCTCGCAATCGCAAAATCCCAAGACCTCCGAGACGCCCCCGGTTCGCGCGCCGTCCGCGGTTCCGATCGACGATGCTGTGCTGCCGTTCGAAGTCGGCCCGCTCGATCTGCGCGGCCGGCTGACCCGGCTCGGCCCGGCGCTCGACGAGCTGCTGGAGAAGCACGCTTATCCGACGCCGGTCGCCAAACTGCTCGGCGAGGCGATCGTGCTGGCGACGCTGCTCGGCTCGGCGCTGAAATTCGATGGCCGTTTCATCCTGCAGACCCAGACCGACGGTCCGGTGTCGTTCCTGATCGTCGATTTCCAGGCGCCCGACCGGCTCCGCGCCTATGCGCGGTTCGACGACAGCAAGCTCGCGCCCGGGCTCGATTCCGGCGCGCTGCTCGGCAACGGCCATCTGGCGATGACGATCGATCAGGGCCCGGACATGAGCCGCTATCAGGGGCTGGTGGCGCTGGAGGGCGGCGGGCTGGAGGAGGCCGCGCACGAATACTTCCTGCGCTCCGAGCAGATCCCCACCAGGGTGCGGCTCGCGGTCGGCGAGGAATGGCGCGGCGGCGAGGGCGGCCGGCACCATTGGCGCGCCGGCGGCATGCTGCTGCAGTTCCTGCCGAAGGCGCCGGAGCGCGCGCGGCCGGCCGATCTGCACCCCGGCGACGCGCCGGACGGCGCCGAGGTCCACGCCGTGACCGAGGACGACGCCTGGGTCGAGGGCCAGTCGCTGATCGCCACCGTCGAGGACATCGAACTGATCGATCCCGACCTGTCCGGCGAGCGGCTGCTGTACCGCCTGTTCCACGAGCGCGGCGTCCGCGTGTTCTCGTCGCTGCCGCTGCGCGCGCAATGCTCCTGCTCGCGCACCGCCGTCTCCGGCATGCTGTCCCGCTTCTCGGCGCAAGACCGCGCCGACATGGTCAAGGACGGCAAGGTCGTGGTGACCTGTGAGTTCTGCAGCTCGGTCTACGAATTCACGCCGGACGAGGCGGGGGTGGAGACGGCCGGCGGAGCCGCGGACGCAGAGGCGAAGGACGCCGGGGCGACCAACGGCGCCGCGACAAACGAGTAGTTCGCTCCTCGTTGAGAACAACCTGTGTCCCGGACGCGATGCAGAACGCAGTGCTGCTTCGCAGATCCGGGACCCCGGTTTTTTCGGTCCGACACGAGATGTCCCGCAGCTGCCTCGGGTGCACCCCAACCGGGGCCCCGGATCAGCAGCGCATCACGCCGCAAGCGCGGCGCGCTGCGCAGCATCCGGGGCACGGAGCGTCAATTCAGCGTCCGCTTGCCTTCCGGGCTGTCCAGCGAGAACGCCGGGACGTCGATCTCGAATTTCTCGCCGCTTTCGCTTTCCATCTGGTAGCGGCCGGCCATGAAGCCGGAGGCGGTGGGGAGGGGGACGCCGCTGGTGTATTCGAAGCGTTCGCCGGGCGCGAGCACCGGCTGTTCGCCGACCACGCCCTCGCCACGGACCTCCTGGGTCCGGCCGGAAGCGTCGGTGATCACCCAATGCCGGGTGCGCAGCTTCACGGTCTCCGCGCCGGAGTTGGTGATCACCACGGTGTAGGACCAGAAAAACTGCCGATTCTCCGCAGAGGAGCGCTCCGGCAGATAGTTCGGCTCGACGGTCACCTCGATCTGGCGGGTTATGGCGCGGTACATCAGGCTTGTTCCAGCTTGCGTCGCAATCATATCGCAGATTCCCCCGCCCAAACCAGCCGTTCGGAACGATTTTCAGGTCCCGCGGCCGATCCGTGGAGCCGCGCTTTCAACATAGTTGCTGCCTAGAGCACTTTCGGTTCAAAATCAGGAGCGGAGATTTGGATTCCTGATCTGAGGCTATTTGCGCCATGGCGATGATGCGCCCGTTCGGAAACCCATGACTCCCGTCGTCACTCCCGTAGTCTCGCCCGTCGCCGAACCGACCGCCGGAGCGCCGCCCGCGGGCCTCCCGCCGCCGCCGCAGGACACGGCCCCGTTGCCGCCGCCGCCGTTGCAACCGGAAGTACGCAAGCCGCCGCCGAAGCGCGAATTGCGGCTCGATCTGTTCCGCGGCCTGGCGCTGTGGCTGATCTTCATCGACCATCTGCCGGCCAATGTGCTGACCTGGCTGACGATCCGCAATTACGGCTTCAGCGACGCCACCGAGATCTTCATCTTCATTTCCGGCTACACTGCGGCCTTCGTCTACGGCCGCGCGATGCGCGACCAGGGCGTGGTGGTGGCGTCGGCGCGGATCATGAAGCGGGTCTGGCAGATCTACGTCGCCCACGTCTTCCTGTTCACGATCTTCCTCGCCGAGATCTCCTACGTCGCCAACAGCTTCCAGAACCCGCTCTATACCGAAGAAATGGGCATCCTGGACTTCCTCAAGCAGCCCGACGTCACCATCGTCCAGGCGCTGCTGCTGCGGTTCCGTCCGGTCAATATGGACGTGCTGCCGCTGTACATCGTGCTGATGTTCTTCCTGCCGCCGATCCTGTGGACGATGCGGCGTTCGCCCGATATCGCGCTGGCGCTGGCGACGCTGCTGTATGCCGCGACCTGGCAGTTCGATCTGCACCTCACCGCCTATCCGAGCGGCGTCTGGGCGTTCAATCCCTATGCATGGCAGTTGCTGTTCGTGTTTGGCGCCTGGTGCGCGATGGGCGGCGCGCAGCGGCTGTCGCGGGTGCTGGCGTCGAATGTCACGCTGTGGCTGTCGGTGGCCTATCTGCTGGCGGCGTTCTTCATCACCCTGACATGGCACATGCCGCAGCTCTACCACATCCTACCGAAATGGCTCGAGCAGTGGATGTACCCGATCGACAAGCCCAATCTCGACGTGCTGCGCTTCGCCCACTTCCTGGCGCTGGCGGCGATCACGGTGCGCTTCCTGCATCGCGACTGGCGCGGGCTGAATTCGCCCTGGCTGCGGCCGCTGATCCTGTGCGGCCAGCATTCGCTGGAAATCTTCTGCCTCGGCATCTTCCTTGCATTCGCGGGCTACTTCGTGCTGGCCGAAATCTCCGGCGGAGCGGTGATGCATTTCTTTGTCAGCCTGGCCGGCATCGTCATCATGTCCGCCTCGGCATGGCTGTTTTCATGGTACAAGAACGCGGTGGCAAAGGGCGGCGGTCAAAAAACAAGCCCGGATGCCGACCTTGCGGGGGGCGATGCATGAGGGCGGGCGGACTGGCCAGCTTGGGATGGGTGCTGGGCTTGGCCCTGCTCGGCGCGTTCGCCGCGCCGGCTCGCGCCGCTGCGGATCCGGCCCATCCGGGCTGCGACGCCCCGGCCTACATGCTGTCCACGGGGATCACGTTGGGCAGGGTCGTGGCTGCGCTCAAGAATGACCGCAAGCTCGACATTCTGGTGGTCGGCAGCCGCTCCTCCAGCATCAGCTCGGCCGAAAGCACGGCCTATCCGGCACGGCTGCAGACGCTGCTGCGCGACAGGCTGCCCGGCATCGCCGTCAACGTCACCTTCGAGATGCGGGTCAAGCGCACCGCCGCGGAAGTCGCGTCCGGGCTCGGCCAGCTCGTTGCCGACCGCAAGCCTGCGCTGCTGATCTGGCAGACCGGGACCTACGACGCGATCCGCTCGATCGATACCGACGAGTTCCGCAACGGGCTCAGCGCGGGCATCGAGGCCTCGCAGAAGGCCGGCGCCGACGTCATCCTGATGAATCTGCAATACAGCCCCCGGATCGAAACCATGATCAATCCGGCGCCCTATCTGGATAATATGCGAGCCGTGGCGCAGGAACACGACGTGCCGCTTTTCGACCGCTTCGCCCTGATGCGGCACTGGAACGAGACCGGCGAGTTCGACCTGTTCAATCCCTCGCCCGGGATCGACCTGGCGATGCGGGTGCATCACTGCCTCGCGCGTGCGCTGTCGACCTTCGTCATCGATGCGGCGAAGATCAATCCGTCGGAGTTGAGGACGTTGCGTTAATGAGGAGTCGAAGGTCCGCGGAGTTCGCCGCAATTGCGGTCGCGGCGGCGTTGCTGCTGGGTGTCACGGTGTCCGGCGCGTCCGGGCAAGCCGGGTCCGCCGAGCCGACGCCACCTGGGCGTGACGCCGCCCCGAAGGGCGTCGCCGGCCAGACCATCGACCGGGTCAAGCAGGCCGCCAGGCAGGCCGGCGATGCGCTGACGCGGGTGCCATGTTTGGCGCCGAAGGGCGGCGGCAAGTCGATCGGCTCGCTGCCCCACGTCGCCCGCAAGCTGATCGCCGGCCAGCCGGTGGTGATCGTGGCGTTCGGCTCGTCGTCGACCCAGGGCTACGGCTCGACGTCGCCGGCGAACAACTATCCGAACCGTCTGGCCGAGCGCCTGCGCCGCCACTATCCGGGCGCCGACATCAGCGTGATCAACAGCGGCAAGGGCGGCGAGGACGCGCCCGAGATGATGGCGCGGCTGAAGGCCACCGTGCTCGACGCCAAGCCCGATCTGGTGATCTGGCAGGTCGGCACCAACGCCATCCTGCGCAATCTCGACCCGGCCGAGACCGGCCGGCTGGTCGAGGAGGGCATCGCGGCGATCCAGGCCACCGGGTCCGACGTGGTGCTGGTCGATCCGCAATACGCGCCGCGGGTCAACGAGCGCGCCGAAAGCGCCGGCAAGATGATCGCCGCACTCGGCCGGCTCGCCGAGCTGCGCCGGGTCGCGATCTTCCCGCGCTTTCAGGTGATGAAGGACTGGCACGAAAAGCAGGCGCTGCCGTTCGAGAATTTCGTCATCGCCGACGGCCTGCACATGAACGACTGGGGCTACGCCTGCTTCGCGCAACTGCTTGCCGACGACATCATCCGGTCGGTCGGCCAGATCAAGCTCGGCGTCACCGTCCCGTCCGACGTCCGCGCCTACCGGCCGATGTGAGGCTCCGCTCGGCCGCCAGGCAAGGCCCGCGCTACATCTGCCGTCGTCATGCCCGGGCTTGACCCGGGCATCCATCGTCCGCGGAGCGGACCTGATAGCGCGATCGCAACAGGCGATTTTGCGAAGAGGGATGGATTGCCGGGTCGAG
>NZ_JBQTCH010000010.1:0-216796 GCF_052445935.1 Rhodopseudomonas sp. NSM | reverse complement strand
CGACCCGGCAATCCATCATCTTCGTGAAATCGCTTCTTTCGCGCGCTCCCGCGCGCGATGGATACGCGGGTCAAGCCCGCGTATGACGATTGCGGAGGTGGCGGCGCCAGCCGCAAAGGTCACGATCGTTCAAACCGCCGGCTTCGGCAGGCCGTGGATCGCGCTCGCGGCGCGGACGGTGTTGACCAGCAGGCACGCCACCGTCATCAGGCCGACGCCGCCCGGCACCGGGGTGATGGCGCCCGCGACTTCTTTGGCTTCGGCGAAGGCGACGTCGCCGACGAGCTTGTCCTTGCCGCCGTCCGGCGACGGCGTGCGGTTGATGCCGACGTCGATCACGGTGGCGCCCGGCTTGATCCAGTCGCCCTTGACCATCTCGGGCCTGCCGACCGCGGCGAACACCAGATCGGCCTGTCGGCACAGCGCCGGCAGATCGCGCGAACGCGAATGCGCGATCGTCACCGTGGCGTTCTCGTTGAGCAGCAATTGCACCAGCGGCTTGCCGACCAGATTGGAGCGGCCGATCACGATGGCATTCATGCCTTCCAGCGAGGCGTGGACCTGCCTGGCCATGATGATGCAGCCGAGCGGCGTGCACGGCGTCAGGGCGAACAGCCCCGAGGCGAGCCGGCCGGCATTGACCGGGTTGAGGCCGTCGACATCCTTGGCGGGGTCGATCGCATCGATCACCGCATTGCTGTCCAGCCCCTTCGGCAGCGGCAATTGCACCAGAATGCCGTGCACCGCCGGATCGGCGTTGAGCTGGCCGATCAGGGCCAGCAGCTCGGCCTGCGGCACGTCGGCCGGCAGCCGGTGCTCGAACGAGGCCATGCCGGCTTCCTGGGTCTGCTTGTGCTTGCTGCGGACATAGACCTCGGACGCCGGATCGCTGCCGACCAGCACCACCGCGAGCCCCGGCGTGATGCCGTGGTCGGCCTTGATCCGCGCCACTTCGGCGGCCACGCGGGCGCGCAGATCGGCCGAGATGATTCTTCCGTCGATGATTTGCGCGGTCATGTCGTCCCCTTTGTTATTCGATCGATGCGCTCCGCGATCGGAAGCGCGCTCCCTCTCCCATGGGGAGAGGGTCGGGGTGAGGGGGTACGGTCTATCTTTAGGCCGTAACCCCTCACCCGACCGGCTTCGCCGGTCGACCTCTCCCTATGGGAGAGGTGATGCATCGTGTGCGGAGGTGCTATTGCCCAACTTGGATGCCGAATCAATCCGGCTTTGGCGCGGTCAGTTTTCGCAATATCTCGCCGAGCTTGGTCGGATCGCCGTCGACCGCGATCTGCTTCTGCCGCGACGTCGCCCCCGACAGCAGCCGGACGTTGCGTTTCGGCACGCCGAGCGACTTTGCCAAGAGCTCGATCACCGCCCGGTTGGCCTCGCCGCCGTCGGCGATGGCGCGAACCCGCAGCTTCAGCACCGGGCGGCCGTCCGACAGCGTCTCCAGCCCGTCGATCTCGTCGCGCCCGCCGCGTGGCGTGACCCGCACCGCGACGGCGACGCCCTGAGCAGAATACCGCCAAGCCTCGGCCATGGAAACTCGGGCTCCGGCGGTGGGCGGCTCAGAACACCGAGGGGTAGATGTAATAGGTGATCACCCGCTGCAGGAACATGATCAGAAGGATCAGGATGATCGGGGAGATGTCGAGCCCGCCGAGCGACGGCAGCAGATTGCGGATCGGCGCCAGCAGCGGCTCGGTGATCCGGTACAGGAATTCCGACACCGCAGAAACGAACTGGTTGCGCGTGTTCACGACGTTGAAGGCGATCAGCCAGGACAGGATCGCCGAGGCGATCAACAGCCAGATATACAGATCGAGAATGATGAGAACGATGTCGAGAATGGCGCGCATGGCGGTGGAAATCTCGCGGGTTCGAACGCGGAAGGACTAGCCGTAAATATCGGTTCGGGCCCGTGCAAACAAGGGAACTCGCTGCAAATAAAGCCCGATGCGGCCAATGCGGCACGTCCTTGACTTGGCCCGATCAGGCACTGTAAATGGCGGCGTTCGCTGACCGGCGCATGACAATGCCTGCCGGCCGCGGAGGGGCCATAGCTCAGCTGGGAGAGCGCGTCGTTCGCAATGACGAGGTCGGCGGTTCGATCCCGCCTGGCTCCACCAGCCTTCGCTGGCTTCGCCAGCTTCGGCTCGGCAAGCCCTTCAGACGCGAAGGCTGCCGCGGCGTAGCCCGAAGGGCGAAGACGGGCCGCTTTCAAGTCGGCCCGCGCAGCAACAATCCCAGCATAAGTACCTTCGATAAACTGCTTCGCGAGGCGGTGAGATAGCCCAAATCCGTCATGGCCGGGTTTGTCCCGGCCATCCACGTCTTGTTCGAGGCGACCGCCGCAAGGCGTGGATGCCCGGCAACAAGGCCGGGCATGACGCGTGGCAAACGTGTTGCCTGCCCCCAAGGGGCCGGGGCCTATCGCCCTCACACGCTCCTGAACTGCGGCGGGCGTTTTTCGACGAAGCTGGCGACGCCTTCCCTGAAGTCGTCGCTGCCGAGCGAGACGACCATCTCGCGATTGGCCTCGATCGTGGCCTCGGAGAGCGTCTGGAACGGCACCTCGTAGAGCTGCCGCTTGATCACCCGTATCGAGGCCGGCGAGACGTTGTCGGCGAGATCGCGGGCGTACGCATAGGTCTGCTCGCGGAGCTGCTCGGCCGGATACAGCCGGTTGACGAGACCAATGCGCAGCGCCTCCTCGGCCGACACCCGCCGCGCCGACAGCAACAGGTCGAGCGCGTGCGCGTGGCCGACGATCCGCGGCAGCATCCACGAGATGCCGTGCTCGGCGATCAGTCCGCGCCGCGCGAAGGCGGTGGTGAACACCGCAGAGTCGGCGGCGAAGCGGACGTCGCAATACAGCGCGTGCACCAGCCCGATGCCGGCGGTGGCGCCGTTCAGCATGCCGATGATCGGCTTTCCGATCGCCGGATAGAACGCGTAGCGGGTCTGCCAGTCGGACCGGCGGTTCATGTCGAACGGCGGCAGGCTCGACGCCCGGCGGACGTCAGACGGGTCGATGGTCTGCAGCACCTGCATGTCGGCGCCGGCGCAGAAGCCGCGGCCCGCGCCGGTCAGCACGATCACCCGGACGTCCGGATCCTCCGCCGCCGCTTCCATCGCCTGCCGCACCTCGCGCTCCATCACCGGCGTCCACGCATTCATCCGGTCCGGCCGGTTCAGCGTGATCGTGGCGATCCTGTCGGCGACGTCAAAGAGGATGTCCTGATAGAGGATGTCCTGGGTGCTCAACGGCGTCACTCCCTTTTTGCTTTTGTTGCGCCCTTCGCGGGCATTCTTGGTGCGGCAGCGCGCTTCCGCGCGCCGCCTGCGCCGGAGAGTAGCAAGCGCATCCGGCGGATGGAAAGCAGCCCGTGAATCGAGGGGGAGTTATTCGGCGGCTTCGCGCAGCGGCATCGCCGGCAATGCGAGCGGCGTCCGCGTCAGCCAGTGATCGAGAAAATCCGCAAGCCAGGCGTGCTCGGCGGCGTCGTGCAGCGCGCGGTCGGCGAAATGATCGCGGCGCGGCCGGGCGCCCGGCAATTCCAAGCGCTCGTGGCCCCTGGTGGTCCAGCGATGCAGCATCGCCCAGGTGACGTCGGGATGGAACTGCAAGCCGTAGGCGCTGCCGATGCGGATCGCCTGAACCGGAAAGTCGCCGCCCTCCGCCAGCAGTTCGGCGCCGGCCGGCAGATCGAAGCCCTCGCAATGCCAGTGATACACCTGCCGCGGCCATTGCGCGCACATCGCACGGCCGGCCGCGGTCGGGCGGATGTCGTAATAGCCGATCTCGGCGCGGCCCTCGGGATGCGGCGAGACTCTGGCGCCGAGCTGCGCCGCCAGCATCTGGGCGCCGAGACAGATCCCGAGAAACGGCCGGTCTTCCTTCAGCGGCACGGAAATCCACGCGATCTCGCGGCGGATATAGTCGTCGGGATCGTTGGCGCTCATCGGGCCGCCGAACATCACCACGCCGGCGTGGCCGTCGAGCGTGTCCGGAAGCGGATCGCCGAAGCGCGGCCGGCGGATGTCGAGCGGATGGCCCAGGGCACGCAGCGCATTGCCGACCCGGCCGGGCGTCGAGGTCTCCTGATGCAGCACCATCAGCACAGGCCGCGGGTCCGCCACCTGGCCGGCGGGCTGCAGCTTGGGCGAAGCCACCCGGGAAAAATCGTCAATCGGTCGCAGGAGCATGGCGTCTCGGAGCTGGCGGATTGATCAGGATCGTCGCACCGCCGTGCAATTGCCTCGACGGATTGAAGTTTCTCAGTCGCCAGTTACTAAAGCAAGCTCCGGGCCAGAATTATGGCCGGACCGCCCGTCCTCAGCGCTGCCGCTGCTGATAGCCGCCAACCGCGGCGAGAATGAAGCCGCGCGGAAAGAACCGCAGCAGGAACGGCACAATCTTGATGCCGATGCCCGGCAGCACCAGCCGGCGGTTGTTCATCAGGCCCTGATAGCCTTGGCGGGCGACCTCGGCCGGCGAGACGTTGAGCACCGCCGAATCGAAGCCGGGCTCGAAGCCGGCCCGCGACTGGAACTCGGTCGGCACCGGCCCCGGGCAGATCGCGGTGACCCGGACGCCCTTCTTGCCGAGCTCCTGATGCAGCGCCTCGCTCAGCGACAGCACATAGGCCTTGGAGGCGTAGTACACCGCCATGCCCGGCCCCGGCAGGAAGCTGGCGATCGAGGCGACGTTGAGAATACCGCCGCGCAGTTTGGCGACGCTGTCGGCGAAGCGCAGCGACAGGTCGGTCAGCGCGCGGATATTGACGTCGATAATGCCGAGCTGGTCCTCGCGGTCGATCTCCGCGGCGCGGCCGAACAGTCCGTAGCCGGCATTGTTGACGAGGTACTCGACCTCGACGCCGGCGGCAGCCAGCCGGGCCACGATCTCGTCGACGGCTTCGGGCTTTGCCAGATCGCAGGCGATGATGATCGGCTCCGGGCCGCCCTTGGCGGTGATCTCGGCGGCCAACACCTCGAGCCGATCGGCGCGCCGCGCCACCAAGGCTACTCTGTGAGCATTTGCCGCGAAAATGCGCGCCAGCTCCGCACCGATCCCCGCCGATGCACCCGTAATCAACGTCACGCGTTCAGTCACAATGCAAGACTCATGAATTGAGAGGCCGGATGACCGCCGGATCATCACTAGGCCTAATGCAAGATGCAAGCAGCGTGCAAGGACATTGGCGGCTCGTGTCCTATCGTCGGGCGCCTGACGCCCGTCTCGCGGCCAGAACCAGATCGAAGCCGCCGATCATGACAGTTCAGAAACAAGTAGTGCCCGTAAGACTGCCCGGGCTTAGTTCGCCGGATCGGTTTCCGGTTGCTGCGCGGCGACCTGGCGTTTGAGACTGATGCGATCGCGCGACGACACCGCGAGCAGGTCGGCGGCGCGCCACACCACGTTCTCCTCGAACTCGGTGACGTTGCCGTCGGCGAATACCAGCTCCCACATCATCTCGATGATCCGCAGCCGGCCCTGCTCGTTGACCGAGCGCATGATGACGCTGGTGAAATTATACAGATCGACCGCCTCGCCTTCGGCCAGCGTCGCCGAGGCGATCAGCTTGGCGGCGGTGGTCGAATCCAGGTCGAAACGCGTCTCGAGCAGCTTGTGCAGCTTGCTGCGTTCGACCTCGGAGGGTTCGCCGTCGAGCGAGATGACGTGAATCAGCAGCGCCGTCGCGGCCAGCCGGTAGCCGCCATCGTCGAAGGTCAGTTCGTCCGGCGCGGTCGGCGCAACGACGTCGGAAATGAATTGGCGCAGTTTATCCAGCATCGGCTTCGAACTCTCCGCGTCGAGGGGGCGAACTCAGGCTCGTTTGATGACGTGGAATCGTAACGTTGGCAATCCGGCCGGGTTCCCGCCGGCTTGATGACGGTTCGGCAATGTCGTGGATGCGTCAAGGAATTTCATAGACCAGCACCTTGTCGGCGATGCCGCGCAGCGCGGCGTGTTTCTCGATCGGCGCGATCGCCTCGCGGTCGAGGATCGCGGTGACCGCGGGCGTGTCGATCACCGCGCCGGTGAGGTGGATCGCCTGCGTGGTTGCAAGCCCGAGGACGCGCGCGGCGATGTTGACGGTCTGGCCGAAATAATCCTGCCGCTCGTTCAGCGTCACCGCAAGGCACGGGCCTTCGTGAATGCCGATCTTCACCACCAGATCGCGCGTACCTCGCTCCTCGTTGAGCGCATCCATCGCCTTGCGCATCCGCAACGCCGCGGCGAGCGCGTGGTCGGGGCGGTTGAAGGTCGCCATCACGGCGTCGCCGATGGTCTTCACCACCGCGCCCTTCTCGGCGGCGATGATCTCGAGCAGCGCGCGGAAATGCGCCCGCACCAGATCGAACGCCGCGAGGTCGCCGACACGCTGATACAACGCGGTCGATCCCTTGAGGTCGGTGAACAGGAAGGTCAGCGAGGTGATCTTCAGCCGCTGGTCGGGGCTGAGATTGTCGGCCTTGAACACGTCGCGGAAAGTCTGGTTGGTCAGCATCCGCTTGGCGGTGAGGATCGGCTTGCGCTTGCCGAGCAGCGTATGCAGCGCGTCGGCGGCGACCCACACCGCCGGCAGCACCCGCTTGTCCGCATTGTTGGTCAGCGACAGTTTCAGCAGCCCCGGCCGCAGCGACACTGTCGGCGTCAGCGGGTGCTGGCGCTCGAACGTCAGCGACACCGACTGCACTTCGGAGCTTGGCTCGCCGGCGACGTCGATGAACTGCGCCGAGTGCGTCACCGGCTCGAACACGATGATGAACTCGCCCGGCAGATCGAGCGTCAGTTCGGTCGTCTCGCCCGGCTGCAACGCCGCGGCGCCCAGCGTGTCCTGATCGGACAGCCGCGCCAGCACGTCCTCGTCGAGCTCGATGCCGGAGCTCCAGAACATCTGCCGGGTGTAGTCCCACAGCGGCAGGCTGTCGGGATCGTGCGCGCCGATCCGCCGGATGGCCGGACTGATGGTGAAGGCGGCCTCGACCTGATCGTCGACCGAGGCCTCATAGGCTTTGGCGCACAGCGCGCAGGTGTATTCGTCATGCCGCAGTGCCTTCAGCGACGGATGGCTGTCGAGCACGCCGCTGCAGCCCGGGCACAGCACGTTCCAGCTCATGTCGAACAGGCCGAGCTGGGCCGCATGCAGAAACCCGGCGATCACCTTCTCCTCGTCGAGGCCTGTCCGCGTCGCGAATTCCAGCACGTTGATGCGGTTGAGTTCGCTGTCTTCGCCATCGGCGATCAGATGCGCGATGGCGTCGACGACGGGAGCCTCGGTCGTCTGTCGCAGCACGGCGTAGAGAGGTCGGACATCGGTCATGGCCTTCATTTAGGTCACGTCTCGATGTCGGCCAAATGAAGCCTTGTTGATCACCGCCGCGTGAGCCGGAACAGCGGCGAGCGATCGGGCTGGGTGGTGACGATGCCGATCGGCATCACCGGGGCCGTATCGATCAGTTCGATCCGGAACGTGCCGACGATCCGGGCCAGCGCCAGCGTCGCCTCGACCAGCGCAAAATGCGCGCCGATACAGATCCGCGGCCCGACGCCGAACGGCAGATAGGCGAAACGATCCGGCGGCGGCGCGCCCGGCAGGAAGCGCGACGGCATGAAGGCGGATGGATTGTCCCACAGCTTCTCGTGCCGATGCAGCAGCCACGGCGCGATCAGTATGACGTCGCGCCTGCGGACCGCGTGGCCGGCGACGGTGTCCGGCCCGGCGGCCTCCCGCGCGATCAGGAAAGCCGGCGGATACAGCCGCAGCGTCTCGTCGAGCACCGCGCGGGTGAACGGCAGCTTGTCGATCGCCGGCGTCCGGGCGGTGCCGGCACCGCGGGCCTCGTCGGCGAGGTCGTCCTGGGTCTGCGGATCGAGCGCCAGCAGATACAGCGCCCAGAACAACGCGGTCGCGGTTGTCTCGTGGCCGGCGAGAATCATGGTGGCGACCTGATCGCCGAGCTGATCGTCGGAGAACGCCTCGCCGGTCTCGGGATCGCGCGCCGCGACCATCAGGTCGAACAGATCGCGCGGCGGCGCGCCCTCGCTCTTGCCGGCGGCGCGGCGGGCGGCGATCAGTTCGCCGACGAACCTCGTCCAGCGCCGGCGGAAGAATGCGCGGGAAATATCCTGCGGCGTCGGCCAGCCGAGCGGCAGCAGCAGGTCGAGAAACCGCGGGCTCGCGAGTCTGGTGCCGTATTCGATGACGTAGTCGCGCAGCGCCTTGCCGTGGCTGCCCATCTCGAACGAGAACATCGTCCGCCCGGCGATCTCGAGCGCCAGATGCTGCATCCTCTCGCGCAGGTCGACCGGCGTGCCGGCGCTCGCTTGCAGTTCGGCGACTGCCTCCTCGGTGGCCGAGATCATATGCGGCACCAGCGTGCCGACCGCGCGCGGCGTGAACGCCGGCGCCAGCGTGCGGCGCTGATGCTTCCAGGCGCGGCCCTGCGCCAGCAGCAGGCCTTCGCCGAGCATCGGCTGCAGCACGCGGATGCCGGTCGCGGTGCGCGTGTAGTTCTCGTCATTGTCGACCAGCACATGCCGGATCGCATCGGGCGTATTGAGAATGTAGCTGGCGTGGTTGAAGAACCGGCCCTTGACGATGTCGTCCTGATAGGCGCGCGCACCCCAGCTCGCGATCGCATTGCGGCGGATCGCCGCGAGCCGGCCGAGCGCGGAGATATCGTCCGGCGCGCGCGGCGGCGTCGGCGGAACCAGCGGCGCGCGGCGATCGGCAATGTCGTGGACTTCGGCGATGCTCACGGCTCGTTCCTTGTCGCGGGTTCCACAGTCTCTGAAGCTAGGAAGCGAACCGGGCGCCGGAAAGGCCTGTTCAGTGAGTTCGGCCACAGTGACGCGGTTGTCGGAGATCCGGCATGCCGGCGCCCGATTCACCCCCGTTTGAACCGGCCGATCATTGCGCCGGCCCGCGTTGCCACTGGACAGGCCCGGAGTTTCGCGGGCATCACTGCAGGCAAGCGCCGAAAATCGGCGCAGGCGGCGGGGATGGCGTCGAATGGAAGGGCTTTGATGACGGGCGGGTCGAAGCGAGGCGCATTCTCCGCCGGCGGTTTCGCGGCGCCGCTGCGCCATCCGCTGTTCCGGCGGATCTGGCTGGCAAGCCTGTTGTCCAATCTCGGCCTGATGATCAACGGCGTCGGCGCCGCCTGGGCGATGACCCAGATGGCCTCCTCGGCCGACAAGGTGGCGCTGGTGCAGACCGCCCTGATGCTGCCGATCATGCTGGTGGCGATGCCGGCCGGCGCGATCGCCGACATGTATGACCGTCGCCTGGTTGGGCTGGCGTCGCTGATGCTGGGCCTCGGCGGCGCGACGACGCTCACGGTGCTGGCGCATCTCGGCCTGGTGACGCCGGAGATCCTGCTCGCCTTCTGCTTCGTGATCGGCACCGGCATGGCGCTGTTCGGCCCGGCCTGGCAGGCCGCGGTCAGCGAGCAGGTGCCGGGCGAGGCGCTGCCCGCGGCGGTGGCGCTGAACGGCATCAGCTACAACATTGCCCGCAGCTTCGGCCCGGCGCTCGGCGGCATCGTGGTGGCGACCGCCGGTGCGGTCGCGGCGTTCGCGGCGAATGCGCTGTTGTATCTGCCGCTGCTGGCGGCGCTGTTCCTGTGGCGGCGGGTCAACGAGCCGCCGCGGCTGCCGCCGGAGCGGCTCAATCGCGCGATCGTCACCGGCGTGCGCTACATCGCCAACTCGCCCTCGATCCGCATCGTGCTGGCGCGGACGCTGATCACCGGCATCGCCGGCTCGTCGGTGCTGGCGCTGATGCCGCTGGTGGCGCGCGATCTGTTGAAGAGCGGCGCCGAGACCTACGGCATCCTGCTCGGCGCGTTCGGCGTCGGCGCGGTGATCGGCGCGCTGAATGTCGGGCTGGTGCGCGAGCGGCTGAGCAGCGAGGCCGCGATCCGCGGCTGCGCGCTGATCATGGGCGTGGCGATGGCGGCGGTCGCGCTGAGCCGCTGGTCGCTGCTCACCGCCGCGGCGCTGGTGATTGCGGGCGCGGTGTGGATGCTGGCGATCGCGCTGTTCAATATCGGCGTGCAGCTCTCGGCGCCGCGCTGGGTGGCGGGACGCTCGCTGGCGGCGTTTCAGGCCTCGATCGCCGGCGGCATTGCGATCGGAAGCTGGGTCTGGGGCCATGTCGCCGACCTGTCCGGCGTCGCGCCGTCGATGCTGATCTCGGCCGGCGTGATGGTCGTCTCGCCGCTGCTCGGGCTGTGGTTGCGGATGCCGTCGGTCGGCACCCAGATCGAGGACGCCGATCTTCTGGCCGATCCCGAAGTCCGGCTGGCGCTGACCCCGCGCAGCGGACCGCTGGTGGTCGAGATCGAATATCGCATCGATCAGGACGACGCCCGGGCGTTTCACGGCGTGATGCAGCAGGTGCAGCTCAGCCGCCAGCGCAACGGCGCCTATGGCTGGTCGATCGCGCGCGACATCGCCGACCCGGAACTGTGGACCGAGCGCTATCACTGCCCGACTTGGCTGGACTATCTGCGGCAGCGCAACCGCTCGACCCAGGACGATCGCAATCTGCATCAGCGCGCGATGGCGTTCCATCGCGGATCGGACCCGATCCGGGTTCGCCGGATGCTGGAGCGGCCGTTCGGATCGGTGCGATGGAAGGACGAGTCGCCGGATCGCACCACCGGCACCGAGGTGCTGCCAGTCGCCGGTGTCAGCGGCGGCTCGACCTGAACCGAGCCGTTACTGGCCGTTGTCGGTCAGCACCTTGGCGCAGGCCTTGCTCAGCCGCGCGCGGTTCTTCTGCAGGCAGGCCAGGATGACGCCGTCGCCCTGGTCCATCACCGCGCGGCAGAACCGCGAGACGTCGCGGCCGCAGCCCGGATCCGGGCGGCCGGACTGCGCCTGCGCCGCAGAGACCAGCAGCAGCATGGCCGCAAGGGTGACAACTGATTTCAGCATGGCGCCTGTCCAAATACGTGCCGAATAAGTGAACGACTTGCCGGAGCCTTCAGCAAGTCGGCCGCGCTGGTTTCGTTCCACCGCGCCTCCGGCAGGCGGTGGCGGATCGCGACCGGGGATGCGCTAACCGTCGCGCGGAACGATCACCGTCGGCTTGGTCAGCTCGACCACGTCCTTGGCCTGATCGGTCAGCACCCGGAACTGGGTCTGCAGAAACTCGGTCTGGATCCGGACGACGTCCTGGAAGTCCTTGGCGTGCAGCAGCTGTTCTGAGAAGTCGAAGGTCGCCTGGACGTTGCGTTCGACATAGCCCTTGAGCGTGTTGGCCTGGCTGCTGGTTCCCATCGGAGACACCGACAGGCTCTTTTCGATGAACTGCAGATAGTTGTTCATCGCGCCGCGCGCCTGCTCGAGGTTCTTCGACATCATGTTCAGGATGACGTCGGATGAGTCCTTGTCTGCCATTTCAATCTCCCCCCGGGCCGCAAACGCCGTTGCTATCGATCGTGATCTATCGATGTATTGATGACCAAATCGCGCGCGCCGTCCAGTGGAAGCGTGCGCCGTTTGACAAAATGGCTAATCCGAATGCCGCGCGCATCCCGCACGCAGGACGTCATCCCGAGGCAGCAGCATCCCCGGGCAGCAGCATCCCGAGGCATGAGCACCCGACGCACCGGCTAAGCGAGCCTCGAAGGACGGGCCGCATCGACGCCGACGCGATTCCGCTTCCCGTCGAGGCTCGCCCCGACGGGAGCCAGTCAGGACGGGAGCTACTCAGCACGACGCGCGCGGCGCCCGAGCGGAGAAATCACCAATCGGGCGCCGGGGCGGGACTTAGTTGAACCGCGCCCGATCGAGCTGATCGACGCTCTTCTGCGCCCGATAGATCTCGGTGACGTACCAGGCCAGCACGATCAGCGTCGCGATCCGCACCACCGACACCGGCAGCATCAGGCTGAACGCGACGATCAGCAGCGCCACCGCGGCCGCCTTCACCACTTTCACGCGATCGCCGAAGATCGGATAGAACCACGCCTTGTTCTCTTCGGCCCAGAACGGCGGCTTGACGCGGTTGAGGCCGTAGCGCGCCCAGGTGTCCTTGAAGCCGAGTTCGTAGGCCCAGACCAGATACAGCGTGACCCAGAACGACAGGAAAGCGACGACGACGGACATCGGTCCGGCGGCGAAGCCGACGACGATCAGCACCGCAACGGCGAGTGCGATGAACCATTTTTGCATCGGTTTGACCCTTGATACTGCAGAGGGCTCCGCGTCGGACACCCGACCGCGCAGCCCCCTTTGAGAAGTGCCGGCGGCGCTTATTTGCGGGCGCAGGACACCACGATGGCCGTCGAGGACGGGCCGCAGCTCGCGGTGATCTGTCCGTTCTCGATCAGAAGATTGTCGCTGAATTTCGCGCCGGTGGAGCCGATGCAGATCGCCGAGATCAGCGCTTCATCGGCTTCGCAGGTGGTCGGGCAGCCGTTCGCCGGGCACGACGACGACGTCACGGTGCGAAATGCCGGGGGCGGCGGCGGAGCGACCGGCGTCGCAGCGATGGCCGGTTCGATCAGCATGGCGCGCGGACCGCCGATGCGATCGCTGACCGCGAGTGCAGCAACAAGGGCGACGGAGCCCAGCAGGATCATCGTTGAGGAGCGCATACTACCTCCATACCAGTTGGTTTTGCACGATTCCGATCTTAACTGCAGCATCGTAGCAACACTCGGGAATTTCAACAGGGACAAGTTTAATCAGACTAAATGCCGGGCGAATGAAGCCGGGCGGAAGCAGGCGAAAAATCTGACGGAACATGGCGAAGTGCGCCCGCGATCCGCTTCGCACGACCTTGCACCGGGCACGATACCGATGCCTATCGGTCTGGCAAAACGGGCGGATTTCAAACACGGCGGGGAACACGCGAAGCCGGCAGCCGGCGCGGTCGCAACCGTCGAGCGGAAAGCGGCAGCGACATCGCCCTCATTGCGACCTCGTCGCTCGACCTGAGTGCCGAGACGCCGTTGTCAGTTAGTTCGACACGCTCCGTCCGGGACATTCCGGACAAATCACTGCGATGCACGCAGATGATTCGCCGCAACGCACATCGGCGCGACCAAGTGATTCGCGCGTGGCCCGAAGCCGCGGCCGATTCATCGACGGCAAGCGCCGCTCGCCACGGCCCCGGAAGCCATGATGATTTCACACCCCAGGCAAGCGGTCCGACGTTTGTCAGCGGCCCGATAGGTTGGCGGCGCTAGACCCTCTGTGCAGAGCACCGGGACGCGGCAGCGGCGGATCGGGATCCGCGACGCGCCGCCCCCCTTGCTCGCACCATCGCTGAAGATTGGATATCCGATGAACAACGCCCTGCTCCTCAAGCTGCACCGCTGGACCACTCTGGTGTTCGCGCTGCCGCTGATCGCGATCATCTTCACCGGGCTGATCCTGTCGGTCGAACCGATCATCCAGAGTCGCGGCCTGCCGGCCGGCATGGTCGACGCCGAGCGCATCACCGGCTTGCTGCAGCGCCACGATCCCGCCGGCAAGGCGCGCGGTCTGGCGATCAACGCCAGCGGACAGCAGATGCGCCTGATGGGCGTCAACGCGCCGGCGATCGACCTCGCCACCGGCGAGGCGGCGACGGCGTCGGATCCGCTCGGCGATGTGCTGCTGTGGGCGCGGCGCACCCACGAGCGTTTGCTCGGCTACGAGTGGCTGGTGATTTCCTCGACCATCGCGCTGGTCGTGGTGATGGCCCTCGGCATCCTGATGGGCCTGCCGCGGCTGCGCAACAGCCTCGCCGGATGGCACAAGGGCGCGGCCTGGTTCACGCTGCCGCTGCTGCTGCTGAGCCCGATCACCGGCCTGTTTCTGGCATTCGGGCTGACGCTGCAGAGCGCCCCGCCGCCGGCGGCGGCCCTGGCTCCGCTGCCGCTCGCCGATGCCGTCCGCGCGGTCGCGCAGTCGCATGACGTCGCTCATCTGTCGATGATCGCCAATCGCGGCGGACGGCTGATGGCGCGGATCTACGAGGGCGGCGAACTGCGCGCCTACAGTTTCGCCGCGGACGGCGTCACGCCGCTGCCGCGCAACTGGCCGCGGCTCTTGCACGAAGGCAACTGGTCGGCGCTGATCTCGGGGGCGCTCAACGTGATCGTCTCCGTGGTGCTGTTCGGCCTGCTGGTCTCCGGCGTGGTGCTGTGGGCGCGCCGCAAGCTTCGCCGCCGTCCGCAGACGGCGCCCGGCAAGACAGCGACCGGCACAGCCTGATCCGCCGGCGATGGCTGACGGAGGCTTAACGGGATCGCTCGCATTGTCGGCGGGCGGTCAACGGATCGTTGCGCGAGGCGCGTTAGGTTTGCCGCCTCCACCGCTGCGAGTGCGTCATGTCCAGCATTTCCGCGATCGCCGTCTCCGGCCTGAAGGCCGCGACAAGGCGGCTCGAAGTCTCCGCCAGCAACATCGCCAATCAGCAGTCCACCGGCGCGCTGCCGGCGGCGAACGGCACGGTGCCTGCCGGCGCGCCGCAGGCGTACAGGCCGATGCAGGTCAATCAGACCGCCGTCCCCGGCAGTGGCACCCGGACCAGCGTTACCACGACGGCGCCCGGCAAGATCGCGGTCTCCGATCCGCAGGCGCCGTTCGCCAATGAAGACGGCATGGTCGCGGCACCCGATGTCGATCTGGCGCAGGAACTGATCGGCCAGATGGTCGCCAAATACAGCTACACCGCCAATCTCGCGACACTGAAGGCCGACCGCGACATGAGCAAGGCGCTTCTCGACGCCACGGCGTAGTCGTCAATCCGAGCCGTCATTGCGAGGAGCGCAGCGACGAAGCAATCCAGCTCCGTGCACGGAGCCGCTGGATTGCTTCGCTTCGCTCGCAATGACGATGAGGATGCGTTGTAACTAACCGATCGGCCCGCTGGCGACGCGCGGCGCGAAATCCGGCACGCCGAGTTCGTCCTTGCGATGGCACGCGACGTAGTGCTCCGGCCCGGTCGCATCGAGGAACGGCAATTCCTCGCGGCAACGCTCGATCGTGAACGGGCAGCGCTGCGCGAAGCGGCAGCCGGGCGGTGGATCGACCGGCGACGGCGGCTCGCCCTTGACCAGATACTTCGCCTTCAGTTCGTCGCGCAGCGGCCCGGGCGGCACCGCGGCCGACACCAGCGACCACGTGTAGGGATGCCGCGGCCCGGTGAACAGCGCCGAGGCCGGCGCCTGCTCGGCGATCTTGCCGAGATACATCACGGCGATCTCGTCGCAGAATTGCTGGATCACGCCGAGGTCGTGCGAGATGAAGATGTAGGTGAGCCCGCGCTCGCGCTGCAGCTTCTTCAGCAGATTGAGAATCTGCGCCTGGATCGCGACGTCGAGCGCCGAGACCGCCTCGTCGCAGACGATCAGTTCGGGTTCGGGCGCCAGCGCCCGGGCGATGCACAGCCGCTGGCGCTGGCCGCCGGAGAACTGATGCGGAAACAGGTCGGCGGCCTCGGGCGGCAGCCCGACCTCGGCCAGCAATTGCCGCACCCGCTCGTCGCGTTCGCGGCTGGTGCCGATCTGCAGCAGGTCGAGCGGCTCGCGGATCTGGTCGCCGGCGCGGCGGCGCGGATCGAGCGCCGAGAACGGATCCTGAAACACGATCTGCACATGCCGGCGCACCTGCCGCAGCGGCTCGCCGCTGAGCGGCATGATGTCCTCGCCGCGGAACACGATCTGGCCCGAGGTCGACGGCACCAGCCGCATGATCGCCTGCGCGGTGGTCGACTTGCCCGAGCCGCTCTCGCCGACGATGCCAAACGTGGTGCCGCGCCGGACCCGGAAGCTGACGCCGTCAACGGCGTGGACGAAGGACGGCTTGCCCCACGGCCGCTTCCGCCCGGTGCGGAAATGCACCACGAGATCGTTGACGTCGAGCAGATAGGGGCTGGCGTCGTCGGGCCGCAGGTCTTCGTGAATCATCATGCCGCGATCTCCTCGGCGCGCCAGCACGACACCGCGTGCCCGGTCGAGACCGCGTCGAGCGGCGGCTGCGGCCGCGACCGACAGACGTCGCGGGCATTGGCGCAGCGCGGCAGGAAGGCGCAGTCCGGCCCGCGCTGCCCGAGCGACGGCACCATGCCGGGGATCTCGCCGAGATCGATCCATTGCGGCGGTTTCGCCACGCCGACCGCGAGATGCGGCACGCAGGCGAGTAGTCCGCGGGTGTAGGGATGGCGCGGCGCGGCGGCGATCTCGTGCGACGGCCCGGTCTCGATGCAGCGGCCGGCATACAGCACGGCGATGTCGTCGGCGAGTTCAGCGACCGCGCCGAGATCGTGGGTGATCAGCACGATCGCGGTCTCGGTCTCGTCCTGCAGCTTGGCCAGCAGATCGAAGATCTGCGCCTGCACGGTGACGTCGAGCGCGGTGGTGGGCTCGTCGGCGATCAGGAGCTTCGGCTTGCAGGCCAGCGCCATCGCGATCATCACCCGCTGCCGCATGCCGCCGGACAACTGATGCGGATAGGCCTTGGCGCGCTGCTCGGCGGCCGGGATCTGCACCGCCTTGAGGAACTGCACGGCCTGCTCGCCGGCGTCCTTGCGGCTCATCCGGCGGTGATAATACAGCACCTCGGCGATCTGGTCGCCGACGGTGTAGAGCGGGTTGAGCGCGGTCATCGGCTCCTGGAACACCATCGACATCGCGTCGCCGCGCAGCGCCCGCATACGCCTGTTGCGGACTGCCAAGACGTCCTCGCCCTCGAGCAGGACGCGACCGCCGGTGATGACGAAGCCTTCCGGCAACAGCCGCATGATCGCCAGCGCGGTCATGCTTTTGCCGCAGCCGCTCTCGCCCACCAGCGCGATGGTGCGGCCCTTGTCGATGCTGAACGACAGATTCTCCAGCACCGGGACGAGATCGCCGTCGCGATTGGTCATGCTGACGCTGAGCTTGTCGACTTCGAGTACCGGCACCATCGTCATCTCCGTCGCAGCCGCGGATTGACCGCATCGTTGATGCCGTCGCCGACCAGGCTGATCGCCAGCACCGACAGGAAGATCGCGGCGCCCGGGAAGGTCACCGCCCACCAGGCGTCGAGCACGTAGTTGCGGTTCTGGCCGATCATCAGGCCCCAGCTCATGGTGTTGGGATCGCCGAGCCCGAGGAAGCTCAGCCCGCCCTCGAACAGGATCGCGACGCCGATCGCCAGCGTCGCCGACACGATGATCGGCGGCAGCGCGTTGGGCAGCACCACCCGCAGGATCAGATGCAGATTGCCGGCGCCGGCGGCGCGCGACGCCTTGATGAAATCGAGATCGCGCAGCCGCATGAATTCCGCGCGCGTCAGCCGCGCCGCCGAGGTCCAGCTCACCGCGCCGATCGCCAGCGTGATGGTCATGAGCTTCGGCCCGAACAGCGTCACCAGCACCATCGCGAACAACAGCGGCGGCAGGACCTGGAAGAATTCGGCGATCTTGACCAGCAGGCTGTCGATCCAGCCGCCGAAGAAGCCCGCCAGCGAACCGACCGTCACGCCGATGGCGATGGTGATCAGCGCCGCGACGGCGCCGACCGTGAGCGTCGCGCGGCCGCCATAGACCAGCCCCGCCAGCACGTCGCGGCCGAGATAGTCGGTGCCGAGCCACGCATCGGCGGACGGCGGCGTGAACGGCAGGCCGACGATCTCCAAGGGGTCGAGCGGATAGATCCACGGCCCGAACAGCGTCCCCGACACCAGAACGATCAGCAGCACCGCGCCGGCGACGCCGGACGGGCTCTTGAGAAATTGACGAAACGCGGCGCTGGCCGGCGACACCGCTTTGGCGGCGGGCAGTGCGCCCGGCGCCGCGGGCGGCGGCGCGGCCTGCGCCACGATCAGCGTCTGGTCGAGCGTGCTCATCGGGCCCCCGCGCGGATTCGTGGATCGACCAGGCGATACACCAGGTCGGTGATGATATTGGCGGCGATCACCATCACCGCGGAGAAGAACAGCACCGCCATCAGCGTCGGATAGTCGCGGCGCAGGATCGAGTCGAACACCAGCCGCCCCATGCCGGGCCAGCTGAACACCGTCTCGACCAGCACCGCGCCGGCGAACAGATTGCCGAACTGCAGGCCGACCACGGTGACGATCGGGATCAGCGCGTTGCGCAGCGCGTGCTTGAAGATCACCACGCGTTCCGGCAGGCCCTTGGCGCGGGCGGTGCGGACGTAGTCCGCAGAGAGCACGTCGATCATGTTGACGCGCGCCAGCCGCGAATATTGCGCGATGAACACCAGCGCCAGCGTCAGCGACGGCAGCACCAGATGGGTCGCGACGTCGAGCACATAGGCGAAGCCGGTCTTCGGATTGACCACGTCCGCCATGCCGCTGACCGGCAGCACCGGCCAAACCGAGCCGAACAGCAACAGCAGCATCAGGCCGGTCCAGAAGATCGGCGCCGCATAGCCGGTCAACGACAGCACCGTGACGACGTGGCTGAGCAGCCCGTTCGGGCGGCGCGCGCTGACCACGCCGAGCAGCGTGCCGATCACCACCGCGGTGAGCAGCGACGACAGCGCCAGATACAGCGACGCCGGCAGCCGCTGCCCGATCAGGCTCAGCACCGGCTGGTTGAAGTAATAGGAATAGCCGAAGTCGCCGTGGGCGACCTTGCCGAGATAGGTGAAGAGCTGCTGCAACAGGCTGTCGTCGAGACCGTATTTGGCGCGCAGCTCGGCGATCACTTCCGCCGACGCCCCACCCATCTCTCCGGCGATCACCTGCACCGGATCGCCCGGTGCAAGATGAATCAGGCAGAAATTCAGCACCAGCACCGCGAGCAGCAGCGCCGCGGCGTTGGCGAGTTTTCCGAAAAGATGGGTGAGGAGCGTCATGGTGCTGTCTGTCTACCCGGTTGGGTTCAGGTCTTCGGCGGAGTGACCCAGTGCAGTTCGTCGAGTGGCGAGACGACGCCCCAGATCGTGGTCGGCAGCCCGCCGAGGCCGTTGGCGAAGGCGTTGTGGAACGGCACGGCGTTGATGAAGAACACCGGAACCTCGTCGACGACGATCTTCTGGAACTCCGAATACAGCGCCTTGCGTTTCTCCGGCGAGGTTTCGACCGCCGCCTTGCCGAGGATCTCGTCGACCTTCGGGTTGGAATATTGCTGGGTGTTCGACCAGATGATGCCCTTGCGGATATTCGAGGTCAGATAGGTCCGGTCGACGCCGATCACCGGATCGGCCCAGTTGTAGACCGAGTCCATCGTCAGATCGAAATCGAAGTTCGAGACCCGCTGCGCCCAGGTCGGGAAGTCCGGGGCGGCGCGAACCTCGAGATTCAGGCCGACGCGCTTCAGCGCCGAGCGCATGTATTCGGCGACGTTGCGCTGCTGCTCGTCGCTGCCCGGGAGGTAGTCGATCGTCAGCGTGGCGCGGACGCCGTTGCCGTCCGGCTTGAGGCCGGCCTCGTCGAGCAGCTTGTTGGCCTTGGCGACGTCGAACTTGTAGAGCTGGACGTTCTTCTCCTCGAGCGGCGAGCCCGGCGCGATCGGCCCGGTCGACGGCATCGCCTTGCCGCCCATCAGCTTGTTGACGATGAAGTCGCGATTGGCCGCATAGGCGATCGCCTGACGGACGCGAACGTCGTCGAGCGGCTTCTTCTTGGTGTTGAAGGCGAGCCAGTTCAGCGCGCCGAGACCGGCGAAGCCCTTGTCGACGACCTTGAGGTTCTTCGACTTCTCCAGCCGGTCGATGTCGCGCACGCCGGTGACGAACGGGACCGCATGAACCTCGCCGCGCTCGGCCGAAACCATCAGCGCGTTCGGATCGGAGATCAGCCGCACCACGATCTTGTCGAGCTTCGGACGGCCCGGGATGAAGAACTTGTCGAACTTCTCCAGCGTGTAGTATTCGCCCTGCTTGTATTCGGCGAGCTTGTAGGGGCCGGAGCCGACCGGCTTGAGGTTGGCCGGATGCGACTTGACGTCCTGGCCGTCGCCATAGACGTGCTTCGGCAGGATCGGCATCAGCGCCGGCGACATCGCCAGCAGTAGCGCCGGATGCGGATGCGACAGCTTGATCACCGCGGTCTTGGGATCGGGCGTCTCTACCTTGTCGACCGCGGCCAGCATGGTCTTGAACGGGTGGTTCGCCTTGATGGTCATGATCGAGAACGCGACGTCCTCGGAGGTCACCGGCTTGCCGTCGTGAAACACCGCGTCGTCGACCAGCTTCAGCGTGATCGACAGGCCGTCCGGCGCGACCTCCCAGGATTTGGCGAGATAAGGCTGCGGATTCCAGTTGTCGTCGAAGCGCAACGGGCTGGCGAAGATCTGGGTGCTCGGCAGCGCGGTGGCGATGCCCGATTGCACCGCGCCGTTGAAGTGCCGCGGCACCTGCGTCGAGCCGATCACCAGCGTGCCGCCGCCAGCCTGCTGCGCGCGCAGATCGGCCGGCAGGCCGAGCATCGCGAGCCCTCCGAGGGAGCCGATAACAAAGGTTCGCTTCGTCAACTTCATGGATTTCAACTCCGCTGTGAAGGTTCGAGGGCGAGGACGATCGATGCGCACGCCGTGCGCATCGGCAAAACGACGAGACGGGCGGCGCTCATGACGACGCTCCGGACGCCAGCGCGCGATCGAGGATTGCGTCGAGCACCGCCGGCGGCGGCAGCTCGCTGGTGCCGACGCCGACCAGCACGATGCCCGGCGAGTCCGGCTGGTCCGGCGCGGGCGGCGTCAGCGACCACGCCCGGTCGACCATCTGGAACACCTTCGCGCCGGCCTCGCCGTCGAGCCGGCACGAGCCCTTCAGCCGCAGCAGCGCGGGCGGCAGCGCCGCCAATGCGCCGGCGATCCGGTCGCGATCGAACGCGCCGTCGCGGCGATAGGCCCAGCTCCGGAACGCGGCGCCGTGATCACGCGGCGCTGTGTCGGGCGAGTCGGCGCGAAACGCGGAGGTCGCTGCGCCGGCGTCGAGCGATGCCAGCGTCGGCAGCGATTCACGCGACGTGTCGATGATGCGCAGGCCGGGCTTCAGCGCCAGCAACGCGGCGCGCGCCGCGGCGAGCGCTTCGGCCTCGACCAGATCGCTCTTGTTCAGCAGCACGACGTCGCACTGCGCGAACTGCCCGCGCACGGTGTCGCCGACGCGAACGTCGTCGATCAGTTGCGCGATCCGGCTGGCATCGGCCAGGACGACGACGCGGTCGAGCCGCAAGCTCGGCTCGATCAGCGCGATCTCGGCGATCATCCACGGATCGCCGACGCCCGAGGCCTCGATCACGATGCGCTCGAACGGCACCGGCGCGTCGAGCACCTTGCACATCGTGTCGATGAAGCCGGTGCCGATGCTGCAGCAGATGCAGCCATTGGTCAGCGTCATCGTGCTGCCGTCGTGGCTCGCAATCAGCGTCGCGTCGACGTTGATCTCGCCGAAATCATTGACCAGCACTGCGGTGCGCGGGCTGCCGGTGGCGAGCAGATGATTGACGAAGGTGGTTTTGCCAGCGCCGAGAAAGCCGCCGATCACTGTGACTGGAGTGGTCGCGGACGGTCTCGTCATGCGCGGGGCGCCTCCCGGACGACGCCGCCGACGACGGTGCCCCAGATCGCGATATCCTTCAACCGCTCCGGCGCGACTTCCAACGGGTGGTCTTCGAGCACGACGAAATCGGCGAACTTGCCGGTCTCGATGCTGCCGACCAGATGATCCATCTTCAAGGTATAGGCCGCCCCGATGGTGATCGCCGCGAGCGCCTGCTCCACGGTCAGCGCCTCGGTGTCGCGGCCGAGCACGCGACCGCCCGAGGTGACGCGGTTGACCGCGCACCACGCGGTGAACAGCGGCGCCAGCGGCGTCACCGGCGCGTCCGAATGGATCGCGAACGGCACGCCGATCCGCTGCGCGGTGCCGGTGGCGTCCAGCCTTGCGGCGCGCTCCGGGCCCATCGTCAGATCGTAATGCGAGTCGCCCCAGTAGTAGACGTGGTTGGCGAACAAATTGGCGCAGACGCCGAGCGCCTTCATCCGCCGGAACTGCGCGGCGTCGGCCATCTGGCAGTGTTGCAGCGTATGGCGATGGTCCGGCCGCGGCGTTTCGATCTGCGCCGCCTCGATGGCGTCGAGCGCGAGCTCGGTGGCCTCGTCGCCATTGGTGTGGATGTGGAGCTGGATGCCGGCGCGGTGATACGCGCCGACGATCCGCGGCAGTTCCTCGGGCGCGATGTACCACAACCCGTTGGCGGCGCCGTTGTGATAGCCGGGCCAGCGCAGCCGCGCGGTGAAGCCCTGGATCGAGCCGTCGACCACCAGCTTGACGATGCCGTAGTGCAGCCTGTCGTTGCCGCCTTCGCGCAACGCCGCGATCTTGGCGACGCCCTGCTCCGGCGTGTGCGACACCGCCGCCAGCGCCGGAACTAATCGCATGCCGAAATCCGCGGCCTCGGTCGCGGTGCGATACACATCGACGGTCTGGTCGGACATGTCGTTGTGCAGATCGGTCACCGTGGTGACGCCCTGCACGCAGCACGAGGCCGCGTAGCGCGCGACGTCGGCGGCGGTGATGTTGCCGGTCTGCGGATTGTTGCCGAGCGAACGAAACAGCCGCATCCGCGCCGGGATGCCCTGCAGTTCGCCGCTGGCGAGGCCGTCGGCGCCGGCGACGACGCCGGAAGTGTTGGTGGCGTGCAGCAGTTCGGCGCGTTCCAGCGTCGTGGTGTTGACGTTGTTGATGTGGAACGAGGCGTGGACAACGATCACCGGCCGCGTCGTCGAGACCCGGTCGAGATCCTGCCGCGTCAGCATCTTGCCGCCGATATGCAGCGGATCGAACCCCCAGGCGAACAGCGGCGCGTTGGGTTCCTGCAACTGAGCTTCGGCCTGCTGCAGCCGCGCGACGATGGCGTCGATATCGGCGACGCCGGCCACGATGCGGCCTTCCGGCGAGCGGCGGTCGAACGCGCCGATATAGGGAAGCTGCCACATCAGGCCTTCCATGATGTGGCTGTGGCCCTCGACGAAGCCCGGCATCAGCACCTTGTCGGCGAAGCGATCGTCGAGCCGCGCGCCGCCGGCGCACAGTTCGTCCGCCGTGCCGGTCGCGACGATCCGCCCGTCTCGCACCGCAACATGCGTAGCAGTCGGACGCGACGGGTTCATCGTGATGATGCTGCGGGCCGAATAGACGACGGTATCGTGGTTCACGCTGCTGAGCCTTTCGAACTTGCAGTTGCGAGCGTGAAGCGAACCACCCGGCCGCACTAGCGCCAGATGCCCCGCACGAATGGAGCCAGCGCCATCCGCCCAGCGCTGGGCTCGATGGCAGAGTTCTTGCTTATCAATCTCAAACCGACATACTCGGATTTCCGGCTTCCAACGGATCCGCTGCGCTGACAGGTTATACCGACAGGTTATATCGTCTTGGGAAAGCTCGCACAGCTCACTTATCAGGACGCCGCTCGCAACGGCGCGCTCGATCGTTCGGCAAATGCCTCGGCGAATGCCGCATCATTAGTCAATAGCGACACGCTGTTCTGGGGCGCCTTATTCCGCGGGATGGATCGCGGCGGCTCGTTTCTGCAACTGCAGATCCGCCAGATCATCGTCACCGCGATCGAGGACGGCCGGCTGCCGCTCGGGATGCGGATGCCGTCGAGCCGCGATCTCGCCGCGGTGCTCAAGGTGTCGCGCAACACCGTGGTGATCGCCTACGAGCAACTGGTCGACCAGAACTTCCTGGTGTCGCGGCAGCGCAGCGGCTACTTCGTCGCCGGCCTGTCGAAGAAGGTCGCATCCGGCACCGGCCGTCCCGCCGAGGCGGCGAGCCGCGACGATGCGCATTGGGCCGCGCGCTATGCGGTGCAGCCGTCGGCGCACCGCAACATCGTCAAACCGGCCGACTGGCAGGCGCAGCCCTACCCTTTCATCTTCGGGCAGTTCGATCCCAGCCTGTTTCCGACCAACGACTGGCGTGAATCCGCGCGCGCCGCGTTGAGTGTTCCCGAAATCAACAACTGGGCGCGCGACCTGATCGACGGCGACGATCCGGCGCTGATCGAGCAGTTGCAGCTCCAGGTGCTGCCGCGACGCGGCATCCATGCGCGTTCCGACGAGATCATGATGACGATCGGCGCGCAGCACGCGCTGTATCTGATCGCGACGCTGTTCATCAACGACCGCACCCGCGTCGGCATCGAGGAGCCGGGCTATCCCGACGCGCGCAACATCTTCCGGATGCTGACGCCCGACGTCGTCCCGCTCGCCTCCGACGCGCAGGGGCTGCTGCCGGACGAGCGTTTTCAAAGCTGCGCGCTGGCCTATGTCACCGCCAGCCATCAATGCCCGACCGCGACGGTGATGCCGCTGCAGCGGCGGCTGGAGCTGCTCAAGGCCGCCGAGACCGGCGACGTCGTGCTGGTCGAGGACGATTACGAGGGCGAGCTGATGCCCGAGGCGGCAACGCTGCCGCCGCTGAAAAGCCTCGATCACGCCAGCAACGTGCTCTATGTCGGCAGCCTGTCGAAGGCGCTCGCGCCCGGGCTGCGGCTCGGCTACGTGGTGGCGCCGGCGCCGGTGATCCGCGAGCTGCGGGCGCTGCGGCGGCTGATGCTGCGCCACCCGCCGCTGAACAACCAGCGCGTCGCCGCGCTGTTCATCGGCCTCGGGCACTATCGCTCGCACCTCGCCCAGGTCGGCCGCGTGCTGCTGGAGCGTGCGAAGATTCTGGACCGGCTGCTGCCGAAATATCTGCCGGACTGCAGCTTCTCGCGCGGACCGGGCAGCACCAATTACTGGATCACCTGCCCGCCGGGCACCGACACCACCGCGCTGGCGCGGGAAGCGCTGGCGCAGGGCGTGGTGATCGAGCCGGGCGCGGTGTTCTCGATGGACGAGACCGCCAGCCGACATTGCTTCCGGCTCGGCTTCTCCTCGATCCGCACCGACCGCATCGAGGTCGGCATCGAGCGGCTCGGCCAGGTGATCGCGCGGCATCTGAAGACGTAGTGAGGCGCCCGCCCCGTCGTTGCGAGGAGCGGAGCGACGAAGCAATCCAGCGCAGTGCACGGCGCTTCTGGATTGCTTCGCGGAGCCTGCCATCGGGCGGCGCTTTGCGCCGACCCGGTGGCTCGCAATGACGAAAGCCTCACATCAGCTCGCTGATGCCCTTGGCGGCGCTGAGCAGGGCGACGCCGCCGAGGCTTGCGATCGACACCGTGCGATGCAGCGCCTCGGTGCCGCGACGGAAGCCGTATTCGCCGATCCTGGTGCCGAGCAGCATCGCCGGGAAAGACAGCGCCGCCAGCCAGAGAATGCCGCCATTGACCAGCCCGACCGCGGCGGTGCTGGCGAAGGCCGTGATCGAGGTCGCCAGAAAGAAGACCAGCAGCGACGCGCGCGCTGCAGCCGCGCGGAACGGTCCGGACATGTAGTACACCACCGCCGGCGGCCCCGGCATCGCGGCGAGGCCGTTGAACAGGCCGGCGGCCAGTCCGACCGCGGCTGTGGCCGGCCGCGACGGAATCTCCGCCAGCGCAAAGCCGCGGCTCAGGATCACCACGGCGACGGCGGTGATGGTGGCGATCGCAATTCGCGCGATGGGCGCCGGCGCGATGCTGAGCACCAGCGCGCCGATCGGCGAGCCGATCACCGCGCCGACGATCAGCCAGCGCAGCGACGGCCAGTGGCAGTCGCGGCCGGCGCGGCGGAAATCCGTCAGCCCGCCGAGCAGTTGCAGCACCACCGCGATCGGCACGGCTTTCGCCGGCGCCATGAACAGACCGAGCAGCGGCACCGCGGCGAGCGCGAAGCCGAAGCCGGTGAAGCCGCGCAGCAAGGCCGCGGCGATCACCGCCGCGAGCGTCGCCGCGATCACGCCCGGCGTCGGCAGCGCGCCGAGAAAACTCGCCTGCGCCGCGGCGATCAGGTCCTGCATGGCAGCGTTCACCGCATGTCGATGACGACGGTCTTCTTCTTGGTGAAGTGTTCGAGCATCGCTTCCAGCGATGCCTCCTTGCCGAGACCGGATTTCTTGAACCCGCCGTAGCTGAGATTGGGCTGGATCGTCAAATTCTGGTTGACCTGGACGTAGCCGGCGTCGAGCCGCTGCACGGCGCGCAGCGCGGTGCGCAGGTCGTGAGTCCAGACCGTGGCGGCGAGGCCGAAATCGCTGTCATTGGCGCGGGCGATGACGTCGTCCTCGTCGTCCCACGGCTGCACGCAGACCACCGGGCCGAAGATTTCCTCGCGCATCAGCGGGCTATCCTCCGGCAGGCCGGTGACGATAGTCGGCTGCAGGAACAGGCCATCCTTGAGATGGCTGGCGCGCGGCAGCTCGCCGCAACGCGCGACCCGCGCGCCGGCGGTGCGCTCGCCGAGCGCCAGATAGGATTCGATCTTCGCCTTCTGCCGCTGCGAGATCACGGTGCCGATGTCGGTCGCCTCGTCGAGCGGATCGCCGATCGTGAGCTTCGCCACCGCCTCCTGCAACGCGACGACGAACGCGTCGATCAGCTTGCTGTGCACATAGATGCGGCTCGCCGCGGTGCAGCTCTGGCCCTGCCGGGTGAAGCGCATCCCGGCGATCGCGCCGGCGACGACGCGCGCCATGTCGGCGTCCGGATAGACGATCATCGGGCTCTTGCCGCCGAGTTCGAGGCTGACTGGAATGATTTTTCGCGCGGCGGTCTGGTAGATCAGTTCGCCCACAGCCTGCGAGCCGGTGAACGTCACCTTGGCGACCGCGGGATGCTCGACCAGCGCCGAGCCGCAGTCCCGGCCGGTGCCGCAGATCACGTTGAGCACGCCGGCCGGCAGCAGTTCGGCCATCAGCCGCGCCATCTCGATGGTGGCGAACGGGGCTTCTTCCGACGCCTTGACCACCACCGTGTTGCCGGCCACCAGCGCCGGGGCGATCTTCAGCATCATCAACACCAGCGGCACGTTCCACGGCAGGATCGCGGCGACGACGCCGAGCGGCTCGCGGCTGGTGTAAGTGAGGATCTGCGGATCGAACGGCAGCGTCTCGCCCTTCAGCTCGGAGGCGAGGCCGGCATACATCGTGACGATATCGATCGCGGTGGCGATCTCGCCGCGGCATTCGGTGCGGATCGCCTTGCCGGTTTCCAGCGCCAGCACCGCGGCCAGCACGCCCGACTTCGCCGCGATGGCGCGTGCGGCTTCAGCGATCAGTTTGCCGCGCTGCCGCGCCGGCGTCGCCGCCCAGCCCGGAAACGCCGCCGACGCGGCGTCGACGGCGCGCGCGACGTCGTCCGTGTTCGCGGCCGGCGCTTCGCCCAGCACCGCGCCGGTGGCCGGATCGAGCACCTCGAGCGTGGCGCCGTTGACGGCCGGAACCAGCGCGTTGCCGATCAGGTGACGGCCGTGCAATTGGGTGATCACATCCGAGACCTCGGACGCGATGGCGGGATCGATGCGGGTGGCGATGTTGATCATGCCGCCACCTTGGCGATTGTGTTTCGCGCGCGAAGGTCCAGCCGCAGCCAAGCCATTGGGCCAGTTTGCGGGGCCAGTTCGCGGGGCCAGTTGGCCGCGCCGGTTGGGCGGTTCGGCGTCGCGGCGATTCTGGCCGCAGACGTCGCGGCATCTGGTTCTAAGCCGCCCTCGCCTGTCGTGGCACCGTCCGATCGAAGCTGCCGGCCGATCCGCGCCATCATCACGGAGACGCTCGCGCGCCCACCATGATGGAACGCTCATGTCCACTCTCGATACGTCTGCTCCCGATACGTCCGCACTCGATGCGCTGCGACTGCGCAAGCTGGAACAGTTGTTCGACGCCTTCAACCGGCACGACGGCGCCGGAGTGATGTCGGCGATGACCGACGACATCGTGTTCGATGCCGCGGCCGGTCCCGACGCCTGCGGCCGCCGCATCGTCGGCACCGCCGCTGTCCGCGCCGCGTTCGAGGGCACCTTCGCGACCTTTCCGGATGTCAGTTGGGAATGCACCCGCCACGCCGTGTTCGGCGACCGCGGCATCTCCGAATGGATTTTTCGCGCGACCGCAAAGGATGGATCGCGGATCGAGGCCGAAGGCGTCGACCTGTTCGGATTCCGCGGCGACAAGATCTGCAGCAAGAGCGCGTTCCGCAAGGACCGCCCCGCGCTGCCCGCCCAGGGAGCCGCATGATGAATCGGCCGCTCAAGACACCGCCGCTGGCGGCCTATGATCCGCATTACGATCCGCTGGTCAGCGACGGCCCCGGCCACAATCGCGACTACGCGCCGACCTACTGGCACGCCACCGCCGGTCCGCTGCCGGACGACGACGGCCCGGTGACCTCCGACATCGACGCCGACGTCGCGATCGTCGGTTCCGGCTATACCGGGCTCGCCTGCGCGATCTTTCTGGCGCGCGAACATGGTATCAAGCCGGTCGTGCTGGAAGCCAATCGCGTCGCCTGGGGTTGCAGCACCCGCAACGGCGGCCAAGGCCAGAACGCCGCCGGCCGGCTGACGCGGTCGCAATGGATCGCGCGCTGGGGCGTCGACGTCGCCAAGCAGCTCCACGCCGAAATCCGCGACGGCTTCGAGACCTTCGAGGAACTGATCCGGCAGAGCCCGATCGATTGCGAGCCGCAGCGCGGCGGGCATCTCTACATAGCGCACCGCCAGCGCCAGTTCGACAAGATCGCCGCCGAGGCCGAGGTGCTGCGCGACGTGTTCGGCGAGCAGACGCGCGTGCTCGGCGCCGATCGCTTGCGCAGCGACTACCTCAATGAAGCCGAAGCCGTCGGCGCGGTGCTGGAGCCGCTCGGCACCGGCGTGCACCCGGCCCGGCTCGCCTTCGGCTATCAGCAGATGGCGCGCGATCTCGGCGTCAAGGTCTATCCCGCCAGCCCGGTCGCCGAGATCCAGTCCCGCGACGGCGCGCTGCATCTGCGCACGCCGGGCGGAACGGTGCGGGCGCGCGCGGTCGGCATCGCCACCGGCGCCTACACGGCGCCCGGGCTGACCCCGGCGTTGCGCGGCCGCTGCATGCCGATCCTGTCGAACTCGATCGTGACCCGGCCGCTGACTGCCGCCGAACTCGACGCCACCGGCTTCAGAACCAGACTGGTGCTGACCGACACGCGGACGCTGCGCTACTACTACCGCCTGCTGCCCGACAACCGCATCCAGATCGGCAGCCGCTCCTCGATCACCGGCGCCGACGCCGACCATCCGAAGCACCTGCAATTGCTGATCGACGGGCTGCATCGCAAATTCCCGGCGCTGCAGGGCATCGAGATCGATTACTCATGGTGGGGCTGGGTCGACGTCAGCCACGACATGATGCCGCGGATCTTCCGGCCCGACCCGCAGCAAAAGCTGTTCTACGCGCTCGGCTATGGCGGCAACGGCGTGTCCTATTCGGCGCAGGCCGGCCGCCGCATGGCTCAGATGATCGCCGGCCAGCACTTCAAGGGCCAGGACCTGCCGATCTTCACCTCGCCGCTGCCGACCCACGCTTTCGAGCCGTTCCGCCGGCTCGGCCAGCGCATGCTGTACCGCTGGTATCACATGCGCGACGAAGCGGCGTAGCCGCTCGCTTCGTCGCTGAAAGTCGAGTTTCCCGCCGTCCTGACAACCCGTCATGGCCGGCCTTGTGCCGGCCATCCACGAACTTGGGCTCACGCCGCAAGAAAGACGTGGATGGCCGGGACGAGCCCGGCCATGACGTATGGGGGAGCATCACTCCCGCGCGCGCTTCATCCGCGCGATCAGCAGGTCCGCCACCATCCGGCACGACGGCGAGATGTTGCGGGTGGCGAGCTGCACCAGCGTCACCTGCGTCGCCTCCAGCCGCTTGTCGCGCAGCGGCACCGCCACCAGCCGGCCCGCCTCGATCGCCGGCATCGCGGTGTCGCGCGGCAGGAAGGTGGCAAGATCGGTGCGCGACGCCAGCATCTGGGCGAACGCCAGCGAATTGGTCTCGCTGCAGATCTCCAGCCGCACCTTGGCGTTGGCGCAGGCGCGGTCGATCTCCTGACGGATGCCGAACGACGGATCGGGAACGATCACGCGCAGACCCTCGAGATCCTTGACCGAGCAGGACTCGCGATCCGCCATCGGATGATCGGGCGCGACGATCAGGCACAGCGACTGCCGCATCCGCGCCAGCTCGATCAGGTCGCGCCGCGGCGCGCGCCCGAACACCAGCCCGAGATCGACCTCGTTGCGCCCGACCAGCTCGGCGACCGCGCGCGAGCCCACCACCGTGGTCGAGACCAGAATGCCGGGATAGTCCACCGACAGGTCGACCAGGAAGTTCGACAAGAAATTCGCCAGCATGCCTTCGACGGTCGCGAACCGGATCTGGCCGCGGCGCATGGTCTCGAATTCCTGCACCTTGACGCGAATGCCGTCGAGCAGGCTGCGGTTGTCGACCGCGTAGCGATACACCAGCCGGCCGGCGTCGGTCAGCGTCATGCCGCGGGCGTTGCGCTCGAACAGCTTGACCGACAGTTCCTCCTCGATCGCCTGGATCTGCCGGCTGATCGCCGACGGCGCGATCCGCAGCGTCGCGGCGGCCTGCTTGATCGAGCCGGATTCCGTGACTTCACGAAAATAGCGAATCGCCGCCGACTCGATCATCGCTGCGGGTTCCTTCGGTGGCCGGTGGCTTCGGGGCTGCCGAAGATTCCGGCAGCGGCTGGCTAGCGGTCTAATTATTCGATCTGAGACCTCTAATTTCAATGCTTTTATTCGAATGGATGGTTTGGCAGAGTTGGCCCACCCAAGGCCGCCAAGGAGGACAACAGATGCTTCACTCGTGGGTTGCTCGCTGCGTACGCCTCTCGATCCCGCTCGGCATCGCCGCGCTGGCATCCGGAACCCAGATATCCGCAGCGTCGGCCGACGACGTCATCAAGATCGGCGCGCCGCTGCCGATCACCGGCCCGCTGGCGCCGGAAGCCATCAAGCAGCAGCAGGGCTACAATCTGTGGGCCGAGCAGGCCAACAAGGCCGGCGGCATCAATGTCGGCGGCAAGAAGTACAAGGTCGAGATCGTCTACACCGACTACCAGTCGAACACGCCGCGCGCCGTGCAGGCGACCGAGCAGCTCATCACCCAGAACAGCGTCAACTTCCTGTTCGCGCCGTTCGGCTCCGGTGCGGCGAAGGCGGCCAGCACGGTGTCGGAAAAGCACAAGGTGCCGACGCTGGCGGCGACCGCCTCGTCGTCCCAGGTCTACGACCAGGGCTACAAATATCTGTTCGGCACCTTCACCCCGAACGACACCCTGACGACGCCGCTGACCCAGATGATCAAGGCCAAGGTGCCGGAGGTCAAGAAGGTCGCGATCCTCGCCCGCAACGATCTGTTCCCGCTGGCGATCGCGCAGGAGATGGAGAAGTCGGCCAAGGCCAACGGCTTCGAGGTGGTGTATTTCGAGAAATACGCGATCGGCACGCTCGACCATTCCGCCACGCTGTCGTCGATCAAGGCGCAGTCGCCGCAATGGATCTTCGTCACCGGCTACACCAACGATCTGCTGCTGGTGCGCAAGCAGATGATCGACCAGCAGATGAAGGCCCCGGTGGTCTCGATGATCGCCGGCCCGGCCTATCAGGAATTCATCGACGCGCTCGGCAAGGGCGCCGAGAACGTCTCGAGCGCCGCCTGGTGGCACCCCGCTGCGCAATATGACGGCAAGGACATATTCGGCACCACCGCCAATTTCGTGAAGCTGTTCAAGGACAAGTACAACGCCGAGCCGGACTATGCGCATGCTTCGGCGGCACTGTGCGGCGCGCTGTTCCAGATCGCGATCGAGAAGGCCGGTTCGGTCGACCGCGACAAGGTGCGTGACGAACTCGCCAAGATGGACATCGTCACCTTCTTCGGCCCGGTCAAGTTCGGCGCCAACGGCCAGATCAACTCGCTCGACCCGCCGGTCTTCCAGATCCAGGGCGGCAAGCCGGTGGTGCTGTTCCCGCAGGCGATCAAGCAGGGCGACCTCAAGATCGGCCTCGAGTAAGCGTCGGCGGTCTGCTCCCAGCCCCACCACTCGTCATTGCGAGGAGCGAAGCGACGAAGCAATCCATGCCACGCATGGCGCCTCTGGATTGCTTCGCTGCGCTCGCAATGACGGGGCAAAGGCTTCGCTGAACGATCTCAATTCTCGCCCGGCGCCGCTTCATCCCAGATCTCGACATTCCTCGCCTCCAACCAAGTGAACCCGCTCTCATGCAAGCCGTCCAGATCCTGATCAACGCGCTGGTGCTGGGCAGTCTTTATGCCTGCATCGCGATCGGGTTTTCGCTGGTGTGGGGCGTGCTCAACGTCATCAACCTGATCCACGGTTCGTTCATCGTGCTCGGCGCCTATCTGGCCTTCGGCCTGTACCAGTCGCTGCATCTGTCGCCGTGGTACGCGATCGTGGTCGCGGCGCCGGTGTTCTTCGTGTTCGGCTACATCGTGCAGCGGCTGATCCTCAACCGGGTCATCACCGCGCCGGTGCTGGTGACGCTGACGCTGACCTTCGGGCTCGATCTGATCCTGAACAACGCGATGATCTATTTCTTCACCGCCGACTATCGCCGCCTGACGCTGATTCCGCCGCTCGGCTCGGTGTCGTTCGAGGGCGTGGTGGTGCCGGTCGACCGGCTGATCGCCACCGCCACCGCTTTGGCGCTGACCGGCCTGCTGTATCTGCTGCTGCGCCGCTCCAGGGTCGGCCGCGCCATCGTCGCGGTGCGGCTCGATCGCGACGCCGCGGTGCTGATGGGCGTCCATGTGCCCTCGATCTACGCGGTCGCGTTCGGTCTCGGCGCGGCGCTGGCTGGTTGCGCCGGCGTGCTGATGGCGCTGATCTTCCCGATCTCGCCGCTGACCTCGACGGCCTATCTCGGCAAGGCCTTCGTGGTCTGCGTGCTCGGCGGGCTCGGCAGCGTGTCCGGCGCGCTGGCCGGCGGCATGCTGCTGGCGCTGGTCGAAAGCGTCGGCTCCGCCTTTTTCGGCCCGGCGCACGCCACCACGCTGTCGTTCCTGCTGTTGATCATCTTCCTGATCCTGCGCCCGCAGGGCCTGGTCGGCCGAAAGGGCTTCGAATGAGCCGCAGCAATATCGCCCTTCTGATTCTGATCGCCTGCGTCGCGGCTCTGCCGCTGTTCGGCGGCGCCTATGCGCTGCGGCTCGGCACCATCGCCTGCATGTATGCGGTGCTGGCGCTGTCGTGGAACGTGGTCGGCGGCTTCGCCGGCTATCCGTCCTTCGCCACCGCGGCGTTCTTCGGCTTCGGCGCCTATTGCGGCGGCGTGCTGATGGGCAAGGGCTTCCCGCTGTGGGCGGCGGCGGCGGTCGCCGGTCTGCTGGCGCTGGTCTCCGCGGTGGCGCTCGGCGCGGTGCTGCTGCGGCTGCGCGGACATTATTTCGCGATCGCCAGCCTGTCGCTCGCCGAGGTGCTGCGCGAGGTCGTCAACAACGCCACCGACCTCACCGGCGGCGGCATGGGGCTGAACATCCCGCTCGCCTCCGGCGCCGGCGTGATGGCGGAGGCGACGTTCTTCTTCTACGCGATGTGGGGCGTGATGCTGCTCACCGCGCTGATGGTGATCGTGGTGGCGAACTCCAAGCTCGGCTTCGCGCTGAACTGCATCCGCCAGAACGAGACCGCCTCCAGCATGGTCGGCCTCAACACCACGCTGGCAAAGAGCATCGCCTTCGGCCTGTCGGCCTGCTTCGTCAGCGTCGCCGGCGGCATCTACGCCGCCTGGGTGCACTATATCGATCCGTCCGACGTGTTCGACATCCTGTATTCGGTCAAGCCGATCGTGATGGCGCTGATGGGCGGGCTCGGCTCGCCGCTCGGCGTCGCCTGCGGCGCGTTCATGTATCTCGGCCTCGAGGAGGTGGTGTGGCGCAACTACACCCACATCCACACCGGCGTGCTCGGCGTGCTGATCGTGATGCTGCTGCTGTTCCTGCCGCACGGCCTGAGCTCGCTGCGGGTCGACCGGCTGTGGCGGAGGACGAAGCATGTCTGAGCTGCTGCAACTCACCGGCGTCTCCCGGCATTTCTCCGGCCTGCAGGCGCTGCGCGACGTCTCGCTGTCGGTGTCGGGCGGCGAGGTGCTCGGCCTGATCGGGCCGAACGGCGCCGGCAAGACCACGCTGGTCAACACCATCTGCGGCGTCACCCCGGCGAATTCCGGCACCGTCAGCTTCGACGGCAAGGACATCACCAAGATCAAGACCTATCAGGCCGCCCGGCTCGGGCTCGCCCGCACCTTCCAGATCGTGCAGCCCTTCGCCGAATTCTCCGCGCTCGACAACGTCGCCGCCGCGGCGCTGTTCTCGCAGCCGGGCGCCAGCCTGAAATCGGCCCGCGAGGCGGCGCGCGAGCATCTGGCCTTCGTCGGTCTGGAGCCGCAGGCCGATCAGTCCGCCGCCACCCTGACGCTGGCGATGCGCAAGCGGCTCGAACTGGCCAAAGCGCTGGCGATGAAGCCGAAGCTGCTGTTTCTCGACGAGGTCAATGCCGGCCTCAACAGCGCCGAGGTCGAACGCGCCACCAAACTGATCCATCAGCTCGCGGCGAACGGCATCACCATCGTGATGATCGAACACCTGATGAAGGTGGTGCTGAACGTCTGCACCCGCATCGTCGTGCTGCACAACGGCCAGCTCATCGCCGACGGCGCGCCGCGCGAGGTGATCAGCAATCCCGCCGTGGTCGAGGCCTATCTCGGCCAGCAATACGCCAAACGGACGGCCCACCATGGCTGACGAACTGATCCTCGAAGCCAAAGGCCTCGACGCCGGCTACGGCGAAATCCAGGTGCTGTGGGGCATCGACCTCGCGGTGCGCCGCGGCGAGATCACCGCGCTGATCGGCTCCAACGGCGCCGGCAAGACCACGCTGATGCGCGCGCTGTCCGGGCTGATCCCGGTCCGCGCCGGCCGATATCTCTCCGAAGGCCAGGACATCACCGGCAGCTCGGCCGCGCAGATCCTGAGCCACGGCATCGTCCACGTCCCGGAAGGCCGGCGGCTGTTCGGCGCGATGAGCGTCGAAGAGAATCTGATGATGGGCGCCTATCTGCGCAGCGCCGGCCGCGCCGAGATCAGGCGCGACCTCGACCGGGTCTACGCCACCTTCCCGAAACTGCGCGAGCGCCGCAACCAGCAGGCGGCGACGCTGTCCGGCGGCGAGCAGCAGATGTGCGCGATCGGCCGCGGCCTGATGAGCGCGCCGAAGCTCTTGATGATCGACGAATTGTCGCTCGGCCTGTCGCCGCTGCTGGTCGAGCAGCTGGTCGACGCGCTGCGCGTGCTCAACGCCGGCGGCACCTCGATCCTGCTGGTCGAGCAGGACGTCACCATCGCGCTCGATCTGTGCCACCGCGCCTTTGTGATGGATATGGGCCGGATCGTGCGCGAGGGCTCGGGCGAGGATCTGCTCGCCGACCCGATCGTGCGCGACGCCTATCTGGGCGTGCTGCAGGACTGACCGACCAACCAGCTTTCTATCGCGACATCCGAAAGAGGACCCATGATCGAGACCGTCGAAGCCCCGAACAGCGGCTATCGCTACATGCCGGGCGTGTTTCAATATTCCTGCGGCATCGCCGCGCTGCCCGGCTTCGCCATCGAGCGCGTGCGCTTCGCCGAGCCGGTGCCGCTGAAGCAGGGCTTCGCCAGGATCGCCGAAATCCTGAAGGCCGCCGGCCGTCCGCTGACCGCGTTCGGCGCCTGCGAACTGCGCTCGCCCGCGCCGTTCACCGAGGACGGCTTCAAGGCCTTCAACGAGATCTACATCCAGACGCTGGTCGACTGGGGCATCATGAAGGACGGCATCAACCCGATCGCGCGCAGCAACGTCTGTCCGCAGATCGATCCGCCGGCCGAGCCGAGCTTCTACGCCTTCTCCTACACGGTGCCGGCCGAGAACGCGCCGCCGTCCTTCGTGATTGCCGGCAGCGGCGAGGCGCCCGAGGGCAAGGGCAATTATCGCGACCACATCGTGCGGCCCGGCGACACCAGCCCCGAGGGTCTGCAGGAGAAGGCGAAGTTCGTGCTCGGCGAGATGGAGAGGCGGATGAGCGCATTCGGCGGCAGCTGGCGCGACATCACCGGCGCGCAGCTCTACACCGTGTACGACGTCCATCCGTTCCTGGAGAGCGAGCTCGGCAAGCGCGGCGTATTCCGCCACGGCCTGACCTGGCACTTCAACCGCCCGCCGGTGGAAGGCCTCGATTACGAGATGGACTGCCGCTGCGTGCATCGCGAGCGCGTGGTCTGATGCGCAGCAGCCGCGCCCCGCAGCGCGTCGCCATTGCCGGGCTCGGCGCCATCGGCAAGGCGATCGCGCGTGAACTCGATCGCGGGCTCGACGGGCTGACGCTCGGCGCCGTCGCCAGCGGCGACCCGGAGAAGCATCGCGATTTCCTGGGCGGCCTGCGGGCGACGCCGCAGGTCGTGCCGCTCGATCAGCTGCACGCTCATGCCGATCTGGTGATCGAGGCGGCCCCCGCCAAATTGCTGCGGGCGATCGTCGAGCCGTTCGTGAGCCGCGGCAAGACCGCGATCGTGCTCAGCGCCGCGGCGCTGCTCGACAACGAGGACCTGATCGAGCTGGCGAAGGCGAACGGCGGCCAGATCATCGTGCCGACCGGCGCGCTGATCGGGCTCGACGCCGTCACCGCCGCCGCGGTCGGCACGATTCATTCGGTGCGGATGATCACCCGCAAGCCGGTCGACGGCCTGCGCGGCGCGCCGTTCATCGTCGACAACGGCATCGACATCGACGGGTTGGGCGAGCCGCTGAAGCTGTTCGAGGGCACCGCGCGTGAGGCCGGCAAGGGCTTTCCGGCCAATCTCAACGTCGCGGTCGCGCTGTCGCTGGCCGGCATCGGGCCGGATCGCACCATGGTGGAGATCTGGGCCGACCCCGGCGTCACCCGCAACACCCACCGCATCGAGGTCGATTCGGATTCGGCGCGATTCTCGATGACGATCGAAAACGTGCCCTCCGACAATCCCCGCACCGGCCTGATCACGCCGCTGTCGGTGATCGCGCTGCTGCGCAAGCAATCCGCCGCGCTGCGCGTCGGCACCTGAGACGGCGACGACCTCCCGACGGGCGACGGGCGACGGGCGCGCCGAAATGCCGCCTTCCCCTGCGAATTGCGGGAAGCGAAAATACCGCAACCGCACAGAAATGGTTGCCCGATTGAATTCATCCTGCTGCTTCGCGGCCTGCTCCCGGCCGGCGCTGCCGTTTGCCGCCCTTGCATCCGCCGGCCAATCCTGCAAACCCTGTCAAACATCTCCGCGGGCTGAGATTTCCGTGGTCGGGGATGCGCAAACCGGCGTCGCGAACAACGGCGTGCACGGATGGGGTCGATGCCGCTCGCACTGATTGCTCTGATACCACTGTTCGGCGCCGTCCTGCCCCTGGTTGCAATCCGGTCCGGGCGCAACGCCTGCACCTTTGTGACCGCTTCCGTCAGCCTGGTCTCGCTCGTGATTCTGCTCGCGCACGCGCCTGCGGTATTCGAGGGCGCGACAATCCGCTCAGGCACCGAATGGGTGCCGGCGCTCGGGCTGTCGTTCCGGTTCTTCCTCGACGGCCTCGGCCTGTTCTTCGCCACCCTGATCCTGGCGATCGGGCTGCTGGTGATCGTCTATTCCCGCTTCTATCTCGGCCGCGACGATCCGATGGGCCGGTTCTTCGCGTTTCTGCTGCTGTTTCAGGGCGCGATGCTGGGCATCGTGATCAGCGACAACATCCTGCTGCTGGTGGTGTTCTGGGAGCTGACCAGCCTCAGCTCGTTCCTGCTGATCGGCTACTGGAATCACCTGCCGGAAGGCCGCCAGGGCGCCCGGATGGCGCTGGTCGTCACCGGCGGCGGCGGGCTTTTGCTGATGGGCGGGATGCTGCTGCTCGGCCAGGCCGCCGGCTCCTATGAGCTGACCGAGATCCTGCAGCGCGGCGACGCGATCAAGGCGTCGCCGCTGTACGTCCCGATCCTGCTGCTGGTGCTCGGCGCGGCCTTCACCAAATCGGCGCAGTTTCCGTTTCACTTCTGGCTGCCGCACGCGATGGCGGCGCCGACGCCGGTCTCGGCCTACCTCCACTCCGCCACCATGGTGAAGGCCGGCATCTTCCTGCTGGCGCGGCTGTGGCCGGTGCTGTCCGGCACCGAATGGTGGTTCGCGATCGTCGCCACCACCGGCCTGGTGACGATGCTGATCGGCGCCTGGATCGCGCTGTTCAAGGACGATCTCAAGGGCATCCTGGCGCATTCGACGGTGAGCCATCTCGGCCTGATGACGATGCTGCTCGGCTTCGGCACCCGCTTCGCCGTGATCGCCTGCATGTTTCACGTCCTCAACCACGCGACCTTCAAGGCCGCTTTGTTCATGAGCGCCGGCATCGTCGACCACGAGACCGGCACCCGCAGCCTGCGCAAGCTCGGCGGCCTGCTGCGGCGGATGCCGATCAGCGCCGTGCTGGCGCTGATCGCCGCGGCGTCGATGGCCGGCGTGCCGCTGTTCAACGGCTTCCTGTCCAAGGAAATGATGCTGGAGGCCGCGGCCGACACCCAGGTGTTCGGCAGCGTCTGGCTGGTGCCGGCGGCGGCGACGCTCGGCGCGCTGCTGTCGGTGGCCTATTCGGTGCGATTCGCGGTCTCGACCTATCTCGGAAAGCCCCGCGCCGTGCTCGACGCCAGGCTGCACGATCCGCCGTTCGGCATGTGGGCGCCGGTCGCCGCTTTGGTGATCCCGGTGGTGGCAATCGGGCTCGCGCCGCAACTGCTCGCCGGCGCGGTGGTCGAGCGCACCGCGCAGGCCGTGGTCGGTGCCGCGCCACTCGACTTTCAGCCGCTGGCGATCTGGCACGGCCTGACCCTGCCGCTGGCGATGAGCGGCATCGCGCTGCTGGGCGGCCTGCTGCTGCTGATCGTCCACACCCCGCTGGAGACCGTGCGCGGCTGGCTGCCGCGGCCCGACGCCAAGGCGATGTTCGACGCGGTCGTGGCGGCGGCGGTGCGCAGCGCGCGCTGGAGCATCCGCCGGCTGCACAATGAATCGCTGCCGCGCTATCTGATGGTGATCACGCTGACGATCCTGGCGGTCGGCGCGGTCGGCTTCCTCGGCGGCCGGCACGAGGCCGGCCTCCGCGCGCTGCTGCCCGTCACCCTGCCGGCGGCGGTGGCGTGGATTCTGCTGGTCACCGCCAGTCTCGGGGTGATGATGTTCCACATCCACCGGCTGCTGACGCTGATCCTGAGCAGCGTCGTCGGGCTGATCGTGTCGCTCACCTTCATGCAGTTCTCGGCGCCCGATCTGGCGCTGACGCAGATCTCCGTTGAAGTCGTGACGGTGATCCTGCTGCTGCTGGCGCTCAACCTGCTGCCGAAGCTGACGCCGCCCGAGCCGAAATTCGGCCGCAAGCTGCGCAACAGCCTGATCGCCGGCTGCGGCGGGCTTTCGGCCGCGGCGCTGGCCTATGCGGTGATGACCCGCGACTTCAGCTCGATCTCGGCCTATCACCTCGCCGAATCCAAGCCCGGCGGCGGCGGCACCAATGTGGTCAACGTCATCCTGGTCGACTTCCGCGGCTTCGACACCTTCGGCGAGATCATCGTGCTGTGCATCGCCGCGCTGGTGATCTACGCGCTGCTGAGCAATGCGCTCGAAGGCGCGGCGGCGCGGCGGCTCGATTCGATGCGGCAGCACGTCGACTCCGCCGACGCGCATCCGTTGCTGCTGGTGGTCGCGGCGCGCGCGCTGCTGCCGCTGGCGATCACGGTCGGCGTCTACATCTTCCTGCGCGGCCACAACCAGCCCGGCGGCGGCTTCATCGCCGGCCTGGTCGTCGCCACCGCGATCATCATGCAGTTCATGGCGAGCGGCTACACCTGGTCGGCCGAGCAGCGCCGGATCGACGGCCACCGCCTGCTCGGCGCCGGCGTGCTCGCCGCCGCCGCCACCGGCATCGGCGCGTTCCTGTTCGGACGGCCGTTCCTCACCAGCGCCTTCGTCTACGTGCCGGTGCCGCTGATCGGGAACGTCGAACTGGCGAGCGCAATCCTGTTCGACATCGGCGTCTTCCTCACCGTGGTCGGCACGGTGGTGCTGTCGCTGTCGCAGATCTCGCGGGTCGAGCGCCGCGCCAAGCGATCGCCGGTGCCGCCCGGCCCGTCCGACATCCCGATTCTGCCCCGCTCCCCGATGCGGCCGCGGCCCGCAGCTCCCGCGGCTCAGGAGGGCTGAATGGAAATCCTGGTTGCGAGCGGCATAGGCGTACTGACCATGGTCGGCCTGTATCTGGTGCTGAGCCGGCACGCCTTTCCGGTGATCATCGGCACCACCTTCCTGTCCTATGCGGTGAACCTGTTCCTGTTCGCGATGGGGCGGCTCGCGATCGACAAGGCGCCGATCATCACCAAGGGCGTCACCGACTACGCCGATCCGCTGCCGCAGGCGCTGGTGCTGACCGCGATCGTGATCTCGTTCGGCATGACGGCGCTGGTGGTGGTGCTGGCGCTGCGCGGCTTCCTCGAGACCGGCACCGAGCGCGTCGAGAACGGCGAGCCGCGGCGCGACGCGGCCAAGCGCGAGGCGGCGCGCCGATGAGTCACCTGATCATCGCCCCGATCGTCCTGCCCGCGGTCGCCGCCGCCTTCCTGGTGCTGGTGCTGCGGCACGATCTGGCCAGCCAGCGCATCGTTTCGGCGGGCGCGACGCTGGCGCTGCTCGCGGTCGCCGGCTGGCTGTATCTGTCGGCGGCCGACGGCGCGCCGACCTCCTATCAGCTCGGCGACTGGCGCGCGCCGTTCGGCATCGTGCTGGTGCTCGATCGCCTCGCGGCCACGATGGTGCTGCTGACGGCGCTGCTGGCGGTCGCGGTGCTGATCTACGCGATGGCCGGCTGGGACGATCGCGGCCGGCATTTCCATCCGCTGTTCCAGTTTCAACTGATGGGCCTCAACGGCGCGTTTCTGACCGGCGACGTGTTCAACCTGTTCGTGTTCTTCGAGATCATGCTGATCGCCTCCTACGGCCTGATCCTGCACAGCGGAGGCGCGCGGCGGCTGCGTTCTGGCTTCCATTATGTCGCGATCAATCTGGTCGGCTCGACGCTGTTCCTGTTCGCCGTCGGACTGATCTATGCGGTGACCGGCACGCTCAACATGGCGGACCTCGCCGCCAGGGTGACGCAGATCGCGCCCGGCGACGAAGCCATCCTGCGCGTCGGCGCGCTGCTGCTGCTGCTGGTGTTCGCGCTCAAGGCCGCCTTGGTGCCGCTGCAATGGTGGCTGCCCTCGGCCTATGCGGCGGCGCCGGGCCCGGTGGCGGCGCTGTTCATGCTGATGACCAAGGTCGGCGCCTATTCGATCGTCCGGGTCTACACCGTGGTGTTCGGCGCCGACGCCGGGCCTGTGGCGGACATCGCCGCGCCGTGGGTGGTGCCCGCCGCGCTGGCGACGCTGGCGCTCGGCGCGGTCGGCGTGCTGGCGAGCCCGACCTTGCTGGGGCTGGTCTGCTTCTCGATCGTCTGGTCGATGGGCTCGCTGCTGCTGGCGCTCGGCCTGTTCGACGCGAGCGGCCTGTCCGCCGGGCTATACTATCTGCTGCACAGCACGCTGAGCGGCGCGGCGCTGTTCCTGCTCGCCGATCTGGTCATCGCGCAGCGCGGCCGCCTTGCCGACCGGCTGGTGGCGGCGCCGCGGCTTGCCCATGCCGACCTGCTCGCCGGCCTGTTCTTCGTCGCGGCGATCGCCATGACCGGAATGCCGCCGCTGTCGGGCTTTCTCGGCAAGCTGCTGATCCTCGACGCGAGCTGGCACGGTCCGCTGGCGGTGACGAGCTGGGTGATCCTGCTCGGCACCAGCCTTCTGGTGATCGTCGGCTTCGCCCGCGCCGGCAGCGCGCTGTTCTGGAAGATCGCCGAGCGCCCGCCGCAGCCGGTTGACCCCGCGCCGTCGATCGCGCTGCCGGTCGCGGTGATCGCCGGCCTGCTCGGCGCCACCGCGCTGCTGTCGGTGTTCGCCGGCCCGATCACCCGCGAACTGGCGGCAACGGCGCAGCAGACGCTCGATATCAATGCCTATGTCCGCGCCGTGAACCCGGCCGCCGTGGCGCTGTCGCGGAGCGCGCCGCAATGACCAAGGTGCTGCCGCATCCGATCCTCAGCCTGGTGATCGCCGGCGTGTTCGTCGCGCTGATCAATACGTTCTCGCTCGGCAGCGTGGTGCTGGGGCTGCTGCTCGGGTTCGCGATCCCCTTGTTCACCAGCCCGTATTGGCCGACCCGGCCCACCATCCGCAATCCGCTGAAGCTGATCGTGTATTTTGCGATCGTCGGCTGGGACATCGTCGTCTCCAACGTTCAGGTCGCCTATTGGGTGCTGTTCTGGCGGAGCGCGAGCCTGCGATCGCAATTCGTGATCGTGCCGCTCGACCTCACTTCGCCAGAGGCGATCGCGCTGCTGGCGGCGACCATCACCATGACGCCGGGCACGGTCAGCGCCGATCTCGCCGCCGACGGCAGCGCCATTCTGGTGCATTGCCTGCACACCACCGATCCGGCGGGCACGGTCGAGCAGATCAAGACCCGCTACGAACGGCGGCTGAAGGAGATCTTCGGATGATCGCAACAGCGTGCCTCATCGCGGTCGGCGTGATCAGCGTGTCGGCGCTGATGAACCTCTACCGGCTCGGCACCGGGCCGGACGTGCTCGACCGGATCCTTGCGCTCGATACGCTGGCGGTCAACGCCATCGGCCTCATCGTGGTGATCGGCATCTGGTTCGACACCAGCCTGTATTTCGAGATCGCGCTGCTGTTCGCGGCCGTCGGATTCCTGTCGACGGTCGCGTTCTGCAAATATCTGCTGCGCGGCAATGTGATCGAATAGCATGACGATGGCCGGACTGAACGAATTGCTGGTGTCGGCGCTGATCCTGATCGGCGCGTTCTTCCTGTTCGTCGGATCGTTCGGTCTGGTGAAGCTGCCGGACGTCATGCGTCGTCTGCATGCGCCGACCAAATCCACCACGCTCGGCATCGGCTCGCTGCTGATCGCCTCGATGCTGTATTTCGCGCTGCTGCGGGACGCCCCGTCGCTGCACGAGCTGATCATCTCGATCTTCCTGTTTCTCACCGCGCCGATCGCCGCGCACATGATTTCCAAGGCCCACATCCTGCGCAACCGCGCGCTGCAGCAGGAACTGCCGGCCCCACCCGGCGAGGAAGGCTGGGCGACGCTCGACCCGCACGGCGTCGACGAGAAGCCGATCGATCCGGGATCGACACGGTCGACAAACGCCAAAGATTGAAGACACCCGTTTCAACCCGTCATGGCCGGGCTCGTCCCGGCCATCCACGTCTTGCCTCTTGCACGCTCGTCAGACGTGGATGGCCGCGACAAGCTCAGGCATGACGAAGCGTTGCTCGATGTCTCTACAGACACGGCGACACGGCCGGAATCACCAGGCCGGTCCACACCGTCGCGACCAGTGCCGCAGCATTCGATCCGATCGCGACCCGGCGCGTGAAGCGCAACGTACCGTCGTCCGCCGTTCGGGGCAGCCGCCAGCAATGGATCAGGATGCCGGTCTGCACGACGAGGTGAACCCCCCAGATCGCAAGCAGCGCCCCGCGCTGCAGGTCGGTGTCGGCGATCACGATCCCCTGCCAGCCATAGGCACAGCCGACCGACAGCGCGGCATAGAGCAGCGTGAAGGCCGAGGCCCAGACCACGAAGCCCGAGGCGATCAGCAGCAGCGACGCGGAACGGGCGGGCGAACGCGTCATGCCGTCACCCCATCACCAGCGGCAGGCCGTAGACGATCAGCAGCGTCGCGATCCCGATCGCCGCGGTATAGTCGCTCCACAGCGCGCCGATCCGAAGATCGACGGTCCGCGTCTGCGACACATAGCCCGCCCGGCTGCGCCAGATGCCGAAGCCGGCGAACACCGCGGCGAGCGCGGCGTGCAGACCGGCATAGATCAGGATGATCGTGGTCGCGGCGCCGTAGGCGTGCTGCGTCGGCGGCGGCACCGCCAGAATGACGTCGGCGAGGCCGAGCAGCGCCACGATCTGCCCGAGCAGCGCGATCGCCAGCGCCGCCTCGCGCCGACGTCCACTGCGGACCACGCCGCGCAAGGTCGCGATCCGGCCGGCGATGAAGCCGGTCACGAGGCCGCCCGCGCTCAGCGCGACGCCCCACGGCGCCCAGCCGATCATCGACGGCGGCGGCCAGTTCGGCGCCACCACCCACAGAAACAGGATGCCGAAGGCGAGCGACGCGAAGGCGGTGGCGTCAGCCGCCAGCGTCAGCCCCATCGCCCATAGCGACGGCGGCGACCGCGCCTCGCTGTGCAGCACCGCCTCGGCGCCGTTCCCGATCGGCAGCGCGCCGTGATCGCGCCGCTCGCCCGACACCGGCGTCCAGGCCAGCAGCATCGCGACGATCGCCGGCAGCGCCAGCAGCGCCACCACGTACAGCTTGAACAGCACGGATACGAAGAACACGCCCGTCACCAGCGCGGTGAACAGCGGCAGCATGGTCTGGTTCGGCAGCCGCACGATCTGCTCGACCCGTCCCGACATCACATCGACGCCGAGCGTCTCCAGCCAGCCGTTGCGGACGAAGCCGAGATAGCCGCCGCCGCGCGCCAGATGGTTGCCGAGGTCCGGCCGCTCCTGCAGCGGCGCGCGCGTCGCGACGTCGGGCAGCGACGCGAAGGCGTAATTGGTCGGCGGCACGGCGATGGCCCATTCCAGCGTGCCGGCGCGCCAAGGATTGCGCGCGCTGCGCTTGCCGTGCAGCCAATGCAGCAGCACGTCGACGGTGAACAGCGCGAAGCCGATCGCCATCACGAAGCTGCCGACCGACGACACCAGATTCGGCCACTCCCATCCGGTCTCCGCGCCGTAGCCGTGGATCCGCCGCGGCATGCCGAGCAGGCCGGTCAGGTGCATCACCAGAAACGTCACGTTGAAGCCGACAATGATCAGCCAGAACGCCGGCACGCCGAGGCTGTGGCGCGGCACCCGCCCGGTGAAATGCGGCAGCCAGTAATACGCCGCCGCCAGCATCGGAAACACGAAGCCGCCGACCAGCACGTAGTGCAGATGCGCGACGACGAAATGGGTGTCGTGCACCTGCCAGTTGAACGGCACGATCGCCAGCATCACGCCGGTCAGGCCGCCGATCACGAACACCGAGAAGAACCCGAGCAGATACAGCATCGGCAGCTTGAGCTGCGGCCGCCCGGCCGCCAGTGTGCCGATCCAGGCGAAGATCTGCACCGCGGTCGGCACCGCCACCGCGGTGCTGGCCGACGAGAAGAACGCCAGCGCCAGATGCGGAATCCCGACCGTGAACATGTGGTGGACCCACAGCCCGAAGCTGAGGAACGCCAGCGCCACGATGCTGATCACGATCGCGCTGTAGCCGATGATCTCGCGCCGCGCCAGCACCGGCAGGATGGTCGAGACCATGCCGGCGGCCGGCAGGAAGATGATGTAGACCTCGGGATGGCCGAACAGCCAGAACAAATGCTGCCACAGCAGCGCGTCACCGCCGCGGGTCGGGTCGAACAGCGGCAGGTCGAAGGCGCGCTCGACCTCGAGCAGGATCGAGCCGAGGATCAGCGGCGGAAAGCCGAACAGCATCATGAAGGCGGTGACCAGCAGATACCACGCCAAGAGCGGCATCTTGTCGAGCGACATCCCGGGCGCGCGCGTCTTCAGGATCGTGGCGATGATCTCGACCGCCGCCGACAGCGCCGAGATCTCGACGAAGGTGATGCCGATCAGCCAGATGTCGGAATTGATCCCGGGCGTGTAGACCCGCGAACTCAGCGGCGTGTACATGAACCAGCCGCCGTTCGGCGCCAGCCCGACCGCCATCGCGATCAGCAGCATCGAGCCGCCGAACAGATAGCACCAGTAGCCATAGGCGCCGAGCCGCGGAAACGCCATGTCGCGCGTGCCGAGCAGCTTCGGCAGCAGGTAGATCGCGAAGCCCTCGAACATCGGGATCGCGAACAGGAACATCATCACCGTGCCGTGCATGGTGAAGACCTGATTGTAGATCTCGGGCTGGAGAAACGCGCTGCGCGGCGTCGCGAGCTGCGCCCGGATCAGCATAGCCAGGATGCCGCCGATGCCGAAGAACACGAAGGCGGTGGCGATGAAGCGGCGGCCGACGATGGTGTGGTTCACCGCCGCGAGCCGCCCCCAGCCGCCCGGCGTGCCCCACAGCGCGTCGAGCTGCTTGTGCAGGCGGATCGCGCCGCCCGGCGCCGCGACGGTGTCGTTGGTGCGCTCGTCCATCATCGCTGCTCCTGCGGCAGCGCGCGCAGCCGGTCGTCGTAGTCACCGGGGTCGTGCGCGGTGACGCTGAAATCCATGATGGTGTGGCCGGTGCCGCAGAATTCGGCGCAGACCCCGCGATAGATCCCGGGCCGCGCCGCCGACAGCCGGATCAGATTGACGTGTCCCGGGATCGCGTCGATCTTGCCGCCGAGCCGCGGGATCCAGAAGCTGTGGATCACGTCGGCGCTGCTGACGCGCAGATCGACCGGCCGGCCGGCCGGGATGTGCAGTTCGTTGACCGAGATCCGCCCGCCGCCCTGCCCGGGATAGCGGAACGTCCACTGCCACTGCTTCGCCTCGACATCGACCCGCAGCGCGTCGGCCGCGGGATGCGCGAGCAGCCGCTCGCCGGTCAGCAGCCCGTAGCCGAGCAGCGGCGTCAGCACCAGCGCCGGCAGCACCAGCCCGCCGCCGACCAGCCACAGTTTCGGCGACGCCGTGCCGTCGCCGCGGCGCACGAACGCCCACCACAGCAGCGCCATCACCAGGCCGAACAGCGCGACGGCGCCGATCAGCATCACCCACCACAGTTCGGCGATCGCCGCCGCCGCCGGCCCGGCCGGATCGAGCGCCGACAAGGGTCCGCCGCAGCCGGCGAGCGGCAACGCGGCGATTGCGATCGCCAAGGCTTTGAACCAAGCGCGATCGCGGCGCATTAGGTCGGGGCGAGGTAAGCCATGGCCAAGACGATCATCGAAGAAGTCAGCGAATACGACACCAGTTCCATCGTGGCCCTCGCCGGCCATCCGATCCATGCGATGATGGTCTCGTTTCCGATCGCGCTGGTGATCTCGACGCTCGGCTGCGACATTTTCTACTGGTGGAGCGCCGATCCGTTCTGGGCGCGCGCCGGGCTGTGGGCGAGCGGCTTCGCATTCTGGTTCGGCGTCGCCGCGAGTCTCGCCGGCACCGCGGAGCTGCTGCTGGTCAAGGGCATCCGCACCCGGGCGGCGAGCTGGATCCATGCCACCGCCGGCGTCATGCTGGTGTCGGTCGCCGGTGCCAATTGGGGCTTGCGGCTGGTCGATCATCTGAACGTGCTGCCGGTCGGCCTGATGGTCTCGGTGCTCGGCACGGTGTTCGTCGGCATCGCGGGCTGGCACGGTGGCAAGCTGGTGTTCGATCACGGTGTCGGCCTGATGGTGTCGACGAAGGATTGAAGCCCGCCGGGCTCGCGCATCCATGGCGGCACGAAGGCGAGATCGATCGGCGGCTTGGTCAGGATCAGCGACAGGATGACGCCGATCACCGCCAGCGTCGCCAGCGTCATCGCCCAGCGCCGCCAAGGCGCGTAGTGGCCCTCCGGCTCGAAGATGCTGAGGATCAGATAGCCGGCCCGCATGTGAAAGATCACCAGCAGGCCGACCGCGAGCAGCTTCAGCATCATCCAGGTGGTGAACGCTTCGCGCAGGAACAGCAGGATGGTGCCCGCCACCACTGCGACGAACGCCGCCGGAGAGGTGACGCCGATGAACAGCGTCCGGGTGAGGCGATTGAGTTCGACCGCCGGGCCCGCGTCGAGCCGGCTGCGCTGGGCGAACAGGCCGGGTAGCGCCAGCAGCCCGGCGCACCACACGATCAGCGCCACAATGTGGATCGCCTTCAGCCACGCGATCATCGCGCGGCTTCATCGGCCGCGACCGGTCGGTCGAGCCGGCTCGCCAGCAGCGCCAGCGCCGCCGCCAGATAGGGAATCGACGCCGGCACCCACATGATCAGCCCGGCGAGTTGCTGGTCCTGCAATGCGGTCAGCCCCCACGGCGCGGTGACGCCGAGATGCGCCTCATACAGCGGCGCGCGGGCGAAGGTGATGACGGCGCCGAGCAGCCCCATCTGCACCACCTGGCCGAGCAGCAGTGCCAGCGTCGCGCCGAGCCGCGCCGCCGGCGCCAGCACCGCGCCCCACAGCCAGATCGCGCTGCCGAGCAGGCTCAGCTCCATCACCCAGAACATCGCCGGATCGGCCAGCGCGGCGGCGTAGGGCGCCGGCGCGTGCCATAGCCACAGCAGCACCATGTGGAGGACGAACGCCGCGGCACCGCCCGCGGCGCCGATCCTCACGGGAACGCCGACTCGCGGCAGCGACATCACCAGCAGCGGCGCAACGACCGCGACCAGCACGGCGTGATGAGCGACCCGCGCGGAGAACAGCGCCGAGGTCAGCGCGCACAGCGGCGACACGAAGATCATGAACAGCAGGGTCCATCCGGCCGCCGCCGCCAGGATGCGGCCTTGGGCGGCGGGTTCCCGCCGGAGCGAACCGAGATGCAGCGCAACGCCCCCCGCCAGCATCACCAGCAGCACCGGATCGAAATTCCAGCGGCTCAGCAGCTCTTCGGGAAGCGGCGCAGCGCCGCAATAAGGGTCGATCATTGTGCGTCTCCGAGCGATGTCTGCTGCCGGACAACGACGCTGCGGAGGACCGTGAACGCCAGAACGCCGAGCCGCGCTGGACCAGCCCGGTCGCCAGCCCGGTCGCGATCATCGCGCCGGCCCCGCGATGGAACAGACCTGCCCGACCGGCAACGCACAAAGCCCGTTCGGGATGCGGCGCAGCATGGTGGCAAATGGTCACACGTAGTAAACGCAGTCCAGGCGGGCGCCTGCGTCACGCCGGCGGCTTGCGCAGATACGCGAACGCATAGGCCGAAGCGATCAGGAAGCCGCCGACGATGTTGCCGACGGTGACGGGTACGAGGTTGCCCAGCACGCCCGCGAGCGAAACCGACGGAAACGCCTCGGGAGCAATCGCCGCCATCTCCCAGAACGGCGCGGTGGCGAAGGTCTTCACCATCCAGCCGTAAGGAAGGATGTACATATTCGCCACCGAGTGCTCGAGCCCCGCCGCGACGAAGGCCGCGATCGGGAGCAGCACGGCGAACACCTTGTCGGTGGTGGTCCTTGCGCTGTAGCCGATCCACACCGCGAGACAGACCAGCATGTTGGCGAGGATGCCGCTGGCGAACGCGGTGCCGAAACTGCGCGCACTCTTGACCTCCGCCAGTTCGAGCGCAGCCCGGCCGACGGCGCCGTCTCCCGCCAGATGCACCCCTGCGGCCAAAGCAACGATCGCAATCAGCAGCGATCCGGCGAAATTGGTCAGATAGACCACACTCCAGGCGGTCAGCATCGGCTTCAGGGTAAGTCGCCGCGCCACCAGCAATCCCGCCATCAGGGTATTTCCGGTGAACAACTCGGCACCGGCGACGATCACCAGCACCAGCCCCAGGGTGAACACCGACCCGGCCAGGACCTGGCTCGCGCCGTAGGGCCAGCCGTCCGCGCCGGCCAAGGCGACGGTGGCGAACAGGGCGCCGAACGCGATGTAACCGCCGGCCAGCAGACCGAGCACGGACATCGTCCCGAGCGGCAGCGACGCCTTCTCCTGCAGCGCCTCGCTCACTTCCTCCGCCAAAGCCGGCGGCTTCGGGGCCACGAGAGCTTCGGCATGGGTACGGTCATTCGGCATTGCGGGCCTCGAATCGGGTTCGCCGCGCTCGCCGGCCGCGACCATCGCCGGCGGGTCGCGCATCGAGGGCCAACGCCGTTGGCGTGACCGCGTTCCTGATCGGCATTCGGAGGCGCGCAGCGCCGTCTCGAACCATGCGCCGCCGGCCCTGCGTCGCCCCCATCCTTCGAGACGCCCGGCTTCGCCGGGCTCCTCAGAGTCCGATTCAAAATGAGAGCAACAAGATCAGGCACAAGAGTTCGTCATTGCGAGGAGCACCCGGATCGGCGCTCCGCGCCGTCCGAGCACAGGCTCCGCGACGAAGCAATCCAGAAGCCCCATACTCGGCGCACTGGATTGCTTCGCTTCGCTCGCAATGACGGGGATAGGGCGCTGATTTGGCGGCCCGCATTTCCGGTCAGACACTCAGGATGAGGATCAGTGCATTTTGCAATCGCCATATCGCTTCACGCGATCGATGAAGCGCTATTGCCGTCTTCACCCGCGCGGATCTGTCCGCTTCCGACGCGCAGTTGCGGCTGCTGGAGCCGGGACGCGGCCTCAGAGAGCACGAGGCCGCCGCGCGGCCTAGCCGACGCGTCCCTTGCCGAAGCTCTCGGCGAGCGCTCTGAACCGCACCAACTGGTCGGCGCGTAGTTCGCGATTTGAGTCGCGGCCGACGAACACCTTGAACATGATGCCGCCGCTCTGGTTGAGAAACGCCACGAAGGCGCTGGCCTTGCCCATGAACGGCCGCTCGACGAAAGCGACGGCGCCGCAATGGTCGTGCCGCAGATGTCCGTGCAGGCCTTTCGGCTGCATCAGGTTGAAGTAACCGCGGCCGATCTCGCCGGCCGGCACCTCGCCGGTGAATTCGAAGATCGCATCCTCGGTGTGCACGATCAGCGTCACCTCGCCCCAGGTCGCGATATCGGTCATCGCCGGGACGAAGCCGTCGCCGGGCCCGAGCCGCGCCATACCGGGCGGCAGCGCCTCGATCACGTCGCGCGGCGACACGTTGCGTTGCCGCGCCACATCCTCGATCACCGCGGCCGGATTGTCGGCCATATAGGCCCGAAGATCGGCGGGCTCCGACGTCACGACCGACGCGTCCATGTATTGTCTCCGTTTCCGTTCAGGCGGCGTTTCCGTTCAGGCGGCCGCCGCCGATTTGCGCTCGGTGCGGATCACCTCGAAGCCCTCGAACCGCGGATGGCCGAGATAGATGCTCTCGCCGGTGTCGTTGCCGGCCCGCGCATGCGAGCGGCGGAATTGCTCCGACGTCGTCCAGGCCTCGAAGGCCGCCTTGTCGACCCAGGTGGTGTGGGTCGAATACAGCGTATGGTCGTCGCTCACCGGGCCCTTGAGGAGATGAAACTCGATGAATCCCGGCATCTCGCCGAGATAGGATTCGCGCGCGCTCCAGATCGCCTCGAATTTGTGCTCCGCGCCGCGCTTCACCTGGAACCGGTTCATAGCAATGAACATGTCATCTCCCTGTCGCTGGAATAAGCTGTTGACCCGCTGCGTCCGGCCCGACGCGCGGGCTGCAGCGAATTCCTATGCACCTCCGAAGTGCACCTTGATCCCGCCTTTGTAAACGATGCCGGGCCCCGGGCTGCTGAACAGAACGTCGTTCTGCGACGTTCCGTCGGTCGAGGATCCGGGGATCGCATACGGACGATAATAGTTGTTCAGGACATTATCGACCGAGAAGTGCAGGGTCACGTCCGGCGTCGGCCGGTAGGCGACGTTGAGATTGACCAGATCGTAGGAGGTCCCCGGCAGATAGCCGGCCGGAAGGTTGGTATTGGCCGCGTAGGACGCCCATTGCGCCGCGATCGTGAGCTGCCGGTCGAGCAGGCGGACGCCGCCCGAGGTGACGACCTTGCGCGCCGGAACCGAGGCGAGGCCGAGGCCGGTATCGGTATTGGTGCCGCGCAGCGTCGAGGCCGACACGCCGACGAACCACAGCCCGGCGTCGTAGGAGGTTTCGAGTTCGACGCCCTCGATCCTGGCGTGCGGGATGTTCTGATACTGATAGAACTTGCTGTACTGGCCGAAGGCCGGCCCCAGATTCGACGTCTGGGGCGTCGACCCCACCAGCTCGATGTAGTTGTCGACGTCGTTACGGAAGGCGTTGATCTTGCCGCGGAAGCTGTCGCCCGACACGAACAGATCGTTGTATTTCAGATTGATGCCGATTTCCTTGTTCTTGCCGACTTCGGGCCGCAGCCCGGCATTCGGGATCAGGCAGAACAGGCCGCTGGTGCCGTCGGCGCAGGTGAACAGCGCCGGGCCGCCGCCGGTGGCGTGCGCGCCCGAGATCAGCGTCTCGGTGATCGACGGCGCGCGATAGCCTTCGGCATAGCCGACATAGGGCGTGAAGCCCGCGACCGGCGTGACGCCGACCGTGATCTTCGGCGACAGCCGGCTGCCGCTCGCGGAACTGGTCTGCGAATTCAGTTCGTAATGGTCGTACCGCGCGGCGCCGATCACCTCGAGCCAGCTCGCATAATTGTTCTTGAGCTGGATGAAGCCGCCCGACACGGTGCGCTCGCCGCTCGGCGTCGTGATGTTGGAATTGCCGCGCGAATCCGTCGTGGTGACCTTGTCGTTGAAGGCGTCGACGCCGTAGGTGACGGCGGTGCGCCAGTCGCCGTAGTCGAATCGCGTGGTGTTGTTGGCGTCGATGCCGATCGTGTCCAGCCGGTAGCCACGGGTGTCGCCGACGCAGCCGGAGATGTTGTTGCCGACATTGCCGGCGCCGCAATAGGCCGCACCGCTGGTGGAGTTGTGATAGGTCTTGGTCTGGTCGTTGTCGGTCCGGTTGCCGTACAGGTTGATGTTCCAGTCGAACAGCATGTCGTCCGGCCGCGAATATCGCCAGCTCATCGTTCCGGTGTAGTTCTTCACGTTGGAATCGTACACCGAGGAGCCCTGATACAGCGCGCGCTGCGCCGCGGTCAGCACCGGCCCGCGATTGAACTGGCCGATATTGTAGTTGTAGTCCTGGAACAGACCGCCGAACTTGATCTCGTGACCTTCGGCCGGCCGCACCGTCAGCTTCAGCAGCCCGCCGGCGATGTCGTTGCCGGTGTTGCCGATCTCGGTGCCGGCGCCGTCCTTGTAGTTGCCCTGGGTGCGATACAGCGCGCCGCCGAACACGTCGACGGTCGGGTCGACCCGGACGCCGCCGAAGATCGAGCCGAGCCCGCGCGCATTGTTGCTGCCGTAGGAGCCGGTCATGTCGACGCCCCAGCGCTCACCGGCGCGCAGCACGTCGTCGATGTCCTTGGTGCGGAACGACACCACGCCGCCGATCGCGCCCGAGCCGTAGACGTTGGCGCTGGGGCCGCGCACCACGTCGACGCCGCCGATCAGTTCGGGATCGAGGAAGAACGAGCCCTGCGCGTTGTGGCCGGAGCGCTGATAGTTCTGCCGCGCGCCGTCGACCACCACGGCGACCCGACCGAAATCCTGCAGGCCGCGGATGTTGATGGCGGTCGACGGATCGTCGCCGCGATCCTGGAACGCCACGCCCGGCGTCGCCACGAAGATGTCCTGCAGCCGGTTGGGCTGAAGCCGCTCGATCTGCCCCAGCGTGATCGCGCTCGCCGGCGCCAGCGCGTCGATCGCGCGCTCCTCGGTCTTGGTCGCCACCACGGTGATGGTGTCGAGCGGCTGCATCACCTGCCCGGCCTGCGCATAGGCCTCGCGCGGGTCGCGCGCAGGAGCTTGCACCTGATGTTGCGCCGCCGGTTTCGCCGCGCGCTCGCGCTTGGCCTGCTTCTGCTTGTCGGGTTGCGGCGCGGTCGCCGCGGTTTGCGCCGCAGCCGGCGCCACCGCCAAGGCGATGACGGATCCAGATAGCAAAAGCGCACGGATGCGCGAATTCAGCCCTACCATGACAGCCCCGATCGAGTTGATTGATTGCGGCTGGCGGGCGCGCCCGAAGGCGGCTGGCTGGCAGAGAACCGCCGGCAGATGCCGGCGGCTTACAATTTGGTAACGGAGCGGAACCGGGTGGTCAACGGCGCGTGCTAACCGATTAAAACGATTGTAAGGAATCGTCGACGCGCAATGCGCGCACAACTACACGCGCGGCGGAACGAAGAACTCGCGCAGATCGGCCGGCTCGGCCGGCAGCGACGCCCGATCGACGGTGGAGAGCGTCAGCCGATGCGTCGCGGCGGCCGCGACGGTCAGCAGCACCACGGCCGCGAGATCGGCGCGTGCGATCATGCCGTGCACGCGGGGATCGTCGTACAGCGCGCCGCCGCCGGTCGGCTCGCCCTCGGTCAATCCTCCCGGACGGATGATGGTCCAGTCGAGTTCGAGCCGGCGCAGATGATCCTCGGCGCGGGTCTTGGCGTCGAGCACCGGACCGATCGCGGCGATGATCCGCTCGGACGCGAACGCCCGGCTGTCGCCGCAGGCCAGCGACGAAATCTGCACCAGCCGCCGGACGCCGCCGCTCACGGCCGCATCCGCAATCACGTTGTTGCCGAACTCGTCGACCAGCCGCCCGTCCGGCAGCGCGCCGCCGACGGTCGCGATGATCGCATCCGGCGCGGCGCGCTTCACCACATCGGCGACACCACCGGCATCGGCGAGATCGACCACGGAGATTTCCGCCGCGCCGGAAAGGTCCTGCAGCCGATCGGCGTCGCGGCCGGCGGCGTGGACGCTCCAGCCGATCGCGGCGGCCTGCGACACCAGATGCCGACCGGTCCTGCCGGTCGCGCCGAATACCAGAATTTTCATACGGCCCCGTTTCGATTCGAGACGCGGTCGCCCCGCGCGTGCGCAAGCATAGCCGGACTCACAAGGAAGCGCAGCACGCGCTCGGATCGGCCTGCGTCGCCGACTGCAGCCCCGCGGACAGGCCGCTGGTGAGATTGCTGATCCAGAACGCGCCGGCATGATTGGGCCTGAAGCCGTCGCCGCAGAGTTCGCCGAGACCGGCCGCCGCCCAGTTCGCCAGCAGCGGCGCCACCGCGGCGCGGAAGCCGGGCCGCAGCGTCTCGACCGCGGCGAGGTCGAGCCGTCCGGCCTCGAGGCCGGCCGCGATCATCGCATGCGCCGCATGATCGGCCGGCACCAGCGCCAGTCCCTCGACCGGCTCGCGATGCTGCGCGATCATGTCGCGGCGCTGCGCGATGTCGATGACGTTGCGCCAGCGATAGCCGTGCGCCTGGCCACCGGCGCCCGCGCCGAACGGAAGGCACGCGACGCCGCGCTTGATCGCCGCATTGTAGCGATTGAGTTCGCGCACCGAGCGCACCAGATGCGACTGCGACACCTGCAGCCAGCCGAGCCCGGCGAGCCGCTCGACCGCCTCCGCATAGGCGCGCGCCTGCAGGCTCGGCGTCGCAGGCGCGGCCAGCTTGCCCTTCTCGATCGCGCGCGCCATCGGCCCGCCCGGAAACATGTTGAGCGCATAGAGCGTGACGCCGTCGAGCCCGAGCTGATCGACGGTCGCGATATCGCTCCCCCAGGTCTCGTCGGTCTGTCCCGGCAGTCCGTAGATCAGATCGCACACCACCGCGGTGCGGCCGAGCGCGACCAGATCCGCGAGAAACGACTGCACCTCGGGGCCTGCGAGCTTGCGGCCGAGCCGGCGCCGCACCTGCGTCGAGAACGTCTGCACCCCGATCGACAGCCGGGTCACGCCGGCGTCCGCCACCTTCGCGGCCTTCGCCGGATCGAAGCCGAAGGCGCGGCCTTCGAGCGTGATCTCGCAATCCCCGGTCAGCGGCAGATAGCGCCGCAGACCCTCGACGAGGCGCGCGAGATCGTCGGCCGCGAGCGCCGACGGCGTGCCGCCGCCGATATACACCGCGTCGATCGGCGCCGACGCGATCAGCGGCGTGCCGGATCGCGCCGCGAGTTCGGCGAGCACGTCGTCCACATAGGCAGGGCCGGCCTCGGCGCGCCAGACATTCTGGTAGAAGCCGCAGAACAGGCAGTGGGTCTGGCAGAACGGCACGTGCACATAGGCCACCGCGGTCTCCGTCCGCGGCGTCGCGAGGATGCGTTCGAACACCGCGCCGACATCGTCGCTGTCGACCGGCCGGCTGCCGCGCCATGGCGGCGAGAACGACCGCTTCGCGAACGCCTCGGTCAAGGGATCGCAGCCGATCCGCACGAAGTAATCGCTGATCTGCTGCGCCGCCGCCGGCGCCGGATGATGCCCGTGCCCGTGCCCGCCATGGGACGCCGCGCCGCCCGTCTTCACATTCGCCATCGTCATCGGCGTCGCCCCGCTGCGGAGGCGACGGCATCGATCGGCATCGGCCACGACGCGCGTCCGCGCGCGGACGCGCGCAGGTAACTGGCCAGCACGACCATCCTGAATTCCAATCAGATCATCGGTGATGGGCTGGCGGGCGCTGCTGATGCAGGGGGCTGGCTGGCCGAGATAGCACGCGACGCTCGCGTGACACGGAGCGGCGTCAAGTAAACCTGACGCCGGCCCCGTCGCGCGTCAAGCCGGGGCGCCCCGGTTTAAAGTGATTATAAGACACAATCCGGCGGCAGCGCCTATACTGGATCGGACACAGGCTCGACTACCAAGACGGCTGCCATGACCGAACACACTGATAACAAGAGCACCACCGATGCCGGACCGGCGGCCGAGCGCGCCGTCAATATCGTCGGCAATCAGCTCGAGAGCCGCGAGCTGTTTTCGCTGGGCCGCGAGATCGTCATCGCCCACGGCGGCGACCGATACCGGCTGCGCCTGACGTCCCAGAACAAACTGATCCTGACCAAATGATCGGCTCGCTCGTCTCGCCCCCCGCGCGCTACGCGCTTCTCTCGGTGCTGGCGGCGACCGTTCTCGCCGCGACCCCCGGTTTTGCCGGCGACATCGCGGTGCGCGACGCGCACGGCCGCGAAGTGACGATCACCGATACCTCGCGGACGCTGTCGATCGGCGGCGCGATCACCGAAGTGCTGGTGGCGCTCGGGCTCGAGCACCGCATCGCCGGGATCGATTCGACCAGCACCTATCCGCCGGCGGCCGTGAAGGACAAACCGAATGTCGGCTATCTGCGGCAGCTCTCCGCCGAAGGCGTGATCGGGCTGAACCCGACGCTGATTCTGGCGATGGACAGCGCCGGCCCGAAGCCGACCATGCAGGCGATCGAATCGGCCAAGATCCCGCTCGTGCTGATTCCCGAGAAGCTCACCGAGCAGGGACTGCTGGACAAGATCCGACTGATCGGCCGCGCCATGAACGCGGACGCCGCCGCGAGCTGCCTCGCGAACGCCGTGGCGGAGGATTTCGATCAGCTCCGCCTGCTCCGGGCGAAGATCGACAGGCCGCTGCGGGTGATGTTCGTGATGTCGCTGGTCAACGGCCAGGCGATGGCGGCGGGCCGCAACACCGCCGCCGACGAGATCATCGAACTGTCCGGCGGCGTCAACGCGATCGACGGCTATGACGGCTACAAGCCGATCAACGACGAGGCGATCGTCGCGGCGAAGCCCGACGCGGTGCTGACGATCCGGCGCAGCCGCGACACCTTCGAGGCCGATGCGTTCTACGCCCATCCGGGCTTCGCGCTGACGCCAGCCGCGAAGAACCGCGCCTTCGTGTCGATGGACGGGCTGTATCTGCTCGGCTTCGGCCCGCGCACCCCGGCCGCCGCGCGCGATGTCGCCGCGACGCTGTATCCGCAGCTCGCGAGCCAGGCCGGCGATTTCAAGCCGAAGGCGGCGTCGGCCGTTTGCCGCCCATGACGGTGATGGAGATCGGACGCCGACGGGCGGCGAGGTCGTTCCGGCCGCGCTCCGCTGTCACTATCGCGGTGCTGCTCGCGCTGCTGCTGATCTGCCTGGCGCTGGCGCTGACCGTCGGCGCCGCCGGCATTCCGCTGTCGCGCCTGCCCGCCGCGCTCGGGCTGCTGCCCGCCGCCGATGCCGGGCCGATGGCGGCGCGCGATCAAATGGTGTTGTGGTCGATCCGGCTGCCGCGCATCCTCACCGCCGCGATCGTCGGCAGCCTGCTGGCAGCGTCGGGCGCGCTGATGCAGGGGCTGTTCCGCAATCCGCTGGCCGATCCGGCGCTGGTCGGCGTCTCCAGCGGCGGCGCCTTCGCGGCCGCGTCGTCGATCGTGCTGCTGGATCACATGCTCGGCGACAATCTTCGCTTCCTGCAGGACCATCTGCTGCCAGTCGCCGCCTTCGCCGGCTCGCTGGTCACCACCATCGCGTTGTACCGGATCGCCAGCCGCGCCGGCCGCACCTCGATCGCGCTGTTCCTGCTCGCCGGACTCGCCATCGCCGCCATCGCCAATGCGGGGATCGGCGTGCTGGTGTATCTCGCCGACGACCGGCAGTTGCGCGACATCACCTTCTGGATGATGGGATCGCTCAGCGGCGCCAACTGGGCCAAAGCATCGTCGACCGCGCTGGTGCTGCTGATCGCGCTTGCGGTGTTCGTCAAGGTCGCGCGCCATCTCGATCTGCTGGTGCTCGGCGAGTCGGAGGCGTTTCACACCGGCGTCGACGTCGAACGGCTGAAGCGTCTGTCGATCGTGCTGGTGTCGCTGATGACCGGCGTCGCGGTCTCGGTCTGCGGCGTGATCGGATTCGTCGGCATCGTCGTGCCGCATCTGCTGCGGCTGCTGATCGGCCCGTCGCACCGGCTGCTGCTGCCCGCCTCCGCCTGCCTCGGCGCGGTGATGCTGGTGGCCGCCGACACCGTCGCCCGCACCATCGTGGCGCCGGCCGAAATGCCGATCGGCATTCTCACCGCGGCGATCGGCGCGCCGTTCTTCCTCGTCATCCTGCTGCGCCAGCGCAAGCTGGTCGGCCTATGAGCACCGCGCTCGAGGCCCGCAAGGCCGGCTTCGCGACCGGCGGCGCGACGCTGGTCGACAGTGTCGATCTCGCCGTCGCGCAAGGCGAGCTGATCGCCATCGTCGGGCCGAACGGCGCCGGCAAATCCACCCTGCTGCGAATGCTGTCGGGCGACCTGCGTCCGAGTTCGGGCGCGGTCCGGCTCGGCGATCGCGAATTGTCGTCCTATTCGCCGCGCGAACTGGCGGACCGTCGCGCGGTGCTGGCCCAGCATATCAATGTCAGCTTTCCGTTCACGGTCGAGGAGATCGTCCGGATGGGCACCGGCGATGTCGGCCATCGCAAGGCCGGCGCGCTGATCGAGGCCGCGCTGCACGAGGTCGGCCTCGGCGAGTTTCGCGCGCGCGACATCACCACGCTGTCCGGCGGCGAGCAGCAGCGCGCGCATTTCGCCCGCGTGCTGGTTCAGCTCTGGAGCAGCGAAGCGGTGCGCGGACCGGGCATCCTGCTGCTCGACGAGCCGACCTCCAGCCTCGACATCCGTCATCAGCTCGACCTCGCCCATACGGCGCGGCGCTGCGCCCGCAACGGCGCCACCGTGATCGCGATCCTGCACGACCTCAACCTCGCGACCCGCTTCGCCGAGCGCATCGTCGTGATGCACGACGGCGCCGTCGCTGCCGACGGCCCGCCGCGCGCGGTGATGCGCCCCGAACTCATCGGCGCGGTGTTCGACGTCGACCTCGCCGTGCAGACCGACGCTTCAGGCAGCCCGTTCGTGCTGCCCGAGCTGGCGCGGGTGTAGCCCGCGGCTCCATCGACGCCGAGCCGCGCAGGACTACGCCGCCAGAAACCGCCTGAACTGGCGCAGCGCCAGGAAGAACAGCACGGCGCCGATCGCGAACAGCGCGGCGAGCTGCGGCCAGACCACGTCGAGGCCGGCGTCGCGAAACAGGATCGCCTGCGCCATCGAGACGAAATGCGTGTTCGGCGCTATCAGCATGATGTCCTGGATGATCTGCGGCATGCTTTCGCGCGGCGTCATCCCGCCCGACAGCGCCTGCAGCGGCAGCAGGATCAGCATCAGCAGCAGCCCGAATTGCGGCATGGTGCCGGCGGCGGTGGCGAGGAAGATGCCCATGCAGGTGGTGGCGAACAGATGCAGCGCCGTGCCGAACAGGAACAGCGCCACCGAGCCGTGCACCGGCACCGCCAGCACGCCCTGCACGACGACGATCAGCGCGAAACTCGACGCCAGCAGCACCACGCTGCCCATCGACCAGATCTTGCTCACCATGATCTCGAACGGCGTCACCGGCATCACCAGCAGATGCTCGATGGTGCCGTGCTCGCGCTCGCGGATCAGCGCCGCCCCGGTGAGAATGATCGACAGCATGGTGACCGACGAGATCAGCTGATTGATCGCGCCGAACCAGCCCTTGTTGAGCTCGGCGTTGAACCGGATCCGCAGCGCCTGTTCGACCGGGACGGTGGTGGCGGCGCGGTGCTTGGCGAGGAATTCGTCGACCTCGCCGGTGACGATCGACTGCACATAGCCGCCGCCCGAGAACGCCTGGGTCATCCGCGTCGCGTCGATATTGAGCTGGATGGTCGGCGACTTCCCCGCCAGCAGGTCGCGCTGGAATTCCGGCGGAATGTCGAGCGCGAAAGTGTCGAGCCCGGCGTCCATCCGCTTGTCCATCTCCGCTTGCGTGATCAGTTTCGGGATCGAGAAATATGGCGGGTTGAACGCCGTGACGATCCGCTGCGACACCGGCGACTGATCCTCGTCGACGATCGAGATCGCCGCGTGATTGAGCGTTTCCGGCAGCGCCCTGGAGCCGGTGTAGATCGAGAAGGTGAACGAATACACGATCAGCGCCAGCATCATCGGATCGCGCAGCAGGCCGCGCAATTCCTTGACGCCGAGCTCGACGATGTTGGCGATGCGCATTATTTCGCCTGTTTCTGGAGCAGCGCGACGCCGAGACCGAACATCACCGGCACCGCGATCAGCAGCGGCACGAAGGACGACCACATCTGCGCGAAGCCGAGCCCCTTCGAAAACGCGCCGCGCGTGATGTCGACGAAATAGCTGGTCGGATAGATCCTGCCTATGAACGCGCCGGCGCCCTGCAGCGACGAGACCGGATCGATCAGCCCGGAGAACTGGATCGCCGGGATCAGCGTCAGCAGCGTGGTGCCGAAGATCGCCGCGATCTGGCTGTTCATGAAGGTGGACAGCACCAGCCCGAGCGCGGTGGCGAACACGACGTAGAGCAGCGCGCCGGTGCCGAAGGCGATGAAGCTGCCGGTGAACGGCACCTGGAAGGCGAAGATCGCGAACGCCGTCAGCATCACGAAGTTCAGCATCGCGAGCACCACGTAAGGCAGCTGCTTGCCGATCAGGAATTCCAGCCGCGTGGTCGGCGTCGCGTAGAAATTGATGATCGAGCCGAGCTCCTTCTCGCGCACCACGCTGAGCGCCGCGAGCATCGCCGGAATCATCAGCAACAGCAGCGGAATCACCGCCGGAGCCATCGCCACCACGCTCCGGATGTCCGGATTGTAGCGATAGCGCATCGCGATCTGGAAACTGCCCGCGGTCGCGGCATCGCCGTACAGCTCGCTTGCCTTCCGCTTGAGCCAGCCGAGATGCATCGCCTGCGCGTAGCCGCGCGCGGTCTCCGCCCGCGACGGCATCGCGCCGTCGATCCAGGCGCCGACCTCGACGGAACGGCCGCGCGAAACGTCGCGGCCGAACCCCGGCGGAATCTCGATCGCCATCGTCAGTTCACCGCTGCGCATCCTGCGGTCGAGATCGGCGTAGTCGGTGATCGGGCGCTGCTCGGCGAAGTAGCGCGAGCCGGCGATGTCGAGGATGTAGTCGCGGCTGATCGCGGTGTCGTCGCGATCGAGCGCCGCGAAGCTCAGTTTCTCGACGTCGAGATTGATGCCGTAGCCGAGCACGAACATCAGCACCACGCTGCCGATCAGCGCCAGCGTGGCGCGGATCGGATCGCGCTGCAGTTCGAGCGCCTCGCGCCGCGTATAAGCCAGCATCCGCCGCAGATCGAACCAGGACGACGATGCCCGGGGCGGATGCGGGGCGTCCTCGTCTGCTGCGGATGTGACTTGCGCGGCAGTGGTCTGCGGAGCCGATGGCGTCGCCGCGGTTCCGATCGCCTCCTCCAGATAGGCGATGAAGGCGTCCTCCAGGCTCGCCGCCGATCGGCTCGCGACGATCGCGCCCGGCGTGTCGCTGATCAGCACGCGGCCGGCATGCATCAGCGAAATGCGGTCGCAGCGCTCCGCCTCGTTCATGAAGTGGGTGGAAACGAAGATGGTGACGTTGTCGTTGCGCGACAGGTCGGACAGCATCTGCCAGAAGCCGTCGCGCGCGATCGGATCGACGCCGGAGGTCGGCTCGTCGAGAATCAGAATGGCCGGCGAGTGGATCATCGCCACCGCCAGCGACAGCCGTTGCCGGATGCCGAGCGGCAGATCGTCGGGCAGCTTGTCGATCACCTCGGCAAGATCGAACCGCCGCTCCATCTCGGCGATGCGCGGCGCGATCGTCGCCGGCGCCATCTGGAACAGCCGGGCGTGGAGTTCGAGATTTTGCCGGACGGTGAGTTCGCTGTAGAGCGAGAACGCCTGCGACATGTAGCCGACGCGCCGGCGCACCGCCATGTCGTTCGGGTCGACTTCGTTGCCGAACAGCCTCGCCTTGCCTTCGCTGGCCGCGAGTAGTCCGGTCAGCATCTTCATCGTCGTGGTCTTGCCGCAGCCGTTGGAGCCGAGGAAGCCGAAGATCTCGCCCTGCCCGATCCGGAACGACACATCGTCTACCGCGGTGAAGTCGCCGAACCGCATGGTGAGATGTTCGGCCTCGATCGCGACGCCGGTCCGGCCGGTCGGGCGCGGCGGAATTACCACCTCGGCATGGCCGCGGCGCTCGGCTTCGGGCAGCAGAGCGATGAAGGCGGCATCCAAGGATTTACCACCGGTTTGCCGCAACAATTCCGCCGGCGTTCCGGTGGCCAGCACCCGCCCGGCGTTCATCGCCACCAGCAGGTCGAAGCGCTCCGCCTCCTCCATGTAAGCGGTCGCCACGACCACGCTCATACCGGGGCGTTGCGCCCTGATGTCGTTGATCAATTCCCAGAACTGCCGGCGCGACAGCGGGTCGACGCCGGTGGTCGGCTCGTCCAGGATCAGCAGGTCGGGATCGTGGATCAGCGCGCAGCACAGCCCGAGCTTCTGCTTCATGCCGCCGGACAACTTGCCGGCCGGCCGCTCGGCGAATGCTGAAAGCCCAGTACTTTCAAGCAGATCGGCAATCCGCGCGACCCGTTCGCGGCGGCTGTGGCCGAACAGCCGGCCGAAGAAGTCGACATTCTCGAACACCGACAGCGTCGGATACAGATTCTTGCCGAGCCCCTGCGGCATATAGGCGATCCGCGGGCAGACGGCGCGCCGGTGCGCCGCGTCCGCGATGTCGCCGCCGAACACTTCGACGCGCCCCTGCTGCACCGCGCGCGCGCCCGAAACCAGCGACAGCAGGCTGGATTTGCCGACGCCGTCAGGCCCGATCAGTCCGATCATGCAGCCCGGCGGCAGATCGAGCGTGACGTCGTCGAGCGCCAGCGTCTTGCCGTAGCGCAACGACACCGCGGCGAGCCGCACCACCGGCGCGCGCGGGTCTGAAGCGCCCGCGGGATCACTCATTGCGCCAGCGCTCCGCTGATATTCGCCGGCCATTCGGCCTTCGGATCGAGCCGGACATAGGCGACCCCCGGCAACCCGGTCTTGACCCGCGCGATGTACTTGCGCAGCAGCTCCTGCGGGATGTGGGCCTTGACCCGGAACATCAGCTTCTGCCGCTCTTCTTCGGTCTCCACCGTCTTCGGCGTGAACTGCGCGGTGTCGGCGACGAAGGTCGCCTTCGCCGGGATAGCCACTTTCGGCAGCGCGTCGAGCACCAGACGCACATCGGCGCCGATCGCGATCTGGCCGGCCTGCGCGGTCGGCAGGAAGAAGGTCATATAGACGTCGCTGAGATCGACCAGATTGAGCACGCGCCCGCCGGCGGCGATCACTTCGCCGGGCTGGGCGACGCGATACTGCACGCGGCCGTCGCGCGGCGATTTCAGCGTGCTGTCGTTGATCTCGACGGTGATGCTGTCGATCGCGGCCTTGGCGGCATCGACCGCGGCGCCGGCGTCGATCACTTGCGCTTTCGCCGAGCTGATCGCCGCCTCGCTGGCCGCAAGCTGCGCCTTGGCGGCGGCGACCGCGGCCTTCGCGCCCTGCTCGTTGGCGCGGTCGTCGTCCAGCACCTGCTGCGACACCGCGCTGGTCTTGATCAGCGCTTCGGCGCGCGCGAGCTTGCGCTCCAGCGCATCGAGCTGCGCGTCGCGCTGCGCGATCACAGCGACAGCCGCCTCACGCTCGGCTTCGCGCTGCTTGACCAGGCTGGTCGCGGTTTCGATGCCGATGCTGGCGCGCCGCAACTGGGCTTCCGCCTGGCGGCGCTGCGCTTCGAGCTGATCCGTGTCCATCCGCGCCAGCACCTGACCCGCTGTGACGAAGTCGCCCTCGCGCACGAGAATGTCGCGGATGCGGCCGGCCGACTTCGTGGAAACGTCGATCTCGGTCGCCTCGATCCGGCCATTGCCGCTGGCGATGCCGGGCGGCAGCCCCTTGGCGCCGAACGTGCGCCACGCGAAGTAACCGCCACCGACCGCCGCCACAACGGCGAGTATCACCACCCAACGCTTCCAGCCGCTCGTCATCGACAACCTCTCCGGTTAACGCCGCTGCACGAAGCACCACTCCAATAGTGTCGTCACGACTCGACTAACAAACCCTTGGCAGGGACCGACATTCAGAACCTTGACAGCGATCAACAACGATTGACTAAACGTTGAGACATCTGTGTCCCCCGTGCATCAATCGCCCACTCGAAGGTGGTAGCCATCCGCGACGAAATGGTCCCATCAGCGCGACCGGGCTGCGACCCGTTGCGCGAGGTTGCCGTCCTGCGGTTCACACGACGATGCAATGAAGAGACTGGCGCGCGACATCACCACCGCAATCGATGGTTGATCACGGCGGCTATCCCGTTTCGCGACGCACGGCAATGCCGATGGTCGATTCGTCGTCATTTCCGAAGCGGGGCGCTCAGAACTCCACGCGCTCCAGCGCGGCCTTGTCGTGCAAGGAGAACAGCGGTCCGTCGTACAGGAACGAGCGCTGATGGATCACGATGCGGTCGCCCTCGACGCTGACATGCGCGTAGTCCGGCGCCTCATGCGAGCCGGGGATGTGGCCTTCGGTCACGAGATCGAACGCGACCTGGTGCGCCAGCGAGCGCTGGATGTGGAACGGAATGCCGCGCCAGACGCCGGCGATCGGCCGGTGCAGATGGCCCATGAACAGATAATCGGGCCGCCGCGTCCGCGCGATCACCTCCCATTCGGCTTCGGGATTGGCGAGCCGGATCGTATCCATATAGCGCAGCCCGGTGTCGAACGGCGGGTGATGCTGGAACAGCAGCAGCGGCCGGTCAGTCGGCGCCGAAGTCAGCGCGTGTTCGAGAAACGCAAGCCGGGCGTCGCACAACAGTCCCTCGTGATTGGGCGCGGCTTCGTTCAGCGTGTCGAGCGTCACAACAGTGGCGGCGTCGAACACCTGCATCGTCTGCACGAAGCCGGCGGCGTCGCGCGGCACGCCCGGGAAGTAGCGGGCAAAGCCGGCGCGCTTGTCGTGATTGCCCATCAGCAGCAGGGTCGGCGCACGCAGTTCGCCGAGGACTTCGGCCAACGCTTGATAGGCGGCGTCCTCGCCCCAATGCGCGAGATCGCCGGTGACGATCACGAAGGCGATCTCCGGGTGGTCGCGATTGATGCAGCCGATCGCAGCACGCAGCCGCTCGGCGGGATCGAGCCCGTAGATGCGCCGGCCGCGGGCGACGAAATGAGTGTCGGTCAGAACGACGAACTTCATCGCACCATCGTCTCCCGATCCCAGGCCGTGTAGTCGGGCGAGCCTTCCACCCGGATCGGGCCGGTGTAGCCGAATTCGACCATGTGCACGGTGACGTCGTCGTCGCCGATGAAGGCGACGCCGTAGGATTCCGGCAGGTCCGACGCGCTCAGCAGCGCGGTCTCGGAGAACAGCGGGAACGACGCGTGGTTGGTGCCGCGCAGCGACGACGTCGGCACGCCGGCCACCGAGCCGCACAGCGGCAGATGGCAATGGCCGAAGAAGATGTGACGGATACGATCGCGGTGGCGGCCGACGATCTGCCGAAACGCCGCGTCATCGAGCAGGCGAATCTGGTCCAGCGCGCCGAGATGGGTCCGGATGGGGTTGTGATGCATGAACAGCAGGAACGGGCCGGGGTGCCCAATCAGTTGCCGCTGCAGCCAGACTTGCCGCGCGTCGCAATAGCGGCCCGCATGGGTGTCCGGCTCGACCGTGTCGAGGAGCAGGCAGCGACCGGCCGAGACGTCGTGGACGCCCTGCACGAAGCCGCCGTCGTCATATTCGGGAAACACGCTCAAGAACACGTCGCGGCGGTCGTGGTTGCCGATGCACAGCCGCGTCGGAATCGGAAACGCGTCGAGCGTGGATTTGAGCCAGATATAGTCGTCACGATCGCCCCAGTCCGACAGATCGCCGGTGATCACCATCAGCTCGGCGTCGTGGTGATCGCGCAGCACGTGCGCCAGCGCGCGCTCGAAATTGCGTCGCGGATCGCGGCCGCCGATCGTCGCCCCCGGCGTCGTGAGGTGGATATCGCTGAGCTGGATCAGTTTCATGGCGTCCTCCCGGAACGAAAGCGGAGCGGGCAAGCCCGCTCCGCGCAGGTCATTGCGTATCAGCGCGCCGCGCCGACCGATTTCGGCAGCAGCTTCTGCACGTCCTTGGTCATGTCGGCGAGCACCGCGTCCGGCTCCTTGGCCCGCGCGCCGGTCACGATCGAGTTGAGATGGTCCTTGATCACGTCGGTGATCTTGAGGCCGTTGTCGCCGGGGAACGCGTACCATTTGGTCAGCAGCGCGAGCTGGCTCACGGCGGTGTAGTTGTTCGGGTTCTTCTCGTAGAAATCCTTGAGATAGACGTCGTTGGCGACCTTGTTGGGCGGCATGTAGCCGGTGGTTTCTGCCATGATCGCCGCGCCCTTCGGGCCGGTCCAGAATTTCACCACTTCCCAGGCCGCGTCACGCTTGGCCTTGTCCTTGGCGGTGATCAGCACGACGTTGCCGCCGGCCGGCAGCCGGCCGTTCGGCTTGACGACGTCCGGGAAGATGTGGGTCTTCAGCGTGAACTTGCCGCCGATCATCTGCGTGGTCTTGTTGAGATCGGAGGTCGAGGTGATGTGGATGCCGGTCTTGCCCGCCGCGAAGGCGGCGCGCATCGACGGCTGGTCGAGATTCGGCATGCCGCCCTCGGTGACGAGGCGGGCGATCTGCTTCATGGCGAACTGGCCTTCCGGACCGTCGAACGCCACCTTGGTTTCGTCGGCGTTCAGCATGGTGCCGCCGCGGGCGAACACCGGCGCCTGCCACAGCCAGTTGCCGGTGATGTCCCACGCATAGGTGATGCCGTTGTAGTCAGGGCCGAGCGCCTTGACCTTCTTGGCGAGGTCGATCAGGCCGTCCCAGCTGGTCGGCAGATTGTTCGGATCGCCGCCGACCTGCTTCACCAGATCGACATTGACGTAGACGATCGGCAGCGAGATCGCGAACGGCAGCGCGTAGACCTTTCCGCTCGCCGTGCCGATGTCGTACATCGCCTGGTGGAAGCCCTGCTTGTCGAAGTCCTTTTCGGCGGCGATGTAGCCGTCGAGTTCGGCCGGGATGTTCTTGTCGACCAGCACGCGGACGCGGTTCAGGCCCTGGAAGGTGACGTCGGGGACCTGATTGGTGACCGCCTCGCGCAGCACCTTCTGGGTGCCTTCCTCATAGGATTCGTAAGGCGCGCGGAAGCTCACCTTGATCTCCGGATGCACCTTGGCGAATTCGGCCGCGATCTGCTTGTGGGTCTCGGTGAACAGCTCGGGATAGGGATATTGCAGCACGACTTCGGTCTGCGTCTGCGCGTGGGCGCAGCCGGCGGCGAGCGTGAGAGCCGCCGCAGCCATCCAGGTTCGCAACATAAGAGATCTCCTTGTGTGAGAGGGACGTCGTTACTTCAGGCCGGTCATCGTGATGCCTTCGATGAACCGGCGCTGGGCGAGCAGAAACGCGATCACCAGCGGCGTGATGATCACCAGCGCCGCGGCCATCAGCGGGCCGTAATTGGTGCCGGCCTCGGCGTTGCGGAAATGCGCGACCGCGAGCGGCGGCGTCCGCAGCTGTTCGCTGTTGAGCACGATCAGCGGCCAGAAATAATCGTTCCAGTGGGCGACGACCGAAAAGATGCCGAAGGCGGTGACCGCCGGGATCGCGGTCGGCAGCATCACCCGCCAGACGATGCCGAATTCGGAGATGCCGTCCATCCGCGCGGCGTCGATCAGATCGTCGGGCACGGTCTTGAAGAACTGCCGCATCAGGAAGATGCCGAACACCGAGATGGTGAAGGGCAGCACCAGGGCCGCGTAGCTGTCGAGCGCGCCGATCTGGTGCAGCAACAGGAACACCGGGATCGCGGTCGCCTGCGGCGGAATCAGGATGCCGAACAGCACCAGCGCGAACAACGTGCCGCGGCCGACGAAGCGCAGCTTCGCCAGCGCATAGGCGGCCGGCAGCGCGACCAGCACCTGCAGCACGAAGATCGACACCGTGACGATCAGGCCGTTGAGCAGGAACCGCCCGAGATTGGACTTGGCGAAGGCTTCCTGCAGATTGTCCCACAGGGCGAAGTGATGGGGGATCAGATGCACGTCGCTGGTGTAGATCTCGGCCGGCGGCTTCGACGCGGTCGAGATCATCCAGATGAAAGGCGTCAGCACCACCAGCGCCCCGCACAACAGGACGACATGGCGCAGCACCGCCCAGGGGTTCGGCTTCAGCGCTTTGATCATGCGTGCACCTGTCGGGCGGCGAGGTGGGCCTTGACGAGGGTCAGCGCCAGCACGAACACCAGGAACACCACGGTCAGCGCCGCGGCGTAGCCGGAGCGGAAGAACTCGAAGCCTTCCATGTACATGGTGTGGATCAGCACTTCGGTGGATTTCGACGGCCCGCCTTTGGTGAGGACGTGCACGGTGTCGAACACCTGGAAGGAGCGGATGCCGGTGATCACCACGACGAACACCGTGACCGGCCCGAGCAGCGGCCAGGTCACCAGCCGGAACCGCGACCACGCGCTGCCGGCGCCGTCGATCTCGGCGGCGTCGTAGAGAGATTTCGGGATCGAGACGAGGCCGGCGAGGAACAACACCATGTTGAAGCCGAGCGCCTGCCAGATGCCGATCACGCAGAGCGACAGCAGCGCGGTGTTGCTGTCCTGCAACCAGCCATGCGCGGGCAGCCCGACGCTGCGCAGCAGCCCGTTCACCAGCCCGAATTGCGGATGCAGCATGAACTCCCAGACGATCGCCATCGCGATCAGCGTCGCCATCACGGGCAGGAAATACACCATGCGATAGAAGCCGCGCAGCCCGGCGCCGCTCTGGATCAGCAGTGCGACGCCGAGCCCGAGCGCGACCGCGCCCGGCACCACGATCACCACATAGGTCAGCGTATTGGTCAGCGAGATCCAGAACACCCGATCGGCGAACATCTCCTGATAGTTGGCGAGCCCGATCCAGCCGAGCGACGGCGCGCCGAGCTGATAGTCGGTGAACGACAGCGCGATCACACCGAGGAGCGGCCCGAGCAGCATCAGGAGCATCAGCACGACAGCGGGCCCGACCAGCCCATAGGCTGCGACATGGCCCAGCCGCGGTGAGCGGCGGGCGGCGACGGCGGGAGCCGGCCGCGCCAGCGGAAGCGTGCCGAGGGTGGAGGCGGCGTCAGACACTGGCCGCCTCCCGCATCCGCTGCGCCGCTGCCGGCAGCTTCGTCTCGATGCGCTTGCCGGCAGCATCGAACAGCCGGATCGCGTCGGGCGCGACGCCGAACCGCGAGCTGCTGCCGAGCGGCGGCAATGCGCGAACGTCGCCGATCCGCGCAAGTACCGGATGAGGGATGCCGTCGACGCCGAGATGCACGAAGGCTTCGGCGCCCATGTTCTCGACATGCACCACAGCGCCGGCGAACGCGCCGGTGGCGCCGAGCTCGATCCGTTCGGGGCGGATGCCGATGCGGCACGGACCAGCCGCGACCGCGGCTGCGACGCCGAGCGGATGTCCGAGCATCTCGACAGCGCCGTCGGCGCGGATGTGACCGGGAAACACGTTGATCTTCGGGCTGCCGACGAATTCGGCGACGCGAATGTCGCGCGGATTGTCGTAGACCTCGGCGGGGCGGCCGACCTGCACCAGTTCGCCGCCGATCATCACGGCGATCCGGCCCGACATCGTCATCGCCTCGGCCTGGTCGTGGGTGACGTACACGAAGGTGGTGCCGAGCCGGCGATGCAGCTGAGCGATTTCGGCGCGCATGTGCACGCGCAGCTTGGCGTCGAGATTGGACAGCGGCTCGTCGAACAGGAACGCCACCGGCTGCCGCACGATGGCGCGGCCGACCGCAACGCGCTGGCGCTGGCCGCCGGAGAGTTGGCCGGGCTTGCGCTTGAGATAGGCCGAGAGTTCGAGCTGGGCGGCGACGCGCTCGACCTCGCCGCGGATCTCGCGCTCGACGCGGTGGCGGTTCGGCAGCAGCCGGCCGAGCGCCGGCAGCCGCTCCAGCGTCGACAGCCGCTTCATCCGCAGCGGCACCGCGATATTGTCGTAGACGCTGAGATGCGGGTACAGCGCGTAGGACTGGAACACCATCGCCAGATTGCGCTGGCTCGGCCGTATCCCGTCGACCGGTTGGCCGCCGATCCTGACCGCACCGGAGCTCTGCGGTTCGAGCCCGGCGATGATCCGCAACAGGGTCGACTTGCCGCAGCCGGACGGCCCGACCAGCGAAACGAACTCGCCATCCTCGATGGCGAGGTCGACGCCCTTTAGCACGTCGGTGGCGACGAAGGATTTGCGGATCGCACTGAGTTCGATTCTCGCCATACCGCCTGCTCCTCGATTGCGATCGATAAGCACGTGGGTAAGGGCGCCCCCTGACAGTCACATAACAGTCAACAGCTTTGCTTATGGTTCCCGCGAGATTTCCTTACGAAACTTGCGGCGTTGTCGCGAAGGATGGCCGTCACGGCCGGGAGCACGTTGCCGGCATGGCCCTGACATCGGCGCGGATGCGTGCAGTCAACGCAGTGTTCGAAACCGGCAGCTTTGCCGCGGCCGCGCGGCACATCGGCGTGTCGCAATCGGCGGTGGCGCAGTCGGTGCGCGAGCTGGAGGCCGAATTCGACGTGGCGCTGTTCGAACGCCACGGGTCGAGCCTGATCCCGACTTCGCTGTGCCGCCAGCTTTACGGCGCGACCAGCAAGATGCAGGCGGTGGAAGCCGACGCGCTCTCGATCCTGCAGCAGCGGGGCGAGCTGGCCGGCGGCGAGCTCCGCGTCGGCCTCGGCAATTCGATGCCGGGCATGGCGCTGATCGCCGCGTTCAAGCGGCTCTATCCGAAAGTGCAGGTGGCGATCGAAATCGGCAGCTGGTCGGCGATCGTCGCCGCCGTGGTCGAACAACGCGTCGATATCGGCGTGCTGCCCGAGGTGCCGGCGGACAAGCGCTTTCGTCGCGAAATATGCCTCGCGCAGCGCGTCGTCGCGCTGTGTCACCCCGACCATCCGCTGCAGGGGCGCGAACAGGTCGGGATCGCCGAGCTGACGCAGTATCCCCTGGTGTTTCGGTCGCGCGATTCGTCGACGCAACGCACCGTCGACCGCGCCTTCCGCGAACTCGGTTTGCGCCCGACGCCGTCACTGATCGTCAACACCCGCGAAGGGATTCTCGAGGCCGTCGCCAATCAGCTCGGCATCGGCTTCATGTGGGAGCAGGGCTCGAGCCGGACCGACGGCATCGCGCGGATTCCGGTGCCCGAACTCGACGCCGAAGTGCCGGAATGCATCTTCGCGCTCGCCGGCAAGAAGGGCCGCCTGGTCGAGCTGTTCTTTCTCGCCCGCGGCACGCCGGGCGTTGCCTAGGCCCAATCCTGTCAGTCGCGAAACTTCTTCTTCGGCTTTTTCTTGAAACCGGGGCTGGGCGCCGACGGATCGGCGCGGCGTGCCTTGCTGACATAGGCCGGCTTGTCGTCGCGCGGCTTCTTTTTCAGGCCATCCTGTTTGAAGCCGTCCTTCTTGAAGCCGTCTTTCTTGAAGCCGGCGTCCTTGTATCCCGCGTTCTTGCCGGCGCGCGGCGGGCGCGGGTCGGCCAGCGGCTCGATCTGCGGCGACCACGAATCGGGCCGCTTGCTGCGGCGCGTCTCGCGCTCCGACATCTGGCCGCCATGCGGCTTGGCCGAGGGTCTTTCGGCCCCCGCCTCGATCGGCTTGGCGCCGATCAAAGGCTCGATCCGGATGTTGTCGTCCTTGTCCGGGCGCTTGATCTGCGCGGCGAAATCCACCGCGGCCGAGGCCGCGATCTCGAATTCGGTGGTGGTGTCGAGAATCCGGATGGCGCCGATGACCTGACGATCGATGCCGCCGCGGCGGCAGATCATCGGCAGCAGCCAGCGCGCCTCGGCGTTCTTGCGCTTGCCGATCGCGGCGCGAAACCACACCCCGTCGGTCATCGCGTGTTTCTGTCCGGCCTTCCCCGGGCGCGCCCGCGAACCGGAATCGCGCGGACCATAGTCGCGCTCCTCGCGCGGCGCGCGCGCCCCCTTGGGCGTGGCGCGATCGTCGCGGCCGCGGACCGGGCGTTCGCCGGGATCGAGAATGTCTTCAGGCGCCGGCAGCCGGGCGCGATACAGCCGCGCCAGCGCGATTGCGATCTCTTCGCCGGAGCGCTCGGCCATCAGGGCCTGCGCCAGCGCCTGATCGTCCGGCGTCGCCTCCTCGGTGAACAGCGAATCCTGCATCATGCGCTGCTGATCCAGCGCGCGGATTTCGTCGGCCTGCGGCGCGGTGCCCCAGATCGCCTCGATGCCGGCGAGGTCGAGCAGTGATTCGGCGCGTCGCCGCCGCGCCGGCGGCACTAACAGAACGCTGACGCCCTTCTTGCCGGCGCGCCCGGTGCGGCCCGAGCGATGCTGCATCACTTCCGGATCGTTGGGCAGATCGGCGTGGATGACGAGGCCGAGATTGGGCAGGTCGATGCCACGCGCGGCGACGTCGGTGGCGACGCAGACCCGGGCCCGGCCGTCGCGCAAGGCGTTGAGCGCCTGCGTGCGTTCGTTCTGGGTCAGTTCGCCGGACAACGCGACGACCGAGAAGCCGCGCTCCAGCAGCGAGGTCTGCAGATGGTTCACCGCGTTGCGGGTGTTGCAGAACACGATCGCTGAGGGCGACTCCACGAAGCGCAGGGTGTTGACCACGGCGTGTTCGACATCGTTCGGCGCGATCCTGATCGCGCGATATTCGATATCGGCGTGGCCGCCTTCGCGGCCGGCGACTTCGACGCGGAACGCATTGTGCTGATAGGTCTTGGCGAGCGCGATGATGCCGCGCGGCAGCGTCGCCGAGAACAACAGGGTGCGGCGGCTCGCCGGTGTGGTCTTGAGGATGAACTCCATGTCCTCGCGAAAGCCGAGATCGAGCATCTCGTCGGCCTCGTCGAGCACCACGGCCTTCAATTGCGAGACGTCGAGCCGGTTGCGGCGCAGATGGTCGCACAGCCGCCCCGGCGTGCCGACGACGATATGCGCGCCGGCTTCCAGCTCGCGCTGCTCGCGGCGCGGATCCATGCCGCCGACGCAGGACACCACACGCGCCCCGGTGGCGCCGTACAGCCAGCCGAGCTCACGATGCACCTGCAGCGCCAGTTCGCGGGTCGGCGCCACGATCAGCGCCAGCGGCGCAGAGGCTGGCTGAAAGCGTTCGGCGTCGCCGAGCAGTTCGCGCGCGATCGCCAGCCCATAGGCGACGGTCTTGCCGGAGCCGGTCTGCGCCGACACCAGCAGATCGCGGCCGGCCGCGTCCGGCGCCAGCACCGCGCTCTGCACCGGCGTCGCTTCAGAATAATTGCGTTCCGCCAGCGCTCGGGCGAGCGGCGGGAGAGTGGTCGAAAATGGCACGGATAGAACACCTTATGGGCGATGACGCCTGAATGGGAAATCCCGGGACCGAACCGGTCGACGCGGCGCGCCTGACGATGCGCAGCCGCAAGGGGCCGACGATGATGGGAGGTCAGCCTGCTTTAAGCCAAGACCGCACAAAGCGCCAATCATTCGTCAGCCGCCCCGCCTCGACCGGCGCAGCCGATCGGTTCCGCCGCCGGCGGAGGGTGAAGGATCTTGCAATCCAGGGTAGCATCAAGATCAGATCGAACAGCATGCGGTTCCTCCTGCTGGTCGCTTGCGGGACCCAGGCGAGCGGTCGGACGTCACGCCGATGGACCTTGGTTGTGTGACGTCAGCACGGGCTCGGGATGCCGAGCTGGCGAATCCGATCCAGGCGCCAGCGGCGCGTCGTGATCGACGGTCGCTTCGCCGTGCTGGGTCAGCGGACGGTTGCCGGCCAGCGCGCGCAGAGCCACGTAGAACATCGGCGTGAAGAAGATCCCGAAGGCGGTGACCCCGATCATGCCGGCGAACACCGCGACGCCCATCGCGTGCCGCATTTCGGATCCGGCGCCGCTCGACGTCACCAGCGGCACGACGCCCATGATGAACGCCATCGACGTCATCAGGATCGGACGCAGCCGCAGCCGGCTCGCCTCGATCGCGGCCTGCACCGGGGTTCGCCCCGCGAATTCCAGCTCACGCGCGAATTCCACGATCAGGATCGCGTTCTTCGCCGACAGCCCGACCAGCACGATCAACCCGATCTGGGTGAAGACGTTGTTGTCGCCCCCGCTGATCCAGACGCCGAACATCGCCGCCAGCAGCCCCATCGGCACGATCATGATGATCGACAGCGGCAGGGTCAGGCTTTCGTATTGCGCGGCCAGCACCAGGAACACCAGCAGCAGCGCCACCGGAAACACGATCAGCGACGAATTGCCCGCGATGATTTCCTGATAGGTCAGTTCGGTCCACTCGTAGGACACGCCCTTCGGCAGCGTCTCCCTGGCGACGCGCTCGATCGCATCCTGGGCCTGTCCGGTCGAAAAACCGGGCGCCGCCCCGCCGCTCACATCGGCGGTGAGGAAGCCGTTGTAGCGCATCGCCCGTTCCGGCCCGGCGCTCTCCCTGACGCGCAGCAGCGTCGACAGCGGGATCATCGCGTTGCTGTCGGACCGCACCTTGAGCTGCCCGATGTCGTCGGCCCGCGCGCGGAACTTGGCATCGGCCTGCACCCGCACCGAATAGGTGCGGCCGAATTTGTTGAAGTCGTTGACGTAGAGCGAGCCGAGATAGATCTGCATGGTCTCGAAGATCGATGTCACCGGCACGTTGAGTTGCCGCGCCTTGGTGCGATCGACGTCGGCATAAAGCTGCGGCACGTTGATCTGGTAGCTGGTGAACAGCCCGGCGAGCTCCTTCTGTGCGCTCGCCTTGGCGACGAACGCCTTGGTGGCGTCGTTCAGCGCCTCGTAGCCGAGACCGGCACGATCCTCGATCTGCAGCTTGAAGCCGCCGATGGTGCCGAGCCCGGCGACCGGCGGCGGCGGGAACATCGCGATGAACGCGTCCTGGATGCCGGCGAACTTCTTGTTCAGCGACAATGCGATCGCGTTGCCGCTCAGCGACTTGTCCTTGCGCTCCGCAAAATCCTTCAGGCCGATGAAGACGATGCCGGAGTTCGACGAGTTGGTGAAGCCGTTGATCGACAGGCCGGGAAACTGGATCGAATTCTCGACCCCCGGCTCCTGCTGGGCGATCTCGCCCATCCGCCGGATCACCTCTTCGGTGCGGTCGAGCGTGGCGCCGTCCGGCAATTGCGCGAACCCGACCAGATACTGCTTGTCCTGGCCCGGCACGAAGCCGCCCGGCACCGCGTGGAACAGATACCCGGTGACGCCGACCAGCAGCAGATACACCGCCATGCCGATCGCGCGACGCGAGATCACCCGCCTGACGCCGCCGCCATAGGCCTCCGAACTCCGCGCGAAGAAGCTGTTGAAGCGGACGAAGAACCAGCCGAGCGTCCTGTCCATGAACCGCGTCAGCACATCCTTCGGCGCGTCGTGGCCCTTCAGCAGCAACGCCGCGAGCGCCGGCGACAGCGTCAGCGAGTTGAAGGCGGAGATCACGGTCGAGATCGCCACCGTCAGGGCGAACTGCTTGTAGAACTGCCCGGTCAGGCCGGTGATGAAGGCCAGCGGCACGAACACCGCGACCAGCACCAGCGCGATCGCGATGATCGGGCCGGTGACTTCGCGCATCGCCTGATAGGCGGCGTCCGTCGGGTTCAGCCCGCGCTCGATGTTGCGCTCGACATTCTCGACCACCACGATGGCGTCGTCGACCACGATGCCGATCGCCAGCACCAGCCCGAACAGGGTCAGCGCGTTGATCGAGAATCCGAACACGTGCATCACCGCGAAGGTGCCGACCACCGAGACAGGGACCGCGATCAGCGGAATGATCGAGGCGCGCCAAGTCTGCAGGAACAGGATCACCACCAGCACAACGAGCGCGATGGCTTCGAGCAGCGTGTGGATCACCGCCTCGATCGAGGCGCGGACGAATTGCGTCGGATCGTAGACGATGTCGTAGGCGACGCCGTCCGGCATGTTCTGCTGCAGTTCCTTCATCGTCGCGCGGACGTTGTCGGAAATCTGGATCGCGTTCGAGCCCGGCGACTGGAAGATCGGAATCGCCACCGCGGACTTGTTGTTGAGCAGCGAACGCAGCGCGTAGTCGGCGGCTCCGAGCTCGATCCGCGCGACGTCGCGCAGCCGCACGACTTCGCCGTTGTCGCCGTTCTTGACGATGATGTCGCCGAATTCCTCTTCGGTCTGCAGCCGCCCTTGCGCGTTGACCGAGAGCTGCAGATCGAGACCGGGCTGGCTCGGCGAACTGCCGACCTGCCCTGCCGCCGCCTGCACGTTCTGGGCGCGGATCTCGGCCACGACGTCGCTCGGCGACAGCCCACGCTCGGCGACCTTCTGCGGATCGAGCCAGACCCGCATCGAATAGTCGCCCGAGCCGAACAGCTGCACCTGCCCCACGCCCTCGATCCGCGCCAGCCGGTCCTTGACGTTGAGCACCGCGTAGTTGCGCAGATACGTCATGTCGTAGCGGTCGTTCGGCGACATCAGATGCACCACCATGGTCAGATCGGGCGCGCTCTTGATGGTGGTGACGCCGAGCGCGCGGACTTCCGCCGGCAACCGCGGCTCGGCCTGCGAGACGCGGTTCTGCACCAGCTGCTGCGCCTTGTCCGGATCGGTGCCGAGGCGGAACGTGACGTTGAGCGTCATCCGGCCGTCGGTGGTGGCCTGGCTGCTCATATAGAGCATGTTCTCGACGCCGTTGATCTGCTCCTCGATCGGCGTCGACACCGTTTCGGCGATCACCTTGGGATTGGCACCCGGATAGTTGGCGGTCACCACGATCGTCGGCGGCGCGACTTCGGGATATTCGGAGATCGGCAGCACCGGCAGCGACAGCAGGCCGGCGAGGAAGATCAGCGCCGACAAGACGCCGGCGAAGATCGGGCGATCGATGAAGAATTTGGAGAAATTCATGGCTGTGGTCCGTGCCGATCGGCCCGCGCGGGCGCAGAGATCCCTGCGCGGCCGAGGATGCGGCTGCGCTGCTGTCGGTCTGTGAATGAAAGACGCCCCGCCGCGCTCGGACGCGACGGGTGACGATTAGTTCTGCGCGACCGTCTTGCTGGAAGCGCCGGCGTCCATCGCCACCGCTTCCGGCTTGATGGTCACGCCCGGACGGACGCGTTGCAGGCCGTTGACCACGATGCGCTCGCCGGCCTTCAGGCCGGAGGCGACGATCCGGAGGCCGCCCACCGAGGCGCCCAGCGTCACCTCGCGATATTCGGCCTGGTTCCGGGCGTCGACCACCATGACGAACTTCTTGTTCTGGTCGGTGCCGACCGCGCGTTCGCTGACGAGCAGCGCCGGCTCCGGCTTCGGCTGGCCCATCGACAGCCGCGCGAACTGGCCCGGCATCAGCCGGCCGTCGGCATTGTCGAACACCGCGCGCACCCGAATCGTGCCGGAGCGCGGATCGACCTGATTGTCGATGAACTGCATCCGGCCCTTCACCGGTGCGCCACCCGCGCCGGTCGTCATCTGCACCGGGATGCGGTCGATCGCGGTCGGCGCGTGCTCGTCGGCCAGCGTCTTCAGCGCACGCGTCACCACCTGCTCGTCGGCGTTGAAGCTGGCATAGATCGGATCGACCGACACCAATGTGGTCAGCAGCGGCGAGCTCGGTCCGGCGGCGATCAGATTGCCCACCGTGATCTCCACCTTGCCGACCCGGCCCGACACCGGCGCGCGGATCTGCGTGTAGCCGAGATTGAGTTCGGCGGTCTTCAGCGCGGCCTCGGCGGTTCTGAGGCTGGCTTCCGCCTCACGATAGCCATTGGTCCGGGTGTCGAGCTCGCGCTGGGTGATGCTCGAGCTCGACAGCTGCTGCCCCCGCTCGAAATCGGCCCTGGCGAGCGTCAGGCGGGCCCGCGCCGCGGTGACCTGGCTTTGGGCACGATCGACCTCGGCGGCGTAGAGCGCCGGATCGATCACCACCAGCAGGTCATCTTTCTTGACCAGCGCGCCCTCACGGAAGCGGATCTCCTGCACGGCGCCGGCGACGCGCGAACGGACCTCGACGCGCTCGACCGCTTCGAGACGGCCGGAAAAGTCATCCGCCGGTGCGGTCGGCTTGGTCTCGACGGTGGCCACCGCGGCGGCCACCGCAGCCGGCGGCGCGGGCGTCTCCTGCGCCGCTGCGCCGGAGCGGTCGATCAGTGCCGCACTGCCCGCCAGGGCGGCCAAAACTGCGACGGTCCCTGCACCCAGGGATAGATTTCGAACGAATTTGCCGGCCATTCGTGGACCCCATTGATGCCTGCGGACTTGCCATAAGCCACGCAATTTCAGTAGCTTGGACGATCGCTCCGGTCGTCTGGAGCACCATCGTACCATGCTGCAGCGCACATATCGTACCGCTCGGTATAAATGGATCATCGACATCCCCTGTCAAGGGACTTATCTACCGATCAGTAGAAATCTCCGGAGGCGCCAACATGGTTATCGGACGACCCCGCGAATTCGACGTCGATGCGGCGCTGGACCTCGCTTTGCACGTGTTCTGGCGCAAGGGTTACGAGGGCACGTCGATGTCCGACCTGACCGAGGCGATGGGCATCACCAGGCCGAGCCTGTATGCGGCGTTCGGCAACAAGGAAGATCTGTTCCGCAAGGCGCTGGATCGCTACGTCGACGGCCCCGGCGGCTACTATCAGGCCGGCCTGCAGAAGCCGACCGCACGCGACGTGGTCGACCACATCCTCTATGGCGCGGTCGATGCGATGACCGATCCGAGCAATCCCGGCTGCCTTGCCGTGCAAGGCGCGCTGTGCTGCGGCGAGGCCACCGAGACCATCAAGCAGGAGCTCGCAGCGCGCCGCGCCAAGGGCGAACAGGATCTGCGCGACCGCCTTGCCCGCGCGATCGCCGATGGCGACCTGCCCGCCGAGGCCGATGCCGGCGATCTGGCGCGCTATGTCTCCGCCATTCTGCAAGGCATGGCTGTGCAGGCCGCCGGCGGCGCGACGCGCGAGCAGCTCCGCAAGCTCGCCGACATGGCGATGCGGGGCTGGCCGCCGATGGCGTGATCGAGCGGCGCGCCCGTCCGGCCGACGATGCCCCCGCACGGTCCGGCAGCGCCTCGATTGCCCCGGCGCCCTGGATCAATCGGCCAACGAGATTGACTTCCGGCGCCATGTCGCTCCCCCATCCACCCTATCTACGGTCGGCTCCGTCAGAACCGGCTGGAGATCGCACGTGGATTTTGAACTTTCCAAGGAGCAGCAGGAGATCAAGGCGCGCGCCGCCGCCTTCGTCGAGGAGGTCTGCAGGCCGCTCGAGGGTCAATGGGGGACGGACGATTACGCCGTCCCGCACGACGTCTTCATGGGCGTGGTGCGCAAGTTTCGCGAATACGGCTTTCGCGGCCTCGCGGTGCCGAAGGACGCCGGCGGCCAGGGGCTCGGCACCATCGCCAAATGCCTGGTGTACGAGGAGATCGTCAAATCCCCGGTGATGCACGGGCTGCTCGCGACCTGGTCGGGATTCCTCGATCCGCATCCGGCGCTCTACGTCGCGCCGGAATGGCAGAAGGAGGCGTATCTCTACCCGATCCTGAAGGACGACAAGTTCTACCACATCAACATTTCGGAACCCGGCGCCGGCTCCGACGCCGCCGGCATCGAGACCACCGCGGTGCGGGACGGCGACAACTACGTGATCAACGGCATCAAGCGCTGGGCGCCGCCGCCGAACCATCCGGGCATCACGCCGAAATATCTGCTCTGCTACGCCGTCACCGATCCCGGCAAAGGCTATGAGGGCATCAGCCTGTTCCTGGTGGACTATCCTAATCCCGGCGTGTCGGTGCTGCGCGAATACACCACGATGGCGCCCGGCACCTATCTGGGCCGCAGCTGCGACTATCAGTACAAGGATTGCGTCGTGCCGGCGAAGAACATCCTCGGCGCCGAGGGGATGGGCTTCCGCTACATGATGGATCAGCTCAACCGCAACCGCACCGTGATCGGCGCCCGCCTCACCGGCACGGCGCGGTGGGCGCAGAATCAGGCCGCCAAGCGCGCGCGGGAACGCGAGACCTTCGGCAAGCCGCTGTCCGAACGGCAGGCGATCCAGTGGATGCTGGCCGAGTCGGAGATGGATCTCGAGCAGTCGCGGCTGATGGTCTACAAGACCGCCTGGATGCTCGATCGCGGGCTCGACGCACGCAAGGAGGCGGCGATGGTGAAGTGTTTCGCACCGCTCGCCGCCTGCCGGGTGATCGACCGGGCGATCCAGATCCATGGCGGGCTCGGCGTGCTGCAGGAGAGCCGGTTCGGCCAGCTCTACTTCCAGAGCCGGATCGCGCAGGTCGCCGAAGGCACCACCGAAGTGATGAAGATGACGATCGCCCGCGAAGTGCTGCGCGCCAGCATGACCGAATAGCCGACGCATCTTCCGCCCAATGAAAAACGCCCGGCTTTCGCCGGGCGTTTTATTTTGCCGAAGCTCGGGCCGGACTTACTTCTCGGCGTCGATCACCACGCCGATCGGCTTCCACCTGGTTCCGTCGAACTGCATCAACTGCTCCTGGCTCATCGGTGTAAAGTGGGTCGGGCTGGTGTTCAGTCTGATGCCGGGCAGCAGCATCGGCAGCTCCAGATCCTTGATGTTCGCGGCCTGCTTCATCAGATTCTCGCGGCTGAGGTCGTCGCCGCAGGCCTTCAGCACGTGCTCGAAGGTCTGCGCGGTGGCATAGCCGAACACGTAGTAGGTCTCGGACGGGTCGGAGTTCGGCATGTACTGCTTCATGAACGCGAGATACTGCTTCATGCCGGGATCGTCGGCCCAGGCCGGGTCGTTCGGATCTTTGCGGAACGCGACCGTGATCACGCCCTTGGAGTTCTCCAGCCCCGCCGGCACCAGCGTGCTCGAGATCGAGCCGGCGGCGTCACTCAGCATGTGCAGCGCCTCCCACTTGGTCTCGGCCATCTTCTTGATCGCCTGCGCGGAGAATTTCGGCGTCGAGATGTTCAGGAAAACGTCGGCTCCGGTGGCCTTCAGTATCAGGATCTGGGAATCGGCCGTCGGCTCGGTGATCTCGTAGCTGAGCTCCTTGACGATCATGGCGTCGGCCTTGTCGCCGAGGCCGTCGCGGAAGCCTTTCGCATAGTCGCGACCGAAATCGTCGTTCTGATACAGCACCGCGACCTTCGCGTTCGGGCGTTCCGCGAGCAGATATTTGGCGTAGATCACGCCCTTGGCATGATTGTTCGGCTGCCAGCCCATCGACCATGGATAGGTCTTGGGCTCGGACACGCGATTCGCGCCGGTGCCGAGAAACAGGCCCGGGACCTTCTTGACGTTGAGATATTTCTGGATCGCGAAATTGGTCGGCGAGCCGAAGGTGCCGACGATCGCCAGCACCTCGTCGCTCTCGACCAGCCGCCGGGTCTGCTCGACCGCCTTCGACGGGCTGTAGCCGTCGTCGAGCGAGATCAGGTTGATCTTGCGGCCGTTGACGCCACCCTCGGCGTTGAGCTTCTCGAAATAGGCCGTCATCGCCCGGCCGATCGCCGCGAAGCTCGACGCCGGGCCGCTATACGGCATGGTCTGGCCGATCTTCACCTCGGTGTCGGTGACGCCGGGGCCGTACGTTTTCGTCTCCGCTCGCGCGGATGGAGACGCAACGATGCATGCGGCGGCACAAGCCGCTGCGATCAGCTTCTTCATGATGTTGTCCTGTCGGTGGTGGGTGGAGAGGCGGATCAGGCCGGCTGGAGGTAGCGCCGTTTGAGCAAATGCTTGAACAGCTTGCCGTTCTCCTGGCGCGGCAACTCGGGTTCGAAGTCGATCGAGCGCGGGCATTTCACATGCGACAGATGCTCACGGCAGAACGCCATCAGCTCCTGCGCCAACGCCGGCGCGGCGCGCGACGGGTCCTTGAGCTGCACCACCGCCTTGACCTCCTCGCCATATTCCGGATTGGGAATGCCGAACACCGCGACGTCGGCCACCAGCGGGTTCAGCGCCAGGCAGTTCTCGATCTCCGCCGGATAGATGTTGACGCCCCCCGAGATGATCATGTGCGAGCGGCGGTCGGTGAGATAGAGGAAGCCGTCGGCATCGAGATAGCCGACGTCGCCGATCGTCGACCAGCCGCGCGGGTCGCGGGACCGCGCGGTCTTCTCGGGATCGTTGTGATAGACGAATTGCGGCCCGTCGAAATACACGTCGCCGATCTCGCCGGCGCCGAGTTCGTTCTGGTCTTCGTCGAGGATGTGGATGGCCCCGACGCAGGCCCGCCCCACCGAGCCGCGATGCGTCAGCCAGTCGGCGGTCGAGATGCAGGTGGCGCCGTTGCGCTCGGAACCCGCGTAGTACTCCCACACGATCGGCCCCCACCACGCGATCATCTGCTCCTTCAGTTCGGGCGGACAGGGTGCGGCGGCGTGAATGGCACAGCGATGCGAGGACAGGTCGGCGCGGGCGCGAACGTCCTTGGGCAACCCGAGCAGGCGGAAGAACATCGTCGGCACCCACTGGCTGTGGGTGACGCGATAGCGCTCGATCGCGGCCAGCGCCGGCTCGGCCGCGAATTTCGTCATCACCACCGCGGTGCCGCCGCTCTCCAGCGTGCGCATCGTGAACCGCAGCGGCGCGCCGTGATACAGAGGCGCCGGCGACAGATACACCGTGTCGTCGTCGAATCCGAAATTCTCGCGCACCCAGTCGCCCGACGCCTGGGCCTGACGAAGGTTGGAGAACAGCGGCTGCTTGATGCCCTTGGGCCGGCCCGTGGTACCCGACGAATAGAAGAAGTCCTTGCCGACCGGGCCGTCCGGAAGCTCGATCATGCGGTCGAACTTCGCCAGTTCCTTGATGTAGTCGAGGCCGCCGCGGACATCGTCGCCGATCGTGAAGATCGTGCAGCCGTGCGGTTCGCCGGCCAGCGCGGTCACGACCTCGGTGAACCGCGCCCCCACGAACAGCACCTTGGCGCCGCTGTCGCGGACGATGAAGGCCGCCTCCTCGGGCTTCAGATGCGTGCTGACGGGCGTGTAGTACAGACCATGCCGTCGCGCGCCCCACAGCAGCTCGAAATAGCGCAGATCATTGTCGAGCAGGATCGCGATGCCGTCGCCGGCGGACAGCCCCATCCACATCAGCAACTGCGTGACCGCATTGGCGCGACGATCGAGCTCGCGATAGGTGATCGCCTCGTCCGAGAACGCAATCCGTGCGGCAACCTTGTCGGGACTGAGCTCGGCCCATTGATTCAAGATCGGCATTTCTTCCCCGCGGGCCGTTATCAGGTCGGCCATTTCGCGGCGAGTATCGGTTCTGGCGCGGCCGGGCTGAATGACCGTGCGCGCCATTTCGGTTGGCGAAATCCTACCGGGTGACGAATGACCGGGCGTGGCGCTCGCGGAATTCGCCGGGCGCGAGGCCGGTCCAGCGCCGGAACGCGCGGTGGAAGGTGCTGAGTTCGGAGAAGCCGAGCGACAGCGCCACCTCCTCCAGCGGCAATCGCGACTTCTTCAGCATGTGGGTGGCGATGTCGCGCCGCACCTGGTCCTTGATCTCCTGAAAGCCGCGTTGCTCCTCGTCGAGCAGGCGCCGGCGCAAGGTTTGTGGCGACATCGCCAGCATGCCGGCGACGTCTTCGAGCGACAGCGGCCGCTTCGGATTGCGGCGCAGGATGCCGCGGACGCGCTCGGCGACGCTGGCGTCGTCGCGATAGCGCACCAGCAGCGCGCTCGGCATCGACGCCAGGAACCGCCGCAGCCGCTGCTCGTCGGGCATGATCGGAAGATCCAGCAGTTCGGCGTCGAACCGGATCTCGGTGCGCGGCTGATCGAACAGCATCGGCGCGCGATACACCGGCTCGAGTTCCGAGCTGAACGGCTCTTCGGGAAACACGTAATGCACGGTGATCAGCGGCAGCCGGCGCCCGACCAGCCAGCACATCAGCCCGTAGGTGAACAGCAGGATCGCGCCGTTGACCATCCGCCGGCGCTTCGGCTGATCGAAATTGTCGGTGACGTAGACCGACGCATCGTGCTCGCCCTCGGCGAGACGAACGACGAAATCGTCCACCACCAGATGATAGAACTGGCAGCCGATGCGGATCGCCTCGCGCAGATTGGCGCAATGGATCAGCAGCCGGCACATCATACGGAACGTGCCGGGCTTGATCGGGCGGCTGCCGAGCAGCCACAATTCGTCGCCCGTCGCCCGCGTCAGCAGCGAGATCATCCGTGCGAACTGATCCTGCGGCAGCCGTGCGCCGGGCTGCTCCAGTTCTCCCGGGCGAATGCCGGCCCGCGCCAGCAGGCTGTCGATGTCGAGCCCGGCTTCGCGCGCGCCGCTGAGGATCAGGCCGACATAGCCGGTGTCGATCGCGGAGCGCGACGATGCGGCGCCGCGCGGTCGGCCTCGGCGTTGGGAGATGTCCGGCATGGCGGGCAGGATAGCGGCGCGGGCGCCCCGCCGCCAGCGCCGTGCTGACGTGGAGTGCCAACCCGAACGGTCGATCCGGTCATTGCGGCTCCCGTTCCGGGCCGCCATGCCGGCAGGAGAGCGAACGAGGAGACCCGAAGCCATGCGCGCGTTGATGAGTTGCGAGCCGGGAGGACCGGACACGCTGCGGCTGCTGGATGTTCCGGAACCGGTCGCGGGGCCGGGACAATTGCTGATTGCGGTGAAGGCCTGCGGCGTGAACTATCCGGATCTGCTGATGATCCAGGATCTGTATCAGGTGAAGACGCCGCGGCCGTTCGCGCCGGGCGCGGAGATCGCCGGCGTGGTGACGGCGCTGGGCGAGGGCGTCACCGACTTCCGCATCGGCGATCGCGTCGCCGCGCGAATCGGCACCGGCGGCATGGTCGAGGCGGTGGCGGTGGACGTCGTCCGCTGCGCGCCGATCCCCGACGGCATGTCGTTCGTCGATGCCGCGGTGATGCAGTTCACCTTCGAAACGGCGCTCTACGCGCTGCGCAACCGCGCCGGGTTGCAACCCGGCGAGACCGTGCTCGTTCTCGGCGCCGGCGGCGGCGTCGGCATCGCCGCCGTCCAGGTCGCCCGCATCATGGGCGCCCGCGTCATTGCGGCGGCCTCGTCCGAGGAGAAGCTGGCCTTCGCGCGCGATCACGGCGCCGCGGATGGCGTGCTTTATCCCGCGAGCGCGCCATCGGATCGAAAAGAGATCGGCGAGCGCCTGAAAGCCGCATTGGGCAAGGGCGCCGACGTGGTGATCGATCCGGTCGGCGGCTGGCTCGCCGAGACGGCGATCCGCTGCGCCGCCGATGGCGGCCGCTACGTCGTGCTCGGATTCACCGCGGGCATTCCGGCGCTGCCGCTCAACCTGCCGCTGCTGAAGAATTGCGACGTGCTCGGCGTCAACTGGCGCACCTTCTCGCTGACGCAGCCGGGGGCGCTGCGCGCCAACAAGGCCGAGCTGGAACGCTGGTACGGACAGGGCCTGCTCTCGTCGGGCGTGACCGCGCATTTCCCGCTGGAACAAGGCGGCATCGCGATCGAGGGGCTGGCCGCGCGCAGCGCGGTGGGAAAACGCGTCGTCGTCCTTTGATCGCTGTCCCGACAGGAATGCCTGTCCGATCTGGAACGCCTTGTAGCCGATCTCGACGAAGCCGGCGTCCGCCGGCGTATCGATTAGTCGCTGCGCGATTCGGCCGCTCTACCGGAGGCTCGCGAATGCCGACAACAATCCGCCACCCAGCAGCGCGTAGACGAGGCAGACCGGCAGGGTCCGTTTGAGAACGGCGCCTTCGCGACCTATCAGCCCGACCGTCGCAGCCCCGGCGACGATATTGTGTGGAGCGATAACATTGCCGATCGCGGCGCCGAAGCTCTGGCCGGCCAGCGCCAGCATCGGTGCAAATCCGACGGCCTCTGCGGCGGCCACCTGAAACCCCGCAAACAGCACGTTGGAGGCGGTCGCCGATCCGGTCACGAAGGACCCCAGCGCGCCGACCATCGGCACAGCCGCGGGCCATGCGGACCCAAGAAGTCCCGCGGCGGCGGTCGCCAGGGTGTCGATCATCCCGCTGTGAACCATGATCCGCGCCAGCATCAGAACCGAAACCAGAGCGAGCGCCACCGACGGCAGGCGCAAGGCCGCGCTGGACAGCGACGGCAGGATCACCGCGCGGTTGCGCCGGCTCGCCACGGCGGCAACAGCAAGGGCGAGCATCAGCATCGTGCCGGGATGATAGAGCGGCTTGACCGAGCCGGCGAAGCGGTCTCCGAGCGACCACTCCCAGGCGAACGACTGCAACCAGGCGGCCAACGATGGCACCGTTCGTGTGGCCAGGATCGCAACGAGTACCAGCCCATAGGGCAGGATCGCAGAAAGCACGCCATGGTTTGCGGCCGAGGCGGAGCGGCTGCCCGTCGACCATCGCCACTTCGCCACGGCGATGAACAGCAGCAGGCCGATCAGGGCGCCGCCCAGGGTGGGAAGTTCAGGACCGCTCAGCCACGCGAGCGCCAGCGCCGGCAGCAGAAACAACGCCGCCGCCGTCGGCACGGCGAACCAGGTCGCGCCGCCGCTGACCGGCGCAGCCAGTCGAAACACCACCAGCGCCAGCATCCAGCCGAGTGCGGCGTGCATCAGCATGATGGTGCCGGACAGGAGCTTCGGATCGACCGCGAGGACCTGCAGCAGCGGCAGCATCGGCGTGCCGACAGCGCCGAACGAGACCCCGGCCGCGTGGCCGATCAGCGCGAGCAGCAATGATCGCTCCGGCGAGAAGCCGAGCGTCACCAGCATCGGAGCCACCAGCGCCACCGGCGTGCCGAACCCGGCCGCGCCTTCCAGCAGCAATGCGAAGAACCAGGCCAGCAGCAGCGCGAGCACTTCGCGCTTGTCCGAAATCGAGACGAGCCAGCTGCCGATCCGGTCCGAGGCCCCGGAGCGCATCTGGAATTCGTGCAGCGCAAGCGCCGGAAAGATGATCCACAGAATCGTCGCCGCGGTGAAAGCCGCTTCCGCCAGAGGGCCTGCAACCGACATCAGACCGGGCGCGGGCTGGAAGGCCCACGCTGCGACGGCGAGGCCCGCGGCGGCGCTGATCATGCCCGAACGGGCCGCGGTCCAGCCCAGTCCGATCATGCAGACCAGCAGGATCAGGATCGGAAGCAGCGCGAGCAGTTCGGCCACGTGTCAGACACGCAATTCCAGCGAGATGGGATGTGCCGCTTGTCCGGTCAGTTCGAACTGGGAGATGTTCCGGATCGTCGTCTCGGCGATTTCCATCAGGGCCTCCTGCGTGAAGAAGGCCTGGTGACCGGTGATCAGAACGTTGGGGAATGTCAGCAATCGCGCGAAATCGTCGTCCTGAATGATCTGCCCGGACAGGTTCTCGAAGAACAGGTCGCTTTCCTCCTCATAGACGTCGAGCCCGAGAAAGCCGATCTTCTTGGTCTTCAATCCCTGGATCACCGCCCGCGTATCGATGAGCGCCCCGCGCCCGGTATTGATCAGCATCACGCCCGGCTTCATCATGGCGATCGAGGTCTCGTCGATCATGTGCCGGGTGTCCGGGGTCAGCGGGCAATGCAGCGAGACGATGTCGGACTCCGACAGCAGTTCTTCCAGGCCGACGAGACGTCCCCCGAGCGCCTCGAAGGCAGGATTGGGCCGGGGATCGAAGCCCAGCACGCGACAGCCGAATCCCGTCATGATCCCGGCCAGGCACAGACCGATGTTGCCGGTGCCGACGATTCCGATGCTCCGTCCCCTGAGATCGAATCCGAGCAATCCATCCAGCGCGAAATTGCCTTCGCGCACGCGCGCATGGGCGCGATGAATTCTCCGATTGAGGGACAGGATCAGCGCGACCGTGTGCTCCGCCACGGCCGAAGGCGAATAGGCCGGCACCCGCGCCACCGTGATCTCGAGATCGCGCGCCGCCAACAGGTCCACATTGTTGAAGCCGGCGCAGCGCAACGCCACCAGTCGAACGCCGTTGGCCTTCAGCCTTTCCAGAATGGATCGGTCGAGCCCGTCATTGACGAAAGCGCAGATCGCATCGGCATCTCCGCTCAGTTGCGCGGTGTCCAGCCCGAGCCGCGGCTCGAGAAAGCGCAGCTCGTGCCTGTCCCCGTCCTTGGTATTGGCCGCAGCCAGAAACTGCCGATCGTAGGGTTTGGTGTTGAATACCGCGACTTTCATAAAACATGCTCCGATCGGCGAATCTGCCGGCTGCGAGATATAACAGGGCATCCCGCTTGTTTACGACGCGGCGGGTCTTATGCAGCTCCTGGCATTGCGTCAGGACGCCGCAGAGCTGTCGTCATCGCCAATGCCGATCTGGAATCAACGCGGCAGCGCCGGTCTCACGACCGGATCATCCCCTGCCGGCCCCGACGAAGATGCGGTCGCCTCCGGGTTCATCCTCACCCCGCCCGGCGTCATCGTGCCGCCCGACACGATGAAAGCCATCGCGTCGTTGGCGCTCCAGTCGAGCCAGACAAGCCGTCGGGTCGGCACGATTTCGACATAGCCCGAGGTCGGATTGGGCGTGGTCGGCACATAGACCGCCGCGAGTTCCTCGCCGGTGTCGATCGCCTCGAACACGGCGGTGACGAACCCCACCGCACGCATCTCAGGACTCGGAAACTCGATCAGCACGACCCGCTGGCCGTTGCCCCCCGGCGGGCCGCGCTGCACCGAATCGATCAACGTCCGGGTCGCCCCGTAGATCGTCTTCACCAGCGGCACCCGCGTGATCAGCCGATCGAGAATCTGGATGTAGCGTCGTCCGACCATCATGTTGGTGGCCGCGCCGATGACGAACAGCGCACCCAGGACGATGACGACCGCCAGCAGCGACTGAAACCAGTTGCGCGTGAGCAGATCGGCGATGTCGGGAGCGTAGGGCTGTACGCCGCGGGAGAGCCCGAGCACCAGGGGGCGCCCAAGCCGGGTGATCTGCTCGAGCACGAATCCGACGACCCAGACGGTGATCAAGAGCGGCACGATCGTCAGCAGTCCGGTCAGGACGTTTCGGCGAAACCGCTCGATCATCTGCGCTCCTTCTGTTGGGCGGGTGCTTTCACCCGGCATCGACCGTGGATGGCCCGGACCAGCTTCACCCGGCCGCCGAGCCGGGGGCAACCATCGACGAAGCGGTGCGTTCGACCCGACCGCTATAACGGCACTCGGCGGCTCGCGGCCGGTTGTCCCCCGATCGGTGCGGCGACCCGGTGTCGCATGGAGCGTCGCTGATGGAGCGTTCTGAAACACTTTGCCTTGTTTGTGCTGCCCGGGGAGGCTCGCTTACTTCGAACGACCCGGCCGACTGCCGGACGGAATCCCCGTCGCGGCGGCGGCGGCGATGCAGGCAGCCCCCACCGGACCGCAATTCGAACCGCCGACTCAGCACCGCTTGCTGAATCGCCGTCATCCCTCCGAGGCGCGGGCGCAGCGGACTACTCGACGGGATGCGTTGCGGAACACAGACCTCGACTGGCGCACTCGCACAGGCCGGAAGCGCAAATGCTCGTAGGTTCTTCAGACCTGTGATCCGGCGGAGTATCTGAAAACTGGCGGGCCACGCCCGATGAAGATGAGCACTACGTCTACGTTATAGCCCTCTAACGCCGCATCTTGACCTCTCAAGGCACCGCGCGGTTTTCTAACAGGGACAGCACGAAGGTTTATGACAACCCTCGAACGGTCAGATCGGGTTAGTCTAGTCCTTGGCATGCTGCTGTCGGTTCAGCCAAACCGACGGCCAGTAAGGAACCCGCGAGCGGCTGCCGCTCCAACTCCTTGTCTGCCAAGCCCAGCCGAGCGGTAGTAATATACAACGTTTTACGATCGGCTGAGAAACAACAACTTGTCGGTCGCGACACTGGCAGCTGGACCCGGCGCCCAAAAGCCCCGTTGGGCTCGATCCGCTGAATTGCTCCAGCATCGAACAGCGTACTCCATATCGCCCCCTCATCATCGACAAGGAGGCCATCCGGGAAGCCGTCGTCGGGACCAAAGGTAGCGAACGGCCGACGGTTGCCTATGGAACCTGCTGCCGGATCGTAGTCATAGGCATGGATGACCGGGATCCGCGAGTCGGTGACGTACAGCGTCCGCCGATCCGGACTCCAGTCGAGTCCATTGATGAGCCTAAAGCCGTCATCCATCACATGCCAAGTGCCGTCCGGGTCAAGGCGATAGAGGATACCGGACCCGGCCTGCAGGTCCTTGCTCATCAACCCGATCCACAATCGGCCTTGATCGTCCAGCCGACCGTCATTGAGGCGGTAATCGGGGCCGCCGTGCGGAGCAGTCGCGTAACGTCGCAGTGCGCCATCATCTCCGACGATCGCTAGATCACATCCGAGCGCGGCCAGGAGCGTGCCGTCCTTGTGCTCGGCGATCATGCCGACCGCATCGGGCATGCCGGTCGTCGCATTTCGGCCGGTGACGGGGTCGAAGCGGTTCAGCGTGCGTCCCTCAGTGTCGACCCATAACAAATTGCCGGTCGACTCGCTCCACAGGGGGCACTCGCCCAGCACCGCCATGCCGACGAAAGCCGCAGCGGCACTGCTCACCGGATCGCGGCGCTGTTCTGGCGCATCGATGGCGATCCGTGACCAACAAGCCGCGACGTCTTCGGGTGTTGCGGCGTTTATCGCGGCCAAGTCGCGCGGATAGGAGACGCTGCTGGCATCCTGCGCCCTTGTTGCCACGAACTGGCCATTTGCGGCTCGCAGTATCCACCCGCTCGCGAGGCATTCGGGCGACACTAGGTAGAGGGCACCGGGGGCGACAGCATCGGGAAGCAACTCGTCAGGGTCTCCCTCGACACCCCACATCCGTGTCTTCGCGACGGGTGAGATGGCGTTCACCGCTATCCCGTGGGCCTGCCCCTCATGCGAAAGGATATTGACGATCCCGATCGCCCCCATCTTCGCGGCCGCGTAGGAAACCAGCCCACCTTGCGCGTAAGCTGGGTAGATCGCCCTGTCCGACGTCGTGAGCAGGATGCGACCGAACCTGTTCTCGCGCATGAACGGCCACGCCGCCTGAGCCAGCCATAGGGGCGTGTCGATGCCCAACCGGACCATGCGGTCGTGGAAATCGGGGTCCAGATCGTCGATCGCCTGATAACCGACCCATCCGGCATTGTGGATCAGCATATCGAGGTGGCCATGCTCCTTGATGATCCTGGCGACCAGGTCGTGGCATTCCGTACGTGTCGCGATAGGCCGCGGCTCGGCGATCGCCTTACCGCCACTAGCCACGAGTCGAGCCGCCGCCGCTTCAGCGATTGTTGCATCGACACCATTGCCGTCACATCCCGTCCCGGTGTCTTGAACGACGACTGTCGCCCCTCGCGCGGCGAGTTGCGCGGCATAGGCCAAGCCCAACCCCCGGCCGGCACCAGTCACCAGCGCTATGCGTCCCGAAAAATCGATCATGCTCTACCTCCTGCCTCCAAAAGTGGGCTGCAGGCAGCGGGCCGTCCAATACCGTCGACGACACCCTGTGATAGGCGGGCGCTATACTCGCAGCGCGAACTCCAGCCGTGCTGTGGCCGGCTCTGCCTCTCCCGCCCGGCGGCAGAGCTGGAGATCAAAACGGGCCGCGTCGCCAGCGACAGGATGATAAGCGATCTCCGCAGCCCGGACCTGGCGCATGCTGGCCGGCACGATCGCCACGCCTGCCTCGACAGCGACCAGTGACAGAACGGCATGCATGCCATACGCCTCATGGGCGATCATCGGCGAAAAGCCTGCGTCGCCGCACAGCCGCATCACCTGGTCATGAAACCCAGGCCCTTGTTCGCGCGGCCAGCAGACGAAAGGCTCACCTGCCAGAGCGTCGACCGTGACCGCGAGTGCGTCCGCCAGAGGATGAGCCTTCGGAACCGCTATAGCGAGCCTGTCGCTGTCAAAGGCGGCGGTCTGCAGGCCAGCCGCATCCCCGAGCGGGGGAATGACAATCGCCAGGTCGAGACTGCTCGCCCGCAGGGCCGCGAGCTGCGCGACCGTCGTCATCTCGTGCAAGTCGATCCGCACATGGGGATAGGCTCGCCGGAATGCACGCAAGGTTTCAGGCAAGCGCCCATACATGGCGCTGCCGACATAGCCCAGCAGTACCCGCCCTCGCGTGCCCGCTGCGGCATCCCGCGTCGCCGTCAGCGCCTCGTTGGCGACAAATAGCAGCCGCTTCGCCTCGGCCAGCAGTACTACGCCTGCCGGCGTAAGCCGAATCGTCTTGCGCCCCCGCTCGATCAGGGTCGCGCCAACTTCCTGTTCCAACCGTCGGACAGCGGTCGTCAGCGGGGGTTGTGACATAGCCAATCTTGCGGCCGCCCGCGTGAAGTGGAGTTCCTCGGCGACAGCCACGAACTGGCGCAAGACACGTAAATCGATGCGCGGCGGATTGTCTTGAGTCATCTTCACTCTCACTCCAAAATGTACTCGCGCAGCAAGCGTAGCTGGATCAGTGTTTGCTTCCGACTGTCCTTACACCGGCTCCGTCTTGAAAGATGTCTTCGGTTGGCAAAAATGCTCGAGGTCTGAGTGACCAATAGAAATTGAAATCTACTGATACAGACACGCTCAATACCGTTTCCGGAATGTACATAAGCATGACCGATGCGGCGATCGGCGATGATCGCGCAGCATCGCGTGCCACAGCGTACAATCGGCGGGGCTGGCGGAGAGGGAGGGATTCGAACCCCCGATAGGCTTGCACCTATGCCGCATTTCGAGTGCGGTGCATTCGACCACTCTGCCACCTCTCCGCGGCGCAAACCGGACATATCGGCCCGCGATTGGTCGGCGGTGTTTCTAGGCGAGCCGCGGCGGACAGACAAGGCGCGTCGGCGCAATATCGGCCGTCGAGCCGGAGCCCCTGGGCCAACATCCCCGCCGGACCGCGTCCGGGAACCGGCATAGCCGGGAAAACCCGCACTATTTCCGTGAACAATCCATGAACCTGCACTAGACTCGCGCGATACGACGAAAGCGAGATTCGCGCGCCATGACCGAACTGACCATCATTTGCCCGAACTGCGCCACCAGCGTCCCGCTGACGGAATCGCTGGCGGCGCCGTTGCTCAAGGACACCCAGAGCAAATACGAGCGGCTGATCGCGCAGAAGGACAGGGACATCGCCGGCCGCGAGGCCGCGCTGGAGGCGCAGCGCGCCGATCTCGACAAGGCGAAAGCCGCGGTCGGCCAGCAGGTCGCCGAGCGGGTCGCGGCCGAGCGCACCCGGATCGCCGCCGAGGAAGCCGCCAAGGCCAAGCGGCTCGCGGCCGACGACCTCGACGCCAAGGCGCGGCAGCTCGCCGAGCTGACCGAGGCGATGCAGCAGAAGGACGCCAAGCTCGCCGAGGCGCAGCGGGCGCAGGCGGCGTTCCTGCAGAAGCAACGCCTGCTCGAGGACGAGAAGCGCGAGCTGGACCTCACCATCGAGAAGCGCGTGCAGGCGTCGCTGGAGAGCGTGCGCAGCAAGGCCAAACAGGATGCCGAAGAGGGGCTGCGGCTCAAGGTCGCCGAGAAGGAAGAAACCATCGCGACGATGCAGCGGCAGATCGACAAGCTGAAATCCGAGCAGGGCTCGCAGCAATTGCAGGGCGAGGTGATGGAGCTCGAGCTCGAAGCCTCGCTGCGCGCGCGCTTCCCGCAGGATTCGATCGAGCCGGTGCCGAAAGGCGAATTCGGCGGCGACGTGCTGCACCGCGTGGTCAACGCCGCCAATCAGCATTGCGGAACTATTCTCTGGGAATCCAAGCGCACCAAGAACTGGACCGACGGCTGGCTGACCAAGCTGCGCGACGACCAGCGCAAGGCCAAGGCGGAGCTGGCGCTGATCGTCTCCAACGCGCTGCCGAAGGGCGTGCACAGCTTCGATCACATCGACGGCGTCTGGGTCGCCGAGGCGCGCTGCGCCATCCCGGTCGCGATCGCGCTGCGGCAGTCGCTGATCGAGCTCGCCGCCGCGCGCCAGGCCGGCGAAGGCCAGCAGACCAAGACCGAGCTGGTGTATCACTATCTCACCGGGCCGCGGTTTCGGCAGCGGGTCGAGGCGATCGTCGAGAAATTCACCGAGATGCAGTCCGATCTCGACAAGGAACGCCGCTCGATGATGCGGATGTGGGCCAAGCGCGAGGCGCAGATCCGCGGCGTGCTGGAAGCCACCGCCGGAATGTATGGCGACCTGCAGGGCATCGCCGGCAAGGCGCTCGGCGAGATCGACGGCATGGCGCTGCCGATGCTCGAGGATTTCAGCGACGACGAGGCCGATCAGGCGGCGTGAGCGCGCCTCTGCGATCAGCGCGTGATCAGTACGACTTCGCCAGCCCCAGCACCTTCTCGGCGATGAAGGAGAGCGCGAGCTGCGGGCTGACCGGCGCGATGCGGGGGATCAGCACTTCGCGCAAGTAACGTTCGACATGATATTCCTTGGCGTAGCCGAAGCCGCCATGGGTCATCACCGCCTGCTCGCAGGCCGAAAACCCCGCCTCGCCGGCGAGATATTTCGCCGCATTGGCGGCGGCGCCGCACGGCATCCCGTTGTCGTATTGCCACGCCGCCGACATCACCATCAGCCACGCCGCTTCCAGCTCGACCCAGTTCTTCGCCAGAGGATGCTGGATCCCCTGGTTCTGGCCGATCGGGCGATTGAACACGATCCGCGACTTGGCGTAGTCCGCCGCGCGCGCCAGCGCCAGCTTGCCAAGCCCGACGGCTTCGGCGGCGATCAGGATGCGCTCCGGGTTCATGCCCTCGAGAATATACTGGAAGCCGCTTCCTTCCTCGCCGATCCGGTCCTCGACCGGGATCTCGTAGTCGGCGAAGAACAATTCGTTGGAGTCGACGATCTTGCGGCCCATCTTCTCGATCTCGTGGATTTCGACCTTGTGGCGATCGAGATCGGTGTAGAACAGGCTGAGGCCGTGGGTCGGCGACTTGACGTCCTCCAGCGGCGTGGTGCGCGCCAGCAGCAGGATCTTGTGCGCGACCTGCGCGGTGGAGATCCAGACCTTCTGGCCGTTGACGACGTAGCGATCGCCTTTCCTCACAGCCCGCGTCTTGAGCTGGGTGGTGTTGAGCCCGGTGTTCGGCTCGGTCACCGCGAAGCACGCCTTCTCGCGCCCTTCCACCATCGGCGGCAGCATCCGCCGGCGCTGCTCCTCGGTGCCGAACACCACGACCGGGTTGAGCCCGAACACGTTGATATGCACCGCCGAGGCGCCCGACATGCCGGCGCCGGATTCGGAGATCGCGCGCATCATGATCGCGGCCTCGGTGATACCGAGGCCGGAGCCGCCATATTGCTCCGGCACGCAGATGCCGAGCCAGCCGGCGTCCGCCAGCGCCTTGTGGAAGTCGTGCGGGAAGCCGCCCTCGCGATCCTTCCGCAGCCAATAGGCGTCGTCGAAGTCGGCGCAGATCTTCGCCACCGCGTTGCGGATGGCCTGCTGCTGATCGGTGAGGGCGAAGTCCATGAGCTGGCTCTTTGTTGATTGGTGTCGCGCGTTTCCCGCGCGCGAGCGTCGCGCGCCGCCGCACAATGCCATCTGCGGCCGCGCAGGCAAGCGCAACGCTGGCCGGCGCGCGGCGAATTCCGAGCCGCGGCAAATCGCGCGGACGCTCAGCGATCGAACACGGTGTTGCGCTGCGCGCCGACCAGAATGAAGGTGGTCCGCTTGGGCACCTCCTTCAAATTCTCGGCGCCCATATAGGTCATCGCCGAGCGCAACCCGCCGGTGATGGTCTCCAATGTCGCCCGCACCTCGCCGCGATACGGCACCGCGACGGTCTTGCCTTCCGCCGCGCGATAATCGGCGACGCCGCCGTGATACTTGTTCATCGCGGTCTCGGACGACATGCCGTAGAACGTCATGCTCTTTGGCACACGTTGGCCGCCCTCCTCGACATATTGCAGTTCGCCGCCGCATTCGGCGTGGCCGGCGAGCATGCCGCCCAGCATGACGAAGTCGGCGCCGCCGCCATAGGCCTTGGCGATGTCGCCCGGCACGGTGCAGCCGCCGTCGGAGCAGACATGGCCCTTGAGGCCGTGCGCGGCGTCGGCGCATTCGATCACCGCCGAGAGCTGCGGATAGCCGACGCCGGTGAGATCGCGCGTGGTACACACCGAGCCCGAGCCGATACCGACGCGGACGATGTCGGCGCCGGCGATCACCAGCGCCTCGGTCATCTCCGCCGTCACCACCGTGCCGGCCATGATGATCGCGTCGGGATTCTCGTCGCGCAGCTTCGCCACCGCGCGGACGAAGTTCTCGGTGTAGCCGTTGGCGACGTCGATGTTCAGCATCGGGACCCGGGTCTGCTTCTTGACCGCGGCGAGCCGCTCCCAGTCGGCGGCGCCGGTGCCGACGGTGAGGAACACGTTGGGATCCTCATGGCGCTCGAGATGGCGCGCCAGCCGCTCCGGATCGTAGAATTTATGCAGCGCCACCAGCGCGCCAAACGGCCGGAACGCCTCCGCCATCTCGATGGTCCCGACCGTATCCATGTTGGAGGCGATCAGCGGAAAGCCGGTCCACGCCTGGCTGGAATGACGAAACCGGAAGCTGCGGCTGATATTGGCTTCGAACCGCGACGACAGCACCGAGCGCTTCGGCCGGATCAGCACGTCGCGGAAGTCCAGCTTCGGATTGAGGTCGATATGCACGCGCGGGTCCTCGGTTGCGTCGGCGGGCGGCCATTATAAGAAGCATTGATGGCGCATTGGTTCGCGCCCGCAATGCGCAAATCGTCGCCTGCGCCGTCACCGCAGGCGGGTTGCGGCGGCGGCCGAAGCGCTGCAGAACTGGCGCAGGACGCTTGCGAGGGAGAACCGGGATGAAGGTTGCGGTGATGGGCGCCGGCGCCGTCGGCTGCTATTTCGGCGCGCGGCTGGTACAGGCGGGGCACGATGTCACGCTGATCGGCCGCCCCGGCCATGTCGCAGCTATCGACGCGCACGGCCTGCGGCTCGAAACCCGCGACGGCGAGACATTCATTCCGCTGAAGGCCGCCACCGACCCGTCCGCGCTCGATCCGCCGGATCTGGTGCTGTTCTGCGTCAAGTCGGCCGATACCGAGACCGCGGGTCGCGCGCTGGCGCCGAAGCTGCGGCCCGACACCGCGATCCTCAGCCTGCAGAACGGCGTCGACAACGCGCAGCGATTGTCGGCTGCGATCGGTCATCCGGTGATCGCGGCCGTCGTCTATGTCGGCACCGAGATGGCCGGCCCCGGCCATGTCCGGCATCACGGCCGCGGCGAATTGCTGATCGGCGCCTCGCCGCGGAGCGGCGTTCTCGCCGCGACGCTGACGGAGGCGAAGATCCCGACCACGGTCGCGGCCGATATCGATCAGGCGCTGTGGTCGAAGCTGATGATGAACAGCGCCTTCAACGCGCTGTCGGCGGTCGCCGACATGGCCTATGGCCGGATGTTCGAGGTCGCGGGCGCGCGCGATGTGGTGACCAGCGTGATCGCCGAATGCGCCGCGGTGGCGCGCGCCGGCGGCGTGTCGATTCCGGACGACATGCTGGAGAAGGCGCTGGCGCTGCCGGCGTCGATGCCGAACCAGAAATCATCGACCGCGCAGGATCTCGCCCGCGGCAAGCCGAGCGAGATCGACTTCCTCAACGGCTATGTGGTGCGACGCGGCGCCGCGCTCGGCATCCCGACCCCGACCAACCTGACGCTGCAGGTGGCGGTGAAACTGATCGAAGCCAGCCGCGGCATCGGCCGCTGAAGCGGGCTACGCAGACGTCCGACAAATGCCGTGCTCTCAACATTCTCGGCGTCATCCTGAGGTGCCCGGTGGACCGCGCGCATGCGCGGTGCACCGGGCCTCGAAGGATGGGCCAAAGCGCCCGTCGCCTCATCCTTCGAGGCTCGCTACGCTCGCACCTCAGGATGACGGTTGTGCGGGTGGAGAGAGAAGCTAACTAACTCATCATCCATGGACAACCGATCTCACACCGTCGCCGTCGCGGCCTCGGCCAGAATACAGCGCGCCGTCCGCCCCGGCCCGACCTGCACGTCCGGCGGCAGCGCCTCGGTGCAGCGCGGCTGCGCATAGGCGCAGCGCGGCGCGAACGAGCAGGCCGTTGGCGCCTTGTCGAGCGACGGCGGCGCGCCGGGGATCGTCTCCAGCCGCGCGCCGCGCTTGGCGCCGTGCACGGTGGAGGCGAGCAGGCCCTGCGCATAGGGATGCTGCGGCGTGCGCACGATCTCGCCGAGCGTGCCCTGCTCGATGATCTGCCCCGCATACATCACCGCGACGCGGTCGCAGATCTCGATCGCCACGCCGATATCATGCGTCACGAAGATCACCGACATGCCGAACTCGCGCTGCAATTCGCGCAGCAGCAGCAGGATCTGGATCTGCACGGTGGCGTCGAGCGCGGTGGTCGGCTCATCTGCCAGGAGGATCTTCGGCCGGCAGGCGAGCGCCAGCGCGATCATCGCGCGCTGCCGCATGCCGCCGCTCATCTCGTGCGGATAGGCGTCGAGCCGCCGCTTCGCCGACGGAATCCGCACGACTTCGAGCATCTCCAGCGCCCGCGCGGTGGCGTCCTTGCGGCTCTTGCCTTCGTGGCGCATCACCGTCTCGGCGATCTGATGACCGATGGTGTAGACCGGATCGAGCGCCAGCGCCGGCTCCTGGAAGATCATCGACACCGTCTGGCCGCGAAAATTCGACAGCGCGTCGTCGTCGAGCGCCAGCACGTCGCGGCCCAGCACCTCAACACGGCCGGAAATCTGCGTGCGCTTCTTCGGCAAAAGCCGCATCAGCGCGCGCAGCGTCACGCTCTTGCCGGAGCCGGATTCGCCGAGCAGCCCCAGCACTTCGCCCTCGCCGAGCGTGAGACTGAGATTGTTGACCGCGTGCACCGTGCGCTCGCCGGTGAAGCGGATGTTGAGATCGCGAACCTCGACCAGATTGCTCATGTCAACGCCGGCATCTTGTTGTGGAATTCGGTGGCGCGCTGGAACGCGGCGCCGATCCGCAGGATCATCGCCTCGTCGAACGGCCGCCCGATCAGTTGCAGCCCGATCGGCAGGCCGCCGGCGCTGAAGCCGCAGGGAATCGCCAGCGCCGGCAGGCCCAGATAGTTGATCGGCCGGGTGAAGCGCGTCAGCCGCTGGATCACCGCTTCGGCGTTCAGGCTGTTACCGACGTCGCTCTCCGCGATCGTCGGGGCCGGCACCGGCGCCACCGGCGCCAGCACGGCATCGACATCGGCGACCGCCGCGAGATGCGCCGACAGCGCCGGCCCGCGCCAGCGCATCGCCTCGAGATAGGAAATCGCCGGCACGCCGAGGCCGTTCTGCAGCCGCATCAGCACCTGCGGGCCGTAATCCTGCGGCCGCTCGATCATCCAGCTCTTGTGGAACGCGGCCGCTTCGACCGCGAGCACGAGCTGACACGCCGCCGTCAATTGCGGCTGGTCGGGCAGATCGACCGCGACCACACTGGCGCCCTCGGCCTTGAGCGTGGCGATGGTCTCGTCGAGCACGCGCGCCACTTCAGGATCGAGGTCGTCGACATAGAACGCCTTCGGAATCCCGATCCGCACGCCGCGCATCGGCGCGCGCGTCGCCGCGAGATAGTCCGGCAATTCGCCGGCGATGCAGGTGAGGTCTTGCGGATCGGCGCCGGCCGTCAGCCCGAGCAGCAGCGCGCAATCCTGCGCGGTGCGCGCCAGCGGCCCGACGGTGTCGAGCGACTGCGACAGCGGCATCGCGCCGGCGCGGCTGACGCGGCCGACCGTGGTCTTCAGCCCGGTGACGCCGCAGAAATGCGCCGGCATCCGGATCGATCCGCCAGTGTCGGAGCCGAGCGCCGCAAACGTCAGCCGCGCCGCAACGGCCGCACCCGAGCCCGACGACGAACCGCCGGTGATGTGATCGATGTTCCAAGGATTATGCACCGGGCCGAAATGCGCGTTGTGACCGGTCGGCCCATAGGCGAATTCCGACATCTGCAGCGAACCGAGCCGGACCGTGCCGGCATCTTTCAGCCGCTGCAGCGCGGTCGACGTCGTGGTCGCGACGTCGTCCTGCCGGATTTTCGAGCCGCAGGTCACGACGTGCCCGGTCTCGTAGTACATGTCCTTGTGCGCCAGCGGCACGCCGTGCAGCACGCCGCGACTGTCGCCGCGCGCCAGCTCGGCGTCTGCGGCATCCGCGGCGGCGAGCGCGCTGTCGGCTTCGATCGACATGAAGGCGTTGAGCCGCGGCTGCTGTGCCGCGATGCGATCAAGGCAGGCCTGCGTCACCTCGCGCGAGGAAACTGTCTTCGCAGCGATCGCCTGCGCGATTTCGGTCAGCGACAGCAGCGCCGGATCGGTCGCGCTCATGATGCGGCCTTCGCAGTCTGCGCGACCAGGAAGCTCGCGGGTTCGAGATCGAACGGCAGCGTGCCTGCGATCGGCGCAAAGCCGTCGAACGCCGGCCCGATCGAATTGGCGATCCGCGCCGCGACCTCGTCGCTCACCGGCACGCCGGCCGCCTCCGCCATCGCCTTGATCTGGTCCGGAACGGGTCTGGTCATGTCGTCTCCAATACTATCGGCGCCCGGCTGTGGCCCGAGCCGGGGATCGCCATGTAGCATGCCGCCTGATGGCCGCTCGGGTCCAACGCGGTCAGCTTCGGCGCGTTGCCGCCGCACAAAGGCTCCGCCAACGGGCAGCGGGTGTGAAACCGGCAGCCGGCCGGCGGATCGATCGGGTTGGGCGGATCGCCGGAAATCGGCGGCACTTCGGTGCGGCGGTTAGGATCCGACGACGGCATCGCCGCCAGCAGCGCCCGCGTATAGGGATGCGCCGGCTGATCCCAGACCTTGTCGACCGGCCCGAGCTCGACCACTTCGCCCAGATACATCACCAGCACGCGGTCGGAGATGTAGCGCACCACGTTGAGATCGTGGCTGATGAACAGATAGGTCAGGCCGAATTCGCGCTTGAGGTCGACCAGCAGGTTCAGCACCTGCGCTTCGACCGATTTGTCGAGCGCCGACACCGCTTCGTCGAGGATCACCAGCCGCGGCGACAGCGCCAGCGCGCGCGCGATGTTGACGCGCTGGCGCTGGCCGCCGGAGATTTCATGCGGGTAGCGATTGGCGAAGTTTTCCGGCCTCAACCCGACCTTGCCGAGCAGCTCGCGCGCCAGCGCGCGGGCGGTGCCATCGGCCATGCCGTGCACCTTCGGACCGAACGCGATCGACTCCTCGATGGTGAGGCGCGGGTTCAGCGACGCGTAGCTGTCCTGAAACACCATCTGCATGCCGCGACGCAATTCGCGCAGGCTGAGCTCGCGCCCGACGGCGCGGCCGTCATAGATGATGTCGCCGGCATTGCGCGGCATCAGATGCATCAGCAGCCGCGCCGTGGTCGACTTGCCGCAGCCGGATTCGCCGACGATGCCGACGGTCTCGCCCTTGGCGATGGCGAACGAAACATCGTCGACCGCGCGCACCGTCTTGGCGGCGCTGAACAGCCCGCCGCGCACCGGGAAGTGCTTGGTGAGACCTTTCACGTCCAGCAGCGGCTGCGCGGCGCCGCCGATATCCTCGATCGGCTCCAGCCCGTGGGTGAGTTCTGCGGCTTGCGTCATCTCAGTTCCTGATATCCATCGCGCTGCGCAGGCCGTCGCTCAACAGGTTGAAGCAGATCGACACCGCGAAGATCATTACGCCCGGCAATGCCGCCACCCATGGGTTGACGTAGATCGCGGTGCGCAGCGTGTTCAGCATCAGCCCCCATTCCGGCTCCGGCGGCTTGGTGCCGAGGCCCAGAAACGACAGACCCGCGGCCAGGATCATCGACACCGAGATCAGCCCGGTGGCGTAGACGAAGATCGGCCCCAGCACGTTGCCGAGCATGTGCACCCGCATGATGGTGAACGGGCCGGCGCCCGAGGCGCGCGCCGCCTCGACGAAGTCCATGTTGCGCACGCCGGTGGTGACGCTTTCGGCGACGCGGGTGATCTGCGGCAGGAACACCACGGTCAGCGACACGATCGAATTGGTGATGCCGGCGCCGAGCGCGCCCGAGATCGCGATCGCCAGCAGCACCGACGGGAACGCGTAGAACACGTCGATGGTGCGCATGATCGCGGTGTTGACCTTGCCGCCGACATAGCCGGCGACGAGGCCCAGCGAAGTGCCGAGCACGAACGCCAGCACCACCGGCAGAATCCCGATCAGCAGCGACAGCCGCCCGCCATAGATCAGCCGCGCCAGCATGTCGCGGCCGAGTTCGTCGCTGCCGAGCGGATAGTTCGGCGTGCCGATCGGCTTCAGCCTTCGGATCATCGAGCCCTGATACGGATCGGCGAGATGCAGATAGGGCGCGAAGATCGCCGACAGCAGGATCAGCAGCAGGACGATCGCGCAAGCGATGCTGACCTTGTCGCGCAGCAGCCTGCGGCCGACGGTGGACCAGTAGCCGCGCGCGTTGCCGGCGGGCGCGGTCTGCACGGCGGTGTCGGTGATCGCGGTCATGAGCGGCAATCCTTCATGCTCAGGCGCGCTTGATGCGCGGGTCGATCGCGGCCTGCGCGATGTCCACCACCAGATTGAGGAACACGAAGAACAGCGCCAGCACCAGGATGGTGCCCTGCAGCAGCGGCAGGTCGCGCTGGAAGATCGCGGAGTTGAGCAGCAGCCCCGAGCCCGGCCAGGAGAACACCGTCTCGATCAGGATCGAGCCGCCCAGCATGTAGCCGAGCTGCAAGCCCATCACCGCCAGCGCGGTCGGCGCTGCGTTCTTCAGCACGTGGCGGAACACTTGCGTCTCGCGCAGGCCCTTGGCGCGCAGCGCCTCGACGAAATCCTGCGACAGGATATCGCCGGTGAGCGAGCGCACGGTGCGGGTGACGATGCCCATTGGAATGACCGACGTGGTGATCGCCGGCAGCACCAGATATTTCAGATGCGCCCAGTCCCAGCCCCATTGTCCCGAGCCGCCGGGGCCGGCGCCCACGGCGGGAAGCCAGTTGAGCTGCACCGAGAAGATGATCACCAGCACCATGCCGAGCCAATAGTGCGGCACCGACACGCCGGTGATCGCGATCGAGGTCGAGACCTTGTCGATCCAGCTGTCGCGGAAGTAACCGGCCAGCAGGCCGAACATCAGCCCGAGCGAAAAGCCGATGATCGCCGCGGCGATCGCCAGCGTCACGGTGTTGCCGACCGCGCGCAGCACTTCGGTCAGCACCGGGCGGCCGGTCGCGATCGAGGTGCCGAGATCGCCGTGCAGCGCCTTCCACAGCCACAGCCCGAACTGCACCGGCAGCGGCCGGTCGAAGCCGTAGGCGGCGCGCAGCTGCGCCGCGAGTTCCTGCGACGCGTCCGCCGGCAGCACCGCGACCAGCGGATCGCCGGGCGTGATGTGCACCAGCAGAAAGCACACCAGCGCGACGCTGAGCACGATCGGAATCACATAGACGATGCGGCGGGCGATGTAGACGAGCAAGGTTCACCTTCGATTCAACAGAGCCGGCGACGGCTCTTCTTCCTTCTCCCCTCGTGGGAGAAGGTGGCGCGGACGAAGGCCGCGCCGGATGAGGGGGCGAGGCGGGACGAGAGCCCCCTCACCCGTCTGCGCGCCCAGCGGCGCGCATCCACCCTCTCCCACGAGGGGAGAGGGAAGACGCAAGGCGCCGCCTTACGGCGCCATCGACACCGGCGAGAAGTCGACGAACCAGCTCTTCGGCTGCACGAAGCCCTTGACCTTCGGGCTCATCGCGCGCGGGCCGACGTCGTGGGCGACGTAGAGGAAGGCCGCGTCGTCGATCGAGGCGGCGTTCAGCTCGGCCAGCGCCTTGTCGCGCTCGGCGGCGTCGAAGCTGGTCCGCGCCTTCTTCACCAGTTCGTCGAACTTCGGATTGTTGATGTAACCCCAATTGTTCGACACCGGCGGCGCCATCGACGACTGCAGGAAGCGCACCAGCGCGAAGAACGGGTCCATCGCCGCATAGGTGACGTTGGTGGCGTTGGCGCCGTTGGCCGAGGGATCCTTGACGCCACGCCGCCAGTTGGTGAACAGCGTGTTCCATTCGATGACGTCGAGCTTGACGTCGAAGTAACACTCCGCCAGCGCCTGCTGCAGATACTCGTTCATCGGCAGCGGCAGCATCTGGCCGGAGCCCGACGCCGAAGTCTGCACCTTGACGCTGAGCTTCTTGTCGGGGCCGAAGCCGGCTTCCTTCATCAGCTTCTGCGCCGCCGGCAGATCGTACTTGATCTGGAACGACGGATTGCCGCGCCACGGATGGCCGGGCTCGAAGGTGCCGGTCGCCGGCACCATCAGGCCGGCGAGCAGCCCGTCACGCAGGCCTTCGCGATCGATGCACAGATTGGCGGCCTTGCGGACGCGGATGTCGTTCCACGGCGAGCCTTCGATCCGCGAGAACTGCCACGGCCAGACATGCGGCTGCTCGTTCTTCTCGATCTTGAAGCCGCGGCCCTCGATCTCCTTCACGGCGTCCGGCGCCGGCGCCTCGATCCAGTCGACCTGACCGGACAGCAGCGCCGCGGTGCGCGCATTGGCTTCCGGCATCGGCAGCAGCACCATGCGGTCGGTCTTCGGCACCCGCGCCTTGTCCCAGTAATTGTCGTTCTTCACCAGTTCGAGCCGCTCGCGCGGCGTGAACTTCGCCATCTTCCACGGGCCGGTGCCGGCGGCGTCCTTGGCGAACGCGGCCCAGGCGGCCTGCGACTTCGCCTTGGCGTCGGCGCCTTCGGCCCGCTCATACAGCACCTGCCATTTCGACGGGCTGACGATGAACAGATTGGTGAGGTTGATCGGCAGGAAGCTGTCCGGCTCCTTGGCGGTGAGTTCCACCGTCATGTCGTCGATCTTCCTGGCCGACACCAGCGTCGGCATCCGCGACGCGGTGACGCCGACCTGGCTGGCGTCGAACTGCGGCGCGTCCTTGTTCAGCACCTTGTCGACATTCCACACCACCGCGTCGGCGTTGAACGGCGTGCCGTCGTGGAAGGTGACGCCGGGGCGCAGCTTGAAGATCCATTTGGTCTTGTCGGCATCGTCGACCTTCCATTCGGTCGCGAGCCCGGGAATCACCACGCTCGCCTTGGTGGCGGACGACAGGTCCCACATCGTCAGCCCGTCATACATCGTCAGGCCGGTGAAGCGGTTGCCTTCGAATCCCTGGTCCGGCTGGCCGAGCGTGCGCGGGATATCCGCCGCCGTCATGCCGATCCGCAGCACGGTTTCGGCGTTGGCGTGAAGCGGCACCATCACCGTCGATGCCATGGCGAGCATCGTCAGAGCGGTTGCCAGTCGGCCGGAGTTGAGAAGCGGAATTCGCATCGTGATGGGTTTCCTGTTGAACGCGACTGGTCAAAACTTATGCAACGGCCGTGCCAGAAGACGCGACCTACCGATCGACGCCTACTGATTCAGCAATCCAGCCATGAAAGCGGTGAAATGCATGCGAGGGCGATGAACTGGCATCAGGCTTGCTCCAGGTCGGGCTTACCCCGCACCTTGGAGCTGAGTTCATGGGTTTTCGGAAGTCGATCGTCCTCGCGGCAATCGCCGTCGCCATTGGTTCTGCGTCCGCGCGCGCCGAATCGGTGGTGCGTTATGGAATCTCGATGGCGGACATTCCGCTCACCACCGGCCAGCCCGATCGCGGTGCAGGTGCCTATCAATTCACCGGCTACACGATCTACGACCCGCTGGTGGCGTGGGAGATGAATGTCGCCGACAGGCCCGGCAAGCTGGTGCCCGGCCTCGCCACCGAATGGAAGGTCGACGAGTCCGACAAGACCAAGTGGCGCTTCACGCTGCGCAAGGGCGTCAAGTTTCACGACGGCAGCGACTTCAATGCCGACGCGGTGATCTGGAATCTCGACAAGGTGCTCAACGAAAAGGCACCGCAGTTCGACAAGCGGCAGAGCGCGCAGGTCAAGACCCGGCTGCCGTCGGTCAAGAGTTACGCCAAGATCGACGATTCAACCATCGAGATCACCACCAAGGCGGTCGACTCGTTCTTCCCCTATCAGATGCTGTGGTTCCTGGTGTCGAGCCCGGCGCAATACGACAAGGTCGGCAAGGACTGGGACAAGTTCGCGGCCCAGCCGTCGGGCACGGGTCCGTTCAAGCTCACCAAGCTGGTGCCGCGCGAACTCGCCGAGCTCACCAGGAATAGCGACTATTGGGACAAGTCGCGGCTGCCGAAGACCGACAAGCTCGTGCTGGTGCCGATGCCCGAAGCGCTCACCCGCACCAATGCGCTGCTCGCGGGGCAAGTCGACCTGATCGAGACGCCGGCGCCCGACGCGGTGCCGCAGCTCAAATCGGCCGGGATGAAGATCGTCGACAACGTCACGCCGCATGTCTGGAACTATCACCTCAGCGTGCTGCCGGGCTCGCCGTGGACCGATGTGCGGCTGCGCAAGGCGCTGAATCTCGCAATCGATCGCGACGCGGTGGTCGGACTGATGAACGGCCTCGCCAAGCCGGCGGTCGGCCAGGTCGATCCGTCGAGCCCGTGGTTCGGCAAGCCGACCTTTAAGATCAAATACGATCTCGCTGAGGCCAAGCGGCTGGTGAAGGAAGCCGGCTATTCGCCTGAAAAGCCGCTGAAGGCGAAGTTCATCATCGCCACCGGCGGCACCGGCCAGATGCTGTCGCTGCCGATGAACGAGTTCCTGCAGCAGAGCTTCAAGGAGATCGGCATCGACGTCGAGTTCAAGGTGGTCGAACTCGAAGTGCTGTACACCGCGTGGCGCAAGGGCGCGGCCGACGAGAGCATGGCCGGCATCACCGCCAACAACATCGCCTATGTCACCTCCGACCCGCTCTACGCGATCGTGCGGTTCTTCCACTCCGGCCAGGTGGCGCCGGTCGGCGTCAACTGGGGCGGCTACAAGAACCCCAAGGTCGACGCGCTGATCGACGAGGCCAAGCAGACCTTCGATCCGGTCAAGCAGGACGAATTGCTGGCGCAGGCGCACGCCCAGATCGTCGACGACGCGGCGCTGGTCTGGGTGGTGCACGACACCAACCCGCACGCGCTGTCGCCGAAGGTGAAGAGCTTCGTGCAGGCGCAGCACTGGTTCCAGGACCTGACCACGATCGGGCTGCAGTAGACCGGTTCATCGCTTGACTGAAGCCACGCCGCATTCTCGCGTGCTACTCGTCATCCTGAGGTGCGAGCGAAGCGAGCCTCGAAGGATGCGGCCAAGGTGCTTGCGGCTCATCCTTCGAGGCCCGCTGGGCCGCGCATGGCGCGGCCCAGCGGGCACCTCAGGATGACGCCGGTGATTCCATCAAAATCAGAGCTTCTCTAGGCGGCCGTACTCGGTCCCACGCCTTCAAGCCGAGGCTGCGCGGCTCGCGCAGCCTCTCCCCCTCGGCAATCGATCTCTCCCCACGCGCTAGACTCCGCGGCCTGCGCGATGGCCGACGCTCAGCCGCGCGCGAGCGCGGCGTATTCCTGCTGATATGGCGCGTAGGATTCCTTCAGGCTCGCCGAGTTGAGCAGCATGGTGGCGACCAGCCGGCCGCCGCTGTCGTAGGCCTCGGTTCGCGCCCAAAGGCTCTCGGTCCGTTTGCTGCCGGACAGCGCCACGACCTTGCGCTGAACGCGATAACTCTCGCCGACGAACAGCGGCCCGGCGACCAGGCGGATCTCCTGATCGGCGAACAGGCCGACGGCGGGGCCGCGCACCGGCAGGCCGTCCTTCTTGCTGAGATACTGGAACAGCACGCTGAGCATCTCGAGGGGAATGATCGGCCGGCCCCACGGCGATACGTCCTGATAGTAGGGCGACGGCTCGGTGATCACTTTCAGCTTGTCGGCCAGCGAGAACGGATACAGCTCGCCCATGTTCTGGTCGAAATCCATTTTCACGGACTGCGGCGCCGTGGTCATGCCGACACTGACGTCGCGCAGGATCACGGCGTCGGTCAGCGGCTTGAGTTCGGTCAGCCGCAGATCGAGCGCCGAGGGCGGCGCGTCGGCACCGACCGAGACGCTGCCGCGCAGCACTTCGGTGCCGTCGCGCTTGACCATCCGGATCGCGGCGTGGCGCGCGCCTTTCGCCGGCTTGTCGACAATCGCCTGCACGTCCTCGCCTTCGAACGCCGCGTTGCGATAATGCGCCGAGATGCAGCCGCTCTCGAACCAGTCGCGTCCCCACAGCCGTTCGCACAGCGGCACGAACTGGCTGAAATGGGTCGGCCCCTCGATCGTGCCGCCCCGGAAGCCGAGCTTCTGCGCGGTGGCGTCGTCGTGGATCGAGGCGTGGGAGTCGTAGACCTGCGCGTGCAGCATCTGGTGCGGCTGGCGCCACGGCCCGGCCAGCGCATCGCCGGTGTCGTCGATCGGCGTCTCGAAAGCGGCTTGCGTCATCGTTTGCTCCGTCTCAACAACAGGTCTTCAAACTACCAGGCGTCGATGCAAGGCCGCTTGCGCCCCTCGCGCTGCGGCGGCGTCGGCACCGAGCGCAGCCCAGCCATAATCCAGCGCCGCGTTTCGGCCGGATCGATCACATTGTCGATCTCGCACACCGAGGCGATCGAGACCGCCTTGCCGTTGGCGTACATCTCGGCGACCTTGTTCTTGTAATAGGCCTCGCGCTCGACCGGATCGGCGATCGCCTCCATCTCCTTGCGGAAGCCGAGCCGCACATAGCCTTCCAGCCCCATGCCGCCGAATTCGCCGGTCGGCCACGCCGCGGTGAAGAACGAGGCGTGGAAGCCGCCGCCGATCATCGACTGCGCGCCGAGGCCGTAGCCCTTGCGCAGCACGATGCCGAACAGCGGCACCGTGAGACTGGCGCCGGTCACGAACATCCGCGCGACGTGGCGCACGATCGCGGTCTTCTCGGCCTCGGGGCCGACCATGAAGCCGGGCGTATCGCACAGCGACACGATCGGAATGTCGAAAGCGTCGCACAGCTGCAGGAAGCGCGCCGCCTTGTCGCCGGCCGCCGCATCGATCGCGCCGCCGAGATGCTTCGGATTGTTGGCGATCAGGCCGAACGGCTTGCCCTCGATGCGGATGAAGGCGGTGACCATGCCGACGCCGAAATCGCGGCGGATTTCCAGCACCGAATCTTCGTCCGCGATCAGATCGATGACATGGCGGATGTCGTAGACCCGCAGACGATTTTCGGGGATCGCGCGCCGCAGCAGCCGCTGGTCCGCCGCGCGCCAGTCTTTCACTGGGCCCTGGAAATAGGACAGATATTTCTGCGCGACCCGCGTCGCCTCCTCCTCGTCCTCGACCAGAATATCGACCACGCCGTTCGGCGACTGGAACGACACCGGGCCGACTTCGGCGGGGTGATACACGCCGAGCCCGCCGCCCTCGATCATCGCCGGGCCGCCCATGCCGATCGAGGCGTTTTGCGTCGCGATGATCACGTCGCAGCAGCCGAGCATCGCCGCGTTGCCTGCGAAGCAATAGCCGGAGACCACGCCGATCACCGGCACCAGGCCGGAGAGTCTGGCGAATTGCACGAAGGACGGCCCGTCGAGGCCGGTGAGGCCGAGCCGGTCGGTGTCGCCGGGGCGCCCACCGCCGCCTTCGGCGTAGAACACCAGCGGCATTCGCCACTGCTCGACCAGCGTCAGCATGCGGTCGATCTTCTTGTGGTTCATGTGGCCCTGGGTGCCGGCCAGAACCGTGTAGTCGTAGGCGATCACCATGCAGCGCGCGTCGTGCTCGCCGAACTGCTTGGCGTTGACGGTGGCGACGCCGGTGACGAGGCCGTCGGCCGGGGTGTTCTTGATCAGGTCGTCGAGCGCGCGGCGGCGGCGCTGGCCGGCGATCGCGAGGCTGCCGTACTCCATGAACGAGCCGTCGTCGACGAGCTGCGCGACGTTCTCGCGCGCGGTGCGCTGATTGGTCTTGCGCCGCCGCGCGACCGAGTCGGGCCGGTTCTCGTCGAGCGTATTGCCCTGCCGCGCCAGCATCTCGGCGAGGTCGGGGCGGATATGGTCGAGATCGACCTCGGCCTCCTCGACGGCCTGGTCGCCTTCGACGTCCTGCGGCTCGAGATACAGGATCGCCTCGCCCTGCATCAGCGTCACGCCGTCGGCGGTGACGATGCGGCGGATCCGGCCGCCCTGCTCGGCGGCGACGAGGTGCTCCATCTTCATCGATTCGATCACCGCGAGCTGCTGCCCCGGTCGCACCACGTCGCCTTCCGCGACCGTGATTGCCACCACGGTGCCCTGCAGCGGCGCGGCGATCGCGACAGCGCCTTCGGGCGCGGCCTCGGCCGCGGCCTTCGCGCCGCCGTGCTGCGCATCACCACCCGGCAGCGCGATCAGTGGCGCGGCGAGCTTGTCGGCGGCGCCGACCAGCTCCGCGATGGTGCGGTCGATGAAGCTGGTGCTGACCTTGTTGGCCTTGAAGTCCGGATGCGCCAGGATCGCCTGGATGAACGGGATGTTGGTGGCGACGCCGTCGATGCGGAATTCGCGCAGGCTGCGCGCCGCCTTGGCGACGACGTCCGGCCATTGCGACGGCGTGTGCACGATGACTTTGGCCAGCAGCGAGTCGAACGCCGCGCTGGTCCTGTAGCCGGCATAGCCGAACGTATCGACGCGCACGCCCGGACCCGACGGCGGCTCGAAGATCGAAAGCGTGCCGCCGGTCGGATGCGTCGCGCCGCTCGCGTCCATCGTCTCCATGTTGATGCGCAGCTGCATCGCGAAGCCGCGCGGCCGCGGCACCGCTTCCTGATCGAGCCCGAGCGACGCCAGCGTCGCGCCGCCGGCGACCGCGATCTGCGATCGCACCAGATCGATCGCAAGGACTTCCTCGGTCACGGTGTGTTCGACCTGCAGCCGCGGATTGGCCTCGATGAACGCGAACGCGCCGTCGCCCTCGCCGGCTTCGCCATCGACCAGGAATTCGAACGTGCCGAGACTGTCGTAGTTCGCCGCCGCCGCCAGCGTCTTGGCGGCTTCGAGAATGCGTCCGCGCAAGCCATCACTCAGCGACGGACTCGGCGCGATCTCCACCAGCTTCTGGTTGCGACGCTGGATCGTGCATTCGCGCTCCCACAACTGACTGATGCCGCCGTGACGATCGCCGATGATCTGCACCTCGATATGCCGCGCATTGCGGATCAGCCGCTCGGCATAAACGCCGTCGCTGCCGAACGCAGCCTTGGCTTCGGACTGGCAGCGCGCATAGGCCTCGTCGAGATCCTCGGCGCGTTCGACCACACGCATGCCGCGACCGCCGCCGCCGGCCATCGCCTTGATCATCACCGCGGCATGGTCGCCGAGCGAGCCGAAGAACGCCTTCACCTCATCGAGAGTCGAAGGCCCCTGGGTGCCGGCGATGATCGGCACGCCGGATTTCTTGGCCAATTCCTTCGCCGCAACTTTGTCACCGAATAGCCGCAAGGCTTCGGGCGACGGACCGATGAACCGGATACCTTCCTCGGCGCAGCGCCGCGCCAGATCGGGGTTCTCGCTGAGGAAGCCGTAGCCGGGATGCAGCGCGTCGCAATGCGCCGCCTTGGCGGCCGCGATCACGCCCTCGATATCCAGATAGGCCCGCGCGCCGCGCCCGGGAATCTCCCGCGCCTCGTCGGCGATCCGCACATGCAGCGACGCCGCATCGTCGGCGGGATGGATCGCGACGGTGGCGAGCCCGGCATCGGCCGCGGCCCGCGCGATGCGGATCGCGATCTCGCCCCGATTGGCGATCAGCAGCTTGCGAAAAGGCATTCGAATATCCTCGTGAAATCATGACCTTGGTAGCTGGTCCGCGTCGCCGCGGCGGCAATGTCAGAGCGGCGCGCTGGCATTCAGCTCCTGCTTCTTCACCTTGCCGGTCGCGGTCATCGGCAGCGCCTCGATGATGCGGATTTCCGGCACCTTGTAGACCGCCATTCGCTCGGCGCACCATGCCTGCAGTTCGGCCGCAGTGATCGTGCCCTCGGCCTCCGGCTTGAGCTGGATGAAGGCGACCGGCACCTGTCCCTTGCCGGGATCGTCGCGGCCGACCACGCCCGAGCCGAGCACCTTGGGATGCTGCCCGAGCAACGCTTCGATCTCCGGCGGAAACACGCTCATCCCCTTGACCTTCAACATCTCCTTGCGACGGCCGAGAAAGTGCAGAAAGCCCTGCGGATCAATGGTGCCGATGTCGCCGGTGCGCAGCCAGCCGTCGACCAGCGACTCCGCGGTGGCCTGCGGCTTGTTCCAGTAGCTCTTCAGCAGCGACGGCGTCCGCACCCGGATCTCGCCCTCGCCGCCGAGCGGCACCAGTTCGCCGGTCTCGAAATCGGTGATCTTGAATTCGGCGCCCGGCACCGGCAGGCCGACGAAGATCGGCTGCGACACCAGATCGAAGTCGTCGTCCTGAAAGCCCGCCGTGAACGTGTTGGATGTATGCGTCTCGGTCATGCCCCACGAGGCCTCGGTGAGGATGGTGCCGGTGAGATCCTTCCAGCGCTTGCGATAGACCGGGTTGAGCTTCTTGACGAACGAGACGACCCGCACCTGCTTCAGCGAAGACAGATCGAACTCCTTGAAGCGCGGATGATCCATCAGCTCGACCGCACCGTCGACCGGCATCGCGGTGACGTCGACCTTGTAGCGGTCGATCGCCGACAGCACCCCGACCGCATCCCACCGCGCCAGCAGCACCAGCGTCGCGCCGGCGAACAGCGGGAAGATCAGGCCGAAATTCTCGCCCGCGATCCAGAATTCCGGGAAGAAGGACAGGAACACGCTGTTCTCGTCGCCCGCGACCGAAATGCCGTGATTGGCGGCGGCGGTGTAGACCATATCGCGCTGGGTGTGGACGCAGCCCTTCGGCATGCCGGTGGTGCCGCCGGTGTAGTTCAGCGCCGCGATATCGTCGAGCGCTGCCGGCGGCAGCGGCTCCGGCGCCGGCATCGCCGCCAGTGCGGACAACAGATCGGTCGCGCCGGCCACCGCCACGCGCGGACCGCTCACTGAATCGGGGACAGGAATCGTCGGCTGCGCGGGAATGACGTCGGCGAAGCTGGTGACGATCACCTCGCGCAGACTGGTCTCGCCGCGGACCTGCTCGACCACCGGGACGAGCTGATCGAGCGCGACGATGACTTCGGCATCGGTGTCGTTGAGCTCGTAGGACAGTTCGAACGCGCGCGACAGCGGGCTGACCGGCACATGGATCGCGCCGAGCTTGAGAATCCCGAAGAACACGATGTGAAACTGCGGACAGTTCGGCAGGAACACCGCGACGCGGTCGCCCTTGCGGACGCCCTTCTGCATCAGCAGCGCGGCGAAGCGATCGCTGAGCCGATCGAGCTCCGCATAGGTCGTGACGTGGCCGTAGAAGATCACCGCCGGCCGCTGCGGCGCGCGCTTCGCCCAGACACGCAGATATTCGCTCAGCGCGATTTCGCCGTGCGGATATTGCGGCGTCGTGGGAATCCCCTTGGGCCAGGCCTCGGCCCACAGCCCGTGCAGCGTCGCGAGATAGTCGGCTTCGGTGGGGGCAGCGCTCATAGTCTTGTCCTTGTTGTTCTTGTTCTTGTTCTTGATCTTGGTCTTGTCAGTTGCGCTTCATGGTCGGGTCGAGCGCGACCCGGAGCGATTCGCCGAGCGTGTTGTAGGCGAGGGCGGTGAACAGGATCGCGAGGCCGGGCGGATACATCTGCTCCGGCGCGATCTCCATGTTCTGATAGGCCCGCGCCAGCATCGCGCCCCAGCTCGGATCCGGCGGCTGAATGCCGAGGCCGAGGAAGCTGAGGCTGGCTTCGGCGAGCAGCGCCGCCGCCAGCAGCAGCGTGACCTGCACGATCACCGGCTGGATCGCGTTGGGCAGCACGTGGCGCCACAGGATGCGGCCGGTCGAGCCGCCGAAGCAGCGCGCGGCGTCGACGTAGAGCTCGTGGCGCACCACCAGCGTGCGCGCACGGACCAGCCGCGCGAGCTGCGGCGCGAACACGATGCCGACCGAGATCATGCCGTTGGTGAGTCCGATGCCGAGCGCGCCGGTGACCGCGATCGCCAGCACGATGGCGGGGAAGGACAGGAAGCTGTCGATGACGCGGCTGATCATGGTGTCGACCCAGCCGCCGAGATAGCCGGCGAGAATGCCGATCGGCACGCCGATCAGCACCGCGATCGCCACCGCGAGGAAGCTCGCATACAGCGACGCCATGCCGCCGTAGATCAGCCGGCTCAGCGTGTCGCGGCCGAGATCGTCGGCGCCGAGCCAATGCGCCGCCGACATCGGCGCCAGCGCCGCGTCGACGTCCTGCGCGAGCGGATCGTAGGGCGAGATCCACGGCGCGAGCAGCGAGATCACCAGCAGCACCAGCAGGAACGTCAGGCTGACCGCGCCGCGAATGTCGGAGACGAACCACCGCACGAAGCGCCGCATCCGTCGCGGCCGATGCGCCGCAATCATCGCCACATCGGTCATGCCGCGATCCTCGGATCGAGAACGCTGTAGAGGATATCGGTCAGCAGATTGAGCGACACCACGATCAGCACCATCGTGAACACGACGCCCTGCACCACGGGAAAGTCGCGATGCATCGCGGCGTTGACGATCAGGCCGCCCATGCCGGGAATCGCGAACACCGCCTCGACCACCACCGTCGCCGCCAGCATCCGGTTCGCCAGCAGGCTGATCACGGTGAGCAGGTTGACGCTGACATTCTTGAGGCCGTGCCGCCACAGGATCGACGACGGCGGCAGGCCCTTGGCGTGCAGCGTCCGGACCTGCTGCGACGACAGGATCTCGACCAGCGACGATCGTAGCTGCCGCGCCACCTCGGCGATGCCGCCCGAGGCCAAGGCGACCGCGGGCAGGATGGCATGACTGAGAGAAGCCCATGGATCTTTCATGAACGCCACCGCCCCGGTCGCCGGCAGCCAGTTGAGCTGCAGCGAGAAGAACGCCACCAGCAACATGCCCAGCCAGAAATTCGGCACGGCGACGCCGAGCGACGCGATCGCCATCACCACGCTGTCGATCCACGACCCCGGCTTGGTCGCCGCCGCGATGCCGAGCGGCACGCCGATCAGCAGCGCCGTGAACAACGCCAACGCCACAATCAGCAGCGTATGCGGCAGGCAGCGCTGGATCGAAGTCAGCACCGCTTCATTCGACACCAGCGAATTCGACAGATCGCCCTGCACCGCCTTCGCCAGCCACGAACCGTATTGCAGCAGGAACGGCTGGTTGAGGCCGTAGACTTCGCGAATCTCGGCGATCCGCTGTTCCGACGCGTTGTCGCCGGCGAGCGTCACCGCGACGTCGCCGGGCACCAGCTTGAGCAGGCCGAACACGATGAAGGTGGACAACACCACCACCGGGATCGCCTGCAGCATCCGGCGTCCGACGATATGAAGACGTGCAACGTTCAACATGGGAACTCGATCCGGAACGGGCGCCGCAAGCCGTGCGGCGCCGTTCGCTCACGCGAGGGAGATGTTTTCGAACTTCGGCTTGCCGAGCAGATTGGGCTTGAAGCCCTTCACCTTGGACGACAGCGCGTCGAGCTCGAACTGGAATGCCAGCGGCGCCGACAGCGCCTGCTCGACCGTGATTCGCTGGATCCTGGCGAACACTTCGGCGCGCTTGGCCAAATCCTCGCTGACGCGGCTTTCCAGAATCAGCTTGGACAGCTCCGGATCGGCGGTGCGGCCGGCGTTGTAGTACGCGCCTTTGTCGAAGCCGAGCCCATAGGTCATGCTCGGATCGGGCCGTCCGGTCCACGCCGACACCAAGAGGTCGAACTTCTTTTCCTGCGCGAAGAACTGCGCGCTGATTTCCGCGATAGTGCCGCGGGTGAACTTCACGCGGATGCCGGCCTTGCCGAGCTGATCCTGGATCACCTCGCCGCGGCGCACCGAATCCTGATCGGTGTAACCGCCGATCGTCAGTTCGAGGCCGTCTTTGTAACCAGCCTCGGCGAGGAGCTGCTTTGCCTTCGCGATATCGTGCGGATAGGTGCCGGCGACGTCCTTGTTGAACGCCCAGTGCGAACTCGGCAGCGTCATCCGGGCGGGTTCGCCGAGCCCGCTCAGCGCCGCCTTGACGAAGGTGTCGCGATCGAACGCGAAGTTGATCGCCTGCCGGACCTTGAGATTGTCGAGCGGCGCGCGGGCGTAGTTGAAATACACCTGGATGCAATACAGCGTCGGCGAGCTGACCATCGTCAGGTCCTTGGCGCGCTCGATCACCGGCTTCAGCCGCGCCGGCAGTTGGAACGCCATGTCGTTCTGGCCGGCGACGACCGAACGGAGCGCCGTGGCGTTTTCGGTGATGATGTTGAACTCGATGCCGTCGAGATAAGGCCGGCCCTTGCGCCAGTAGTTCTCGTGGCGCGTCACGACGATGATCTCGTTGTCGTTCCAGCGCACCAGCTTCCAGGGGCCGGCGCCGACCGCCTTTCGGTCGGTCTCGTTGCCGAGCGCCTTGATGTTGGTCGGCGACACCATCATGCCGGCGCGGTCGGACAGGATCGCCGGCAGGGACGTATCCGGGCTCTTCAGTTTCAGCGTCACCTGTAGCGGGCCGGTGACCTCGATCGACTCGATGCTGGCGAGATCCGACTTGATATTGGACCGCTGATCGGAGCGGTTGCGGTCGAGGTTGAACTTGACGGCTTCGGCATCGAGCGGCGTGCCGTCGTGAAACTGGATGCCGGCGGTGACGTCGAGCACCATCGTCTTGGGATCGGGATACGACCATTTCGCCATGCCGGGCTTCGGCTTCAGCGTTTCGTAGTCCCATTCCACCAGCGTATCGTAGATCGTCCAGAGAATGCTGTGATCGGAGCCGGCGCCGCCGGTGGCCGGATCGAGCGACGACGGATTGGCGGGCGCCGCGACCTTCAGCACGCCGCCCTTCTTGGGCTCCTGCGCCATTGCCGGCAGACCGACCGCGGCGGCCGCGGCGCCGCCGCCGATCAGCGCCAGAATATCGCGGCGGCGCAAGGTTCGTGATCCCAGATCGAATACGCGCATGGTGTCCTCCCAATGATCCTGATTTTGATTACGACGCGGATCGCGCCTGTTGATTGTCGGCCGGCGGCCCTTCGGCCGTCGCGAAGTGGCAGGCGACGCGATGCCCCGGTCTGACGTCGCGCCAGGCCGGCACCTCCTCGGCGCAACGCGGCTGCACCGACGGGCAGCGCGTGCGGAAGCGGCAGCCCGAGGGTGGCGATACCGGGCTCGGAATCTCGCCTTCCAGAATGATGCGGCGATCGACCCGCAGATGCGACGGCAGCGGGATCGGCTCGGCCGACAGCAGCGCGCGCGTATAGGGATGCAGCGGCCGCTCGACCACGTCCTCGGCGGGGCCGAGCTCCATCAGCCTGCCGAGATAGGTCACCGCGATGCGATCGGAGATGTGCGACACCACCGAAATGTCGTGGGTGATGAACACATAGGTAAGGCCGAATTCGCGCTGCAGATCGGCGAACAGGTTCAGCACGTCGCCGCGGATCGAGACGTCGAGCGCCGCGACGACCTCGTCGCAGACGATGACCTTGGGCCGCAGCGTCAGCACCCGCGCGATGTTGACGCGCTGCTTCTGCCCGCCCGAGAGCTGATGCGGATAGCGATCGGCCGCCTCGGCGGCGAGACCGACGCGCTCCAGCACCTCGATGCCGCGGCGGCGGCGCGAGGCGGCGTCGCCCTCACCGAGGACTTCGAGCGGCTCGACGACGCTGTCGATGATCGTCATCCGCGGATTGAGCGCGGCATTCGGATCCTGGAAGATGATCTGATAGTCGCGGCGATGCTTGCGGAACGCCCGGCTACCCAACGTCGCCGGGTCGGTGCCGTCGTGCAGGATGTGGCCGTGGCTCGGCCGCAGCAGCGACACCAGAGCGCGCCCGAGCGTGGTCTTGCCGGAGCCGGATTCCCCGATGATGCCGAAGGTCTCGCCGGCGTGGACTTCGAAGTCCATGCCGTCGATCGCCTTGACGGTGTCGCGGCCATCGCGCGACGGAAACAGGATGCGCAGATCGCGCACCGCGAGAATGCCGGCGTCGGCGTGGTTCTGTTGCTGAGCAGCCATCAGTTCACCGCCCCAGGCAGAGCGAGGTCCGGCGCGCGCCAGCATCGCGCGGCGTGGTCAGGATCGATCGCGATCATGCGCTGGTCCAGCTCGCAGCCCGGCGCCGCATGGGAGCAGCGCGAGCGGAAACGGCAGCCGGCGGGCATCGCCTGCGGCGAGGGAACGCGGCCGGGAATCGAGGCGAGCACGCCGCGGCGTTTGCTCAGTCCCGGCAGAGACCGCAGCAGCCCGGACGTGTAGGGATGGCGCGGCCGGGTCAGCACGTCGTCGACCGGCGCGTCCTCGACGACTTCGCCCGCATACATCGTGATCATGCGGGTGCAGGTCTCGGCGACCACGCCGAGATCGTGGGTGATGAAGATCAGCGCCGTGCCGGTGCGCTCGCTCAGCGAGCGCAACAGATCGGTGATCTGCGCCTGCACGGTGACGTCGAGCGCGGTGGTCGGCTCATCGGCGATCAGCAGCTTCGGCTTGCAGATCAACGCCATCGCGATCATCACGCGCTGACGCATGCCGCCGGAGAGTTGATGCGGATACTCGTCGCAGCGCCGCTCCGGCGCCGGAATTCCGACTTCGCGGAGCGCCGCGATGGCGCGCTCGCGCCCTTCCGCCTTGCTGGCGGGAAAATGGATGCGATAGGCCTCGCTGATCTGGTCGCCCACGGTGAACACCGGATCGAGCGCGCTCATCGGCTCCTGAAAGATCATCGCGATGTCCCGGCCGCGCACCGCGCGCATCCGCCGCGGCGACAGCTTCAGGAGATCGGTGCCGTCGAACAGCACGTCGCCCTCGATCCGCGCGGAGTGCACCGGCAGCAATCGCAGCAGCGACAGCCCGGTGACGGTCTTGCCGCAGCCGCTTTCGCCGACCAGGCCGACACGCTCGCCGGGCGCGACCGTGAAGCTGACGTTCCGGGTGACCGGCAAGGCGCCGGCGGCGGTCGCGAACGACAGCGACAGATTGCGCACCTCGAGCAAAGGCCGCATCGCGATGTCGGGACGCACCGCGCGGGGCGCGCCGGTGCCGGTCGATGCGGACGCCTCGATCATGCCCATCATGCCGCTTCGGCGCGTAGCCGGCGGCGCGCGTCGAGCACGCAATGCAGAAAGATCATCGCGGCAGACGCTGCCGCGAGACGCCCGACACGGAGCGACGCGTCATGCCGGGGTAGTTGGAGCCGAACATGGTTCGGCGCGGACATCGTCACCATTGATCCTCCCATCCGTCCGATCTGCGTCGGTCCGGTGCATCGCGGTCCGGCTGTCGGCCGATTTCGGTGACGCGATGCCCGCCAATCAAAAGCCATCGATTGTCGATTGTCAACAATTGACTGTTGGGCTATTTTGTCCCGCGTGGCGGAAGGATCGAGAGTGGTGGGGGACATCGTGGCAGCGACGTATCGCAGGCCGGCGACCGGGAATGACGGCACCCACGAGCGGCGGTTTGCACCGCGCACGCTGCCGGATCAGGTCGCGGAGGAGCTCGGCGCCGAGATCGTCTCCGGCCGGCGCAAGGCGGGCGAACGTCTCGTCGAACTCGATCTGGCGCGCGACTTCGGCGTCAGCCGTGGCCCGATCCGCGAAGCGATCCGGATTCTCGAGCGCCGCCGGCTGGTCGAGCTGCTGCCGCGCCGCGGCGCCTATATCAAACCGCTGTCGCTGAAATCCGTCGCCGATCTGTTCAACGTCCGCACCGCGCTGTCGATGCTGGCGGTGCGAACCATGGCGACCACGCCGGTCGAAAGCTATGTCGACACGCTGGCGCGCCGCTGCGCGGAACTGAAGGCGCAGGTCGAACCCGACGATCCGATCGCCTTCGCGCGCACCACGACGCGTGCGGTGAAGACCATTGCCCGCGGCTCCGGCAACCAGCTTCTCGTCGATCTCCTCACCGATCTCGCCGATCAGACCGTGTGGACGACGATCTGGAAATCACCGCTGGATTATCAGACGCAGGAAATCCGAAGGCTCGCCGCCGATCTGATGGCGTCGACCCTGAAGGCGGTCCGGCAGCGCCGGCCGAATGCGGCCGTGACCCATCTCGGCCAGCTTCTCGAAGGCGACCGCGACCGCGCGCTGGCGACGCTGTCACAGATCCGCGGCGAGGCCTTCGATCTCAGCGCGCTGGCGCATGTCGATGAGACCGGCGCGGCGCCCCCGACCATTGCGGGCAGCGCCCGGACGGCCTGACTCCTCGGGGCCGGGTGCAGGGTCTACCTGACCTGCCGCTTTTCGAGTTTGCGCGCCAGCGTCCGGCGATGCATGCCGAGCCGCCGCGCGGCTTCGGAGATGTTGAACTCGCTTTCGATCAGGGTCTGGTGGATGCGTTCCCATTCCAGCGTCTTGATCGAGGTCGGCTGGCTCGCCAGCGCGATGTCGGCATTGCCCTCCGCCTTGCGGAATGCGGCCTCGATGTCGTCGGTGTTGGACGGCTTGGCGAGATAGTGGCAGGCGCCGAGCTTGATTGCCTCGACAGCGGTGGCGATGCTGGCAAAGCCGGTCAGGACGACGATCAGCATCTCCGGATCCTGGGCGTGGAGCAGCTCGACGCAGGCGAGCCCAGAGGCGACGCCGAGCTTGAGATCGACCACGGCGTAGCCGAACGAGCGGTCGTCCAGCGCGTCACGCACGTCCTCGATGGTCGAGGCGTGCACCACCTCGTAGCCGCGGCGCTCGAACGAGCGCTTCAGCGTCCGGGCGAAGCCGGCGTCATCCTCGACGACGATCAGGGAACGTTCTTCAATCAAACTTGTCTCCGATCGCGAGCGTCGAGAGCGGCAGCACCAGCTTGACCTTGGCGCCGCGGTTGCGGAGATTTTCGGCGGTGATCGAGCCGCCGAGCTTGCGCACCACATTCATCACCAGGAACAGGCCGAGACCGCCGCCGGCCCGGCCCTTGGTGGACTGATACGGCTTGCCGATCTGCGTCAGCATGTCCTGGGGAAATCCGGGGCCGCGGTCTCTGACCGACAGAACCAGATTGTCGCCGTCGCGTTCCGCGACAAGTTCGATCCAGTGGCGTGAGACTTCGAAGGCATTGTCCAGCACGTTGAAGATCGCCTGCTTCAGCGTGACGTCGGAGACGATCGGCAGGTCTTCCCCGAACACGTTGACGACATGCAGCGTCGCCTTGCAGCGCGCGCCCTGCCATTCCTCGGCGATCGCGGACAGGAATGCCGACACCGTGGTCGGCGAAGAGCCTTCGCCGCGCGCCTCGCCGGCCGAGACGAGAATCCCGGTGACGATCGACTGGCAGCGCTTCAGCGCCGTTTCCATTTCGGTGAGATCCTCGGCGAGTTCACGATTGGCCGTGATCTGCGGCATCCTGCGCCAGTCGCTGAGAATGACCGAGACCGACGCCAGCGGCGTGCCGAGTTCGTGCGCGGCGCCGGATGCGAGCAGCCCCATCCGCACGATGTGATCCTGCTCCGTCGCATGCTGGCGCAATGCCGCCAGATGCGCGTCGCGCTCCCGCAGATTGCGATGGATCCGCGTGACGAACACCACCAGCAGCACCGCGTTCAGCGCGAATCCGATCAGCATTCCGGCGACGGCCAGATTGACCGGATCGCCGGCGGCCGGCGGCAGCACCAGCGGGCGCGATGCTTCGGTCAGCCAGATGAAAGCCGTGAACACGACGGCCACCAGCGACCAGCTCGAGCGGCTGTCGAGCAGCACCGCGCCGAGCGTCACCTGCAGCAGATACAGCGAGGTGAACGGATTGGTGATGCCGCCGCTGAGATAGAGCAGAGCCGTCAGCGCGACGACGTCGAGAATCAGCGCGACCAGCAGATCGCGATTGCTGATCGCGACCCGATAGCGCATCCATGCCAGGCTCGCGATATTGAGCGCGATCAGCCCGAGCACGACGGCGCCCATCGGCATGAGCGGCAACGGGGCACCGAGCCACAGATGCACTGCGCCGATGGTGACGATCTGACCGATCACCGCGGTCCAGCGAAGCTGGATCAGCAGCGCCATGTTCTTGCGGTCGGTCGCATCGTCGCCCGGTATCACTTCACCGAGGCGCGGCACGGGCGTCGACGCCGACATCTCCTGTCGCGGCCTCCAGCCGGCCTTGTCGTCAGCGATGCCCGGAGATCGGTCCAGCATGTGATCCTGTCGCGGGGGCGGTGCTCGCCGCTCTGCCCGGTCTGCGGCCGGGGTCTGCGCGGCGGAGAAATCCCCCACCGAAGGCGACACCAAGCCAGCCGGCCAGCATAAATGCCAGGCAAAACCACGTGAGCGCATAGACCAGGTGATTGTTGGGGAACCGGATGACGGTCAACCCGCCGATCGGCTGGCCTTCCGCATTGAGCGAAGCGTCAGCGTCGATGAAGAAAGGTGCGACATTCTCGACGTTGCGCCTCTGCGCGATCGCCACGACGTCGCGGGAATACCAGCGATCGGCGACGGGATCATTGTGGCGCAGGAAGCCCCCGCCGGGTTCCGTCACGCGTAACAGACCGTTAACCGTGATCTCGCCGGAGGGCTCGCCGTCCCGTCGGGTCGCACGGTCGCGCTGGGCGGGCAGAACGAACCCGCGATTGATCAGCACATTGCCGCCGTCGGCGGCGCGCAGCGGCGTGATCACCCAGAACCCGCCGCCGAAATCGGTGACGGCCTGTACCAGCGTCTCGCGGTCGTGCTGGAAGCGGCCGGTCAGCGTGACGCGCCGATACTCTTCGCGGGCGGCGGTCACCTCGGGCCACGACGCGATCGGGGGCAACGAGGCGGGTGCGGCATGCGCGCGCTGCTCGACCCGCTCGATCAGCGCCAGCTTCCAGGCGCGCCGCTCGATCTGCCAGACGCCGAGCGCGATCAGTCCGGCCACAGCCGCAACGGCAGGGATCGTGAGCCACAGCGAGGGGCGCCGCGCGGAGCTGCGGCCGCTTCCCGTCGGATCGCTGTCGGGCGTCACGATCGCATCGTCCTCACCGCCGGATCATGTCGTGAGCCGGCATCATATTGGTGGTGAGATGGTGCATCACCCACAGCGAGCCGGCCAGCGCGATCACCACCATGACGATGGTGAAGATCAGCGCCATCATCGTCCAGCCCTCTTCGGCTGCGGTGGTCATGTGCAGGAAGTAGATCATGTGCACCACGATCTGCACCGCCGCGAACGCCATGATCACCAGCCCGGTCGCCTGCTTGTTGCCGAGCACGTCGCCCATCACCAGCCAGAACGGGATCGCGGTGAGTACCACCGACAGCCCGAAGCCGATCAGATAGCTCTTCAGCGTGCCGTGGGCGTGGGCCGCCACATGGGCCTCTTGGCCGTGGTCGTGGCCGTGCGCGTCGACGTGGGGAGAATTGATGCTCATCGCAAGGTTCCCAGCAGATAGACGAAGGTGAAGACGCCGATCCAGACCACGTCGAGGAAGTGCCAGAACATGCTGAGGCACATCAGCCGCCGGCGGTTGGCTTCGATCAGGCCGGCGCGCGCGACCTGCACCATCAGCGTCACCAGCCAGATGATGCCGAACGTCACGTGCAGGCCGTGGGTGCCGACCAGCGTGAAGAACGACGACAGGAAGGCGCTGCGCTGCGGCGTCGCGCCCTCGTGAATCATGTGGTGGAATTCGTAGAGTTCGATTCCGAGAAACGCGAGACCGAACAGGCCGGTGACGCCGAGCCAGGCCAGCGTCGCGCCGACCTGCCGCTTCTCCATCGTCAGCATGGCGAAACCGTAGGTGATCGACGACATCAGCAGCATCGCGGTGTTGACCGCGACCAGCTTCAGATCGAACAGGTCCTTCGGCGCGGGGCCTGCGGCGTAATTGGCGCCGAGCACGCCGTAGGTCGCGAACAGGATCGCGAAGATGAGGCAATCGCTCATCAGATAGATCCAGAAGCCGAGCATCGTGCTCGCGCCTTCCGGATGCGCGTGCTCGTCGACGACGTGGAACACCGGCTCTTCAGCCGACGGGGCGGCGGCGGCGACGCTCATGGCTTGGCTCCCGCGGCGAGCAGGCGCGTCCGCTCGTCCTCGACGCGAACGACCTCATCGGCGGGGATGTGGAAGTCGCGGTGATAGTTGAAGGTGTGGCCGATCGCGACGGCGAGCAGCGCGATGAAGGACAGCGCAGCCAGCCACCAGATGTACCAGATCAGCCCGAACGCCATCACCAGGCTGAGCCCGGACAGGATGATTCCGGTGCCGGTGTTGCTCGGCATGTGGATCGGCTTGAAGCCTTCGAGCGGCCGCTTGTAGCCGGCCTTTTTCATGTCCCACCACGCATCGGAGTCGCGCACCATCGGCGTGAAGGCGAAGTTGTAGTCCGGCGGCGGCGACGACGTCGCCCATTCCAGCGTGCGCCCGTTCCACGGGTCGCCGGTGACGTCGCGAAGCTGCTCGCGGCGCATCACGCTGACGGCGATCTGGACCAGGAAGGCGATGATGCCGATCAGGACCAGGAACGCGCCGAAACCGGCGATGATGAACCAGATCTGCAGGCTCGGATCGTCGAACACCCGCAGACGACGGGTGACGCCCATCAGGCCGAGCACATACAGCGGCATGAAGGCGAAGTAGAAGCCGACCACCCAGCACCAGAACGAGATCTTGCCCCAGAACACGTCGAGCTTGAAGCCGAACGCTTTCGGGAACCAGTAGGCGATGCCGGCGAACAGGCCGAACACCACGCCGCCGATGATGACGTTGTGGAAATGCGCGACAAGGAACAGGCTGTTGTGCAGCACGAAGTCGGCCGGCGGCACCGCGAGCAGCACGCCGGTCATGCCGCCGATCACGAAGGTCAGCATGAACGCGATCGTCCACATCATCGGCAGGTCGTAGCGGATTCGTCCGCGATACATCGTGAACAGCCAGTTGAACATCTTCGCGCCCGTCGGGATCGAGATGATCATCGTGGTGATGCCGAAGAACGAGTTGACGCTGGCGCCCGAGCCCATCGTGAAGAAATGGTGCAGCCACACCAGATACGACAGGATGGTGATGACCACCGTGGCGTAGACCATCGAGGTGTAGCCGAACAGCCGCTTGCCGGAGAACGTCGAGGTCACCTCCGAGAAGATGCCAAATGCCGGCAGGATCAGGATGTAGACCTCCGGATGGCCCCAGATCCAGATCAGGTTCACGTACATCATCGGGTTGCCGCCGAAGTCGTTCGTGAAGAAGTTGGTGCCGACATAACGGTCGAGCGACAGCAGCGCCAGCACCACGGTCAGCACCGGAAACGACGCGACGATCAGGATGTTGGTGCAGAGCGAGGTCCAGGTGAAGATCGGCATCCGCATCATCGTCATGCCGGGCGCCCGCAGCTTGACGATGGTGCAGATCAGATTGACGCCGGACAATGTCGTCCCGACGCCCGCGACCTGCAGGGCCCATATGTAATAGTCGACGCCGACGTCCGGACTGTAGCCGATGTTCGACAGCGGCGGATAAGCCAGCCAGCCGGTGCGGGCGAATTCGCCGACGAACAGCGAGATCATCACCAACACCGCGCCGGCCGTGGTCATCCAGAAGCTGAAATTGTTGAGGAACGGGAACGACACGTCGCGCGCACCGATCTGCAGCGGCACGACGTAGTTCATCAGGCCGGTGACCATCGGCATCGCCACGAAGAAGATCATGATCACGCCATGGGCGGTGAACACCTGATCATAGTGATGCGCGTTGAGATAGCCCTCGGAGCCGTTGAAGGCCATCGCCTGCTGCAGCCGCATCATCACCGCGTCGGCGAAGCCGCGCAGCAGCATGACGATGCCGAGGATCATGTACATGATGCCGATGCGCTTGTGATCCACGGTGGTGAACCATTCGCGCCACAGATAACCCCACAGCCGGAAATAAGTGAGGCCCGCGACCATCGCGGCGCCGCCGATGGCGACGGCGACGAAGGTGAGCACGACGATCGGCTCGTGCAGCGGCAGCGATTCCAGCGTCAGCCGGCCGAAGATCGCCTTGACGATATCAGGATTGGTGAACATGCGATCCCTCAGGACTCGGATTTCGACGCCGGGCCGAACAGCAGCGAGGTGGACGACCCGAGCGGCGTGAACAGCGACGGGCGCTTCAGCCCGGCGCCGAGCAGCGGCGTGTTACCCCGCGCCTCGGCGGTGGCGCGACCCTGCGGCTCGTCGACCGTGCAGGTGCCGGCGACGAAGCTCGGCTCCGGCCCGAGCGCGGTGCCGCGGCGGGCGTATTTGTCGTAGGCGAGCGGCAGCGTGTTGCGCAGGCCGGCCATGCCGTTGCCGCCGCGCGCGTCGATCGCCATCATCTCGCTCATGCACATCTTGCCGGGCTCGACGCACATGTTGAGGATGGCGCGGTACAGATCGCTATCGACCGTGCCGAAGCCGCGGGCGGGCTCGTTGCTGCTGGGCTTCTCCAGCGCCAGATATTCGGTGCGGCCCAGCGCATCGGGGCTCGCCTTGATGCGCGCGATCCACTGTTCGAAGCCGGCGTCGTCGAGCCCGTGAAACGCGAAGTGCATGCCGGAGAAGCCGGCGCCGCTGTAATTCGCCGAGAAGCCCTTGTACTTGCCGGCGTGATTGACCACCGCGTGCAGCTTGGTCTCCATCCCGGGCATCGCGTAGATCTGGCCGGCGAGCGCAGGAATGTAGAACGAGTTCATCACCGAGGACGCGGTGATCCGGAAGCTGATCGGACGGTCGACCGGCGCGGCGAGTTCGTTCAGCGAGGCGATGCCGTATTCCGGATAGATGAACAGCCACTTCCAATCGAGCGCGACCACGTTCACCTCGAGCGGAGCCTTGGCGCGGTCGATCGGCCGGTCATGGGCGATGCGGTCGAGCGAGCGATACGGATCGAGCAGATGCGTACCCATCCAGGTGATCGCGCCGAGGCAGATGATGATCGCCAGCGGCGCCGACCAGATCACCAGTTCGAGGCCGGTCGAGTGGTCCCAGTCGGGATCGTATTTTGCGGCATCGTTGGAGTGGCGATAGCGCCACGCGAACCACACCGTCAGCGCCATCACCGGCAGGACGATCAGCAGCATCAGCACGGTCGAGATCACGATCAGATCGCGCTGTTGCGCGGCGATGTCGCCGGCCGGCGCCATCACGACGAAGTTGCAGCCACTCAACAATACCGCCAAAGGTAGCAGAGCCAGGATTTTGAGACGTGCCAACGTTCCGCCCTTTGAGAATGAGAATATCTCGCAAGGCAGGGCCTAACTGCGGCGCAGCAATCGGGACATTGGACAATTTGTCCAATGTTGCGGTGCGGGATCACCCCCCAAACAGAGGCACGATTGCCGCGCTATTGAGAGGCGATCGCAGTGAATTTCCTCAGTTTCACAACGGCAGAGCGCGATGACAGAAACGACGACCGCGGGACTTGGCTCTGATCCGGCGCGCAAGCAGGCCAATCCCGGCGAGATCGCCATCGGCGTCATCATCGGCCGCACCGCCGAGTTCTTCGACTTCTTCGTCTATGCGATCGCTTCGGTGATCGTGTTTCCGCGACTGGTGTTCCCGTTCGCCAGCGAACTGACCGGCACGTTGTATTCATTTGCGATCTTCGCGGTGGCCTTCATCGCGCGGCCGCTCGGCACCGTGATCTTCATGGCGATCGATCGCCGCTACGGCAAAAGCGCCAAGCTGATCAGCGCGATGCTGCTGCTCGGCACCGCCACGGTCGCGATCGCCTTCCTGCCCGGCTATTCCCAGATCGGCGCGGCGTCGATCTGGCTGCTGGCGCTGGCGCGCGCGGCCCAGGGTCTGGCCTGGGGCGGCGCCTGGGACGGGATGGCGTCGCTGCTGGCGCTGAACGCGCCGAAAGAGCAGCGCGGCTGGTACGCGATGGTGCCGCAGCTCGGCGCGCCGCTCGGACTGATCGTCGCGAGCGCCTTGTTCGCCTATTTCACCGGGCATCTGTCGTCCGAGGATTTCTTCAGCTGGGGCTGGCGCTACCCGTTCTTCGTCGCCTTCGCCATCAATGTCGTGGCGCTGTTCGCGCGGCTGCGCATGGTGGTGACGCCGGAATATGCGTCGCTGTTCGAAAGCCGCGAATTGCAACCCAGCCGCGTTCTCGCAACGCTCGGGCACGACGGCCGCAACATCATCATCGGGGCTTTCGCGCCGCTCGCGAGCTTCGCCCTGTTCCATATGGTCACGGTGTTCCCGCTGTCCTGGGTGTTCCTGTTCACCCGGGAGAGCCCGGTGCGGTTCCTGATCATCGAGACCATCGGCGCGATGTTCGGCGTCGTGGCCATCATCGCGTCGGGCATGCTCGCCGACCGCATCGGCCGCAAGCCGCTGCTGATGGGCTCGGCGATCGCGATCGCGGTGTTCAGCGGCTTCGCCCCGCAGATGCTCGACGCCGGCCCGGTCGGTGAGACCGCCTATATGATCCTCGGATTCATCCTGCTCGGGCTGTCGTTCGGCCAGTCGTCCGGCGTGATCGCATCCAGCTTCCGGACCGCCTATCGCTACACCGCGTCGGCGCTGACCGCCGACCTCGCCTGGCTGTTCGGCGCCGGCTTCGCTCCCTTGGTGGCGCTGCTGCTCGCCACCGATTTCGGCCTGATCTCCTCGGGCGCGTACCTGCTGTCCGGCGCGGTCGTCACCATTCTGGCGCTGTGGATCAGCGGGTTGCGGGAGTCGGAAGAGTACAAGTGAGGCGGCATACCCCGGCCGCTTCGACAAAGGCAGAACTGGCGGAGAGGGAGGGATTCGAACCCCCGATAGGCTTGCACCTATGCCGCATTTCGAGTGCGGTGCATTCGACCACTCTGCCACCTCTCCGCGGCGCAAGCGGGCATGATCCCGCCGCTGGTCGGGCGGAGTTCTAGGTGAGGCCGCGCGGATAAACAAGTCGGCGCAGGTCTCGAGCCGGCCGCACCGCCCACAACCGGGGCAGAGCGCCCTCGGACGGATCGGCGGGGCCGGTTTGGCGGGTGGGATCCCGGAGGGCCTTGGGCCGATCCTATGCCGCCCCCCGCAAGCGCCATCCTTTGAGTGCCGGCGACCGGACTTGGCTCCCGATGCCGGCCGCTCAGGCCTTCTCCTTGTCCTTGCGGTCCTTGTCCTTCGCCTTACCCTTGTCGTCCTTGGTCTTGTCGTCCTTGGCCTTGTCTTTCTTGCCCTTGTCTTTGGCCTTGCGGTTGGTGAAGCGGGCGTTGCCGAGGCCGGTGCCGATGGTCAGCACGCCCCAGCGCTCGAACGCCTGCATGAACGGCACTTCGCTCAGCCCCTGGGCGACGCCGTCATTGTGCATCAGGATCGCGGTGTCGTGGCCGCCGATGGTGGGGATGCCCTCTATCAGGCTGCGCGGCAGGTGAAACCGGCTGCTTTCCCAATTGCCCGGCAGGTTCTGGGCGCCCTTCTCGATGGTGCCGTCGGCGTTGATCACGCCGGGGCAGGAAATCCCGATGAACGGCGCGAGCTTGAAGCCCTCCTTCTCGGCGTCGGCGATCAAATCCTTCAGCATCTTGGTCAGTCGCTTCACCGCGCCTTCGCGGGTCGGCTCGTCTTCGGCATGGCGCCACAGATCGACCTTCCAGACCGAGGCCTTCGAGAGGTCCTTTGCCTTTTTCCATCCGGTTTCGACCACGCCGCAGCGGATGTTGGAGCCGCCGATATCGACCGCCAGAATGCTGTCGTGTCCCTCGAAGATCCACGATGGCGCTAGATGCAGGCAGCCGATCAGCCCGGCCTCGTCCGGATCGAACCGGATCGGCACCAGATCGATCTTCAGCCCCTCGGATTTGAGGATGATGTCGGTGCGGGCGATCGCCAGTTCCCCGACCCGGCCCTGGCGGAAGCCGCCGCCGACCACGATGCACTCGGTATCGGCCCAGGCCTTGGTCTTGAGAAACCGGCGGGTGACGTAGGCCAGTTCCTGGGCGAATTCCTCGATCACGCCGTGCACCAGCGCGGCGGCGTGGAGGTCATCGCCGTTCACAACATCTTCGAGCGTTCCCTTGGAAATCTCCTCTGTCGGCTTCTTGCCCAGCGGATCGTCGCCATTCTTGCGCAGCGGCTTGCGCGAGGCGTCGAGCATGCGCTGGAATGCGCCCTTGCTGGCCCGGTCGCCGAGAAATCCATCGTCATCCTTGAGCTCGATATTATACGTATCGACGTCGACCGACGGCAGCCGCGCGGCGCCGTGAGCGGCGATGCCGGCGTTGGTGGTGGTCAGCGTGTCCTCGGCCATGGTCATTTCCCCGTGTAAAACCGGGTGACAACGATCCGGGAACCCGTTGGTTGCACCGCCCTGCGACATGGCGAGCACCCACTTCCCCTTGCACGGACTCGGCTTTTCGCCGCTTCCGCCTTGACTTGAGGCGACCCAAGGCTATAAGTCCCGCACCCGGCGTGGGCAGGTCCCGCGCCGATTTTGCTTTGTGTGACCAGCGCCGAAGCCCCGTCAGAGGGCCACGCCATTCACACGGATTCAAGCGACCATTCAGGTCGCAACCCGCAACGACTGAACAAAAAGCCGGCCCGGTTCACCCGAGGCTGGGATCGAACACGAAGGATGAAAACGATGTTCGCAGTCATCAAAACCGGCGGCCGGCAATACCGTGTCGTTCCGGATGATGTTCTCGAAGTAGGCAAGATCGAAGGCGAGGTCGGCACGATCGTGCAGCTCGGCGAAGTCCTGATGCTCGGCGGCGACACGCCCCAGCTCGGTCTTCCCATGGTTGCCGGCGCCAGCGTCGCCGCCGAAGTGCTGGACCACAAGCGCGGCCCGAAGGTGATTTCGTTCAAGAAGCGCCGCCGCAAGAATTCGAAGCGCAAGCGCGGCTATCGCGACGAGATCACGGTGCTGCGGATCACCGAGATCCTCGCCGACGGCAAGTCGCCCTCGATCGGCCCGCGGCCGAAGCGCGTCAAGGCCGAGCCGGCGCCCGCAGCGGACGCAGCCGAATAAGGCAGCGACCGCGACACAAACAAAAAGTGAGATGATTCCCTGACGGAATCGGTCTAGAGATCACTCGGAATTTTGGAGACGGGCTATGGCTCATAAAAAAGCGGGCGGTTCATCGCGCAACGGGCGTGATTCTGCGGGCAAGCGCCTCGGGATCAAGGCCTATGGCGGCGAGCATGTGATTCCCGGCAACATCATCGCGCGTCAGCGCGGCACCACTTGGCACCCCGGCCTCAATGTCGGCATGGGCACAGACCATACCTTGTTCGCCAAGGTGGAAGGTCATGTGGAATTCCGTGCCAAAGCCAACGGCCGCACCTTCGTATCGGTACTTCCGATTGCGGCGGAGGCGGCTGAATAGACGGTGGACTGATCGTGTGTCCGCCGGTCCTGTCAAACCGGCGGAGCACAAAAAGGGCTCCAGGGGAGGCGGGATAACCGGCCTCCCCTTTTCGTTTTGCGTGCATTTTTTCAGAAGCGCATTCAGGAGCCCGCCATGTTGCAGGAAATCCCGACCCCCACGCCCTCGTTGCGAGAGCCGAGACCTTGCGTCCTCGAGACCGGGCGGCTGACGCTGCGCAAACCGGCTCTCGCGGACGTCAACGCCATCGCGCGCCTCGCCAACGACCGCCGGGTCGCCGAGATGACCCGCCGGCTGCCGCATCCCTATACGCGCGACGACGCCGCACGCTTTGTCACCTCGCTCGGGCAGGACCACGAGACCGTGTTTCTGATCGAAGCGGATTTCGAGCCGGTCGGCATGGTCGGCGTCGACTGGCGCGACCGCGACGCGCCGGAGCTCGGTTACTGGCTCGGCGTCGCGCATTGGGGCAACGGCTACGCCACCGAGGCGGCGCGTGCGGTGATCGACTTCACCTTCGAGGAACACGCGATCGGGCAGATGGTCTCGGCGGCGCGCGTGATCAATCCGGCGTCGCGCAACGTGCTGGAGAAGTGCGGCTTCCAGTGGACCGGCGTCGAACTGCACCGCATGGAGGCGATCGGCTCGTCGACGCCGGTCGACTGCTTCCGCCTGACCCGCGGCGTGTGGTCCTCGCTGAAGAGCTGGGGCCAAACCCGGCGCAGCCGCTGAGCGCGACGATTGAGCGGCCGGGCATGGCCCGGCCGCCGAAATACGTGGCCGGCCGTGATCGTTGCAAGTCGGCGCTTTACCGCGAGAGATCCTTAACCAGCGCGACATCCGCTGGGGTGATCCCGAGTACGCAGCGTCGCCGTGACCGCTTAGCAGTCGCTCCGCAAACAAGGAGTTCGACATGCTGACCCAACGCTACATTCAGGCCCTCATCACTCACGACATCGCCGACGGCATCGCGCGCAGCACCGACGTGGTCGAGAAATGCGAACGCGCGCATCGCGTAGCCGAACAGCACGAGCCCGCCGAGCAACTGAGCTTCCGGTTCGTCGATCTCGACCGCCGCTTCGGAATCTGATGTCCGGGCACCCTCGCTCGTTCGCAGATGTTTAACGACGAGACCCGGTTTCCTCCGGCGAACACCGCCGGAGCATCAGGTCTTAATCAGCTCGCCGGTAGGGTGTGGCGAGTCCAGAAGAGTTTCCGGATACGAACAGGGAGCTTGCCATGTCCGACCACGCCGAACTGATTGCCGTCGCCAATGTCGAGGATCAGATCCTTCGGGATCTCGAGGCATTCGAAGCGCGCGAACGCCGCCTGTTGGCAGAGGACCGGCGCGAACGCGCCCGCCAACTCAACGCGCGCTTCGCCGGCCTCAAACTGACGATCGAGTAACGGGCGTCAGTTTGTCTGCGGCGGCGGTTCGTCCGGCGCCTTGCGATCGCGCAGCGCGAGATACAGTCCCGCGCCGACAATGACGACGACGCCGACCAGTGTCGACAGCGTCGGCACGTCGCCGAAGAACAGCCAGCCGAGCGCGGCGGCGAAGATGATCATCGTGTACTGATACGGCACCACGACGCTCGCGGGCGCCAGCCGCAGCGAACGATTGACGCACAACAAGCCCGCGGCCGAGCCCACCCCCGCCAGCACGAACCAGATCCAGTCGGACGGCGGCGGCGCAATCCAGCCGGACGGCGCCAGCAGCACCGAGCCGAGCAGTGCGGTGCCGATGAATTGCTGCGTCGCCAGCGCGATCTCCGCGGTTCGCCGCAGGAACCGGGTGATCAGCATCAGCGCCGCGAACAAGATGCTGGCGAGGATCGCGATCAGCGCCGGCCAGCTCATGGTCTGCGGCGACGGCTGCAATGCGATCAGCACGCCGACAAAGCCGACCATGATCGCGATCGCCCGCGCCCGGTCGATGGTCTCGCCGAGAAACAAAGCGGCGCCGACCGACACGAACAGCGCCGAAGCCAGATAGAACGTGATGACGTCGGCGAGCGGCAGATACACCGTGGCGAGGAAGAACGCCGCAACTTCGAACGCCGAAACCAGCATGCGCACAAATTGCAGCCCCGGCCGCTCCAGCCGGGTGAAGGCGGCGCGCTGCCGCCAGATCAGCGGCGCGAGCAGCACCAGACCGGCCAGAGCCCGCAGCAGCAGGAATTCGCCGACCGGATAGGTCGCCACCACCTTCTTGCCGAGCGCGTCCGCAAACGAAAACGCCAGCATCGCCAGCAGCATCAGGGCGATACCAGCCGCCTGCGCGCCATTTTCGCCGGGGCCGATGGAGATCTTGCGGAACAACCCCATATCTGGCTCTGGTACCTTGCGAACCGGAACAGCTCGACAGCCGGCGCTTATGGCCCGGCGGCTCGCGGCAGCGCAAGGCCGGTGGCCGGCAAAAGCTCAAGCAAATCGCCGCACGGCGAAGCGACGCCGCTCCGGCGATCGAGTTGTTGCCGCGCCCCCTCCCTGTACGATACGGATAGCGTCATGAAATTCCTCGATGAAGCCAAGGTTTATATCCGCTCCGGCGATGGCGGGAGCGGCTGCGTCGCGTTCCGGCGCGAGAAGTTCATCGAGTTCGGCGGGCCGAACGGCGGCAATGGCGGCCGCGGCGGCGACGTCGTGGTCGAGGCCGCCGACGGCCTCAACACGCTGATCGACTATCGCTACCAGCAGCACTTCAAGGCCCAGAAGGGCGTCAACGGCATGGGCAGCGACCGCCACGGCGCCAACGGCAAGGACATCGTGCTGAAAGTGCCGGTCGGCACCCAGATCATCGATGAGGACAAGGAAACGCTGCTCCACGACTTCACCAAGGTCGGGGAACGCTTCGTGCTGGCCGAAGGCGGCAATGGCGGCTTCGGCAACGCGCATTTCAAGTCGTCGACCAACCGCGCCCCGCGCCACGCCAATCCCGGCCTTCCCGGCGAGGAGCGCTGGATCTGGCTGCGCCTGAAGCTGATCGCCGACGCCGGCCTCGTGGGATTGCCCAACGCCGGCAAGTCGACGTTTCTCTCCAAGGTCAGCGCCGCCAAGCCCAAGATCGCCGACTATCCGTTCACGACGCTGCATCCGCAGCTCGGCGTGGTGAATGCCGACGGCCGCGAATTCGTGCTCGCCGACATTCCCGGGCTGATCGAGGGCGCGCATGAAGGCGCCGGCCTCGGCGACCGTTTCCTCGGTCATGTCGAGCGCTGCCGCGTGCTGCTGCATCTGATCGACGCCACCTGCGAGCACGCCGGCCGTGCCTACAAGACCGTGCGCGGCGAGCTCGACGCCTATGCCGAAACGCTGGCCGACAAGATCGAGATCGTGGCGTTGAACAAGATCGACGCGGTCGAGCCGGACGAGCTCAAGAAGCAGAAGGACCGGCTGAAGCGCGCCGCCAAGAAGACGCCGCTGCTGATTTCGGGCATTACCGGCGCGGGCGTGCCGGAAGCACTGCGCGCGCTGGTCGCGGTGATCGGCGAGGCGCCGGTCTCCGACAAGGCGAAGAACGCGGCCGGGAATGCGGCCGACGCCAAACCGTGGGCGCCGCAGGACGCGTAGTCGGTTCGTCCCGGGCCGGGACAGCAGACGCGGCTTGCGCGGGCTGGCGCGGTGCTGCACAACGGAATCCCGTTCCGACCGTCGCCGCGTCGATTGCCGCGACCATGACCTCGACCGACACCGATGGCCCGCCCGAAGCTCCATGATTTCCGACGCATCGTCGTCAAGGTCGGCTCCTCGCTGCTGATCGATTCCGGCGCCGGCGAGGTCCGGGCGACATGGCTCGCCGCGCTCGCAGCCGACATCGCCGAACTGCATCGCGACGGCCGCGACGTGATGATCGTCTCGTCCGGCTCGATCGCGCTCGGCCGCAGCCGACTGAAGCTGCCGCGCGGCGCGCTGAAGCTCGAGGAAAGCCAGGCCGCCGCGGCCGTCGGACAAATCGCGCTGGCGCGAACCTGGTCGGAGGTGCTGGGCCACCACGGCATCGGCGCGGGGCAGATCCTGGTGACGTTGCAGGACACCGAGGAGCGGCGGCGCTATCTCAACGCCCGCTCGACCATCGCCAAGCTGCTGGAATGGCGCGCGGTGCCAGTGATCAACGAGAACGACACCGTCGCCACCAACGAGATCCGCTACGGCGACAACGACCGCCTCGCCGCGCGGGTCGCGACCATGGCGAGCGCCGACCTGCTGATCCTGCTGTCCGACATCGACGGCCTGTACACCGCCCCGCCCGGCAGCAATCCGGATGCGAAGCTGATCCCTGTCGTCGATTCGGTCACCGCCGAGATCGAGGCCATGGCCGGCGCCGCCGGCTCGGAGCTGTCGCGCGGCGGGATGCGCACCAAGATCGAGGCCGCCAAGATCGCAACCAGCGCCGGCACCCACATGCTGATCGCGTCCGGCAAGATCGAACATCCGCTCAAGGCCATTGCCGGCGGCGGCCCCTGCAGCTGGTTCCTGACGCCCGCGAACCCGGTGACGGCGCGAAAACGCTGGATCGCCGGCTCGCTGGAGCCGAAAGGCACGCTGACGATCGACGCCGGCGCGGTGACGGCGCTGCGCGCCGGCAAGAGCCTGCTGCCGGCCGGCGTCATCCGGGTCGACGGCCAGTTCGCCCGCGGCGACGCGGTGATCGTGCGCGGCCCGGACACCCACGAGATCGGCCGCGGCCTGGTCGCCTACGACGCCGACGACGCCGACAGGATCAAGGGCCGCTCGTCGCCCGACGTGATGAGCATCCTCGGCATCAGCGGCCGCGCCGAGATGATCCACCGCGACGATCTGGTGGTGGGGACCGCGCCGGCGTGACGCTTACTTGAAGTCTTCAGGCGAGTTGCGGCCTTCGGACTTGATGCGCTCGAACATGTCGCCCACGCCCTCCATTGGCCCGCTGTCCAGCCTCTTCTGGATCTCGGCTCGAAGCGCCTCGAGCTTGGCTTCGCGCGCCTGCATCAGGCGCAGGCTGTCGCGCAGCACGTCGCCGACCGTCTCGTAGCGGCCACTTTCGACCAGGCTTTCGACGAAAGCCTCGGACTGCTCGTCGAGGGTATAGCTGCCGGTCATTTGCGCCTCCTGGGGACACGCAAAATGATAGTGATCGCCCGGTTTCTCCGCAACCAGCTTGGCGTCCCGGCAATTTCCGCCTATTTACATGACACGACACGGATTTTCAGGCCGGACCGCCATGACCGCATCGCTCAAAGCCATCGACGGCAGCGCAGAACTCGCCACGCTGATGAACGACCTCGGACGCAGCGCGCGTGCGGCCGCGCGGGTATTGGCGCAGGCCGCCCCGGAGCAGAAGAACCGCGCGCTGGAGGCGATGGAGCGGGCCATTCGCGCCGGCGCCGACAAGATTTTGGCCGCCAATGCCGAGGACGTCGCCGACGCCAAGGCCTCGGGCGCCAATTCCGCGTTTCTCGACCGGCTGACGCTGACGCCCGCACGGATCGAAGCCATGGCCGAAGGCATCGCCGTGGTGCGCGGCATTCCTGATCCGGTCGGCGCCGTCACCGAAAGCTGGCAGCGTCCGAACGGCATGACCATCGAGCGCGTCCGGGTGCCGCTCGGCGTCGTCGCGGTGATCTACGAGAGCCGCCCCAACGTCACGGCGGATGCCGGCGTGCTGTGCCTGAAATCCGGCAACGCCGTGATCCTGCGCGGCGGCTCGGAGAGCTTTCGCTCCGGCCGTGCGATCCATGAGTGTCTGGTGCAGGGTCTTCGCGAGGCGGGGCTGCCGGAAGCCGCCATCACGCTCGTGCCGACCCGCGACCGCGCCGCGGTGGGCTTGTTACTTGGCGGGCTGAGCGGCTCTGTGGACGTGATCGTGCCGCGTGGCGGCAAGAGCCTCGTCGCGCGCGTCGAGAGTGAGGCGCGGGTACCGGTGTTCGCGCATCTCGAAGGCGTCAATCACGTCTATGTCGATCGCAGCGCCGATCTCGACATGGCGAAGTCGATCGTCCTCAATGCCAAGATGCGGCGCACCGGTGTCTGTGGCGCCGCCGAGACGCTGCTGATCGACCGTGCCGCCGCCGATACGCACCTGGCGCCGCTGGTCGGGATGCTGATCGACGCCGGCTGCGAAGTCCGCGGCGACGCCGCCGTGCAGCGCGCCGATGCCCGCGTGAAGCCTGCGACCGATCAGGACTGGGACACCGAATATCTCGACGCGGTGATCGCCGCGAGGGTCGTCGACGATGTCGACGACGCGATCGTGCATATCCACGACCACGGCTCGCACCACACCGACGCGATCGTCGCCGAGGACGCGCAGGCCGCCGCGAAATTTCTCGGCGAGGTCGATTCCGCCATCGTGCTGCACAACGCCTCGACGCAATTCGCCGACGGTGGCGAATTCGGCTTCGGCGCCGAGATCGGCATCGCCACCGGCAAGTTCCACGCCCGCGGTCCGGTCGGCGCCGAGCAGCTCACCACCTTCAAATATCGCATTCACGGCACCGGGCAGACCCGGCCGTGAGCGCCCCGACCCGCCTGCGCGGAGCATGAGTTGACGCCGGATCCCGTGGCCGCCCGCCGCGCCGTTCCGGCCTACAGTCGCGGCATGCGGATCGGCCTGCTCGGCGGCTCGTTCAATCCGCCCCACGAAGCGCATCGCGCGATCAGCCGCTTCGCGCTGACTCGGCTGAAGCTCGACCGTGTCTGGTGGCTGGTGTCGCCGGGCAATCCGCTGAAGGACGTCACGGCGTTGCGCGAGCTCGACGCCCGGGTCGCCGCGGCGCAGGCGATGGCCGACGATCCACGCATCCAGGTGAGCGGCCTCGAAGCCGCGATCGGCACCCGCTACACCGCCGACACCATCGATTATCTGCTGCGGCACTGCCCCGGCGCGCACTTCGTCTGGATCATGGGCGCCGACAATCTGGCGCAGTTCCATCGCTGGCAGCGCTGGCAGCGGATCGCGGCAGCGCTGCCGATCGCCGTGATCGACCGGCCGCCGGCCACCTTCCGTGCCCTCGCAGCACCCGCCGCTCAGACGCTCAAACGCTACCGCCTGGCGAGCAATGCAGCGGCAACGCTGGCCGACCGGACGCCGCCGTCGTGGATATTCCTGACAGGGCTGAAATCGCCACTGTCCTCGACCGCGCTACGGAACCTCGACGGAAGTTGGAAGAAATGAAGCTTGCTCGCCGTCTGGAATGTTGAAACCGCCAACCCCACATGCCTAGTATGGTTTTCAGGCGCCGGGATTCGGCGCGCGCGCGATACAGTGAAAGGAAAGGTCCCTGACCACATCTGTATTGTCCAAGTCGGCTCTGCCGAAGCCGGCCACAGCAAAAGCGGTCAAGTCCAAGGCGGCGCCTTCGAAAGCGGTTACTTCGAAGGCCGCGGCGTCAAAGACCGCAACGCCGAAGGCCGCAGCCTCGAGAACGGCTGCATCGAAGAAGGCCATTGCGACGACCGCCGCTCAGCCATCCGCAGCCGTCACGGAAGCCTTTGCACCCGACGCGATCTCCGGGCTCCGGTTGACCGCGGAGGAAACCCTGCAACTGATCCTCTCCCGCCTCGACGACATGAAGGCGGAAGAGACGATCGCCATCGATATCCGCGGCAAGTCGGCGATGTTCGACTATGTAGTCGTCACCAGCGGGCGGGTGAACCGTCATGTCGGTGCGATCGCCGACAACGTCTCCAAGGGACTGAAAGAAGCCGGCATCGTCAACATCCATACCGAGGGCATGACCAATTGCGATTGGGTGCTGATGGATTGCGGCGACGTGGTGCTGCACGTGTTCCGGCCGGAGGTTCGCGAATTCTACAACATCGAACGGTTGTGGACGCAGGGACCGCAGCCGGCGAAGACGCTGTAGAAGCCGCCGTCTTGCGCGCGCTATCCGAGAGCGCGTGCGCGCAAATGCGCGTCTGTCAGTCGACGCCTGACGCACGACGGCGCAGCGCAGGGAGCGCAAGCCGATGCGGCTGACAGTGATTGCCGTCGGCAAACTCAAGCAGGGCCCCGAACGCGAACTCGCCGAGCGCTATCGCGCCCGCTTCGACGATATCGGCCGCAAGCTCGGCTTTCGCGGCCTCGACATCCACGAAATCGCTGAGAGCCGCGCTCGCGAGGCCGCCGCGCGGATGGCCGAGGAAGCCGCCGCGATCGCTGCGCTGGTTCCCGAAGGCGGCGCGATGGTCACCCTCGACGAGCGCGGCAAAAGTGTCGACAGCGCGACCTTCGCGGCGCAGCTCGGCCGCTGGCGGGACGAATCGGTGCCCGGTACTATTTTCGTGATCGGCGGGGCGGACGGACTTTTGCCTGATTTGCGGCGCAAGGCAAAGCTGTGCCTGTCGTTTGGTGCCGTGACGTGGCCGCACCAGATGGTCCGCGTGATGCTGCTGGAGCAGATCTACCGGGCCGCGACGATTTTGGCGGGACATCCTTATCACCGTGCCTAGCGAGCGCCGCAGCGATCCGATGCAACACCAACTTGCCATGGCTGCGAAGGACCAAGCCTCGGGCGCAGGCTGGCCGTCGGTCGCACTGCTTTCGGCGAGCCTCGTCTCCGGCGGATTGGTGTTGATCTCGGGCCCAATGGTTGTTGCCGCGCAGGCCCAGACCGCCCCGGCAGCGGCGCCCGCGCCGTCGCCGACGACCGATCTCATCCGGCAGCGCGAGCAGGAACTCGAAGCCGCGCGCCAGCAGCAGAAACGCGCCGCCGAGTTGCAGGACAAGCTCAAGGCCGATCTCGCCGCGATCGGTGAGGATCGCACCAAACTCAATCAGCAGCTGATCGACATCGCCGCCAAGGTCCGCGCCGTTGAGACCAGGATCAGCGAGGCCGAAGCGCGCCTGGTTCCGCTCGACGCCCGCGAGACGCAGATCCGCACCTCGCTCGACCAGCGCCGCGGCGAAATCGGTGAAGTGCTGGCGGCGCTGCAGCGCGCCGGCCGCCGTGCCCCGCCGGCGCTGCTGGTACGGCCCGAAGACGCGCTGCAATCGCTGCGCACCGCGATCCTGCTCGGCGCCGTCGTCCCCGATCTGCGCGAGCGCGCCGATCGGCTCGCCACCGATCTCGGAGAACTGATCGCCGTGCGCAAGACGATTGCGGCCGAGCGCGACCGGCTCGCCGCCGACCGCAGCAGCATGACCGCCGACCAGACCCGGCTCGCCGCGCTGATCGGCGAGCGCCAGCGCAAACAGAGCGCGGTCGAAAAGGACATCGAGACCGAGCGCGCACGCGCACTCACGCTGTCGCGGCAGGTCGACAGCCTGCAGGGCCTCATCGCCAAGATGGAGCAGGATCTCAAGAGCGCCGCCAAGGCCGCCGCTGCCGCCACCCAGAAGGGTACCCCGGTGGCGCTGAACGGCCAGCCCAATCTGGCGGCGCTGAAGGATCCCGGCCGGCTCAGCCCGGCGGTCGCCTTCGCCTCGGCCAAAGGTCTGCTGGCGTTTCCGGTGAACGGCAGCAAGATCCGCGAATTCGGTCGGCCCGACGGCGTCGGCGGGGTGGAACGCGGGATTTCGCTGTCGGCGAGGCCCGGCGCGCAGGTCACAACCCCGTGTGACGGCTGGGTTGTCTATGCCGGACCGTTTCGCTCCTACGGACAACTCTTGATCCTCAATGCCGGTGGCGGATATCATGTCCTGATCGCCGGGATGGAGCGCATTTCGGTTAACATCGGCCAGTTCGTGCTCACGGGGGAGCCGGTGGCGACCATGGGATCGACGTCGCAGGTCGCTTCGATCCTGGCGGCGAATGTCAGTCAGCCCGTGCTCTATATCGAGTTCCGTAAGGACGGCACTCCCATCGATCCAGGCCCATGGTGGGCCGCAAATGAAGGCGAAAAGGTTCGCGGATGATGCGCAAGACTTCGGTAATCCTCCTCAGCGCCGTCACCGGTGCTGCGCTGACACTTTTCGTCACCCAGCCGCGTTCGGTGCTGATGGGCTCGACCGCGCGCGCCGCGACGTCCGACACCTACCGTCAGCTCAATCTGTTCGGCGACGTGTTCGAGCGGGTGCGGAGCGACTATGTCGAGAAGCCCGACGACAGCAAGCTGATCGAATCCTCGATCAGCGGCATGCTCACCGGACTTGATCCGCATTCGAGCTACATGGACGCCAAGAGCTTCCGTGACATGCAGGTGCAGACCCGCGGCGAGTTCGGCGGGCTCGGCATCGAAGTCACCATGGAAGACGGCCTGATCAAGGTGGTGTCGCCGATCGACGACACCCCGGCGTCGAAGGCCGGCATCATGGCCAACGACATCATCACCAATCTCGACGACGAGGCGGTGCAGGGCCTGACCCTGAACCAGGCGGTCGAGAAGATGCGCGGCCCGGTCAACACCAAGATCCGGCTGAAGATCATGCGCAAGGGCCAGGACAACCCGATCGAGGTCACGCTGGTGCGCGACAATATCCGGGTCCGTTCGGTGCGCGCGCGCGTCGAATCCGACGACATCGGCTACATCCGCATCACCACCTTCAACGAGCAGACCACCGAAGGCCTGAAGCGCGAGATCGCCAATCTGACCAACCAGATCGGCGCGGACAAGATCAAGGGCTTCATCCTCGACATGCGCAACAATCCGGGCGGATTGCTCGAGGAGGCGGTGACGGTGTCCGACACCTTCCTCGATCGCGGCGAGATCGTTTCCACCCGCGGCCGCAATGCCGAAGAAACCCAGCGCCGCTCCGCCCATGCCGGCGACCTCACCAAGGGCAAGCCGGTGATCGTGCTGATCAACGGCGGCTCGGCCTCCGCGTCGGAGATCGTCGCCGGCGCGCTGCAGGACCACAAGCGCGCCACGCTGGTCGGCACCCGCTCGTTCGGCAAGGGCTCGGTGCAGACCATCATCCCGCTCGGCTCCGGCAACGGCGCGCTGCGGCTCACCACCGCGCGCTACTACACGCCGTCGGGCAAATCGATCCAGGCCAAGGGCATCACCCCCGACATCGAGGTGCTGCAGGACGTGCCGGACGATCTCAAGGCCCGCACCGACACCAAGGGCGAAGCCTCGCTGCGCGGCCATCTGAAGGGCCAGGACGGCGACGAGAAGACCGGTTCGCAGTCCTACGTGCCGCCGGAGGCCAAGGACGACAAGGCACTTAAGACCGCCGCCGATCTGCTGCACGGCATCAAGGCCACCGCCACCACGCCGGCCGCGCCGGTGACCGGCGAGAAGGCGGCGATCGACAAGCCGGCCGGCAACAAGGCCGCCAACTGATCGATCGCGACGACACGGTTCTGTGCGAAGGGCGGCTCTCGGGCCGCCCTTTTTGATGACCAGGTCCGCGGGTTGCGGGCCGGTGGTCCCGCCCCTGAGCTGCGACGTGGTATCGTCGCGCAGGTGATTCGGGAGACGGTCGGCAGTGTCCGCGGACGAACTGAGCACACCGCTGGGTCAGAAGCGCGGCCGGCTGCGCCGCTTTCGCTTGCCGTTCACCGCGACGCAGGCGATCGCGACACTGCTCGGCCTGTTCCTGCTGGCCTTTGTGGGCTTCGCGCTGTTCAACGACGACCCGCTCGGCGGTGAACCGATCGCCCACATCACCCTGAAGCCGCCCGGCCCTGACGACACCAAGCAAGCCGCTGCGGCAGCCGACACATCGAATGCCGCCAAGGCGGAGAAGTCCGAGCGCGCCGAGGCCAAGGACGCCTTGCAGCCCGGGCAACGGACCATCACCATCATCGACGGCTCGAAGGGCACCCGGCAGGACGTCGTGGTCTCCGCAGGCAATGACGACAAGGCCGACGTGCCGCCCGCCGAGCCGGCGATCGCGGGCGGCATCAATCCGCGGCTGCTCGAGCAGTCGCGCTACGGCATGATCCCGGTCATGGCCGGCGCGCTGAAGCCGTTTTCGGCCTATGCGATGTCCACCGATGCGGAGCGCGCCAAGGCCGACAGGATGCCGACGATCGCGATCGTCGTCACCGGCCTCGGCGTCGGCGCCGCGCGCACCAACGATGCCGTCATGAAGCTGCCCCGCGCGGTGACGCTGGCCTTCACGCCCTACGGGTCCGATCCCGGCAGACTGGTCGAGCAGGCGCGCGCCAGGCAGCACGAGGTGCTGCTGCAGATCCCGATGGAGCCGTTCGACTATCCGGACAACGACCCCGGCCCGCAGACGCTGCTGACCTCCGGCGCGCCGGAACAGAACCTCGACCGCCTGAACTGGCACCTCAGCCGGATCCAGGGCTATGTCGGGCTGTCGAACTTCATGGGGGCGCGTTTCGTCGCGACCGATGCGGCGATGCAGCCGATCATTCGCGAAGCGGCCAAGCGCGGATTGGGCTACCTCGACGACGGCTCGGCGCCGCGCAGCGTCGCGCCGGGCCTGGCGAAATCGCTGGCGATGCCGTTCGCCCGCGCCGACCTCGCGATCGACACCGTGCCGACCGGGGGCGACATCGACAAGGCGCTGGCGCGGCTGGAGGCGCTCGCCAAAGAACGCGGCAACGCCATCGGCACGGCCACCGCGCTGCCGCTGTCGATTGAACGAATTGTTAGCTGGAGCAAGAGCTTGGAAAGCCGCGGCATCCTGCTGGTGCCATTGACAACGGCGATGCTGAAATCAAAATCAACCTAGCGCCTTGGTTCTGATCGAATCGGGATCGAGGCTCTGGACTCCAGTTTCGATGCGTTTTCGTCACGCGACGGTCCCCGCTTCGCTCGAAAACGTTCTACAGTCCGGGAAACGGACGAGGCACTGACCGAATGGCGCGTTACGAAGATCTGCCCTATCGAACATGCGTCGGCATGATGCTGATCAACCGGGCGGGTCTCGTCTTCATCGGGCGTCGCACCGGCGGCATCGAGCACGTCGACGACACCCACGTCTGGCAGATGCCGCAAGGCGGCGTCGATCCCGGCGAAGACACCTGGGAAGCCGCCAAGCGCGAGCTCTACGAGGAGACCAACGTCCGCTCGGTGGAGAAGATCGGCGAGGTTCCCGAGTGGCTGATCTACGATATCCCGCGCACCGTCGCCGGTCGTGCCTGGAAGGGCCGCTATCGCGGCCAGCGCCAGAAATGGTTCGCGGTGCGCTTCACCGGGCCGGACTCCGAGATCGACGTCGCCGCCCCCGGCGGGCACAAGCCGGAGTTCACCAGCTGGCGCTGGGAACCGATGCAGAATCTGCCCGATCTGATCGTGCCGTTCAAACGCCCGGTCTACGAGCGCGTGGTGAAGGAATTCTCCCAGCTCGCCGTCGCGGTCTGAGCCTGAAAGCGACCTGCAATGCACATCATTCGTCATGGCCGGGCTTCGTCCCGGCCATCCACGTCTTGGGCGCCGCAAAGACGTAGATGCCCGCGACAAGCGCGGGCATGACGAGGTGTGAGGATGGCCGCCGGTCAGAGCGGCAGCCGCCTCACGCGCGGTCCGGCGCCAGCGCCATTTGCAGGATATGGTCGCAATGCGCCTTGACGGTGTGGTGAGCGAACACGTGCTCCCGCGCCGCCTGCGCCATCGCGCGCAGCTTGTCCTTGTCGGCCAACGCCGCGATGACGGCGCGTTCCAATCCACCTGGCTCGATGTCGTAGTACACGCCATGCACGCCCGACAGCAGCGGCGCATAGCGCATGATGGTCGGGTTGTTCATCACCGGCACCGCCTGCACGATCGGCGCCTCGTAGTGGCGGTAGCAGTCCCAGCCCATGCCTTCCGGCGACCATGCCAGCCATGAGTGCGACATCCGCTCCATGAAGGCGTCGTAGGGCAGCCGCTCCGTTGGCTGGTCGATGCTGACGCCCATCGCGCGCAGCCGTTCCAGCTCCGGCAGGCCGGCGGCGCGCACCGTCGAATTGCCCTCGATCCCGCCCGAAAAGAAAATGTCGTGGGTCTTCTCCGGGAACGGCGCGTCGCGCCAGCGCGGCTCAAAACGGTATTGCGGCAGCGAGATCGGCTGCAATTTGGCGATCCGGCGTTTCCACTTGTCGCTGCGGCGATAACGCAGCGTCGGCAGGTGCGGATGCACCGAGCCGGACAGCACCTGCCAATTGTCCGCCGGCAGTTCGCGCTTGAAATAGGCCTTGGCCTTGTCGAGCAGGAACACGCTGCTCTTCGAGATCCCGAAGTGATCGTCCATCTCGACCGCGACCAGCGGCACCGGCACGTTCAGCCAGCGCAGCATCGCCGGGCCGAACTGCCGCGTCAGCGACGCCCAGGGATCGGTGGGCGTATAGAACATCCCCCGCGCCCAATAGCGCGGATGCCACGGCGAATAGCGCAGTGTGTTGACGACGACGACGTCGTATTTGCCTTCGCGCGCGGCGCGCAGCTCGCGCCAGATCCGGTCCGGCGTCGAGAAGCCGTCGAGCGCGCCGAAATCATTGGTGAGCTTGGTCCAGGTCCACAGGCAGGTGGTCCGCTCGGGATATTGCAGCTTGAAATAGCCGCCGCCGATTTCGAGGATCCGGGCGGTTGCGATATCGACGGGCGCGGACATTGCGGGAGATCGCCTGCGGGCGCCGAGGCCCTCGGTTCGAGCGGGATCGACGTGATCCGGGGCCGCGGCCGGCACTGTGCCGACGGGTAAGGGCCGGTTTCGGCGCTTGCCTAGCATGGGGTTTCTTGCCATTCAATGCGGCGGACAACGGCCGTCGCGACATCGGGGCGGGATCACCCCGGGATGCACATGCGACTTTCTCGACGAATTCTCGTGAGCGGCGGCGCCGGCTTCATCGGCTCGCATTTGTGCGACAAGCTGCTCGCCGAGGGCCACGAAGTCCTCTGCGTCGACAACTACTTCACCGGCTGGCGGCGCAATATCGAGCATCTGGTGGGCGCGCCGCGCTTCGAGGTGATGCGGCACGACGTCACCTTTCCGCTCTATGTCGAGGTCGACGACATCTACAACCTCGCCTGCCCGGCCTCGCCGGTCCACTACCAGCACGATCCGGTGCAGACGCTGAAGACCAGCGTGCACGGCGCGATCAACATGCTCGGCCTCGCCAAGCGCACCCGCGCGAAGATCTTCCAGGCCTCGACCAGCGAGGTCTATGGCGACCCGACCGTGCATCCGCAGCCGGAGAGCTATTGGGGCCACGTCAATCCGCTCGGCATCCGCGCCTGCTACGACGAGGGCAAGCGCGCCGCCGAGACGCTGTTCTTCGACTACCACCGCCAGCACAAGGTGCGTATCAAGGTGGCGCGGATCTTCAACACCTATGGGCCGCGGATGCATCCGAATGACGGCCGCGTGGTGTCGAACTTCATCGTCCAGGCGTTGTCCGGCAACGACATCACGATCTATGGCGACGGCAGCCAGACGCGCTCGTTCTGTTACGTCACCGATCTGCTCGACGGCTTCGCGCGGCTGATGGCTTCCGGCGACGATTTCATCGGGCCGGTCAATCTCGGCAACCCGGTCGAGTTCAGCATGCGCGAGCTCGCCGAGATGGTGATCGCGATGACCGATTCGAGATCGAAACTGATCTACCTGCCGCTGCCGGCGGACGATCCGAAGCAGCGCCAGCCGGATATCACGCTGGCGCGCAGCGCGCTCAACTGGGAGCCGAAGGTCGCGCTCGCCGACGGGCTGAAGGAGACGATCGACTACTTCCGCAAGCTGCTGGCCTCGTGAGCACGAGCCCACTTCTCGACCCGCTGCCGTACCGGCGCAATGTCGGGATCGCGCTGTTCAATGCCGAAGGTCGCGTGCTGATCGGCCGCCGCTTCCGCGACGACGGCCCGGAGATCATCCTGCCCGGCCTCGAATGGCAGATGCCGCAAGGCGGCATCGACGAAGGCGAAGAGCCGCAGGCGGCGGTGATGCGCGAATTGTGGGAAGAAACCGGCGTTCAGCACGCGCAGCTGCTCGGCGAGAGCGACTGGATGACCTACGACTTCCCGCCTTATGACGGCCCGCCGCATCGGCTCGGGCATTTTCGCGGCCAGCGGCAGAAATGGTTCGCGCTGCGCTTCACCGGCGACGAGCGCGACATCGACCCGCTCGCGGTGCGCAACGACATGCCGCCGGAATTCGACGCCTGGCGCTGGGAGCGGCTCGACCGCGTCGCCGATCTGGTGGTGCCGTTCCGGCGCGAGGTCTATCGCGAGGTGGCAAGGAGCTTTGCGCGGTTCGTCTAGACGACAGTAGCCTCACCACGGTCATTCCGGGGCGCCGCGCAGCGGCGAACCCGGAATCTCGATGTGCCATGAACCTCTGGATTCCGGGTTCGCTTGCTGCGCAAGCGCCCCGGAATGACGGCACCTGGGCCAAAAAAGCAAATGGCCGGGACGATGCCCGGCCATTCGAAATCCTGCTGCGGCCGCGACGCCGCTCAGTGCATAGCGGTCGTGGAGAGCTCGTGCTGGATGCTCTTGTAGTGATCCAGCCGCTCGATCGAGCGGTCGAGTTCGTCGCCGACCTTGCCGGGGAGCTGCTGCTCCATGGTGGTGATCGTCTCGGCGAAGTCCCGCATGTCGATATCGGCGGTCGCGGTGGCGACGTCGGCCAGCACGGTCAGACCCTTGTCGGACACTTCGGCGATGCCGCCCAGCACCACGATCTTCTGCTGCGCGCCGCCGGCGGTCACCGTGAGAATGCCGGGACGGATCACCGCCACCACCGGCGCGTGGCCGGCGAGCACGCCGAAATCACCCTCGGCGCCCGGGATGTCGACCTGATCGACTTCGCCGGAGAAGGCGACTTGTTCGGGCGAAACCAGATCGAAGTGGAAGGTGGCCATGGAGCTACTCTCTCGGCTGTCACCCGCGGGCTTGACCCGCGGGTCCATCAATCAATGACATTGGTTCGAGATGGATTGCCGGGCAATTTCACGTAGACGCGCTTCGCGCTCTTGCCCGGCAATGACGAGATATTTAGGCCGCTTCCGCGGCCAGCTTCTTGCCCTTTTCGACCGCCTCTTCGATGGCGCCGACCATGTAGAAGGCGGCCTCCGGGAGGTGATCATACTTGCCTTCGCAGATCGCGCGGAAGCCCTTGATGGTGTCGGCGAGGTCGACGAACTTGCCCGGCGAGCCGGTGAAGATCTCGGCGACGAAGAACGGCTGCGACAGGAAGCGCTCGATCTTGCGGGCGCGGGCGACCGCGAGCTTGTCCTCTTCGGACAGTTCGTCCATGCCCAGAATGGCGATGATGTCCTGCAGCGACTTGTACTTCTGCAGCACCTGCTGGACCATACGGGCGGTCTGGTAGTGCTCCTCGCCGACGATCAGCGGGGAGAGCATGCGCGAGGTCGAGTCGAGCGGGTCGACCGCCGGATAGATGCCCTTTTCGGAGATCGCGCGGTTGAGCACGGTGGTGGCATCCAGATGCGCGAAGGAGGTGGCGGGCGCCGGGTCGGTCAAGTCGTCGGCCGGCACGTAGATCGCCTGCACCGATGTGATCGAACCCTTGTGGGTGGTGGTGATGCGCTCCTGCAGCGCGCCCATGTCGGTCGCGAGCGTCGGCTGATAGCCCACCGCCGACGGAATACGACCGAGCAGCGCCGACACTTCCGAGCCGGCCTGGGTGAAGCGGAAGATGTTGTCGACGAAGAACAGCACGTCCTGGCCCTGGTCGCGGAAATGCTCGGCGACGGTGAGACCCGACAGCGCGACGCGGGCGCGGGCGCCCGGCGGCTCGTTCATCTGGCCGTAGACCAGCGCGCACTTCGAGCCTTCGCCGCCGCCCTTCTTGTTGACGCCCGACTCGATGAACTCGTGATAGAGGTCGTTGCCTTCGCGGGTGCGCTCGCCGACGCCGGCGAACACCGAGTAGCCGCCGTGGGCCTTGGCGACGTTGTTGATCAGCTCCTGGATCAGCACGGTCTTGCCGACGCCGGCGCCGCCGAACAGGCCGATCTTGCCGCCCTTGGCGTAGGGCGCCAGCAGGTCGACGACCTTGATGCCGGTGACGAGAATCTCGGCTTCGGTCGACTGGTCGGTGTAGGTCGGGGCTTCCGCGTGGATCGGGCGAAGGCCCTCATTGGCGACCGGGCCCTGCTCGTCGACCGGCTCGCCGATCACGTTCATGATGCGGCCGAGCGTGCCGACGCCGACCGGCACCATGATCGGGTTGCCGGTGTCGGTGACTTCCTGGCCGCGCACCAGACCCTCGGTGGTGTCCATCGCGATGGTGCGGACGGTCGATTCGCCGAGATGCTGGGCGACTTCGAGCACCAGACGGTTGTCGCCGTTCTTGGTCTCGATCGCGTTCAGAATGGCCGGCAGATGGCCTTCGAACTGCACGTCGACGACGGCGCCGATGACCTGGGTGATGTGTCCGGTCTGATTGGCGGGTGTAGCCATTAAACTCTCTCCCTGAAGTCCGAAATCGAAATCGCGGTCGTCGACCGGATGTAAGCCTGAAGTGGTGTCGTCAGATCGCCTCGGCGCCCGAGATGATCTCGATCAGTTCCTTGGTGATCATCGCCTGCCGGGTGCGGTTGTAGATCAGCGTCTGCTTCCTGATCATGTCGCCGGCGTTGCGGGTGGCGTTGTCCATCGCGCTCATCTGGGCGCCGTAGAACGACGCGTTGTTTTCCAGCAGCGCGCGGAAGATCTGGACGGCGAGGTTGCGCGGCAGCAGCGTCGAGAGGATCTCGTCCTCTTCCGGCTCGTATTCGTAGGAGGTGGCGACGGAGCCCGCGGCCGGCGCCTCGACCACCAGCGGGATCAGTTGCTGCGCGGTCGGGATCTGCGAGATCACCGATTTGAAGCGCGAATAGAACAGCGTGCAGACGTCGAATTCGCCATTGTTGAAGCGGGCGATCACCTTCTTGGCGATGTCCTCGGCGTTGACGAAGCCGAGCTGGCGCACCGAGCGCAGCTCGAGGTTCTCGATGATCTGCTTGTCGAAGGTGCGGCGCAGCTGCTCGTAGCCCTTGCGACCGACGCAGAAGAATTTGACTTCCTTGCCCTGGTTCATCAGCGCCAGCGCACGCTCGCGGGCGAGGCGGACGATCGAGGAGTTGAACGCGCCGGACAGGCCGCGCTCGCCGGTGCAGACCAGCAGCAGATGGACCTGATCCTTGCCGGTGCCGGCGAGCAGCACCGGTGCGCCGGGCGAGCCCGCCGCGGCGCCGGCGATGTTCGAGATCACCGAATCCATCTTTTCGGCGTAAGGCCTGGCGGCTTCCGCAGCCATCTGGGCGCGGCGCAGCTTGGAGGCCGCGACCATCTGCATCGCCTTGGTGATCTTCTGCGTCGCCTTGGTCGAGGCGATGCGGACGCGCATGTCTTTAAGTGAAGCCATTCTCAGTCCACCCCGGCAATCAGATCGATGACCCGACCGCAACCCTCACATTCGTCATGCCCGGGCTCGTCCCGGGCATCCACGACTTGAAATGCTCCACGCCAGAGGCGTGAATGGCCGGCTGACGCCGGCCATGAGCCTTACGCGAACGTCTTGGCGTAGTTCTCGACGACCGACTTGAGCTTGGCGGCGGTGTCGTCGGAGAGGTCGCGGCTGGTGCGGATCGCGTCCAGAATGCCGACTTCCTTGCCGCGCAGCAGCGACAGCAGGCCGTCCTCGAAGGCACGCACCTTGGCGACCGGAAGCGCGTCGAGATAGCCGTTGACGCCAGCGTAGATCACCACGACCTGCTCTTCCATCTTCAGCGGCGAGAACTGCGGCTGCTTCAGGAGTTCGGTCAGTCGGGCACCGCGGTTCAGCAGGCGCTGCGTCGAGGCGTCGAGGTCGGAGCCGAACTGCGCGAACGCCGCCATTTCGCGGTACTGCGCGAGCTCGCCCTTGATCTTGCCGGCGACCTTCTTCATCGCCTTGGTCTGCGCCGACGATCCGACGCGCGACACCGACAGACCGACGTTCACGGCGGGGCGGATGCCCTGGAAGAACAGGTCGGTTTCCAGGAAGATCTGGCCGTCGGTGATCGAGATCACGTTGGTCGGAATGTAGGCCGACACGTCGTTGGCCTGGGTCTCGATGATCGGCAGCGCGGTCAGCGAGCCCGAGCCGTGATCTTCGTTCAACTTCGCGGCACGCTCGAGCAGGCGGGAGTGCAGATAGAACACGTCGCCCGGATAGGCTTCGCGGCCCGGCGGGCGGCGCAGCAGCAGCGACATCTGGCGATAGGCGACGGCCTGCTTGGACAGATCGTCATAGATGATGACGGCGTGCATGCCGTTGTCGCGGAAGTATTCGCCCATCGTGCAGCCGGTGAACGGCGCGATGTACTGCATCGGCGCCGGGTCCGACGCGGTGGCGGCGACGACGATCGAATATTCCAGCGCGCCCTGCTCTTCGAGCACCTTGACGAACTGCGCGACGGTCGAGCGCTTCTGGCCGACCGCGACGTAGACGCAGTACAGCTTCTGGGCTTCCGGCGCGCCTTCGACGTTGAGCGGCTTCTGGTTCAGGATGGTGTCGAGCGCGATCGCGGTCTTGCCGGTCTGACGGTCGCCGATGATCAGTTCGCGCTGGCCGCGGCCGACCGGGATCAGGGCGTCGATCGCCTTGAGGCCGGTCGCCATCGGCTCGTTGACCGACTTGCGCGGGATGATGCCGGGCGCCTTGACGTCGACGCGCTTGCGCTCGGTCGCCTGGATCGGGCCCTTGCCGTCGATCGGATTGCCGAGCGCGTCGACGACGCGGCCGAGCAGGCCCTTGCCGACCGGCGTGTCGACGATCGAGCGGGTGCGCTTGACGGTCTGGCCTTCCTTGATCTCGCGGTCGGCGCCGAAGATCACGACGCCGACATTGTCGGTTTCGAGATTCAGCGCCATGCCGCGCGTGCCGTTCTCGAACTCGACCATCTCACCGGCCTGGACGTTGTCCAGACCATAGACGCGGGCAATGCCGTCGCCGACGGACAGCACCTGTCCGACTTCGGTGACTTCGGCTTCCTGTCCGAAATTCTTGATCTGGTCCTTGAGGATCGCGGAAATTTCCGCGGCGCGGATGTCCATCAGCCTGCCTCTTTCATCGCGTGCTTGATCGAATTGAGTTTGGTGCGGATCGAACTGTCGACCATGCGGCTGCCGAGCTTGACGACAAGCCCACCGATGATCGCCGGATCGACGTTGATATTGAGGGTGACGTCCTTGCCGGTCACCGCCTTGAGGGCGGCCTTCAGCGCCTCGAGATTCTTGTCGTTGAGCTTCTCGGCGACGGTGACGTCGGCGGTCGCCTCGCCCTTGAACCGCGCCACCAGCGCGCGATAGGCGCGAATCACGTCGGCGACCACGAACAGGCGGCGATTGGCGGCGAGCAGCTTCAGGAAGTTGGCGCTGATGCCGGTAATCCCGGCCTTGTCGAGCACCGCGCCGAGCGCCTTGGTCTGCGCCTCGGCGCCGAACACCGGGCTGCGAACCAGCCGCAGCAGATCGGGACTGTCCGCCAGCATGGCGGTGAACTTGTCCAGATCGGCGGTGACGGCATCGACGACTTTCTCGTCGCGGGCCAATTCAAACAGGGCGGTCGCGTAACGACCGGAGACTCCGGATACCGATGGATCTTCAGATGCCACAGACGCGCTCTTTTGTGCTGTCAAATTGCCAAGAAGAAAACCGTCGCCAAGTCGCGGCGCCCCCGATTTAAGCCCTTGGAATTCAAGCTGGACTTCGATTTTCGACCGGTACGATCGTAGCCGGCGGCCTTTAAAATCGCGGCTTTGCTAACATAGCGCGCGCGCAGGCGCAACATGACGTGCCATGGGGAAGACGGTCTGTCGCATTCTTCGTTGCGCAGCTTCGCGGCGCGGAATTCCCCCACTGCGGCCGCATCAACGCAGCTTGCCCGGCGAAAGATCGGCGGCTCAGGAAATCCGCGATGGCAGATCGAGCGCCCTGCGCGCCTTCACAGCATGATTGCGAATTCTTGAGTTTGATTTGGAGCGTCCAGTCTTTCGCTAACAAAGACTTACGTCTTTAGTATTCGCGTGTATACGAAAGTACTAATAAAATTGTCGGTGCAACGCAGTTCGGGGCTTTTTGATCCAGCGCATCGCTTCAAAAGATGTTTCAGCGGAGAAACGATTCGATTGTTCGTCAATTTGTCGCCTCATTACGCAGCGAACGGTCCGACATCGCAAACGGGACGGGGGTTCCACTTGCCGCGCATGTGGCAATACTGAGGGCTTACATTTATGACTAACGCCAAGAAGTCTCCGCCGGGAATCGTACCCCGGCCACGCACCGCGGCTGCTCTGATCGCCGCAACGGTTCTGCTGAGCGGGGCGGTCGTCACTGAAGCTTCGGCACGGTCGAAACACCGGACTCATCATCACGGCCATCATCAGCGCCATCACGTCCAGAACGACTGGCGCAACGCCAATGCCACGCTCGAATCAAGCGGCGGCGGTCGCACCTTCTCCGGCGTCGCGTCCTACTACGGCAATGAATCCGGCAGCCGCACCGCATCGGGCCAGCGCTTCAACGCCAGCGCCATGACGGCTGCCCATCGCAGCTTGCCGTTCGGCACCAAGCTGCGCGTCACCCATGGCGGCCGCAGCGTCGTCGTCACCATCAACGATCGCGGTCCGTTCATTCGCGGCCGCGTGCTCGATCTGTCGACCGGCGCCGCGCGCGCGATCGGTCTGACCAGCCGCGGGGTCGGCCGGGTCGTCGCGGAAGTGATGTAACCGCGGGGCGCGGCTCGCTTCCCGGCAATCAAGAAAAGCACTTCGTCGTTATGGCCGCGATCATCGCGCGCCCGGCCTGCCGTCAGCAATGACGGCAGGCTTTTTCCTGGCGCGTCGAGCTGTCGTGTATTGCGGCGGCTGTCCGAAACTACAGAAAGCTTTGCGGATCGACATCGACCTCGAGCTTGAGGTTACCCTTGGTTTTCGGCGCTTCCGCCAGCCATGACCGCAAGTAGTTCGACAGGTCGAACGCCCGCACCGACTTCACCAGCAGCCGGAATCGATAGCGGCCCTTGATCACCGCGAGCGGCGCTTCCGCCGGTCCCAGCACCTGCACGCGCTCGTCGACCGGCGCGCAGGACGCGAGCTTGCGCGCAAAGCCTTCCGCGGTGGGCCGGTCGCCCGCAGAGATGATCAGACTCGCGAGCCGGCCGAACGGCGGATACAGCGTGCGCTCGCGCGCGTCGATTTCACTGGCGTAGAACGCCTCGCGATCGCACGCGACCAGCGCCTTCATCACCGGATGCTCCGGCTGATGCGTCTGCAGGAATCCGACGCCGCGGCCCTGATCGCGGCCGGCGCGGCCGATCACCTGATTGAGTAACTGGAAGGTGCGCTCGGCGGCGCGCGGATCGCCATTGCTCAGCCCGAGATCGGCATCGATCACGCCGACCAGGTTGAGCCGTGGGAAGTTGTGACCTTTCGCCACAAGCTGGGTGCCGATGATGATGTCGACCCGGCCCTCGGCGATGTCGTTGAGTTCGCTGCGCATCGCCTCGATCGAGGTGATCAGGTCGCTCGACAGCACCATCGTGCGCGCGTTCGGAAACAGGCTGGCCGCCTCCTCCTGCAGCCGTTCGACGCCGGGCCCGACTGCGACTAAAGATTCCTCGGCGCCGCAATGCGGGCATTGATGCGGGCGCGGCATCGAAAACCCGCAATGATGGCACACCAGCCGCTGCCGGAAACGGTGATCGACCAGCCACGCATCGCAGATCGTGCAGGCGAAGCGGTGGCCGCAGGCGCGGCACAGCGTCAGCGGCGCATAGCCGCGACGGTTGAGAAACAGCAGCGCCTGCTCGCGGCGCTCGATGGCGTGGCCCACCTGCTCGGCCAGCGGCGGCGAGATGAAGCGCCCGCGCATCGGCGGCGCGCGGCGCAGATCGATCGCCTCGATCTGCGGCATGTGCTGGCCGCCGAATCGCTGTGGCAGCGGAATCCGTTTGTAACGGCCCTTGCGGGCATTCACCTCGGTCTCGACCGACGGCGTCGCCGAGGCCAGCACGATCGGGATCTTCGCGATCGAGGCGCGCACCACCGCCATGTCGCGGGCGTGATAATGCGCGCCGTCCTCCTGCTTGTAGGCCTGGTCGTGCTCCTCATCGACGATGATCAGCCCCAGATCGGCGTAGGGCAGAAACAGCGACGAGCGCGCCCCGACCACGACCTGCGCCTCGCCGGCCGCGATCGCCGCCCAGTTGCGGGCGCGGGTGCGCGGCGTGAGTTCAGAATGCCATTCCAGCGGCCGCACGCCGAAGCGCAGCGCGAAGCGGTCGAGGAATTGCCCGGTCAGCGCGATCTCTGGCATCAGGATCAGCGTCTGCCGCCCCTGACGGATGACCTCTGCGACCGCCTCGAAATAAACCTCGGTCTTGCCGGAGCCGGTGACGCCGTCGAGCAGCGCCGCCTGAAAGCCTCCATCCGTCACCAGCGCCCGCATCGTCACCGCGGCCGCCGCCTGCTCCGGCGAGAAATCCGCCGGCGCAAAATCCGGATCGGGCCTCGGCGCGGCGGGCTCGCGCGGCATCGGCTCGACGCCGAGCGTGCCCTCGTCGACCAGCCCGTCGATCACGCCGGGGCTGACGCCGGCTTCCTTCGCCGCATCCGATTTGCCGTGCAGCAGCCCGTCGGACAAGATCTCGATCAGCCGCCGCCGCGCCGGCGTCATCCGCTGCGGCTGCGGGCCGACCAGCCGCACGCCCGTCCGCACCCGCTCCGGCCCGAGTTCGCCCATCCGCAGCGTCATCCGCAGCACCTGACCGCGCGGCGACAGCGTGTAGTTGGCGACCCAGTCGACCAGCCGGCGCAGTTCCTCGCGCAGCGGCGGCACGTCGAGCTTTTCGGAGACGTCCTTGAGACGGTTGTGCAGTCGCGGGTCCGGATTGGCGTTCTCGGCCCAGACCACGCCCATCACCTCGCGCGACCCGAGCGGCACCGCGACGACGTCGCCGGGCTTCAGCTCAAGCCCGCGCGGCACCCGGTACGAATAGGCCTGGTCGATCGCGACCGGCACCTGCACGTCGACCACGCGCGTGGTGGCGTTCGGGGCCGGGCTGCTGCGGGAGTCGTCCATCGCGCCGGTGTGCCGCTAAAGCGGCCTTTCATCAATGGGAAAGGAAATCGGCTATGATCCTTGGACCATCTCCCGTCATTGCGAGGCGGCGAAGCCGACGAAGCAATCCAGGGGCGCCGGGCCCTGAGCCCCTGGATTGCTTCGGCGCTTTGCGCCGACCCGTTGGCTCGCAATGACGGAAGCGTGCTTTCCTCGCCCGCATGGAACCAAATGGCCAAAGCCCCCGCCCCCTCGCCGATCGACCTGCCTTGCGCCAGCGCCGATCTCAACGCCGAGATCACCCGCTGGCTGTCGCATCTGCGCGCCGAGCGGCGGCTGTCGGGCAAGACGCTGGAGGCCTATGCGCGCGATCTGCGGCAGTTCCTGTTCTTTCTCGCCGGCCATTGGGGCGGCGAGGTGACGCTCGGCCGGTTCGCCCGGCTGGAGGCGACCGACGTGCGCGCCTTCATGGCGGCGCGACGGGGCGACGCGATTGCCGGCCGCTCGCTGATGCGGGCGCTGGCCGGGCTGCGCTCGTTTGGCCGCTTCCTCGAACGCGAGGCCAAGGGCAGCGTCGGCGCGCTGTCGGCGGTGCGGGCGCCCAAGATCAAAAAGAGCCTGCCTAAGCCGATCCAAATCGCCGCCGCCAAACGGCTCGCGGACGCCGACGAGCGCGCCGGCGAAGATCGCGAGACCTGGGTGCTGGTCCGCGACGCCGCCGTGATGGCGCTATTGTACGGCTCGGGCCTGCGCATCTCCGAAGCGCTCGGGCTGCGCCGCCGCGACGTGCCGGCGCCCGGCCAGGGCGATACGCTGATCGTCAACGGCAAGGGCAACAAGACCCGGATGGTGCCGGTGCTCGACACCGTGCTGGGGCAGATCGCCGACTACGCCAAAGCCTGCCCGCACCCGCTGCCGCCGGAGGGGCCGATGTTCGTCGGCGCCCGCGGCGGGCCGCTCAGCCCGCGAATCATCCAGCTGGCGATGGAGCGGCTGCGCGGCGCGCTGGGATTGCCGGACTCGGCCACCCCGCATGCGCTGCGCCACTCCTTCGCCACGCATCTTCTGAGCCGCGGCGGCGATCTGCGCGCGATCCAGGAATTGCTCGGCCACGCCTCGCTGTCGACCACGCAGATCTATACCGGCATCGATACCGAGCGGCTGCTGGAAGTCTACGCCAGCGCCCATCCGCGCGCCTGAGCGATCCCGCGAAGTTGTTAGCACGCCGTCACCGGGCTTGACCCGGTCTGCCTTCCAACTGACAAGGTCCTGATCTGATCATCAGTTGCCCGGCCGGTGCCGGGCATGACGAATTCATGACGGGAGTTAAGGACATGGGCGCGCACGAGAGCATGGAGCATGCCGAACATGCGGAGCATGCCTCAGGCTCGAACAAAAAAATCGCCCTGCTGATTGCCGTGATCGCGCTGTTCCTCGCCTTCTCCGAGACGCTCGGCAAGGCCGCGCAGACCGAATCGCTGGCCAAGAACGTCGAGGCGTCGAATCTGTGGGCGTTCTTCCAGGCCAAGAGCATCCGCCGCACGGTGGTGCAGACGGTCTCCGAACAGGCGCGCCTGAGCATGGGGACGGTCGGCGACGACGCCGCCAAGGCCGCGCTGCAGAAGCAGATCGAGGAATGGCAGAAGACCTCGCAACGCTATCGCTCCGAGCCGGAGACCGGCGAGGGCTCCGAGCAGCTCGCCGCGCGCGCCAAGCACGCCGAGCACGACCGCGACCTCGCGCAGGCGCGCTACCATCATTACGAGCTGGCGTCGGCGGCGTTCCAGATCGGCATCGTGCTGGCATCGGCGACGATCATCACCGGCATGATCGCTCTGGCGTGGATTTCAGGAGCCTTGGCCTTGACCGGCCTCGCCTTCACGGCGATCGGCCTGTTCGCGCCGCATGCGGTGCATCTGTTCTGACGTCGTCGCGCTGACGCAGCCTTGTCCGCGCGGCGCTCAGCGCGAGGCGCGAATACGGTTGCGGACCTGCATCGCCTTGCGCAGCAGCCGCTGCACCGGACCATCGCCGTCGCCGATCAGGGCGCGAAACCGTGCCCGGATCGCCGCCATCACCGGCGCCACGATCTCGCGTGCCTTGGCCTTGACCGTCAGCACGAACTGATACGCGCGCACGAACCACGCCATCTGCATCAGCTTCGGCTTGGTGACGTCGAAGATGAAGGCGATCAGGCCGAGGCCGACGAACTGCGCGAGCACGAAGGCGAGCAGGCCGGCGACGAAATGCTGCGTTGCCATCAGCCACAGCGCGAACAGCTTGAACGGATATAGCGGGATCAGCGGCACCGCGAACACCACCAGCGCCAGCGGCGGCGACAGGTGCGCGATCCGCTCCGCCGTCCACGCCTTTAATTCGCGCAGCGGGATCAGCGCGACGAGCCGCTCCACCCACGGCTCGAGGTGTTCCCACAGCCATGCCTCGATCAGGAAGAGGACGGCGAGGATGAACCACAGCGGTTGCAGCAGGCGGCGCTTCATGGACTCGTCCGGTTTCCGGACGATGCCGGGGCTCTCTCACATATGGATGGCGCGCTTTCCAACCGCAAGCGCGGCTTCCTTGACCGCTTCGGAGCGGGTCGGATGGGCGTGGCAGGTGCGCGCGAGGTCTTCGGCCGAGCCGCCGAACTCCATCAGCACCGCTGCCTCGTGGATCATCTCGCCGGCTTCGCGGCCGACGATATGCACACCGAGCACCCGATCGGTCTTGGCGTCGGCCAGGATCTTCACCAGGCCGTCGGTGGTCTGGTTGACCTTGGAGCGGCCGTTGGCGGTGAACGGGAATTTGCCGACCGTGTAGGCGACGCCGGCCTGCTTGAGGTCTTCCTCGGTCTTGCCGACGGACGACACTTCCGGCGTGGTGTAAACCACGCCCGGGATCACGTCGTAGTTCACATGCCCGGCCTTGCCGGCGATGATCTCGGCGACCGCGACGCCCTCGTCCTCGGCCTTGTGCGCCAGCATCGGCCCCTTGACGACGTCGCCGATCGCATAGACGCCCTTGACGCTGGTGGCGAAGTGATCGTCGATCGCCACGCGCCCGCGCTCGTCGAGCGCAACGCCGGCCTCCTTCAGCCCGAGCCCCTCGGTGAACGGCACGCGGCCGATCGCCACCAGCACGACGTCGGCTTCCAGCGTCTCGGCATTGCCGCCGGCCGCGGCCTCGACGCTGACCTTGAGCTGCTTGCCCGAACTGTCCACCCCGGTGACCTTGGCGCCGAGCTTGAAGGCAAAGCCCTGCTTCTCGAGGATGCGCTGGAACTGCTTGACGATTTCGGCATCCATCCCGGGAAGGATGCGATCGAGGAATTCGACCACGGTGACCTCGGCGCCGAGCCGCCGCCACACCGAGCCGAGTTCGAGCCCGATCACGCCGGCGCCGACCACGATCAGCTTGCCCGGCACCTTGTCGAGCGACAGCGCGCCGGTCGACGACACGATGCGCTTCTCGTCGATCTCGATGCCCTTGAGCTTGGCCACGTCCGAGCCGGTGGCGATCACGATCGACTTGGTCTCGACGCTCGTGGCCTTGCCGTCATTGCCGGTCACCTCGACCCTGCCGGTGCCGAGCACCTTGCCGCGACCGACGATGACGTCGATCTTGTTCTTCTTCATCAGGTACTCGACGCCCTTGACGTTGCCGTCGATGCCCTGCTGCTTGAAGTTCATCATCGTCGGCAGATCGAGCGCAGGCTTCGACACGCCGATCCCCATCTTGGCGAAGGAATGCCCGGCCTCCTCGAACAGCTCCGAGGCGTGCAGCAGCGCCTTCGACGGCATGCAGCCGACATTGAGGCAGGTGCCGCCGAGCGTGGCGTTCTTTTCGACGACAGCGACCTTGAGGCCGAGCTGCGCCGCGCGGATCGCGCAGACATAACCGCCGGGGCCGGTGCCGATGATGACGAGATCGTAGTTGGCCATAGGGAAGTCCTGTAGTTGGCGCAGGGTGGACTACCGTCCGCCCGAGACATCGAAGATGGCGCTGGTGATATAGGAGGCTTCGTCCGACATCAGCCAGACGACGGCGTTGGCGATTTCCTCGGCGCGGCCGACGCGCTGCATCGGCACGTTGCCGCTGAGCCGGTGCGCGCGGTCGGGGTCGCCGCCGGAAGCATGGATTTCGGTGTCGATCAGGCCGGGACGGATCGCCGCGACGCGGATGCCTTCGCCGGCGACTTCATGGCCGAGGCCGATGGTGAAGGAATCGATCGCGCCCTTGGAAGCGGCGTAGTCGACGTAAGTATTCGGCGAGCCGAGCTTGGCCGCGACCGACGACAGATTGATGATCACGCCGCCCGGTCCGCCGTGCCGTGTCGACAGCCGCTTCACCGCCTCGCGCGCACACAGGATGCTGCCGGTGACGTTGACCGCCATCATGCGCTGGATGCGCTCCGCCGACATCTCGTCGACGCGCGCGGTCGGGCCGACGATGCCGGCATTGTTGACCAGCGCGCCGAGCGGGCCGAATTTGTCGGCGGCATCGAACAACGCGAGAATGTCGGCCTCGTTGCCGACGTCGCATTTCACCGCGATCGCCTTGCCGTTGCTGGCCTCGATCGCCGACACGGTCTCGCGCGCCGCCTCCGCGTTGCTGGCGTAGCCGACCACGACCTTGAAGCCGCGGGCGGCGCAGGCGAGCGCGGTGGCGCGGCCGATGCCGCGGCTACCGCCGGTGATGATGACGACGCGGTCGTTCATGCGCACCTCATGACAGCAGCCGGATCAGCATCGCGACGAGCGCCAGCAGCGCCACGAACCAGGCGATGCTGCGGGCGAACGGAATCTCGATAATGTAGAGCGGCGCGTACAGGATGCGCGCGACCAGCCAAACCACCGCGGCGGTCGCCGCATAGCCGCCGGTCTTGCCGGTGACGGCCAGCGCCAGAGCGAGCGCGACGAAGGCCGGATAGGTCTCGAGCAGATTGCGGAAGGCGCGCGCCGCACGGCCGGCGAACCGGCCCTGCGCGACCTTGCCCTCGTCGCGGGGACCGGCCTGATACGGACCGCCCAGCTCCATCGTGGCGGGGATCGACGCCAGGAACATCTGTACGATCAGCAGTACGACGCTCCAACCCAGCACCACGATCTCGGTCGGCATCGGCTGCATCATGTCTCCCCAATCCGATTCGACGAAACGCCGGCACTCCTGCTCGTGTTGACGTCGCTCTTACAGATCCAGCACCAGCCGCGCCGGGTCTTCCAGGCTCTCCTTGACGCGGACCAGGAAGGTGACCGCTTCCTTGCCGTCGATCACGCGGTGGTCGTAGCTCAGCGCCAGATACATCATCGGGCGCACTTCGATCTTGCCGGCGACCACCACCGGCCGCTCCTGGATCTTGTGCATGCCGAGAATGGCGGATTGCGGCGCGTTGAGGATCGGGGTCGACATCAGCGAGCCGTAGATGCCGCCATTGGTGATCGTGAAGGTGCCGCCCTGCATCTCCTCGATCTTGAGCTGGCCGTCGCGGGCGCGCTTGCCGAAATCGGCGATGCCCTTTTCGATCGCGGCGATCGACTTCTCGTCGCAATCGCGCACCACCGGGACGACGAGTCCCTTGTCGGTGCCGACCGCGACGCCGACATGGTAGTAGTTCTTGTAGATCAGATCGGTGCCGTCGATCTCGGCATTGACCGCCGGGATGTCCTTCAGCGCCTGCACGCAGGCCTTGGTGAAGAAGCCCATGAAGCCGAGCTTGGTGCCGTGCTTCTTCTCGAACACGTCCTTGTACTGGCTGCGCAGCGCCATGACGTTGGTCATGTCGACCTCGTTGAAGGTCGTCAGCATCGCCGCTGTGTTCTGAACTTCCTTGAGCCTTCGCGCGATGGTCTGGCGCAGCCGGGTCATCTTGACGCGCTCCTCGCGCGCGGCGTCGTCGGCCGGCGACGGGGCGCGGACCTGCACGGCGGCGGCGGGCTGATTGACCGGGGTCGGCGCCGACGCCGCCTTCTCGATCGCCGCCAGCATGTCGCCCTTGGTGACGCGGCCGTCCTTGCCGGAGCCCGGCACGGTCGAGGCGTCGACGCCGCTCTCGGCCGAGAGCCGGCGCACCGAGGGCGCCTGCGGCGCATCCGACGGCGGAGCCTTGGGATCGGCCTTGGCATCGGACTTGGCATCGGACTTGGGGCGCACTTCCTCGGGGCCGGCGTTGATCGGCTTGGTGGTTTCGGTCTTGAGATCCGGGCGGCCGGTGGTGGTCTCGGGCGCAATCGCCGCGGCCGGCTTGGCGGACTCCCTGGCGGCCGGCTTGGCGGCGCCGCCGCCTTCCGAAATCTGGCCCAGCAGCGCCCCGACGGCGACGGTCTCGCCATCCTTGGCGATGATCTCGCCGAGCGTGCCTGCCGACGGCGCCGGCACTTCGATGGTGACCTTGTCGGTCTCGAGTTCGACCAGCGGTTCGTCGACCGCCACGGCGTCGCCCTGTTTTTTGAACCAGCGGCCGATGGTCGCCTCGGTCACCGATTCACCGAGCGTCGGAACGCGAATTTCAGTCATCGTGTCTATCCTCTTGCGGCGTCACCGCCCGTTGCGGCAGTCCGCCCCTGATCCAAATGTCTCGAACTGCACCGGCCGCCGGCGGCCGGTGGCGTCAGCGCAGCGCCTCGTCGAGGAAGGCCTTGAGCTGGGCCAGATGCTTCGACATCAGGCCGGAGGCGGTGGCGGCCGACGCGGGACGGCCGACATAACGCGGACGGCGATGGGTCGCGCCCGCCTGATTCTGCACCCACTCCAGATACGGCTCGATGAAGTGCCACGCGCCCATGTTGCGCGGCTCTTCCTGGCACCACACCAGCTCGGCCTCCTTGAAGCGCGACATCTCCTGCACCAGCGTCTTCAGCGGCACCGGATAGAGCTGCTCGACGCGCAGCAGATAGACGTCGTCGACGCCGCGCTTCTCCCGCTCCTCGTACAGATCGTAATAGACCTTGCCCGAACAGATCACGACGCGGCGGATCTTGCTGTCCGGCACGAGCTTGATCTTCTCGTCCGGCAACGACTGGGCGTCGTCCGCCAGCACGCGATGGAAGCTGGTGTCGGGCCCGAGTTCGTCGAGCCGCGACACCGCGCGCTTGTGGCGCAGCAGCGATTTCGGCGTCATCAGGATCAGCGGCTTGCGGATCTCGCGGCGCAGCTGCCGGCGCAGCACATGGAAGAAGTTCGCCGGGGTGGTGGCGTGCACCACCTGCATGTTGTCCTCGGCGCACATCTGCAGGAAGCGCTCGAGGCGGGCGGAGGAGTGCTCCGGTCCCTGGCCCTCGTAGCCGTGCGGCAGCATGCAGACCAGGCCGGACATGCGCAGCCATTTGCGTTCGCCCGACGAGATGAACTGGTCGAACAGCACCTGCGCGCCGTTGGCGAAGTCGCCGAACTGCGCCTCCCAGATCGTCAGCGCGTTCGGCTCGGCCAGCGTGTAGCCGTATTCGAAGCCGAGCACGGCCTCTTCCGACAGCATCGAGTTCACCACCTCGTAGTGGCCCTGGTCGGGGGAGAGGTGATTGAACGGGGTGTAGCGGGTCTCGTCTTCCTGATCGAACAGCACCGAATGGCGCTGCGAGAAGGTGCCGCGTTCGGAGTCCTGGCCGGACAGGCGGACGCGATGACCTTCCTGCAGCAGCGTGCAGAACGCCAGAGCCTCGCCGGTCGCCCAGTCGATGCCGATGCCCGAATCGATCGCCTTGGCGCGGTTCTCGAGGAAGCGCGCCACCGTGCGGTGAACCCGGAAGCCCTCCGGCACCTTGGTGATCTTGCGGCCGATGTCCTTGAGCTGCGCCAGATCGACGCCGGTGATGCCGCGGCGCGGATCCTCTTCCTGATCGGCCGACTTGAAGCCGGCCCATTTGCCGTCGAGCCAGTCGGCCTTGTTGGGCCGATAGCTGGAGCCGGCCTCGAGCTCGGCGTCGAGCCGGGCGCGCCAGTCGGCCTTGGCCTTCTCGACTTCGCCTTCGGTGATGACGCCGTCGGCGATCAGCCGCTTCGAATACAGTTCCAGCGCCGACGGATGGCCCGCGATCTTGCGGTACATCATCGGCTGGGTGAAGGCCGGCTCGTCGCCCTCGTTGTGGCCGTGGCGCCGGTAGCAGAACATGTCGATGACGACCGGCTTGTGGAACTTCTGCCGGTACTCGACCGCAATCTTGGCCGCGAACACCACCGCTTCGGGATCGTCGCCGTTCACATGGAAGATCGGCGCGTCGATCATCTTGGCGACGTCGGACGGATACGGCGAGGAGCGCGAGTAGCGCGGATAGGTGGTGAAGCCGATCTGGTTGTTGACGATGAAGTGGATCGAACCGCCGGTGCGGTAGCCCTTCAGGTCGCTCAGTCCGAAGCATTCGGCGACCACGCCCTGGCCGGCAAACGCCGCGTCGCCGTGCATCAGCAGCGGCAGCACCGAGACGCGCTCTTCCGGCAGGTCGCCGTGCTGGTCCTGCTTGGCGCGGACCTTGCCGAGCACCACCGGATCGACGATCTCGAGATGCGACGGGTTGGCGGTCAGCGACAGATGCACCTTGTTGTGGTCGAACTCGCGGTCCGACGAGGCGCCGAGGTGATATTTGACGTCGCCGGAGCCCTCGACCTCGTCGGGATTGGCGGAGCCGCCCTTGAATTCATGAAACAGCGCGCGGTGCGGCTTGCCCATCACCTGGGTCAGCACGTTGAGCCGGCCGCGATGCGGCATGCCGAGCACGATCTCGCGGACGCCGAGATTGCCGCCACGCTTGATGATCTGCTCCAGCGCCGGGATCAGCGACTCGCCGCCGTCCAGACCGAACCGCTTGGTGCCGGTGAATTTGAGGTCGCAGAACCGCTCGAAGCCTTCGGCCTCGACCAGCTTCATCAGGATCGCGCGACGCCCTTCGCGGGTGAAGCTGATCTCCTTGTCCGGACCTTCGATCCGCTCCTGCAGCCAGGCCTTCTGCGCGCCGTTGGAGATGTGCAGAAATTCGATGCCCATCGTCTGGCAATAGGTGCGCTCGCAGATCGCGACGATCTCCCGCAGCGAGCCGTATTCGAGGCCGAGGACGTGATCGAGGAAGATCTTGCGGTCGAGATCGGCCTCGGTGAAGCCGTAGGACCGGATATCCAGCTCCTCGTGATCCTTGGCCGGTTCCAGCCCGAGCGGATCGAGCTTGGCGTGGAAGTGGCCACGCATGCGATAGGCGCGGATCAGCATCAGCGCGCGGACGGAATCGCGGGTCGCCTGGTTGACGTCGGTAGTCGACAGCTCGACGCCCTTGGTCTGCGCCTTGGTCTGAATCTTCTGGCCGACGCTCTTTTCGACCTGGGCCCAGTTGCCGTCCAGCGCCGAGGTCAGATCATCGCGCGGCGTCAGCGGCCAGTTGGTCCGCTCCCAGGAGGGGCCCTCGGCGTTCTTCTGGATGTCGCCGGGGTTGTCCTTCAGGCTTTTGAAGAATGCCTGCCAGTCGGCATCGACGGAGGACGGGTCGTTTTCGTAGCGGGAGTAAAGGTCGTCGATATAGGTGGCATTGGCGCCCTGGAGAAACGAAGAAAGGGCGAAAGCGGCATTCGCGTCCTGGCGAGACATGATTGCTTCCTGATGATGGACGTCGCGAAACCCATCGCGGTCCGCTGATCCGGTTACCGGATCAGCAACATAGTGCACCTTTTATCGGATTCTAGGGAAATGTAAGCTCGTAATGAAGCAAGGTTTGAATTAGGACTTCAATTTTTCGGCAAGCGTTTTGCCGAGCCTGGCGGGCGACGGCGAAACGGTGATGCCGGCGGCTTCCATTGCGGCGGTTTTCGATGCCGCGTCGCCCTTGCCACCCGAAATGATCGCACCGGCATGTCCCATACGCCGGCCTGGAGGAGCGGTGACGCCGGCGATGAAGCCGACCGTCGGCTTGCTGCGGCCGCGCTTGGCCTCGTCGATCAGGAACTGGGCCGCCTCTTCCTCGGCGGAACCGCCGATCTCGCCGATCATGATGATCGAGGTGGTCTTGTCGTCGGCCAGGAACATTTCCAGCACGTCGATGAACTCGGTGCCCTTGACCGGGTCGCCGCCGATGCCGACAGCGGTGGTCTGGCCGAGGCCTTCGCTGGTGGTCTGGAACACGGCCTCATAGGTCAGCGTGCCGGAGCGCGACACGATGCCGACCGAGCCCGGCTTGAAGATGTTGGCCGGCATGATGCCGATCTTGCACTCGCCGGCGGTCATCACGCCCGGGCAGTTCGGCCCGATCAGCCGTGACTTGGAGCCGACCAGCGAACGCTTCACCCGCACCATGTCGAGCACCGGGATGCCCTCGGTGATGCAGACGATCAGCGGGATCTCGGCGTCGATCGCCTCGCAGATCGCGTCCGCAGCGCCCGGCGGCGGCACATAGATCACCGAGGCATCGGCGCCGGTCTTGTCGCGCGCCTCGCGCACGGTGTCGAACACCGGCAGGCCCAGATGGGTGGTGCCGCCTTTGCCCGGCGAGGTGCCGCCGACCATCTTGGTGCCGTAGGCCACCGCGGCCTCGGAATGGAAGGTGCCGTTCTTGCCGGTGAAGCCCTGGCAGATGACTTTGGTGTTGGCGTCGATCAGGATGGACATAGTCGGGATGCTTTCGCGGTCGAACCGGTGGGTCGGGAGCGTGGGTGAGTGGCCGGGCCCGCGGGCCGCGGCCGTGAAGCCTCAGGCTCCCTTGACGGCGTTGACGATCTTCTGCGCGGCGTCGTCGAGATTGTCGGCGGGCAGCACGTTGAGGCCGGAGTGCTTGATGATCTTCTTGCCGGCTTCGACATTGGTGCCTTCGAGGCGCACCACCAGCGGCACGTCGAGGCCGACCTCCTTCACCGCGGCGACCACGCCCTCGGCGATGATGTCGCACTTCATGATGCCGCCGAAGATGTTGATCAGGATGCCCTTCACGTTCGGATCGGCGGTGATGATCTTGAACGCCGCCGTCACCTTCTCCTTGCTGGCGCCGCCGCCGACGTCGAGGAAGTTGGCGGGCGTCATGCCGTAGAGCTTGATGATGTCCATCGTCGCCATCGCCAGACCGGCGCCATTGACCATGCAGCCGATGGTGCCGTCGAGCGTGACGTAGTTGAGGTCGTATTTCGACGCCTCGATTTCCTTGGCGTCTTCCTCGCTCTCGTCGCGCAGCGCCTGGATGTCGGCGTGGCGATACAGCGAATTGCCGTCGAACGACATCTTGGCGTCGAGGCATTTGAGATCGCCCTGCCTGGTCAGCACCAGCGGGTTGATCTCGAGCATCTCCATGTCCTTGGCGAGGAACGCCGTATAGAGCTTGGTCACCAGGCTCTCGGCCTGTTTGGCCTGCTCGCCCTTCAGCCCCAGCGCATTGGCGACAGCGCGGCCGTGATGGCCCATGATGCCGGTCGCCGGATCTACCGTGAACGACACGATCTTCTCGGGGGTGTCGTGGGCGACGTCCTCGATCGACATGCCGCCTTCGGTTGAGACCACGAAGGAGATCCGCGAGGTGGCGCGGTCGACCAGCAGGGAGAGATAGAACTCCTTGTCGATCTCGGAGCCTTCCTCGATGTAGAGGCGGTTGACCTGCTTGCCGGCCGGACCGGTCTGCACCGTCACCAGCGTCGCATGCAGCATCTGCTCGACGTAGTCCTTGACCTCGTCGACCGACTTGGCGAGCCGCACGCCGCCCTTGTCGCCGGCGGAGGCTTCCTTGAACTTGCCCTTGCCGCGACCGCCGGCATGGATCTGGCTCTTCACGACCCAGACCGGACCGCCGAGCTGCTTGGCGGCGGCTTCCGCTTCGGACGCCTTGAAGATCGGATAGCCGTGCGACACCGGAACGCCGAATTCGCGCAGCACCGCTTTGGCCTGGTATTCGTGGATATTCATCTAATGCCCCTCGGCAGATCGTTTCCAGCCCGTTGAACCGGGGTGCGCGCCGCGCCTTGGCGGGCGGCGGCGCACCCCGGCCGTTTCAAACTCAGCGCCCGAGCAGATCGGGCGCGATCTTCTTGCAGGCGTCGACCAGGCCCTGCACGGCGCCGACCGACTTGTCGAACGCTTCGCGGTCCTTGCCGGCCATTTCGATCTCGACGATGCGCTCGACGCCCTTGGAGCCGATGACAACGGGCACGCCGACATACATGTCCTTGACGCCATATTCGCCGTTGAGATAGGCGGCGACCGGCAGCACGCGCTTCTTGTCGCGCAGATAGCTCTCGGCCATCGCAATCGCCGAGGCCGCCGGCGCGTAGAACGCCGAGCCGGTCTTCAGCAGGTTGACGATCTCGGCGCCGCCATTGCGGGTGCGGTCGACGATTTCATCGAGGCGGGCCTGCGAGGTCCAGCCCATCTTGACCAGGTCGGGCAGCGGAATGCCGGCCACCGTCGAGTACTTCACCAGCGGCACCATGGTGTCGCCGTGGCCGCCGAGCACGAAGGCGGTGACGTCCTCGACCGAGACGTTGAACTCGTCGGCCAGGAAGTAACGGAAGCGCGCCGAGTCCAGCACGCCCGCCATGCCGACCACCATCTTGGCCGGCATGCCGGAGGCCTTCTGCAGCGCCCAGACCATCGCGTCGAGCGGGTTGGTGATGCAGATGACGAACGCGTCGGGGGCGTATTTCTTGATGCCGGCGCCGACCTGCTCCATCACCTTGAGATTGATGCTGAGGAGGTCGTCGCGGCTCATGCCGGGCTTGCGCGGCACGCCGGCGGTGACGATCACGACGCTCGCGCCCTCGATCGCCTCGTAGGAATTGGCGCCGGTGAAATTCGCGTCGAAACCGTCGACCGGCGACGATTCCGCGATGTCGAGCGCCTTACCCTGCGGCACGCCCTCGGCGATATCGAACAGCACCACGTCGCCGAGCTCTTTCAGCCCGATCATGTGAGCCAGCGTTCCGCCGATCTGGCCGGAGCCAATCAAAGCAATCTTGTCGCGCGCCATGGGAAAGGAGTCCTTTGAGCCCGAAGGTGGGGAGGGTGGAAAATCCGTTTGGGTGGTTATCCCTTTCGCCGGAAGCGTTCAAGTCGGGCAGCGCCCAATTGTTGGCCAGCCGGCGTCGGGGGCATTTTGCAGGTCGCGATGACGAGCGATTTCGGCACCGGTTCGCGTGAAGAAAACCCTTCGAAAACATAAGCCTAGGTCTCGACCAGCCCGGTCGTCGCGCCGGTCGCGGTTGAATCGCTGCGTCCGTGGGGCAGTGCCAGATAGGATTCCGAGCCCATCTCGATCAGGCGCGAGACCGTCCGGTTGAACTCCATTGCCTCGACGCCATCGGTGGCGCGGTAAAGGTCGGCCGGCTCGGCCGCCGCCGAGGCCATCAGCTTGACGGCGTTGTCGTACAGCGTGTCGATCAACGCGATGAAGCGCTTGGCGGCGTTGCGGTCGGCATAGTCCATCGCCGGCACGTGGTCGATCAGCAGCGTGTGGTATTCATGCGCGAGCCGCAGGTAGTCCGACGCGCCGAGCGGCTTCTCGCAAAGGTCCGCGAAATCGAACCGCGCGACGTGATGGTCGGATTTCGGCACGTGCAGGTGCCGGCCCTTGATCGCGATGTCGCGCGGCTTGCCCGCGGCGCCGCCGGTGATCCGGCTCCAGGCGCGGTCGAGCGCGGCGGTCGCCTCCGCATCGTCCGGCGCCAGCCACACCTTCATGCCGGCGAATTTCTCCAGCCGATAGTCGGTGCGGGCGTCGAGCCGCAGCACTTCCATGTGCCGCTTGACCTGGCCGATGAACGGCACGAACAGCGCGCGGTTGAGGCCGCCTTTGTAGAGATCGTCGGGCGCGACATTCGACGTCGCGACGACCACGGTGCCGAGTTCGAACAATTTTTCGAACAGCCGGGACAGAATCATCGCGTCGGCGATGTCCGTGACGTGAAATTCATCGAAGCACAGCAGCCACGCTTCGTCGAAAATCGACGCCGCCGTCAGCCCGATCACGTCGCCGTCGGGGATTTCGCCGCGCTTGATGTTCTGGCGGAAGGCGTTGATGCGCTCGTGCGCCTCGGCCATGAACTCATGGAAATGCGCGCGGCGCTTGTGCGCCACCGGGCTCGCATCGAAGAACAGATCCATCAGCATGGTCTTGCCGCGGCCGACCTCGCCATGGACGTAGAGCCCGCGCGGCGGCTTGTCGGGCTCACCGCCGCCGAACAGCCGGCCGAGAAAGCCCTGCTTTTTCGGCGGCTTGTAGCCTGCCAGGGTGTCGTCGAGCGCGCCGAAGGCTTCGACCGCGCGCGCCTGGGCGGGGTCGGCTTCGATCGCACCGGAGGCGACCAGGGACTGATAATGCTGACGGAACGTGAGCGGCGGGGACATGGACGTCCTTACCGCCTCAGCCTGCGGCAAAATGCAAGCCGGGATTCCTGCTGGGGGCTATGCAGTTCGGACGGCTCGGGCCTCTGCGGCGGATCTGAGCTCGTACGGCGCCTCGACGACATATGGCCCGCCACCGGTCGAGGCCCGGGACGAGTACAGCACGAAACGCTCCGCCTTGAACACTTTGGTCGGGAAATAGCCGCGGACCGACAGATAATCGGCGACATCCTGGCACGACGCGTCGCGCAGCCAGGCCAGCGTGACATGCGGGGTGAATTTGCGACCCTCCGGATCGAGCCCGACCCGCTGCAGCAGCCGCTCCAGTTCGGCCTGCAGTTCGATCAGTGGCTTCGACGGCACCACCGACGCCACCACCGCGCGTGGCTTGCGGCCGCCGAAGCTCGACAGCCCCTGCAGGGCGACCTCGAACGGCTGGCGGTTGACCCGGAACAGCGTCGAGGCGATCTCGTTGGCGGTGACGCCGTCGATGTCGCCGATGAAGCGCAGCGTGAGGTGATAGTTTTCCGGATCGACCCAGCGGGCGCCGGGAAGGCCGCCGCGGAGATGGGACAGGGTCTGGGTGACCTCGGCGGGAATCTCCAGTCCAGTGAACAAACGCGGCATCGGAACTCCCCCATACTGAGGCCCGATTGCGGTCGCCGTCCCTGTCGTTCGGGACTTTGCACTCCGCAAAACGTCCGGCGAATCAACTCACCAATTCTGTAGCGCGTTTATGTAACAGCGCTACCGCTACAACGCCCGGGCTGCGAAAAAGTTGAGGGCAATCCGTCCCTTAGAAGTGCATTGCCGGGATTTTCAGCCGTTCTGCCCAGCGACCGATCGGAGGAATGCCTCGATCGTGGGCAGGATGTTCTTGACCACGAGGTCGATGCCCGCAGCAGTCGGGTGGATGCCGTCGGGCTGGTTGAGGTCGGCCACCGCGGCGACGCCGTCGAGGAAGAACGGGTACAGTGGCACGTCGTATTTTTTCGCCAGATCGGGATAGATCGCGTTGAACTGCCTGGCGTAGTCCGGCCCGTAATTCGGCGGCGCCAGCATTCCGGTGAGCAGCACCGCGATGTTGCGCGCTTTCAGCCGCTTGACGATCTCCTCCAGCGCCTGTTGCGGGACCTTGGGATCGGTGCCGCGCAGCGCGTCGTTGGCGCCGAGCTCGACGATCACCGCATCGGTGTCCGCCGGCACCGACCAATCCAGCCGCGCGAGCCCGCCGCTGGCGGTGTCGCCAGACACCCCGGCGTTGATCATTTCGGTCGCGATCCCCCTGGCCTGCAGCGCTTTCTGCAGCTTGGCCGGAAACGCCGCGTCGGCCGGTAACCCGTAACCAGCGGACAGCGAGTCGCCCAGCACGACCACTTTCAAGGGCTTTACGGCAGGCTGCGCGAAGGCCTGTTGGACCGGTATCACCGTCATCGCCAGCACCGCGATAACCAACGCCCACGCAATCGTGCGCCCCGCCCTCTCGACCGCACCGAAACAATCGCCATATGCACCAGCCATGGACAGCTTCATCGAACCCTCGTCGCGGCCCGGCAGCACGCCGGACACCATCTCCATTTCGAACGTCAATCTGTCGCTGGGCAGTGGCGCCGCGCGGGTGCACATCCTCAAGGATATCAGCCTCCGCGTCGCACCCGGCGAGGCGATCGGCCTGATCGGCCCGTCGGGATCCGGCAAATCCACCCTGCTGATGGTGATGGCCGGGCTGGAGCGGCCCGACAGCGGTGAGGTGGTGGTCAGCGGCACCGCTTTCAATGGCCTCAGCGAGGACGCATTGGCGCGCTTCCGCGGCCGCGAGGTCGGCATCGTCTTCCAGTCCTTTCATCTGATCCCGACCATGACCGCGCTGGAGAACGTCGCGGTGCCGCTCGAACTCGCCGGCGCCCCGGACGCGGCTGAGCGGGCGGCGCGCGAGCTGGATTCGGTGGGACTCGGCGAACGGCTGCATCATTATCCGACGCAGCTTTCCGGCGGCGAGCAGCAGCGCGTCGCCCTGGCGCGGGCGCTGGCGCCCGATCCGACCATCCTGGTGGCCGACGAGCCGACCGGCAATCTCGACGAGGCGACCGGCCGGCAGATCGTCGACCTCTTGTTCACCAAACACGCCGAACGCGGCATGACGCTGGTGCTGGTGACCCACGACACCGCGCTGGCGCAGCGTTGCGACCGCGTCGTCCGGCTGCGCTCCGGTCGGATCGACACCACGATGCCGGGCAATGCCCGGGCGCGATCGGCCTGACGCATGACGCTGGTCGCCGACACTCCGGCCAAATCCGCGCCGCCGTCCCGCGGCTGGTCGTTGCCATTGCGTTATGCGCTGCGCGAGATGCGCGGCGGCCTCAACGGCTTCTACGTCTTCATCGCCTGCATCGCGCTCGGCGTGATGGCGATCGCCGGCGTCGGCTCGGTCGCCGCCAGCCTCGGCGAGGGCCTCGCCCGCGAAGGCCGCACGCTGCTCGGCGGCGACGTCGCGTTCTCGCTGATCCAACGCGAGGCGACGCCCGCAGAGCTCGGCTATCTGCGCGACCGCGCGTCGGTGTCGGTCGCGGCGACGATGCGCGGCATGGCGCGCACCGCCGAAGGCGCCTCGGCGCTGGTCGAGATCAAGGCGGTCGATAGACTCTATCCGATGCTCGGCGAATTGAAGCTCGATCCGCCGCTGCCGCTCGCCGATGTGCTGGCGGAGCGCGACGGCGCGTTCGGCGCCGCCGCCGACGCCGCATTTCTCGCCAGGCTCGATCTGAAGATCGGCGACCGCGTCAGCGTCGGCAGCGCCGCCTTCCAGATCCGCAGCGTGGTCGCCTCCGAGCCGGACAAGCTCGCCGGCAATGTCGGCTTCGGCCCGCGCTTCCTGATCAGCGAGGATGCGCTGCGCGCCACGCAATTGCTCCAGCCCGGCAGCCTGGTGCGCTGGATCTATCGCGTCCGGCTGCCCGACAACCGCGCCGACGACAAAGCCGCGCAGGACTTCGCCGACGCCACCCGCGCGGCGCTGCCGCAGGCCGGCTGGGAAATCCGCAGCCGCGGCAACGCCTCGCCGCAGCTCGAACGCACCATCACCCGTTTCACCCAGTTCCTGACGCTGGTCGGCCTCGCCGCGCTGCTGGTCGGCGGGGTCGGTGTCGCCAACGCGGTGAAGAGCCACATCGATCGCCGCCGCGATGTGATCGCCGCGTTCAAGGCGCTTGGCGCCACCGGCCGCGACGTGTTTTCGATCTATCTGACCCAGGTGCTGGTGCTGGCGACGATCGGCTCGCTGATCGGGCTTGCGCTCGGCGCCGCGCTGCCGTTCCTGATCGTCGGCACCTTCGGCAAGCTGCTGCCGCTACCGGTGGTGGCGGCGCTGCATCCTGAAGAACTGGCGCTGGCGCTGGTCTACGGCCTGCTCACCGCGCTCGCCTTCGGGCTGTGGCCGCTGGCGCAGGTGCGTGACGTGCCGGTGGCGACGCTGTTCCGCGAAGCCGCCACCGCCGAGGCGCATCGGCCCAAATTGCGGCACATCGTCTGGATCGGCGTGGTGATCGCGCTGCTGCTCGCGGTGGTGATCGGGCTCGCTTACGACAAGCGCGTCGCGATCGCCTTCGTGGTCGCCGCGATCCTGATGTTCGCGCTGCTCCGCGGCGTCGCCGCGGGGCTGATGGCGATCGCGCGGCGTCTGCCGCGCTCGCGCATCACCATGCTGCGGCTGGCGATCGCCAACATCCATCGCCCGGGCGCGCTGACGCCGTCGGTGGTGCTGTCGCTCGGCCTCGGCCTCGCGGTGCTGGTCACGATCTCGCAGATCGACGGCAATCTGCGGCGGCAATTTCTCGCCGCGCTGCCCGAAAGGGCGCCGACCTTCTTCTTCATCGACATCCCGTCGAGCGAGACCGAGCAATTCGGCGCCTTCCTGAAAAAGGCAGCGCCGAACGCCACGCTCGAAGAGGTGCCGATGCTGCGCGGCCGAATCGTCGCCGCGCGCGGCGTCCGCGCCGAGGATCTCAAGCCGGGGCAGGACGCCGAATGGGTGCTGCAGAGCGACCGCGGCCTGACCTATGCGGCCGAGATGCCGGCCGGCTCCAAGGTCGTCGAAGGCCATTGGTGGCCCAAGGATTACGACGGCAAACCGCTGGTGTCGTTCGAGAAAAAACTCGCCGACGGACTCGGCCTGAAGATCGGCGACAGTGTCACCGTCAACGTGCTCGGCCGGGAGCTCACCGCGACCATCAGCAATCTGCGCAGCGTCGACTGGCAGAGCCTCGGCATCAATTTCGTGCTGGTGTTCTCGCCGAACACGTTTCGCGGCGCGCCGCACACCCACATTGCCACGCTGACCGAGACCGGCAGCACCGTGGCGAGCGACGCTGCCCTGATCAAGCAGGTCGCGGACAAATTCCCGATGGTGACCAGCGTCCGCGTCCGCGAGGCGCTGGAGACGGTCGGCGGCGTGGTCGCCAATCTGGCGCTGGCGGTGCGCGGCGCCAGTTCGGTGACGCTGATCTCGGCGATCCTGGTGCTGGGCGGCGCGCTCGCCGCGGGCCACCGTCACCGCGTCTATGACGCCGTGATCCTGAAAACGCTCGGCGCCACCCGGGGCCGGCTGATCGGGGCCTTCGCGCTCGAATACATGATGATCGGGCTCGCCACCGCGGTGTTCGGGGTGATCGCGGGATCTGCCGCCGCGTGGCTGATCGTCACACGACTGATGTCGCTGAGCTTCACCTGGCAGGCCGGTTCCGCCGCCGGCGTGGTGGTGGCCGCCCTGGTTGTGACCGTCGGCCTCGGCCTGGTCGGGACCCTGCTGGCGCTGAACCAGAAACCGGCGTCGGTGCTGCGGAATCTGTAGCCCGCCCGCTGGGCGGAACGCCCGCTTCCGGCGCTGAGGTCGGCGCGGCACCACCGCTGCGGGAAACGGACCGCGATTCGACCATCGTCGAAACAGTCCGTTTAACCTGATGCTGCGGAGCGACATTCAGCCGCGCATAAAGCCTTGCCCCGATTGTGTTAGTTTCCCACATACCAGATTGGGTCGGGCGGCGCGCGGATGACCGAAATTTAACGTCTGCCGCGCATCACCGTCCGGGATAATTTCGCGCCGGCCTTCGCCACCCTTCGCGTCGGCCGGACCAACTCAGGATTTCGACCATGTCGGACTTGGACCGTAACTACGCCTCTCCCTTCGGCCGGGCCGCCGGACGCGTCGACAGCGCGGCCGTCGATGCTGGCCTGCGCTCCTATATGCTGCGCATCTACAACTACATGACGATCGGCCTGGCCATCACCGGCCTGGCTGCGCTCGGTGTCTATATGGGCGCCGTGACCCCGGACGCCGCCGGTGCGGCCGGCAAGATCGGCAACACCTACCTGACCACCTTCGGCGTGGCGATGTTCGCCAGCCCGCTGAAATGGGTGTTCATCCTCGCGCCGCTTGCGATGGTGTTCGCGATCTCGTTCGGCATCAACCGGCTGAAGCCGGCGACCGCGCAAATGCTGTTCTGGGCCTTCGCGGCCCTGATGGGCATCTCGCTGTCGTCGATCTTCCTGGTGTATACGCACACCTCGATCGTGCGGGTGTTCTTCATCACCGCGGCCTCGTTCGGTGCGCTGAGCCTCTACGGCTACACCACCAAGCGTGACATGACCGGGATGGGCTCGTTCCTGATCATGGGCCTGTTCGGCGTCATCATCGCCAGCGTGGTCAACCTGTTCGTCGCCTCGTCGATGCTGCAGTTCATCGTCTCGGTGGTCGGCGTGCTGGTGTTCGCGGGCCTCACCGCCTGGGATACGCAGCGGCTGAAGAACGACTACATCTACGGCTACGCCTCGGAAGGCGGCGACGTCGCGGAGCGCGCCGCGATCACCGGCGCCCTGTCGCTGTACCTGAACTTCATCAACCTGTTCACGCTGCTGCTGCAGCTGCTGGGACAGAAAGAGTAAGCCCCTTCACCAGTGGTGAAGTCGAAAGCCCCGGCCTCGCGCCGGGGCTTTTTTGTTGCGCGGGTGAACGACGGGCTGACCAGGATGCGAAGGCAGATGCTCCAACACGGTCGTCATCGCCGGGCTTGCCCGGCGATCCATCCTCTGGAAAGAACCTGTCATGCCGCCTTGCGAAGGGGATGGATACGCGGGTCAAGCCCGCGTATGACGCCGGGATTGGCGATCAGCCACGAGTTGAATTTCGCATGTCCGACATCCTGATCCGCCCGGCCACCGCCACCGACCTGCCCGCCATCACCGCGATCTACGCCGACGCCGTCCGCACCGGCACCGCGACCTTCGAGCTCACTCCGCCCGATCTCGCCGAAATGACCCGGCGGTTCGAGACGCTGACCGGCGGCGGGTTTCCCTATCTGGCAGGGCTGCTCGACGGCCGCCTCGGTGGCTATGCCTATGCGGGGCCGTACCGGCCGCGTCCGGCCTACCGCTTCACCGTGGAGAACTCGGTCTATCTCGACTCGGCGACGCATCGCCGCGGCCTCGGCACCGCGTTGCTGCGCGAGCTGATCGCGCAATGCGAGGCGCGCGGCTTCCGGCAGATGATCGCGGTGATCGGCGATTCCGCCAATGCCGGCTCGATCGGCATGCACCGCAAGACCGGCTTCGAGCTGATCGGCACCCACCCCGCCGTCGGCTTCAAATTCGGCCGCTGGCTCGACACCGTGATGATGCAGCGGGCTTTGGGAGAGGGCCGGGAGACGGCGCCGGAGCCCTGATCCAAGCTTGTCATTCCGGGGCGCGCGAAGCGCGAACCCGGAATCCCGCAGTGTCCGTGCGCGCGTCAGATTCCGGGTTCGCTCACTGCGTGAGCGCCCCGGAATGACCCGCAGTCACACCAGCGCCAGCTTCCTGTCGATCACCAGCAGCACGCGGTCGAGGTCGTGGCCGCGGCGCAGGATCTGGCCGGAGGCCGCGATCACGCTGTAGGCGCCCTGCTTGCGCGCCAGCCGCGGGTCCTTGACGATGCGGTAGATCGGAACTTCGGACGCGCGGCGGAACACCGAGAACACCGCCTGATCCCTGAGAAAATCGATCGCGTAATCGCGCCACTCGCCGTCGGCGACCATCCGGCCGTAGAGGTTGAGGATGCGGTTGAGCTCGAGGCGATTGAACGTCACCCGTCCCTGCAGCGGCGCGGCGCCCTGGCGCTCCGCTGCGCGGCTTTCGCCGGGATCGGCCTCCCCTGAAATCGAGCTCATCGGCGCCTCCTGTCACTGGTGTGACATGATTGCTCCGGGCGCGGCCGGCTGCAAGGGGACCTTAAGCGGCAAGCCGCCCGCCGTCCGCTCAGTGATCGCGGAGAAACATTGCCTCACGCCTTCGTTAAACGAATCTTATTACTGCCCGATTTTCGCCCATCGAACGCCAGGCCGTCCTGCGAGAACATCATCACTGCGTTGGCCCGGTCCTGTCGGTCTCGGATTCCTCAGCCCCCAGCCCCCCGAGGCGGTCGGGATCGGGTCCACGCAGCAGCAAAATCCCCAGCCTAGGCCGACGCAAGTTGGCCTTTTTTGTTTTGGGGAGGTTTTTTTCGGCCAGTCGCGCGCGGAGGATAGCCGCCGCCGCGCCGATCCCACCCCTGCAATCGCCTACCCCCTGCAATCGGTCGAATTGGGCTCGCTCAGTGCAGCGACGTCATCGCCGCGCCCAGCATGGCGCCCGGTCTGTCGCGATTGCCGTCCTGGACATAGACCGCCGCGGCATCGATGCCCTCATGGGCGATGTTTTCCAGCGGTACCGACCAGCTACCCGCCGCACCGGTCCAGTCGCCGACCTTGAGCAGGTTGCGGACGACGTTGTGATAGACGATCTCGCGGCCACGGTTTTCCCCGCGCGAGATCGCGATCGGCACCGCTTTCGACACCGCGCAGATCCAGACCTCGCCGCGCCCGGCGCCGTCGCCGGAGGTCGCCGCCGCGACCGAGACCTTGATCTCCTTGCCGTTGACCGCCAACCGGACCGGCACCGTCATCGTGCCGGGGATCTGGTCGGTGCTCTTGATCGCATGCTCGATGCCGGCGCGGTTGCTGCCGACGAGATGCGCCTGGCCGTTGACGATGACCTGCGGCGTGTACACGTCGCGGTCACCGCGCATCTGCGAATAGGCTTTCTGGCGCGCACTGAAGCGCGAATCCGCCAGCGTGTCCTTCCAGCCGAGATAGTCCCAGTAGTCGATCGGCATGCTCAGCGCGATCACCGACGGATCGCGGGCGAGGTCGCCGATGATCCGGTCGGCAGGCGGGCACGACGAGCAGCCCTGCGACGTGAACAGTTCGACCACCGCGCGCGGATCGGCGGCGCTGGGACGAACCATCGCGATCAGCGCGCACAGACCGAGGGCGCCGGACCATCGCGAAAAGCCATCTACACCGGTCATCATCGCCTTTGCATGGGAGCGGGTGAGCGCCTTAAAACGAAAAGGCGGCCCTTTGCATAGGCCGCCTTCCGTTCACCTGCCACTCACTTCGCAGTGAGGCTTTTGCGCCACGCTTGTGGCCCGCATGCGCCGCATCAGAGCGCTTTCGAGCGAACCTCGTTTCGCGTGAAATCGCGCCGGAGCTAGGCGGCGAGTTTCCGCAGAACGTAGTGCAGAATGCCACCGTTACGATAGTACTCCAGTTCGTCCAGCGTATCGATGCGGCAGAGCAGCGGCACGCGGCGCATTTTGCCGCCGGCCGAAGTGATCTCGGCCTCGAGCATCTGCCGCGGCTTGAGATCGCCCTGCAGGCCCTTGATCGTGACCGTCTCGTCGCCCTTGATGCCGAGCGAGGTCCACGACGTGCCGTCCTCGAAGGTCAGCGGCAGCACGCCCATGCCGACCAGGTTGGAGCGGTGGATACGCTCGAAGCTCTGGCAGATCACGGCGCGCACGCCGAGCAGCCGGGTGCCCTTCGCCGCCCAGTCGCGCGACGAGCCATTGCCGTATTCGGCGCCGGCGAACACCACCAGCGGCACCTGCTCGGCCTGATACTTCATCGCGGCGTCGTAGATCGACATCTGCTCGCCGTCGGGCCAGTGCTTGGTCAGGCCGCCTTCCGGGATGTTGCCGTCGGCGCCTTTCAGCATGAAGTTCTTGATGCGGATGTTGGCGAAGGTGCCGCGCATCATCACTTCGTGATTGCCGCGGCGGGTGCCGTACTGGTTGAAATCGGCCGGGCGCACCTGATGGTCCGACAGATACTTGCCGGCCGGCGACGTCAGCTTGATCGAACCCGCGGGCGAGATGTGGTCGGTGGTGATCTTGTCGCCGAACACCGCCAGGATGCGGGCGTCGACCACGTCGACGATCGGCTCCGGCTGCATCTTCATGCCTTCGAAGTAAGGCGGGTTCTGCACGTAAGTGGAGCTCATGTTCCACTTGTAGGTCTCGGAGTCGACGGTCTTGATCTTGCGCCAGTTGGTATCGCCCTTGAACACGTCGGCATACTTCTTCTTGAAGATCGTCGAGGTGACGTACTTCTTGACGAAGGCGTTGATCTCCTTGGTGGTCGGCCAGATGTCCTTGAGGTACACCGGCTTGCCGTCCTTGCCCGTGCCGATCGGGTCGACCGAGAGATTCTTGGTTACGGTGCCAGCCAGCGCATAGGCGACCACCAGCGGCGGCGAGGCGAGGTAGTTGGCCTGCACGTCCGGCGAGACGCGGCCTTCGAAATTGCGGTTGCCCGACAGCACCGCGGCGGCGACGATGCCGTTGTCGTTGATCGACTTCGAAATCTCCTCCGGCAGCGGGCCGGAATTGCCGATGCAGGTGGTGCAGCCGAAGCCGACCAGATTGAAGCCGACCTTGTCGAGATCCTTCTGCAGCCCCGAATTGGCGAGATATTCGGCGACCACCTGCGAGCCCGGCGCAAGCGAGGTCTTGACCCACGGCGCGGCCTTGAGGCCCTTGGCGGCGGCGTTGCGCGCCAAGAGGCCGGCACCGATCAGCACGCTAGGATTCGAGGTGTTGGTGCAGGAGGTGATGGCGGCGATCACCACGTCGCCATGGCCGAGGTCGAAATTGCGGCCGTCGACCGAATAGCGCACGCCGTCCAGCGCCTTCTTGTACTCGGCGTCCATCGCCGCGGTGAAGCCTTCCGAAACCGCCGGCAGCGCAACGCGGCCCTCGGGACGCTTCGGGCCGGCCAGCGACGGCACCACGTCGGCGAGGTCGAGCTTCAGCGTCACCGTGAACACCGGATCGGGCGACTTCGACGTGCGGAACAGGCCCTGCGCCTTGGCGTATTTCTCGACCAGCGCGACCCGCGCGGAGGCGCGGCCGGAGGTCTTGAGATAGCCGAGGGTTTCAGTGTCGACCGGGAAGAAGCCGCAGGTCGCGCCGTATTCCGGCGCCATGTTGGCGATGGTCGATTTGTCGGCGACCGACAGATGGTCGAGGCCGGGGCCGAAGAACTCGACGAACTTGCCGACCACGCCCTGCTTGCGCAGCATCTGCGTCACGGTCAGCACCAGATCGGTGGCGGTGACGCCCTCTTTCAGCGCGCCGCTCAGCTTGAAGCCGACCACTTCGGGCAGCAGCATCGACAGCGGCTGGCCGAGCATCGCGGCTTCCGCCTCGATGCCGCCGACGCCCCAGCCGAGCACGGCGAGGCCGTTGACCATGGTGGTGTGCGAATCGGTGCCGACCAGCGAATCCGGATAGGCGACTTCGAACGTGCCGGTCTTGCGGCCGATCGTCATCTTCTGCTTCTTGGTCCAGACCGTCTGCGCCAGATATTCGAGATTGACCTGATGGCAGATGCCGGTGCCGGGCGGCACCACGGAGAAGTTCGAGAACGCCTTCTGGCCCCATTTCAGGAACTCGTAGCGCTCCTGGTTCTGCTTGTACTCCTCGGTGACGTTCTTGCCGAACGCCTTGTTGTCACCGAAGAAGTTGACGATCACCGAGTGGTCGATGACGAGGTCGACCGGCACCAGCGGGTTGATCTTCTCCGCATCACCGCCGAGCGCCTGCATGGCGTTGCGCATCGCCGCCAGATCGACCACCGCTGGCACGCCGGTGAAGTCCTGCATCAGCACCCGCGCCGGGCGGAACGCGATCTCGTGTTCCAGCGCCTTCTTGCGCATCCACTTCGCGACCGCCTGGATGTCCGCTTTCTTGACCGTGCGGTCGTCCTCGTTGCGCAGCAGATTTTCCAGCAGCACCTTCATCGAATAAGGCAGCCGGGAGATGCCTTTCAGGCCGTTCTTCTCGGCGGTGGGCAGGCTGTAATAGACGTAGGATTTGCTGCCGACCTTGAGGATCTTCCGGCATTTGAAGCTGTCGAGCGAGGTCATGAAAGGCGGGTCCCAGATTTTCGTTTTTCGATGGGCGGGCGAGCGTTCATGCGGCACCAGGAGAAGCGAGCCGGACGGCTTGCAGGCGCCGATGGTGTACTGCATCAAGTTCCGGCTTATAGAACCTTTCCAGATGCGCCGCCAGTTCGACAACGACTAGCGCCCGCATCGATTGTGAGCAAGACGGTCCCGAGTCCAGGGGGCGGAACAGGCGACGGTGGAATGCGGCTTTCGGGACGCGGACTGAGGTGCATTAGAGGCGACCGCGAGGTGTTCGACGGACTCGATTTCGAGGCCGCGGGCGGCGAGGCGCTGGCGCTGGTCGGCCATAACGGCGCCGGCAAGACGTCGTTGCTGCGGCTGATCGCCGGCCTGCTGATGCCGGCGGCGGGTAGTATCGACTTCGACGGCGGCGAGCCGGACACGCCGGTGGCCGAACAGGCGCACTATCTCGGCCATCGCGACGCGTTGAAACCGTCGCTCAGCGTCGTCGAAAATCTCGCCTTCTGGCGCGAATTTCTCGGCGGCGAACCGACCGATCTGATGGCCGGGATCACGGCCGTGGGCCTCGCGCACGCCGCGGAACTACCGGCCGCCTACCTCTCCGCGGGCCAGCGTCGGCGGCTGTCGATCGCGCGGCTGCTGGTGGTGAAACGGCCGATCTGGCTGCTCGACGAACCGACCTCGGCGCTCGACGTCAGGGGCCAGGCGATGTTCGCTGCGCTGATGACCGATCACCTCGCCGGCGGCGGCCTGATCGTCGCCGCGACCCACAGCCCGCTCGGCATCCAGACGCGCGAGTTGCGGATCGGGGTGGCGGCGTGAGTGCGCTCGGCGCCATCATTCGCCGCGACGTCCAGATCGCGCTGCGGGTCGGCGGCGGGGCGCTGATCGGGGTGCTGTTCTTCCTCACCGTGGTGGTGCTGATGCCGTTCGCGGTCGGCCCCGACCTCAATCTGCTTCAGCGATTGGGGCCTGCGATCCTGTGGCTCGGCGCGCTGCTGGCGAGCCTGTTGACGCTCGACCGGCTGTTCACTGCCGATGCCGAGGACGGCTCGCTCGATTTGATCGTGATGAGCCGCACGCCGCTGGAACTGACCTGCGCCGCCAAGGCCCTGGCGCACTGGCTCGCCGCCGGCCTGCCGCTGATCGTCGCGACCCCGGTGCTCGGCCTGCTGCTCAACCTCGACGGCATGGCCTCGCTCGCGGTGATGGCGACGCTGCTCGCCGGCACGCCGGCCCTGACTTTCACCGGCATGATCGGCGCCGCGCTGGCGGTGACGCTGCGTCGCGGCGGGCTGCTGATGGCGGTGCTGGTGCTGCCGCTGGCGATCCCGGTGCTGATCTTCGGCGTCGCGGCCTCTCAGGCGGCAATCGTCGGCCCGGTGCCGTTCGGCACCCCGTTCTCGATCCTGTGCGCGCTGTCGCTGGCGAGCCTGGTGATCGGCCCGTTTGCCGCCGCCGCCAGCCTGCGGCACGGGCTCGACTGAACGCCGCCAACGCGTGCGGAGCACAGTGCAACAGCCGTGACAGCCACGGTCGAACGCGGCCTCACCCCAGCTTGCGGGCTTCTTCCGGCAGCATGATCGGGATGCCGTCGCGGATCGGATAGGCGAGCTTGGCGCTGCGCGAAATCAGCTCCTGCCGCGCCGCGTCGAATTCCAGCGGGCCTTTGGTGACCGGGCAGACCAGGATTTCGAGCAGCTTGCTGTCGACCGTGGTCTCGGGGCGCTCGGCGGATGTCGTCATGTTACGCAGACCGGATGTGTGAGGTTGCGGAGAGTGGAACTGGAAGTCGGGTCCGCCGTCAACGCGGCGGCGCAAATCGTGCCGGCGCTCACTGCAGCGGCGGATCGCCGCTGGTGCGCTTCTTGGCCAGATCCATCTCGGTGACGGCAATCAGGATCTCGGCGCGGGTCTTGAGGTCGGGCGCTTCCAGCATCGCCTGCTTCTCCGGCGCGCCGTAGGGCGACATCATCGCCAGCGCGTTGACCAGCGCCTCGTTCGGCGCGCTCTCGACGCCGTCCCAGTCGACCTTGAGATTGTTGGCTTTGAGGAAGGCGGTCAGCACCGTCAGCAGCGACTCGCGATCGACCTCGTCCTCGCCCTTGCGCGCGGTGAAATCGTCGACATAGGGGAAGTAATCGACCTTGCACTGCCGGTACGGCGTCTTGACCTGCAATTCCTCGACCACCTTGAAGCGCGACACGCCGGTGAGTTCGAGGATGTAGCGGCCGTCGCCGGATTCGGCCAGCTGGGTGATTCGTCCGACGCAGCCGACCTGAAACAGCTTCGGCGTCTCGCCGTCTTCCGAATGCGTCGCGTCGGGCTGGATCATCCCGATCACCCGGTGGCCGTCGCGCAGCGAATCGTCGACCATCGCCAGATAGCGCGGCTCGAAGATGTTGAGCGGCATCTGGCCGCGCGGCAGCAAAAGCGCGCCCGGCAGCGGAAACACCGGAATCACCTCGGGAAGGTCGGCGGGACCGCGATAATCGGCATTGATCGGCATCGGCGAATCCCGCAGTTCGAGAGCGACTTCAAGAGAACAGAATCGTCGAGAGCCGCTTGCGTCCCTCGACCGTGGCGTCGTCGACCGGACCCCAGGCCTCGAACAGCTGCACCAGCTGCTTGCGGGCGCCGTCCTCGTTCCATTTGCGATCGCGCCTGACGATCTCCAGCAGATGCGTGGTGGCCTCGTCGCGTCGGCCGGCGGCGTTGAGCGCCGTGGCGAGATCGAACCGCGCCTGATGGTCGAGCGGATCGGCGGCGACCTTCTGCTCCAGCTCGGCGATCGGCCCGACCTGCTCGGCCTGCTCGGCGAGATCGATCATCGCCTGCACTGCCTTGACGGCGGCGTCCTCGCGGCGGTTTTCCGGAACCTGTTCGAGAATCTTCTTGGCCTCGTCGGCCGCGCCGGACTGCATGTAACAGCGCGCCAGCCCGGCGATCGCCTCGACATTGGTGGCGTCGGCGCGGAGCACTTCGGCATAGATCGCGATCGCCGTCGAAGGGTCGCCCTCCGCCAGCACGGCTTCGGCTTCCTGCAGCAGTTCCGCGGCGGTCGGCGCGCCGCCCGGGACGCCTGCGGTCAGCTTCTCGATGAAGGCTGTGACCTGGCTTTCCGGCACCGCGCCCATGAAGCCGTCGGCCGGTCGGCCGTCGACGAAGGCGATCACAGCGGGGATCGACTGGATGCCCATCTGGCCCGGGATCGACGGATGCTCGTCGATGTTCATCTTGACCAGCTTGACCTTGCCGCCGGCGGCATTGACCGCCTTTTCCAGCATCGGCGTGAGCTGGCGGCACGGGCCGCACCACGGCGCCCAGAAGTCGATCAGCACCGGCTGTCGTTTTGACTCCTCGATCACATCCTGGACGAAGGTCTGCGTCGTGGTGTCCTTGATCAGATCGGGCGCAGCCTTGGGGGGCGCACCGCTGCCCTGCTCGATGATTGTCACGTGATCCTCGCCTGATGTCCGAAAGAGCGCCGTTCTAGCGCAGGATGACGCATCTTCGAATCGTCATCCTGCTCTGGATTCTGATTTCAGCATGACCTTCTCCGGAAACCGGCATCCAGTTTTCGGGATCATGCTCTAGCATGCCCTGTAAATGGCGCGCGACGTTTCGTTTTCAACCGGAACCCGATGCAAAGCGGGTGTCCCGTCCCGGGACTTTATCGCCCGGCGGACCGATTCGATGGCCGGCGCCCGCGGCGGGCCGTGCATTGCCGCGATCAGCTGAACCTTGCCGCGATGAGAGGAAGGCGTTTTGCCACCCCCCTGCAAAAGGGGCGCATCGAAGCCGCCAAGGGCTGTTGCATTCGCCTGCGGCATTTGGCATAGGACTGCGCACGGTCGCGGCGCAAGCTTCGGCGTTTCTCGGATGCGGGTGTAGCTCAGGGGTAGAGCACAACCTTGCCAAGGTTGGGGTCGAGGGTTCGAATCCCTTCGCCCGCTCCAGAAACTCAACGGTCCGGCCTCGAGCCATAGGCGATGGATCGGACCTAAGACATGGATTGCAATCTCGTGCCGAACGGATTGCCGATGGGCTGCAGGTCTTTGCTCCAGATCAATCTACCCAGACCAACACCCCGGACCATCGTGCGTGAAGCTGACGGGAAGATGCCGTCGTCGACTCCTTGAGTGCGAGTTCCTGACCGGCGAGCCGGGCGAGCCGTCGATCTCCTCCCCTGTGAAATAGCGCGGCGCGCGAACCAGCCGTCGCGCAAACAAAAGCCCGCGACGAGCGCGGGCTTTCGATCCTGATTCGAGATGTGGTCGCCCGGCGCCCCCTCCGGCCGAAGGAGGCGCGCGATGGGCGCCGCGTCAGGCGCGTTTCGGGACGCCAAGGCCGTTATGCACCCATTCGCTCCACGATCGCGACAGCGTCTCGCCGATGGTCCGGCCGTCGGTGACCAGCATCTCGCGGGCGTTGCGCGCCGCCGATTTCAGGTCGCCCCACATTTCCTTGAGATTCTCCAGCACCGAACTGGCGCCGCCGACCACCTTCTGGGTCTTGAGCTTGGCGAGCTCGATCAACGATTCCTGGATCTTGGCGATCGAGCGCGCAATCCGGCCGATTTCATCGGAGCGGCTGAGCGCGTGGATGCGGATGTTGGTTTCGCCGCTGGCGAGCTTCTCGACGTCCTTCTCGAGTTCGCCGAGCGGGGCGAGCAGACCGCGGGAGATCCGGGTGCCGATCAGGCCGACCACCGCGAAGACCACGATTCCGGCGAGCAGCAGCATGGTGTTGGCGGCGCTCATGGCGTAATTCGCGGCCGGCGCCGTGACGGTCTCGGCGGCCTGCACCAGGAGGCCCTGCCCCTCATAGGACGCCGGCATCACCACCGCCCCGGAGTCCTGCTGCATCACCAGCATGCCGACGATGCTGCCATCCGCCGCCCGGACTGGCGACAGCGTTGCCCCCCCATGTCCGATCAGCCGGTCCAGCGAGGCCACGCTGGCGTGCTGCTTGGCCTGATCGGTGGTGACCTTGTGGAGCACCAGCTGACTGACGCCGCCGATGGCGAGCGCCACGACGAATGTAATTCCCAACACCAGAATCGAGATCTTTTGCGCGAGGTTCCGATTTGAAAGGTCGAACTGCATCTTATTTCTCCAGCTTTCTTCAATTAGGGGCGGCTTGCCCCCTAAGGTGAACAGCGTGATCAACGCTTTACTGATTAAGGTTAACGAAACCTCTAGATTCGGCGAAATCGGTCACTCCGGTCACGCCAAGACGCCCTCACGCTGGAACGGTGAACGAGCGCTGGTAACCAGGCACTCGTTCTTCAGAATCGCGAATCACCTGTGAGTCAAAAACAAGTCTAACCCTTTGTTTAAACTTGATAGTTGCTCAGCCTAGATGGACTCGTCGATTCAGTTTTGCGCTGATTCGCACAGCTGTAAATATACGTAGAGGATAACCGTATCGATTGATTCAGAACAAAGACGTAAGCGCGCTTCAGTCTTTGCCAACTAACTGCCGGACGATACCTTCGCGAGTAGCTTCGCCACAATGCTCGATGCAGGTTTCCGCCTGCAAGACTAGGCGCGGTGCGGAGCTAACTGAGAATCGCCGGCCTCAACCCTGTCCAACAGATACCACGAATCGGGATTCGGCAGAACATCCGTATTAGTTCGTTGGTGGTCGGGTCGGCTCCGGGATCGGGGACCCATTCCCTTGCGGTCCTCCTGCGGCGCGAGCGGTATCCAAGTCCGACATCAGCGATCGGCGCTCGACAGCCATCGCGACGCTATGCCGCTGTGTAGCGCGCGGCGAGCCCGCTGGCGCGAGCTCTGGCTCGCTTCCGCGCCAGTCACCCGTTTTGATCCAGAGCAAAGACGAGTTGTCGATTCCGGGGCTGTCTTTGCGATGCGGCAACGGCGCTGCCGGCTTGGTCCGGGCCCGTGACCGCACGAGGAAACCCCGATCTGCTTCCCCTCGGCAGCCTCGCTGGGTCGCGACATTTACCAATTCCGGATGGTCCGAGGGCAACCAGATCGAGTGCGTGCCGTGCATCCAGAAAGCATTGTCTCGACGGTCATCCCGCACCTTCTCGTCAAGCACGCCGCCGCCCCGGCGCGGATCCGCGCCGCGAAAGACCCGGCGGACGCCCGCGCCGACGAACTGGCCCGGCTGCTGATCGCGCCCAATCTCGCCGATGCGTTCGACCTGATCGAACGTTCGCTGACGCGCGCGGCGTCGCCGACCGCCTTGTTCACCGGGCTGTTCGAGCCGACCGCGCGCAAGCTCGGCGATCTGTGGAGCGAGGATGCCTGCAGCGAATTCGAGGTGGCGATCGGCTTGTGCCATCTGCAGACCGCGATGCGCCGCATCAGCTTCGATCTGCTGTCGGCGCCGCTGACGCGTTCGCAGCCGCGCACGGTGCTGGTGATTTCGCAGCCGGGCGAGCCGCATTCGTTCTGCGCCGCGCTGCATTCCGAACTGCTGCGCCAGGCCGGTTGGAACACGGTCGGTGAGTTTCCCGACAACGAAAAGGCGCTCACCGATCTGGTCGCCAATGGCTGGTTCGATGCGGTCAATCTGTCGCTCAGCCCGGCGCTGCGCCGCGAGCACTGGCTGCCCCGCGTCGCCGAGACCATCCGCAAGATCCGCCGCGCCTCGCGCAATCCGGCGCTCGCCGTCGTCGCCAGCGGCCGCGTCTTCGCCGAACGTGCCGATGCCTGTGCGCTGGTCGGCGCCGACGCCGCGACCGTCTCCTCGGTCCAGATCGAGCGCTGCCTGATGCGCTCGCTGCTCAACCGCACGGCGCGCCCGGCGGCGAACTTCGCCTGGATCTGAATCCGGAACCCGCTCGCTCCGGTCTCAGCCGTGAGCACGACGCCGCGCGGCGAGGCGGTCGCATCGCGCGGTGCGGCCTTGGCGCGCAGGTGGGCGCAAGGGCGCGATTTCCCCGGGACATCGCCGTATTGCTATCTCGCGCGATGCGGCGCCGCCCACCATAGTTCGCATTTGGTGTCTATGGGATTCGCGAGCCACTGAGGGGCAGGTCATGCAGTCCGAAGCAAAATCCTATCCGTTCGATCATCTGCCGGCGATCGACTACGACGCCCATCCGGCCTATGGCCGCGTGATGTCGATGCCGATGCTCGGCGCGAGGCTGAAGGCGATCAGCTATTTCAGCTACGGTTTCCTGCTGGCCTCGGCGCAGCGCCTGATCGACATCGAGCACCTGCCGCGCCCGGCCGAAGCCGGCAAGCCGTTCGTCGCGGTGCTGCGCAGCCTGCCGACCGCGCTGCGGCTGATCCTGCTGCAGCGGCTGTCGCGCTTCACCGCCGGCCAGGCCTATGCGCCGAAGACCGAGCGCGGCACCGCCGTGTTCGTGCCGCTGCAGGGCGATGGCTTCGCCGTCACCCGCCTCGGCACCGATGCGGTCGCGCAGATCCGCACGCTGCTCGCGCCGCAACTCGCGGCGCTGGAGCAGCGCGCAATGCCGGCCGGCGATCCCGCGGGCAGCCGGGTCCGGATCGATCCGGCGGCGGCGCCCGACCTGTATCGCTGGTTCAACCAGACCGCCGCCGATCTCGGCCTGACCGAAGCCGCGAGCGCCTATCTGAAGCGCCCGGTCGGCGTCGGCGCCATCGCCGCGGAGGTCGTCGACGCGCCGGGCGCGCCGGCCGCAAGCCCGTTCGCCGATGTCAGCGTCGATGCCTCGCCCTGCGACGGCTTCAGCGTCGACCCCGGCACCAACGTGCTGAAGCTGGTGATCTATCTCGGCGATATCGGCGCCGCCAACGGCCCGCTGACCTATGTGGCCGGCAGCAACCGGGCCGCGAAGCGGTTCGGGGACGGCCTGATCCGCCGCGCCAACGACCTCGCCGGCCTGTCCTCGACGCTGCAGAGCTGGCGCGAGACGTTCTATGCGCTGCCCGCCGGCCTGCAGCGCAAGGCCTCGTTCGGCGCCGACCTGGTCGCCGACAGCAATTTCGCCGCGGCGATCGAGGCCAACCAGGTCGCGGTGACCAGCAGCGATGGCAACGCCGTGCTGTACGACCCCGCCGGCATCCACCGCGACGCCGCCCCGACGCAGGGCCGTCGCACCGCCGTCATCGTCACCTTCACCGAACTGCCGCGCTGAGCGCGAGCGGCCGCGATCAGCGGCCGCCGAACGCCTGCAACGCCGCCGCCAGTTCCGGATGACTCGCGGCGTGCTCGCCGACCGGGATGCCGGCGGCGATCGCGTCCCACGCCTGTCGGAGACTGGCGGCGCCCGCCGCCGGTCCCATCGGGTGGCCGAACACGCCGCGGCCCGGCACGAAGCCGAAATCGACGCTGCCGACCTTGCGATACACGCCCTCCAGCGTCGCGGCGGAATCGCTGCCGCCCGGCACCGGCAGGCACGGCTTGATCGGCCCCATCGGCTCGAGGCAGGCGCGCACGCAGTCCATCACCTCATGCTCCGGCGTCATCATCCGCGGCCCGAAGCCCGGCATGATCACCACGTCGAAACCGGCGAGGCGCTGCAGCCGCGTCATCACCCGCGAATGAATGCCGTAATTGGCGAGCCGGCTGAACGCGGCGATGAACGGGAAATGCGCGATCAGCGGCACCGTGGCATGCCGGCGCAGCATCCGCACCGCCGACAGGCCGACCGGCATCGCGTTGATCAGCAGCGCGCCGGCGCCGTTCGCCACCGCGACATCATGCAGCTCGATCAGCCGGTCCACTTCGTCGGTGATATTGGCGAGGTAGATCTTCGGCACGCCGGTCTCGGCCGCGGCCTTCCGGCAGGCGTCGCCGAGCAGCGCCGCACGCTCGGTGAGCGGACACCAGTCGACATCCGCCAGCATCTCGTCGTCCTTGGCGATATCGAGGCCGCCGAGCCAGCTCTGGTAACCGAGTTCGGCGAACGGCTCCGCCGGCAGGCCGATATTCGGCTTGATCACGCCGAAGAAGATCGGCCGATCGAACGCCTGCAGCCGCTCGCGCAATCCGGCGATGCCGAAGCGCGGGCCCTCGAATGCGGCGAGATAGGACTCGGGAAACCGGATGTCCTGCAGCCGGATCAGCGGAATGCCGGGCGAGAAGAACACGCCCTCACCGCACACCGCCGACAGCAAATTGGGAATCTTCGGCCCGAAATTGCGATGCGGATGCGCGATCGTCACCCGGCAGGCGTGAACCGGCCCGCGCGCCGCGCACTCGACCGGCGTGCTGAAGCCCGATGGCCGCGGCTCGGCGGACAGCTCCAGCACCTTGGCGGCGAATCGCGGCCGGAAATCCTCGTCGATTCCGACCCGGCGCCATTGCGCGGTGGATTGCTCGCTGCACAGATGCGCCGCCGCCTCGCGCGGATCGCCGGCGCATTCAAAGTCGAAATCGAGTTCGATGTAGTCGTCGGGGTCGAGCTCCGCGCGCGTCGCGTAGAAGCCCGCAATGTCGTCCGGCGTCATGGGGTTGTCCGCTCCAGATACCAAGCCGTCATACGCGGGCCCGACCCGCGGTTCCATCGCAAAGAGCCCATCCTTTGGATGGAGTGGCCCGCAGCGGTCTAACCCTGCCCGATGATCTGCAGTTCGACGCCGCGGCGCTCGCGCGGGCCGTCGAGCTCGATGAAGAAGATCGACTGCCATTCTCCGAGCACCATGGCGCCGTCTGCGAGCGGGATCGTCTCCGACGAATTCATGAACAGTCCGATCAGATGCGAATGCGCGTTGTCGCGGCCGTCGATCGGGGCGAGGTTGTGCAGGTAGTCGCCGTCGCGCGGCGCGAAACGTTTCAGAAACGTCAGCATATCGCGCTCGAGCTTCTCCTCGCGCTCGTTGACGTTGATCCGCGCCGTCGTGTGCAGACAGCTCACCGAGACGAGCCCGTCTTTCAGGCCGCTGCCGGCGACGAAGCCGCGGACCTGTTCGGTGATGTCGATGATCTGAATCGGCGCCGTGGTGGCGAGGTCGATCCTGTGTCTGACGATGGTCATCGCGGCGTCCGGCGTTCGAGTCGGGCGAGGTCGCCCGCGGGTGGAACGCCCAATGTAGGCGCACCGCCCGAATCGACGCAAACGCCGGGCCCCCATGTTGGCCGAAGGAATGATGCGCGCGCGCCGGCCGCTTGACAGCGCCGCCCGGCTTGGCGATTGGACACCTCCGGCACGAATGTTTCGGTCCTTGTCTGCGGGAACCGCCCGGCCCGGATCTGCCGGGTTCGATTGCTTTTGCGAACCAGGGGCCGGACAGCACCAGGATGAGGCCGAGCTACCGCAGCGACATCGACGGATTGCGCGCCATCGCCGTGTTGCTGGTGATCGCGTTTCATGCCTTTCCGAATTCCGTGCGCGGCGGCTTCGTCGGCGTCGACGTGTTCTTCGTGATCTCCGGCTTCCTGATCACCTCGATCATCTGCCAGGCCCAGCGCGGCGGCGACTTCAGCTTCCGAACGTTCTACGCGCGACGCATCAACCGGATCTTTCCGGCGCTGGCATTGGTGCTGATCACCTGCGCGGTCGCCGGCTGGTTCCTGCTGTTTCCGGTCGATTATCGCGATGCCGGCAAGGCGATCGGCTTCGGCGCCGCGTTTCTCTCCAATCTCGCGCTGCTGCACGACGCCGGCTATTTCGAAGCGTCGTCCGAACTCAATCCGCTGCTGCATCTGTGGTCGCTCGGCGTCGAGGAGCAGTTCTATCTGCTGTGGCCGCCGGTGATCGTGCTGGCGTGGCGATGGCCGCGCGGCGCGCTGATCGCGGCGCTAGCGATCCTCGTGGCGTCGTTCGCCGCCAACATCGTCCTGACGCCGATCAATCCGCTCGCGGCGTTCTATTTGCCGGTGACGCGGTTCTGGGAACTGATGACGGGCTGCGTGCTCGCGATCGCCACCAACGCCGGCCCGGGCCGTGACATCAGCTCGATCGCGGCGCTCGCCACTGCGCGGGCGCTGTTCGAACGCCACGCGGCGGCGATCCGCGCCGTCTGCGCCTGGCTCGGGCTAGGACTGCTCTCCGTCGGCGCGGCGCTGATCAGCAATGATCGCGGCTTCCCCGGCTGGTGGGCGACGCTGCCAGTGCTGGGCGCAGCGTTGCTGATTTTCGCCGGACCCTCGCCCTGGGTGAACCGGCATCTGCTCGGCAACCGCCCGATGGTCTATGTCGGGCTGATCAGCTACCCGCTATATCTGTGGCACTGGCCGCTGCTCGCCGCGATCCGGATCTTACGATTCGGCGAGGAACCGCCGCCGCTGATGAAGGCGATCGCGATCCTCGTCGCGTTCGCCCTGGCGCATCTCACCTGGCGATTCATCGAGCCGCCGTTCCGCGCGCGCCCGAGCCGCCGCAAGACCGCGGCGGCATTCGCGGCCGTGGCGATCGCCGGCATGGCCGGAGCCGGCATTTATGCGGCGAGCGGATTCCCGTCGCGCTTCGGCCCCGAGACCCAGCGCCTCACCGGCGATCTCGTCGAGGAAGCCAAGACCTCCTTTCGCAGCGGCCATTGCTTCTTCGAAGGCACGGCGCAATTCGAGCCGCAATGCGACGACGACGCCCCGGCGGATGCGCCGCGGGTCGTGCTGTGGGGCGACTCCCACGCGGCGCATCTCTATCCCGGCCTGCGCGCGGTGCAGCAGGCCGATGGCGGCTTTCGTCTGTCGCAATACAACACCACGGCGTGCCCGCCGATCCTCGGCTTCGCCAGCGTCAAGTCGCCGTTCTGTCGGGCCAATAACGACATCGTGCATGCGCGGCTGAAACAGCTGAAGCCGGACACGGTGATCCTGGTGGCGCGTGAGTGGAGCAACTACGATTGGGACAATCGCCAGGCCGGCGAATCCGAAGGCCTGATCCGCGCGACACTTGCCGAACTACGCGCAATCGGCGTCCGGCGCATCGTGGTGGTCGGGATGTTTCCGTCGTGGCGCACCCCGCCCCGGCGTATCCTCGCGCAGTATTATCGCGCCCGTGCGGCCGGTCTGGCCGCGCCCGAAGCGATCCCGCTGCGCGATGTGCCGCCGCGACTGTCGACTTCCGAGGCCGAGGGTAACGAGGCGTTGCGGCGGTTCTTCGAGGCGGAGGGCGTGGCGTTCGTGTCGCCGACGCCGAGCTTCTGCGATGCGCAGGGCTGCCTGCTGGGCGTGCCGGGCGACAGCGGCACGCCGATCGTGTTCGACGGCAGTCATCTGACGCCGGAGGCCTCGGTGTACTTCGTGCGCCAGCGGGCGCGCGAAATCCTCGGGCGCTGAAGTCCAGGCGTCAGGCCGGCAAAATCGCCGCGCAGGCGCGGCCGGCGACATCGGCGGCGCCGGCGTCGCGCGTCACCAGCGCCATCACGATGGCGCCGTCGATGACCAGCCCGAGGGTGTGCGCGACCTGCGCCGGCTCGGCGATCGCGGCCTCGGCGCACAATGCGGTCAGGCGATCGTGCACGATGGTCTTGTGGGCGATCGCCAGGCTGCGCATCCGGTCGTCGGCCTTGTCGGATTCGCCGACCGCATTGATGAACGGGCAGCCGTAGAAATCGGGGCGGCTGAACCAGGTCTTCAGCGCCGGGCCGATCCGCGCCAGCCGCTCGCGCGCGCTGCCGCCCGGCCCGTCGATCTCCTCGATGAACCAGGTCCGCCAGCTTTCCCCTTCATGCTGCAGCACGGCTTCGACCAGGCCGTCCTTGGAGCCGAACAGCTTGTAGAGCGTGGTCTTGGCGGTGCCGGCATTCTCGATGATCGCGTCGACGCCCACCGAGTTGATGCCGTAGCGGCAGAACAGCAGCCGCGCGCTGTCGATCAGCCGGTCGCGCGGCGACAACCGCACGGCGGGGGTCGCCGCATCGATCGCTGGATGGGGTGCTGCCTGAGCCATTCCGACGCACATACCCCCGCCTTTGCCAAACTTCAATCAGGAAACCGAAGGGTCTGTTTGTAACCTTGGTTGACGCCGAGTCGGGCAGTTGCGCGGTCGAATTGACCGCAAAAGCGGCGCGCCCAATCGATGGGCACCGAGACTGCTGCTCCCGTCCGTTGATTCTCAACACTTTTTCCGGCGACGCGAGCTGGCACGCTTCCTGCTAATACAGAACGGTCTGTAGCCTAAACACTGCCGGACGCAACGGCAGCCAGAGGAGATCCCATGACCAAAGCCGCCACCGCGATGACCGCCTGCCTCACCCCGGACACCCCGACCGCGATGACCGGATGCCTCGCGCCGATCGACAAGGCCGGGCTCGACGAGCTGATCGCCAAGGGCAAGGCCGATCCCACCGCGGTCAAGACGCTGAAGTGCAAGACCGTCGCCGAAGGCCGCTTCCGTCATCTCAATTTCGTCCGCACGCTGCCGCCCTACATCGTCGATGAGCCGCCGGGCCTGCTTGGTGATGATACCGCGCCGAATCCCTCGGAAGCCTCGCTGGCGGCGCTCGGCTCTTGCCTCGCGGTCGGCATCCACGCCAATGCCGTGGCGCGCGGCATCACCGTCTACAAACTCGAGATCGAACTCGAGGGCGACCTCAACATCACCGGCGTCTGGGGCACCGGCGATCTCTCCGACAAGCCGGTCGGCTTCACCGATGTCCGCTGCAAGGTGACGTTCGAGGCCGACCGCCCCCGCGAAGAACTCGACGCGCTGGTCGCTCATGCACGGCTGTGGTCGCCGGTGGCCAACACCTTCTCGCGCCCGGTCAATCTCGACGTGGCGATGGCCTGACCCCAGCCCTCCAACAGCGGACCGAGCCCATGCTGGATGTCCAGTCAGTGATCACAGGTGATGCCGCGGTGATGCCCGGCGCCGAAGTCGTCGAGGCGGTGCGCGCGCTGTCGGCGCGCGAGCTGCCGTCGCTGGTCAACCGGATCGACGTCGACGGTTACTACCCGGAAGATCTGATGCGCGCCTTCGGGCGCCTCGGGGCCTACGCGCATCATCTGCCGGGCAAGAGCCCGAGCGTCGACCTGATGACCTCGATCAACGCGATGGCGGCGGCCGGCGAACACTGCCTGTCGACGTCGTTCTGCATGTGGTGCCAGGACGCGCTGGGCTGGTACATCTACGCCTCTGACAACCAGCATCTGCGGACCGGGATCGGCCCGCAGATCGCGACCGGCGCGGCGCTCGGCGGCACCGCGCTGTCGAATCCGATGAAGTCGCTGTTCGGCATCGAGCCGATGCGGCTGAAGGGACGACGCGTCGCCGGCGGATACGTCGTCAAGGGGCTGCTGCCCTACGTCTCCAATCTCGGCGCCGATCATTATTTCGGCGGCATCTTCGAGGTCGACGAGGATGGCGGCGCGAGCCGCAACGTCATGGCGGTGATTCCCTGCGCCGCCGAAGGCGTCGGCCTCGCCGACAATGCGAAGTTCACCGCGCTCGACGGCACCCGCACCTTCGCGGTGCAGATGCGCGACGTGATGGTGCCGGACGCCTGGGTGCTGGCCGATCCGGTCGACGACTTCATCAAGCGAATCCGTGCCGGCTTCATCCTGCTGCAGGCCGGCATGGCGTTCGGCCTGATCCGCGACTGCCTGCGGCTGATCGAGCAGTGCAAAGGCCCGCTCGGCCACGTCAACAAATATCTCGACGTCCAGCCCGAGCCGATCGCCGAAGGACTCGCGGCGATGGAGGCCGAGGTCGCGCGCCTCGCCGCGACGCCGTTCGAGAGCGACCGCGACTATTGGCGCGCTGTGATCGAGGCGCGGCTCGCAGCCGGCGATGCCTCGGTCGCCGCCGCTCACGCCGCGATGCTTCATTGCGGGGCGCGCGGCTACGTCGCCGGCGCCGCCGCGCAGCGCCGGCTGCGCGAGGCGTACTTCGTGGCGATCGTGACACCCGCCACCAAGCAACTCCGCAAGATGCTGGCGGACATGGCGCATTAGTCCGCGCGCAGTGCGCGGACGCCCCATTCGTCCGCGCAGCGCCTTCGATCCGGGCGCTCCCCGCGCGCTCGGCAACAGTCACCACAGGACACAGCCCTGTGCCGCAGAGGTCTCCCGCGAGCCAACGTTCAACGACGAACACAGGAGCGACTGATGACTGAGAAGGTTCTTGTCACGCCGGCCGAACTATCCGAAATGCTGTCGTCGCCGACCACGGTGGTGATCGACACCCGCAATCCCGACGCCTATGCGGCGGGCCACATTCCCGGTGCCGTCAACATCCACGAGATCTTCACCTATCTCGCGACCTCGACGCCCGAGGGCGTCAAGGAGATGAGCGACAAATTCGCCGCCGCCTTCGGCGCCGCCGGACTCTCCGGCGAAGAGACCGCGGTGATCTACGAACAGTCGATGAACACCGGCTTCGGCCAGTCCTGCCGCGGCTACGTGCTGCTGAAGTCGCTCGGCTACCCCAAGGTCAAGATCCTGCACGGCGGCTACGCGGCCTGGACCGCGGCCGGGCTGCCGAGCACCACCGACGTCCCGACGCCCACGCCCAAGAGCTTCACGGTCGATCCGGCCGCCGCCTCGATCCTGGTCGATTTGGAATCGATGAAGGCGGCGGTCGCGGATTCCAGCAAGGTCAAGCTCGACACCCGCGACGTCGACGAATGGATCGGCGAAAGCTCGTCGCCCTACGGCAAGGATTTCTGCCCGCGCAAGGGCCGCATCCCCGGCGCGGTCTGGATCGAATGGTACCGGATGATGAAGCCATCGCCGGACGGCCCGATGTTCAAATCGTCCAGCGAGATCCTGGCCGAATGCGCCAGCGTCGGCATCACCCCCGATACGCCCGTTGTGCTGTACTGCTTCAAGGGCGCCCGCGCCTCCAACACGCTGGTGGCGCTGAAGGAAGCCGGCATCAAGGATGTCAGCCTGTATTTCGGCTCCTGGAACGAATGGTCGCGCGACCCGTCGCTGCCGATCGAGGAAGGCGCTCCCTATGCGGCCCCGTCGCTGATGGCGGCGGAGTAATCGCGCGGCGGAGCCGGCCGCGCTGGCTGGCTCCGCCGATCCGCAATGGACCCTGTTCGAGGAGCGGCTGCAGCCGATGCCGGCATTCCAACCCAAAAAGGCTTGGCCCGGGGCGCATATCGCCATCCAGGGCGTGAGTCACCGCTACCGCCGCTCGAGCGGCAACGCGCTGAGCGGGATCGATCTCGAGATCAGGCCGTGCGAGGCGGTCGCGCTGGTCGGGCGCTCAGGCTGCGGCAAGTCAACCTTGCTGCACATCATCGCCGGTCTGATCGCGCCGAGCGCGGGCGAGATCCGCATCGACGGCGCCAGGGTCGAAGGCGCGTCGCCGCGCTGGATCGTGATGTTCCAGCAGCCGCATCTGTATCCGTGGATGAGCGTGGCGCAGAACGTCGGGCTCGGGCTGAAATTCGCCGGCCGGCCGCGCGCGGAGATCGCCGCGCGGGTCCGCGAATTGCTGCATCTCGTCGAACTCGACGGCTACGCCGATCGCAACGCGCAGGACCTCTCCGGCGGCCAGCAGCAGCGCGTCGCGCTGGCGCGGTCGCTCGCGACCTGTCCGGAAGTGCTGCTGCTCGACGAGCCGTTTTCCGCGCTCGACGCCGTCACCCGCCGCGCCTTGCAGCGCGACGTCCGCCGCATCGCCGAGGAGATGAAGATCACGCTGGTGATCGTCACCCACGACATTCCGGAAGCGGTGACGATGGCGGATCGCGCGGTGATCATGCGATCCGACCCCGGCCGCATCGCCGAGATCGTGCCGGTCGCGGTCGATCGCGCCGAGGCCGATCCGGACCGCCGCGCGGCGAACATCCAGGCCGCGCAGGCGCGGCTGCAGGCAGCGTTCGAACGCGCCACCGGCAAGGCCGCGCCGGACGCATCGCTTACTCCCGACTCCCACAACCAAGAAACGCCACGGACGGAATCGCTCAAGATCGTCGCCGGCCACCGCTGAAAGGACCTCGTGATGTGCATCAATTGCGGAAATGACATCGTCCACGACGATGACGATCGCTTCCGGCTGTCGCTCAACCGCCGGCAGACGCTCGACATGCTGGCCGCCGGCGGCCTCGCCGCGCTCGGCACCATGCTGGGCGGCTTCGGCCAGTCCGCGCGCGCGGCCGACGACGACGTGGTGCGCATCGGCTATCTGCCGATCACCGATGCTACCGCGCTCCTGGTCGCGCACGGCATGGGCTACTTCAAGGACGAGGGTCTCGAGGCCGAACGCCCGACCCTGATCCGCGGCTGGTCGCCGCTGGTGGAGAGCTTCGCCGCCGGCAAGTTCAACCTGGTGCATCTGCTCAAGCCGATCCCGGTGTGGATGCGCTACAACAACAATTTCCCGGTCAAGATCATGGCCTGGGCCCACACCAACGGCTCCGGCGTGGTGGTGGGCGGCGAAAGCGGCATCCAGGCGTTCAAGGATTTCGGCGGCAAGCAGGTCGCGGTGCCGTTCTGGTACTCGATGCACAACATCGTGCTGCAATACGCGCTGCGCAAATCCGGCATCAAGCCGGTGATCAAGGGCCAGGGCGAGACGCTCGCGGCCGACGAATGCAATCTGCAGGTGATGGCGCCGCCCGACATGCCGCCGGCGCTCGCAGCCAGGAAGATCGATGCCTACATCGTCGCCGAGCCGTTCAACGCGCTGGGCGAGATCAAGGCCGGCGGCCGGATGCTGCGCTTCACCGGCGACATCTGGAAGAATCACCCCTGCTGCGTGCTGTGCATGAACGAGGAGGTGACCAAGAAGAAGCCGGAATGGACCCAGAAGGTGATGAACGCGCTGGTCCGCGCCGAAATCTACGCCGCCGCCAACAAGAAGGAAGTGGCGAAGCTGCTGTCGAAGGACGGCGAAGGCTATCTGCCGCTGCCGGCGCCGGTGATCGAGCGCGCGATGACTTACTACGACGACAAGACCTATGGCGAGAGCGGCGCCATCACCCATCCGGACTGGAAGCTCGGCCGGATCGATTTCCAGCCCTGGCCGTATCCGTCGGCGACCAAGCTGATCGTCGACGCGATGAACGAGACGGTGGTCTCGGGCGACACCACCTTCCTGAAGAAGCTCGATCCGGAATTCGTCGCCAGGGATCTGGTCGACTATCACTTCGTCAAGCAGGCGATGACCAAATATCCGGACTGGAAGAAATCGCCGAGCGTCAATCCCGACGATCCGTTCAGCCGGACGGAGGTGCTGTCGCTGTGAGCCTCGATCTGACGATCGACGACGGCCCGGCGCAGGCGGCGGCGTCACGACATGGCGCCTTCGCCGGCCGGCTGCGCAGCTCCGGCCATATCGCGCTCGGCATCGCGGTGCTGCTCGGCGTGTGGTGGATCGGCGGCTTCATCGTCGCCTCCGATCCGCGCACCGCGAATTTCGCCGACTTCGCGCCGCTGCCGACCTTCGAGCGGCTGTGGCAGATGCTGATCAGCGGCGAGGCGGCCAAGATGGCGTGGCCGAGTCTCGGCCGGATCGCGGGCGGGCTCGCCTGGGCGATCGCGCTCGGCGTGCCGCTCGGCATTCTGATCGGTCGCTTCCGCGGCATGCGCGAGGCGAGCTCGGTGCCGTTCCAGTTCCTGCGGATGATCTCGCCGCTGGCCTGGATGCCGATCGCCGTGATGGCGTTTGCGAGCTGGAACGCCGCGATCGTGTTCCTGATCGGGGTGGCGGCGATCTGGCCGATCCTGTTCTCGACCGCGCACGGCTTCCGAAGGATCGACCCGGCCTGGTTCAAGGTCGCGCGCAATCTCGGCGCCCGGCCGTGGCACATGCTGTTCACCATCATCGTGCCGGCGATCATGCAGGATTCGCTGGCCGGCATCCGGCTCGCCGTCGGCGTCGCCTGGATCGTGCTGGTGCCGGCCGAATTCCTCGGCGTCACCTCCGGCCTCGGCTACGCCATCAACGACGCCCGCGACACGCTGGAATACGACCGCCTCGCCGCCACCGTGGTGATCATCGGCCTGATCGGCTTCGCCCTCGACTTCCTCTGCGAACGCGCCGTCAAACGCGCGAGCTGGGCAAGGGAGGAGTGAAGTGAAGAGTGATATCGACGGCGAAACATTCACGGCCGCGCCCGTCGCGGGCCGTGACGTCCAACGGCGGCAGACCGTAGGCGTCGGCCTCTACCGCACATCTAGATTTCCTAATCTAGTCCGCTCACGTTGATCATCACGACGGCAACTGCAACCGCTCTCGTTGTCCGAAGAGGGGGATGCAGCATAGACGGTAAATGAGCCAACAAGCATAGATGGCATCAGTACCGTAAGGGCTATTGTCGTTCAGAAGTCCATGAGCAACCGCATGGCGAAGGCTTGGTCCGGGCTTGGACAAGAAGACATTGTCAATATCCGCCGTGATTGCGTCGCCAAACGCCTCCTCCAACTCTGGACGCATCTGCTCAAAGAGCGCCGAGATAGTACGATCCTCTTGTACCTGCTTGGCATCGTCGAACGTTGTGACATCGCAGCCATTGAGTTTCAGAATATAGCGAAGAGAATTCTCCAGCATGGGCGTCAGGATATACAGAGCACTTACGAAGTCGCCTTCAAAGAAGCGAAAGAACCCTCGACTGAAGGTGTTGACCAGCTCGTTCGGCACGAATGGGCTGTGCCGGATAAGAGCCTGAAAGGTATCTTCACCGATATAATAGTTCTCAATGATATATTGGCGCGCTACCTGAACTTATCCTGAAGCGTGAATACCTCTGCGCATGCTTTCGTGCTGAGCGATCTGCACCCGAATAGCATCTTCGTTATCACCGTCTCCGAGACCTCCACCCTCGGACTTGTGGATCACCTTGCCTTCGTGGTCATGAAATGACGCGCCGAACAAAGAAGAAAGTGGATGTTCGTTGATCGACTTAACAGCTTCCTCCATTAGCTTCTTCGGTGAAGGGGATCGTTCCAAGTCCGCGAAGATTAAGAGTAAGTCGATGAGATCACGTTCGCCCTCAAGCTGCCCCTTGACCTGATCCGCGATTGCGCTGAGGTCCATGGGGTGGGAAAACGACGACATTTCGTCTGCAATACCGGACTGGACGTCGATTAGTTTGTGACGAAGTTGGGTGCGTCGTTCTCTCTGCCCCGGCACGCCATGATATTCGGCGATTGCCTCGCTGAGCCAGTGCGAAGCCAACATCGCTGAAGTATGCTTCTCTGACTCCGCAACCAGCGCTTCAGCGGCACTTGTTCGGCACCGATTCTTGCCATCCTCGTCCTTTGCATAATGATACGCGCGAGCCGCCAAGCGCCAAAGTTCCACGATCATGTGGGAGCCGGGTTCGGGAACGCCCCCTCTCAGGTGAGCCTCTATCTCCGCGGCGATGATGCTCGGATCGGATACGCCAAAATCCAAGTCCATCTCGAAAAACCAATGGACTGGTACAGGATTGCTGCTCGTGACGGCTCGTGCACGTATTGCCGAGAGCAATGTTCGCGCGGCGATAACCCCATCACTGTCCCAGCCGAGTTGCCGTCCGATCGACAGCGCACGTCGTAGTACATCCCGCGCTGTAAGCCCCAAGAGCGGATCATCGCGGTCAAGACGATCCTTGAGGAAGCCCGAGCCGAGCCCCTCCGCGATTGCAACGTAAGATGCGATTGCGGCACGACCCAATTGGTGTCTCTTTCGCTCCAGAAGCCAACAAAGGTCGGATAGTCGTGCTCTCAGTACCGGGTTGGCGGCATTCTCCGCTGCGTAGGCAAGCGCTGACACCGGAGCGCCGCGAAAGTCTTCGGGAATGGCCGATCTTCGGTCTCCCATGATCATCATCGCGCCGAAGGGCGCGTTGCGGTCACTTGGCTTGAAATGAAGGTTCGTGGCGGCTGACAGCATCGCGAACACCTTTGCAGCGGCTACGTCGCCCTCCGTCTCCTGCAATCCCTTTGCTTCCTCGCGGTACAAGGTGCTCAATTCACTGCAGTCGGCAGAACTGCAGCCGGTGATGGGGGCTTCAAAGTCTAGTCCCGCAATGTCATCGACCGTTGCCCGAAGCCAGAAAGGTGCTTCCTGTTCTTGAGCGCTCGCCTCAATATCCTTCTCTGTTTGTTCTTCAGGCCCCGTCATAGCTGCGGTCCATCAATGGCTTGGCTTTCTCCAGCGTGGCGACATCAGTGATGATGATTTCGAGGTCGCCAGTGCCGAAATGGCCGATGTTGCGCACGTCGCGAGTAAAACCGGGCTCAAGTTTGATGGTGTCCGGATCGACCTTGACGAAAACCTTGAGGTGCCTGATCTGCGGTTTGACTTCCACGCATGCGAAATTCTTCAGGCGGCGGAAGGCGACGTAGTTGTCCAGGGTCTTCAACTCGACATCGTCGCCGAGCGCCAGCAGGTACGCCTTCGTCGCCTCGTAGAGGTCGACAAGGTCTTGGTCTGCATCCGCGAGGTATTGCGTAACGGTTTTCTGGCGAGACCGTGGTCGCGTTGCCACAGGCTCGCTTTGGGCATCGATACCGGCAGGGATTTCGCGCACGGGCCGTTCCGATGCCGAGGTCAGCAGTTCGAACAGCAACAGTTCGTCGCCAAAACGGCGATAGCGAACCAGTGCGATGTTCCGGTTCATCTGGTTGACCGCATGAGCGTCGTACTTGGTGAAATCGCCCGCAATGCAAATCAGCCGGGGCGTTCCCCAGTCGACCGCCTTTGCCTGTTCGGCGCCAAAGCGCTCCAAGACAAGCCACTCGAAATCGCGACGATGGTCCATCAGCCAGTCGAGATAGAACAAGCCTTGGTTGATGACGTTCTCGTTGGTGGCCCGCTTGTACTCGACGATGACCGGCGAACCGTTTTCGTCGATGCCGAGGGAGTCCATGCGCCCGCCGTTCGTCGTCGGAAACTCAGACGCGAGAAACCGCACGCCAAGGAACGCTTCCATGTTGCGTTCGATGAGGGTTTGTAGCGATTTTTCCAGCGCAACCGCGCTGCCGCGAAGCTCTTCGACCGATGCGCTGCCGGTACGGAATAATTTGATGTCGCTCATAAAAGACTTGGTGCCCCAATTAATTGAGTCTTAACAGGCGACCCTTTTGGTCTAATTCTTAGTTTTCGACTGGCCGATCCGACGGCGGGCAAATGTTGGATTTCATATGCTCGATAAACTCGAGCATCACCATTTCTTCGCCAAAAGGAAAATGGTGCCGCAAGAGGGATTCGAACCCCCGACCCCGTCATTACGAATGACGTGCTCTACCAGCTGAGCTATTGCGGCGACCTCGGGCGGGTGATGCACCGCCCGAAACACCGAGCCGAAACACCGACCCGAAAACGCTGGCCTCTGATATCGATCGGCGGGCGGATTGGCAAGAACCACGGCCCGACCGGGCGTCGGATCGGCGGGGCGTGTCCGCCGGATCCGCTTCCGGCTCCTCTCGGACGCCGCGTCTGCCGTCGCGCCGCCGCGATCGCCCCTAGCGCGGCGGATGGTAGCCGCGCCAGCTCCCGCTCTGGCCGCCCGGGGCGGTGGAACGCTCGTTGAAATCCTCCTCGGGCGCGGCTTCCTCGTCGACGCCCGGATCGTCCGGCGCGCGGACGATCGGGATCACCGGCGCGGTCGCCGGCGCCGGGCGGCGATGGAACAGCGGCGTCGACGGCATCGGAATCACGGTATCGGGCCCGGCCTGGGTCGCGGATGCGCCCTTGCCGGATTCCTTGCCGGAATCCTTGCCGGTGTCGCTGGCGCCCTTCGGCTTGTCAGCGGCGATCTCCGGCTCGGCCGCGGCCACCTCCGCCTGCTTCGGCGTCACCACCGCGGCTTCGGTCACCGGCTCGATCGTCACCATCACCGCCTCGTCGGCCTTCGCCGCCGGCAGCGCTTCGGGACCGGAGGAGGCGATCAGCGCGTCGTGGAACGGGTTGTCCTCGATCACCACCGTTTTCTTGGCCGGCAGTGCGGCCAGCGGCACCTGCCACTGGAACGCGTCGAGCCGGCCGGTGACCGGCGACACCGGGCGCCAATGGTCGGAGACGTAGCCGTCGGCGGTCCACACCGGGTCCGGCAGCGCGCGGATCGCCCGCAACGTCCAGGCCCGCGCCTTGGCGGTATCGCCGCGCTCGCCGTGCTCGATCTCGGCCATCAGCATCGCGACGCGCTGGGTCGGGTTGTCCAGGAACGGCTCCAGCGCCCGGCGCGCCTTCGCGAACTCGCCGGCGTCGATTCCCGCACGGGCGAGCGCCAGCGCGCTTTCGAAATCCACCGGCTTCTTGCCGATCAGATTCTCGATCCGCGCCAGCCGGGTGGCCGGCGGATCGCCCGGCTTGAGGTGCGCATAGGCCTCGGCGAGGTCGGGATGCGGCCCCGCCTGCCAGGCCGCCTCGAGCACCTTCATCGCGCGGCGCACCTGATGCGTCCCGGCGAGGCATTTGGCGGCCAGCACCGCGGCCGGGACCAGCGTCGGCGCCAGCTTGTTGGCCTCCAGCGCGCTGTCGCGCGACAGGCTCTCGTCGCTGTCCTCGACGTCGAGCGCGCGCGCCGTCAGCAGCACCGCGCGCTGGCGGCGGAACGCCTTCTTGTCGACCAGGCCGGACGACAGATTGGTTTCGAGAATCTCCAGCGCCCCGGTCCAGTCGGCGCGGGCGCAGCGGAAGCCGAGCACCGCCTGCGACGCCCAGGCCGCATTCGGCTGCAGCCGCAGCGCCTCCTCGGCGATCGCCAGCGCCGCCTGCGGATCGTTGGCGCGCTGCGCCTCGATATACAGCCCGCGCATGCCGAGCGATTTGGTGTCGTCGCGCCCGGCCATCGCCAGGAAGGCGCGGCGGGCGCCGTCGCGGTCGCCCTCGAGCTGCGCCGATTGCGCCTGCAGCAGCAGCGCCAGCGGATCGTGCGGGGCGTGCCGTCGCGCGGCGGTGGCGTGGCTCCGGGCGGCGGCTGCATCGCCATGGCCGACCGCCAGCAGGCCCTGGGTAATAGCGCGCTGGGCCCGGCCGCTGCGCCGCGCGGCGCGGCCATGTTTCATCCGGCCGGGCGCCCGCCACAGCGCAGCGATGATCGCCCAGACCAGCCCGATCGCCACGATCGCGCCGGCGAGGCCGAGGATGAACACCGGCAGCCGCATCTCGGCGCGCCAGGCGTTCCACGACAGCACGACCTCGCCGGGCTGTTCGGCCACCCAGGCCGCGCCCGCGGCCGCGAGCGCGATGATCACGAGAAACAGGATGATGCGCAGCATGGGAATCCTATGGCGACGGTTTTGGCAGCGCGGCCAGCGCCGCGGTGGCGAAGGACTGCGAAGCGGCGAGAGCCTGATCACGCGCCTCGGATCGGTCGATCCAGGATTGAACAGGAGCGCGGTCGGCCGGCGCAAGTGCTTTCAGCTCGCGCCGGGCTTCGGCAAGGTCGCCGCGCTGTGCGGCGGCGGTGAGGCGGCCGACGATCGCGGTGCGATCGACGCCCGGGGTGGCGTCGGAACGCTGGATCCGGATCAGCCGCTCGGCATTGGCCTGGAACCGGTCGATGAAATTGGTGGTGTTGGCCGGGTCCGAACCGGGCAGCAGCTTCGGCAGCAGCGCGACCAGCTCACGTCCGAGCGCGGCGGCGCTGGGCACGCCGGTGGCGGCGAACGGCTCCAGCGGCTGCAACGCGGCCGGCTCGGTCGCGAGCGGCTGCGCCGCCTTCAGGATCGGCGCGTAGGGCGCGCCCTGCCGGACGGTGAGATCCAGCATGGTCGCGGTGACGAGCCGGCGCAGCGGCGCATCGGCGGCCGCCGGCGGCGGCGCCGGCGGCGCGGCGTCGGTCGCGGGTTTGGCGGCCTGTTCGAGGTCGGCCAGCCGCGCATTGATCGCCGCCAGCGCCGCCGCGGAATCGGCCGCGGGCCTGTCGGAGGCCGGCGTGTCGGTTGCCGACGTCGCCCTGGCGTCCTTGACCGCGGTTGCGAGCTGCTCGGACCGGCTGCGCAGATCGGCCAGATCGTCGCGCAGCGACGCGACCGTCTTCTCCAACGCCTCGACCTTGCCGGCCAGCGCCGGATCGGCCGCGACGGACGGCGTCGCGGCGGACTCCGCGCCGGTCGGCGCCGGCCGTGCCTCGAGGCTGGCGAGCCGGGCGGCGAGCGCGTCGATCGTGGTGGCGTCGGCAACCGGCGCAGCGCCGGCGGCGGGGCGGGCTTCGAGCTCGGCGACCCGCGCCTTCAGCGCATCGAACGCGGCGGCATCGCCCTGCGGCGCGCTCACGCCCGTCGTGAAGTAGTCCGGCAGCAGCCCCGCTTTCCCGGCCCCGATCACCGCGGCGGCGGCGATCGCGACCGCCAGTACCGGCGGCAGCATGGTTGCGGCGATGCCGGGCCGGCGCGGTTCGGCCACCGACGGCCGTGGGGCCGGCTCGTCGGCGTCGCGCGAATCGGAACCGAACCGGGTCCCGGAATCGGCGGTCGCGATCTCCGGCTCCGGCGGCGGCGCATCCTCGGTCTCGGCGCGACGCGGCGGCGCGTCTGCCTCCGACGTCTCCGACACTTCCGTCAGCTCTGCCGCCGAAGTGTCGCGAACCTCCTCGGGGTCCGGTTCGGCAGCAAGCGGCGGTGGCGAATCGATCGCCGCATCGACATTCACATCGGCGGCGTTTTCCGGATGCGCATCGGCGCCCTGTCCGGGACGCACGGCGCCGGCGCCATCGGCCGCCGGCGGCTCCCGCCGGTCCTCTCCGTGCTGCTGCGTATCCTCGTGTCCGGGCCTGTTCTCGACCATCCGCAATCGTTCCTCGTCGCTCCTGCCGAATCCGTTGCCGGTCCGGCGCGTTATTCGTTAGCGCGCGGGCGCGCCGACCGCACGATCCAGCGCCTCGAACAGCGCCTTCTCGTCGGGCGTGCGCGCCACCATCACCTGCGTCGCGCCGGCCTCGCGCACCACGTCGGATACCGATTCCGACAGGCAGCATTGCGGAATCGCCAGCGCCGAAATCTCGATTCCGGAGGCGCGCGTCGCGTCGATGAAGGCGCGCGCGCTGCGCCGCGAATAATGCAGCACCGCCTCGATCCGGTTGGCGGCGAATTCGTCGCAGATGTCCCCGGGCAGCGTCGGCACCGGCAGCATCCTGTAGGTCGTCTGCATCACCACGTTGAAGCCATCCTCGCGCAATTCGCCGGCGAGGTCGCGCGACAGATCGGCGCCGGCCAGATACAGCAACGCGCCTTCGGCCTTCTTTTTCCCGCGCACGCTGTCGGCGACCTTCAGCCGCAGTCTGGCGGCGTCGCCGTCGGCGACGATAACGTCCTTGAAGCCGGCGTCGCGGGCCGCGCGCGCGGTGTGCTTGCCGACGGCGAACAGCGGCAGCTTCAACAGCCGCGCGAAGCCGGGCTGGTCGGCGATCGCCCGCAGCGCATTGGCGCTGGTGACGATCACGCCCGTATAGTTGGCGTCCGGATCGTCCGGAAACGGCACCGGCTCGAATCGCAGCATCGGCGCCAGCAACACGTCGTAGCCCTTCGCGCGCAGTGCCGCGGCGGTGGCGTCGTTATCGGGTTGCGGGCGGGTGACAAGCATAGCCACGCCTGACGTCCTCGCATGTGAGAGGGAAACAGGAGCCGTTGCGGCCGACGACACCAGCGGGCCGCCAGACCTTGCCGGAGCCGCGGGGAGCCGACCGGATGATTGCATTCCGGGACCCCGCAATGCTACGCGAAGCAAGGAGAACGCCGGTTCGGCGGCAAACGCAAGGGCTCAATTTGACTAGTGAACAGACCTTGCTGGTGCTTGGAATCGAGACCACCTGCGATGAAACCGCAGCCGCGGTGGTCGAGCGCCGCGCCGACGGCAGCGGCCGGATTCTCTCCAACATCGTGCGCTCGCAGACCGAGGAGCACGCTCCGTTTGGTGGAGTGGTACCGGAAATTGCCGCGCGCGCCCATGTCGATCTGCTCGACGGCATCGTCGCGCGTGCGATGCAGGAAGCGGGAACCGGCTTCGCGGAGCTGTCCGGCGTCGCGGCGGCGGCCGGACCCGGGCTGATCGGCGGCGTCATCGTCGGCCTGACTACCGCCAAGGCGATCGCACTGGTGCACAACACGCCGCTGATCGCCGTCAATCATCTCGAGGCGCACGCCCTGACGCCGCGGCTGACGGACGCGACCGAGTTTCCCTATTGCCTGTTTCTCGCCTCCGGCGGCCACACCCAGATCGTCGCGGTGCTCGGCGTCGGCGACTATGTCCGGCTCGGCACCACGGTCGACGATGCGATCGGCGAGGCGTTCGACAAGATCGCCAAGATGCTCGGCCTGCCCTACCCGGGCGGGCCGCAGGTCGAGCGCGCGGCGGCCTCCGGGGATGCTACCCGGTTCGCCTTCCCGCGGCCGATGCTGGGGCGGCCCGACGCCAATTTCTCATTGTCCGGGTTGAAGACCGCGGTGCGCAACGAGGCCAGCCGGCTGACGCCGCTGGAGCCGCAGGACGTCAACGACCTCTGCGCCGGCTTCCAGGCCGCGGTGCTGGACTCGATGGCCGACCGGCTGACCTCCGGACTGCGGCTGTTCCGCGAGCGCTTCGGCGCGCCGAAGGCGCTGGTCGCGGCCGGCGGCGTCGCCGCCAACCAGGCGATCCGCCGCGCGTTGCGCGAAGTCGCCGCCAAGGCCCAGACCACGCTGATCGTGCCGCCGCCTTCGCTGTGCACCGACAACGGCGCGATGATCGCCTGGGCCGGCGCTGAACGGCTGGCGCTCGGCCTCACCGACACGATGGACGCCGCCCCGCGCGCCCGCTGGCTGCTCGACGCCAATGCGGTGGCGCCCGGCAAATTCGCCAACACGCGCGCAGGATTTTGAGGGAGTCATCGAAGTGGTCCCTCGACTCGCCGCAGCGCCTCCGAACCTCTCCCCGCGCGCGGGGAGAGGTCGACGCGCATCGCCAGATGCGCGTCGGGTGAGCGCCACGGCCGAGAGTCCGTGCCCGCGGCGCCCCTCACCCCACCCCTCTCCCCGCAAGAGCGGGGCGAGGGAGCAGGCCGCATGCGCGGCGGCTCTGCGTTCACTCACTTCGGCTGTTGCTGATTGCCACCGCTTCAACGAGGCCCTCCGATGAGTTCACTAGACACCATCGCCGTGCTCGGCGGCGGCGCGTGGGGAACGGCGCTGGCGCTGACCGCGGCGCGGGCGGGGCGCAGCGTCACGCTGTGGGAGCACGATCCCGGCAATGCGCAGCATCTGATCGAGGCGCGCGAGAGCCGGTTTCTGCCCGGCGTCAGGCTCGACGATTCGATCAAGGTGACGCGCGATCTCGCCGAGGCCGCCCGCGCGCAGGCGCTGCTGCTGGTGGTGCCGGCGCAGGTGTTGCGATCGGTGGCGACCTCGCTGCAGCCGCTGATCGCCGCGCGCACGCCGCTGATCGCCTGCGCCAAGGGCATCGAGCACGGCACCCATCGCTTCATGACCGAGATCATCGCCGAATGCGCGCCGGCCGCGATCCCGGCGATCCTGTCGGGGCCGAGCTTCGCCGCCGACGTCGCGCGCGGTTTGCCGACCGCGGTGACGATCGCCGCCACCGATGCCGATGTCGCACAGGCGGTGGCGCAGGCGATGAATTCGGGCTCGTTCCGGCCCTATCACTCGACCGACGTGCGCGGCGTCGAGCTCGGCGGCGCCACCAAGAACGTGATGGCGATCGCCGCCGGCATCGTCGCGGGTCGCCAGCTCGGCGCCTCGGCGCTGGCGGCGATGACGACGCGCGGCTTCGTCGAACTGGTGCGGTTCGGAAAGGCTTATGGGGCGCGGATCGAGACCATGCACGGGCTGTCCGGATTGGGCGATCTGACGATGTGCTGCTCGACGCCGCAATCGCGCAATTTCTCGTTCGGCATGGCGCTCGGCCGCGGCGAGAGCATCGAGACGGCGGCGCACGGCAAGCTCGCCGAGGGTTACTACACCGCGCCGGTGCTGCTGGAGATGGCGCAGGCGAAAGGCGTCGAGATGCCGATCTCGACCGCGGTCGCGGCGATCCTTGCCGGCAAGCTCGGCGTCGATGCGGCGATCGAGGGCCTGCTGACGCGGCCGCTCAAGGCGGAGGCATAATGACGATGGCGTACTGGCTGGTGAAATCCGAGCCCTCGGTGTGGTCGTGGGACCAGCAGGTCGCCAAGGGCGCCAAGGGCGCCAAGGGCGAAGCCTGGACCGGCGTGCGCAATCACTCCGCCAAGCTGCACATGATGGCGATGAAGAAAGGCGACCGCGCGTTCTTCTACCACTCCAACGAGGGCAAGGAGATCGTCGGCATCGCCGAGATCATCCGCGAGGCCTATCCGGACCCGACCGACGAAAGCGGCAAATTCGTCTGCGTCGATCTCAAGGCCGACAAGAAGCTGAAGACCCCGGTGACGCTGGCGGCCGTGAAGGAAGAGAAGAAGCTCGCCGAAATGGCGCTGCTGAAACAGTCGCGCCTGTCGGTGCAGCCGGTGACGGCCGATGAGTGGAAGCTGATCTGCAAGATGGGCGGGTTGTAATCCAACTCGTCATTGCCGGGCTTGACCCGGCAATCCGTCCTCTTCGCGAATTTTCGGTCCGCTTCGCGGATGATGGATGCGCGGGTCAAGCCCGCGCATGACGGGTCGCTTTGTTGTGACCCCCTGCCCTGGACGTGCGGCGCAGCGGCAACCCCATGGACATCTCCTCACCGCCGCTCCATCACCCTTCGATGAGCACCTCCGCCATCGCCGATCCCCTCGCCTTCATTCGCGACAACACCAGGCTGCGGCCCGTGCCGCTGGTGCCGGAGATCTCGCTGCACGTCGCCGACGAGGCGCTGCCGCTGTGGAGCAGGACCGAGGAGGAGCTCGGCGAGGCCGGGCTGCCGCCGCCGTTCTGGGCGTTCGCCTGGGCCGGCGGGCAGGCGCTGGCGCGCTATGTGCTCGATCATCCGGACTGCGTCGCCGGCCGCGAGGTGATCGACTTCGCCTCCGGCTCGGGACTGGTGGCGATCGCGGCGATGAAGGCCGGGGCGAAGCACGTCACCGCGTTCGACATCGACGGCTTCGCCCGCGAGGCGATCGCCGTGAATGCGGCGGCGAACGGCGTCGCGCTCGACATCAGCGGCGACGACCTGCTCGCCGCGGAGCACGCCGCGCCGGCGCAGACCGTGCTCGCCGGCGACATCTTCTATCAGCAGGACATCGCCGAACTGGCCTTTGCCATGCTGCAGCGCCGCGCGGCCGGCGGCGCGCTGGTGCTGATCGGCGATCCTGGGCGGACTTATTTGCCGAAGGACAGGCTCAGCCAGCTCGCCAGCTACGGCGTCCCGGTGACGCGCGAGCTGGAAGACGCCGAGATCAAGGCCACCGGGGTTTGGACGCTGAAATGATCAGGCGGCCGGCCGCGCCGCGGGCAGAGCGAGATTCTTTCGATTGATCATGACGTTGCGAGACATCGAGGGACGTCTCCGGGAGCTTGACGGAGCCGATCGCCGCGGCTCCTGCGCCCCACGCCCATGCCCCGGGCGCATCGGCCGGCCGCCATCAGCGCCAAAAGTCGGATGGACGCCCCGCTTGTCGGCGCGGGGGGCGGCGACGCATACTCGCACCAATAACAACGGCCGGATGGTGAGACGATCGCACGTCTTTTCGCCGGCGAACCTCATCCATCAGCGGTTTTCGCGATTTCGCCCGATCGGAGTTATACGATCCGCGAAGCGGGATTTGCTGACAGATGGGCCGCCGGGTTCGAAGCGATTTGCGGTCCGTGCGCCGACGGCGGGGTGCGGCAAAGGCCGCGTATTCGGGTGGAGGAAAGAATGTCCGAAAAGATCTACGACGTGCCTTCCGACTGGGCGAGCCGCGCCTTCATCGACGACGCGAAATATCGCGAGATGTATGCCCGTTCGGTCAATGACCCCAACGGCTTCTGGGCCGACGAGGCCAAGCGCGTCGACTGGATCAAGCCGCCGCACAAGATCGACAATTCGTCGTTCGCGCCCGGCAAGGTCTCGATCAAATGGTTCGAGGACGGCATCCTCAACGTCGCGCATAATTGCATCGACCGCCATCTCGCCACCCGCGGCGACCAGGTCGCGATCATCTGGGAGGGCGACGATCCCTCGCAGTCGCGCCACATCACCTATCGCGAGTTGCACGACGAGGTCTGCAAGTTCGCCAACATCCTGCGCAACCGCAACGTCGAAAAGGGCGACCGCGTCACCATCTATCTGCCGATGATTCCCGAAGCGGCGTTCGCGATGCTGGCCTGTGCCCGGATCGGCGCGATCCATTCGGTGGTGTTCGCCGGCTTCTCGCCGGACTCGTTGGCCGGCCGCATCAACGACTGCCAGTCCAAGATCGTCATCACCGCCGACGAAGGCCTGCGCGGCGGCCGCAAGGTGCCGCTGAAGGCCAATGTCGATGCGGCTTTGAAGAAGTGCGAGGGCGTCGACTGGGTGATGGTGGTGAAGCGCACCGGCGCCGCCATCGAAATGGATGACGTCCGCGACTTCTGGTACCACGAGGCCGCCGAGATGGTGACCACCGAGTGCCCGATCGAGCACATGCACGCGGAAGATCCGCTGTTCATCCTCTACACCTCGGGGTCGACCGGCCAGCCCAAGGGCGTGCTGCACACCTCCGGCGGCTATCTCGTCTTCGCCTCGATGACGCACCAATACGTGTTCGATTACCACGACGGCGACATCTACTGGTGCACCGCCGACGTCGGCTGGGTCACCGGCCACAGCTACATTCTCTATGGCCCGCTCGCCAACGGCGCCACCACGCTGATGTTCGAAGGCATTCCGAACTACCCGACCAATTCGCGGTTCTGGGACGTCATCGACAAGCACAAGGTCAACATCTTCTACACCGCGCCGACCGCGATCCGCGCGCTGATGCAGGCCGGCGACGAGCCGGTGACGAAGACCTCGCGCAAATCGCTGCGGCTGCTCGGTTCGGTCGGCGAGCCGATCAATCCGGAAGCCTGGGAGTGGTATCACCGCGTCGTCGGCGACGACCGCTGCCCGATCGTCGACACCTGGTGGCAGACCGAGACCGGCGGCATCCTGATCACGCCGCTGCCCGGCGCGACCAAATTGAAGCCGGGCTCGGCGACGCGGCCGTTCTTCGGCGTGGTGCCGGAGATCCTCGATCCGGAAGGCGTGGTGCTGGAAGGCGAATGCACCGGCAATCTCTGTCTGGCGCGGTCCTGGCCGGGGCAGATGCGCACCGTCTATGGCGATCACGAACGGTTCGAGCAGACCTATTTCTCGGCCTACAAGGGCAAGTACTTCACCGGCGACGGCTGCCGGCGCGACGCCGACGGCTATTACTGGATCACCGGGCGGGTCGACGACGTCATCAACGTCTCCGGCCATCGCATGGGCACCGCCGAGGTCGAATCCTCGCTGGTGGCGCATCCCAAGGTGTCGGAGGCCGCCGTGGTCGGCTATCCGCACGACATCAAGGGCCAGGGCATCTACGCCTATGTGACGCTGATGGCCGGGATCGAGCCGTCGGAGGAGCTGCGCAAGGAGCTGGTGGCCTGGGTCCGCAAGGACATCGGCCCGATCGCCTCGCCGGACCTGATCCAGTTCGCGCCCGGCCTGCCGAAGACCCGCTCCGGCAAGATCATGCGCCGCATCCTGCGCAAGATCGCCGAGGACGAGCCCTCGACGCTGGGCGATACCTCGACGCTGGCCGATCCGGCGGTGGTCGACGACCTCGTCGAGCATCGCCAGAACAAGCACCACAAGGCGGTCTGACCGCCGAGGCGACAGCGCCCTGCCCCGATCCGGCGGCAGGGCGGGTCTCCGGCCGACGGCGCAAGGTTCGCTCTGGACCCTGCGTCGCGGCAAATCACGCGGCGGCCGACGCTCGCGGCATCGACGCTGTGTCTGTTCACCAATATGTGTATAGCAGCGCAGCCGCTGTGGGCGCTTTGCGTCCGAGTGTTGTTTTCCTGATATTTACTTTCATCCGCGGATTTTCTTTCAATGCCGCATCCGACCTCCTCCCGGCACCAGCTCAGAACCATTCGGTTAACGCGTCGCGCTCCAAAGTCGCGGCTAGCGGGCCGAACGGTCGGACGGGACGGAGACCGGCAGCGGATTTGGGAGAGACGGATGTCTTTTGGATTTCGTTCGGCAAGACTAACAGTTGCAATCGCGGTGCTGGCCGCGACCTCCGTGCTGACGGCGCCCCGCGCCGAGGCGGGCCCCAGCCTGGTGAGCTTCCGCGGCGACTACTCGCCCGGGACCATCGTGGTCAAAACCCACGAGCGCAGATTGTATCTGATCGTCGAGCCGGGCCAGGCGGTGCGCTATCCGGTCGGCGTCGGCAAGTCCGGCAAGCAATGGGCGGGCGTCACCAAGATCGACGGCAAGTATCGCAACCCGGCCTGGGCGCCACCCGCAGATGTGAAGCGTGACAATCCGGCGATCCCGGACGTGATCGCCGGCGGCACGCCGCAAAATCCGATGGGCGTCGCGGCGATGACGCTGGCCGGTGGCGAATACGCCATCCACGGCACCAACCGGCCGAACTCGGTCGGCGGTTTCGTCTCCTATGGCTGCATCCGGATGCTCAACGACGACATCAGCGACCTGTATCAGCGCGTCCCGGTCGGCACCCAGGTGGTGGTGACGCGCTGAGGCGCGGCCAACCTCGAACGCTGCCGAAGTCTCTCGATCGGGCGCGCTGTTTTTTCTTCAGCGTCCTCCTGAGGAGCATGCCGGGTCGCGCTTGCGCGACACGGTGTGCCTCGAAGGATGGGCCGCAAGGTCCGTCTCTCATCCTTCGAGGCTCGCTGCGCTCGCGCCTCAGGATGACGGCCGCAGCCGCTGCAGCTTCCATATCAAACGTGAAAGAGCCGCGCATCGAACGACGCGCGGCTCTTTGTTTGTCGGACCGCGCGCCGCTCAGCGCGGCGGCGCGGTGCCCGGAGGCGGCGGCGGCAATGCGGCCTGGCCGCCGTTCAGCAGCGGCGTGATGCGGCGGACGGTGACGCGGCGGTTCTGCCGCTCCGGTCCGTCGGTCTGCACTTTCAGGTACTGCTCGCCATAGCCCTGCGAGGTCAGGTTCTCCGCCGGGACGCCGAACTGCTGGGTAAGCAGCGTCGCGGCGGCCTCGGCGCGGCGGTCGGACAGCGACAGATTGTCGGTGTCGTTGCCGGTCGCGTCGGTATGGCCCTCGATCAGGAACACCTCGCGCGGATTGCGCTGGATCGCCCGGTTGAGCCCATCGGCGATCACCTGCAGCTTGGACGCCTGATCCGGTGAGATGTCCCACGAGCCGAGCTCGAAGGTGATGGTGTTGAGATCGATCGAGGGCATCCGCTGCCGCACCGACGGGCTGTAGCGGATCTCGTCCATCGAGTAGCGGCGTTCGATCCGCTCCACGGGCGGAGCTTCGAGCGTGTCGTAGATCAACTCCGGCGAGGCGTCCTCGTAGTCGACGATGTAGCGGTCGCGCGGAATCCGGAGCACCGGCGGCGGCAGGTCGACGTAGAAGTTAGCCCGGTCGCGCGGACCGAAGCTGTTGTCGATGATGACGATCTCGCGGCCGTCGCGGCCGCGCCGAACCCGCCGCAGCAACTGGCCATCGTCACCGGTGACGTTGATGATCTCGGTGCCGTCGGGCCGCACCACGATGGTGCGGGTGCCGCCGCCCCGGATGTCCTCGGTGCGGATGTCGCGCGCGCCGTAGCGGAAGCGATCCATCTCGTTGTGGCGGATGAACTCCCGGCCGCCCGGATCGCGCACGATGACGCGGCCGGGCTCGGTGATCACGGTGCGGCCGCCCTCGCGGACCTCGCGGCGTTCGCCGCGGAAGTCGGAGATGTTGCGCGGGCCTTGCGGCGCCGCGCCCGGGGCGATCGGCGTCATCGCCTGCGGCGGCGGCGGCGCGGGCGGAATCGGGGCAGTCACGGTCGGCGGCGGCGTGCGCGCCACCGGGGCACCCGGCGGCAAGGCCACTGCTCCGCCGGGCTGCGCGCCCTGCGGGCCGATCGTGCCGGCGGCGGGCGGCGGCGGAGC
>NZ_JBQTCH010000009.1:0-247074 GCF_052445935.1 Rhodopseudomonas sp. NSM | reverse complement strand
GGCGACCCGGCAATGACGATGCGCGTGATGCTCCGACGCCGCGGGGATCGGAGATGGTGTGCTCAGCCCGCGGTGTTCTGGATCAGCCGCACATAGAACCGGATCATGTCGGCGTAGTTCTTGATGCTGATCCGCTCGTTGGTGCCGTGGAAGCGCTTGAGGTCTTCGGAGGTGGCGCGGACCGGCGAGAACCGGAAGATGTTGTCGGCCACGGCCGAATAGTGCCGCGAATCGGTGGCGGCGATCATCAGCCCGGGCGCGACGACCACGTCGGGGAAGATCTCGCGGATGGTCCGATTCAACGCCGCGTAGGACGGGCCCGCGGTGCCGGTCACCGGCGGCGGATCGAAATTGCCCTCGAAGCCCTGGATGGCGATCCGGTCGTTGGCGACACTGGTGCGGACGTGATCGGTGACGCTGGCCTGGGTGTCGCCGGGCAGCAGCCGGAAGTTGACGCTGGCCTCGGCGATGCCGGGCAGCACGTTGTCCTTGTCGCCGGCGTTGAACACGGTCAGCGCCGTGGTGGTCCGCACCATCGCCTCGGTGGTGCCGCTCTTGGCGAATTCGCGCAGCAGCAGCGGCTTGAAAAGCCACAGATTCGACAGCACGATGCGGTTGAAGCCGCGCATTTCCGGCGCCAGCGTGTCGAACATGTCGGCGACCGAGCCGCGCACCCGCATCGGCAGGCGATTGTCTTCGAGATGCGTCAGCGCCGCGGCGAGCATCCCGATCGCGGTGTCGCGCGGCGGCATCGAGGAATGGCCCGGCGTGCCGCGCGCGGTCAGCACCAGCGTCGCGTAGCCCTTTTCCGAGACGCCGATCAGGGCGGCCGGCCGGTCGAGGCCCTTCATGATGCCGTCGGTGATCAGCAGGCCCTCGTCGAGCACGAAGTCGAGCCGGACGTTTCGCGCGGCCAGCAGGTCGGCGATCTGCTTTGCGCCGCGCAGGCCGGAGACTTCCTCGTCATGGCCGAAGGCGAAATAGATCGTCCGCTTCGGCCGGAAGCCCTGCTTCGCCATCTGCTCGGCGGCCTCGAGCATGGCGTAGAGGTTGCCCTTGTCGTCCCACGAGCCGCGGCCCCAGACGAAGCCGTCGGCGATCACGCCGTCGAACGGCGGATGCTGCCAGTCCTGTTCGGTCTTCGGCGCGATCGGCACCACGTCCTGATGCGCCAGCAGCGCGATCGGCTTGGCCTGCGGGGCGGTCTCAGATCCCGATCCTTGCCAGGTGTAGAGCAGGCTCTTGCCGTTCACGAGTTCGCGGGTCGCGGCGGCGTGGAATGCCGGGAAGCTCGCCGCGATATGCGCCTGCATCCCGCGCAGGGCGTCGGCGTCCTGCTCGGGGTTGAGGAAGTTGGAGATGGTCGGAAAGCGGATCGCCTCGGCGAGGCGCCTGGCGGCGCCCTGTTCGTCGACCGCGATCGGCGGCACCGCGGCGACGTCGATCTGCCGCGAGGGCTGGCGAAAGGTGTTGTAGGCCAGCACCGCGGCGAGGCCGGCGACCGCGATGATCGCCACCACCACGAGAGTGAGGATCCATCTCAGCAGCCGGCGCATCGCAGTCCCCTCCGCGGCCGGCGGCGCCTCAGACCTTCGCCGCCTTCGCCCGCTCGATGCCTTCGAGGATCAGCTTGTGGGCGTCCTCGGCGCCGCCCCAGCGCAGGATTTTCACCCATTTGCCGGGCTCGAGATCCTTGTAGTGCTCGAAGAAGTGCTGGATCTGCTGCAGCGTGATCTCGGGCAGATCGGAATAGGTCCTCACCCGGTCGTAGCGCTGGGTCAGCTTCGACGACGGCACCGCGATGATCTTCTCGTCGTGGCCGGCCTCGTCGCTCATGAACAGCACGCCGACCGGCCGCACGCTCATCATCGCGCCCGGCACGATGCCGCGGGTGTTGGCGACCAGCACGTCGCACGGATCGCCGTCGTCCGACAGCGTATGCGGGATGAAGCCGTAATTCCCCGGATAGCGCATCGCGGTATACAGAAACCGATCGACCACCAGCGTGCCGGCGTCCTTGTCCATCTCGTATTTGATCGGCTCGCCGCCGACCGGAACCTCGATGATCACGTTGACATCATGGGGCGGGTTGACGCCGACGGGAATTGCGTCAATGCGCATCGAGAACTCCGGGGTGATTGATTACGGGGACGTCCCGAATAGCCCGAGCTTGCGCCGTTCGCCAGCGCAAAACGTCAGTTGCTCCAGGCGAACGCAACCTTGTCGAGCGACTTCTGGCCGAACCGCTCCGAGGAGCGCGCCACCATCCGGCCGCCCAGCGCGCGGTAGAACTCGGTCGCCGGCTCATTGTCCGACAGCGCCCAGATCACCATGCTCTTCAGGCCGCTCTGCACCAGGTCGCGCCGCGCCGCTGTAAACAGACGCCGGCCGAAGCCCAGCCCCTGGAACTCCGGCCGCAGATACAGCTCGTAGACCTCGCCGTCGAAATGCAGGCTGCGGGCGCGGTTGCGGCCGTAATTGGCGTAGCCGGCGACCTTGTCGCCAAAGCAGAGAACGCTGACCCGGCTGCCCTTCCGGATCGCCGAGTCCCACCAGTTCGGGCCGCGGCGGTTGATCAGCTTTTCCAGCTCGGCGCCCGGGATGATGCCCTGATAGGCGGACCGCCAGGCCTCGTCATGGGTGGCGGCGACCGCGGAAGCATCCGCAGCCCTGGCCGGCCGAACCTCGATCAGCGTTGTGCTCATGACGCCGATCAAAGCAAGTCGCGGGCGCGGCATCAAGGTCCAACGTTAATTATCGGTTAACATGTGGACTTTCTGCATCACCGCGGACAGGGATGTGCCGGAATCGGACAGGGGGCGGGCGCGGAGCTGCCGCGTGAATCGTTCTGCACCGCACCGCACCGCACCGCTGCGCGGACCGCGGTCGAATCACCCAAGCTTGGCCGCTGCTACTACGTGCTGCGCCATCACCTCCCGCGCCGCCCGCTCTCCCGAATCTCTTGCCCCGTGGGCGGTGGAGAAGAAGTGGGGCGAGGTGGCTTCGCCGGCGAAGAACAGGCGGTTGTCGACCGGCGCGGCCAGTATGGCGCGGGCGCCGGCGTGGCCGGGCAATGCGTGCGAGTAGGAGCCGCGCGTGAACGGGTCGCGCGTCCAGCGCGATTCCGCCAGCGGCGATAATTTGCGGCGGATGTCGTTGCCGAGCAGGTCGGCGATCTCGTCGATGCCCTGCGCGGCGAAGGCGCCGTCGCCGGCGTCTTCGAGTTCGCGCGCGAAACGGCCGCCGAAGAAGCCTTCGATGCAGTCCAGGCCGAACGGGCGCAGATGATAGCTCCCCATCGCGGCGCGCATGGTGGCGCCGCGCAGATTGCCGTCGGCGGGAAAGCCGTTCGGGTCGGACAGCTTCAGCATCACCTTGTCGTCGGCGCCGAGCGGCAGGCCGCGCGCCGCCTCGACCTTGTCGGGCAACTCCGGCAAGAACCGGATCGCCTCGTCGGCGATCAGGTTGGTCGGCACGGTGATAATGACTTTGCCCGCCGTGAGCGGACCTTGCGATGTTTCCAGCCTCACCTGCAGGCCGACATGATCGATCACGCTCACGGCGCAGTGCAGCGCGACCGGGCACGGCGCGCCATAGGCCGCGATCAGCGCGCCATAGCCGGCGCGAATCCGCCAGTTCACCCCGGTGTCGCGATAGGCCTCGACGTCGTGGATCGAGATGCGGTCGAGTTCGGCGCCGTTGACGTAGGTCGACACCGCATCGATCATAGGATTCCAGCGGTTGCCGGGGTCGAGCAGGGTTGCGGCGGCCGCATCGGTCTTGCGTTTCGCGGCGCGCCAGACGCGCTCATAGAAGGCATCGAGCGCCTTGCTGAAGGAGGCGCGCTGGCGCGGCGGAAACACGTCGCCGAAGCTGCGCTCGCTCCACGGCGGATGCGTGGTGTCGATGGCGATGCCGAGCTGCCCGGCGACGCCGACGAAGGAGTTCTCGTCGGCCGAATGCAGCCAGCCGCAGCCGACGTCGAAGGCGATCTCGGACGTCACCATCTTCGTATAGGCGCGGCCGCCGATCCGGTCGCGCGCTTCCAGCACGATCACCGACAGGCCGGAATTCTCCAGCGCGCGCGCCGCGCCGAGGCCGGCCGCGCCGGCGCCGATGATGGCGACGTCGACGGAGGAGGGGAAGCGTTGCTGAGACATGGTTCAGCGTTCTTACCACGCCGATGACGGCGCTTCGATGTCGCTCTCAGCAGCCGAGACGACAATGCCCGGCGCGAGGGCCGGGCATTGTGCAATTCAGGACTTCGAGGCTTCGAAATTGTCGGATCAGGCCACTGCCTGCTTCGACTTCTCGGCGCGCTTGCGCTCGTTGGCGTCGAGGTGGCGCTTGCGCAGGCGGATCGACTTCGGCGTGATCTCGACCAGCTCGTCGTCCTCGATATAGGCCAGCGCCTTTTCCAGCGTCATCCGGATCGGCGGGGTGAGGCGGACCGCCTCGTCCTTCGAGGTGGTGCGGATGTTGGTGAGCTGCTTGCCCTTGAGGACGTTGATCTCGAGATCGTTGTCGCGGGTGTGCTCGCCGACGATCATGCCCTTGTAGACCTTCCAGCCGGGCTCGATCATCATCGGGCCGCGGTCTTCCAGCTTGAACATCGCGTAGGCGACCGCCTCGCCCTGATCGTTGGAGATCAGCACGCCGTTGCGGCGGCCCTGGATCTCGCCGCGATAGGGCAGGTAGTTGTGGAACAGCCGGTTCATGATGGCCGTGCCCTTGGTGTCGGTCATCAGTTCGCCCTGATAGCCGATCAGCCCGCGGGTCGGCGCGTAGAACACCAGCCGCAGCCGGTTGCCGCCGGACGGGCGCATCTCGATCATCTCGGCCTTGCGCTCGCTCATCTTCTGCACGACGACGCCGGAGAACTCCTCGTCGACGTCGACCACGACTTCCTCGACCGGCTCCAGCAGCTGGCCGTTCTCGTCGCGGTTGAGCACTACGCGCGGCCGCGACACGCTCAGTTCGAAACCTTCGCGGCGCATGTTCTCGATCAGGATCGCGAGCTGCAATTCGCCGCGGCCGGAGACTTCCATCGCGTCCTTGTCGGCGGATTCGACAACGCGCAGCGCGACGTTGCCTTCGGCTTCGCGCAGCAGGCGGTCGCGGATCAGGCGGCTGGTGACCTTGTCGCCTTCGGTGCCGGCGAGCGGCGAGTTGTTGACGATGAACGACATCGACACGGTCGGCGGATCGATCGGCTGGGCCTGGATCGGGGTATCGACCGACGGATCACAGAAGGTGTCGGCGACGGTGCCCTTGGTGAGCCCCGCGATCGCGACGATGTCGCCGGCTTCGGCGATATCCAGCGGCACGCGCTCGAGGCCGCGGAAGGCGAGGATCTTGGTGATGCGGCCGGTCTCGACCAGCTTGCCGTCTCGCGACAGCACCTTGACGCTCTGGTTCGGCTTCAGCGTGCCCGACGCGATGCGGCCGGTGATGATGCGGCCGAGATAGGGGTTGGCTTCGAGGATGGTGCCGAGCAGACGGAACGGACCTTCTTCGACCGACGGCGACGGGACGTGCTTCATCACCAGCTCGAACAGCGGGCGCATGCCGTCTTCGTGGTTGCCGTCGGGCTTGTCCGACATCCAGCCGTTCTTGCCCGAGCCGTACAGGATCGGGAAGTCGAGCTGATCGTCGGTGGCGTCCAGCGCGGCGAACAGGTCGAACACCTCGTTGACCACTTCGGTGACGCGGGCGTCGGAGCGGTCGACCTTGTTGATCGCGACGATCGGCTTGAGGCCGAGCTTCAGCGCCTTGCCGACCACGAATTTGGTCTGCGGCATCGGGCCTTCGGCGGCGTCGACCAGCACGATCACGCCGTCGACCATCGACAGGATGCGCTCGACCTCGCCGCCGAAATCGGCGTGGCCGGGGGTGTCGACGATGTTGATATGCGTGTCGTCCCACACCACCGAGGTGCACTTGGCCAGAATGGTGATGCCGCGCTCGCGCTCGAGATCGTTGGAATCCATCGCGCGCTCGACCTGGCGCTGGTTGTCGCGATAGGTGCCGGACTGCTGCAGCAGCTTGTCGACGAGGGTGGTCTTGCCGTGGTCGACGTGTGCGATAATGGCGATGTTTCGGATGTTCATGGGTTCTCTGTCGTGTCCTGCGGGCCGGTTGCCGGTCATCAGCGCGATCGCAGGCAAGCCGCGGAAGGCGCCTTCGCGGCGCGCCGCAATCTGCCTGTGCCTGATACGCGCGGGGCAATTCCAAAAAACAGGCCCGGCCGAATGAGGGCCGGGCACTTGCACGCGTTGCGACGCAATATAACCAAAAAACGCGAAAAAACAATGACGATCGGGGATTTGTTGTTTTCCCAAGCGACGCCCGGGGCTTGCGTGGACTGAACCCGACGCGCCTCTTGGTATGCCCGGCCCGGAGCTTCGGGGGTCTTTCTGATACCGGCCGAAATGGATCGCTCAAATCTCGGGTGGCAAGGCTTGCCGGCAGTGAACGTAATGTTATAACATTGCATATACGGAACTTCACGTCTCGCAACCAGGGCCCCCCAATACCGCGACGCCATCGACGAATCGCCCGACCCGTTCGGCCTTGCGGATGGGATAACACTTGGCGCGTTCGTTGACAGCGTTCGGACACCTCCGTTACGGTCGCGCCCGACGGTTCCCGCAAGGGATCAATAGGGAATGCGGTGAGGGTCGCGTGCGATCCGATTCCGCGGCTGCCCCCGCAACTGTGAGCGGCGAGCCTTTCGCCACACGCCACTGGGCCTCGCGCCTGGGAAGGCGGTGAAAGGCACGGACCCGCGAGCCAGGAGACCTGCCGTCGTTCGTGGTCACACGCGAGCGCATCGGGCGGGGTGTCCTGGTGAGTGTCGAACCGCGGCCGTCCGGCTGCGGCAAGGCCTTGGCTTGCGGTGACGTGCCACGTTAACCGCGAGTCCCTCGATGTCCCCCTCCCGAATTGCCTCCAGGCGCAACCGCCTGCTGTCCTCCGTTGCCTTGACGGCTCTGCTGTGGCCCGCTGCCGGCCACGCCCAATCCGCGCCGCGCGGCCTCGATCCGATCGTGGTCGAAGGTCAGACCGCACGACCCGCCAAGCCGCGCGCGGCGGCATCGACCGCCGGCTCGTCGCGCCTGCGCCGGGCCGCGGCGCCCTCGTTGCGCCCGACGGCTGCGCCCGCAGCCGCGGCGCCGTCTGCCGCCGTCGCGGCGGTGCCGACCTTCAACCTCGGCACGGTGGCATCGAGCGCCAGCCGGCTCGGACTGACGCCGCTGCAGACGCCGGCTTCGGTCGAAATCATCCAGGGCGAAACCATCGCCGAGCGCGGCCAGCACAATGTGACCGACGCGGTAACGCAGAACGCGACCGGCTTCACCGCGAGTCCGGCGCCGGGCAATGGCGGGCTGTCGTTCGCCACCCGCGGCTTCAGCGGCAACGGCACGGTGATGTCGCTGTATGACGGCACGCGGATGTATGTCGGCTCGGGCACCATGACGTTCCCGTTCGACACCTGGACGGCGCAGCGCATCGAGGTGCTGCGCGGCCCGGCCTCGGTGATGTACGGCGAGGGCGCGATCGGCGGCGCCATCAACGTGATCTCCAAGAAGCCGCTCTGGCTGCCGCGCAACGAGGCCGAGATTTCGCTCGATACCAATCTGACGCGGCGGCTCGCGGTCGACTCGGGCGGTCCGATCAACCCGAACGTCAGCTATCGGCTGGCGGCGATCGGCAATATGTCCGACGGCTGGGTCGATCGCGACAAGACCTCGAATGTCGCGGTCTCCGGCTCGATCCGGGTGCAGGCCGCCGACAACCTCGCCTTCACGCTGAGCGAGGACTACGCCGATCGCAGCCCGTCGCGCTATTTCGGCACGCCGCTGGTGGGCGGCCAGATCGACAAATCGCTGCGGTTCCAGAACTACAATGTCGGCGACAGCAGCATCCGCTATCGCGACAACTGGACCCAGCTCAAGACCGAATGGGACGTCACGCCCGGCGTCTCCGTGAAGAACGTCAGCTATTATCTCAGCAGCCACCGGCACTGGAAGGACGTCGAGAGCTACGCCTACAGCCCGTCGACCGGCAACATCAACCGCAGCTCCTATATCGAAATCTTCCACGATCAGGAGCAGATCGGCAGCCGGACCGACGCGACCTTCAAGGGCCATCTGTTCGGCCTCGCCAACGAATTCGTCGCCGGCTTCGACGTCAACCGGATCGCCTTCAGCCACACCAACAATTCACCCTACTCCGGCACGTCCACCGTCACTCCGTACAATTTCGATCCCGGCAGCTTTCTCTGGGTGAGCTCGACCCGTCCGAGCTTCCATACGCTGACCACGCAATACGGCCTGTTCGCCGAGAACCGACTCAGCCTGACCGAACAATTGTCGGTCGTCACGGGAGTCCGGTCCGATCAACCGACGGTCGAGCGCACCGATTTCGTGACGCCGTCGAACAGTTTCGAGAAGACCTATTCGGCGCCGAGCTGGCGCGCCGGGCTGGTCTACAATCCGATCCCGGATCTGGCACTCTACGGCCAATATTCGACCGCGGTCGATCCGGTCACCAATCTGATCACCATGACGGGCGTCAACCGCGACTTCGCGCTGTCGACCGGCAAGCAGGTCGAGGTCGGCATCAAGCAGCAGCTCGCCGGCGGCCGCGCCGAATGGACGCTTTCGGCCTATCAGATCGTCAAGAACAATCTCTTGGCGCGCGATCCGTCGAACCCGTCCAACACCAACCCGCTGCAGATCGGCCAGCAATCCTCGCGCGGCATCGAGGCGTCGGCGGGCCTGAAGGTCACCGACACGTTGCGGCTCGACGCCAATGTCGCGGTGCTGCGCGCCAAATACGACGACTTCACCCAGGCGGTCGGCGGTCGGGTGGTGAACTACGCCGGCAACGTGCCGGCCAACGTGCCGCAGGTCGTCAGCAACATCTGGGCGACCTGGGCATTCGCGCCGGCCTGGTCGGCCAATGCCGGCGTGCAGCTCGTCGGCGACACCTGGGCCGACAATGCCAACACGCTGGTGCGGCCGGCTTACAACGTGGTCAATGCCGGGCTGATGTGGAAGCCGGACGCGCAGCAGACCTTTGCGCTGCGGGTCTACAATCTGTTCGACACCATCTACGCGACCTCCGGCGGCACCACGCAGTGGATCCTCGGAATGCCCCGTACCGCGGAGCTGTCCTACAACGTCAAGTTCTGACGATGCATCGTGTGGTGCGGCGGCTGAAGCGGTGGCTGTATCTCGGCCACCGCTGGCTCGGGATCGCGTGCTGTCTGTTGTTCGCGATCTGGTTCGTCTCCGGCGTGGTGATGATGTATGTCGCGTTCCCGAATCTGGACGCGAAGGAGCGCCGGGCGGCGCTGCCGGATCTCGCCTTCAGCGAGGTCCGGCTCTCGCCTGATCAGGCGATGGCGGCGGCGGGGCTGCGGCGCTATCCGCGCGAATTGCGGCTGGTGATGCAGAATGGCGAGCCGGTGTACCGGCTCTCCGGCGCGGACGGGCGGCAGGCGATCTCGGCCGTCGACGGCCGCGTGCTCGGCGACATCGACGCCGAACAGGCGGTGGCGATCGCGCAGCATCATCCGGCCGCCGTGGCGCCGGTGCTGCTCGACATCGTCGATCGCGACCAATGGAGCGTCACCGCGCGGTTCGATCCGCTGCGGCCGCTGTTCCTGATCGGGCTCGGCGACGATGCCGGCACCGAGCTCTACGTCTCGCAGAAGACCGGCGAGATCGTGCTCGACACCACGCGGCACGAGCGGGTCTGGAACTGGCTCGGCGCGATCCCGCATTGGATCTATCTCACCGTGCTGCGCCAGGACGCGCCGCTGTGGCGGCAGGTGGTGATGTGGACGTCGGGGACGTGCCTGCTGGTCGCGATCAGCGGGATCTGGATCGGGCTGCTGCGCGCCGGCCTGCGGCGGCGCTATGCGTCGGGCCGGGTCACACCGTATCGCGGCTGGATGGCGTGGCATCATCTGACCGGCCTCGTCGCCGGCGTACTGGTGCTGACCTGGATGGCCTCGGGCTGGCTGTCGGTCAATCCGTTCGACCTGTTCGCGCGCCGCGGCGACAGTCGGGAGGCGCTGCAGCGCTATGCCGGCCACGACGCGCCGACGATCGCGGCCACACTCCCCGCGCGCGACCGGCCCGGCGTCGTCGAAGCGCGCTTCATCTGGGTCGGCGGCGCGCCGCTGATGCTGCTGGCGCATCGCGACGGATCGCAGAGCGTGGCCGATCCGGCGAGCGGCGCATCGCGGACGCTGTCACCGGAGCGGATCTTCGACGCGGCGGCGCGGCTGCTGCCCGACGCCACGATGACGCTGCGGCAGCGGCTGGAGGAGCCTGACGCCTATTGGTACTCGCATCATCATCGGCGCGTGCTGCCGGTGTTGCGCGCCGGCTTCGACGACCCCGCGCAAACCTGGTATCACCTCGACCCCGCGACCGGCGAGATTCTGGGGCGCAGCGATCGCAGCCGCCGGGTCTATCGCTGGCTGTTCAACGCGCTGCACAGTTTCGATTTCCCGGTGCTGATCGCGCATCGGCCGGCATGGGACGTCGTGGTGATCGTGCTGTCGCTGGCCGGGCTGGTGATCTCGGTCAGCGGCGTCGTGATCGGCTGGCGGCGGCTGCGCCGCGCGTGATCACGCCGGCGCTCACACCACCTGCGGCCGCGCCGGGCGGATCGGCTGCGGCGGCGGCAGTGCCGCCAGCAGCATCTTGCGATCCACCACGGCGTTGTGGAACTGCTCCAGCGCGATGCTGAAGGCGGTCAGCGCCGCGCTGTCGATGCCGCCGTTCTCGTAGCAGTTCAGCGCGTCGCGCAGGATCGCATCAGCTTCGGTCTGCATCGCGTCGAGTTCGTCCTGCGCGTCGCAGCGCCGCGCCGCGGCCAGCATGTCGAGCAGCCGGTCGCGCTGCGAGACGTTGCTGTTGCGCTCGTCCTTGCGCAGATAGCTGGCGAACCATGCGCCGAGCGAGCCGGTCGCCGACAGGCCCATCAGCGAGAACCAGATCAGGTCGCTGTAGCGGTCGAGAAAGCTGCGCTCCTCGCCGTCCACATAGGCGGCGGCGCCGGCCTGTACCGGGATCACCGCGTCCTTGTCGGTGTCGGGAGTCTCGATCTTCGCGGCCAGCGGGTTCTCGGTCATCACGGTCTGGCGCGCCGTGAACAATTGCTGGGTGAAGCTCGCGATGGTGCTGTCGGAGACGCCGTCGCGCGCCACGATATAATGCGAGAAGCTGATGGTCTTGACGTCGGTCTCCGGCCGCGCGGGTGCGCCGCCGAAGGCGCCGGCCGGGATCGACGCCGATTCATAGGACGGATGGTTGGCGGCGAGCGCTTCCGACGAATCGATTCCGAGGAAAACCGGCTCCCGGCCGGAATGTGCGGTGGCGGCCAGCGCCTCGCCGATCACCTTGCTGTTGAGCGGTCCTGCGGCCAGCAAGGCATCCACCTTGCGGGCGCGCACCGCTTCGGCGACCTCGCCGACCGCGAGCTGCACGTTCTCGACCCTGGCCGGGTCGACGCCGTATTGCCGCAGGATGACCTCGAGCAGCCCCGCATTGGCTTCGGTGCGGCCGATCACGCCGACGCGCTTGCCGGCCAGTTGGGTGATATTGGTAATACCGGCGGCCGCGGCCTTCTTGCGTTTGCCGGTCGCAGCTCTGCCGGGGGCCCACAGCACGGCGACGTTCTTGTGCAGCACCGCGACCGAACGGGCGTTGCGCGGCACCGGCAGATCGCCGCGGATCACTGCGAGATCGGTGGCGTCGGATTTCAGCGCCGCGGCGCTGGCCGCTGGCCCGTCGGTGACGATCGGCCGCATCCGGACGATATTGCGCTCGCGCGCGAAAACCTGCGCCAGCCCTTGAACGAGGCGCAGATCGTCGCTGGCCTGCGGGCCGACTGCGATCTTCAGCGTCGCCGGCCGCATCGCGAAATAATAGGCAGCACTGATGGTGCCGACCAGCGCCAGAATGGCGGCCAGCGAAATCAGCGTCGTTCTCCGCCGCACCGGGCGCGGAGACGCATGCAGCAACGGGTCCACCGGTTCGGGCTCGTCCATCGACCGGGCAAACAGTCGCTTGAAATCCATCCCGGTCACAGCCCCATCATAGCAGTTCCATCGCCGTGCGAGACTTTCCGTTTTGCTGCTCCGCCCGTTATGGTGAAGCGGCGCAGACGAACATCTGGCTCGCCCTTTGTGGCCGAGTTGGCGCGGAACGGGTCCGCCCGATAAACTTGACGTGAGGAGAGCGGCATGGTCGAGCGGCTGACGGGCAAGGAGCGGCAGCAGGCGCTGCAGGGCGTACCAGGCTGGAACGAGGTCGAGGGCCGCGATGCGATCGCGCGCAGCTTCGTGTTCAAGGATTTCAACGAGGCGTTCGGCTTCATGACTCGCGCCGCTCTGGTCGCCGAGAAGGCCGACCATCACCCGGAATGGCGCAACGTCTACAAGACCGTCGAGGTGGTGCTGACCACCCACGACGCCGGCGGCGTCACGGTACGCGACATTGCACTGGCGACGGCGATGAATGCGATCGCGGCGCAATTCGGCATCGCGTGAGGTTCCGCCCAGGTTGCGGCGGGGCGTCCTGATCACCAAATGGAAGGGCAAGGACGACTGCATTTCCGCACGCGCGGAGGGGACGCGATGACCACCGAACACAGCGTTGGCTTCGAGCCGGCCGACAAGCTCGCGCAGGATCCCGAGACCGTGCGCCGCCGGTTCTGGCACAAGATCAAGCGGGTCGCGGCGCATCTGCCGTTCGCCGAGGACATCCTCGCCGCCTATTACTGCGCGTTCGACCGCCAGACGCCGCGGCATGTCCAGGTCGCGCTGCTCGGCGCCATCGCCTATTTCGTGCTGCCGTTCGACTTCATGCCGGACATCCTGCCGATCCTCGGATTCACCGACGACGCCGCGATCCTCGCCACCGCGCTGCGCATGGTCGCGAGCAACATCACCCCGGCGCATCGCGAAGCGGCGCGGGCGGCGATGCAGCGTGGCTTGGAAGAGGCTTAGTCGCGATCCGCCCTAGCTGTCCGAATTGTCCGGCTGCATCATCTGTTCCATCGCCCGCGTCGCCAGTGCGGCGCGCTGTGCGATCGCCTCCAAGCCGAGCGGCGGCTCGGTGCCGAGCAGCGTCTGCAACTGCGCGAAGCCGATCAACACCGAGAAATACACGCTGAGCAGCGTCGCGATCTCCTCGCGCCGGACGATGCCGCGCGCCGCGGCCTGATCGAAGAACTGCGTCGCCGCCCGCATCACGGGCTGCCGCCCGTTGGCGTCGAGTTCGCGCGCCACCAGCGCGCCGCCGCGTCCGGCTTCGGCGATCGCGAGGCGATACATCGCGGTTCGCTCGGGATGCAGGAATTCGCGGAGAAAGCCGCGGCCGAACTGCTCCAGCACGGCGAGGAACTGGGCGCGGTTCTGCGGCTCCGGCAACGCGGGCGACGGCTGCAGCTTCTGGCTGCCGTAGCGCACCAGCGCGGTCAGGATGTCCTGCTTGCTGGCGAACAATGCGTACAGCGTCCGCTTCGAGGTTTTCGCCCGACGGACGATCTCGGCGGTGGTCGCTGCCTCGAAGCCCCTTTCGACGAAGACGTCGAACGCTGCCTGCAGGATCGCCCCGCGGCGCGGGTCGTCGGCTATTTTTTGTTTCTCATTCATGCGGTTAGGCGTTTTCGTCGCAGATTGGCGATTGATGGTACCAATCGGTACCGATTGTGATAAGGTCTGGTACCCGATGGTACCGGAAGCGTCGGCGGCGTCAATGTTGCGGCCGCTCAATGGCTCCGGCGTAGCCACCGGCGATGATTCCGACCGCGGAGGCCGCGATGAAGACGTTCCTGACCGTGAAACTGGTGCTGGTGCCGTTCGCGTCGTTCTGGGCGCTGCTGGCCATGGGCTACGTCGACTCGGCGATCGGCGCGGGGCTCGCGCTCTCGCTCGCCGGTAACGCCTGGCGGGCGTGGCGCCACGAAATGTTCGTGCTGGAGGCCGGCGGGCTGGTGCTGTTTCTCGGCCTCGGCGGGATGCTGCTCGTCGCGCCCGATCTCACGGCGGCGAGCGCGCTGTGGCTGTCGTTCGCGGGACTTTCCGCGATCAGCGTGGCGAGCCTCTTGGCGCGGCGGCCGTGGACCTCGGACTACGCCCGCGCCGCCTATCCGGACAATGCCGGCACGCCGCAGTTCTTCGTCATCAACGCCGCGATCACCGCGTTGTGGGCCGTGCTGTTCGCCGCGATCGCCGCCTGCCGCCATGTCGGGGCGACGGGCGAAGTGATCGCCGCGCTCGTCATCGTCGGCGCGCTGATCTCGATCTTAGGGCCGAAGCTGGCGGTCCGCTTCGTCCTGCAGCGGCTGACCGCTTCGGGCGAAACCTATCGCTGGCCGGCGCCGTCCTTCGCGCGTGACACCGAGGCGGATTGCGACGTCGCGGTGATCGGCGCCGGCATCGGCGGGCTCACCGCCGCAGCCTTGCTCGCCGATGCCGGCCTGAACGTGAAGGTGTTCGACCAGCACGTCGTCGCCGGCGGCTATTGCCATACGTATCTGCGCAAGGCGCATCATCTCAACAAGCCGGTGCTTTACCGCTTCGACGCCGGGCCGCACGATTTCTCCGGCGTGCAGCCGGGCGGCCCGTTCAACATGCTGCTGCGGCGGCTCGGCGTCGCCGACCGCATCGTCTGGGAGCGGGTGACGCAGAGCTTCCACACCGCGAGCGGCGCGATCGACGTGCCGGCGGACTGGCGCGACTATGTCCGCGTGCTCGGCGAGCGGTTTCCCGGCAGCGCGGCCGGGATCAGTTCGCTGTTCGAGGAGATCAAGGCGATCTTCGACGACATGTTCTCGACCGCGGCGGGCCGCGGCGGCGTCCCCGGACCGCCGTCGACGATCGACGAATTGCTGGCGTTTCCGCGCGCGCATCCGCACGCCTGCAAATGGATGGATCGGCCGTTCGCCGAACTGGTCGCCGCGCATGTCCGCGATCCGGCGGTGGTCGCGGTCATCGACGGGCTGGCGGGTTATATCGGCGACGGCAGCGAGCCGCCGAGCTGCGCCCGGATGGTGCCGATCTTCGGCTACTACTTCCACGGAGGCTATTATCCGCGCGGCGGTTCCGGCGTCGTCGCCGATGCGCTGGTCGAGGCGATCACGGCGCGTGGCGGCGAGGTACGGCTGAAGACCGCGGTGAAGCAGATCATCGTCGAAAATGGCAGTGCAGCCGGCGTGGTGCTCGCCACAGGCGAGACGGTGCGCGCCCGCGCCGTGGTGTCGAACGCCGACTTCAAACGGACGTTGCTGGAGCTGGTGCCGCCGGCCGCGCTGCCGCGTGGCTTTCGCGATAAAATTGCCGCCGCGGCGCCGGCGAATTCCTGCTTCAGCGTGCATCTCGGCGTCGATTTCGTGCCGGCGCTCGGTCCCTCGACGCATCTGCACGCGCCGATGCAGCTCGGCATCGCGATGATGTCGAAATGCGATTCCACCGCCGCGCCGCCGGGGCATTCGATCCTGTCGCTGATCGCGCTGGTGCCGCACGACGAGGCGCGGAGCTGGTTTCCGCCCGAGGGCGGCGGCAACGATTGGAGGGAATGGCGGCGCTCTGCCGATTACTTGCGGCGCAAGGACGAATTCGGCGATCGCATGATCGCTGCCGCCGAGACCGCGATCCCGGGACTGTCGCAGCACATCGTCTATCGCACCGACGCCAGCCCGGTGACCTACGCCCGTTACGACTGGGCGAGCTTCGGCGCGATCTACGGAATGTCCAAAGCGGGGCAGCTGAAGGGCTCGAAGACCCCGCTGCGCAATCTGGTGATCGCCGGCGGCGGCAATATCGGTGCCGGGGTCGAAGCGGTGGTGATCTCCGGCGCCAATGCCGCCGAAGCGCTGGTGCCGGGATTGCTGGCTAGCGCGCAACCGGTCGCAAGCGAGCCCGCCGCGGCTACGAGGCCGGAGTTGACGCCAGCGTAACGCGATCACGCGTAGGGTGGGTTAGGCGCTCTTGCGCCGTAACCCACCATCTTCGCGCGGCGACCTGAATCGGTGGGTTACGCGCTGCGCGCTAACCCACCCTACGATTCAGCATTCTCACGGATGCAGGATCACCTTGCCCATCGCCTGGCGGCCGGCGAGGACTTTCAGCGCGTCGGCGGTCTGCGCCAGCGGGAAGGTGCGGTCGACCTGCGAGGTGATCTTGCCGTCGGCCGCCCATTGCAGAAGCTTTTCCAGATTGGCGCGGTGTTTGGCCGGGTTGATCTTGGTCCACGCCCCCCAGAACACGCCGCGGATATCGCAGCCCTTTAGAAGCGCGAGGTTGAGCGGCATTTTCGGGATGTCGCCGGCGGCGAAGCCGATCACCAGGAAGCGGCCCTCCCAGGCGATCGCGCGCAACGCGGCTTCGGCGTAGCTGCCGCCGACCGGATCGAAGATGATGTCGACGCCCTTGCCGCCGGTCAGCTTCTTCAGGCCCTCTTTGAGGTCTTCCTTGGCGTAGTTCAGCGTCAGTTCGGCGCCGTGCTGTTTGGCGAATTCCAGTTTCTCGTCGGATGACGCGCAGGCGATCAACTTGAGGCCCATCAGCTTGCCGAGTTCGCAGGCCGCAAGTCCGGTGCCGCCGGCGGCGCCGAGCACGGCCAGGGTCTCGCCCGGCTTCGGGCTGGCGCGATCGTCGAGCGCATGCAGCGCGGTGCCGTAGATGATGATGATGCCGGCGGCGCGGTCGTAGTCGAGGTTATCCGGGATCTTGATGATCGCCGAGGCCGGCAGCGCGATCTTCTCACGCGCGCCATTGTGGCCGCAGGACGCCACCACGCGGTCGCCGACCTTCAGATCGGTGACGCCGTCGCCCACGCTCTCGATCACGCCGGCGACTTCGGCGCCGGGCGAGAACGGGAACGGCGGCTTGATCTGGTACTTGCCCTGAATCATCAGGATGTCGAAGAAATTCAGCGCCGCCGCCTTGATCGCGATCACCGCTTCGCCGGGGCCGGCGACCGGATCGGGGACCTCGGTCAGAACGAGATCGTCGGGACCGCAATATTGCTGGCAGAGTATCGCCTTCATGAATCCACCCGGGTACGAGGTTTGTTTCTGGTTGTCGGGCGTTCTTGCCGGATTTGGTCGCCCCGGACAATCGGTTTCGGCCCGCGCCGAGCGCAATGCCGCTGTCACCCGGCGCACGGCGGCGACCCCCGGACTGTACGGCAGATACCTGCGATGATGGTGAAAGCGCCCGAAGCGTTGTTTCGACGGCTTTCCAGAATCGGCCATCCCGGTTATTCGGGGGCCGGTGACTAGCCGGATCCCACAAGCCATTTTGCAGTCACAATGATGAGGGACCAGACTTGCCCATGACGGAATTGTCCATGAGTGCGAGGCGAATTTTGATTGCCGCCGTTGCGGGGGCGATGCTGTGGGGTGCGGGCAGCGCCGCACAGGCGCGTCCGGCGTCGAAGGGCGCGCCTGCCAAGCCGGAATCGGCCGCCGCGGCGTCCAACAGCCCGGAGCCGACTTTGATCGGCCAGTTCGGCAGCTGGGGTGCCTATATGGCGACGCCGAACGGCAAGCGGGTCTGCTTCGTGCTCGCCAAGCCGTCGTCGTCCAAGACCAACCCGCCGAACCGGCCGCGCGATCCGGCCTATACCTTCATCTCGACCCGCCCGGCCGAAAAGGTGGTCAACGAGGTTTCGGTGATGATCGGCTATCCGCTGAAGCCGGGCTCGGAATCGACCATGGAAGTCGGCGGCGCGTCGTTCGCGATGTATACCCAGGGCGATGGCCTCTGGATCAAGAATGCCGCCGAGGAAGACCGTCTGGTCGAGGCCCTGCGCAAGGGCGCGGAGGTCACCGTCAAGGGCGTTTCCACCAAGGGAACCGCGACCACCGACTCGTTTTCGCTGAAGGGCCTGGCCCAGGCGCTCGACAAGGTGGCGCAGAACTGCGGCGGCTGAGCGGGGCGGCTGCCCCGATTCGCGGCTTTGCAGAACCGTCGAAAAAGCCTATCTGACGGATGATTTCGTGACGCGGACGCTCGCGTCTGTGCCTCATGGTGAGGAGCCCGCGTCAGCGGGCGTCTCGAACCATGAGGTTTGTAACTCAGCTCATCCTTCGAGACGCGGCCTCCGGCCGCTCCTCAGGATGAGGCTGCTGTGCTTGACGCGGGCGTGTCGGCCCGCCTGAACCGGACCGCCATGACCCTCGCTGCATCCGCCGCCCCGCTCGAAAAGATTCCGCTGGAGACCTACGTTCCGCCGGCCAAGCCGTCGCTGATCGGGCTGTCGCGCGCCGAACTGGCCGAGCGGCTCGGCGCGATCGGCGTGGCGCCGGCGCAGCGCAAGATGCGGGCGCAGCAGCTGTGGCACTGGATGTATGTCCGCGGCGCTCGCGATTTCGCCGAAATGACCAACGTCTCCAAGGAGATGCGGGCGACGCTGGCGGAGCATTGCACGGTCGACCGGCCCGAAGTGGTGGCCGAGCAGATCTCCAATGACGGCACCCGCAAATGGCTGCTGCGGCTGCCGAGCGGCGACGACGTGCAGAAGGCTCACGAGGTCGAGTGTGTCTACATCCCGGAGACCGACCGCGGCACGCTGTGCGTCTCCAGCCAGGTCGGCTGCACGCTGAACTGCTCGTTCTGTCACACCGGCACCCAGCGGCTGGTGCGCAACCTCACCGCCGGCGAAATCGTCGGCCAGGTGATGGTGGCGCGGGACCGCCTGGGCGACTGGATCGACCGCGAGACCCCGAACGGCAACCGCCTGGTCACCAACGTGGTGATGATGGGCATGGGCGAGCCGCTGTACAATTTCGAGGCGGTGCGCGACGCGCTGCTGATCGTCACCGACAATGAGGGCATCGGCATCTCGCGGCGGCGGGTGACGCTGTCGACCTCCGGCGTGGTGCCGAACATCATCCGCACCGGCGAGGAAATCGGCGTGATGCTGGCGATCTCGCTGCATGCGGTGCGGGATGAGTTGCGCGACGAACTGGTGCCGCTGAACCGCAAATATCCGCTGAAGGAACTGCTGCAGGCCTGCCGCGACTATCCCGGCGCCTCGAATGCGCGCCGCATCACGTTTGAATATGTGATGCTGAAAGGCGTCAACGATTCGCTCGACGATGCGCGGCGGCTGGTGCAGTTGCTGAAGGGCATTCCGGCCAAGATCAATCTGATCCCGTTCAACCCGTGGCCCGGCTCGAAATACGAGTGCTCGGATTGGGACCAGATCGAGAAATTCTCTGAATACATCTTCAACGCCGGCTATTCCTCGCCGGTCCGCACCCCGCGCGGAAGAGATATCCTGGCCGCCTGCGGCCAGTTGAAGTCGGAGACCGAAAAGCTCTCGGTCCGCGAACGCGACGCGCTCCGCGCCATGGCGATGACGGATTGATGCGGGCGCGCCCTGACCAGCGTCATCCTGAGGTGCGCGCCGCGCTTGCGGTGCGCCTCGAAGGATGCGCGTGCGAAGTCATCCTTCGAGGCTCGCAAGAGCTCGCACCTCAGGATGACGGCGAAGCCTCGTGGAGATCGTGGTGTCGCTGATCGGCCGGCTGTTCGCCATCGCCTTCGGCTTCCTGTTCGCCAGCCTCGCGGCCGGGCTCGTGGTGGTCGGCACGATGCTGTTTCCCGAACTGAGCGACCTCGCCGGCGGCCCGCTCGATCCCGATGCGCTCAATATCGTCATGGGGTTCGGCTTCATCTTCGTATCCGGATTCGCATTGCTGCCGGCGCTGATCGTCGTGCTGGTGACCGAAGCGTTTTCGATCCGCAGCGCACTGGCCTATGCGATCGGCGGCGGCCTGGTCGGCGTCGGCTGCTATCTCGGGCTGGTGCCGTTCGACCCCGGCACGCTGCAGTTCGACGGCATCGTGCGGCGGCATCTCGAAATCATGACCGGCGCCGGCATCATCGGCGGGCTGGTCTACTGGCTGATCGCCGGCCGCAATGCCGGCCTGTGGCGCGACCCGCCGCGGCGGCCGCTGCCGCAGCATGACCGTCCGCCGGCCCCACCGGCTCCGGCGCCGCAAGTCCCGCCATCTCCACCGGCGCCCTGAGACCGCGAGCCGCAGCCGCAGCTTCGCGAACGCCGGCCGCCCGCCTTTTCATCCCCCGCCGCCTCGGTTAAACCCCCGCCATGAACCGTACGGGACTTGTCATCGCGCTGGCGCTGTTCGCTGCGATCGGATTGGTGTTCGGGCTTTTCCCGGGGCTGGATTTGTGGCTGGCCGGGCTGTTCTACGATCCCGCCGCCAAGACTTTCCCGATGCGTCTGGACCAGGATCTCGAATTCTTGCGCAATCTGGCGATGTGGATCGCCTGGGCGATCGCCGCGCCGTCGATCTTCGCGCTGGTGTTCAAGATGGTGCGCCCGGACCGGCCGCTGGTGATGCCGGGCCGCACCGTCGCGTTCCTGCTGATCTCGATCACGCTGTCGGCCGGCATCCTCACCAATCTGACCTTCAAGACCCATTGGGGCCGGCCGCGCCCCGCCGCGGTCGCCGAATTCAACGGCCCGTGGCAGTTCAAGGCGTGGTGGGACCCGCGCGGCGCCTGCCCGAAGAACTGTTCGTTCTTCTCCGGCGAGGGCGCGACGGCGTACTGGACCTTCGCGCCCGCGGCGCTGACGCCGCCCGCGGTGCGGCCCTACGCCTATGCGGCCGCCTTCGTGTTCGGCACCGTCACCAGCGGATTGCGCATCGCGTTCGGCGGGCATTTCTTCACCGACGTGGCGATCGCGGGCCTCGTCACATTCCTGGTGATCTGGCTGCTCTACGCGCTGATCTATCGCTGGGCCTGGAGCCGGACCACCGATGCCGGTGTCGACGCGGCGCTGACCCGGGCGTTCTGGCCGCTGTATCGGTGGCGGCAGAAGCGCCGCGGCCGCGATGTCGGGCCGGCACCGACGCCCGCGCCCGCGGTCTGAGCGACATTCACCAGGCCCGTCGCAATGAAAACGCGTGCCCGTCGGCACGAAGTTTGATATTCGCGCCGCAAACCGCCCCAGCCGATTGGAAGTCCCATGAGTACGATTCTGAAAAGCCTGCCCAAAGGTGAAAACGTCGGCATCGCGTTTTCGGGCGGGCTCGACACCAGCGCGGCGCTGCTGTGGATGAAGCAGAAGGGCGCCCGTGTGTTCGCCTATACGGCGAATCTCGGACAGCCCGACGAGGCCGACTACGACGAGATTCCGCGCAAGGCGATGGAGTTCGGCGCCGAGAAGGCCCGTCTGGTCGATTGCCGCTCCCAGCTCGTGCACGAGGGCATCGCCGCGATCCAGGCCGGCGCCTTCCATGTCTCGACCGGCGGCATCGCTTATTTCAACACCACGCCGCTCGGCCGCGCCGTCACCGGCACGATGCTGGTGTCGGCCATGAAGGAAGACGGCGTCAACATCTGGGGCGACGGCTCGACCTACAAGGGCAACGACATCGAGCGGTTCTACCGCTACGGGCTGCTGACCAACCCGGAGCTGCGGATCTACAAGCCCTGGCTCGATCAGCAGTTCATCGACGAACTCGGCGGCCGCGCCGAGATGTCGGCGTTCATGACCGCCGCCGGCTTCGCCTACAAGATGAGTTCGGAAAAGGCGTATTCGACCGACAGCAATCTGCTCGGCGCCACCCATGAGGCGAAGGATCTCGAACACCTCGACAGCGGCATCAGGATCGTCAATCCGATCATGGGCGTGCCGTTCTGGCGCGACGATTGCGCCGTCAAGGCCGAGACCGTCAGCGTGCGGTTCGAGGAGGGCCAGCCGGTGGCGCTCAACGGCCAGACCTTCGCCGATCCGGTCGCGCTGTTCCTCGAGGCCAATGCGATCGGCGGCCGCCACGGCCTCGGCATGAGCGACCAGATCGAGAACCGCATCATCGAGGCCAAAAGCCGCGGCATCTACGAGGCGCCCGGCATGGCGCTGCTGCACATCGCCTATGAGCGCCTCGTCACCGGCATCCACAACGAAGACACCATCGAGCAGTACCGCATCAGCGGCATGAAGCTGGGCCGGCTGCTGTATCAGGGCCGCTGGTTCGATTCCCAGGCGCTGATGCTGCGCGAGACCGCGCAGCGCTGGGTGGCGCGCGCCATCACCGGCGAGGTGACGCTGGAACTGCGCCGCGGCAACGACTACTCGATCCTGAATACGCAGAGCCCGAACCTGACCTATGCGCCCGAGCGGCTCAGCATGGAGAAGGTTGAGGACGCGCCGTTCACGCCTGCCGATCGCATCGGCCAGCTGACGATGCGCAACCTCGACATCGCCGACACCCGCGCCAAGCTGGATATCTTCGCCAAAGCCGGCCTGCTGTCGGCCGGCGAGGGCTCGCACATCCCGAAGCTCGAGAACGACAAGGGCTGAGGGCCTTCACAGTCATTCCGGGGTCGCGCTGCGCGCGTCCCGGAATGACTGCCGCTGCTAAACACCGTCATCGAACCGTCATTTGCCGCCCATACGGTCCGCGCTCCGATCCGGAGCCGTTCCCATGATGCGTTTCGTCGCCCCCTTTGTTGCCTTGCTGGTGCTGATTTCGTCCGCCTCGGCGCAGACGATCTATCCGATCGACCGCGCCGAAATTCTCGCCGGCGCGCGGTTCGACCTCAAGGTCGAGTTCCGCGGCGAGGTCGCGCCCGACAAGGCGACGCTCACGATCAACGGCGCGGATGCAGCCACCGTGTTCGGCAAGGCGCCGGAGCTGATCGCGCGCGAGGACGGCCGGCCGCAATCGGCGCTGCTGCTGCGCGATGTCGTGCTGGAGAAGCCCGGCGCCTACACGATCGAGGCCGGCGACGGCGCCAGCCGCCGCAGCGTCGGCTGGACGGTGTACGACACCGGGCCGCGCAAGGCCAAGAACGTCATCCTGTTCATCGGCGACGGGCTGTCGCCGGCGCATCGCGTCGCGGCGCGGCTGCTGTCGAAGGGAATCAAGGAAGGCCGCGCCGGCGGCAAGCTGGCGATCGACGACATGCCGCAGATGGCGCTGGTGTCGACCGCCGGCAGCGATTCGATCATCACCGATTCCGCCAATGCCGCCAGCGCCTATGCGACCGGCCACAAGGCCGCGGTCAATGCGATGGGCGTCTATGCCGACCGCACCGCCAGCCCGCTCGACGATCCCAGGGTCGAGACGCTGGCCTCGCTGGCCAAGCGGCGGCTCGGGCTGTCGATCGGCATCGTCACCAACACCGAGGTCGAAGACGCGACGCCGGCGGCGGTGATCGCCCATACCCGCCGCCGCGCCGCCTACGACGACATCGTCGCGCAATTCCTCGATGCCAAGCCGGAGGTGCTGATGGGCGGCGGCGCCGCGTATTTCCTGCCGAAGAGCGCGCAGGGCAAGCGCAAGGACGACGTCGACTATCTGGCGAAGTTCCGCGACGCCGGCTACGCGGTCGCCACCAGTGCGACCGAGCTGGCCGCGGCCGGCAAGCCCGACACGCGAAAACTGCTCGGCCTGTTCGCGCCCGGCAATATGGACGGCGTGCTCGATCGCCGCTTCCTGAAAGGCGGCGGCGTCGCGAAGAATCCGGATCAGCCCGATCTGACAGAGCAGGTCGCGGTCGCGCTCGATGTGCTGTCGAAGAACGAAGCCGGCTTCTTCCTGATGGTCGAATCCGGCATGATCGACAAATACGCCCACGCGCTCGACATGGAGCGCGCGGTCTACGACACCATCATGCTCGACAATGCGGTGCGGCAAACGCGTGACTGGGCCCGGGCACGCGGCGACGACACGCTGATCCTGGTGGTCGCCGATCACAACCATCCCAACGCGCTGGTCGGCACCGTGCGCGACGACCTCGCCGAGGGCGAGAACGTGCCGCTGCGCGAGCGCATCGGCGTGTATCAGAGGGCCGGGTTCCCGAACTACCCGGCGCCCGACAAGGACGGCTATCCGGACCGCGTCGACGTCAGTCGCCGCTTGGCGATCTTCTCGGCTAGCCTGCCCGATCACTACGAGACGCTGCGGCCGAAGCTCGACGGCCCGAACCAGCCGACCGAAGCCGGCGACAAGCCCGGCACCTTCAAGGCCAACGAGAAGTACAAGGCCGTGCCGGGGGCGGTGCTGCGGCTCGGCAATCTGCCGGCGATGATGAACGCCAGCGTGCATTCCGGCGAGGACGTGATCCTCACCGCGGCGGGGCCGGGCAGCGACCGGGTTCGCGGCTCGATGGAGAACACCGATGTGTTCCGGGTGATGGCCGAAGCGCTCGGGCTCGGCGCGGAACCGGAGCAAAGCCGCTAGTCAGTTGATCGGCGGCGCGAAGATCAGCTTCACGCAGATCCTGAAGGTCAGGATCTGTCGCTCCAGCCGGCGCGGATCGTTCAGTGTCTTCGACATTATGATGCCGCCATCGACCACGCAGGACAGCATGTCGGCGAGGTCGCCGAGCTCGACCGGCTCGCGCGGCGGATGCACCGCGGCGATGCCGTCGAGGATCGCGCGGAAGCGCGCATTCCAGCTCAGCACCGATTGCGCCGTCAGTTCGCGGACCTCGCGGTCGAACAGCCGCTCCTGATAGCAGATGCTGGCGATCAGGCATCCGGGATGGCCGCTCGGCAGATCGGCCATCACTTCGGCGAGCAGCTTCAGCGAGATAAGAAACGCCTGCAGCGGATCGTCGGACAATTGCCGGCCCCGTGCGAACACGTCGTCGAACAGCCGGTCGTTGCTCTCGACATAGCGCCGCAGCATTTCCCGCGCGAGTTCGTTCTTGTCGCGGAAGTGATAGAAGAAGCCGCTCTTGGTGAGCCCGGCTTCGGCGATCACTTCCTCGATCGAGGTCGCGCCGAAGCCCTTGGCGAGCACGGCGGCTTCGGCGATTTCCAGGATGCGCTCGCGAGTGACTGCGCCTTTCGCCATCGCGTCCTCCAGAAAACTTGACCGGCGGTGCGGTTTTCGTGCCGGGCGCTGCGGCCAGTGCCGGCATCGCCGCCGCGGCGTTGGCCCAAGCCTTTGTTCTATGTCGCGTTTCAAGGGCAGCGGTTCAGTGCACCGCGAGTCGGCTGGTTCGCTGCGGCTGATTGCGGCACCAATCCGGTCATTCGAGCCGCGCGCGCCCCGTCGCGCAACTCGGAAATTCACATCCCGGAGGATGCCCATGGCCAAGTATCGACACCGCCTGCCGCAATGTCGCGACGGATTGTTTCTCACCGACGGCGGCATGGAAACCACACTGATCTTCCAGGAGGGGATCGACCTGCCGCATTTCGCCTCTTTCGTCCTGCTCGGTTCGGCCGACGGTCGCGCCCGGCTCGAGCGCTACTACGAGACCTATCTGACGATCGCTCGCGAGCAGCGCACAGGCTTCGTGCTGGACACCCCGACCTGGCGTGCCAATGCCGATTGGGGCGCCCGTCTCGGCTACGACGCCGCCGCGCTGCGCGCCGTCAACCTCGCCGCTGTCGAACTGCTGGCGCCGCTGCGCGCGCGTTGGGAAAGCCCGGACATGCCGTGCGTGTTCAACGGCGCGATCGGCCCGCGCGGCGACGGCTACAAGTCGAGCGCCATCGACGCCGACGAGGCCGAGGCGTATCACCGGCCGCAGATCGAGGCGTTCGCCGCCTCGGAGGTCGACATGGTGACTGCCTACACGCTGACAAGCGTCGGCGAGGCCACCGGCATCGCCCGTGCCGCCAAGGCGGCCGCGATGCCCTGCGTGATTTCCTTCACCGTGGAGACCGACGGCCGGCTGGCCAGCGGGGGCGTGCTCGGCGATGCGATCGAGGCGGTCGACGCCGCCACCGATGCGTCGCCGGCCTACTACATGATCAACTGCGCCCATCCGGCGCACTTCGAACACGCGCTGTCGGCCGACGCGCCGTGGATGCGGCGGGTTCAGGGCGTCCGCGCCAACGCCTCGACCAAAAGCCACGCCGAGCTCGACGATTCGACCACGCTCGATGCCGGCGATCCGGCGGATCTCGGCCGGCGCTACCGGGCGCTGCGGCAGAACTATCCGACCATGCGGGTCCTCGGCGGCTGCTGCGGCACCGATCACCGCCACGTCGCCGAGATCGGCAGGGCCTGCGTCGGCTTTGCGGCCGTCGCCGTCTGAGCGGCCGCGATCGGCGGCGCGTCAGCGCCCGCTGCACCAGCCGTTGCGATGTCCGCCGCCATAGGCGCGGGCGTAACCGGCCTCGATCAGCGCGGCGGAGACATTGGGTGTGCGCCTGGTGGCGACGTCGGCGACGACGCGGCCTTGATATTTGTCGGGACCGATATTGTAGATCGCGACCTCGCCCTGGCGCAGCACCTCGCGCAGCGCGCCGGCCGCGGCCTCGGCCAGCTTCAGCTCCTGCGCGCATTGCGCCTTGAGTTCAGGCGCATCGATGCCGCGCAGCCGGACCCGGGTCGCGAGGTCCGTCCCCGGCCACAGATGCACCCGCGCCTCGAACGTGTCGCCGTCGATCGTGTAGAGCACGTCGACCGGATGCCGCACGCTGGGATTCCCGGCCCGCCGCCACACCGTCTCGCTGTCGTTCCTGATCGCCTGCAAATCGGTCGTCGACCACGGCCACTGCACCCAATGCCGCGCCGGCAGCATCGTCCCGGCCGCGACGCCGAGCACGAACACCCAGGGCCAGATCGACCGCAGCCGCCCGCGCCAGGGCAGTCGCGCGATTCGTGCCGGGTTTGTTCTAAATCGTGGGGACATATTCCTACGATAACGCGAGTCGTCTCGCCCAGCAAGTCACGATCGACAGATCACCGCGATCGGAGATGTGCGACAGCAATGCCGGGTGAATTTGCCCGCGTCAGAAATCCGACGCGATGCCTTTGACTTCCCAGTCGCCGTAGCGGGTCGGCTCGGGGCCCTTCGGACCCTGATACTCCTTCGCGCGCGCCGCGGCGTGTTGCGCGGCTTCGACGCGTCGCGCCTCGGCTTCGGCCAGCGCGCGCTTCGCTGCGTCGGGAAGTTCCTTGCGCGGCGGTTCGGTCGGCGCGGCCGGCATGGTCTGCAGATCAGATTTCGTCATCGGCCTGGCCTTTCATTGCGCGCGGTTCGATCGTTTGGTCTATGTCAGCACAACGCGGCGGCGTCGCGGCGATTCTTAGAATCGGCATATTCACCTGCCATCCATCGCTGGATTCGCGCCGCCTCGCGCGCGGCATCATCCCCTCCAATGTGATACCCTCAATCCATGCCTGCTCCAAGATTCGCACAGCCGTCGGAGGTGCCCGGATTGGCAGCGCGCCGGATCGCCGCCGACATCCTGGACGGCGTCCTGCAGAAGCGCCGGATGCTCGACGACCAGCTCGAAGGTCCCGCCGCACATCCCGGGCTCAAGACGTTGCCGGATCGCGACCGCGCGCTGATGCGCCGGCTGGTGGCGACGATCCTGCGCCGGCTCGGCACGCTCGAACACCTTTTGGCGCGGATGCTCGATCGCGGCGTCCCGACCGATGCGCCGCGCGCCAAGAGCGCGCTCCTGATCGGCGCCGCGCAGATTCTGTGGATGGACGTGCCGGATCACGCCGCCGTCGATCTGTCGGTGCGGCTGGTACAATCCGACCGTCGTGCTGCGAAATATGCCGGCCTCGTCAACGCGGTGCTGCGGCGCTGCGCGCGTGAAGGGCAGCCTTTGATCGACGCCGCGGCCGGTCAGGCGCTCGATGTGCCGGAATGGCTGATGGCGCGGTGGCGCGCGCATTATGGCGAGGACGCCGCCAAGGCGATCGCGCTGGCGATCAGCCACGAACCCTCGCTCGACATCACGGTGAAATCCGATGCCGAGCATTGGGCGGGGCGATTGTATGGCGAAAGGCTGCCGACCGGCACGGTGAGGACGCTGCTGCAGGGCTCGGTGAAGATGCTGCCGGGCTTCGAGGACGGGCAATGGTGGGTACAGGACGCCGCCGCCGCGTTGCCGGTGCGGCTGTTCGGCGATCTTGCCGGCAAATCGGTCGCCGACCTCTGCGCTGCGCCCGGCGGCAAGACCGCCCAACTGGCGCAGGCCGGCGCGCGGGTCAGCGCGATCGACCGCTCGCCGGCGCGGGTGGCGCGGCTGCGGGAGAATCTGGCGCGGCTGGCGCTCGAAGCGGAGACCAGCGTCGCCGACGCCACCGAATGGCGCAGTGATGCGCCCGGCAGTTTCGACGGCGTGCTGATCGACGCGCCCTGCGCCTCGACCGGCACCATCCGCCGCCATCCCGATGTCGCCTGGCTGAAGCAGGAGAGCGACATCGGCGCGTTGTCGGCGGTGCAGGGCCGGCTGCTGCAGAAGGCGGTCGCGCTGCTCAAGCCCGGCGGCACCTTGGTCTATTGCACCTGTTCGCTGGAGCCCGAGGAGGGTGAGCAGGTGGTCGGCGCGCTGCTCGATGCCGAGCCCGGGATGCGACGCGTCCCGGTGGAGCCCGCCGAGGTCGCCGGCCTGGCTGAGATCGTCACCGCGGATGGCGACGTCCGGACGCTGCCGTCGCATCTGCCCCATGCCGATCCGAGGCTCGCGGGGTTCGACGGGTTCTACGCCGCACGTCTGACGAAGTCCCTGTAATCGCTTTGAAATTCGATGCCGGGCGCCCGTCTGGGTGCGCGGAAGGTCGCTCGTCCACACCCCGCCCAACAGCAGGGTGTGTGCATGGTCAATTCCGGATTAAAAGGATTTGAAACGAATTTTCGTTAATCCGAGGTTGCTTTGGTTCACAACACCCTTTCGCCTCCGCCGCGCAGATGCCCGCAGAGCTGTTTCAGACAAAGCCGCTTTGGACCGCGAAGGTCGCGGACGTCTTGCTGAATCTGAAACCCGCAGCCCGACGGCCGCAGCAGGCCGTCGATGCGCTGTATGACCCCGGGGCATTAGCACGCGTGTCACCCGCCCACCGCAGACGGATCTCGAGCCTGATCGTGGGCCGCTTCGCGCGGAACATGGTGGCGCGCGCCTCCGGCGGATCGGTGGCGCTGTCCCGGCTGTGGCCCGGCCGCACCGACCGGCTGATCATCGCCCCGCACGATCTGCGCACCGCCGACGCCACCCGGGCCGCCGAGATCTATGCCGGGCGCTTCGTGTTCGCCGGCAAGATCGTCACCTGCCACGGCCGCTCGATCTTCGATCTGGAGCCGCCGTCGGACGATTGGGAAGCCGCTTTGTTCGGCTTCGGCTGGCTACGCCATCTGCGCGCCGCCGACACCGCGATCACCCGCGCCAACGCCCGCTCGCTGGTCGACGACTGGCTCGGCAACATGGCGCGCAACCGCACCGTCGGCCGCCGCCCGGACGTGATGGCGCGGCGGGTGATCTCGCTGCTGTCGCAGGCGCCGCTGGTGCTCGGCGACACCGACGGCAAATTCTATCGCCGCTATCTGCGCGGCCTGACCCGCGAGATCCGCGCGCTGCGCTACGCGCTGCTCGACGTGCCGGACGGCGTGGCGCGGCTGCAGGTGATGATCGCGCTGTGCTACGCGGCGCTCTGCCTCGCCAATCAGGCGCGCAACATCCGCGCCGCGACCAAGCGGTTGTCCGACGAATTGCAGCGCCAGATCCTGCCGGACGGCGGGCACTTCTCGCGCAATCCCGGCGCGCTGATCGAACTGCTGATCGACCTGTTGCCGTTGCGCCAGACGTTTGCCGCGCGAAACATCGCGCCGCCGCCGGCGCTCCTGAACGCGATCGATCGGATGATGCCGATGCTGCGGTTCTTCCGCCACGGCGACGGCAACATCGCGCTGTTCAACGGCATGAGCGGCACGCCGTCGGATCTGCTGGCGACGCTGCTCGCCTATGACGACAGCCACGGCATTCCGATGCCGAGCATGCCGCATTCCGGCTATCAGCGCATCGACGCCGGTTCGACGCTGGTGATCGCCGACGCCGGACTGCCGCCGCCGGCCAATGTCAGCCAGGACGCCCATGCCGGCTGCCTGTCGTTCGAACTGTCGTCGGGGCAGTGCCGGATCGTCACCAATTGCGGGATGCCGGGCACCAACCGCGAGAGCTGGCGCGGCTTCGCGCGCTCGACCGCGGCGCATTCCACCGTCACCTGCCACGACACCTCGTCCTGCCAATTCGTCGAGCGCTCGTCGATGAAGCGACTGCTGCAGGGCGCACCGATCGTCAGCGGTCCGACGCGGGTCGACAACCGCCGCGAGGCGGTCGCCAACGGGGTTCTGCTGACCACTTCGCATGACGGCTATCGCGACAGGTTCGGAGTGATCCATCAGCGCGTCATCATGGTGAAGCACGACGGCTCCAGGGTCGACGGCGAGGACACGCTGTCGCCGGCGCAGGGCGGCCGCCATCGCGCCGGGCAGGCCGACTACGCGATCCGCTTCCATCTGCACCCGTCGATCAAGGCGAGCCGGCTCGGCGACGCGCATGGCGTGATGCTGGTGCTGCCCAATCGCGAGGTCTGGACCTTCGAGGCGCTCGACGACAAGGTCGATCTCGAAGACAGCGTCTTCCTGGCCGGCAATGACGGGCCGCGCCGCACCACCCAGATCGTGATCCGGCAGAATTCGATCGAGGCGCCGAACATCCGCTGGAGCTTCATCCGCTCCAATACTTCGCCGCAGCAGACTTCCGCCCGTCGCGCCGCCCGCCGCGAGCCGGAATTGCCGCTGTAGCGTCGAATGCCGCAGGCGGGCCCCAGACCCGCCGTTTTGGCCGGTTTCATCGCGCGGAAAACCGTGCTAGGCGGGCGTTTTCCCGCCACAGGACGTTTCCCATGACCGATCTTCCGCGCCGCGTGACCCGCGCTCTGTTGTCCGTTTCCGACAAATCGGGGCTGATCGATTTCGCCCGCGCGCTGGCCGGACATGGTGTCGAGCTGGTTTCGACCGGCGGCACCGCCAAGGCGATCGCGGCGGCCGGGCTGCCCGTCAAGGACGTCTCCGAGATCACCGGCTTTCCCGAGATGATGGACGGCCGGGTCAAGACGCTGCACCCGAAGGTGCATGGCGGCCTGCTCGCGGTCCGCGACAATGACGAGCACAAGCAGGCGATGGCGGCGCACGGCATCGCCCAGATCGACCTGCTGGTGGTCAATCTGTATCCGTTCGAGGCCACCGTCGACAAAGGCGGCTCCTACGAGGACTGCATCGAGAATATCGACATCGGCGGCCCGGCGATGATCCGCGCGGCGGCGAAGAACCACGACGACGTCGCCGTGGTGGTGGAGTCCTCCGACTATCAGGCGGTGCTCGACGAGCTCGCGGCCAATGGCGGCGCCACCTCGCACGGCTTGCGCAAGCGGCTCGCCGCCAAGGCCTATGCCCGCACCGCGGCCTATGACGCCGCGATCTCCAACTGGTTCGCGCAGCAATTGAAGACCGACGCGCCGGATTTCCGCGCCGTCGGCGGCCGGCTGATCCAGAGCCTGCGCTACGGCGAGAACCCGCATCAGACCGCGGCGTTCTACGCCACGCCGGAGAAGCGCCCGGGCGTCGCCACCGCGCGGCAGGTGCAGGGCAAGGAACTGTCCTACAACAACATCAACGACACCGACGCGGCCTATGAATGCGTCGGCGAATTCGACGCCAAGCGCACCGCAGCCTGCGTCATCGTCAAGCACGCCAATCCCTGCGGCGTCGCCGAAGGCTCAAACCTGCTCGACGCCTATCGCAAGGCGCTGGCCTGCGATTCGACGTCGGCGTTCGGCGGCATCGTCGCGCTGAACCGCACGCTCGACGCCGAAGCCGCGCGCGCGATTGTCGAGATATTCACCGAAGTGATCATCGCGCCCGAGGCGACCGAGGAAGCGATCGCGATCGTCGCGGCGAAGAAGAATCTGCGGCTGCTGCTGGCCGGCAGCCTGCCGAATCCGCGCGCCGCCGGCCTGACCTACAAGAGCGTATCCGGCGGGCTGCTGGTGCAGTCGCGCGACAATGCCGTGGTCGACGACATGGCGCTCAAGGTCGTCACCAAACGGCAGCCGACCGAGGCCGAGCTGCGCGACCTGAAATTCGCGTTCCGGGTCGCCAAGCACGTCAAGTCCAACACCATCATCTACGCCAAGGATCTCGCCACCGTCGGCATCGGCGCCGGCCAGATGAGCCGTGTCGATTCCGCCCGCATCGCCGCGCGTAAAGCCCAGGATGCAGCCGCCGAGCTGAAGCTGGCCGCGCCGATGACCAAGGGGTCGGTGGTGGCCTCGGACGCGTTCTTCCCGTTCGCGGACGGCATGCTGGCCTGCATCGAAGCCGGCGCCACCGCGGTGATCCAGCCCGGCGGCTCGGTGCGCGACGACGAAGTGATCAAGGCCGCGGACGAAGCCGGCATCGCGATGGTGTTCACCGGGACCAGGCATTTCCGGCACTGAGCATCCTTCACCTCTCCCCGCGCGCGGGGAGAGGTCGGCCGGCGAAGCGCAGCGTAGCCGGTCGGGTGAGGGGGCGTCTCCGCGCAGCCGAGCCTCAGTGCCCGCGTCGCCCCTCACCCCAGCCCTCTCCCCGCAAGCGCGGGGCGAGGGAGCAGGCTGCGGGTGTTGTTAGTTCATCAACTCAACCACCGTCATCGCCCGCGCATGCGGGCGACCCAGTATTCCAGGGCGGTTGCGGTGAATATCGGCGGCGCGCCGCCGGACTGGATCACCAGCCTGCGCGGGTGACGACGATTGTTGTGGGAGAGGCGGTGCCCCTAACTAATCCCGCACCCTCGTCAGCAGCGTCAGGCCGCCGACGAAGAACAGCACCAGTACCGCCATGCCGGCCTTCTGGCTGGCGGTGATGGCGGTGACGGTGGCGATCAGCAAGGGGCCGACGAACGACGTGACTTTTCCGGTCAGCGCGAACAGGCCGAAATATTGCGCGATCCGGTCGCGCGGCGCGATCCGGATCAGCAGCGTGCGCGATGCCGCCTGCAGCGGCCCGCCGGCGATGCCGATCAGGCAGCCGAGCAGCAAATAAGCGCGCTCGGCGGGTGCGGCGAACAGCGCGCCGCCGGGCTGCGGCGGCGTCACCTCGACGAACAGGATGTGCGACGGATCGATCAGCAGGATGCCGCAGATCGCGATCAGCAGCAGCACGATGGATCCGGCGATCACGCGCTTCGATCCGAGCGCGTCGTCGAGCCGGCCGCCGATGAAGGCGCCGAAGGTCGCGGCGATCGCCAGAATCACGCCGAAGCTGCCGATCTGGATAGTGCCCCAGCCGAACGTGCCGGTGGCGTAGATGCCGCCGAACGCGAACAGCGAGACCAGGCCGTCGGTGTAGATCATGTTGGCGAGCAGGAAGGAGGCGAGCGAGCGCCGGTGCGGCAGGTCGCGCAGCGTCTCGCCCAATTCGCGCAGGCCCTCGCGCACCGCCGCCTTCACAGACAGCTTGGCGGGAAAATCCGGCGTCAGCAGAAACATCGGCAGCACGAACACCATGAACCACAGCCCGGTGAGCGGGCCGGTGATGCGGTCGCCCTCGTGGCTCGCGGCGTCGAGCCCGAACAGCGGTGTGACGCCGATCAGGGTCTTGCCGGTCTGCGGATTGGCGGCGAGGAAGCCGAGCACGAGAATCAGCGCGAGAATGCCACCGACATAGCCGGTGGCCCAGCCGGTGCCGGACAGGCGGCCGATCTTCTCCGGCGGCACCAGATTGGGCATCATCGCATTGTTGAACACGGTGGCGAATTCGACCCCGATGGTCGCGATCGCGTAGGCGATCAGCAGCGGCAGGATCACGTCGGCATCGCCCGGCCGGCCGAACCACATCAGTGACGAACCAATCACCAGCATCGCGCCGAACACCGCGATCCAAGGCTTGCGTCGGCCGCTCGCATCAGCGACCGCGCCGAGGATCGGCGAGGCCAAGGCGATCAGGAGGCCGCTCGCCGCCGTCGCGAAGCCCCACAGCGATTGCCCGGTGGCCGGGTCGGGCGCGACGTAAGTGGCGAAATAGGGCGCGAAGATGAAGGTGGTGATCAGCGTGAAATAGGGCTGCGCCGCCCAGTCGAACAGGATCCAGCCGGTGACCGCGGCGCGCGACGGATAGGTCCGCGGCACACTGTCCCGCGAGAGGTGCGAGCCGATCGATGACGTCATGTTGTGTTCCCTGACCCGGCCGGGATTTGGCGGGTCGCGCCGAAACCACTATAGGATTCCGGCATGCAGGACAGCACAACACTTGCCCCGCCACTTACTCCGCCGGAACCCCCGCTCCGCACGATGGCGATGCTTCGTCGCAAGGCTGTGACAGCGCTGGTCGTGATCGTCGCGCTGGTCGTGACGCCGATCGCGACATCGGCGCAGGACATGCGCGGCGGCGCGGCGCGGGCGCCGGGCGTCGCCTCGGCCGTCGTCGCCCGACACGGCATGGTGGTGGCGCAGGAGCGGCTCTCGGCCGAGATCGGCGCGCAGTTTCTCGCGCGCGGCGGCAACGCGATCGATGCCGCCGTGGCGACCGGCTTTGCGATGGCGGTGACCTATCCGCGCGCCGGCAATCTCGGCGGCGGCGGCTTCATGCTGATCCACGCCGCCAAGACCAACGAAGACATCGCGATCGACTATCGCGAGACCGCGCCGCAGGCCGCAACCCGCGAGATGTTCCTCACCGACGGCAAGCCCGATCCGGACAAGTCGCGCCGATCCGCGCTCGGCATCGGCGTGCCCGGTACGGTCGCGGGTCTGGCGCTGGCGCTTCAGAAATACGGCTCCGGCAAGTTCTCGCTCGCCGAGATCGTGCAGCCGGCGATCGCGCTAGCGCGCGATGGCGTCACCATCGCCGCCGACACCGCCGACACGCTGCCGGACTGGCATCCCTGGCTGTCGCGTTGGCCGTCGACGCGGAAGATCTTCGCCCGCCCCGACGGCTCGCCGCTACGCGAGGGTGACCGGCTGGTGCAGCCCGATCTCGCCGCGACCCTGCAGGCGATCGCCGACAAGGGCCCGGACGGTTTCTATCGCGGCGAGGTCGCCGACAAATTGGCGCGCGGCATTCGGGACGCCGGCGGAATCGTCACCACGGACGATCTGGCGAACTATCAGGCGGTCGTCCGCGCGCCGGTCCGTGGAACCTATCGCGGCTACGACATCGTGGCGATGCCGCAGCCGTCGTCGGGCGGCGTGGTGCTGATCGAGACGCTGAACATCCTCGAAGGCTATCCGATGCCGTCGCTGGCGCAGGGCAGCGCGCCATCGCTGCATCTGCTGATCGAGGCGATGAAGCGCGCCTATGCCGATCGTGCCCGCTATCTCGGCGATCCGGCCTATGTCGACGCGCCACTGTCGACGCTGCTGTCGAAGGACTATGCGGCGACACTGCGGGCGGGCATCGACGCCGACCGGGCGACCCCCGCGACGCAGGCGCTGCCGCAGCCGAAGGAGGGCGAGAACACCACGCACTATTCGGTGGCCGACGATCAGGGCAATGCCGTCAGCAACACCTATACGCTGAATTTCTCCTACGGCGTCGGGCTGGTCGCCGACGGCACCGGCGTGCTGCTCAACAACGAACTCGACGATTTCACCGCCGCGCCGGGCGCGTCGAACGCCTACGGGCTGGTCGGCTTCGGCGCCAACCTGCCGGCGCCCGGCAAGCGGCCATTGTCGTCGATGTCGCCGACCATCGTGCTGAAGGACGGCCGCCCGGTGCTGGTCACCGGCTCGCCGGGCGGCAGCCGGATCATCTCGGCGGTGCTGCAGGTGATCGTCGATGTGCTCGATTATCGCATGAACGTCGCCGCCGCCGTCGGCGCGCCGCGGCTGCATCATCAATGGCTGCCGGACGAAGTCCGCGTCGAGCACGGCTTTCCGGACGCGACGCTGAATGCGTTGCGCGCGATGGGGCACCGCATCGCCACCCCGCTCGGCCAGACTTCGGCGAACAGCATCGTCATCGATGCGGTGGGCTTCCACGGCGCCCCCGACCCCCGCACCCGCGGCGCGACGGCGGCGGGGAACTAGAGCAGTTCTGATTTTGATGGAATCACAGCTTGCTATCCGATTGCCGCCGTCATCCTGAGGTGCCCGCCGGGCCGCGCTGTACGCGGCGCGGCGGGCCTCGAAGATGGGCCGCAGGCACCTCGGGCCGCATCCTTCGAGGCGCGCTACGCGCGCACCTCAGGATGACGACTCTGCACGCGAGAAGGCCGCATTGCTTGAATCAGTCGAGTTTCGCCGGCGCGGCGCGCCCGGGTCACGCCGCGACCAGCAGCGCGACGCCGAGCACGATCAGCGCGATGCCGCCGAGTTCGCGGGCCGACATCGGCTGCTTGAACGAGTAGTACGCGACGGCCTGCGCGAACAGCACTTCGACCAGCGCCAGGGTGCGGACATTGGCGGCGGCGGTGAGCGCGAAGGCGAGGAACCAGAACTGCGACGCCGCGGCGCCGACGAAGCCCGCCAACATCGACGGCTTCCACAGATGCAGGATGTCGCGCAGCACCTGCGGCGCGCGCGCCAGCAGATAGATCGTCAGCACCAGCGTCTGGACGCCGAGGGCGAAGACGAGGGTGAACGTCGCCGCGGTGACGAAGCTGACGCCCGGCACCACGATGATCGCGCCGCGAAACCCGACCGCCGACAGCGCGAAACCGGCGGCGGCGGCCAGCCCGAGCGCCGTCGGCCGCAGGCTGGCGAGGCTGCGCGCGCTGCCGGGCCGCAATGCGGTGATCACCACGCCGAAGGTGGCGATCAGGATCGCGCCGACTTTCAGCACGGTCAGACGATCGCCGAGGAACACGAAGCCGAAGACCGCGGTCTGGATCGCCTCGGTCTTCAGATAGGCGGTGGTGACGACGAAGGAGCGCTCGTTCATCGCCGCGAGCATCAGGCCGGTGGCGGCGATCTGCGACAGCGCGCCGAGCAGCAGCCACGGCCAGAAATCGAGGCCCGGCCAAGGCAGCGCATCGCCGGTGGCGGCGATCACCACGATCAGGAACAGGATCGAGAATGGAAACCCGAACAGGAAGCGGATGTTGGTCGCGCCCCAGGTGCCGAGCGGCCCGGTCAGCGAGCGCTGCATCGCATTGCGCGCGACCTGACCGAGGGCGGCGACGAGCGCGAACGGAATCCAGAGCGAGGCGGTGCTGAGCATGAAATGATCGGGGCTGGAAGGGCGCGGCACCGTGGCCGCCCGGGTCGCCGCGGTCAACCGGAACCGGATCATGCCAGCGTTGCGCGGTGGCGTCGCGCTGGCGTCGGCGCGATTCGGCGCTAAACTCCCCGCCGGAGCCCGACCGGGAGTGACGCCATGCTGCGCTGCCTTGCCGCCTTCGTCGCGCTGTTCGCCGCGCTGCTGTCGCCGGCGCAGGCCGAGGACGGCTTCCGCGGCAGCGAGTGTCTGGCGATGGCGCAAGCGCCGCCGCGCGCGATTCCGGTCAGTCTGCGGCGGACGGCTGCGGCCGAGCAGGTGCTGATCACCTATCGCGGGCACTCGACCTATACGATCGAAACCCCCGGCGGCGTGATGGTCGCGACCGACTACAACGGCGCCTACGACACCGGCCGCGTGCCGGACATCGTCACCATGAACCGCGCGCATTCGACGCACTACACGCTGGCGCCCGATCCGAAGATCGCCCACGTGCTGCACGGCTGGGGCGACGACGGCCAGCCGGCGCATGTCCGGCTGCGGGTCGGCGACGTGATGATCCGCAATGTCACCACCGACATCCGCCGCTATATGTTCGACGACGGCAATGCCGGCATGATCAAGGACGGCAATTCGATCTTCATCTTCGAGGTCGCCGGCCTGTGCATCGGCCATCTCGGCCATCTGCACACCACGCTCGACGACAGCCATTTCGCCGCGATCGGCCGGATCGACATTCTGATGGTGCCGATCGACGGCAGCTACACGATGTCGCTCGACGGCATCTCGCAGATCACCAAGCGGCTGCGCGCCTCGGTGGTGCTGCCGATGCACCGCTTCATGACGCCGCTCGACGAGTTCATGCGCCGCATCGGCGGTTCGTTCGCGATCGACCAGCGCGGCGACAGCGCGCTCCGCATCTCGCGCGACGCGCTACCGGGCGCGCCGACGGTGATCATCCTGAGAGGCGTGTGACGTTGCGGCAGAGGCGCAAAATGCCGTGCCCACGCATCAAACGTTTCGACCTTGGGCACGGCGCGCTTGCCCACTCGGCGAGGTCGCGCCCCGGAATGGCAGTCCCGTCTCAGCTCTGGAACGGCGGCTTGTCGAGTTGCTTCGGCGACAGCGTGAAGATCTCGCAGCCGTCCTTGGTGACGCCGATCGAGTGCTCGAACTGCGCCGACAGCGAGCGGTCGCGGGTCACCGCGGTCCAGCCGTCGGACAGGATCTTCACATAAGGTTTGCCGAGATTGATCATCGGCTCGATGGTGAAGAACATCCCGGGCTTCAGCACCGCGCCCTGGCCCGGGCTGCCGACATGGATGATGTTCGGCTCGTCGTGGAACAGCCGGCCGAGACCATGTCCGCAGAAATCCCGCACCACGCTCATCTGCTGCGGCTCGACGAAGCTCTGGATCGCGTGGCCGATGTCGCCGGTGGTGGCGCCGGGCTTGACCGCGGCGATGCCGCGCAGCAGCGACTCGTAGGTGACGTCGATCAGCCGCTCGGCTTTGCGCGCGATCGGGCCGATCGGATACATCCGGCTGGAATCGCCGTACCAGCCGTCGACGATCATGGTGACGTCGACATTGACGATGTCGCCTTCCTTCAGCGGCCGGTCGCCCGGCATGCCGTGGCAGACCACGTGGTTGATCGAGGTGCAGGTCGAATAGCGATAGCCGCGATACATCAGCGTCGCCGGGAAGGCGCCGTGGCTGAAGGCGAAGTCGCGGACGAAGTCGTCGATCCGCGAGGTCGGCACCCCGGGTTTGACGATGTCGACCAGTTCGTCGAGGCATTGCGCCACGATTTGCCCGGCCTTGCGCATGCCGGCGAAACCGGCGGCGCCGTGCAATTTGATCTGCCCGGTCTTGCGCAGGGCGGTGTCGGAGGCGTCCACGTAGCTCATCGGGCCGGTCTGGTTCGGGAAAACGGAGGATGTGTGGCCAATCTAGTCATCGCAGCGGTTCGCGCAAGCGAAAGCCCGCCATGCGGGCATGGAACGGCTCGACGCGGCTCTCGAACGCTTCTCCGTGCACGGCGCGCTCCCGCAAGCGGGCGAGGGAGCGCGCCGTGCACGGATTGAGCGCCCCCCTCTCCCGCCCTTGCACCCTTGCGGGGGAGGGTCGGGTGGGGCTCCCGGGCCGGGTTGAACCCTCCGGCAAACAACGAGCAGCGCACGCGTCAATTTGATCACCCGGCGAGAATGCAGGTGGCGATGCAGCAATCGCGGCGCTAAGGATGCGACAGCGGTGATTTGCTCGTCTAAACAGAGGCAATGGACTCTCTCGACACGGTCAGCATAGCCATCCTGCTTGGCGCCGTTCTGGTGATGGCAGGCATTCTGTCGAGCCTGCTAGCGCTGCGGTTCGGCGCGCCTTTGCTGCTGGTCTTTCTCGTGCTCGGCATGCTGGCCGGCGAGGCCGGGCCGGGCGGCCTGAAATTCGACGATCTCTCCACCACCTATCTGGTCGGCTCGGTGGCGCTGGCGCTGATCCTGTTCGACGGCGGGCTGCGGACGCGGTTCTCGACCATCAAGGCCGTGCTGGCGCCGTCGATGGGGCTGGCGACGGTCGGCGTGCTGCTGACCGCGCTGATCACCGCCCCGGTCGCGTTCTACGTGCTCGACCTGAACTGGACCGAGGCGCTGTTGGCCGGCGCCGTGATTGCCTCCACCGACGCCGCCGCGGTGTTCCTGCTGGTGCATTCGCAGGGACTGCGGCTGAGGCCGCGCGTCGGCGCGACGCTGGAGGTCGAATCCGGCACCAACGATCCGTTCGCGGTGTTCCTGACGCTGATGCTGGTCGGGCTGATTACCCGCGGCGAGGCCTCGACCTGGTACGTGGTGTTCGAATTCCTCTGGGAGGCCACGCTCGGCACCGCGATCGGCGTCGTCGGCGGCCGCGTCGTGGTGATGGCGCTGAATCGGGTGGCGCTGCCGCAGGGGCTGCATGCGCCGTTCGTCGCCACCGCGGCGCTGGTGGTGTTCGGCGCCGCGCAGATCTCGCACGCTTCGGGCTTCCTCGCCGTCTATCTCGCAGGCATGATCATCGGCAACCAGCCCACCCGCGCGCATAATTCGGTGGTGGCGTTTCTCGATGCCGCGACCTGGCTGGCGCAGATCGTGATGTTCGTGCTGCTCGGCCTCCTGGTGTCGCCGCAGCGGCTGATGTCGAGCATCGGGCCCGCGGTGGTGGTGGCGCTGGCGCTGATGCTGGTGGCGCGGCCGCTCGCCGTGTTCCTGTGCCTGGCGCCGTTCCGCTTCAACTGGCGGGAGCGGCTGTTCATCGCCTGGGTCGGCCTGCGCGGCGCGGTCGCGATCTTCCTGGCCTCGATCCCGATGCTGGTCGGGCTGCCGAAGGCGTATCTGTATTTCGACGTCGCCTTCGTCGTGGTGATCATCTCGCTGCTGCTGCAGGGCTGGACGCTGGGGCCGGCGGCGCGGAAGCTGCACGTCGCCCTGCAGCGCACCGATCGCGGCCCGCGCCGGATCGAGCTAGATCTGCCCGGCCAGCTCGAGCAGCAACTGGTCGGTTACGCGGTGCGGCCGAAGAGCCTGTTCCTGCGCCGCGGGCTGATCCCGTCCTGGTCGAAGCCGACGCTGGTGATCCGCGACGAGCGCATCCTGACGCCGGAGGAGGCCGATCCGGTCGCGCCCGGCGACTATCTCTATCTGCTGGCGCCGCCCGAAAAGGCCGAGGTGCTCGATCGCTTCTTCGTCGACATGCCGCCCTCGACCGCGCCCGACCCGCATCTGCTCGGCGACTTCATCGTGCCGGGCGAGACCACGCTCGGCGATCTTGCCGCCGCCTACGGCGTCAACGTGCCGACCGGCGAGGAAGCGCTGACGCTGGCGGACTATTTCGATATCCATCTGGACCGCGCGCCGACCCTCAATGCCACGGTTCAGCTCGATAGCATCGTGCTGGTGGCGCGCAGCCTCGGCGGCGGTCGGGTCAATGTCGTTGGCCTGCGGCTGCCGGAAGAGGAAGACGACGCCCCGCCATCGACGCGTCGGCAGAGAGCCAAGCGCAAGCTGTCGAAGATCTGGTCGCAATTGTCGGGGGTCTGATCAGTCCGGCTTGCGGTCCGGCGCGTTCAGCACGGCGCGGCATTCCGCCGGCAGCTCGGCGAGGGTGAGCTGGCGCTTCGGCTTCGGCGGCACTTTCGGCGGCTTCGGATGCAGCACCGCGTCGGAGAACCAGTAAGCGAGGTCGGCGGGCGCGCAGCCCTCGGCTTGCTGCGGTTCCGGCTGCGCCTCGCAGCCGATGCTGCCGGGCGGGCATTTGATCCGGATGTGGAAGTGATAATCGTGGCCGTACATCGGCCGGACCTTATTCAGCCAGCTGCGGTCGCCTTTGGCCTCGCGGCACAGCGCCTTCTTGATGGCGGCGTTGACGAAGATCCGCTCGACCGCCGGCTCCTGCGCGGCGGCGCGGATCACTTTCCAATGCGTCGGCGTCCAGGCGGCGGGGTCGATATCGAGCCGGTCGCGGCGCACCATCATCACCGCCGACATCTCCTCGCGCTCGTTGCGCGACAATTGCCGGTTCGGCATCGGCGTCAGCCAGATGTCGGCGTCGAGCCCGACCTGATGGCTGGCATGGCCGGTCAGCATCGGTCCGCCGCGCGGCTGCGACATGTCACCGACCAGAATGCCGGGCCAGCCGGCCTCGTTGTGCGCCCGTTTCGACAGCCGCTCGACCAGATCGACCAATGACGGATAGGCATAGAAGCGGTTGCGCGACAGCCGCATCACCTGCCAGGTCTTTCCGGTGATCGGCAGCGCCTCGCCGCCGGCGAGGCAGCCGCGGGCGTAGAATCCGACCGGCCGCGGCGGCAGCGCCGCGGGGAGATACCGGCGGCCGAACAGTTCACGCGCGGCGAGCTCGGGATCGTCGGGATTGCCGAGCGGCGGCAGCGGCTTCGGATGGACCGTGCCCTTGTCCTGCGTCCACGCAAATGTCGCCGAAGCGCTGAGCAGCGCGGCGGCGAGCAGCCATCGGGCGGGAATCGATCGGCGACGCATATTCACCTTATATAGCCGACTCGGGAAGCCGGTGAAATCGGCGGCGCCGCGACCGCGCCATTTCGGATCGATCCGGCGGCCGCGGGTCGCGATGTTAACGCCATACTAACCCTCCGTGTAGTTGGCGCGAATTCGAGCCGACGATTCGTCTCCGCACAAGCCTTGTGCAGATCGCGCCGAAACGGCAACGGGATGCCGTATTCCGGTTCCCGGCGGCGTTGATCGGGCGCTCCGCGCGATTCGCGCGTGCCTCATCAACGGGCACCTTGCGGCGATCCTACCTGCCGGCTGCAAATGCCGCTGAAACCGTTACACTTTTTTTTCAGACACATCTTGCACAACCGGTTCGCAGATTGGGTGTGGGGCGTGGGAATGCCGCAGTTTCGGCTGAAGACGAGCAAGACATCGAAAAGATGCGCGGTCAAACGTGAGCCGAAGCAGAGCCGCTCCGGCACGACAGGCCACAAGCCATCGCCATGTCCGAAGCGGCCGTCGCGCGCGGCGGCGCTGGCCGAACGCGAGCGCGCCGTCGCCGATGCGCTGGCCGAAGCCCGCAAGTCGCACGAGCGGCTGCGCGAGGCGATCGACATCCTGCCGCAGGGCATCGTGTTTCTCGACTCCGAGGGCCGTTACATCCTCTGGAACAAGCGCTATGCCGAGATCTACAAGGCCAGCGCCGATCTGTTCAAACCCGGCGCCAGGATTCAGGACACGATGCGCGTCGGCGTCGCGCGCGGCGACTATCCCGAGGCCATCGGCCGCGAGGACGAATGGATCGCCGAGCGGATGCAGCGGTTGTTCGACCCCGGCCACAGCCACGAGCAGTTTCTCGCCGACGGCCGCTGCATCCGGATCGAGGAACGCACCACCTCCGACGGCGGCGTGATCGGCCTGCGCGTCGACATCACCGAATTGAAGCAGCGCGAGGCGTCGTTCCGGCTGATGTTCGAAGGCAATCCGGTGCCGATGATCGTATGCTCGTTGCGGGACGAGCGCATCGCCGCGGTCAATGATGCCGCCGTGGCGCATTACGGCTACTCGCCATCCGAATTCGCCGCGCTGACGATCCGCCGGCTGCAGGCGTTCGAGACCGATCTGCCATGGGGCGGCAATGCCACCAGCGAGGAGCGCGCGGCGCGGACCTGGACGCACGTCAAGGCCGATGGCTCGCTGATCGATCTGGCGATCTATGCGCGGCAGCTCAGCTATGATGGCGAGCCGGCGGTGCTGCTGGCGCTGATGGACATCACCGAACGCAAGCGCGCCGAGATGCGACTGGCCTTCATGGCGCATCATGACGGACTGACCGGGCTGCCGAACCGCAGCCTGCTGCGCAAACGGCTCGACGAGCTGCTGAGCCAGACCCGGCGCACCGGCGAGAAGATCGCGGTGCTGTTCGTCGGTGTCGATCACTTCAAGGCGGTCAACGACACGCTCGGCCACGCCGTCGGCGACAAGCTGCTTCGCGCCATCGCCCGCCGGCTGCGCTCCACGCTGCGCGAGGAAGACCCGCTGGCGCGGCTCAACTCCGACGAATTCGCGGTGGTCCAGACCGGGATCAAGCGGCCCGAGGACGTCACGCTGCTGGCCAAGCGGCTGCTCAATGCGATCGCCGAGCCGTTTCTGCTCGAGGGCCATTCGGTGGTGGCCGGCGCCAGCATCGGCATCGCGGTGGCGCCGCTCGACGGCGACGATTCCGAAAAGCTGTTGATGAACGCCGACATGGCGCTGTCGCGCGCCAAGAAAGATGCACGTGGCAGCTTCAGCTTCTTCGAGCCGGGCATGGATGCCCGCGCCCAGGCGCGGCGCAAGATCGAGACCGAGCTGCGCGCGGCGCTGCGCAACGATGTGTTGCAGCCCTACTACCAGCCGCTGATGTGCCTCGGGAACGGCAGGATCGCCGGCTGCGAGGCGCTGGTGCGCTGGCCGCATCCGGAGCGCGGCATGGTCTCGCCGGCGGAATTCATCCCGGTCGCCGAGGACACCGGCCTGATCAACGCGATCGGCGCGCAGGTGCTGCGTCAGGCCTGCCGCGACGCCGCGCGCTGGCCCGGCGACATCGGCGTCGCGGTCAATCTGTCGCCGCTGCAATTCCGGGTCGGCAATCTGCTGGCGACGGTGATGGATGCGCTGAAGCAGTCCGGCCTGCCGGCGCGCCGGCTTGAGCTCGAGATCACCGAGACGCTGCTGCTGGAAAAGAGCAGCCAGGTGATCGCCACGCTGCACGCGCTGCGCGCGCTCGGCGTGCGGATCTCGATGGACGATTTCGGCACCGGCTATTCGAGCCTCAGCTATCTGCGCAGTTTTCCGTTCGACAAGATCAAGATCGACCAGTCGTTCGTGCGCGGCGTCGGCGACAATCGCGAGGCCCAGGCGATCGTCCGCGCCATCATCAGCCTCGGCATGGGCCTCGGCGTCACCATCACGGCCGAAGGCGTCGAGACCGAAGCCGAGCTGAACTGGCTGCGCGCCGAAGGCTGCCACGAGGCGCAGGGCTTTCTGTTCAGCCCGGCGCGGCCGAACGACGAGATCAGGGGCCTGCTCGACCTGCAAGGCGCCGCCGATGGCGCCGCAGCCTCCCGCTCGACTCGATGCGCGTAGCGTAGCGGGCAGGCTCGCCTGTCGTCGCCGTCGCCATCCTTCGAGGCGCGCGCCTCGAAGGATGACGTCAGTGCATATAGCCGACGCGCGTCACTTCTGAATGAGGCGCCGCCGCTTGCGCGTCAGCCGGCGCAGGAACGAGCGGCGGCGTCTGGTCCAGCCCGTCCTGAAACGTACTGAACGGGCCCGCTACCTCCGCGAGCGGCTTCTGTTTGTCGGCCCAGTGCAGCGCGGTGTAGTCGAAGCCGCTGACGATGGTCGGCTTCACCACTTCGAAATACGGCGAGATGTCGAAGTCGCGCGGCATGTACAGCGACGAATCGCGGATGTGCAGGATCTCGCGGCGCGCCGCGCGGCTGCCGGCCCTGGTGATCTTCGGCAGGATCGGATAGCGCACCGCGTCGAAGGCCTGCGCGATCAGCGCGGAGCAGATGATCTTGGTCGGATCGCCGGAGCCGAGCGCGATCATCCGCCGCCGCCAGCGTTGCGGCACCGGCATCGGCACCAGATAGCGCATCAGGTCGATGATGTTCTTGGTGTCGTAGCCGAAGCCGATGCGGTTGATGGCGTAGCGGCACACGGTGTGGCGGTCCTCGAACGACAGGCCGACCGGGCGGCAGATCCGGGTGTGATAGCTGAGATGCCGCGACAGCGGCGACGACGAGACGCCCTCGCCGATATTGGCCTCGATCAGCACGTGCGGCTCGCCGTCGGGCTCGGCGGCGCCGTCGATCGGCCCGACATAGAGCGCGGCGTGCGACCAGGTCGATTGCGTCAGGTATTTGATGATGCCGGAGATCCGCGCATTGCCCTCGACCAGCAGCACGTCGCCGGGCTGCATGATGTGGCGCAGATGGTCGGGATCGCTCGGCGTGAAAGGCTCGTAGCCAGGCTCCTCCTTCTGCAGATAGCCGGCGATGACCTTGCCGATGGCATCGAACACAATGCCCATCCGTTCACTCCCGCGACGTCGTCACGTTGCTCTTGGCCGACTCATCATCGTCGAGAGCCGTTGCAATTTAGTTCATCGGTTCCGCGCCGCGGACACTGTTCGTTCACCATGACCGTTGCCGCAGTGCAGCGATTGAGGCAGGTTGCTAGGCGAAGATGGGCATTCTGCGGCGTCGCGACGCAACCGGGCGCCGCCCGGAAATCGGGCGAAGTCCGAGGTTTTTGACGGCGTTTGCGTTAGACTGGCGATGGCGCCCCGGCGCGTGACAACGCGGGGTCGTTCGGCCTTCGTCGCGGCCCGGCGCAGACATTTTCGGAAACCATGACATGACAATCTCCCGACGCCGCTTTCTCGGAGCCACCGCCGGCCTCGCCGTCGCGCCGATGTTCGGGACAAGCGTCGCCTGGGCGGCGCTGCCGCGCGAGGTCGATATCGTCGTGGTCGGCGCCGGTGCGGCCGGGATCGCCGCGGCGCGGCGGATCGCGGCGGCAGGTCGCAAGGTGATGGTGGTCGAGGCCGCGGCGCAGATCGGCGGCCGCTGCCTCACCGACACCACCAGCTTCGATGCGCCGTTCGATCGCGGCGCGCGGTTTCTGCACAATCCGGACAGCAATCCGCTGGTCCGGCTGGCGCGCAGCGAAGGCCTCGACATCGCGCCGACGCCGCCGGGTCAGAAGATCCGGATCGGCCGCCGCAACGCCCGGGCGCGCGAAACCGAGGATTTCCTCGCCACGCTGGTGCGCGCCGGCCGCGCCATCGGCGATGCGTCGCGCGGCCGGGTCGACGTCTCCTGCGCGGCGGCGCTGCCGAAGGATCTCGGCGACTGGACCGCGACCACCGAATTCGTGATCGGCCCGGTCGCCACCGGCAAGGACGTCAGGGGCCTGTCGGCGGTCGACGGCTTCCGCGCCCAGGACCGCATCGCCGTCATCGGCTGCCGGCAGGGGCTGGGCGTGCTGCTGACCAGGCTCGCAGCGGCGCTGCCGGTGACGCTGTCGACGCCGGTGACGCGCATCGTCTGGAGCGGCCGCGACATCGGCGTGGAGACCGCGGCCGGCAAGATCGCGGCGCGCGCGATCATCCTCACCGCCTCGACCAATGTGCTGACCTCGGGCGCGATCGCGTTTTCGCCGGAACTGCCGAAGCGCCAGCTCGACGCGGCATCCAGGCTCGGGCTCGGGAGCTACGACCGGATCGCGCTGCAGTTCAAGGGCAACCCGCTCGGCCTGTCGCGCGACGAGATGATGATCGAGCAGAGCAGCGACGCTCGCACCGCGGTGCTGTCCGCCAACGTCAACGGCTCGTCGCTGTGCACGGTGGACGTCGCCGGAAGCTTCGGCCGTGAATTGTCGGCGCAGGGCGAGGCGGCGATGCAGGCGTTCGCGGTCGAGTGGCTCGGCAAGCTGTTCGGCAGCGATATCGCCGCCGCGGTCGAACGCAAGGCGGCGACGCGGTGGAACGCGGCGCCCTTCGTGCAGGGCGCGATGTCGGCGGCGTCGCCCGGCGGCGCTCCGTCGCGCAAGGTGCTGGCCGAGCCGCTCGGCAATCTGTTCATCGCCGGCGAAGCCACCAGCGAATTGATGTGGGGCACCGTGCTGGGCGCATGGGAATCCGGCGAGGCCGCAGCCGACGCTGCGCTGAAACGGATCGGCCCGGCAAAGCCCGCGGCCGCCGCGGAGAAGCCGCAGCGCAAGCCGAAGCAGCGCCGCCGCAACCAGGAAGCCTCCGGCTCCGCCGATCGCTGGCCGGGCAGCCGATGATCACAAGCACGGCGTCACCCTGAGGTGCCCGTTTGTCCGCGCGCAGCGCGGGCGAACGGGCCTCGAAGGATGGCCGCAGGCACCCGTTGCGCATCCTTCGAGGCGCGCAACAGCGCGCACCTCAGGATGACGGCCGTGCGTGCGGCATCGGACGGAGCGGAATGAGCGACTTCGTAGGGTGGGCAAAAGGCGCGAAGCACCGAGCCCACGCGTGGCGCGATGCGCTCATATGGGTGGGCGCACGCCTCGCTTTGCCCACCCTACTGATTGATGCTACCCGCGCAGCGTGCCGCCGGTCTTCTTGGTGACTTCGGCGACGATTTTCTCGCCGACGGCGTCGATTTCCTGGTCGGTCATGGTCTTGTCGCGCGGCTGCAGCGTCACCGCGATCGCGATCGACTTCTTGTCCGGGTCGATGCCCTTGCCCTCGTAGACGTCGAACACGCCCACTGACGTGATCAGCTTCTTGTCGATTCCCTGCGCGGCGCGGACGAGGTCGGCGGCCGCGACCTTGCGGTCGACGATGAAGGCGAAGTCGCGCGACACCGGCTGGAACGCCGACAATTCCAGCGCCGGCTTGGCGCGGGTCGGGCGCTGCTTGGCGTCGGGGATCCGGTCGAGGATCACCTCGAATGCAACCAGCGGGCCGTCGGCGTGCAACTGTTCGAGCACGCGCGGATGCAGCTCGCCGAAGTGACCCAGCACGTTCTGCGGCCCGATCTGGATCGCGCCGGAGCGGCCGGGATGCAGCCAGGCCGGCAGCTTGTTGGTTGCGATCTGCAGCCCCGCCATCGGCGCGCCGGCGGCGGCCAGCACCGCGAAGGCATCGGCCTTGGCGTCGAGCGCGCTCGCCTGCGCCGAGCCCGACCAGTGCCGGCCGAGGCCCTGCGCGGAGGCGACGCCGCGGCGCACGCCGCTGGCGGCGATGAACTGATCCTGCGGCTGGTCGCCCTTGAAGATCTGCCCGACCTCGAACAGCGCCAGATCGGGCGTGCCGCGATCGGCATTGGCCTGCGCGGCGGCGATCAGGCCCGGCAGCAGGCTCGGCCGCATGTCGGACAGATCCGACGCGATCGGATTGGCCAGCGCCAGCTCCGGCTGGCCGCCGCCGAAGGCTTCGGCGCTGGGTTTGGAAATGAACGACCAGGTCACCGCCTCGGTCAGGCCGCGCGCGGCCAGCGCGCGCTTGGCGCGGCGGGTGCGGGTCTGGATCTGGGTCAGCACCGGCTTGCGCGGGGCGTCGCCGCGTTCGAACGGCGTCATCGGCACCTTGTCGACGCCGACGATGCGGACGATTTCCTCGACGATGTCGGCCTTGCCGTGGACGTCGCTGCGCCACGACGGCACCGCAACCTTCACCACCGCGCCGGACCCTGCGACCATGAAGCCGAGATGCGTCAGGATGCGGCGGACCTCGGTGAACGGCACTTCGATGCCGGCGAGCCGCTTCACCTCGCTGAGCGGGAAATCGATGACGCGGTCTTCGCCGAACGCATTGCCGACGACGATCGCCTCCGACGGCGTGCCGCCGCAGAATTGCATCACCAGATGCGTCGCGAGGTCGAGCCCCGGCAGCATGAAGGCGGGATCGACGCCGCGCTCGAAGCGATAGCGCGCGTCGGTGTTGATGCCGAGCCTGCGGCCGGACTGCGCGATATTGATCTCGTTCCACAGCGCGGATTCGATCAGCACGTCGGTGGTGTCGTCCGAGCAGCCGGAGGCTTCGCCGCCCATGATGCCGGCGAGCGATTCGACGCCGTGCGCATCGGCGATCACGCAGACGTTGCTGTCGAGCGTGTAGGTACGGCCGTCGAGCGCCAGCAGCGTCTCGCCGTCTTTGGCACGGCGCACGACGAGATCGCCCTCGACCTTCGCGGCGTCGAACACGTGCAGCGGGCGCGAGCGATCGAAGGTGAGGAAGTTGGTGATGTCGACCAGCGCGTTGATCGGGCGCAGGCCGATGGCCGTGAGCCGCTGCTGCAGCCAGTCCGGCGACGGCCCGTTCTTGACGCCGCGCACCAGCCGCAGCGCGAAGCCGGGGCACAGCTTGTCGTCTTCGACGCTGACCTTCACCGGGCAGGGGAAGTCGCCCTTGACCGGCTTGATCGACGGGTTCTTGAATTTGCCCATGCCGGCGGCGGCGAGATCGCGCGCGATGCCGGAAATGCCGGCGCAGTCCTGCCGGTTCGGCGTCAGATTGATGTCGAGCACCGGATCGCCGAGCCCGGCCCATTCCGCAAAGCCCTGGCCGACCGGCGCGTCCGCCGGCAGCTCGATGATGCCGTCGTGGTCCTCGGAGAGCTCCAGCTCGGCGGCCGAGCACAGCATGCCGCGGCTCTCGACGCCGCGGATATTGCCGATTCCGAGCGTGATGTTCTTGGCCGGAATGAAGGTGCCGGGCGGTGCGAACACGGTGACGAGGCCGGCGCGCGCATTCGGCGCGCCGCACACCACCTGCACCGGCGCGCCGTTTCCGACATCGACGCTGCAGACCTGCAGCTTGTCGGCGTTGGGATGCTTCTCGGCGCTGATCACGCGGGCGATGGTGAACGGCGCCAGCGCCTTGGCCTTGTCCTCGATGCCCTCGACCTCGAGCCCGATCATGGTGAGCTTGTCGGCGAGTGCGTCGAGCGGCTCGTCGGTGTCGAGATGGTCTTTCAGCCAGGAGAGGGTGAGTTTCATGGGTTGTTACTTCCGTCTGGCGCAGTGCGTGGATCGTTCTTTGTCGAGAAGCTGTGCCGCGCGTCGCCCTCACCCCACCCCTCTCCCGCAAGCGGGAGAGGGAGCCGGCCGTGCCGGATGGAGGGGTTGCGGGTCATGCTGTTAGTCCGAACTATCTGGTGTAGGCCGCTGCTTGGCCGCACGCTCGGCGCGCTCCCTCTCCCGCTTGCGGGAGAGGGTTGGGGTGAGGGCCCTTGCGGCAAGCTCGGCCGCGATGCTCTGCAGCACCCCGTCGCGATTACTCATCACGTCGTGATTGCCGAAGCGCAGGATGCGAAAGCCCCGAGCCTCGATCGCCGCCGCCCGCGACGCATCGGTGCGTTCGCCGTCGTCGGAAAAATGCTGGCCGCCGTCGATCTCGACCACCAGCTTCACCGAGTGGCAGGCGAAGTCGGCGATGAACGGGCCGATCGGCACCTGGCGGCGAAACGAGAATCCATTGAGCTGCTTGTCGCGCAGCGCCGCCCACATCAGCCGCTCGGCGTCGGTGGATGCCTTCCGCGGCTCGCGCGCATTGCGGCGCAGGCTGGGAGAGACCTTCCAGGTCGGCTGCTTCGGATCGTTCATCGCCAGCTCCGTGCCCGTGTCGCCCTCACCCCGGCCCTCTCCCGCAGGCGGGAGAGGGAGTTCGCCGTGCGGCGTTGCGAGGCTTTGAATCATCTCATTACAAATCTGCTTCAACTAACGACGCCCGTTCTTCGGCTAACGACGGCTGCGTTCAGGCGATGCGCTCCCGCAAGCCGCGGCCTGCTCCCTCTCCCGCTTGCGGGAGAGGGCTGGGGTGAGGGCTCTTGCCCCACGCACCGCGCCTGCCACGTCGCGCCTCACGAACTCAATCCCCCCGCCAACGTCGGAACGTCGAGCGGCTTGAAGCCGTAATGCGACAGCCACCTTGCGTCGGCCTCGAACAACTGGCGCAGATCGCTCATGCCGTATTTCAGCATCGCGATGCGGTCGATGCCCATGCCCCAGGCGAAGCCCTGATACACGTCCGGATCGAGGCCGCAGGCGGTGAGCACGTTGGGGTGCACCATGCCGCAGCCGAGAATCTCCAGCCAGTCCTCGCCCTCGCCGAAGCGGATTTCGTCCTTGCCGCGGCGGCACTGGATGTCGACTTCCAGCGACGGCTCGGTGAACGGGAAGAACGACGGCCGGAATCGCATGTTGATGTTGTCGACCTCGAAGAACGCCTTGCAGAATTCGTGCAGGATCCACTTCAGGTGGCCGAGATGCGACCCCTTGTCGATGACGAGGCCCTCGACCTGATGGAATTGCGGCGTATGCGTCGCATCCGAATCGATCCGGTAAGTACGTCCAGGACAGATCACCCTGATCGGCGGCTTCTGGCTCAGCATGGTCCGCACCTGCACCGGCGAGGTGTGGGTGCGCAGCAGCATCCGCGAGCCGTCTTCCTTCGGATTGAAGAAGAACGTGTCGTGCATCTCGCGGGCCGGATGGCCCTCGGGGAAGTTCAGCTTGGTGAAATTGTAGTCGTCGGTCTCGATGTCCGGACCTTCGGCGATGGCGAAGCCCATGTCGGCGAAGATCGCGGTGAGTTCATCCCAGACCTGGCTGAGCGGATGAATCCGCCCCTGCTCGGCCAAAGGCTCGCGCAGCGGCAGGGTGACGTCGATGGTCTCGGACGCGAGTCTCGCATCGAGCGCTGCGGCCTTGAGCACGTCGCGGCGCGCGGTCAGCGCTTGCGTGACGGCCTCCTTGGCGAGGTTGATCGCCGCGCCCTCGGTCTTGCGGCTCTCGGGGTCCATCTTGCCGAGCGTGGCGAGCAGCGCCGAGATCGAGCCCTTCTTGCCGAGCGCGCCGACGCGCACCGCTTCGAGCGCGGCCTCGTCGGAGGCGGCGGCGATGTCGGCGAGGATTTGGGTTTGCAGGTTTTCGAGATTGGTCATGAGCCGCCGTTCCCCTCAAGAAGTCATGCCCGGGCTTGACCCGGGCATCCATCGCTTCTCGAAATGATGGATCGCCGGGTCAAGCCCGGCGATGACGGTCAACCCGGTGGCAGGTCGGGCCGCGGACGCGGCCTCGACTGAACCTCAGGCCGCGAGAGCGGCCTTGGCCTTCTCGGCAATCGCCTGAAACGCCGCCGGTTCGGTGATCGCGAGGTCCGACAGCACCTTGCGGTCGACGATCACGCCCGATTTGGCGAGGCCGTTGATGAACACGCTGTAGGTCATGCCGAGCGGGCGCACCGCGGCGTTGATGCGCTGGATCCACAGCGCGCGGAACGTCCGCTTCTTGCGCTTGCGATCGCGGAAGGCGTATTGGCCGGCCTTGTCGACCGCGGCCTTGGCGGCGCGGATGGTGTTCTTGCGGCGGCCGCGGAAACCCTTGGCTGCCTTGTAGACCTTCTTATGCTTGGCGTGAGCCGTCACACCGCGTTTGACGCGAGCCATGACTGATCTCCTTCATCTGAAATTGGTTTGCTTGGCCGCGCGGACGCGGCCCGATGAGGCTGCCGCGCAAAGGCGCGGCGTGAACGGTCAGGCGTTCGGCAAGAAATACTTCTTGATGTTGTCGCCGTCGGTCTTGAAGATCACGCGGGTGCCGCGAAGCTGACGGATCTGCTTCTTGGTGCGCTTGATCATGCCGTGGCGCTTGCCGCGCTGGGCGGACATCACCTTGCCGGTGGCGGTGACTTTGAAGCGCTTTTTGGCGCCCGATTTGGTCTTCAGCTTGGGCATTTGGCTCTCCTATGCCACGCGCAAAATGCGCCGATGAGGCGCTGCGCAGGCTCAAAATGCTCGTTAGAGCGTTGAAGTTGCTCGGTTTATTCCCTTGCGGGAAAAACCGGCAGGCTCATCGCCACGGCAGCCCTTGATCAGCCGGGCGACGAAGGTTGCGCTTATGGCAGAGCGCGGCCGGATTGGCAACGCATAACGCCGCGCAGCGGGCGACCCGCCCGGCCGGGATCGCCCTCGGCGGGCGAAATGGCCCCGGCGGCCGAACCTTTCGGCGCGCAGCCTCGTCGCATACTCGGTAGACACACTTTTGGGCGATACTTGGCAGGATATCTTGGCAGGATATGCGCCGGGGCCGGCCGTTCGCATCCCCGGTCGCCGCTTCATTGTCGGAGACTCCCATGACGTGCTCTGTCAGTTCACCTTCCGGACGGTTCGTCGGCATCGCCCGGACCGGCCTCGTTGCCGCCGCCGCTCTGGGTCTGGGGCTGGTCGCGGCCGCCGGCGACGCCGAGGCGGCGAAACGGCGTGCCGGCCAATTCGACGGCATCTGGAACGTTGTGTTTGCAACCAGGGCCGGCAATTGCAGCCCGACCTACAACGCGCCGTTCGCCGTGCAGGGCCGCCGCGTTTCCTCTGCCGGCGGCGGCAAGGTCACGGGCGGGATCACCGGCGGCGGCAATGTCGCGGTTAAGATCTCGGTCGGCGCCTCGGTCGCCAGAGGCCGCGGCCGGCTGTCGGGCAATTCCGGCTCCGGCATCTGGAGCGGCCTGATCCAGGGCGACCGCTGCCGCGGCGTCTGGCAGGCGACGCGGAGCTGAGGTCCCAACGCGGTCGTCGCGAGCATCAACCCTCCCCTCCAGGGAAGGGTGAAGAGAGCGCCGCCGCAATCCTCGATATCAGGTTGAGGGTCGGGGCTCGCGGGCACTGCGTCCGACCTTGGGTGACCGAGGCTATCGTCCGAACAGCCGGTCCATCAGCCAGCCGTCGAGGCCGCTGTCGGCTTCGGGGCGGACATTGGCGCGGGCGGGTTGCGGGCGGGCGGCGGAGGCTGCCGGGACGTTGACGATCTGGGTCTCGCCGCGCGGGCCGGCCTGCGCGATCGTGCCGCCGGGCGATGCCGCGCCGGCGACCAGCGGGCCGCCGCTCCAGCCGCCGCCGGGCAGCGGCTGCGGCGCGGTGCCCTGCAGCGCGGCGCGCATGAAGCGGGTCCAGACGTCGACCGGCAGGCCGCCGCCGGTCGCCTTCCGGGTCGGCGAATTGTCGTCATTGCCGAGCCAGACGCCGGTGACCAGCGCCCCGGTGTAGCCGATGAACCAGGCGTCGCGGAAATCCTGGCTGGTGCCGGTCTTGCCGGCGGCGATCCAGCCCGGCAGGTCGGCCTTCTTGGCGGTGCCGGATTGCAGCGTCTCCCGCATCATGGTGTTCATCATCGCCACCGCACGCGGATCGACGATGCGGTTCGGCGGATCGTTCGGCCGCGCATACAGCAGCTTGTTGCCGCTCGCGGTGCGGATGCGGTCGACGACATGCGGCGACGCCGCCAGCCCGCCATTGGCGAACGGCGCGTAGGCGCCGACCAACTCCAGCACCGACACTTCCGAGGTGCCGAGCGCGATCGAGGCGTTGGCCTCGAGCTTGGAGGCGATGCCGAGCCGATGCGCGGTGCGCACTACGTTCTTCGGTCCGACCTCGAGGCCGAGCCGCACCGCCACGGTGTTGAGCGACATCGACAGCGCCTGGGTCAGCGTCACCGACCCGAAATATTCGTGGGTGTAGTTCTCCGGACGCCAGCCCTTGACGTCGAGCGGCGCGTCCTGCCGGATCGTCTCCGGCGTCAGCCCGGCCTCGATCGCCGTGAGATACACGAACGGCTTGAACGCCGAGCCCGGCTGCCGCTTGGCGGTGACGGCGCGATTGAACTGGCTGTCGGCGTAGTTGCGGCCGCCGATCATCGCCCGCACCGCGCCGTCCGGCGTCATCGCCACCAGCGCGCCCTGCGAGACCTTGAACTTCACGCTCTTGGCCGCGAGTTCATCGATGATCGCGGCTTCCGCCTCGGATTGCAGCTTCGGATCGATCGAGGTCTCGACCACGATCGACTGGTCGATCTGTCCGACCAGATCGTCGAGCACCTCGCCGATCCAGTCGGCGACGTAGTTGATGGTGCCGGCGCCGGTCGGCTTGACGGTGTAGACCGGATTGGCGATCGCGGTGCGGGCCTGCTTGTCGTTGATGAAGCCGGCGTCGGCCATCGCCGCGAGTACGAGCTGGGCGCGCTTCTCGGCGCCCTCCGGATTGCGGTTCGGCGCCAGCCGCGACGGCGATTTGACCAGACCCGCGAGCATCGCCGCCTCGACCAGCGTCACCTCCCTGGCCGATTTGCCGAAATATCTCTGTGACGCCGCCTCGACGCCATAGGCGCCGGAGCCGAAATACACCCGGTTGAGATACAGTTCGAGAATCTCGGTCTTGGAATGCTTGCGCTCCAGCCACAGCGCCAGCTCGACCTCCTGCAGCTTGCGCATCAGGGTGCGGTCCTGGGTCAGGAACAGGTTCTTGGCGAGCTGCTGGGTCAGCGTCGAGCCGCCCTGCGACACGCCGCGATGCAGCACGTTGGCGACCGCGGCGCGCGCGATGCCGATCGGGTCGACGCCGAAATGCTGATAGAAGCGCCGGTCCTCGATGGCGATGAACGCCTTCGGCAGATAAGGCGGCAATTCCTTCAGCGCCACATTGGTGCCGGCCATCTCGCCGCGCACCGCGAGCTGACTGCCGTCGGCGCCGACGATGGTGATGGTCGGCGGCCGCTTCGGAACCGCCAGCGACTGGATCGGCGGCAGGTGCGCGCCGACCCACACCATCAGGCCGACCACCGCCAGCACCGCCCAGATGCCGGCGACCGCGGTCCAGTACACGGTGCGGGCGACGAGCCGGCGCAGCCCGCCTTTGCGGCGGGATTTGCCGCGCGGCTTGCGCGACCCGCCGCCGCCGGTTCTGGCGGCCTGCGGTTTGGCCTGAGTTTTGGGCTTTTTCGGACGGTCGTCGTCGGCCACGCTGACCCGATCCTGCGGACTGAGGCGCAGGCCGGACAGCGATTCGGCAAAGCCGAATTTCGGCTCCCGCCGTTCGCCGGCTTTGTTCTTGCCCACCGCCATTCGCAACGCCCACGCCGACCGATGCGGGACCGTAGCGGAGCGGGTTTAAGGCCCGGTAAAGCCATGGTTAAGGTCGGGTTCCGGGGTTCCGGCGAAGTCGTCGACATTCGGTCGGGCCCCGCTTGAGGCATCTCAAACGGCCTTTCCGGCGGCCTGCGATAGATCGGCCGCCAGCGAGCAACATGAGAGCGATGGATGACCCGGGTGCTGAAGACCGCCGATGAGATCGAAACCCTGCTGCTGCGGGACGTCCGCCAGCAGCGCCATTGCGACAAGGTCGAGGCGATCAGGATTCGCCCGTGCCCGCCCGATGACGACAGCAACGGCGCCAACTGGAAGGTGGCCTCGGTCGATCCCGGCCAGGCAAGCCGGGAATTCGCCGGCGCCGCCGTGATGATCGCAATGGACCGGCTGCAGCGCGAGGTCAGCGTCGTTTCCGGCGAATGAGGTCTGCCCGGGGAACGGGCCGCGGTCGCGGCGGCCTCAGTGGTAATCGCGCCGAGGCGGGGTGATGCCGATCTCGCCCATCAGCCAGCTCTTCATCTTCGCACGACTGGCGAAGCGCTTGGCTTCCTGGAGCAGTTCTTCGCGCTCGTCGCCCTCCGGCGTCAGCGCCGCCTCGATGTATTTGGCGACCGCGAGTTCTTCGAGTTGTTCGACGGTGAAATAACGATTGGATTCTGCTCTCATCGTGATCTCGCCGCGCAAGCGGCGCTCCCGGAATCGTCCGTGTCCAGCGATGGTCGCCGCGATCAAATTCGATGATTCGGCGGAACCTGTCTGTCACGTTTTGACCGACATCGGGACGATCGGCGGGAACCAGCGATCAAGATCACTGATTGGGTTACCGATTAGTTGTGCGTAGTTCTACGGTGCCTGTGAATTTACCGGCGCCGGAAAGAGTCCGCGCGTCGTCCCGGGCGGCGATCTGCATCGCGCCCGGGACGACGTTCAGGTCGCGCCGCTTCACATCGCGGCGTCGTCCTCGAGGATCGGGCCGAACAGCTCCCAGCGCTCGCCGTTGAACTTCATCATCCGCAACTGCTTGTTGACGCGGAAGTCGGTCGGCGAGGTATTGATCGACATGCCCGGCAGCGACAAATCGAGCGTGACGTTCTTCAGATTGGCGGCCTGCTTCATGATGTTGTCGCGGGTGAGATTGTCGCCGCACTGCTTCAGGATGGTGATCAGCAGTTCCGCGGTGGAATAGCCGTAGCTGTTGACGGTGTTCATTTTGTCGCCTTCCGGATAGTACTTGTCCATGAAGGCGAAGTACTTCTTGACGCCGGGGTCGTCGGCCCATTGCGGGTCGGCAGGGTCCTTGCCGTAATTGACGCTGATGATGCCCTTGGAGATGTCGAGGCCGGCGGGCTTCAGCGTCGCCGACACCGGGCTGGCGTTGATGTCGAGGATGTGCACCGGGTTCCAGCCGAGATCCGCGACCTTCTTGATCGCCTGCGCGGCGAAGCGCGGCGTCGATGCGTCGTACAGCAGCGTGGCGCCGGCGGATTTCAGCTTGACGATCTGCGAGTCGACGGTCGGGTCGGTGAGTTCGTAGGACGTCTCCGCCACGATCATCTTGTCGGCCTTGTCGCCGAGGCCCGCCCTGAGCCCGGTGACGTAGTCGCGCCCGAGATCGTCGTTCTGGAACAGCACGCCGATCTTGGCGTCGGGGTGGTTCTTCAGAATGTAGCGCGCGTAGATCCGGCCCTCGGTCTGGTAGTTCGGGTTGTAGCCCATCGTCCAGGGGAAATTCTTCGGATCGGTGAACCGCGTCGCGCCGGTCGCCGCGAGCAGTTGCGGCACCTTCTTGGCGTTGAGATATTTCTGCACCGCGGCGTTGGACGGCGTGCCGATGATCTGGAAGGTCAGCAGCACCTCGTCGCTCTCGACCAGCTTGCGGACCTGCTCGACCGCCTTCGGGGGCGAATAGGCGTCGTCGTACTGGATCAGGTTGACCTTGCGGCCGTTGATGCCGCCCTGGTCGTTGATCATCCGCATATAGGCGGCCTGGGTCTTGCCGATGCCGGCATAGGCCGAGGCGGGACCGGAGAACGGCACGGTCTGGCCGATCTTGATCTCGATATCGGTGGCGCCGGTGTCGTATTTCTTCTGTGCCGCAGCCGGGGCGGCAGTGAGCACAATCGCAGCAACAGCCGCCGTGGCGGCCTGAAACAGGCTCTTCATCGGTCGTCGACTCCCTGTGGCTCGTGACCGGCGGTCTTCTGTGAAGCCGCCGTTAGCAGGGAGTGTGGATCAGCACCGCAACTCTGGCAATGGCGCCGTGACTTGCGAATCGGCGCGGGGCACGCGCGTGCGGTGCAACTAAGCCTTCGCCAGCCAGGCCAGGATCAGCGCCAGCGCCGCCGGCGCGGCCTGCACATAGAGGATGCGCCGGCTGACGCTCCAGCCGCCGTACAGGCCGGCGACGATCACGCAGCCCAGGAAGAACGTCGCGAGCTGCAGCGCGACGGCGGGATCGGGTTGCAGCAGACTCCAGATCAGGCCGGCGGCGAGAAAGCCGTTGTAGAGGCCCTGATTGGCGGCGAGCACGGCGGAGCCGGCCGCCTTCTCGGGCGTGTTGCGGAAGGTCTTCAGCCCGAGCGGCCGGGTCCAGAGAAACATCTCGACGATCAGGAAATAGACGTGCAGCGCCGCGACCAGCGCGATCAGGGTGTTGGCGACAGCGATCACGGCAGCCCTCCGAAATGCAGACAACAGCGCCGACGGCGTGATAGTAGCACAGCCAAACGAGGCCGGCGCAATGGGGAGGGATGAATGACCGGGCATATCGATCCGACCAAGGAAGTGTTTGCGCAGTTTCGCGAGAACGATCGCGACGGCCCGATCCACATGCTCAATCTGGTGCGGCTGAAGCCGCGCGCCGCCTATCGCGACGGCCGCGAGGCGAGCGGGGCGGAGGCCTATGCGGCCTATGGCCGTGAGTCGCAGCCGGTGTTTTCGCGGCTCGGCGGCAAGGTGGTCTGGCAGGGCGCGTTCGAGCTGATGCTGATCGGTCCGCAGCAGGAGCACTGGGACCACGTCTTCATCGCCGAATATCCGAACGTGGCGGCGTTCGTCGAGATGATCCGCGATCCGGCCTATCGCGAGGCGGTCAAGCATCGTCAGGCGGCGGTCGAGGATTCCCGGCTGATCCGCCTGAAGCCACTGCCGGCGGGTGAGGGGTTCGGCCAGATCCCGGAGTAGTTTCGAAGCACGGCGCGGCTGCAAGGCGTTGCGCCGCCGCAGAGGCAATACCACCATCGGCTAAAGCGGCTCGATTCGGTGGCGCTCGGGGCGCCCATCGGATAGCGTGCCGTGCGCCGATTGCAATTCCATCGGCAGGAGAAGCGGCGCGTGCGTTTGTCGGTGCGTCTGACGTTGGCGATGACGGCGCTGGTGCTGTGTGCAGTGGCGGCGGTCGGCGTCCTGGCTTACTACAATATCGGTCGCGCCGTGGTGCCGGCCGAGCTCGCGCGCCTCGCCGGTCAGGCCAAGGCGCGGCTGGGCGGGTTCGATGCAATCCTGCGGTCGCTGCATAATGAAATTCTCGCCGCGCGGACCCTGCCGGCGCATCAGGGCGTCGTCCGTGCCGTCCTCAATAACGGCGTCGATCCGCAGGACGGACTGACCGAGGCGAAGTGGCTGCGGCATCTCGGCGAAGTCTATGCCGGCCAGATGCGGGTGAAGCCGGGCATCGTCCATTTCAGTCTGATCGGCATTGCCGATGGCGGTCGCGAATTGCTGCGCGTCGATCGCGGCGGACCTGCAGGCGAGGCCCGCATCGTGCCGGCCGGGGAACTGGGGCGGTTCGACGATCGCGAGTTGTTCGAGCGGACGATGGCGCTGTCCGACCAGCAGATCTACGCCTCGCCGATCCGGGCCGGGCCGGACCGCCATGGTGACGCGACGCCGACGCCGATGATCTCGATCTCGACCCAATTGCGGACGCCGGCGGGCGAGCCGTTCGGCATGATCGTGCTCGACTTCGACCTGCGACCGACCTTCGAGCGGATCCGCGCCGCGCTCGACAACAACACCAAGGTGTATTTCGTCGACTCCCGCGGGGGCTATCTGCTGGATCTGCTCGACGGGCGGGTGATGCCGTCGGGCAAGACCGGCCGCTGGCAGGACGATTATCCCGATCTGGCGAAGGCACTGGGCGACAGGCCCGGCACCGCCACGGTGCTCACCGCGCCCGATGGCGAGCGGGTCGCGGCGGCGATCGTAACCGCGAAGCTGGTCGGCGGCCTGGGCGTCGGGGTGATCGAGACCGAGGATTTCGAGCGCATCATCGCGCCGGCGACGGCGCTGCAGACCACCAGCGTCACGGTCGCGCTGGTCGCCGCGGTGGTGGCGGTGCTGCTGTCGGCGCTGCTGTCGCGCTCGCTGGCCCATCCCGTGGCGCAGATCACCGCCGCGGTCGCAGGCTTCACCCGGACCGGACGGCTGGCATTGCCGACCGGGCTGAAAGGCGAGCCCAGGATCCTGGCCGCCGCGTTCGCGCAGATGGTCGACGAGATCGACGAGGCCACCGCGGCGCTGCGCGCCAAGTCGGAGGTGCTCGATAAAACCATCGCCAGCATGGCCGATGCGGTGCTGGTGATCGACGCCGAAGGGCGCCGGGTCTTCGCCAATCCCCCCGCCAATGCGATCTTCGGTGATTTCCGGGACATCGGATCGGAGGCCTGGAGACGCGAGTATCAGCGCTTTCGCGCCGACGGCGTCACGCCGATGCCGGAGACGGAATGCCCGGCGCGCCGCGCCTCCATGGGCGAGAGCTTCGACAATGTCGAGATCGGGATCAGGCGCGGCGGCGGGCCGCTGCTGCAGCTCGCCGCCAGCGCCCGCACCATGCACAAGGCCGACGGCGCGTTCGACGGCGCTGTGATCGTCTATCGCAACGTCACCGCGCTGAAGGAGACCGAACGGCAACTGCGGCAGGCGCAGAAGATGCAGGTGATCGGCCAGCTCACCGGCGGCGTCGCGCACGATCTCAACAACATCCTCACCGTGCTGACCGGCGGCGTCGAGATCCTCGCCGACGGCGTCAGCGACCGTCCCGCCCTCAAGGACGTGGCGCTGATGGTCGATCAGGCGGTGACCCGCGCCAGCGACCTGACTCACGGACTGCTGTCGTTCGCGCGCAAGCAGCCGCTGCAGCCGCGCAGCATCGACGTCAACGCGCTGATGCAGGAAACCGCGCGGCTGCTGCGCTCGACCCTCGGCGGCGACATCGAGGTCGAATTCGATCCCGCGCCCGGCGTGCGCCCGGCGCTGGCAGACCCGTCGCAGCTTTCCAGCGCCCTGATCAATCTGGCGATCAACGCCCGCGATGCGATGCCGAACGGCGGCAGGTTGCGGCTCGCTTCCGGCAATGCCGATCTCGACCAGCGCTATGCCGATCAGCACGACGAGGTCAGTCCCGGCCGCTACGTGGTGCTGGCGGTGACCGACACCGGGACCGGCATCCCGGCCGCGATCCGCGACCGGGTGTTCGAGCCGTTCTTCACGACGAAGGCGGTCGGCGAAGGCACCGGGCTCGGGCTCAGCATGGTGTACGGCTTCGTCAAGCAGTCCAACGGCCACATCGAGATCTGCAGCGACGAGGGCGCCGGCACCACGATCCGGTTGTATCTGCCCTGCGCCGCTGCGCAGGACGATGCCGGCGATGCCGGCACCCCGCGGCAGGCGGAAGGCGGTCGCGAGACCATCCTGGTAGTCGAGGACGATCTGCTGGTGCGCAGCTATGTGATGACCGATCTGGCGGCGCTCGGCTACACCGCGCATGCCGCCGCGACCGCCGCACAGGCGATGGCGCTGGTGTATGACGATCTCGAATTCGATCTGCTGTTCACCGACGTGAAGCTGTCGGGCGGTATCGACGGCCGTCAACTCGCCGATGCGTTGCGCAAACACAGACCCCGTCTCAAGGTGCTGTTCACGTCCGGTTACACCGACGACACGCCGGGGCAGTCGGGGGGATCCGCCGACGCGGAACTGCTGTTGGAGAAGCCCTATCGCCGCGCCGAACTGGCGCGGATGCTGCGGCTCGCGCTCGGCGGCGAGGCGGCATCCGCGCAGGCTGGCGACGGCGAGGTCCGCTTGCGCGGCACGTAGTTATCGCGTCAAGCCCGCGCCGGCGCGAAGCGGCGGGTCAGTCTGAAGCCGTCGCGGATGTTGAGGCCGAGCAGCGCGAGGTTGACCGCGCCTGCCACGAGTTCGAGCGCCTGCACCGCGGTGAAGGTCTGGTCGAACAGCCCGGCGCTCGCCCGCTGCTGCAGAAAGATCGCGCACGGCACCAGCACGACGACGCCGTTGAGGGCGATGAAAGGCATCCGCTTGCGCTTCCCCACGACGTCGGGGTGTTGCGACTTGCCGCCGAGCCTGAAGCCGCTGGCGCCGGCGAGCGCGATCGACGGCACCAGCAGCAGCAGGCCCCACAGGATCGCCAGCTTGACGGCGGCGATGCTCTCCGGATCGCCGCCGAGTTCGACGGCGACGGTCGACAGCCAGAAGCAGAGGATGGTGAGAAAGGCGATGATCCCGGCGACCGGGTGAAGCGTCCTGATCATTCTGAACTCCCGTTCTCGGTGTGTTGTTCGAGCCGGCCCCGCAGGGCCGCGAGGTTGTCGGTGGTCTTGCGGAGTTCGCGGAGCGCCAGCGCCGAGGCCATCGCGTCGGCGACCGGATGCCACAGCTCGGTAGCGCGGGCGAAGGCGCGCCGGCCGCGCGGCGTCATCACCACGAGCCTGGCGCGCTTGTGCGCAGGGTTGGGCTCGAAGCCGACCAGGCCGGCCTCGGCCAGTTCGTCGACGATGCGCTGCACCGACTGGCGGGCGAGCCCCATATTGTCGGCGAGCCGGGCGACCGAAAACGCACCTCGGCCGTGCGCGATCGATCCCAGCACCTGCCAGCGCGCACTGGTGAGGCCGAGCGGCTTCACCAGCGCATCGCCGAACCGGATCAGCGCACCGTTGAGCCGGAACACTTCCAGCACCAGCGCATTGGCGGGATGATCGAAAGGTGCTTGGGGCTCGTCTTTCATGACATCATACTGCCATATTGGCAGCATGCTGTCAAATAATTTCGGTCTTGCGGCCCCGCGGATTGGCCTTGTGGGGCTCGAGAGATCGGGTAAAACGCCGCTAACACAGGACCTTTGGAGTTCCGTTGGAACCGCCGGACTACACCTTCGACCGCGACAGGCTGACGGCTCTTTCCCGGTTCGCCATCCTCGACACGCCCCCCGAGCGCGGCTTCGACGATATCGTCGAACTGGCGACGCTGATCTGCGAGACGCCGGTCGCTCTGGTCAGCCTGGTGTTGGAGGATCGCCAATGGTTCAAGGCGCGGATCGGGTTCGACGCCTGCCAGACCGATCTGAACAGTTCGGTGTGCGCCCACGCGCTGATCGAGCCCGATCTCCTCGTGGTTCCCGATCTCACTTGCGACGCGCGTACACGGAATAATCCGCTGGTCACCGGCGATCCGCTCATCCGGTTCTACGCGGGCGCGCCGCTGCGCACGGCGGATGGTCATGTGCTGGGCAGCCTCTGCGTGATCGATACCAGAATCCGGCCCGGCGGCCTCACCGATGCCCAGGCCAACGCGTTGCGCAACCTGGCGCGCCAGGTCGTGGCGCAACTCGAACTCCGCCTTGCGGTCGCGCAGCGCGATGCGCTGCTGGCCGAGCAGAAGGATGCGGAGATCCGCCGCAACGGCCTGCTCGAAATCGGCGACCGGCTGCGCGACGCCACCACGGTCGGCGAGGTGACCCGCGCCGCCGCCAAGGTCGTCGGCGAAACGCTGCAGGTCGCGCGCGCCGCGTTCGGCCGGTTCGACGAATCCGGCGAGGGCGTCGAGATCGAACCGGACTGGACCGCCGACGGCGTGGTGTCCGCGGCCGGCCGGCACCGGCTCGCCGATTACGGCGACAATCTGCTGGCGGGTGTGCTGAAGGGGCAGCCGCTGGTCATCACCGACGTCACCACCGATTCCGCCACGGCCGGGCACATCGAGGCGCTGCTGGCGCTCGATGTCCGGTCGCTGGTCAACGTGCCGGTGATCGAACACGGCCGCACCGTGGCGATGCTGATCGTCCACGCCAGCGAGCCACGGGTGTGGTCGCCGGAAGTGCTGGCCTATCTCGGCAACATCGCCGACCGGATCGAGACCGCCGTCGCCCGGCTGCGCGCCGAGGCGCAGCAGCGCCTGCTGAACGACGAACTCAGCCATCGCATGAAGAACACCATGGCGCTGGTGCAGGCGGTCGCGTCGCAGACGCTGAAGAACGTTCCCGACAAGGCGCCCGTCAAGGCGTTTTCCGACCGGCTGCTCGCGCTCAGCATGGCCCACGACGTGTTGCTGCAGCAGGACTGGCGCGCCGCCCCGGTGCGGAGCATCGTCGAAACGGCGATCTGCATCTTCGACGATGTCGGCCGGTTCGACGTCTCGGGGGGCAGCGTCCCGCTGGGATCGCGGTCGGCGCTTTCGCTCGCGCTGCTGCTGCACGAGCTGACCACCAACGCCGTGAAATACGGCGCGCTGGCCAACGACAGCGGGCGCGTGCAGATTGCCTGGACGATCGAAGACGCGGACGGCGAAGCCGAGCTTCGGCTGCGGTGGCGTGAGTCCGGCGGCCCCGCCGTCGCTCCGCCGTCGCGCCAGGGTTTCGGCTCGCGACTGCTGAAGATGGGGCTGGCGGGCACCGGCGGCGCGCAGCTTCATTATCATCCGGCGGGCGTCGAGGCGGAATTCAGGGTTTCGCTCGCCGAATTGCAGACCTAGCCGGGGCAGGACCAATGCTGGATCGAGAAACTGTCGTACTGGTCGTCGAGGACGAGCCCGTTCTGCGCATGAACGTGGTCGACCTCGTCGAAGATGCCGGCTTCGTCGCCGTCGAGGCGGCGAACGCCACGCAGGCCCTCGGCGTGCTCGAAAGCCGCTCCGACATTGGCATCATCCTGAGCGACATCGACATGCCGCCCGGCATCGACGGCACGGCGCTGGCCGCCATCGTCCACGATCGATGGCCACCGATCGCGATCATTCTGGTGTCCGGGCACGCCGCCGCCGAAGACGTCCGGATTCCGGGCGGCGGCGAGTTCTTCAGCAAGCCCTATCGTGGGGCCGATATCGTCGATGCGCTCAACCGGCTGGCGGCCTGAACTATCGCGCCGCGCCGCGGCGTCGTCACGCCGCCGGCTGCTGCTCGGCGTCGCCATTGGCGAGCAGGTGCACCAGCGCGCGCTTGATCGCGGCCTGCCGGGTCGGCGCGGTGATCTGGGCGCCGAGCAGATCGGTGACGTAGAACACGTCGCGGGCGCGTTCGCCGAAGGTGGCGACATGGGCCGAGGCGATGTTGAGGTTCAGCTTCGAGATCGCGGTAGTGAGCTGATACAACAGGCCGGGGCGGTCGAGGCCCGAGACCTCGATCACGGTGTAGCGGTCCGACCAGTTGTTGTTGATCGAGACTTCCGGCTCGACCACGAAGGCGCGCAGCTTGGTCCGGCCGTTGGTGGCGCGGCGGGCGACCGCTTCGGGCAGCCGCAGCTTGCCTTCCAGCACGTCCTCGATCATCTCGCCGATCCGGGTGGCTCTGCGGCCCTCGTCCTCGTCGCGGTCGTATTCGCGGCGGATCGAGATCGTGTCCAGCGCGCGGCCGTCGGTGGTGGTGTAGATCTGGGCGTCGACGATGTTGGCGCCGGCCGAGGCGCAGGCTCCGGCGATGATCGACAGCAGCCAGGGATGGTCGACCGCCAGGATGGTCAGTTCGGTGACACCGCGCGCCTCGTCGAAGCCGACATTGACCGCGAGCTTGTGGCCGGCCTGTTCGGAGGCGCGCAGGAAGCGAGCGTGGCGGATCTTGCGCGCCAGCTCGACCTTGAGCCAGTAGGCCGGATAGTGCCGCGCCACATAGGCGTCGAGTTCGGCCTCCGGCCATTCGGTGAAACTGGCGCGGAATTCCGCCTGCGCGGCGCGGATGCGCTCGGCGCGGTTGACCTCGGAGAAGCCGCCGGTCAGCACCGGCTCGGTCTCGTAATACAGCGTGCGGATCAGCTGCGCCTTCCAGCCGTTCCAGACGCCGGGGCCGACGCCGCGGATGTCGGCGGTGGTGAGGATGGTCAGGAGCTTCATCTGCTCGACCGATTCGACCACGGCGGCGAAATTCTCGATCGTCTTGCGGTCCGATAGATCGCGCGACTGCGCCACCGTCGACATCACCAGGTGCTTGTCGATCAGCCAGGCGATCAGTTCGGTGTCGGCGGCGTTGAAGCCGAACCGCGGACACAGCCGCCGCGCCACCTTGGCGCCGGCGGTGGAGTGATCCTCGGGCTGGCCCTTGGCGATGTCGTGCAGCAGCACCGCGACGTACAGCACCGCGCGATGGTCGGGCCGGATTTTGCGGATGAGGTCGGACGACAGGATGAATTCGTCGTTGCCGCCGCGCTCGATCTCCTGGAGATTGCCGACGCAGCGCAGCAGGTGCTCGTCCACCGTGTAGCTGTGATACATGTTGAACTGCATCATCGAGACGATGCGGCCGAAGGCGCGGATGAAGCGGCCGAGCACGCCGGTCTCGTTCATCCGCCGCAGCACCGGCTCGGCATTGTCCGAGGTCAGGATCTCGATGAACAGCCGGTTGGCCTCGGGATCGTCGCGGAGCTGGGCGTTGATCAGTTGCAGCGAGCGCGTCACCGTCCGCATCGCGTCGGGATGGAAGGCGAGGCTGTTCTTCTGCGCCAGCCGGAAGATCCGGATCAGATTGACCGGGTCGTGCTTGAACACGTCCGGCATCGCGCAATTGATGCGGTTGTTGTCGATGACGAAGTCGTCGCTCTCGGGCACCCGGCGGCGCGTCGTGCCGGGCCGCAGCCGCGCCATCATCCGCGACAGCGCCGGCGCCGGCTTGGCCTGCTGGTCCTCGAGCTTGGCGCACAGGATCGCGGTCAGATTGCCGACCTTCTTGGCGATCAGGAAGTAGTGCTTCATGAAGCGCTCGACGTCCTGCATCCCGGGATGCGAGGTGTAGCCGAGCCGCACCCCGATCTCGCGCTGCAGGTCGAACGACAGCCGCTCCTCGGCGCGCCGCGTCAGGAAGTGCAGGTTGCAGCGCACCGACCAGAGGAAATCCTCGCAGCGGCGGAAGGTGCGGAATTCGATCTGGTCGAACACGCCGTGTTCGAGCAGTTCGCTGGTGCCGCGGACGCGGTAGACGTATTTGGCGATCCAGAACAGCGTGTGCAGGTCGCGCAAGCCGCCCTTGCCGTCCTTGACGTTGGGCTCGACCAGATAGCGCGACTGGCCGGAGCGGCGGTGGCGCTCCTCGCGCTCGGCGAGCTTGGCGGTGACGAATTCGGCGGCGGTGCCCTCGACCACTTCCTTGTCGAAGCGGTCGACCAGTTCCTGATACAGCGCCTTGTCGCCGGTCAGGAACCGGGTCTCCAGAATCGCGGTCCGGATCGTCATGTCGGCGCGCGCCTGGCGGATCGATTCGTCGACCGAGCGTGTGGCGTGGCCGACCTTGAGGCCGATGTCCCACAGGCAATACAGGATCACCTCGGCGACCTGCTCGCCCCAGGCGGTCTGCTTGTAGGGCAGGATGAACAACAGATCGATGTCGGATTCCGGCGCCATGAGCCCGCGGCCGTAGCCGCCGGTGGCGACCACCGACATCCGCTCCGAACTCGACGGCGTCGGCGAATTGTAAAGATACTGCGTCGCCGCCATGAACAGCAGGCGGATGATCTCGTCCTGGACGAAGCACAGCCGCTCTGCGCAGCGCCGGCCGTGGCGGTCGCGCAGCAACTGTGCCTCGGCCTCGGCGCGCGATTTCGCCAGCTCGGCCTTCATCAGCATCGCCAGCGCGGTGCGGAAGCCCTGGCCGTTGCCGGCGTGCTGCCCGGCCAGCACCGCGATCTCGGCGGTGATCCGCGGGGTATCGAACCGCTCGTCGGCGGCCGGCCGTTGAGGTGTCACGACTTTGTCCATGCGACTCCGGATATCGGACGCCGCCTGCGCTGTCACGAAATTCCGCGTGAACAGCCGCCCCGGCCGATCGCCCGCCGGTCGACTTTGGTTCCGGCCGACGGCCGCCGGCGAGGTGACAGCCGTCGAATTCCGGCATTAGATACCAAAAACAAGGGAGGGAGAGAACCATGGATGCCGCCACGCTGCGCGCCACCCAGGCGCCGCTCAAGGAGCGCTTCAAGTCCGACCCGGACGCCGCGCTGATCACGCTGACGGCCAAAGGTGCGGTCGACGGCCCGGGCATCGCCTGCCGGCTTGAGACCGGCCGCGGGCTGGCGCAGGCCGGGCTGCATCCGTCGGCCGGCGGCTCCGGGCTCGATCTGTGCTCCGGCGACATGCTGCTGGAGGCGCTGGTGGCCTGTGCGGGGGTGACGCTGAAGACGGTCGCCACCGCGATCGAGCTGCCGCTGAGCGATGGCCGCGTAACCGCCGAGGGCGATCTCGACGTGCGCGGCGCGCTCGGCATCGACAAGGATGCGCCGGTCGGCTTCCGCGAAATCCGCCTCCGCTTCGAGGTCGGCACCGACGCGCCGCAGGACAGGCTCGATCTGCTGCTCAAGCTCACCGAGCGCTATTGCGTGGTGTACCAGACCATCAGGAACGGCCCGAAGGTCTCGGTGTCGCTGCAGCGGGTGTGAGCGGCTCCGGGCTTTTCCGCCGCCAGCGGGGCGGAAGTCCCGCAAGCGATCGATGAGCGATCCGGCGTTGCCTATCCAGATGTCGTCCCCGCGCAGGCGGGGACCCATACGCCGCAGCAGTTCGTTTGAAGTGCTGTGGCAGAGGCATCCCTCAACTTGAAGCTCCAGGGGCTATGGGTCCCCGCCTGCGCGGGGACGACTCTGCGCGGCCGGAATTTTTCTTCTCAACGCCATGCGCTTGTGAGACAGGGGTGAGGCTCCCGCGTCGCGGGGGTCGCCTCACATGCCGAAAGCGTCCCGATGTCCACTTCCGTCTCTCCGCTCGCGCCGACCAACGTTCCCACGCTGCCGGAGCTCGCCGGCGTCCGCCTCGCCACCGCCGCCGCCGGCATCCGCTACAAGAACCGCACCGACGTCCTGCTGGTGGCGCTCGACCCCGGCACCACGGTGGCGGGCGTGTTCACGACGTCGAAGTGCCCGTCGGCGCCGGTCGAATGGTGCCGCGACAACCTCAAGGGCGGCACCGCGCGGGTGCTGGTGGTCAATTCCGGCAACGCCAATGCCTTCACCGGCAAGACCGGCCGCAAGGCGACGACGCTGACCGCGTCGATCGCCGCCAAGGCGATCGGCTGCAAGCCGGCCGAGGTGTTCCTCGCCTCCACCGGCGTGATCGGCGAGCCGCTCGACGCCACCAAATTCGACGGCGTGCTGGGCACGCTCGCCGAGACCGCCGCGCCCGGCGGCTGGCTGGACGCCGCCAAGGCGATCATGACCACCGATACGTTCCCGAAGGTCGCGACCAAGACCGTGAAGCTCGGCAACGCCAAGGTGACGATCAACGGCATGGCCAAGGGCGCCGGCATGATCGCGCCCGACATGGCGACGATGCTGTCCTTCGTCTTCACCGACGCGCCGCTGTCGGCGTCGTGCCTGCAGGCGCTGCTCAAGGCCGGCGTCGCCGACACCTTCAACGCGGTGACGATCGACGGCGATACCTCGACCTCCGATACGCTGCTGGCATTCGCCACCGGCGCGGCGGCGAAAAACGGCGCGCCGAAAATTTCGCGCGCCTCCGATCCGCGGCTGAAGGCATTCGTCAAAGCCTTCAATGCGGTGCTGGCCGATCTCGCCGAGCAGGTCGCGCGCGACGGCGAGGGCGCCCGCAAGCTGGTCGAGATCATCGTCGACGGCGCGACTTCGAAAGCCAGCGCGCGGAAAATCGCGATGTCGATCGCCAATTCGCCGCTGGTGAAGACCGCGATCGCCGGCGAGGACGCCAATTGGGGCCGCGTGGTGATGGCGGTCGGCAAGGCCGGCGAGCCGGCCGATCGCGACAAGCTCTCGATCGCGTTCAACGGCATCCGCGTCGCCAAGAGCGGCGCGCGCGATCCGTCCTACGACGAGAAGGAAGTCTCGGCGGCGATGAAGAAGCCGGAGATCCAGATCAAGGTCGGCCTCGGCCTCGGCAAGGGCCGCGACCGCGTGCTGACCTGCGATCTCACCAAGGAATACGTCGCGATCAACGGCGACTATCGGTCGTGATCTCCCACCCTCCCCTGGAGGGGGAGGGTCGGACGGCGTAGCCGTCCGGGGTGGGGTGGCGTCAAGTTGGAACGCAGCGCTCATCACACCCGCTTTCACCCCACCCCGACCGCGCCTGACGGCGCGCTCGACCCTCCCCCTCCAGGGGAGGGTGAAGAAAGCGCTGACGGCCATGGCTGATATCAACCTCCTCCTCGTCGTCGCCGTCGCACTGATCGACGCCGACAACCGCGTGCTGATCGCGCAGCGGCCGAAGCACAAGCAGCTCGGCGGGCTGTGGGAGTTTCCCGGCGGCAAGGTCGATCCCGGCGAGCGGCCGGAGGGCGCGCTGATCCGCGAACTGCACGAGGAGCTCGGCATCGCGGTGAAGGAAGCCTGCCTCGCCCCGCTGACCTTCGCCAGCCACGCCTATGAGGACTTCCATCTGCTGATGCCGCTGTATGTCTGCCGGCGCTGGGGGGGGCAGGTGATGCCGCGCGAGGGCCAGGAACTGGCCTGGGTCCGCGCCAACAAGCTGCGCGACTACCCGATGCCGCCCGCCGACATCCCGCTGATCCCGCCGCTGATCGAGCTGCTGATGTAGAGCACGGCGTGGCAACAGATATCGTCGTCATGCGCGGGCTTGACCCGCGCATCCATCACCCTTTCGAAGAAGATGGATTGCCGGGTCGAGCCCGGCAATGACGATGAGTTGCGAACCGCGCAGCGTCCGGAACACGAGGCTTCGCTATTCCGGCGTCTTCCCCTTCACCGCCTCCGCCAAACTGGCTTTCGCCGAGCCGGGCTTCAACGGCTGCTGCTGGCTTTCGTGCGGGGACCAGCCGGACAGCCAGATGATTTCGAAGGTGGCGCGGATGCGGCCGTCGGGGTCACTGAAGCGTTCGGCGTAGATGTTCGCCATCCGCAGAAGTGTGGCGCGGCGCAGCGGCGTGCGGCGGCGCTCGACCAGCACATTGCCGGCGCCCATCCGCCGCAGGTCCTGCATCAGCGCGAAGGCGTGGTCGTAGCGCACCACCACGCGGTCGACGTCGGTGACCGGCAGCGCGAAGCCGGCGCGTTGCAGCAGCGCGCCGAGGTCGCGCAGATCGGCGGTGGGCGCGACCCGCGGCGACACGCCGCCCTCGATCTCGGCCTCGGCGGCGGCGAAGGCCTGGCGCAATTCGGTCAGCGTGTCGCCGCCGGTCAGCGCCGCGAGCAGCAGCCCGTCCGGCTTCAGCGCGCGGCGGATCTGCGCCAGTACGCCGGGCAGATCATTGGCAAACTGCAGCGCCAGCGCCGATACCGCGAGATCGAGCGAGCCGGGCGCGAGATTCAGCGCCTCGTCGCCGGAAGGATCGATCCCGACATGCGCGACGCCCGGAAAGCGCTCGGGCGGCAGCGCCGCGCCGGGCGTCCAGATATCGGCGATCGCATTGAACTCGCGCAGCACCGCGTGCAGCCGCTCGGCCATCTCCTCCTTGACGCGGTCGAGCAGGAACGGCGCGGGGCCGAGCGTGCCGGCGCGGGCGAGCCTTGCTGCGAGCAGGCGGCGATCGAACAGGATGGGCGTGGGCTCGGTCATGCGCGGCAGCTAGCGACACGGACGCCGCCGGGCAAGCGCCGCGCCGGCATCGTTGCCATGCTCAGTTCAGCTTCGAGGCCGCGGCCGGGCTCTGCTGCGAGGCCTCGAACATCTTCAGCACCGCGTCGAGCGCGTTGCGCAGATGCAGCGCGCCGGCCTGGCTGCAACGCAGCCGCGCGGTGGTGACGAACTTCACCTCGACCGAGCCGTCGGCGAGCGGGTTCAGCGTCCGCGCCGCGAGTTCGACTTCGACATTGTTGGCGATCACGCCATGCGCCGGCGCGATGTCGAAATAGACGTGCGACGCGGTCGGGATGTCGACATAGGTGATGGTGTCGGCGGATTTGTCGTCTGGCTCGGACACGGCGATCTCCTGAAGTTGCGCGGCGCGAGCCGCCCTTGTGCGCCATTCCCGCGCCGGACACTACCCGGTAGTTGCCCTTGACGCCGGTCGGGGTCGCGCTAGCCTTCCGGGATGCAGTCAGAGGCGATGACAGCTTCGGATGCGACAGCGGACGGTAGCGGCGTTTCCAGGGTGATGGGCGCGCTGCGTCGGCTGTGGTCGCGTGCCGCGCATCTGGCGCTCGACATCGCGCTGCCGACGCTGTGCGTCGCCTGCCGCGAGCCGGTGTCGGGCGAGGGGCTGTGCCCGCAATGCTGGTCGCAATTGTCGTTCATCGCGCCGCCTTATTGCGAGAAGCTCGGCATCCCTTTCGTCTATGATCCCGGTCCCGGCATCCTGTCGATGCAGGCGATCGCCGATCCGCCGGCCTATGCGCGCGCCCGCGCCGCGGTGCGCTACGACGAGGTCGCCAAGACGCTGGTGCATGCGCTGAAGTTCCATGACGGCGTCGATCTGGCGCCCACCATGGGGCGGTGGATGGCGCATGCCGGCGAGCCGCTGCTGCGCGATGCGGATCTGCTGATCCCGGTGCCGCTGCATTGGCGGCGCGGCTTTTCCCGGCGCTATAATCAGTCCGGCGCGCTGGCCCGGGCGATCGGCAGGCAGACGAAATTGCCGGTGGCGATCGAGGCGCTGAAGCGGGTGCGGCCGACCGCGCACCAGATCGGGCTGTCGCGGGCGGAGCGCGCCGCCAATGTGCAGGGCGCCTTCAAGGTTCCGCCGGACCGCAGGGCGGAGGTGCAGGGCCGGCGCATCGTCTTGATCGACGACGTGCTGACCTCGGGCGCCACGGTCGACGCCTGCGCCCGGGCGCTGCTGCGGGCGAAGGCCCGCTCGGTCGATGTGCTGGTCTTCGCCCGGGTTGTGGATACCCTGAAATCTCCCATATAATCCGGGTCTTGCTTCCACCGCCCAGCTTTGGAGCTGCGATGTCCGCTGCGATCGAAATCTTCACGCGCCCCGGCTGCGGTTATTGCAGCGCCGCCAAGTCGCTGCTGAACCGCAAGAAGGCGGCGTTCACCGAATACGACGTCGCGGTCGATCGGGATTTTCAGGCGAAGATGGACGCGCGCGTCGGCCGCGGCGCGACCTATCCGCAGATCTTCATCGGCGGCACCCACGTCGGCGGCTGCGACGACCTCTATGCGCTCGACCGCGAAGGCAAGCTCGACGCGCTGCTGGCCGTCGAGAAAGCCACGTCATGACCGAAGCCGCGCCGTTCAACGCCGCACTGGTCCAGATGCGCACCGGGCTGTTGCCCGGGCCGAGCCTCGAACAGGGCACGAAGCTGATCCGCGAGGCGGCGGCGGCCGGCGCCGACTACGTGCTCACCCCGGAGGTGAGCAACATGATGCAGCTCAACCGCGAGGCGCTGTTCGAACAGCTCGCCGACGAGGACAGCGACGCCTCGCTGAAGGCCTATCGGGCTCTGGCGCGCGAACTGAAGATCCATCTGCATATCGGCTCGCTGGCGCTGCGCGCGAGCCCGGACCGCGCGGTCAACCGCTCTTTCCTGATCGATCCGTCGGGCACGATTCTGGCGAGCTACGACAAGATCCACATGTTCGACATCGATCTCGGCAATGGCGAGAGCTATCGCGAATCGGCCAACTACCAGCCCGGCGAGACCGCGGTGATCTCCGATCTGCCGTGGGGACGGATCGGGCTGACGATCTGCTACGATGTGCGCTTCCCGGCGCTGTATCGCGCGCTGGCCGAGGCCGGCGCGTCGTTCATCACCGTGCCGGCGGCCTTCACCAGACCGACCGGCGAGGCGCATTGGCACGTGCTGCTGCGCGCCCGCGCCATCGAGAACGGCTGCTTCGTGTTCGCCGCCGCGCAAGGCGGGCTGCACGAGAACAAGCGCGAGACCTACGGCCATTCGCTGATCGTCGATCCTTGGGGCGTGGTGCTGGCGGAAGGCGGCGTCGATCCGGGCTTCGTGATGGCGCGGATCGATCCGGCCGAGGTCGGCAAGGCGCGCGGCAAGATTCCGTCGTTGCAGCACGGCCGTCGCTTCACCGTCGTCGACGCCAAACATACCCCGGACTATCTGCATCTCGTGCGGGAGCAGACATGATCCGCTACACCCTGCGCTGCGAACGCGGTCACTCCTTCGAGAGCTGGTTCCAGAGCTCGTCGGCTTACGATTCGCAGGTGCGGCGCAAGCTTGTGGAGTGCCCGTCCTGCGGCTCGGTGAAGGTCGAGAAGGCGATCATGGCGCCGCAGATCGTCGGCAAGAAGGGCCGCGGCCGGGCGCCGGAGCCGGCGACCAACGAGGCCGCCGCGAGCGACGCGCCGGCGGCGGCGCCGGACAATTCGGCGACTGAGAATTCGGCGCCGCCTTTGCTGATGGCGCAGGAGCGCGAACTGCGCGCCAAGCTCAAGGAATTGCGCGACCACATCGTCAAGACCGCCGACAATGTCGGCGAACGCTTCCCCAACGAAGCCCGCAAGATGCATTACGGCGATATCGAACACCGCCCGATCTTCGGCGAAGCCTCGCCCGCCGAGGCCAAGGCGCTGATCGAGGAGGGCATCGACGTCGCCCCGCTCCCGATGCTGCCGGAAGACCGGAATTAGCGCCTCCTCCGAAGTCGCTTCGATCCGGTCGCGTCCCGCGCTACAACGGGACCAAGGGCCGGTCGGCGCAAAGGGAGGGAATTCATGTCGTCACTCGCGGGCAAGACGCTATTCATCACCGGGGCCAGCCGCGGCATCGGGCTGGCGATCGCGCTGCGGGCGGCGCGCGACGGTGCGAATATTGCGATCGCCGCCAAGACTGCCGAGCCGCATCCGAAGCTGCAGGGCACCATCTACACCGCGGCCGACGAGATCCGCGCCGCCGGCGGGCAGGCGCTGCCGCTGATCTGCGACATCCGCGACGAGGCGCAGGTGATCGACGCGATCGACAGGACGGTGGCCGAATTCGGCGGCATCGACATCTGCGTCAACAATGCCAGCGCGATCAGCCTGACCAATTCGCAGGCGACCGACATGAAGCGCTACGACCTGATGATGGGGATCAACAGCCGCGGCACCTTCATGGTGTCGAAATATTGCATCCCGCATCTGAAGAAGGCGCAGAACCCGCACATCCTGATGCTGTCGCCGCCGCTCGACATGAAGGCGAAATGGTTCGCGGCCTCCACCGCCTACACGATGGCGAAATTCGGCATGAGCATGGTGGTGCTCGGGCTGTCGGGCGAACTGAAGGGCGCCGGCATCGCCGTCAACGCGCTGTGGCCGCGCACCACCATCGCCACCGCGGCGGTCGGCAATCTGCTCGGCGGCGACGCGATGATGCGCGCCAGCCGCACGCCGGAGATCATGGGCGACGCCGCGCATGCGATCCTGACCAAGCCGTCGCGCGACTTCACCGGGCAATTCTGCATCGACGACAAGGTGCTGTTCGAGTCCGGCGTTACTGACTTCGAACGCTACCGCGTCGACCCGAGCGTGCAACTGATGTCGGACTTCTTCGTGCCGGATGACGACGTGCCCCCGCCCGGCGTCACCGTCGCGTCGCTGCCGGGCGCGAAGGGGTAGCGCTTCATTTTGAGGTGCGCTGCCTGTTCCAGGCACAGCGAACTCCCTCTCCCGCGTGCGGGAGAGGGTTGGGGTGAGGGCGACGCGAGCGATCACCTCTCGGTGTCGTTCAGGGGAGTTGTAACAAGCGCTGTGCTTGGGGCGCCCTCACCCCCGCCCTCTCCCGCAAGCGGGAGAGGGGCTGCCGTGCTCTACGTATGCGATCATTGCTTGAAGCGAGGCTGTCCGACGCTATGGAGCCTGTTACCTACGCCTTGCCGATCTCGTACGGCCCGCCCTTTTCCAAGGCACGCTTGTAGGCCGGACGGGCGTGGATGCGGGCGAGCCAGGCTTGCGCGTTCGGATAGCTCTGGTCGAGCCCGGCGCGCGAGGAGGCGGCCTCCAGCGGGAAGCTCATCTGGATGTCGGCGGCGGTGAAGTCGGCGCCGGCGAAGTAATCGCTCTTCGCCAGCTCGCTGTCCCAGAACGCCATGTGCTGCTTGAGTTGCGGGTCGACGAAGCCGGTCAGCGCGCCGCCGGCGACCAGCTTCACCAGCGGCCGCAGCAGCGCCGGCGCGCGCTGCGGCATCATGGTGAACAGCAGCTTCAGCAGCAGCGGCGGCATCGCCGAGCCTTCGGCGTAGTGCAGCCAGTAGGTGTAGCGCAGCCGCTCCGGCGTCTTCGGGGGCGGGATCAGGCGGCCGTCGCCATAGGTGTCGATGATGTACTCGACGATCGCGCCGGATTCGGCGATGGTGGCGCCGTTGTCGGTGATCACCGGCGATTTGCCGAGCGGATGCACGGCGCGCAATTCCTTCGGCGCCATCATGTCGGGCTGGCGCTGGTAGCGCCTGATCTCGTAGGGCAGGCCGAGCTCCTCGAGCAGCCACAGCACCCGTTGCGAACGCGAATTGTTGAGATGGTGGACGGTGATCATGTCTCGAAATGTCCGTTTTTGCGCGACGGCGCGCCGCCGCAGGGCAGGCCACCCGCCCATAGCAGACTTCGTGCCGGTTCGGGCATCACAGTTCCGAAGCCGATCCCGCCGCCGGCCGGGTACCGGCCCCGGCGCTGCTGCCCGGTCGCCGTCGCGCGCCGGTTGATTGCCCGCCGCCGACCGGCTAGGCTGCGATGGCATGACGATAATCATATAAGGCGCGCCGCACGCGCCGCGACCGGGAGAGACCATGACCCAGCCCGCCCCGCAATTCCTGTTCGATTTCGGCAGTCCCAACGCGTTTCTCAGCCACCGGGCGATCCCGGCGATCGAGCGGCGCATCGGCGTCAAGTTCGACTACGTCCCGGTGCTGCTCGGCGGCATCTTCAAGGCCACCAACAACCGATCGCCGGCCGAGACGCTGGCCGGCATCCGGAACAAGAGCGAATTCATGGCGCTGGAGACCGAGCGCTTCCTGAAGCGGTTCGACGTCGCGCCCTATGTGTGGAATCCGAACTTTCCGGTCAACACGCTCAACCTGATGCGCGCGGCGGTGGCGGCGCAGCTCGAGGGCGTGTTCGCGCAATATGCCGAGGCCGCCTTCCATCACATGTGGGTCGAGCCCAAGAAGATGGACGATCCGCAGATCGCAGCCCAGGCGCTGGCGTCGTCGGGGCTCGATGCGGCAAAGCTGTTCGCCCGCGCGCAGGAGCCGGAGGTCAAGGCGAAGCTGATCGCCAATACCGAGGACGCCGTCGCCCGCGGCGCGTTCGGCTCCCCGACCTTCTTCGTGGGCTCCGAGATGTTCTTCGGCAAGGAGCAACTCCGCGACGTCGAGGAGATGTACGGCTGAGTCCGCGATCTCAACGAGCCCGACACCTCCGTCATGGCCGGGCTCGTCCCGGCCATCCACGGCACGGGCGCAGCGGTTGCGTCATCGTGGATGCCCGGGACGAGCCCGGGCATGACGAACTCATAACGCGGTTCAATTCGGAGACGCCAGCATGACGCCACGCAACGCAACGGTCGCGGTGATCGGCGCCGGCGACTACATCGGCGCCGAGATTGCCAAGAAATTCGCCGCCGAAGGCTTCACGGTGTTCGCTGGCCGGCGCGACGGCGCCAAGCTGGAGCCGCTGGTGCGGGAGATCGAGGCCGCCGGTGGCCGCATCGTCGCGCGCACGCTGGATGCCCGCAAGGAGGACGAGGTCGCGGCGTTTCTCGACGCCGCCGACGCCCATGCGCCGCTCGAAGTGACGATCTTCAACGTCGGCGCCAACGTCAATTTCCCGATTCTGGAGACCACTGACCGGGTGTTTCGCAAGGTCTGGGAGATGGCGTGCTGGGCCGGCTTCCTCGCCGGCCGCGAATCGGCGCGGCTGATGCTGCCGCGCGGACGGGGCAACATCTTCTTCACCGGCGCGACCGCGTCGCTCCGCGGCGGCTCGGGTTTCGCGGCCTTCGCCAGCGCCAAATTCGGGCTGCGCGCGGTGGCGCAATCGATGGCGCGCGAACTGATGCCGCAGAACATCCACGTCGCGCATCTGATCATCGATTCCGGCGTCGACACCGCCTGGGTCCGCGAGCGCCGCGAGCAGCTCTGGGGCAAGGATGCGCTCGACAATCCCGACCTCTTGATGCCGCCGGCCTCGGTCGCCGGCGCCTATTGGCAGCTCTATCAGCAGCCGAAAAGCGCCTGGACCTTCGAGATGGAGATTCGTCCGTTCGGGGAGAAGTGGTAGCAAGAACACCAGGTTCGTCGTGCCCGGGCTTGTCCCGGGCATCCACGAATCGGGTCGAAGATCCAAGGAAGACGTGGATGGCCGGGACAAGCCCGGCCACGACGACAATAATGCCGTCGCTGTCGGATCGGCCGAGCCTCCGTCTGTCGCTGGACTGAAGCAGAAACGGGAGTGAAAAATGCGGATTCTGATCGTCGGCGCCGGTGCGATCGGTGGCTATTTCGGCGGCCGGCTGCTGCAGATCGGCCGCGACGTCACCTTCCTGGTGCGGCCCAAGCGCGCCGACGAGCTGGCGCGCGACGGGCTGGTGATCAAAAGCCCGCATGGCGACCTCACGATTCCGAACCCGCCGGTGGTGCAGGCCGCCGATCTCGGGCCGGTCTACGATCTGGTGCTGCTGAGCTGCAAGGCGTTCGACCTCGACGATGCCATCGCCTCGTTCGCCGCCGCGGTCGGGCCGCAGACCGCGGTGCTGCCGCTGCTCAACGGAATGAAGCATCTCGACGTGCTCGACGCGGCGTTCGGCCGCGACCGGGTGCTCGGCGGCCAGTGCGTGATCGCGGCGACGCTGGACGCGCAGCGCCACGTCGTGCAGCTCGCACCGATGAATGCGATCACCTTCGGCGAGCGCGCCGGCGGCATCTCGGACCGCGTCGGCGCGATCGCGCAAGCGCTCGGCGGCTCCTCCTTCGAGGTCAACCCGACCGCCGAGATCATGCAGGAGATGTGGGAGAAGTGGGTGTTTCTCGCCTCGCTCGCCGGCTCCACCTGCCTGATGCGCGCGCCGGTCGGCGATATTCTGGCGGCGCCGGGCGGCGCCGATTTCATGCTCGGCGTCGTCGACGAGATCTCGTCGATCGCCGCCGTGGCGGGCCATCCGCCGCGCGAGGCGTTCGTCGATCGCGCCCGCGGCACGCTGCTGGCGGAAGGCTCGAAGCTCACCGCCTCGATGTTTCGCGACATCCAGGCCGGCGCCAGGATCGAGGCCGACCACGTCATCGGTGACCTGATCGCGCGCGGCGATGCCGCCAAGCGCCCGGTGGCACGGCTGCGGGTGATCTACACCCACCTCAAAGCCTACGAGCGGCAGCGCGGCTGAGGCGGATCCGGCGCGGGCCGGCATCTGTCCGGTCTTGCATCGTTCGCGCGCCGGGCACGCGCGCGGCGCCCAGGCGGCATGTCCTTGCGTCCAAGCTGCGGTTTCGCGGAGCCTCCTCCAGGCGGCGAGCAGGCCCGAATATCATTCATAAAAGCGAATGAATCGCATTCGCACTCAAAGCCCTCATCCTTTCGTCTAGCGGCATCCCAAATCGCAATGAAAATGCCTCGTAGTCGTCCGAGTTCGACGCCGCGAAGCCGTTTGAATCTTGCACATTTGACGCGTTTCAATGACAACCGCGGCGACGCGACCCGAGGTGCCGCAAATTTATGCAATTTGATTTCGATCAAATGGCCTTTTTGGTTTCCGGGTTTGGTGCGACCAACTGCCCCGCCGAGAAAAGATTGATCAGATGAATCAAGCTCTCACAACCAAACGGATCACCTTCGGCGAGGGTGGTCTGACGCTCGTGTTCACGCTGACCACGGTGCTCTGCATCTACGCGTCGATCTTCGCCAAGGATGCGCCGTTCGCCTTCCATGCCGCTCTCGGCGCTGCATTCAGCGCCTGGGCCGTGTTCGCGATCATCACGCGCTACAGCCGCCGCAACGGCGTTGCGCCGCAGGAAATCAACGGCGTGCCGAACTACAATCTCGGCCCGATCAAGTTTCTGTCGTTCATGGCGATGTTCTGGGGCATCGCCGGCTTCTCGGTGGGCCTCTACATCGCGCTAGAGCTGGCCTATCCGGGGCTCAACGTCGCGCAATGGGTCAATTTCGGCCGGCTGCGGCCGCTGCACACCTCCGCGGTGGTGTTCGCGTTCGGCGGCAACGTACTGCTGGCGACCTCGTTCTACGTGGTGCAGCGGACGACGCGGGCGCGCCTCGCGGGCGATCTGGCTCCGTGGTTCGTGGCGATCGGCTACAACTTCTTCATCGTCATCGCCGGCACCGGCTATCTGCTCGGTGTGACGCAGTCGAAAGAATACGCAGAGCCCGAGTGGTACGCCGATCTGTGGCTGACCATCGTCTGGGTCACCTATCTGCTGGTGTTCGTCGCGACATTGATGAAGCGCAAAGAGCCGCACATCTACGTGGCGAACTGGTTCTACCTCGCCTTCATCCTGACCATCGCGGTGCTGCACCTCGGCAACAACCCGACGCTGCCGGTCTCGCTGCTCGGCTCGAAATCCTACATCGCCTGGGCCGGCGTGCAGGACGCGATGTTCCAGTGGTGGTACGGCCACAACGCGGTCGGCTTCTTCCTCACCGCCGGCTTCCTCGCGATCATGTACTACTTCATTCCGAAGCGCGCGGAACGGCCGGTGTATTCGTACCGGCTGTCGATCATCCACTTCTGGGCGCTGATCTTCCTCTACATCTGGGCCGGCCCGCACCATCTGCACTACACCGCGCTGCCGGACTGGACGCAGACGCTGGGCATGACGTTCTCGATCATGCTGTGGATGCCGTCCTGGGGCGGCATGATCAACGGCCTGATGACGCTGTCGGGCGCCTGGGACAAGCTGCGCACCGACCCGGTGCTCCGCATGATGGTGGTGTCGGTCGCGTTCTACGGCATGTCGACCTTCGAAGGCCCGATGATGGCCATCAAGGCCGTCAACTCGCTCAGCCACTACACCGACTGGACCGTCGGCCACGTCCACTCCGGCGCGCTCGGCTGGGTCGGCTTCGTCTCGTTCGGCGCGCTGTACTGCCTGGTGCCGTGGATCTGGGGCCGCAAGGAGCTCTACAGCCTCCGGTTGGTGAACTGGCACTTCTGGATCGCGACGCTCGGCATCGTGCTCTACATCTCGGCGATGTGGGTGTCGGGAATCCTGCAGGGCCTGATGTGGCGTGCCTACACCTCGCTCGGCTTCCTCGAATACTCGTTCATCGAATCCGTAGAGGCGATGCATCCCTTCTATGCCATCCGCGCCGCGGGCGGCGGACTGTTCCTGATCGGCGCCCTGATCATGGCCTACAACCTCTGGATGACGGTTCGCGTCGGCGAATCGTCGGAGGCCCAGCCGCGCGTCGCCCTGCAGGCCGCCGAGTAAGGAACCGACCGATGTCTTTCTGGAATCGTCACAAGATCTTCGAGACGAACTCGATCGTCCTGATCGTCGGCATCCTGCTCGTGATCTCGATCGGCGGCCTGGTCGAGATCCTGCCGCTGTTCTACCTCAAGAGCACGATCGAGAAGGTCGACGGGATGCGTCCCTATACGCCGCTCGAACTGGCCGGCCGCAACGTCTACATCCGCGAGGGCTGCTACCTCTGCCACTCGCAGATGATCCGCCCGCTGCGCGACGAGATCGAGCGCTACGGCCACTACTCGCTCGCCGCCGAAAGCATGTACGACCATCCGTTCCAGTGGGGCTCCAAGCGCACCGGTCCGGACCTGGCGCGGGTCGGCGGCAAGTACTCCGACGACTGGCACGTCGCGCATCTGAAGGACCCGCGATCGATCGTGCCGCAGTCGGTGATGCCGGGTTATGCGTTCCTCGCCAGCACCACGGTCGACGCCGCGAGCCTGTCAGACCACCTGCGCACCAATCGCACCCTAGGCGTGCCCTACAGCGAAGAAGACGTCGCCAAGGCCGCCGAGGACCTCAGGACCCAGGTCGATCCCGACAGCGCCGCCGCGGCCGACCTGCTGAAGCGCTATCCGAAGGCCGTGCTGCGCAATTTCGACGGCCAGGACGGCGCTCCGACCGAGCTCGACGCGCTGGTCGCCTATCTGCAGATGCTCGGCACGCTCGTCGACTTCAAACTCTACAACGAAAAAGCCAATTTGCGCTGAGGCCGGGACATGAAAGCGATCCTCTCCGTCGAGAACTTCGTCTCCAGCTTCGTCACCATGTGGTGGACGCCGCTGTTCGTGGTGATCTTCCTCGCCATCGTGGCCTACGCGTTGTGGCCGCAAAACAAAGCGACGTTCGACGACGCCGCCCGCATGCCGCTGCGAGAGGATTGATACGACCATGGCTGACCACGCACATCACGCCGAGATCGACAAGGTCACCGGCACCAGCACCACCGGCCATGAATGGGACGGCATCAAGGAACTGAACACGCCGCTGCCGCGGTGGTGGATCTGGACCTTCTATGCCTGCATCGTCTGGTCGCTCGGCTACTTCCTGGTCTATCCGGCCTGGCCGTTGGTCAACGGCTACACCACCGGGTTCTTCAACTACTCCTCGCGCGCCGAGCTCGCGGTCGACCTCGCCAAGCTCGACGTGGTCCGCGGCGACAAGATGGCGGCGCTCGCCGCGGCGCCGCTCGGCGACATCGAGAAGGATCCGGCGCTGCTGGCGCTCGCCCGCGCCAAGGGCAAGGTGGTGTTCGGCGACAATTGCGCGGCCTGCCACGGCTCCGGCGGCGCCGGCGCCAAGGGCTACCCCAACCTCAACGACGACGACTGGCTGTGGGGCGGCACCCTCGAGCAGATCGAGAAGACCATCCTGTACGGCGCCCGCTCCGGCCACGACGACGCCCATCTGGGCAATATGCCGGCGTTCGGCAAGGACGGCCTGCTGGAGAAGGACCAGATCCCGCTGCTCGCGAATTACGTGCGCTCGCTGGCCGGTCTGTCGGTCCGTCCCGGCACCGATCTCGTCGCCGCCAAGCAGTTGTTCGCCGACAATTGCTCGTCCTGTCACGGCGACGATGCCAAGGGCAATCCCGAGCTCGGCGCGCCCAATCTGACCGACCGGATATGGCTCTATGGCTCGGATGAGGCTACTCTGATCGAGACCCTGACCAACGGCCGCGGCGGCGTGATGCCGGCCTGGAACGAGCGTCTCGATCCGGCCACCATCAAGGCGATGGCGGTGTACGTGCACTCGCTCGGCGGCGGCAAATAGCCGCCGTCCGCCGGACGGGATCCTCGACGTGTTGGGGGGCACGCGAGGTTCGACAGAAGCGCCGGACGCAGAGCCGCGGCGCAGCGACGGAACGAAGAAGAACCCCGATATGAACAAGCCCCTGCGCGACACCGATCTGGTTCCGGACGACGACGGAGGCCCGCTCTACGCCGCCGGGAAGAAGATCTATCCGCAGCGGGTGTCGGGATCGTTCCGCCGCATCAAATGGATCCTGATGGCGGTGTGCCTCGGGATCTACTACTTCCTGCCGTTCGTGCGCTGGAACCGCGGCCTCGGCGCGCCCGACCAGGCGGTGCTGATCGATCTGGCCAACAACCGGTTCTACTTCTTCTTCATCGAGCTGTGGCCGCAGGAGATCTATTACTTCACCGGCCTGCTGATCGTCGCCGCGATCACGCTGTTTCTGATGAATGCGCTCGGCGGCCGGGTGTGGTGCGGCTATCTCTGCCCGCAGACGGTGTGGACCGATTTGTTCTTCGCGGTCGAGAGGCTGATCGAGGGCGACCGTCGCGAGCGGATGCGCAAGGCGGGAGAAGGCTGGTCGCTGCAGCGCGGCGCCGAGCTGGTGCTGAAGCACTCGATCTGGCTGATGATCGCGTGGTGGACCGGCGGCGCCTGGGTGCTGTATTTCGCCGACGCGCCGACGCTGATCAAGGAGCTCGTCACCTTCCAGGCGCCGATGGTCGCCTATATCTGGATCGGCATCCTGACCTTCACCACCTACACGCTCGCCGGCTTCATGCGCGAGCAGGTCTGCGTCTACATGTGCCCGTGGCCGCGGATCCAGGCGGCGCTGACCGACGAATGGGCCCTCAACGTCACCTACAAATACGATCGCGGCGAGACCCGCACGTCGCTGAAGAAGGCCGCGCAGGCGCGCGCGCTCGGCGAGCAGGTCGGCGACTGCGTCGACTGCAACCAGTGCGTCGCGGTGTGCCCGACCGGGATCGACATCCGCAACGGGCCGCAGCTCGACTGCATCCAGTGCGGCCTGTGCATCGACGCCTGCGACAACGTCATGACCAAGATCGGCCGCCCGACCCGGCTGATCGGCTACGACAACGACATCAACATCCATCGCCGGATGGAGGGCAAGCCGGAGGTCTTCAAGCCGCTGCGCGCCCGCACCGTGGTGTATTCGGCGCTGATCGCCGGCATCGGCGCGATCATGCTTTACGCATTGCTGAACCGCAGCCTGCTCGACCTCAACGTGCTGCACGACCGCAATCCGGTCGCGGTGCGGCTCAGCGACGGCTCGATCCGCAACGGCTACACCATCCGCTTCCTCAACAAGCGCGGCTTCGACCGCGTCGTCGCGGTCGATGTCGACGGGCCGCCGAACGCGGTGATCCACGTCGTCGGCGCGGATTCGATCACGCCCGACCGGCCGATGATCATCCTGGCCCGCGACGCCACCACCGAACTGCGCGTGCTGGTGGATTCCCGGCCGTCTTCAGAGGACGATCTCGCCCCGTCGACGCCCGTGAAGTTTCACGTCACCGATATCGGCCTCGGCGAAGTCGCATCCGCCAAGGACGTCTTCGTCAAGCCCTGAACCGCCACCGGAGCCGTTCCATGAATCGTCCAATCTCCAAGCCTCGGCAACTCACCGGCAAGGTCGTGTTCGTCTCGCTGATCGCCTTCTTCGGCGTGGTGTTCGGCGTCAACGGGCTGATGATGACGCTGGCGATCAAGACGCTGCCGGGCACCGAGGTCGACAGTGCCTATGCGGCGAGCCTCGCTTACGAAAACGAGATCGTCGCGGCGCGCGATCAGGAGAAGCGCGGCTGGAAGGTGGACGCCAGGGTCGAGCGCCGGCCCGACGGCCGCGCGACGCTGCGGGTCGAGGCGCGCGACCGCGCCGGCCTGCCGCTGTCCGGGCTGAAATTCTTCGGCCGGCTCGAGCGCCCGGCCGACAAGGCCGGGGACCACGAACTGGTGCTCGCCGAGATCGACAGCGGGGTGTTTCAGGGCGATGCCGACGGCGTCTTGCCCGGGCGCTGGGATCTGGTGCTGGAAGGCGATCAGGACGGCAACCGCATGTTCCTGTCCAAGAACCGCCTGATGCTGAACTGATGATTGGTCCGGACGAGGACCAAGAGGTCGCCTGATGTTGATGACCCGGGACTACTCGCATTACGTCAAGGACGTCGATCCGCAGATCGCGCATCTCGACCTCGCGGTCGAAGGCGTGAGCTGCGCCGGCTGCATGGCCAAGATCGAGCGCGGCCTGTCCGCGATCCCGGACGTGACGCTGGCCCGCGTCAACCTCACCGACCGCCGCCTCGCGGTGGAGTGGAAGAAGGGCGCGCTGGAGCCGGCGCTGTTCATCGATCGGCTCGCCGAGCTCGGCTACAAGGCCTATCCGTACGAGCCGGTCCGCGCTGAGGTCGAAGAGGCCGAGCGCAGCAAGTTCCTGCTGCGCTGTCTCGGCGTCGCCGCCTTCGCGACGATGAACGTGATGATGCTGTCGGTGCCGGTGTGGTTCGGCGGCGATCTCAGCCCCGAAGCGCGCGATTTCTTCCACTGGCTGTCGGCGCTGGTGGTGCTGCCCTGCGCCGCCTATGCGGGCCAGCCGTTCTTCCAGTCCGCCTGGCGTGCGCTGAAGGCCAAGAGCGTCAATATGGACGTGCCGATCACGATCGGTGTGGTGCTGGCGCTCGGCATGTCGCTGGTGGAGACCATCCATCACGCCGAGCACACTTACTTCGACGCCGCGATCATGTTGATCACCTTCCTCCTGGCGGGGCGCTTCCTCGACCAGAAGATGCGGCAGCGGACCCGTGCGGTCGCCGGCAATCTCGCCGCGCTGAAGGCCGAGACCGCGACCAAATTCGTCGGGCCCGACGAGATCAGCGAAGTGCCGATCGCCGCGGTGCGGACGGGTGACCTCGTGCTGCTGCGGCCCGGCGAGCGCTGCGCGGTCGACGGCAGCGTGGTCGAAGGCCGCTCCGAGATCGATCAGAGCCTGATCACCGGCGAGACGCTGTATGTGAAGGCCGAGCGCGGCACCCAGGTCTATGCCGGCACGCTGAACATCTCCGGCACGCTGCGCGTCCGCGTCGCCGCGGCCGCCGAAGGCACGCTGCTCGCCGAGATCACCCGGCTGCTCGACCACGCCCTGCAGGCGCGCTCGCGCTACGTCCGGCTCGCCGACCGCGCCTCGCAATACTATGCGCCGGTGGTGCACGCCACCGCGCTGCTCACCATGATCGGCTGGGTGCTGGCCGGGGCGAGCTGGCACGACGCCATCGTCATCGGCATCGCGGTGCTGATCATCACCTGTCCCTGCGCGCTCGGGCTGGCGATCCCCGCGGTGCAGACCGTGGCGTCGGGCGCGATGTTCCGCGCCGGCGTGCTGCTCAATGCCGGCGACGCGATCGAGCGCGCCGCCGCGGTCGACACCATCGTGTTCGACAAGACCGGCACGCTGACGCTGCCGGAGCTCGACGTCGTCAACGGCGCCGGCGTGCCCGACGAGGTCTTCCAGCTCGCCGGGCGCCTCGCGCTCGCCAGCCATCATCCGGTCGCCGCCGCGGTGGCGCGCGCCGCCCAGGCCAAGGCGCCGCTCCCCGGCGTCACCGAGGAGCCCGGCCGCGGCGTCCGCGCGCTGTTCGAGGGCGAGGAGCTGCGGCTCGGCAGCCCGGCCTTCTGCGGCGCCGATGTCGAGGCCAATGCCATTCTCAGCGCCGATCCCGAAGTCTCGGTGGTCGCCTTCAGCCGCGGCAATCAGCACACGGTGTTGGCGGTCCGGCAGCTGCTGCGGCCGGACGCCGCCCGGACGATCGACGCGCTGGTCAATCGCGGCATCAGCGTCGAATTGCTGTCGGGCGACCGCGAGCCGGCGGTGCGGCATGCCGCCGATGCGCTCGGCGTCAGCGCCTGGCGCGCCGGCGTCACTCCGGCGGAGAAGATCGCGCATATCGAGGCGCTGAAGGCGCAGGGGCGCGTGGTGATGATGGTCGGCGACGGCATGAACGACGCGCCGTCGCTCGCCGCGGCGCATGTGTCGATGTCGCCGATCAGCGCCACCCATCTCAGCCAGGCCACCGCCGATCTGGTGTTTCTTGGCAAGGAACTTGCACCGGTATTGGCCGCGATCGACTATTCGCGCAAGGCGATGGCGGTGATGCGGCAGAACCTGACGCTGGCGATCGGCTACAATGTTCTCGCGGTGCCGATTGCGATCGCGGGTCTCGCTACGCCATTGATCGCGGCGCTGGCGATGTCCGGCTCGTCGATCCTGGTGATGCTGAATGCGATGCGCGCCCGTCGGGTCCGCCTGGGGAGCGCGTCATGGAAGTGATGGTCATTCTGGTGCCGCTGGCGCTGATGCTGGGGCTGCTCGGCCTGGCGGCGTTCCTGTGGTCGCTGAAGAGCGGCCAGTACGAGGATCTGGACGGCGCCGCCTGGCGCGCGATTTCCGACGACGACCAATCGCCGCCGGCGAAGGAACGAAGCTGACGGACGCGAGGCCGGAGAGAGGCAGGCTGATATGGCGATGCTCACTTACCACGACCCGGATGCGCTGATCGCGCCGAAGTCTGCGCCGGTCGATCCGCGACCCGAAAGCGCCACGGACGACGATGTCGACGCGCGCTGGCTGCAGTCGCTGTCGCTGCCGCACCGGCTGTTCGTGCGGTTCTACCGGGCGCTGCGCAAGCTGCAGCCGATGTTCCCGCCGCTGTCCTGCTGCTGAGTGGCCGCAGGGCAAAGCGTCGCGCCACCAAAGCGTTAAGTCGATTTCATCCGGCTGATACAGACCGCGGCTATCAGGCCGGCGTACCGTTGACGCGAATCGCCCGCCTCGAATCAAAGAGCCGTCATGCCCCAAGCCAACGCGTCCCAAGCCACTGCGTCCAAAGCGTTCATCATCGAAGTGAATTCGCGCGCCGCCGGCATTGTCGTCCGTGATGGCCGCGGCTTCCGTTTTCATGCCGCGACCGACGACTTCACCGGGCTGGAGGGCCGCGGCTTCCGCTCGCCGGGCGATGCCCACAAGGCGGCGCTGCGGCTGTTCGAAAGCCTGCGCGTCGGCCGAAACCTCAAGCTGGGAGCGGCCTGACCGGACCGCCGTCGGCCCGTCTCCTCCGCTCCGGGCGGAGGGGACGCTTGCATGAAAAAATCTTCCAACTAGAATGGTTGAAATCGTTCGATTTGGAAGAATGTTCTATCATGACTGATGTTGAGATTCCCGTCGCCGAGCCGGCCCGCCGGCTCGATGCGATCGACCGCAAGATTCTGACCGTGCTGCAACAGGATGCCTCGCTGTCGGTGGCCGAGATCGGCGACCGCGTCGGGCTGTCGTCGACGCCGTGCTGGAAGCGGATCCAGCGGCTCGAAGCCGACGGCGTCATCACCCGCCGGGTGGCGCTGGTCGATCAGGACAAGATCGGGCTCGGCCTCTCGGTGTTCGTCTCGATCGAGAGCGGCGATCATTCCGAGGCCTGGCTGAAGACCTTCGCCGACGCCGTCAGCGCGATGCCGGAAGTGATCGAGTTCTACCGGATGGCCGGCGACGTCGACTACATGCTGCGCGTCGTCGTCGCCGACATGCGCGCCTACGACATCTTCTACAAGCGGCTGATCGGGACGGTGCCGCTGAAGAACGTCACCTCGCGATTCGCGATGGAGAAGATCAAGTCGGTCACCGCGCTCCCGGTGCCGCCGATGAGCGCGGCCTGAGAGCTCCAGTCGGATCGTCCCGAGGGCTGGTCGCCCCGCCGAACGTAGCCGGCGGAGTATCGATCCGACGGAACCGGGACACGCGCCTAATCAGCAGATCGCAATCCCGCAATGCAAAATGCGATCATAATTGATCATCTGCACAAACTAACAGCGGCTCGCGCCGGCCTAAATTCCGAACTCCCCGACTTTAGTTTAGTCCTAATTAGGAAAAATCACGCAGATTCCTTCCCGGCGCGTGCGACGCCGGGGCGGAAGCAGAATGCAGACAGTGGTCATTCGAAAAGACGGGTCGGCTGATCATGCCGCTCCCGCGGATCACGACGATATCTCGGCACTGGTGGCGCGGCTGACTTCCGAGGTCAACGAGATCGCCTGCGGCAAGACCCGGTCGATCCAGAAGATCACCAGCCAGATGAAGATCCTGGCGCTCAACGCGCTGATCGAAAGCGCCCGTGCCGGCAAGCAGGGCGCCGGCTTCGCGATCGTGGCTCAGGAGGTGCGCAATGTCGGCGCCCAGATCGAGGAGATCGCGCGCGACCTCGAAAGCCAGCTCACCCGCCGCACCGGGGACCTGATCAGTTCGATCGGCAGCATGACCGCGCGTTCGCGCGGCGACAGGCTGGTCGATCTGTCGCTCAACGCCGTCGAACTGATCGACCGCAATCTTTACGAGCGCACCTGCGACGTGCGCTGGTGGGCGACCGATTCCGCGGTGGTCGATTGCGCCGCGAATCCCGATGCCGCCTCGACCTCCTACGCCGCCGAGCGGCTCGCGGTGATCCTCGGCGCCTACACCGTGTATCTCGATCTGTGGCTGTGCAGCCTCGACGGCACCGTGCTGGCCAATGGTCGGCCGGACCGGTTCGGCGTGGTCGGCAGCAGCGTCGCCGGCTGCGACTGGTTCAAGGACGCGCTGCGGCTGCGGTCGGGCGACGACTACGTCGCCGGCAATGTCGAGCGAATGCCGCAACTCGGCAATGCGCAGGTCGCGACCTATTGCGCCAGCGTGCGTAGCAACGGCCGCAGCAACGGCGCGCCGATCGGCATCCTGGCGATTCATTTCGATTGGGAGGCGCAGGCCCGGGCGATCGTGCAGGGGGTGCGGCTCGATCCGCAGGACAACGCCCGCGTGCTGCTGATCGACTCCCGCTTCCGGGTGATCGCCGCCTCCGACGGTCGCGGCCTGCTCGAAGAGCGCTTCCCTCTGAAGGTCGCCGGCCGGCGCAGCGGCACCTACCAGGACACGTCGGGCGCGCTGGTCGGCTTTCATCTGACGCCGGGATACGAGACCTATCAGGGGCTCGGCTGGTACGGCGTCATCGTGAGCCGCGCCGAGTAGCGCCTTCGATCGCGCCGCGCGTCGCTCTCATATCATTTGATATCAATAATGCGGCAATTTCGCGCACGTCTGCTTGACGCCGCCCCCTTGGAATCGTGACGCGTATAACGCAGGTCGTCTTTGCGAGTTCCGGCGCGGCGCAGAATCATTTTCCTGCGAGGTCCCCTAGCCAGCCGGTTCCTGTTCAAATACAAAGTCCGAGTAACGTAACTCGGATTGATATGACCGACGGTATTGCCAAGTCGCGCACCGGCATTGACGGCTTCGACGAACTCACGCTCGGCGGATTGCCCACCGGGCGTCCGAGTCTGATCTGCGGCTCGGCCGGCTGTGGCAAGACATTGTTCGCCTCCACCTTTCTGATCAACGGTGCGCGCCATTACGGCGAGCCCGGCGTGTTCGTCACGTTCGAGGAGCGAGCGGTCGATATCGTCGACAACGTCGAGTCGCTCGGCTTCGGCCTGCAGCAATTGATCGACGATTCGCGCGTCCTGATCGAGCACATCGCGATCGATCCCAGCGAAGTCGCCGAGGTCGGCGATTACGATCTCGAGGCGTTGTTCCTCCGGCTGGAATATGCGGTCGACCAGATCGGCGCCAAGCGGATCGTGCTCGACACCATCGAGAGCCTGTTCTCGGCGTTCCAGAATCCGGCGGTGTTGCGCGCGGAAATCCGCCGGCTGTTCGACTGGCTGAAGCAGAAAGGCCTGACCGCCGTCATCACCGGAGAGCGCGGCGACGGCACGCTGACCCGCCAGGGGCTCGAGGAATACGTCTCCGATTGCGTGATCCTGCTCGACCATCGCGTCGACCAGCAGATTTCCACCCGGCGGCTGCGGATCGTCAAGTATCGTGGTACCGCGCACGGCACCAACGAATATCCGTTCCTGATCGACGAGGACGGCTTCAGCGTGCTGCCGGTGTCGTCGCTCGGCCTCGGCCACATGGTGTTCGAGGATCGCATCTCGACCGGCGTGGCGGACCTCGACGCGATGCTGAGCGGCGGCGGTTTCTATCGCGGCAACAGCATTCTGGTCTCGGGCGTCGCGGGCTCCGGCAAGAGTTCGCTCGCCTGCATGATGGCCGACGCGGCCTGCCGTCGCGGCGAGAAGGCGCTGTATCTGTCGTTCGAGGAATCCGAGGCGCAGGCCGTCCGCAACATGAAGTCGATCGGCACCGATCTCGGCCGATGGCTGACGAGCCGCCAGTTGCGCTATATCGCCGCAAGGCCGACCTTCTACAGCCTGGAAATGCATCTGGCCGTGATCCTGCGCGAGGTCGGCCGGTTCAGGCCCGACGTCGTGGTGCTCGATCCGATTTCGGCCTTCCTCGGCAACGGCCAGCTCGGCGAAGTGCAGTCGATGCTGTTGCGGATCGTCGACTATCTGAAATCGACCGGCATCACCGGCGTCTTCACCCATCTCGCCCACGGCCAGGAAACCCAGACCGACGCCGGGCTGTCGTCGTTGATGGACGCCTGGATCCTGCTGTTGAACCGGGAGGCCCATGGCGAGTTCAATCGTGAGCTCTATCTTCTGAAGGCGCGGGGCATATCCCACTCCAATCAGGTCCGGGAATTCGTGATGTCGAACGACGGCATTCATCTGCTCGCGCCCTATCTCGGCGCCAACGGAGCCTTGACCGGGTCGGCGCGGCGAAGCGAAGAGGCGCGGCTGCGCCGCGCCGAGAGCGAGCGCAGGGTCGAGGTGGCGCGGCTGCAAGGCGAGATCGCACAACGCCGGGCGCGGGCGCTGGCGCAGATCGAGGCGCTCCGCGCCGAGATCGACGCCGACGCCTCCGAACTGCAGCGGCTGGCCGACGTTGAGAACGACTACCTCCGGCAGGCCGCGATCGACGCGGAAGCGATGGCGCAGAGCAGGGGCATCGACCACGCTCCCGGCATCACCAAGTAGGAAGCTGACATGGCCGAGCCGATCAAGCTGGTTCTCTACGTCGCCGGCGAAACGCCGAAGTCACTCGCCGCGATTCGCAACCTGGAGAAGATCTGCGCCGATCATCTCGCCGGCAAGTACAAGGTCGAGGTGGTCGATCTGAAGAAGTCGCCGCAGCTCGCGCGCGAGCACGGCATCGTCGCGATCCCGACGCTGGTGAAGGAGCTGCCGGTGCCGATCCGCAAGATCATCGGCGATCTGTCCGACACCCCGAAGGTCCTGGTGCATCTGTCGGTCGAAGGGGCCTGAAAGTGGGCTCGGCGGTCGCAGCGCTGAGCAGGCAGGAGCTGGAAGCCAGGCTCGAAGAGGCCGAAGACACGTTGCGGGCGATCCGCGAAGGCGAGATCGACGCGCTGGTCGTCAAGGGCGGCGGCGACGAGAAGGTGTTCACGCTCGAAGGCGGCGGCCATTCCTACCGCACCTTCATGGAAGCGATGGATGTCGGCGCCGCGGCGTACGATTCGGACGGGCAGTTGCTGTACGCCAATCAGGCGCTGTGCTCCCTGCTCGGTCGGGCGCCCGGCTCGTTGACCGGTCCCGTGCTGGTCGGGCTGCTCGACGCCGTCAACCAGGCCAAGTTTCGCCGGCTGCTGGCGCAGGCGATGCGGGAGCGGCAGTCGGCCGAAATCCATCTGCGCGTAGGCGATGTCGAACGCAGCATCCTGCTCGCCGGCTCGCCGCTCGATTTCGGCATCGTGCACGGCACCGCGATCACCTTCACGGATATCAGCGAACGCGAACAGGCCGCCGTCGCCAAGGAGTCCGAGCGGCTGGCGCGCGCGATCCTCGCCTCCGCCAACGAGGCGGTGATCGTCTGCGACCGCGCCGGCCGCGTCACCCATCTCAACGGCGCCGCGATCCGGATCTGCGCGGAAACGCCGGTCGGCAAAACCTTCCCCGAGGCGATCGATCTGACCTTCACCGAAGCGTCCGAACTGATGAGCGGGGCCGACATCGTCTCGATGGCGACCGCCGGCATGCCGGTGCAGGGACTGGAGGCCGCGGTGCGATCGCCGTCGGCCGCGATCACCGACGTGCTGATCAGCGCCGCGCCACTGATGGTGTCCGGCGAGCGGACGCAGGGCTGCGTCGTCACGCTGATCAACCTGTCGCAGCGCAAGGCCGCCGAGCGCCAACAGGCGCTGCTGATGGGCGAGCTCGATCACCGCGTCAAGAACACGCTGGCGATGGTGATGGCGATCTGCACGCGCACCGCCGCCTACGAACGCACCATCGAGGATTTTCAGAGGGCGTTTTCCGGCCGGATCCAGGCGCTGGCCGCGACCCACACGCTGCTGTCGAACGCGTCGTGGCAGAACCTGCAGGTCAAGGACGTGCTCGGCGCCGAACTCGCGCCGTTCGCGTCGCTGTCGAGCGGCCGGATTGCGACCGACGGGCTCGATATCGCGGTGGACGCCAAGACCGCGGTGTCGCTCGGCCTGGTGTTTCACGAACTGACCACCAATGCGGTGAAATACGGCGCGCTGTCGGTGCCGGGCGGCAAGATCGCGGTGCGCCGGACGGGTGTCGCGCAGGACGGCGCGCTGATGATCGAATGGGAGGAATTCGACGGGCCACTGGTGACCAAGCCGGGGGCGTCCGGCTTCGGCCAGACGCTGATCTCGCGCAGCCTCGGCAACGGCGCCGCCACGCTGGACTTTCGCCCCGAAGGCATCGTCTGCAGAATGTCGATTCCGAGCTACGGTCACTTTCACGGCACCGCCGGCGGCCCCGAGAGCTGACACCGATCGAAGCTGACACCGATCGAATCGGAAACGGGCTCGAGATTCGTCGCGCTACACGTCCACCGTCGCCTGCAGCGAGTTCTCCTGGATGAATTCGCGGCGGGGTTCGACGACGTCGCCCATCAGCTTGGTGAAGATGTCGTCGGCTTCGTCGACCTCGCGCACCCTGACCTGCAACAGCGAGCGGGCGTTGGTGTCGAGCGTGGTTTCCCAGAGCTGGCTCGGGTTCATCTCGCCGAGGCCTTTGTAGCGCTGCAGCGCCACGCCCTTGCGGCCGGCGTCGGTCACCGCCTCGAACAGGCTGACCGGGCCGTGGATCGCGGTCTCCGCATCCTTGCGGCGGAGCACGCCGGGGCGCGGATAGACCTCCTGCAGCACCGCGGCGTATTCGTCGAGCTTGCGGGCGTCGGCGGAGCCGAGCAGCGCGTCGTCGATCATGGCGACGTCCTTGACGCCGCGCACGGTGCGCTCGAAGTGGAAACCTTCGCCCTCGGCGAATCGCCCGATCCAGCCGCGCTCGACCTCGTCGGCCAGCGCGTCGAGCCGGCGCGCGATGTAGTCGGCGGCGGCGTTCGCCTTTTCGGTGTCCTTGCTGATCTCGGTGTTGAGCACCCCGGCGATCGCCGCCTGTTCGACCACCGAGCGGTTGTAGCGGCCGTGCAGATTGTGCAGCGTCTGGCGGATCACGCGGGCGTCCTCGACCAGCGCCAGCAGATCCCGGCCGCCGCGGACTTCGCCGGAGGCGATCTTGAAGGCGCAATCGTCGAGCCCGGTCGCGATCAGATATTCCTCGAGCGCGCGCTCGTCCTTCAGATACTGCTCGGACTTGCCGCGCGTCACCTTGTAGAGCGGCGGCTGCGCGATGTAGAGGAAGCCGCCCTCGATCAGCGCCGGCATCTGCCGGAAGAAGAACGTCAGCAGCAGCGTGCGGATATGCGCGCCGTCGACGTCGGCGTCGGTCATCAGGATGATCTTGTGATAGCGCAGTTTGGCGATATCGAAATCGTCGCGGCCGATGCCGGTGCCGAGCGCGGTGATCAGTGTGCCGATCTGCTCGGAGCCCAGCATCTTGTCGAAGCGCGCGCGCTCGACGTTCAGGATCTTGCCGCGCAGCGGCAGCACGGCCTGGAATTCGCGGTTGCGGCCCTGCTTGGCGGAGCCGCCTGCGGAGTCACCCTCGACGATGAACAGTTCGGATTTCGACGGATCGCGCTCCTGGCAGTCGGCGAGCTTGCCGGGCAGCGAGGCGATGTCCAGCGCGCCCTTGCGCCGCGTCAGCTCGCGCGCTTTTCGCGCGGCTTCGCGGGCGGCGGCGGCTTCGATCACCTTGCCGACGATCACCTTGGCTTCGGCGGGATGTTCCTCGAACCAGGCTGCGAGCGCCTCGTTCAGCACGTTCTCGACCACCGGGCGGACTTCCGAGGACACCAGCTTGTCCTTGGTCTGCGACGAGAATTTCGGGTCCGGCACCTTCACCGACAGCACCGCGGTGAGGCCTTCGCGGCAATCGTCGCCGGTCAGCGCGATCTTTTCCTTCTTGGCGTTGCCATCCGCATAGCCGTTGACCTGCCGCGTCAGCGCGGCGCGGAAGCCGGCCAGATGCGTGCCGCCGTCGCGCTGCGGGATGTTGTTGGTGAAGCACAGCACGTTCTCGTGGTAGGTCTCGTTCCACCACAATGCGGCTTCGACGCCGATGCCGTTGAGGTCGGCGGCGAGCACGATCGGCGCCGGCACGATCGGCTTCTTGTTGCGGTCGAGATACTTCACGAATTCGGTGACGCCGCCCTCGTAGCGCATCTCTTCGCGCTTCTCGACCGGGTGGCGCATGTCCGACAGCACGATGTTGACGCCGGAATTCAGGAAGGCGAGTTCGCGCAAGCGATGCTCGAGCGTGGCGAAGTCATATTCGATGTGGGTGAAGGTTTCCGGCGATGCAAAAAACGTCACCTCGGTGCCGCGCCGGCCATTGGCGTCGCCGACCACGCTGAGCGGCGCCACCGCGTCGCCATGGGCGAATTCGATGATGTGCTCCTTGCCGCCCCGCCAGACGCGCAGGATCAGCTTGCTCGACAGCGCATTGACCACCGAGACGCCGACGCCGTGCAGGCCGCCGGAGACCTTGTAGGAATTCTGGTCGAATTTTCCGCCGGCGTGGAGCTGGGTCATGATGACCTCGGCCGCCGAGATGCCTTCGCCCTTGTGGATGTCGACCGGAATGCCGCGACCGTCGTCGCGCACCGTCACCGAGCCGTCGGCGTTGAGCACCACTTCCACCGCGGTGGCGTGGCCGGCCAGCGCCTCGTCGATAGCGTTGTCGACGACTTCGTACACCATATGGTGCAGGCCGGACCCGTCGTCGGTGTCGCCGATATACATGCCCGGCCGCTTGCGCACGGCGTCGAGCCCCTTCAGCACCCGGATCGATTCCGCGCCGTATTCGACCGGAACGGAAGACGGGGTTTCGGCGATCGGCTGCCGGGCGGGTTCAGTCATGCAACAACCTTTGAAGGATGAAAATCGAATCGGCGGGCAACCGCGCGATGAGGCGTCATTTGTGCCATGAAAGACGGGTTGCGCCTAGCCCAAAGTGGCATGCGGCAAGTTATTGAAGAAATAGGATTTTTAAGACGTTTGGCAAGCCCCGAAACGGTCGATTCGAAGGCGCCGGAAAGACCGCGCGCCGGGGCCGGTTCCGGCCGCGTTTCGGCGCGCGACGCGCTCACGATGGCGGCGCGATCCGGCCGGATTCGACGGTGAAAATCTCGGCGCCGGGGCCGATCTCGGCGAACGCCGCGGGGTCGGCGCCGGTCATCCAGACCTGCGCGCCGAGCCTGGCCAACTCGCTGAACAATGCGGCGCGGCGCGACGGGTCGAGATGCGCCACCACCTCGTCGAGCAGCAGCAGCGGGGTGATGCCGGTCATCTCCGAGACCAGCTGCGCGTGCGCGAGCACCAGGCCGATCAGCAGCGCCTTCTGCTCGCCGGTGGAGGCGTCGCGCGCCGGCATCGCCTTCGGCGCGTACAGCACGTCGAGATCGGTCAGATGCGGGCCGTCGAGGGTGCGGCCGGCGGCGGCGTCGCGCGGGCGGCCCTCGCGCAGGATGGTGCGGTAGCGATCTTCCACGGCTGTGGCGGGTTCGGTGAGCAGCGCGCTCTCCATCCAGCCGTCGAGCATGATCTTCGCCGACGGGAACGCCGAGGCCGCGCCGCGGGCGTCGAGCATCGCGGCGAGGCGCGTCGCGGTCTGGCCGCGCATCGCCGCGACCGCGACCGCGAGTTCGGCGGTTTCGCGCTCGATCGCATCGAGCCAATGCGAGTCCGCGTTGCGATAATCCTCGAGCAGCCGGTTGCGCGACCTGAGGCTGCGGTCGAGCGCCGAGACGCGGCTGGAATGCTGGCTGTCGATCGCCAGCACCAGCCGATCGAAGAACCGCCGCCGTTCCGAGGCCGCGCCCATGAACAGCCCGTCCATCGCCGGCGTCAGCCACACCATGCGCAAGTGATCGCCGAATGCGGTGGCGGAGCCGACCGGCTCGCGGTCGATCCGGCAGCGCCGCGAGGTGGCAGTGTCGGCGCGCGGCGGATCGATTCCGGTGCCGAGCGTCGCCAGCCCGAGCGCCCCCTCGACCTCGGCCGACACCGCCCAGGAGCCGTCGCCCTCATTGTCGGCGACGTCGTCGAGCGTCGCCCGCCGCAACCCGCGCCCCGGCGACAGAAACGAGATCGCCTCGAGGCAATTGGTCTTGCCCGCGCCGTTGGCGCCCACCAGCACCACCACATCGCCGCGCGTATGCAACGCCGCCGCCCGATAATTGCGGAAATGCGTCAGCGTCAGGCGGGTGATGCGGGAGGCGGTCATGTGATTACAGCGAGAACAGCGCCGAGTGACCCTCTCCCCTTGTGGGAGAGGGTGGCGCCGAACGAAGTGAGGCGCCGGGTGAGGGGTTATTCGTCCGTTTCGGAAAGCTTCGCAAGGATATCTTCAAGCACCGCTGTGCGACGCTGCAGCACGTCGTTGTTCCAGTAGCGCAGCACGCGAAAGCCCGCAGCGCGGAGCGCGGCATCGCGGATCTGGTCGCGCGATTGCTCTGCATGCTGACTGCCGTCGATCTCGATCACCAGGCGCTGCTCGAAGCAGACGAAGTCGAGAATGTAGTTCTGGAACGGTACCTGCCGACGAAATTTCAACTGGGCGAAACGGCGATCGCGCAGCAACTTCCAGATCGCCGATTCCGCATCAGTGGGCGCGTGCCGCATCGTCTTGGCGAAGGCACGGAGTCTCGCTGGGGTTGAAACGTGACGCGGGCGCTGCGGCATGACCCCTCACCCGGCTTCGCTTCGCGAAGCCACCCTCTCCCACAAGGGGAGAGGGTATCAAACCCGCTTGCTCGGGTTTGGGTCAAGCCCGGCAATGACAATCTATTCTGTTGGTCGAATCTCCGGTCAAGCCGGGCGATGACCGCTGGACTCGCTGCGGGCGGAACTACACCCGCATCGGCATCAGCACATACAGCGCGTTGTTCTTGTCGCGGTCCTGGATCAGGGTGGGCGAGCCGGGGTCGGCGAGGCGCAGCACCGCGACTTCGCCTTCGATCTGGGCGGCGATGTCGAGCAGATAGCGCGAGTTGAAGCCGATATCGAGCGGGTCGGAGGCGTATTCGACTTCGAGTTCCTCGGTGGCGCTGCCGGAATCCGGATTGGTCACCGACAGCACCAGCCGTCCGGCGCTCAAGGCCAGCTTCACCGCGCGGCCGCGCTCGCTCGAGATCGTCGAGACGCGATCGACCGCGGCCTCGAAGTCCTTCTTGTCGACCACCAACTCCTTGTCGTTGTTCTGCGGAATCACGCGGCCGTAATCCGGGAAGGTGCCGTCGATCAGCTTCGAGGTCAGCACCACATTGCCGATGGTGAAGCGGATCTTGCCGGCCGACAGTTCGAGGCCGATCTCTGCGTCGTTGTCCTCGATCAGCCGCTGCACTTCGCCGACGGTCTTGCGCGGCACGATCACGCCCGGCATCCCGGCCGCGCCGGCGGGCTGCGCCAGATCGACCTGCGCCAGGCGATGGCCGTCGGTCGCGACCGCGCGCAGCCTGGCGTCCTTGCCCGAGCCCGCGGTGTGCAGATAGATGCCGTTGAGATAGTAGCGGGTCTCCTCGGTGGAGATCGCGAATTGCGTGCGGTCGATCAGCCGCTTGACGTCGGAGGCGGTGAGCGAGAATGCGTGCGACATCTCGCCGGCGGCCAGATCCGGGAAGTCGCTCTCCGGCAGGGTCTGTAGCGTGAAGCGCGAGCGCCCGGCGCGGATCGCCAGCACCGAGCGGTCGCCGTCGCTTTCCAGCACGATCTGCGAGCCGTCGGGCAATTTGCGCACGATGTCGTAGAACATGTGCGCCGGCACCGTGGTCGAGCCCGCCGTTGCGGTGTCGGCCGGCAGCGTCTCGGTGACCTCGAGGTCGAGGTCGGTCGCCTTCAATGCGAGCTGGGCGTTTTCGGCGCGCACCAGCACGTTGCCGAGGATCGGAATGGTGTTGCGGCGCTCGACCACGCGATGGACGTGGCCCAGCGACTTCAGAAGTTGCGCGCGTTCGACCGTGACCTTCATTGCAAAACCCGCCTGATCCGAACCCGCATCGTGTGATGGAGCTTCCGGAGGTACTGGAGAAGCCGGGCGGCCTGAGACGGCGCCACGGCAATGGGGACCCTGCGGATGTCGCCCGAACCCGCGGGGGGTCCGCAGGGTGGCGTGGTTAGGCGGCGGACGCAAGGGTGCGTGGCCGGTACGGCTCCGAATTTCCCCGTGTTTCGGCCGGCCGGCGCCCGCGACCGGGCGACGCGCCTGCCGTCGTGCCGGCGATCGCGCCGGCTATTGCCCCGACTATTCCTGGAGCTGGCGCTTGAGCGATTCCACCTCGTCGGACAGCGTGGTGTCCTTGGACACCAGCCCTTCGATCTTGCGCACGGCGTGCAACACCGTGGTGTGGTCGCGTCCGCCGAAACGGCGGCCGATCTCCGGCAGCGAGCGCAGCGTCAGCGTCTTGGCCAGATACATCGCCACCTGGCGCGGGCGCACCACATTGGCGGTGCGGCGCGACGACAGCAGGTCGGAGCGGCTGACATTGTACTGCCGCGCGACGATGCGCTGGATGTCCTCGATCTTGATCCGCTTCGGCTCTTGCGGCCGGATCAGGTCGCGCACCTCGTGCTCGGCCATCTCCAGCGTCACCGGCTGGGCGTTGAGCTTGGAATGCGCCAGCAGCCGGTTGATCGCGCCTTCGAGGTCGCGGCCGTTATGGGTGATGGCGCGGGCGAGATATTCCAGCACCGGAGCCGGCACGTCGAAGCTCGCATGATGTGCGCGCGCCGCGACCACGCGCGACTTCAGGATGCCGAGCCGCAGATCTTCGCCGAGCGGCGCCATCTCGACGACGAGACCGCCGGCGAGCCGTGAGCGCACGCGCTCGTCGAGGCTTTCGAGATCGGACGGCGGACGATCGGCCGCGACCACGACCTGGCGGCCGGCGTCGATCAGCGCGTTCAGCGTGTGGCAGAATTCGGCCTGGGTGGTCTTGCCCTGCAGGAATTGCAGATCGTCGATCACCAGCACGTCGATGCCGCGCAGCGCTTCCTTGAAGGCGAGCGAGGTCTGCGTCTTCAGCGCGGCGACGAAGCCGTACATGAATTTTTCGGCGGTGAGATACAGCACCTTGCGCTCGTTGCCGGAATTGCCCGACCAGGTCACCGCCTGCAGCAGATGCGTCTTGCCGAGGCCGACGCCGGAATGAATGTAGAGCGGGTTGAACATCACCGGATCGCCGCGGCGGCCTTCCGCCACCTGCCTCGCGGCGGCATGCGCCAGCGTGTTGGAGCGGCCGACCACGAAGCTCGCGAATGTCAGCCGCGGATCGAGCGGCGAGCCGCCGAGCGCGTCGTGATTGGAGGATGCGGGCACCGTCGCATGGCTGCGCATCTCGGTCGCCGGACGATGCTCGTCGCGGCGATGCTCGACCGGCGCCGGTGCTTCCTTCGCCACCGCGGCGCGCATCGGCGAGCGCACGGTGAGATCGATGCGGCAGACCTCCGGCAGCTCCGCCTGCCAGCAGGTCAGCACTTTGTCGGAATAGTGGGTCTGGATCCAGCTTTTCAGAAACCGCGTCGGCACCGACAGATGCACGCTCTCCGGCTGAACGGCTTCGAGGTCCATGCGCGCGAACCAGCTCGAATACACGTCTTCCCCGACGCTCGAGCGCAGACGGCCTTTTACGCGAGACCAGCGATCATGTTCCATGTTCGTCATTTCAGCAGCTTTTCAGATTGAGTGATGATCAACGCAGCGGGCGAAACCATGACGGCTCGCGCCCCGCAGCGGCGTCGCGAAGCAAACTCCGGACACGGCTCCGCCGTTCGGCAACGCGCCGACGTCAGCCCAGGGTCCGATTAATGTGGTTGCTTCAGGTCAGCGCGGACTCGACGGATGCACCGGAGTTCGAGCGCTGCAGCGACTGGCGATGGTGGTGGATGTCTTGAAATAATCTCTGGCCGAAACCTCGGCGTCCCGGAATGAAACGTTGAATTCGTCGCTCATGAAACCTCCCCCTCCTGACGCGCTTGCACGCGGCAAGATGTCGTCAAATCCCGTGTCACTTCCAATCCCGCTGCGCCGTTTTCGTGACGCCCCGATTGTCGCGCGCCTTGCCATCGCCCGCCTGAACGTTTGCAAGCAAACGTTCCCAACGAATTCAGACACGGCTTCGCCGGTCTCATATTGCTATGAGTGACAATCTCTCTGTCATTTGAAAAACGCCACTAACACGCACACCGCCGCCGATCTGCATGCCCGCCCCTGGTTCTCAAACCGCGCTGATCTGAAGAACCGTGGGCGTCGCGGGCGATCTAAGAAATACACGACCTCCCTTTTCCCGCAACGAATATGATTCGATCGGAGCGGCGCGAAACGCGGCGCGGGGTGCGAGCGATTAGGCAGCGGCGCGTCCCGGCGAAGGCAAGATTTTGAATCTGTGCACAGATTCGACGAGTGAACCGTGCGTGACAATTCCATCGCACGCCTAAAAGTTTTTCATGAATCCTTTACCTTTGACGGTCGCGCGACGGCGGATTCAAAGCGCTCGCTTTCGCTTTGTCGATAAGTGTCTCGCTGGCCGGGTTTTTTCGTGAGCGTTCCGACAGGGTAACCCACGCATTGTTGTTACTACGTAGAGTCCCGAGGCGTGATGGCGCGATCTCGTCACGCAACGAGTTCCGGTTGTGCCCCAGTACTTTTTTAAACCTCGCCCGGACAGCCCGACACCGCGCACGATGCACTGAACAGCGTTGCCGCGATCGACTCCGGCGACGCGTGCGCTGCGTTCGTCACGATGCGGGATTGCGATCGCCGCTCGTCCCATCGTTCGACACAAGAGGCGTCGGCCGGAGAAGATCTACGCGGAGTGGATTCGAAGACGGCGTCTTCTGCGTCGATGGCAATGCAGTGCGCGGATCGCTGGCGCGCATCGAGGCGCGCATCTCGCGCGCGAAAAATCGGTCAGCCGTGCAAAAAAAATGCCCGGCTCAGCCGGGCATTTGATTCTCTTCTGAACTTGAGAATTACTTCCCGAGTTGCGCGATCCGGTGCGCGAGGCGCGACACCTTTCGGCTCGCGGCGTTCTTGTGAACGATGTTGCGCTGGGCGGCGCGCATCAGCGCAGGCTCGGCATTCGCCATCGCCTTCAGCGCTGCGTCGCGGTCGCCGCTGGCGATCGCTTCTTCGACGGTCCGGACCGAACCGCGCATCTGGGTGCGGCGCGACTTGTTGACCGCGGTGCGCCGGGCAATCTTGCGAGTCGCTTTCTTCGCGGAAGACGTATTGGCCATGTTCTCTCAAATCCTGCGGCGGCCTCCGCTGCGGAGGGCCGGGCTGATGACGGAGCCGCCGATGATCGGAGCCTCGCCGTGTGTTCCGGATGTCCTGAAGCTTGTTCCTGGAGCCGACGGGCCGAAAACGCGACGCCGCTTCAAAGAACAGCGGCGGCAGGGAGACCCCACCGCCAATCCGCGCCTTATAAAGCCACAGCTTTCCAGCGTCAACGGTTGCGGTGGCCCATTGTCGGGCGGGGCTCGCATCGGTGAGCGGCGGGGTTTCACCGCAAAGCCGCTCCGCGGGCAGGGATAAGTCGCTGGTGAGGTTGTGTTTTGTGCGCCGGACCGGTAGACGCGGCGAAGGGGCCGGTCAATTCCATCGGGGTGGGCGATGATCCGCGGGTTCTTTCGACTGATCGGCTTGCTGCTGCTGACCGGAGGATTCATCTTCCTGGTCTATGACGGCGCCCGTTCGGTCGCCGACAGTTCCCTGCAATGGACTCCGCTCGGGGAAGTCTGGAACGACGTCCATCAGTCCAGCCAGCATGCCTTCCGGGTCTGGATCGAGCAGGTCGCGCCCTGGCTCTGGACCCATGTCGTCAAGCTGCTGCTGGCGCAGCCGACCTTCGCGGTGCTCGGCGTCGCCGGCCTGCTGCTGCTGCTGCTGTTCCGGCCGCGCAAGCCGCTGATCGGCTACGCCCGCTGACGGTCGGTCGGGCGGGCTCTGCGTAACAACCCTGTCGGTCGGCGCGTAAAACCCTATATCCAGACTTCACTCGAGAGCCGGTGGCGACAGCGTTAGGCTGCCCGCCAGCATCATCCAGCAAACGGGCGCCCGGGCGAGCTTGACCGCCGCGGCGCGCCGGGAGGTGTCCATGTTCTTCACGCGTAAAACGACCTCGATGCCGAGCGCCAGCGAGGCGCTGCCGGGCCGCGCCACGCCGATCCCGACCGCGCGCAGCCATTTCGTCAACGGCCATCGCATCCAGCCGCCTTATCCCGAGGGGCTGCAACGGGCGGTGTTCGGGCTCGGCTGCTTCTGGGGGGCGGAGCGCAAATTCTGGGAGCTCGGCGACGCCGTCTACACCACCGCGGTCGGCTATGCCGGCGGCTACACGCCGAACCCGACCTATCAGGAAGTCTGCTCCGGCCGCACCGGCCACACCGAAGCGGTGCTGGTGGTGTTCGACCCGACGAAGATCTCCTACGAGGCGCTGCTGAAGACGTTCTGGGAAAGCCACGACCCGACCCAGGGGATGCGCCAGGGCAACGATGTCGGCTCGCAATATCGCTCCGCGATCTACACTTTCGGCGAGGCGCAGGCGCGCGCCGCCGACGCGTCGCGCGAGGCGTATCAGCAGGCGCTCGGCGCCAGGCGCTTCGGGTCGATCACCACCGAGATCGCGCCGGCCGGCGAGTTCTATTTCGCCGAGGACGATCACCAGCAATATCTGGCGAAGAATCCCGGCGGCTATTGCGGCCTCGGCGGCACCGGCGTGTCGTGCCCGGTCGGCGCCGGCGTCACCGCCTGAGCATCGTTCCCGCTTGCCTGTAACGCATGCTTTGCGATCCGGCACGGCGCAACCTCTCCCGCTTGCGGGCAGGGATATCGCAGATGGATCGGATGTCAGCCGCTGCACCCGCCGCGAGTCGTCCCCGCGCAGGCGGGGACCCATAACCCCTGGCTTTTCAAGTAAAAGAAAGCCTCTGCCACCGGCTTCAATCGAGACGCTGCGGCGTATGGGTCCCCGCCTGCGCGGGGACGACATGCGGATAGGCAAGGCCAAAATCGGTATCATCGACACCTCGCGTGGCGAAGCGCGCCCCTGCGGAACTACGCACCGCCAACAATTTGTTAACCCTAACAGGGCATAAACGGAGCCATCTCGTGGAGAGGGAATGGCTCCTGTGCGTTTGGACCACGCGTTTCGATTGTCGATGATTGCCGTGATGGCAGCGCTCGCGCTGGGCGGCTGCATGCGGCGGTCGGGTCCGGTCGCGGTTCAGCCATCCAACACCCTCGACAGCATGGCCTATGGCGGTTCTGCCGGGCCGGGTCGGGTTGCCTATGCGCCCGCGCCGATGCCCACTCCGCATTCGGAATATCGCCTCGATGCCGGCGACCGGCTGCGCATCGTGGTCTACGGCCAGGAAGGTCTCACCAACACCTACGCGATCGACGCATCCGGCTCGATCACCATGCCGCTGATCGGCAGCGTGCCCGCGCGCGGCCGCACCCCGGCCGGTCTGGCCGCCGCGATCTCCGCGCGGCTGCGCAACGGCTTCATCCGCGAGCCTTCGGTGGCGGTCGAAATCGATCAGTATCGGCCGTTCTACATTCTCGGCGAGGTGCTCGCGCCCGGCCAGTATCCCTATGTGCCGGGCATGACGGTGGAGAGCGCGGTCGCGATTGCCGGGGGCTTCTCGCCGCGCGCCCGCCGTGACAGCGTGACGCTGACGCACCCCGATGGCGGCGCGATGGTCCGTGCCGTCGTCCCGCTTGTCACCCCGCTGACGCCGGGCGACACCGTGATGGTGAGCGAACGCTGGTTCTGAGTCGAGGCGCCGCGGTCGACCGGCGGCTAATCCCACATCCAGTTGCGGCCCCAGTCGCCCTTCCAGCCGGTCAGCCGGCCGTGGCGGAATTGCAGATACAGCCGGTCGCGGCGATTGAAGAAGCCGCTGCCGCCGCCGGTGCGGATCGCCAGGAAGATTTCGTCGCCGCGCCGGCCGCTGACGTAGTTCAGCGGCATGCCGAGCGCGCGTTCCGCCTGCAGCGCATCCATTCCGAATGCCAGCGGCGTGGTGTTGGACAGCGTCGCGATGAACGGCGGTGCGACGACGACCGGCCCCCGTTGCTGCGCCGAGGCCGGCAGCGCGAGTGAGGATGCCGAGATCAGCGATCCGGCCATCGCCGCCGCGAGCCGCACGCTTCTCGCGCGGCTGCGTGCTGGTCGCCTGTCGTTGCCGTCGATCAGGGTCGGTGCGGTCTTTGCCATCATCTTCCTTCCGGTCGCCGTATCATAGCCGCGGCCTGTCCCGAAGCCGAGCGCGCAGCCGCTCGAATTCGCACAATACCAATCAAATCCGCGCGGAAAAAACACCGATCGTTAAGAATGCCCATTAAGCAGTGGGAACCACTTTCCCGGTAGGGATGGCGCAGGCCTATGTCACACCCATCCGGTGATCCATGAACTCATTAGCCCGACAATCGGCGCCCCAGACCGAGCCGCGGCGACGGCTGATCCTGGCGTCCGACCGCCGCGATCAGAGCGCGGATCTCGCGCGCATCCTCGCCGGCGTCGCCGAGGTCCAGATCGTCTCGACCGCGGAATTGCCGGAAGCCCCGTCGCGCGACCTGTCCGGGATCGTCGTCGATATCAATCTGCGCTCCGCCGACAGCGTGCAGCGCGTCAAGCAACGGTTGCTCGGCGGCGGTTACCAGCCCTTCCCCCGGCTGTTCGTGCTGGCCGACGAGCTGCACCACGGCTCGATGCAGGCCTGGGCGCTCGGTGCCACCGACACCATCGCCCGCCCGTTCGATTCGCGCGACCTGCTGGCGCGGATCCGCGCGGCGTTTCCGGATGCGTCGGAGATCACCGCCGACGCCCGCGCCGAGGCGATGAGCCAGGGCATCGCCGCGGCGCACGGCGTGCTCGTCAAGATGTTCGAGCGGCTGCCGGCCGGCCGGCCGCTCAGCTATCAGGACGTGCTTCAGGCCGAGGGTTCGATCCTCAGGGCGATCCGGCGCACCTCGCTGCGCGAATGGCTCGCCGCGGTCGGCCGCCACCACAATGAGAGCTATCGGCTGGCGCTGTTCGCGACCGGCTATGCGGTCGCCTTCGCGCAGCACCTCGGCATGCGCGAGGAGGACCAGCGCCGCCTGACCCGCGCCGCGCTGCTGTTCGACGTCGGCAAGGCGTTCGTCGAGGTCGGCGTGCTCGACCATATCGACGCCCTGCAAGGCGAACGCCTGCGCAAATTCCGCGAGCATCCGCGGCTCGGCTACGATGCGCTGGCCGCCGAAGGCAGTTTCCCGCGCGAGACCCTCGACGTCGTGCTGCATCACCACGAACTGCTCGACGGCTCCGGCTATCCCGACGCGCTGCACGGCGACCAGATCAGCGACATCGTCCGCATCACCACCATCGTCGACATCTTCACGTCGCAGGTGGCGCAGCGCAAGAACCACGTCCCGCTGATGCCGCTGCAGGCGTTCTGCCGGATGGAGGAGATGGCCGGCAGGATCGACCAGCGCCTGCTGCAGGCGTTCCGCCCGGTGGCGATGGGCGGTTAGTTTACCCGGTCGTTCCGGGGCGCGCGTTGCGCGTGCCCGGAATGACGAGAAGGACGCGACTACTCCGCCAGCATCTTGCGCAGTTCCGCCTTCGCCACCTTCTCCAGCGTCGAGCGCGGCATGTCGTCGACCAGACGGACTTCGCGCGGGCGCTTGAAATCGGCGAGCGACCGGCTGCACGCCGCCAGGATCTGGTCGGCGAGGTCGGGCGATGCCTTGTCGACGCCGGCGGCGGGGATCACGAACACCACCGGCACCTCGTCGAGCATCGGGTGCTTCTTCGCCACCACCGCGGCCTCGCGCACGCCCGGCACGGTGACCACCACCTGCTCGATCTCGGAGGCCGCGACGTTCTCGCCGCCGACCTTGAGCATGTCCTTGGCGCGGTCGCCGAACCGGATCGCGCCGTGCTCCAGCAGCGTGACGCGGTCGCCGGTGATGAAGTAACCGTGCGCGTCGAAGCTGTCGCGCGTCGCCTGATCGTTGTGGAGATATTCCTTGAACAGCGACAGGCCGGGCACGCCCTTGATCAGCAGGTTGCCGGTGTCGCCGACCTGCGTCGGCGCGCCGTCGTCGCCGACGATGCGAAGGCTGTATTCTGGCGCGGCGCGGCCGATCGACATCGGCGTGTTGGGCTGGTCGGCCTCGGCGATGATGCCGTGGGTGATGGTCTCGGTCATGCCCCACCAGCCGATGATCTTGATGCCGAACGACGCGAAGGCCGGCGGCTCCGCGACCGCGGTGCCCCACATCCGGAAGGCGTGATCCTTCGGCGTCTCCTGGTCCATCAGCGCCTTCAGGCAGAACGCGATGTTGGAGTTCCAGGTGCAGCGGTGCTCGACCGCGACGTTCCAGAACCGGCTCGAGGAGAACCGCGGCTGCACCACGCATGTGCCGCCGACCCACAGGCTCGCCAGCATCGAATAGGCCAGCGCGTTGGTGTGGAACAGCGGCAGGTAAGCGAGGTGGACGTCGTCGGCGCGCAGCGTCTGGTGCGCGGCGTTGATCTTGGCGCCCCACAGCGCGTTGGCGTGGGTCCACAGCACCGCCTTCGGCCGCGACGTGGTGCCCGAAGTGTACTGCACGCTGCACGGCGCGAACGGATCCGTCGGCCGCCGCGGCCGGTTCGCGCTGTCGCCGAACAGGCTCTCGAACGAGTCGGCGTTGGCGACCTTCTGGGCCGGCAGCGGCGAGCCGGGATCGTGCGAGATCACCGCGATCCAGCGCAGTTTCTTGCAGTTCGCCGCGACCAGCTCGGCATAGGCCGGCTGGGTGATCGCGGCGACGGCGTTGCAATGATCGGCGAAGTAGTCGATCTCGGCCGCGGCCGAGCGGGTGTTGGTGGTGACGGCGAGCGCGCCGAGCTCGACGCAGGCGAACCAGGCGAGCAGGAATTCGGCGCAATTGTCGAGATGGATCAGCACTGCGTCGCCGGGCTTGACGCCGCGCGCGACGAGGCCGGCGGCGAGCGCGCCGACCCGGTCGTGGAATTCGCCGTAGCGCCAGACCCGCGCCGGGGCGTCGAACGGCGCCCAGATCACGAAGGGATGATTGGGCCGCGCCTGCGCGTGCAGCCGCAGCAGCCATGGCACGTCCATTCCGGCGAACGGACTGACGATCCCCGGCGCGTCGCTGAGTGGCGGCATGGTCTCTCCCCTTTTTTGCGGCGTTTTCCGCGCGGCGGCAAATCGCCGCGGCGCGATTGCGCGTCTGTTGTTGCTTGCCCCGCCCTTGTGCCACCCGCCGCGGCGTCGCGCAATTCAGTCCGCTCCGCAGCGTCCGGGGCACGATCCTGTTAGTTCCCCCGTCACGACGCTGATTTGCCCATTCCCGCAGTGCACCTCGCCGCGATCCGGGCTGCGCGCCTGCGACAATGCAGCGTCGACCGGGCGCCGGAACGTTCGCTGCAACGCATGGTTGGATTTGCATGTCGGCACGATGACATGGTCAACCACGAAAGGAGACAGCACGATGAGAACTCTGGTTCTGGCGACGATGGCGCTCGGTGCGCTCGGAGCGACCCAATTGATGACCGCGAAGCCCGCCGCGGCGCAGGTCGAATACCCTTACTGCAAGCAGGGTGCGCAGCAGGGCTATCCCGGCAACTGCAATTTCGTCAGCTTCGAATCCTGCCGCTACTCGGCGCGGGGCACGGGCGGCAATTGCGTGGCGAACCCGCGCTACAGCGCCGGCGGATACGGCGACGCGTACGGCTATGCGCCGTCTTATGGTCCTTCGGCCTATTGATTGAACGACAGCGGCGCTGGCGTCACGGCGTCAGCCGCCGCGTTCCTTGCGGCTGAAATTCGACAGATGGCCCTCGCGCGCGGCCCGCGCGCGGGCGGCCTTGACCAGCGACTTGCTCTTGCCCGGCGCGGCGACGCGCGACACCAGCCGCTGCATCTTCCGGCTGTCGCAGTTTGGACAGCGCGGCTTGTCGGAAAACCCGACCAGCAGCTCGCTGTCCTTGTCGCAATCCCCACAATGAAAGCCGTAAAGCGGCATTGACGCATCTCCTGATAGGCGATCTGGCCGTAAACTAAGCGTTTCCGCCGCGTCGGCCGTTCGGCTGAACTGATTGTCGGCGGCAATGCAGGAATTGAACCAGTCGCCGAGTGCAGATTCGGGTGCGGGTCGCAGCGTCATGACGCCGCCGGGCGCCGCGATACTCCTTCGCGGCCCCCTTTTTCGTAATCGCGGTGATTCGACCTCCCGTGCCCCGGGTGCAGTGCAACGCTCGGCGCTTGCGGCGTGGTGCGCTGCAGAGCCGGGCCCCGGTGATCGGCGCAAAGCGGGGTCCCGGTTCTGCGGAGCCGCACTGCGTGCTGCGCCGCGCCCGGGACGCGGATGCTTGGTGGTCGATGGCCGATCGCCGGCTAACGCTTCAGCGCGGCGGGCGGATCGGCGCCGATTCCTGGATTGATCGTGAGCCTCGCCCCGGCGCTGCCGCCGGCCTCATAGGCCGTCATCGACACCGTCCGGCCGGTGCCGCGCGACGCGCGCAGCTTGAGGTCGAGCTTGCAGAACTCCTCGTCGACCACCGCGGATTTCAGCACCACGAGGCCGCGGCCGGCGCCGTCATTGACCTTGTCGCGCGCGGCCTTCATCGCCATCAGCTTGTCGCCGATCGACACCACCATGCCGAAGCTGAAGGAGGCGTTGGCGAGATGACGGTCCTGATGGCGGAACCGGCGATAATCGGCACTGGTCTTGTAGCGGCCGAGTTCGGCGCGCACCGCGGCGTCGATCAGCTCGGTCAGATAATGTGCGACCTCGATGTCGGAACGCAGCCCGAAATACACGTAGCGGTTTTCGCCGGCGGGATTCTTCTCGCGCCAGACCCGGCAATCGCAAAAATGCGCGATCGCGCCGACGCAATCGTCGAGCGGAATCCGCTTCTTGCGAAACGTCTCGAAGCTGATCTGCTCGCACGGGGTCTCGCGGATCTCGACGTCGCTCAGCGACAGATCGTGCCGATCGAGCAACTCGGCGACCTTGGCGGCCGCCGACAGGGCCTCATCCTCGGTACAGCCATTGGCGGTGGTCTTGCCGCGCAACGCCTGGATCCGGGTCTTGAGCTTGTCGAGCGCGGCAAGATGGGATGGGCTGGACACCGATACCCTTTCTCTGAAAATCGGTGATCGCGGCGAGCGCCCGCGCGGCAGCCGGTTCAGCTGCCTGAAGCATTTATCAGGGCGAGCAATTCCTGGCCATAATGCTCCAGCTTTTTGTCGCCGATGCCCGGGATGCCGCGCAGTTCGTCGAGCGAGCGTGGGCGCGCTGCGGCGATGCCGTCCATGGTGGCGTCGTGCAGCACCACATAGGCCGGCACGCCACGGCTCTTCGCCACCTCGGAGCGCCACGCCTTCAGCGCCGCGAACAGTTCGGGATCGCCCGTCGACTCGCGCGGCGCGCCGCCGACCAGATCGCCGCGGCGGGATTTCGCCCGCGGCGGCCGGCCGCCGGTCTGCTCGCGCAGCATCACCTGCGCCTCGCCCTTCAGCACGGTGCGCGAACTCTCGGTGAATTTCAGCGCGCCGAACGCCTCGCTGTCCGGCGCGAGGTGCCCGAGCGACACCAATTGCCGGATCATCGCCCGCCATTGCTTCTCGTTGAACTCGCCGCCGATGCCGAACACCGAGAGCTTGTCGTGGCTGAACTGGCCGACGCGTTCGGTCAGCCGGCCGAGCAGCACGTCGATCAGATGCTGGGCGCCGAAGCGCTGCCCGGTGCGATAGGCGCAGGACAGCAGCTTCTGCGCCGCCACCGTGCCGTCGATCACCTTCGGTGGCGACAGGCAGTTGTCGCAATTGCCGCAATGGGGCTGGTCCGGCGTTTCGCCGAAATAGCCGAGCAGCCGGGTGCGGCGGCAGCCGGTGGATTCGCACAGGCCGACCAGTGCGTCCAGCTTGCCCATCGACACCCGCTTGAAGGCGTCCGAGCCGGAGGATTCGTCGATCATCCGCCGCTGCTGCACGATGTCGCTGAGGCCGTAGGCCATCCAGGCGTCCGACGGCTTGCCGTCGCGGCCGGCGCGGCCGGTTTCCTGATAATAGGCCTCGATGCTCTTCGGCAGATCGAGATGCGCGACGAAGCGGACGTCGGGCTTGTCGATCCCCATGCCGAACGCGATGGTGGCGACGATCACGACGGCGTCCTCGTTGATGAAGCGGTCCTGGTTGCGGGCGCGAATCTCCGCCGGCAGCCCGGCGTGATAGGGCAGCGCGTCGATGCCGGCCTTGCACAGCGTGTCGGCCACGTCCTCGACCTTGGCGCGCGACAGGCAATACACCACGCCGGAATGGCCCGTATGCTTGTCGGCGATGAAGGCCTTGAGCTGCGCCGGCGCGTTCTGCTTGTCGACGATGGCGTAGCGGATGTTCGGCCGGTCGAAGCTCGACACGAAGCAGGGCGCGTCGGTGAGGCCGAGGCGCTCGCTGATCTCGCGGCGGGTCAAGGCATCCGCGGTGGCGGTCAGGGCGATCCGCGGCACGTTGGGGAATTTCTCGGCGATCGCCGACAGGCCGACATATTCCGGCCGGAAGTCGTGGCCCCATTGCGACACGCAATGCGCCTCGTCGATCGCGAACAGCGCGATCCTGGCGCGCGCCAGCATCGACAGACAACGCGGCGTCAGCAGCCGCTCCGGCGCGACGTACAAGAGATCCAGTTCGCCGGCGAGCAATTGCCGCTCGATCGCGTCGGCCTCCGCATAGGACAGCGACGAATTCAGCGCCGCGGCGCGCACGCCGGCCTCCAGCAGCCCCGCCACCTGGTCGCGCATCAGCGCGATCAGCGGCGACACCACGATGCCGCAGCCGTCGCGCAGCAGGGAGGGCAACTGGTAGCACAGCGACTTGCCGCCGCCTGTCGGCATCAGCACCAGACAATCGCCGCCATCGGCGACATGGCGGATGATCGCCTCCTGATGGCCGCGAAAGCCGGGCAGGCCGAACACGTGATTCAGCACCGACAGCGCGCGGGCGTCGAGGTCGGCGGCGGTTTCGCGAGGGGCGGAGCGGGTCATACGGATCGGTGGGCGACAGGGGACATGCGCAGCCTATACCCCAACGCAGGCGATTCTTCTCGCCAAGGCGCGAGAATGTTCGCCGGTCAAGCCGTCTCGGTTGGAAAAGACCTGCGCGCGCGCACTGAGCAACCTCTCCCGCTTGCGGGGGAGGTCGGATCGCGAAGCGATCCGGGTGGGGGAAAGCCCCTCCGAACAACGCAGAGTCAGTGCCTCGCGTCGCCCTCACCCCAGCCCTCTCCCGCAAGCGGGAGAGGGAGCGCGCCGTGCCGGTTGGCCAGCCTCACACGAACAGACCTCACACTCACACGATCCGCGACTCGCCCTTGCCCCAATATTTGTCGCGCAGCAGCCTCTTGTAGAGCTTGCCGGTCGGCAGCCGCGGCAGTTCTTCGAGAAAGTCGATCGAGCGCGGCACCTTCTGCCGGGACAGCGACTGGCCGCAGAACGCGATCAGTTCCTGCGCCAGATCGAGGTCCGGGTCGACGCCCGGCATCGGCTGGATCACCGCCTTGACCTCCTCACCCAGATCCTCGTTCGGCACCCCGAACACCGCGGCGTCGGCGACCTTGGGGTGGGTGATCAGCAGATTCTCGCATTCCTGTGGATAGATGTTCACACCGCCGGAGATGATCATGAAGGTGGCGCGGTCGGTGAGGTGCAGAAAGCCGTCGTCGTCGACATAGCCGACGTCGCCGACGGTGCTCATGCTGCCGTCGGCCGAGCGTGCCTCGTTCGTCTTGGCCGGATCGTTGAAATATTCGAACGGCGTCGCGGTCTTGAACCAGATCTGCCCCGGCGTGCCCTTGGGGCAGGGCTGCATCCGGTCGTCGAGGATGTGCAGGTCGCCGAACATCACCTTGCCGACGGTGCCGCGATGCGCCAGCCACTCCTCACTGTTGCAGGCGGTGAAGCCGAGCCCTTCGGTGGCGCCGTAATATTCGTGGATGATCGGCCCCCACCATTTGATCATCTGCTCTTTCACCTGCGGCGGACAGGGCGCGGCGGCGTGGATCGCGACTTCCAGCGTCGAGAGGTCGTATTTGTTGCGCACGTCCTCGGGCAGCTTCAGCATCCGCGAGAACATCGTCGGCACCAGCTGGCTGTGCGTGACCTTGTACTTCTCGATCAGCGCCAGATAGTTCTCCGGATCGAAATGCTCCATCAGGATCACAGTGCCGCCGTCGCGGATGGTGAGGCCCACCGCGGCCTGCGGCGCGGAGTGATACAGCGGCGCCGGCGACAGATAGATCATGTCGTTGCGATATTTCCACAGCATGTTGAGGAAGTGGAACAGCGGCAGCGGCTGCGACGGCGGCTGCTCCGGCAGCGGCCGCAGGATGCCCTTGGGCCGGCCGGTGGTGCCGGACGAATACAGCATCGCGGTGCCGAGGCTCTCGTCATCGACCGGCGTGTCGGGCAGGCCTTTGGTGGCCTCGGCGAGGCCGACGATGCGCTCACTCTCGCCGTCGCCATCGGCCACCACGCACAGCGTCACGTTGGGGCAGTCCTTCAGCGCCTCGCGGGCGATGTCGAGTTTGGCTTTCGAGGTGATCAGCGCCTTGGAGTCGCTGTTGGTCAGGATGTAGACCAGCTCGGCCGCGGTGAGATACGAATTGACGCAGGTGTAGTACGAGCCGGTGCGCTCGCCGGCGCCGCAGGCTTCGAGGTAGCGGTCGTTGTTCTCCATGAAGATCGAGAAATGATCGAGCCGCTTCAGGCCGTGGTTGCGCAGCAGATGCGCGAGACGATTACTGCGAGCCTCGAGCTCGGCATAGCTCACGGCCGCGCCGGTCGAGGCCATGATGAAAGCGGGGCGGTCGGGATGGGTCTTGGCGAACTGTCCGGTGTACATCGTGTCCCTCGTGCTGATGCGTGCCTGAGCTTCTGATCTTCCGTCGTCATTGCGAGGAGCGGAGCGACGAAGCAATCCAGCGACGTGCACTGAGCTTCTGGATTGCTTCGCTGCGCTCGCAATGACGGAGTCATCGTTGTTCGTCCCGAGGGGAGCATGCGCGCGTCGCTTACGCCGCCAGCTCCAGTATCTCGCGCACCTGCGCGGGACCGTCGATCTGGCGGGGGTTGCGCGGCACCCATGGCGTGCCCATCGCCTGATTGGCGATGCGCTCGAAATGTTCGGGGCCGACATTCACCTCGCGCAGGCTGCGCGGCATCCCGAGCACGCGGATCAGCGCGTCGAGCACATCGCCGGCGTCCTGGCCGGGATGGCCCATCGCGGCGGCGACCAGCGCCTGGCGCTCGCGGTTGGCGGTCTTGTTCCAGCGCATCACCGCCGGCAGCATGATGCAGGAGGTGTGGCCGTGCGGCACATCGAACACCGCGCCGAGCACGTAGCCGATGCCGTGGCTGGCGCCCATTGGAACTCCTGACGACAGCGCGCCCATCGACAGCCAGGTGCCGATCTGGCAGTCGAGCCGGGCGTCGAGATCGGTCGGATCGGCCTTCACCCGCGGCAGCGATTGCGCCAGCATCGATAGCCCCTTCAGCGCCTGCGCGTCGCCATAGGGATGCGCCTCGCGCGAACAGATCGCCTCGACGCAATGGTCGACCGCGCGGATCCCGGTCGACAGGAACAGCCATTCGGGCGTGTGCAGCGTGATCGCGGGATCGAGGATGGCGGCGCGCGGCATCACCAAAGGATGCGCGAATTTCTCCTTGACCCGCGTCGCCTCGTTGGTGACGCCCGCCATGGCGCTGAACTCGCCGCCGGAGATCGTGGTCGGCACGCTGATCTGCCGAACGGTCGGCGCGATCGGCGACGGCCGATTGGCGACGCGGTCCATCTCCGCCACGGTGCTGATATTGTTGGCGAGGCAGATCTGCACCGCCTTGGCGCCGTCGGTGATCGAGCCGCCGCCGACCGTGACGATCAGGTCGGCATCGATGCCGCGCGCCTGATTGGTCGCGGCGATCACCGCCGCGCGCGGCGTATGCGCCGGCATCGCGTCGAACAACCCGGCGCAGCGGGCGCCGAGCGCGTCCCGCACCTTGGCGATTTCGTCAGTGGTTCTGTTGAGGGTACCGGAGACCATCAGCAGCGCGCGACGCGCGCCGATCCGGTCAATCTGGGCAGCGACCGCCGCCGCCGCCGGCTGCCCGTAAACGACTTCCTCCATGGCGCCGAACACGACGCGTCCCGTTTGCACGTTTTTTCACTCCCAAGCTGGCCGCTTTTGCGAGGCCTTGGCGCCGATCCTAGCAGCCGCGCGGCGATCCGGAACAAGAAAAATCGTCGCGCGTCCGGTAGCTTGCTGACGCAAGTCGTCGGTAACATGAGACGTTTGGCGGATACGCCGGATATGGGGGTTGTCGATCACCCGCGCCCATGTTGAATGCGCCCGGAACGTGGTGGGAGACAGGGCATGACCAGGGCGGTACTCGGCATCATCGGCGGATCCGGCATTTATGATTTGCCGGGGCTGGAGGACGTCCGCGAGGAGGCGATCGCGAGCCCGTGGGGCGAGCCGTCCTCGGCGGTGCGGCGCGGCAATATCGCGGGTCTGCCGATCGTGTTCATGCCGCGCCACGACAAGGGCCATCGGCTGTCGCCCTCCGACATCAACTACCGCGCCAATATCGACGTGCTGAAACGCGCCGGCGTCACCGACCTGATCTCGCTGTCGGCCTGCGGCTCGTTCAAGGAAGAACTGCCGCCCGGCACCTTCGTGCTGGTCGATCAGTTCGTCGACCGCACCTACAAGCGCGAGAGTTCGTTCTTCGGACGCGGCTGCGTCGCCCACGTCTCGATGGCGCATCCGGTGAGCCCGCGGCTGCGCATCCATCTCGCCGCCGCCGCCGAGGCCGAAGGCATCGCTTTCGCGCGCGGCGGCACCTACCTCTGCATGGAAGGCCCGCAATTCTCCAGCTACGCCGAGAGCGTCACCTACAAGCAGCTCGGCTATTCGGTGATCGGCATGACCAACATGCCGGAGGCCAAGCTCGCCCGCGAGGCGGAGATCTGCTACGCGACCGTGGCGATGGTGACCGATTTCGACTGCTGGCACCCCGACCACGACGCCGTCACGGTGCAGGACATCATCCGGGTGCTGACCACCAATGCCGAGAAGGCCAAGAGCCTGGTGGCGCGGTTGGCCCAGGACTTCCCGCGCGAGCATGAGGAATGCCCGATCGGCTCCGACCGCGCGCTCGACACCGCTTTGATCACCCAGCCGGATGCGCGCGATCCGGAACTGCTGAAGAAACTCGATGCAGTGGCGGGGCGGATCCTGAAGACGTAGAGTCCGACGTCATATGCGGGAATGGTAAGCCATGACCGAGCCCAGCCAGGCTGCGAAGAATGAACTGCTCAAGTTCTCGGCAGGATTCATCAGCAATCTCGGCATCGGCCTGATCGCCGCAGGCGTCTTCGCGCCCGGCCTGTCGCTGCTGTCGACGAACCCGATTCTGTCCAAGGCGGAATTCCTCGTCGTGGGGTTCGGTTGTATCTGCGTCGCCTTCCTCCTACATTTGATCGGAAGAGGCTTTCTGAGGCAGATCCGATGAGCGACGTGCTTTATCTCCTGGCGGTCCCTTCGATGGTCTTGGTTGCGGCGCTGTTGCTGGCTTGGCATGTCAGGCGGGTCGATGCCTCGTGGCGGTCGCGCCCGAAGCCGTAATCCGGATCATTGGACCAAGATGAAAGTCGACGGCACTCATACCCGCTCCATCTGGCTCCAGCCCGACGGCTGGACCGTCGCGGCGATTGATCAGCGCCGGTTGCCGCATGAGTATGTCGTCGCGAAACTCACCAATAGCGACCGCGCGGCCGACGCGATCCGCTCGATGCTGGTGCGCGGCGCGCCGCTGATCGGGGCGACCGCGGCCTACGGCGTGGCGCTGGCGATGCGCGAGGACGCCTCCGACGCGGCGCTGGACATCGCCTACAACAAGCTGATCGCGACGCGGCCGACCGCGATCAACCTGAAATGGGCGCTCGACGAAATGCGCCGCGCGCTCGCCCCGGTGAAGCCGGCCGATCGCGTTGCCGCCGCCTATGCCCGCGCCAGTGCTATCGCCGACGAGGACGTCGCCATCAACCGGGCGATCGGCGCCCACGGGCTGAAGCTGATCGAGGCCATCGCCGCGACCAAGAAGCCCGGCGAGCGCGTCAACGTGCTGACGCATTGCAACGCCGGCTGGCTCGCCACCGTCGACTGGGGCACCGCGACCGCGCCGATCTATCAGGCGTTCGACAAGGGCATCGCGATCCACGTCTACGCCGACGAGACCCGGCCGCGCAATCAGGGCGCCTCGCTCACCGCCTGGGAGCTCGGCCATCACGGCGTCGATCACACGGTGATCCCGGACAACACCGGCGGCCATCTGATGCAGCACGGCATGGTCGATCTCTGCATCGTCGGCACCGACCGCGTCACCGCCGACGGCGACGTCTGCAACAAGATCGGCACCTACCTCAAGGCGCTCGCGGCGCGCGACAACGATGTGCCGTTCTACGTGGCATTGCCGTCGCCGACGATCGACTTCACCATCCATGACGGCGTGCGCGAGATTCCGATCGAGCAGCGCGACGCCGCCGAGGTCACCGACATGACCGGGCGCACCGCCGACGGCCGGATCGAGACCGTGCGGATCGTGCCGCAGGGTTCGAAGGTCGCCAATTACGGCTTCGACGTCACGCCCTCCCGCCTCGTCACCGGCCTGATCACCGAGCGCGGCGTGCTGAAGCCGGACCGCGCGTCGCTGGCGGCGGCATTCCCGGAGCGGGTGGCGCGCGATCAGGAACCGTTGCCGGCGTCGTGAGTTCATCTCACGAACCCGGAGCCGCAGCCCGATACCCGATGTGACGCCCGTCGCCTGCGCGCGGCCGAAGGTCACGCACGGTTCTGACGAAACCGCTCGCTCCCGCCGCCCAAGCGGCTATTCTCGGCGCTCGTGCCGGGGAAGCGATCCCGGCGCGCAAGGACGTTGCACATGACCGACCAACCCAAACAGCCGGAGCGGCCGCGCTTCGAGCCCGAGATCATTCCGCCCGGCGAGTCCCACGATCCGCGGGGCACGCGGGTGTTCATCGACCAGACCACCACAGAACAGATTTTCGTCGGCAAGATCGGCCCGTTCGGCCTGTTCATGCTGGCGCTGGGGATCGGCGCGGTGATCGCCGTGGTGCTGGTGCTGCTGCTCGGCGCCTTCCTGCTGTGGATCCCGGTCGTCGGTCTGTTGATCGCCGCCGGCCTGGTCGCCGGCGTGCTGCGGCCGCTGTTCGCGGGCAAGGGCCGTTAGCCGCTGCCTTGTCCTGATCGCCGCGCCCGGCGTTGATCGATGTCAGCGAGCCGTCAGCCGCCTTGGCCGATGCTGCCGCCCGATCGACATTTTCAGAAGGATAGCGACGTGGCGATGGTGCGGTTTCGTCCGCTGGTGGCCGGGCTGATGCTGGCGGCGATGGCCGGCGGCGCGCTGGCGCACGACCACGGCCACGATCATGGCCGCCACGACCACGACGAGGCCCGGCTCGCGGTGCAGCGCGGCGAAATCCGCCCGCTCGCCGAATTGCTGACGATGGTTCGCGACAAGCTCCCCGGCGAGATCACCGGCGTCGAAATCGAGCGCCGCCACGGCCAGTGGCTGTACGAATTTATCGTGGTCGACAAGAATGGGCGGCTGTTCGAGGTCTATGTCGACCCGCAGAGCGGCGAGATCCGGAAGACCAGGGAAAAGTGATGCGGTTGCTGGTGGCGGAGGATGATCGCCGGATCGCGGCGGATCTCGCGCGCGGACTCACCGAGGCCGGCTATATCGCCGAATGCGTCGCCGACGGCGAGGAGGCGTGGTTTCGCGGCGATACCGAGGATTACGCCGCGATCATCCTCGACCTCGGCCTGCCGCGGCTCGACGGGCTGACCATCCTCAAGCGCTGGCGCGAAGCCGGCCGCCTCACCCCGGTGCTGATCCTGACCGCGCGGGGAAGCTGGGCCGAGCGCGTCGACGGCATCGACGCCGGCGCCGACGATTATCTGCCGAAGCCGTTCCAGATGGAGGAGCTGCTGGCGCGGCTGCGCTCGATCGTGCGGCGCTCGGCCGGTCACGCCTCCTCGGTGGTCTGCATCGGCGACCTCACCCTCGACGAGCGCCAGATGCAGGTCAGCCTGCGCGGCCAGAAGGTGGCGCTGTCGCCGCTGGAATATCGGCTCGCGTCGTATCTGGTGCTGCATCGCGGCCGGGTGGTGTCGCAGTTCGAGCTCAACGAGAACATCTACGGCCAGGACGACGCGCATGATTCCAACGCCATCGAGGTGCTGGTAGGCCGCGTCCGCAAGAAGCTCGGCCCCGAGCTGATCGAGACGAGGCGCGGCTTCGGCTACATCGTGCCCGGGGACGGCACGTGACGCGGCATTCGCTGCGGCTGCGGCTGATCGCCGGCGGCGCCGCGGCGATCCTGATCGCGCTCAGCATCGCCGGCATCGCGCTCACCATCCTGTTCGAACGCCACGTCACCCGCACCATCGCCGATGACCTCGATGTCTCGCTGAAGCAACTGATCGCCGGCGTCGAGGCCGGACCGGACGGCCGGCTGGTGCTGGCGCGGTCGCCGACCGATCCGCGCTTCGCCGAGCCGCTGTCGGGGCTGTACTGGCAGGTCGGCGACGACCACGACCGGCTGCTGCGCTCGCGCTCGCTGTGGGACGACCGGCTGACGGTGCCGATCGATCAGCCCGGCCCGGGCGAGATCCATCATCACGACATCGCCGGCCCGGCCGGCGCGCGGCTGTCGATCGTCGAGCGCCAGGTGATTCTCACCATCGCCGGCAAGCCGGTGCCGATCCGTGCCGCGGTCGCGGTCGATCTGGCGCGGGTCAACGCCGCCGGCCGGGCGTTCGCGCGCGACCTGATGATCGCGCTCGGGATTCTCGGCGCGGTGCTGGCGCTCGCGACGTCGGTGCAGGTGGTGCTCGGGCTGCGGCCGCTCGGGGCGTTGCGCGACGGCATCGCCGACATCCGCTCCGGCCGGCGGCATCGGCTGCCCGCCGCGGTGCCGGACGAGGTGCGGCCGCTGGTCGAGGAGGTCAACGCGCTGCTCGACGCCCAGGCGCGCGAGATCGAGCGTTCGCGCGACCGCGCCGCCGATCTCGCCCACGGACTGAAGACGCCGCTCGCGGCGCTCGCCGCCGACGCCGCGCGGCTGCGCGACCGCGGCGAGGACAAGCTCGCCCGCGACATCGAGGCGGTCGGCAGCGCGATGAGCCGCCATGTCGATCGCGAGCTGGCGCGCGCCCGGCTGCGCGGCGACGCCCGCCGCGGCGAAAGCGTCACTGTCGACCTCGCGCCGCTGGTGCGCTCATTGGTGACGATCCAGTCGCGCACCCCGGCCGGCCGGCGGATCGCGTTCGACGCGCAGATCGCCAACTATGTTTCGGTGCCGCTCGACCGCGCCGATCTCGCCGAGGTGCTCGGCAATCTGCTCGACAATGCGGTGCGCCACGCCCGCAGCCGCGTCCGCATCGGCACCGCCTGCGACTCGGACGGCTTCCGCATCGAGATCGAGGATGACGGCGACGGCATCGACGAGGCCGCCTGCGCCACGGTGCTGGGGCGCGGCATCCGCCTCGACCAGCGCGGCGAAGGCGCCGGCCTCGGCCTCGCGATCGTGCAGGACGTGCTCGAAGCCTATGGCTGGACGCTGCAGCTCACGCGCTCCGACCTCGGCGGCCTGAAAGCGAGCTGCGGCGCGGCGGTGGCGAGCGCGTAGTTCGCCTCGCAACCCGTTTCCCGGGCGCGATGCGGCATCCTTATGCCGCTTCGCAGACCCGGGATCCCGGTTGCTTCTGCGACCTCGCCAAACCGGGGCCCCGGATCTGCAGCGCACCACGTCGCGAAGGGGGCGGCGCGCTGCGCAGCGTCCGGGGCACGGCGTTGATCCCCCAACACCCCCGCCTTGCCATCATCCTTCCGCGCGCTATATCCGGGTCTTCCCATTCACCTTTGTTCAGGATCGAGCGTCCCTCATGACCACGATTGATACCGCCAGCGAGACGAAGCCGTTCCAGGCCGAAGTGGCCGAGCTTTTGAACCTGATGGTGCACTCGGTCTATTCCGAGACCGACATCTTCCTGCGCGAACTGATCTCCAATGCCTCCGACGCGCTCGACAAGCTGCGTTACGAGTCGATCGCAAACCCTGCGCTGATGCAGGACGGCGGCGAGCCGAAGATCCGGATCGTGCCGAAGAAGGCCCCGGACACGCTGACCGTGATCGACAACGGCATCGGCATGGACCGCCAGGAGCTGATCGACAATCTCGGCACCATCGCCAAATCCGGCACCAAATCGTTCCTCACCAAGCTGACCGAGGCCAAGGACGGCGCCGGGCTGATCGGCCAGTTCGGCGTCGGCTTCTACGCCGCCTTCATGGTCGCCGACAGCATCGTCGTCACCAGCCGCCGCGCCGGCTCGGCCGAGGCCTGGACCTGGTCGTCGTCGGGCGGCTCCGGCTTCGAGATCGCGCCGGCCTCCGAGGAAGCCGCGGCCCGCGTCGAGCGCGGCACCGAGATCGTGCTGCATCTGAAGCCCGAGGCCGCCAAATATCTCGAAGCGTATCAGATCGAGCGGATCGTCTCCGAGTACTCCGACAACATCCAGTTTCCGATCGAGCTGGTGCCCGAAGAGGGCGAGCCGCGCCAGATCAATTCGGCCAGCGCGTTGTGGCAGCGCTCGAAATCCGAACTGACCGAAGAGGACTACAAGCAGGCCTACAAGCAGATCGCCGGCGCCTTCGACGAGCCGGCGATGACGCTGCACTACCGCGCCGAGGGCCGGCAGTCCTATGCGGTGATGCTGTTCGCGCCGTCGTCCAAGCCGTTCGACCTGTTCGAGCCGGAGCGCAAGGGCAAGATCAAGCTCTATGTCCGCCGCGTCTTCATCACCGCAGACGCCGATCTGCTGCCGCCCTATCTGCGCTTCCTGCGCGGCGTGATCGACAGCGAAGACCTGCCGCTGAACCTGTCGCGCGAGATGCTGCAGAACAATCCGCAGCTCGCGCAGATCCGCAAGGCGGTCACCGGCAAGGTGATCGGCGAACTCGACAGTCTCGCCGACAAGCAGCCCGAGCAATTCGCCAAGATCTGGGACGCGTTCGGTCCGGTGATCAAGGAAGGCCTGTACGAGGACTACGAGCGCCGCGAGAAACTGCTGTCGCTGGCGCGCTTCACCACGACGGCCGGCGAGAACCGCACCCTGTCGCAATATGTCGAGGCGATGAAGGAGAACCAGACCGAGATCTATTATCTGGTCGGCGATTCGATCGAGCGGCTGAAGTCCAACCCGAAGCTGGAGTCCGCGACCGCGCGCGGCATCGAGGTGCTGCTGCTGACCGACGCGGTCGATGCGTTCTGGACCTCCGGCCAGCTCGATTTCGGCGGCAAGCCGCTGAAGTCGCTGAGCCAGGGCGACATCAATTTCGACCTGATCCCGAAACTCGACTCCGACAAGGAGGCCGAGACCAAGGACGAGGCCAAGGCCGACGAGGCGACCGTGATTGCGGTGGTCAAGGACGCGCTCGGCGATCGCGTCAGCGACGTCAAGGCGTCGCAGCGGCTGACGTCGAGCGCGTCGTGCCTCGTCGCCGGCGGCTTCGGCCCGGATCGCGAGTTGGAGAAGATGCTGGCCCGCGCCAACAAGGGCGCCGGCACCAAACCGGTGCTCGAAATCAATCTCGGCCATCCGCTGGTCGCTGCCCTGGCCGACACCAGGGCCGACAAGGCCGACGCCACCGACCTGTCGTTCCTGCTGCTGGAACAGGCGCAGATCCTCGACGGCGAATTGCCCGATGACCCCGCCGCCTTTGCCGGCCGCCTCAACCGGCTGGTGCTGCGCGGGCTTGTTGCGCATGGTTAGCTGCTAGCTAATAAACAGGGTTACCGGATTTTTAATCCCTGGGTTGCATTTTGGTCGGCATTGTAACGCTGACCAGTTGTGTGAACCCATGCGTCTTTTCGCTTCGACCACGGCCATGCTGATGCTGGCCGCAGGAACCGCAGCCGCCGCCGATCTGCCGCGGCTGCCTCTACCCTCCGCCGCGCCGGTGCTGTGGAGCTGGACCGGCCTGTATTGGGGCGCCCATCTCGGCGGCAGCTTCGGGCAGACCAGCTTCAGCGATCCCGCCGGCCCCGGCCTCTATGGCGGCAGCGTCCGCAGCCCGGCGGCGCTCGCCGGCATTCAGCTCGGCTACAATTATCAGCCGAACGCCAATTGGCTGGTCGGCGTCGAGGCCGATCTCAGCGCGATGAACGGCAACGGTACCCAAAGCTGCATGGTGTCGTCCGGCCTGTTCATCTCGGCGAACTGCCGCGTCAGGCAGGATGCGATGGCAACCTTGACGGGCCGCGCCGGCCTCGTGACCGGTCCCGGTGGCCGCACGCTGCTCTACGCCAAAGGCGGCGCAGCCTTTCTCCGCGAGCGGCTCGACATCACCACCGGCTATCCGATCGGATGGTCGACCGAGAACAATGACGGCCGCTGGGGCTGGACCGCGGGCGCCGGCATCGAGCGGGCGCTGGCGCCGGCCTGGTCGGTCAAGTTCGAATACGACTATGCGAATTTCGGCAGCAGCGAGACGGCGACGCCTGCGAGCTACCGGCTGTTGCCGGGCGTCGGCTATTTCGCCACGCCGCAAGGCGTCAGCAAGGTCGCCCAGGATCTGCATGCGGTGAAGGTCGGCCTCAACCTCAAATTCGGCGGAGACGTCGATGCGCGCTTCGACGACTACCACTTGCGTGGCACGCAGGTGGCCGACGACAACGTCGAGCGCGGCGCGATCGAGATCGGCGGCCGGGTCTGGTACAGCTCGGGACGCTTCCAGAAAGACCTCGGCGCGACCTACGATCAGGGCCAGCAGAACATCCTGATCTCGCGGCTGACCTATCAGAGCACGGCGGCGTCGGGCGAAGTCTTCGGTCGCGTCGATGGTCCCTACGACACCTTCCTCAAGGGCTTCGCCGGCGGCGGGACTCTGACGAGCGGCCACATGAACGACGAGGACTGGATCGCCACCGACGGCATCCCCTATTCCAACACGTTCCACGATCCGGTGAAGGGCAGCATCGCCTATGCGACGCTCGACGTCGGCTACAATCTGCTGCGCGGGCCGGATTACAAATTCGGCGGCTTCGTCGGCTACAATTACTATCGCGAGAACAAATCCGCCTATGGCTGCGTGCAGACCGCCGGCGCGACCGCGTCGCAGATCTGCGGCTCGCCGATCTCGAATACCGTTCTGGCCATGACCGAAAACGACACCTGGCATTCGCTCCGGGTCGGCTTCAACGGCGAGCTCGGACTCGGCCGCGGACTGAAGCTGTCGGCGGACGCGGCCTATCTGCCCTATGTGAAGATGTTCGGCACCGACAACCACGTGATGCGCACCGATGTGACCGATACCGTCTCGCCGGAGCAGGGAACCGGGCAGGGCGTGCAGCTCGAGGCGATCCTGTCGTATCAGGTCACGAACGCCTTCAGCGTCGGCGCCGGCGCGCGCTATTGGGCGATGTGGGCGACCACCAATGCCTACACCAACATTTTCGGCTCGGAGTGTCCGTGCCAGACCCTGCCGACGCGGACCGAACGCTACGGAACTTTCCTGCAGGCGGCCTACAAGTTCGACGCGGCGAGATGGTGACGACGCGGCTCGGGCTCGTAGTCCCGCCGCGCCGCCGCAAGCCAGAATCCGCTGGGCAGCCGCCGGCTTCTTGAATAGTGTGCCGCCAACCAAAAAAGTCCGGGAGGTACACGCGATGAACGTCAAGCTGTTGTCGGCCGCGCTGGCGGCCAGCGCCCTGTTCGCCCTCGAGCCGGCGTCCGCGCAGGGCGTCAAGATCGGCATCCTCAACGATCAGTCGGGCGTCTATGCGGACTACGGCGGCAAGTGGTCGCTCGAAGCCGCCAGGATGGCGGTCGAGGATTTCGGCGGCGAGGTGCTCGGCCAGAAGATTGAAATCGTCTCCGCCGACCATCAGAACAAACCCGACAACGCGGTCGCGATCGCGCGCAAATGGTACGACGTCGATGGCGTCGACATGATCACCGAGCTGACCACGTCATCGGTGGCGCTGGCGATCCAGGACCTCTCGAAGGAAAAGAAGAAAATCGACATCGTGGTCGGCGCCGCGACCTCGCGCATCACCGGCGACGCCTGCCAGCCCTACGGTTTCCACTGGGCCTATGATACGCATGCGCTCGCGGTGGGCACCGGCGGCGCGCTGGTGAAGGCGGGCGGCGACTCGTGGTTCTTCCTCACCGCGGACTATGCCTTCGGCTATGCGCTGGAAAAGGACACCAGCGAAGTCGTCAAGGCCAATGGCGGCAAGGTGCTCGGCTCGGTCCGCCACCCGCTGAATTCGTCGGACTTCTCGTCGTTCCTGCTGCAGGCGCAGAGCTCGCAGGCCAAGATCGTCGGCCTCGCCAATGCCGGCCTCGACACCGCCAATTCGATCAAGCAGGCGTCGGAATTCGGCATCGTCGCCGGCGGCCAGAAGCTCGCCGGCCTGCTGCTGACGGTCGCCGAGGTGCACGGCCTGGGGCTCAAGGCGGCGCAGGGCCTGGTGCTGACCGAGGCGTATTACTGGGACCGCGACGACAAGTCCCGCGAATTCGCCGAGCGCTTTTTCAAGCGCACCAACCGGATGCCGAACATGATCCAGGCCGGCACCTATTCGGCGACGCTGTCCTATCTCAAGGCGGTGAAGGCCGCCGGCACCAAGGACACCGAAGCGGTGGCGGCGAAACTCAAGAAGCTCCCGGTCGACGACGCCTTCGCCAAGGGCAAGGTGCTGGCCAACGGCCGCTTCGTCCACGATCTATATCTGTTCGAGGTGAAGAAGCCGGAGGAGTCCAAGAAGCCGTGGGATTACTACAAGCTGATCTCGACGGTGGAGGGCTACATGGCGTTCCCGAGCGCGGCCGAGAGCGGCTGCCCGCTGACCAGGTAATCACCCGATCCATTGCGGGGGCCGGCGTCCGGCAACGGGCGCCGGCCTTTTCGTTCGCTTCGTGGTTCAAGAGTCGTCATGGCCGGGCTCGACCCGGCCATCCATCCTTCTGGAGAGAGTCTTGCGAAGTTGATGGATGCGCGGGTCGAGCCCGCGCATGACGACATATTGCGGGGTGTGACTATGCCCCCAGCATCTGATGCACGACGCCGTAGACCGAGCCGCCCCACAGGGCGGCGACGGCGACCATCTGCACCGCGAAGCCCGCGCCACGCTTCGGCGCCGCATCGGCGTAGCCGATCATGTACATGATGCGGCCGATGATCCAGACGCCGCCGATCGCTGCGGCGAAGGCGTCGCTGAGATAATAGGCGAACAGCCACAGCGACGGCAGAAAGATCGGCATCCATTCCAGCGTGTTGGCCTGAACCCGGAAGATGCGCTCGAAATCGGGATGGCCCGAGATCGCCGGCGCCTTGACGCCGTAGAGCATTCGCGCGCGGGCGACGTTCACCGAGGTGTAGAAATAGAACATCAACGCCAGCAGGGTCGCGATCGTCGTGTAGTGAAACATCCCAGGGCTCCCAACGCTATGATTTGTTCTGTCCGGCTGAAGCCGCCGGTTGCCGCCAGATTGAACTCAATAGCCCGTCATCTCAAGATATCCGTTGCCGCTCTGGCTGCCGCTGAACGCGATCGGCCCCTCCCAATAAGGAAAGCTGGTGCCCATCCAGGCGTTCGGGTTGAGCGGAATGGTCTCGATCGCAAGACCGCGCGCCGGCACACGGACACTCCAGGATGTCGGCAGCTTGCGTCCGGCGGTATCGGTGAAGCCGGTCGGCTCCAGCTTGATGGCGTCCGGGGCGAGCTGTTCTGAGCGGCCGTCGAGCCCGATCCAGTTGCCGGCGAAATAGGCGTCGCCGTCGCTCTGCCGCAACCGGAACAGCATCACCTTCTCGCCGGAGGCCAGATGCAGCGAGAACCAGTCCCAGCCGGTCTGGTCGGAGGCGAGCGGCTGGCTCGACCATTCGCGATCCATCCAGGCGGTGCCGTTGACCTCGATCGGCCGGCCGTCGATCGTCAGCGTCCCGCGCGCGGCGAAATACGGCTGGCTGTAGTAATACGAGGCCTGGCCGCGGTCGGATTTGCGCGAAAAGCCTTTGTCGCCCTGCAGCACCAGCGGCCGCTCGGCAGTCAGCCGCAGCCGGTAGCTGAAGTCCGATCCCGCGGCGTTGACCTCGAGCGGCGCCAGCGTGGATGCGTTCATCGCCTCGCCGCCTTGCATCGCCCAGTCGTCGATCGCCGCGCGAAACGGTGCGGCAGTGACCCCGGCCTGTCCGATGCCACCGCGGGAAAATTTCTCGGCGTAGCGATGCGTCTCGGCGCTGGTGAGCCCCGCATGCGCCATCCAGACCTGCTGATTGGCCCAGCCGTCGCGTTGCGGGCCGGGCGTCATCGCCTGCCGGAACAGCGTCCATTGCACGCCGTAAGCCTTGCCGCCGGCGTCCTGCAGATTCGCGGTGAGGTACCACCACTCGATGCGGAAATCCGGATGCGCGCCGTGGTCGGCCGGAAAGCTCAGTATCCGTCCCGGCACGACAGGCGCAAACTCGCCGGCGTCGCTGCCGAGCCCGGCAAAACCCTGCGCCAGCGCGCGCGGACCACCGAGGCCGAGCGCGAGCAGGCCGCCGGCGACGGCGCGGCGTGAGATCGGGCGGCTAGCGCTCATCGGCGAACACCTTCACCAGTTGCGCCGGCTGCATCCGCAGCAGCTTCAGGATCGGCAGCGCCGCCGCGATCAGCGACGCCAGCAAGGCGACGCCGAGCAGTTTCAAGAGCTCCCACGGGAAGACCTCGAACGGCAGCCGCCAGCCGAAGGCCTTGACGTTGACCACCGCGATCAGACACCACGCCACCAGCAGCCCGAGCGGCAGCGCCAGCAGCGCGGTGAGCGCGGCCATCGACAGCGTCTTCATCAATTCAATGAAGGCGAGCTTGCGCCGGGTGATGCCGATCGCCCACAGCGGCGCGACCTGCGGCAGCCGCGAATTGCCGAGCGTCAGGAGACTCGTCAGCAGCGCCACGCCGGCGATGCCGAGCGTGAAGGCGTTCAGCGCCGCCGTCACCGCGAAGGTGCGGTTGAAGATCCGCTTCGATTCGGTCTTCAGCGTCGCCTGATCGGCGAGGCTGCGATTGTCGAGCCTGAACGTCGCGCGCAGATCGTCGACCAGCGCCGGCACGCGGGAAGGATCGACCCGCAGCCCGAACCGGGTCTGCGCCACGTCGGGAAAGCGCGCGATCAGCGCCTCATAGGCGACGCCGATCTGGCCGCGCGGATTGCCGTAATCCGCGTAGATCGCCGCGACGGTGAGCGGCCACGGCCCCTTGCCGGTCGGCACCGCGATGCGATCGCCGAGGCTGAGCTTCATCCGCCGCGACAATTGCTCGCTGATCAAGGCCGCTTCGCCGCGTGCGACCGCGTCCCAGACGTCGCGGCTCTGTTCGAGCAACGGCCAGTGGTCGCGATAGGTCGGATCATCGGCGAAGCCGATGACCTCTGCCGGCCAGCCGTCGAGCTTCACCTCGGCGCGCGCGCCGGGCAGCAGCGCGGTCACTTCCGGCCGCTGCTTCACCCACGCCTTGATCTCGGTCGCCTGCGCATCATTGGCGGCGTTGAGATAGACCTCGGCGGTGAGCCGGCCGTCGAGCCAGCGCACGAAGGTGCGGCTGAAGCTCTCCACCATGGTGCCGACGCCGATATTGACGCCGAGCGCCAGCAGCAGCGCCATCAAAGCGAGCGACAGGCCGGAGAGCTGCAGCCGGTTGTCGGCCCAGAACCATTTGATCAGCGGGCGTTGCGCGCCGCGTTCGCCGAGCGCCAGCGCCAGGCCGAGCACCGCCGGCAATCCCAATGCGGCGCCGAGCAGGATCGCGGCGAGCACGGCGAAGCCGGAGACCAGTGAATCGCCGAACAGCAGGAAGCCGGCCGCCGCGGCGAAGACGAGAAGCGCCACGCTGCCCTGGATCAGCAGCCAGCGCTGCTGCGCCTGCTGCCAGGCGAACGCCTGCGCGGCGGCGAGCACCGGCATCCGCGCCGCCTTGATCAGGCTCGCGGAGGCGGCGGCCAGCGCGCCGAGGATACTGATCGCGATGCCGGCCAGCCACCATTGCGGCTTCAGCGACAACTCGCCCGGGATCTGAGCGCCATACAGGCCGCGCAGGCTGGCGGCGACGTCGGGTAGCAGCGTCGCGGCGATGATGTAGCCGCAGACCAGCCCGATCAGGCCGGCGATGAGCGCGATCAGCGTCAGCTCGATCACCATCACGCTGTTCAGCATCCGCGCCGAGGCGCCGCAGGCGCGCAGCGTCCGCAGCATCGGCCGGCGCTGCTCGAAGGCGAGACCGATCGCCGAATTGACGATGAAAAGTCCGACCAGAAACGACAGCAGGCCGAAGGCGGTGAGGTTGAGATGAAAACTGTCGGTCAGGCGTTCGAGGTCGGTCTCGGTGTCGGGCTCGACCTGCTTGAGCTTGTCGCCCACGACGTCATGCAGCGGCGTTCGCGAAGCCGCCGGCTTATTGCCGATCAGCAGCCGCGACACCTGGTCGGGCAGGCCGAGCAGGGTCTGCGCGAAGCCGATGTCGACCACCAGCACGCCCGGCGCGACTTCGGCCTGCGGTTTCAGCGGCGGCAGTCGGCCGCCATTGCTGATCGACGGCGTCGCACCCTCGGCCAGCTGCAGCGCGGCGAGCGTGTCCGGCGACAGCAGCGTCTGGCCGGGCGGCAGGATGAAGCCCTGCAGATTGGCGGTGCCGATCGCCGGCGCGGCGCTGGCTTCGACCGGCATCGACAGCGGCTCGATCCCGAGCAGCCGCAGCGTGCGCCCGCCGACCCGGACCTGTCCTTCGATCACCGGCGACACCGGCCAGCCGGCACGGCGCAGGTCGACGAATAATTGCTGGGGGAAGTGTTCGCTGTCGGGCGCGACCAGCGTCGCGGTGCGGGCGCCGCCGAGCGTCGCCGCGGCGCGGTCGTAGCTGGTCCGCGCCTGCGCGTTCAGCGCCTGCACGCCGCTCCACAGCGCGGTCGCGGAAATCAGGCCGATCAGCAATGTGGCGAGTTGCAGCGGATGGCGCCGCCAGTGGCTGAGCAGCACCGCGAGGATCCACAGCGACCGCCTCAACGGATCAGCCCCGCATGCAGATGCACCCTTCGGTCCAGCATGGCGGCGAGCCGCTCGCTGTGCGTCACCATCAGGAAGCCGCAGCCGGTGCGGCGGACCAGATCGTTGGCGAGCGCCATCACGTCGTCGGCGGTGGCCTCGTCGAGATTGCCGGTCGGCTCGTCGGCGAGCAGCAGCACGGGCTTGACCGCGAGCGCGCGGCCGATCGCGACGCGCTGCTGCTGGCCGCCGGAGAGCTGCTCCGGATAGCGCTTCTGCAACGCGCCGAGCCCCAGCCGCTCGATCAGTTCGGCCTGCCATTGCGCGTCGTGGCGGCCGGCGAGCCGCGACTGGAACGACAGATTGTCGGCGACGGTGAGACTCGGGATCAGGTTGAACTGCTGAAACACCAGACCCAGCCGCTCGCGGCGGAACGCGGCGCGCCCGGCATCCGCCAGAGTCGAGATCGTCACGTCCCCGTAGGCGATCCGGCCGCCGTCGGGCTGGTCGAGTCCGGCGATCAGATGCAGCAGCGTACTTTTGCCGCTGCCGGATTCGCCGGTCAGCGCCACGCTCTCGCCGGCGGCGAGCGCGAAATCCACGCCGCGCAGCACCGCGACGCTGTCCTGTCCGGAGCGATAGGATTTTGTCAGGTCGGAAACGGTCAGCATCAGGCGATGGTCCGGTCGGCTGGGCGTGTCATCGTGCAATATTGCTCTTGCTGCGAAGGAAGTTCTCGAGCGCTTCGCGGGGACGCCGCGCGGCGGTGAACTGATCCGCGTGCTGCCCCGCCCGGATGCCTCCGTCGATATGGTGCACTCGCTCACACGACTCAATGACCGCGTGCGCAGTTTGTTGCCGTGCAATGCAGCGAGGAGACTTGCCGTGCGGGCCGGCGACGGCGCGATTGCTTTCCGGTTCGATCGACGGCAGCATTGCGACTGGTTCGTAACAAAGAATGGCGACGATAACGAGAACCGGGAGGCCGCGCTTGGACGGACAATCCACGCCGAAGGGCGCCTGGAGGATCACCTTCCTCCTGTTTCTGTTCATGGTGGTGAACTTCGCCGACAAGATCGTGGTCGGCCTCGCCGGCGTGCCGATCACCAGGGAGCTGAACCTCACGCCCGAGCAGTTCGGCCTGCTCGGCTCGTCGTTTTTCTTCCTGTTCTCGACCACCGCAGTCATCGTCGGCTTCATCGTCAACCGGATCGACACCCGCTGGGTGCTGCTGGTGCTGGCGCTGGTTTGGGCGGTGGCGCAGTTTCCGATGGTCGGCACCGTCAGCTTCACCACACTGCTGATCTGCCGCATCGTTCTCGGCGCCGGCGAGGGGCCGGCTTTTGCGGTCGCGGCGCATGCGATCTACAAATGGTTTCCCGATCACAAGCGCACGCTGCCGACCGCGATCCTGTCGCAGGGCTCGGCGTTCGGCGTGATCCTGGCGGTGCCGGCGCTGAACTGGATCATCGTCAATCATTCCTGGCACTACGCGTTCGGCGCGCTCGGCATCGTCGGGCTGATGTGGGCGGCGGCGTGGATCGCGCTCGGCCGCGAAGGTCCGCTGGTTCCGACCGCGGCGATGACCGCGGCCGAGACGCGGATTCCCTATGCGCGGCTGCTGACCTCACGGACTTTCGTCGGCTGCGTCGCGGCGACCTTCGGGGCGTATTGGGCGCTGTCGCTCGGGCTCACCTGGTTCACCACCTACATCATCAACGGGCTCGGCTTCAGCCAGCATGAAGCGGGGCTGATCTCGATCACCCCCTGGGTGTTCGGCGCCGCCATCGTGCTGCTGTCCGGCTGGCTGTCGCAGTTGCTGATGGCGCGCGGCGCCTCGACCCGGATGGCGCGCGGCGTGCTCGGCTCGGCGCCGCTGGTGCTCGGCGGCCTGATCCTGCTGACGATGCCGTTCATCGACAACCCGACCGGGCAGATCGCCGCGCTGGTGATCGGCGCGGGGCTGTGCGGAGCGATCTATGTGGTCTGCCCGCCGATGATCGCCGAGTTCGCGCCGGTGTCGCAGCGCGGCGCCGCGCTCGCGATCTACGGTGCGCTGTACACGCTCGCCGGCATCATTGCGCCGCTGGTGATGGGCAGCGTCGTCCAGAACGCCGCGTCGTTGAACGAAGGCTATCTCACCGGCTACGTGATCAACGGTGCGGTGATGGTCGTCTCCGGCCTGCTCGGCCTCCTGCTGCTGTGGCCGGACACCGAACGCGTGAGGCTGGTGAACGAACAGCCCGCGAGGATTGGACTACGTAAGCCGGCGTGATTCCTCCGCCGTCATGCCCGGGCTTGTCCCGGGCATCCACGTCTTCCGACCGATCAGCGCCGCAAGACGTGGATGGCCGGCACGAGGCCGACCATGACGAGTTCAGGAGTTGAGGTGTCAGACTAACTCCCCCGTCGCTCGTGTATCACTCACTGGCTCGCCGCGGCAGTGTTGAACACCTCGCCCTCCGGCACCCAGCTCCTGCCATCGAAGCGCGCGATCTGCATCTGGGTATACGGCGCATAGCGGTCCGGCCGGGTCGAGATCTTGATGCCGGGCAGCAGCAGCGGCGCGGTGGTCGGCTTGATGTTGGTCGCCTGCTTCAGCAGGTTCTCCCGGGAAAGATCGTCGCCGCAGGCTTCCAGCACCTTCACCGTCATGTAGGCCGAGATGTAGCCGGTGACGAGGCTGCCGTCGGCGATGTCGCCTTTGGGAAACCACTGCGCCAGGAATTCCTTGAACTCCTTGACGTCGGCGTCGTTCTCGAAGCGCGGGTCGGTCGGGGTCTTGGCCGCCAGCGCGGTGATCAGCCCGGTCGATGCCTCGAGGCCGGCGGGCTGCAGCGCGCCCTTGATCGAGCTCGACACGCTGACGATGTAGTTCAGCGGCTTCCAGCCGAGTTCGTGCACCTTGCGGATCGCCTGCGCACCGAATTTCGGCGTCGCCATCGTGAACAGCGTATCGGCACCCGATGCCTTCAGCGCCACGATCTGCGAGTCGACGGTGGGATCGGTGACCTCGTAGGTGACCTCCTTGACGATCATCGTCTTGGCCTTGTCGCCGAGGCCGTTCTTCAGGCCCTTGACGTAGTCCTTGCCGGCGTCGTCGTTCTGCGAGAACACGCCGAGCTTGGCGTCGGGCTTGTTCTTCAGCAGATATTTCGCGAAGATCATGCCCTCCATCTGGTAGGGCGGATACAGTTGCGTGGTCCACGGGAAGTTCTTCGGATCGTCCCATTTCGCCGCGCCGGTCGAGATGAAGATCTGCGGCACCTTCTTGCCGTTGAGATATTTCTGGATTGCCGAATTGGTCGGCGTGCCGATCGTGCCGACGATCGCCAGCACCTCGTCCTGCTCGACCAGCCGCCGCGTCTGCTCCACCGTTTTCGGCGGCGAGTAGGCGTCGTCGAGGCTGATCAGCTTGATCTTGCGGCCGTTGACGCCACCCTTGGCGTTGACCATCGTGAAATAGGCGTCCTCGACATGGCCCTGAATGCCGTAGGCCGACGCCGGGCCGCTGTAGGGCATGGTCTGGCCGATCTTGATCTCGGTGTCGGTGACGCCGGGGCCGTATCGCTTCTGGGCGAGGGCAGGCTGGGCCGCGGCGAGCGCAAGTAGTCCGGCTGCAAGCAGCGTATTGCGGGTGAACATGGCATTTCCTCTTTCTCGTTGAAAGCCGCACTCTGCGGTGCGGGCTGGCACGTCGGATCGTCCGAGCTGCGAAGGCACAACTCGGCGATCGGACCGACGCTCTCACGAGAAAGAGGATGGTTCAAACGGATTGCGCCGCAGCTTGCGAGCAACCGCAGTGCGGCAAATGCGTGCATTTCACGCAACGAAATTCGCGGCGCGCGCAATCGTCACGATCGGCGCAATGCGCGGGCTTCGGGGATTTCGAGCATTCGCTCAACGCATGGCGGCAATCTCGTTGCCGTCATGGTGAGCCGTCTCGATCGCGCAGTGCATCGCGCTGCGTTCCCCGGCGCCCCGGCGTCCCGCGACGGTGATCAGAGGTCGCGCTGCTCGTCGTCGCGGTCGCGTTCGGGTGCGGCGATGTCGCCGGTCTCGTAGACGTCATCGACCGGAACCCGGACCGGCGGCGGCTTCGGCTGCTCGCCGCCGTTGTCCTTGCTCGCGTCGCTGTCTTTCTTTTTCCGCCAGCCGCCCATCATGTCCGATCCCATCGTTGCAGGGCGGGGAACGCGCCTCGGCGCGTCCCGGTTCCGGTGCGTCGACCGGGCCGCCAAGCTACGCGCGTCAGCCTAGCGGAGGATGAGGCGATGCCTCGCTGCGTTTTGGACAGGGCAGCCCGGCGCGACGCGCCCGGCGGCCGCAGTTTCAGGTCCGACGGCCGCCGCTCTGCTGCTCGGCGAGCCATTCGGACAGCGGCCTCGGCTTGTCGTCCACCTTTCGGGACGAGGTTCGCGCGCCTGCGGCCTTGCCGCCGGCCGTGCGTTTCGCCTTGGTCTGCGCGGTGCGCTGCGGTTCGGCCGCCTCGCGTGCCAGCCGCAGCGCGCGCAGCCGCGCCATGTTGTCGAGGGCAGCCTTGGCCGCGGCTTCGCGCTCGGCCAAGGCGTCGGCGGTCTCCTGTGCGCCGGCGCGTGCGGCGGTGCGGGAATTATCGTCGTTCGTCATTCTTCCAGTCGATGTTTGTCTTGAAATGGAAAGATCGCGGTGGATTGGGAAGGGCGGGGTGTAGCACGAAAAAGGCCCCGGAACAGCCTTTGCTGCCGGGGCCTGTCATGCACGATGTGATGATGGGTGAGGTCGTGTCAGAACGTCACGCCGGCCTTGACGAGAAAGGTTCGGCCCGGCAGCGGATAGGCGCCGTAACGGCCGGGCGTGAAGCTGCTCGCGACCGCGTAATCGTAATATTGCGCGTCGAACAGGTTGATCACGCTGGCCGACCAGAAGAAGTGGTCATACGCGCCGCTCAGCTTGACATCGACCGTGCCGTTCGCCGGGATCTTGGTCTGCAGGTTGTTCTCGTCGCTGTCCATGTAGCGGCTGCTCCAGTAGCGGGCGGTCGCGTCGAACACGACGTATTTCTGCCAGACGTTCCAGGTCACGCCGGCATTCGCCGTATAGCGCGACACCAGCGGCACGTCGTTGCCGGAGAACGGGCCCTCGCGGAACGTCGCGCGGGTGTAGGCGGCGCCGCCGCGCAGCAGCAGCGTATCGCTGACGCGGAACGAGGCGCTGGTCTCGCCGCCGTAGCGCCGGGTCGGGTCGAGATTGGTGTTGTGGAAATTGACCGGGTCGTAATGAATCTCGTTGGTGAGATCCATATTGTAGGCGCTGGTCTGCATCTCGAACGGGCCCGACTTGACGCGGAAGCCGGCTTCGAAATCGACCGAGGTCTGGGTCTTCAGCGCGAAGTTGCCCGGAATCGGATTGAAGAACGCGTCGTAGGACGGACCCGAGGAGACGCGCTCGTCGACAGTCGGGGTGCGGAACGCGCGTGCGGCGCGGGCGAACACGCTGAACACCTCGTTGAAGCGGTGGTCGAGGCCGATATGCAGCGCGTGCTGGGTTTCGGTGCTGCTGAGCGGCAGCGCCTGGGCTCCGCCGAAATAGCCGGGCGCCAGCGGGTTCAGCCGATCATTGGCCTCGACCTTGACGCTCTGCAGCCGGCCGCCATAGGACAGGTCGGTGGTCGACAGGATGCCGACGGTCTGCTGCCAGTAGCCCGCCAGCGTCTTCTGCGACAGGTTGTAGACGTGGACCGGCGGCGTGCTGCGATACTGGCCGCGGTCGGAATCGTAGGTCGCGTCGTAATAATCGAGGCCGGTCAGGATTTTCGACGGCAGCCCGAACATCGAATTCTTGATGCTCAGCCGCGGCGTGATCGACCAGGTCTGCAGATGCGCGTCGAACCAGCTCGCGCTGAAGCTCGACAGCGGCACATTGCCGAAATAGCCGGCCTGCTGCCGCTTGTCGCGGACGCCGCCGTCGACGATCAATTCGGCGCCGTCCCACATCGATTTGGTGAAGCCGGCGGTGATGTTGGCGCCCTGCTTGTCGCCGAAATCGAACGGCGTGTTGGTGCCGCGGCGATCGGTCTGGAGCTGGTTGACGCCGATCGAGGGATCGACCGTCCGCGAGCCGGGCAGGCCGAGATGCTGATTGTCGCCGGAGACGTTGACGAAGGCGCTGAGATCCGGCGTGGCATAGCGCAGCTCGCCGATCGCGTTGTTCTGTTCCAGCGCGTTGTTGGCGCGATAGCCGTTGGAGCGCACGCCGTTGGCGAACACCGAGGTCGACCACGGCCCGGAATTGTACGCCGCCGAAATCGACGCCAGCCGCTGGTTGAACGAGCCGAAGCCGCCTTCGGCGCGGAACGTCGCGGGCGGGCCTCCGGCGCCGGTCTTGGTGACGATGTTGATGACGCCGCCGACCGCGTTGTCGCCGTACAGCACCGCGCCGCTGCCGCCGCGGGTGATCTCGATGCGCTCGATCGACTGCAGCGGGATGCTCGACAGGTCGACGCCCTGCAGATCGAGGTCGTTGAGGCGGCGGCCGTTGACCAGGAACAGTGTGTTCGAGGTCGCGGTGGCGCCGAAGCCGCGCAGATCGATCGACGAGCCGGTGCCGTTGACGCCGCCATACAGCGTCCTGGTCTGCACGCCGGGCGTCTGCGCGATGATCTCCTGCACGGTCTGCGCCGGCGAATGCGCGATGTCGTCTGCGGTGATCACCGTGCTCGAGGTGCCGACGATGCCCTCATAGCTGCGGGTCGCGGTGACGTTGATGGCGGGCAGCGTATTGTCCTGCGCCGACGCCGGCGCGACGCTCGCGAACAGGCTGGACGCCAGAATGGTGGATGTCAGCAGCGCGCGCGAGCGCGCGGAATGATGCCGGGGAACGGCATCGAAACGGGACGGCATGGATGAAAACCTCGGTCGACGTTTGTGGCACGTCACAGCGAACGAGGTTTCATCGACTGCCTGCGCATCCGACGAAACCAATGCCTGCAATTCCCGACCGGCACTCTCGCGTGTGACCACGGATGACGGCAGGTCTCCTGGCTCGCGGGGTTACCTTCCGTCGCCTTCCCAGGACCGAGTTTCCCAGTGGCATTCCGACGAAAGTCGAACCGCTTACAGTTGCGGGAACAGCTGCGGAATTGGGTCTCCGAGGATACCCGCACCGCATTCCCTTTTGATCCCCCGAAGAGGAACCGTCGGTTGCAACTAAAAGTGTCAGAATGCGCAAAGTCAATTCGCCCTTGGCGGCGAAACGGCGCGCATGGTTTGTCGTCGCCGGATTGTTTCGCTATGTGGCTTGGAAGTGACAACGCGGCTTGAGGCAGATCAACGAGGAGCCGAACTGATGGCGGACTATGTGGTCGAGTTCGGCAAGGACGGCCGGCCGGTCGAGCCCGACGGCCGGCTCGACGCCGCCGCGTTTCATCGCAACCAGCAGGCGATCCGCGAGGTGCTGGGCCGGCTGCTGCACGGAACAACGGGCGACGTGCTCGAAGCCGGCAGCGGCACCGGCCAGCACGTCATGGCGTTCGCGCGCCAGCATCCCGAGATCACCTGGTGGCCGAGCGATCTTCATCCCCAGCATCTGATCAGCATCGCCGCCTGGCGCGCGCATGCCGGGCTCGGCAATGTGCGGCCGCCGCTGCGGATCGATCTGTCCGATCCGGCCTGGTGCGCGGAAATGACCGACGGGCGCGGGCCGGGTCCGCTGGCGGCGGTGTTCTGCGCCAATGTCGTGCACATCGCGCCGTGGCCGGTCGCGGAGGGGCTGTTCGCCGGCGCCGCGCGCACGCTGCGGCCGGACGGACGGCTGATCCTGTACGGGCCGTTCAAGCGCGACGGCCATCACACCGCGATCAGCAATGCGGTGTTCGACACCAGCCTGCGCTCCGCCAATCCCGAATGGGGCGTGCGGGACGTCGGCGAAATGCAGCAGCTCGCGGCCGGGCACGGGCTGACGCTGGCCGAAACCGTCGAGATGCCGGCCAACAATCTCGTCCTGTGCTTCTCCCGAAGCGGCGAAACCTGAGCGCTTCGCATAGGTTAGGCCCGGCCGCGGCGGTTGATCGCAGGCCGATGCGGCCTATGATGCGGCCCGATCCCGCGGCCGGGCCGCACACGAAGGGCGAAACGGCCAATGGTTGACGCGACCGCGATCGATGGACTCGTCGACGATGCGCGCGCGCGCTCCAATGTGGCGCGGCTTGCCGCGGCGCAGGCGCTGACCGGCGCCAATGCGGCGGTGATCTTCGCCACCGGCTCGATCATCGGCGCGCAGCTCGCGCCGGATCTGTCGCTCGCGACCGTGCCGATCTCGATGTATGTGGTCGGCCTCGCTGCCGGCACGCTACCGACCGGCGCGATCGCGCGCCGCTACGGCCGCCGCGCCTCCTTCATGATCGGCGCCGGCTGCGGCGCGTTTACCGGCCTGCTCGGCGCGCTGGCGATCCTGTACGGCTCGTTCGAGCTGTTCTGCGTCGCCACTTTCCTCGGCGGGCTTTATGGCGCGGTCTCGCAATCCTATCGCTTCGCCGCCGCCGACGGCGCCAGCGCCGCGTATCGCCCCAAGGCGGTGTCCTGGGTGATGGCCGGTGGCGTGTTCGCCGGCGTGCTCGGTCCGCAGCTGGTGCAGTGGACCATGGATGTCTGGCAGCCTTACCTGTTCGCCTTCAGCTATCTGGTACAGGCCGCGGTCGCGCTGATCGCGATGGCGGTGCTGTGGCGCGTCGATGCGCCGAAGCCGCAGCCGGCCGATTTCGCCGGCGGCCGGCCGCTGCTCGAGATCGTGCGGCAGCCGCGCTTCATCGCCGCGGCGATGTGCGGCGCGATCGCCTATCCGATGATGAATCTGGTGATGACCTCCGCCCCGCTGGCGATGCAGATGTGCGGGCTGCCGATCAGCGATTCCAATTTCGGCCTGCAATGGCACATCGTGGCGATGTACGCGCCGAGCTTCTTCACCGGCTCGCTGATCGCGAAGTTCGGCGCGCCGCGGGTGGTCGCGCTCGGGCTGGCGCTCGAGGCCGCGGGCGCGTCGATCGGCCTGATGGGGATCACCGCCCCGCATTTCTGGGCGACGCTGTTCGTGATCGGGGTCGGCTGGAATTTCGCCTTCGTCGGCGCCTCGGCGCTGGTGCTGGAGACCCACCAGCCGAGCGAAAAGAACAAGGTGCAGGCGTTCAACGATTTCGTGGTGTTCGGCATGATGGCGCTGGGCTCGTTCGGGTCCGGGCAGTTGCTCGCTAATTATGGCTGGGCCACCGTCAACATGACGGTGTTCCCGCCGGTGTTGCTCGGCCTCGTCGTGCTCGCGATCACCGGCTGGTCGCGAAAACGGGTGGCGGCGGCCGCTGCCGCCGTGCCAGATCGCGGCATCTGATCGCGAACAAGACAACGATCCGGCCGTCCGAGCCGGACGCAGGGGGACGCCGATGCCGTCGCGTGCGACGAAGGCCGGTCGCCGCGGATGGTGAACCTTCCGCTGCGCGACGAGAGCTCGATCCATTATGAGGGCTGGCGGATCGTCGCGATGTGCTTTGCCGTCGCGACCTTCGGCTGGGCGCTCGGCTTCTACGGCCAGAGCGTCTATCTCGCCGAACTCACCCGCCTGCACGGCTGGCCGTCGTCGCTGATCGCGACCGCGACGACGTTCTTCTATCTCGGCGGCGCGCTGCTGGTCGCCTTCGTCGGCGACGTCATTCGCGTGATCGGCCCGCGCGCCTGTCTGCTCGGCGGCATCGCCGCGATGGCGCTCGGCACCGCGCTGCTCGGCCGGATCGATGCGGTCTGGCAGCTCTACGCCGTCTATGTGTTGCTCGCGGTCGGTTGGGCCGGCACCAGCCTCGGCGCCATCACCAGCACGCTCGGGCTGTGGTTCGACCAGCGCCGCGGCATGGCGATCAGCCTGGCGCTGAACGGCGCCAGCTTCGGCGGCATCGCCGGCGTGCCGCTGCTGGTCGCGGCGATCGGGCATTTCGGATTTGCCGACGCGACGCTGGCGGCGGCGATCGCCGGGGTATTGCTGATGCCGGTGGTGGCGATCGTCGTCGGCCGCCCGCCATTGCGCATCGCGGACGATCCGGCCGGGCCGGGTGCGGTGAAGGCGTTGTCATCGGGCGCGATCCGCCGCGATGCGTTCCGCGACATTGCGTTCCTCACCGTCACTATCGCGTTCGCCCTGGTGCTGTTCGCGCAGGTCGGCTTCATCGTGCACCTGATCGCCTATCTCGACCCGCTGATCGGCCGCGAGCACGCCGCAGCCGCGGTGGCGCTGCTGACCACGATGGCGGTGGTCGGCCGCGTCTCGCTGTCGACCGTGATCGACCGGCTCGACCAGCGGCTGGTGTCGGCGATCTCGTTTCTGAGCCAGGCGGCGGCGCTGGCGATCCTGATTCTGTCGCGCGATGGAACGTTGCTGCTGGCCGCCTGCGCGTTGTTCGGCTTCTCGGTCGGCAATCTGATCACGCTGCCGGCGCTGATCGTGCAGCGCGAATTCGCGGCAGGCTCGTTCGGCGTGCTGATCAGCCTCGTCACCGCGATCAATCAGGTGACCTATGCGTTCGGCCCCGGCGTGATAGGCCTCGTCCGCGACGTCTCCGGCAGCTACACGGTTCCGTTCGCGGGCTGCATCGTGCTGCAACTGATCGCCGCAGCGCTGGTGATGGTGCGTGGCCGCCGCTGAAACCCTTGCGTTCGTCATTCCGGGGCGCTCACGAAGTGAGCGAACCCGGAATCCCGAGGTGGTTCAGCACGGCGGATGAACAGCTCTGGATTCCGGGTTCGCGCTGCGCGCGCCCCGGAATGACGGTGTGCTAGCCAATTCGCGCGCGCAGCAGATCGTCGAGGTCGAGCCGGCGCGTGAACATCGCCAGCGCGCCGTCGGGGCTGCGCGGCCATTCCGCCTCGGGCCGGTCGCGATACAATTCGACGCCGTTCTCGTCGGGATCGCGCAGATACAGCGCCTCGCTGACGCCGTGGTCGCTAGCGCCGTCGAGCGTGATGCCGGCCTGCAGCACGCGGTGCAGCGCGTCGGCCAGCGCCGCGCGGGTCGGATACAGGATCGCGGTGTGAAACAGCCCGGTCGTGCCCGGCGGCGGCGGCGAGCCGCCTTTGCTTTCCCAGGTGTTCAGGCCGATGTGATGGTGATAACCGCCGGCCGAAATGAAGGCCGCCTGGTCGCCCATCCGCTGCATCACCGCAAAGCCGAGCACGTCGCAATAGAAGCCGAGCGCGCGATCGAGATCGGCGACTTTCAGGTGGACATGGCCGATCCTTGTGCCGGACGGGATGGATGTCGCTGCTTCATCAGATGGCATGGCGCGGCTCCTTCACGGACGACATCGCCGGGCTCGACCCGGCGATCCATCCGATATGAGAAGGATGGATGCGCGGGTCAAGCCCGCGCATGACGTTCGTACTTGTTGCTTACGCCAGTTCCGACACCTCGCCATCGGGCAGCGGAAATTCGTAGGCGTTCAGCGTCATCGACACCATCGTGTAGTAGCCGCACAGGCCGATGATCTCGACCAGGCCGCGCTCGCCGAGCAATTGCGTCGCCTCGTCGTAGAGCGGCTGCGGCAGTCCCCGGGCCTCGTGCAGCGACCGCGCGACGTCGTAGACCACGCGCGCCTTCGGATCGTCGAAACGCGGCGTTCGCCGATCCCTGATGGCCTCGATGATCGCCGGATCGAGCCCGCCGTCGAGCGCCATCTTCTTGTGCGCGTACCATTCGAAATGCGCCGTCCAGTGCCGCGCGGTGACGAGGATCGCCAGTTCCGACAGCGCCGGCGGAAACGACGTGTCATAGCGCAGGACGGCGCCGAGCCTGGTCGCGTGCCGCGCCATGTCGGGGCTCGCCAGCCACGCCATCATCGGCGGCGGCGGGCTGCCGCGCTTGCTGGCGATCGACTCGTCGTAGATCGCCCGCTGGTCGTCGGTCATTTCGCCAGGCGAAAGAAGTTGCAGCCGCATGCTCGGTGCCTCTCGTTGCTTTGTCGACCCCTAGCACATCGACGCGGGATCGCGTCACAGCGCCGCCGATCCAGATGTTGAATTTCGCCCCGCGCCGGCTAAGGTCGCGGCCAACAAGAGCAACCGATCGCGCTCGCGATCGCCGGATGGAAACACGCCGATGTCAGACGCCGCCTCCCCCGATCTCGACCAATTCCGCAGCGACACCCGCGCCTGGCTCGAAGCCAATTGCCCGGCCGAGATGCGCACGCCGATGCAGGGCGACGAGGACAATTTCTGGGGCGGCCGCAACGCCAAATTCGCCTCCGACGCGCAGAAGGTCTGGTTCGAGCGGATGCGCGACAAGGGCTGGACCGTGCCGGACTGGCCGACGCAATATGGCGGCGGCGGGCTCGATCCCGCGCAGGCCAAGGTGCTGCGCGAAGAAATGGCCGCGATCGGCGCGCGTTCGCCGCTGTCGTCGTTCGGCATCTGGATGCTCGGGCCGGCACTTTTGAAATATGGCAACGAGGCGCAGAAGGCCGAGCATCTGCCGAAAATTGCGCGCGGCGAAATCCGCTGGTGCCAGGGCTATTCCGAGCCGAATGCCGGCTCCGACCTCGCCTCGCTGCAGACCCGCGCCGTGCCCGACGGCGACGACTTCATCATCAACGGCTCGAAGATCTGGACCAGCTACGCCAATTACGCCGACTGGATCTTCTGCCTGGTGCGGACCGATGCCAGCGCCAAGAAGCACGACGGCATCAGCTTCATCCTGTTCGACATGACTTCGCCCGGCGTCACGACCAAGCCGATCCTGCTGATCTCCGGCAAGTCGCCGTTCTGCGAGACCTTCTTCGACAACGTCCGGGTGCCGCAATCGCATGTGGTCGGCACCGTCAATCGTGGCTGGGACGTGGCGAAATATCTGCTGCAGCACGAGCGCGCGATGATCTCCGGCATGGGCGGCCGCGACGGCGGCCGGCCGCTCGGTCAGGTCGCAGCCGATTCGCTCGGCACCGACGCTCAAGGCAGGCTCGACGATCCGATGCTGCGCGGCCAGATCGCGGCGTTCGATATCGACGAGGCGGCGCTCGCCTGCGCGGCGGAGCGCGCGGTCGATCTCGCCAAGGCAGGTCAGCTTCATCCGGCGTTCTCCTCGGCGATGAAGTACTACGGCACCGAGCTGAACAAGCGCCGCCACGAGATCCTGATGTCGTCCGGTGGCATCGACGCGCTGGAATGGGAGAGCGAGCGCTCCAACGACGGCGCCCGCGCCCGCGCCTGGCTGCGCACCAAGGCCAACTCGATCGAAGGCGGCACCAGCGAAGTCATGCTCGGCATCGTCGCCAAACGCATCCTCGATCTGCCGGGGGCTTAAGTACGCCCTCTCCCCGTCATTCCGGGGCGCGCGCAGCGCGAACCCGGAATCCATAACCACCGCAGGGAGTATGGATTCCGGGTCTGCGCCCCGAGGGGCGCATCCCGGAATGACGAACTCTAAAGTTTTGCATCTCATCTGATATCTGATCGGGACTTTTCACCATGGCACTCGTCCTCACCGAAGAACAAACCATGCTGCGCGATTCGGCGCGCGGGCTGATCGGCGACACTGCGCCGGTCGCGCATTTCCGCAAGCTGCGCGACGAGCGCGACGCCACCGGCTTCTCCCGCGATCTCTGGAAGAGTTTCGCCGAGATGGGCTTCGCCGGCCTGTTGGTGCCGGAAGAATTCGGCGGCTCCGGGCTCGGCTGCGTTGAGGCCGGCGTGGTGATGGAGGAGATCGGCCGCAATCTGACGCCGTCGCCGTTTCTCGCGACCGCCGTGCTCGCGGCCTCGGCGATTGCCCGCGGCGGCTCGGACGCGCAGAAGAAGGCGTATCTGCCGAAGATAGCCGATGGTTCGCTGATCGCGGCGCTGGCGGTCGATGAAGCCGCCAAGCATCGCCCGTCGAAGATCGCGCTGACCGCGACCCGCGCCGGCAACGGCTTCAAACTCAGCGGCGCCAAGGCGCTGGTGGTGGATGGCCATGTCGCCGACCTGTTGATCGTCGCCGCGCGCAGCGCCGGCCAGCCGGGCGACGCCGACGGGCTGACGCTGTTTCTGGTCGATCCCAAGGCGAAAGGCGTTTCGATCGAGCGCACCATCATGGTCGACGCCCATAACGCGGCGCGGATCAGCTTCGACGAGGTCGAAGTGAATGCCGATCAGGTGCTCGGCGAGGTCGATCGCGGGGCGGCGCTGCTCGACACGGTGCTGAACATCGGCCGCGCCGCAGTCGCGGCCGAAATGCTCGGCGTCGCCGACGAGGCGTTCGGCCGCACCGTGGCGTATCTGAAAGAGCGCAAGCAGTTCGGCAAATTGATCGGCGAATTCCAGGCGCTGCAACACCGCGCCGCACATCTCTACACCGAGATCGAGATCGTCCGCGCCGCGGTGCTGAAGGCGCTGCAGGCGGTCGATGCCGATCCGGCGCAGGCCGGCTTCGCCGTCTCGGTCGCCAAGGCCAAGGCCGGCACGGTGACGACGCTCGCGGTGCAGGAAGGCGTGCAGATGCACGGCGGCATGGGCATGACCGACCAGTTCGACATCGGCCTGTTCATGAAGCGCGCCCGCGTCCTGCAGGAGCTGTTCGGCGACGCCAACTACCACGCCGAGATGCTGGCGGAGTGGAAGAAGTACTGAGGGCATTTCTGGTTTCCGTCGCCCTTCGAGGCGCGCAAGAGCGCGCACCTCAGGGTGACGGAAACCACCGCAATCGCTTCATCACCACACGCACATCACCACGCGAACGCCGCCGCACGCACAACGTCATCCTGAGGTGCGCGCCGTCTTCGGCGCGCCTCGAAGGATGGGCCACACAGCCGTCATCCCCGCCCACAATCGTCATCCCCGCGCATGCGGGGATCCAGTATCCTGGAGACTTCGTTGCTGATCGCCGACGCTCTGGAATACGGGATCGCCCGCCTGCGCGGGCGATGACGGCGTGTTGTGTCGCTACCTGATCGGCGGCGCGTACTGGATGCCGCCGGCGCTCCAGAGCTGGTTCATGCCGCGCGGGATGCCGAGCTTGCCGACGTTGCGGTCGTAGACCTCGCCGTAGTTGCCGACGTGGCGGATGATCCGCGCCGCCCAGTCCTTGCCGAGGCCGAGCTCTTCGCCATAGGCGCCCTCGGTGCCGACCAGCCGCATCACGTCCGGCTTCTTCGATTTCAGCGCCTCGTCGATATTCGCCGAGGTGACGCCGAGCTCCTCGGCGTTGATCATCGCGTACAGCGACCATTTCACGATCATCATCCATTCGTCGTCGCGCTGGCGGACCACCGGCGCGAGCGGCTCCTTGGAGATCAGATCCGGCAGGATGACGTGGTCGCCCGGTTTGGCGAGCGTCTGGCGCAGCGCATAAAGCTGCGAGGCGTCGGCCGTGAAGGTGTCGCACTGCCCGCTGTTGTAGGCGGCGACGACCTCGTCCAACTTGCCGAACTTGACCTCCTGATACTTCATGTTGTTGGCGCGGAAGTAGTCGGCGAGGTTGAGCAGCGTCGTGGTGCCATCCTGGACGCAGACCTTGCTGCCGTCGAGCTCGAGCGCGGTCTCGACCTTGCGCGAGGCCGGCACCATGAAGCCCTCGCCGTCGTAATAGGCGACCGCCGGGAAGTACAATCCGTACCCCGCCTCGCGCGACATGCTCCAGGTCGAATTGCGCGACAGGATGTCGACCTTGCGGCTCTGCAGTTCCTTGAAGCGCTCGTTGGCGTCGAGCGCGACGAACTTCACCTTGCTCGGATCGTCGAAGATCGCCGCCGCCACCGCGCGGCAGAAATCGACGTCGAAGCCGCTCCAGTTGCCCTTGTCGTCCGGCGTCGCGAAGCCCGGCAGGCCCTTGTTGACGCCGCACAGCACGGCGTCGCGCCGGATCGTGCGCTTCAGCGTTTTGGTGTCGTAGCGCTCATAGGTGACGGCGGCGGCGGCGACAACGGCGGCGACGCCGAGGCCGATCAGAAGGCCCTTGCGAAATGACATCGAGAACGTCTCTCTGATTCAGATGAATGTTGAATGCAGGCCGGGCGGCGGGGACTACAGCGAGGGCCTCTGCCGCACCACGACCTTGGTGCCGACCGGGACGCGCTCGTAGAGGTCGGCGACGTCGGCGTTGACCAGCCGGAAGCAGCCCGACGAGATCGCGGTGCCGATGGTGTCGGGGCGGTTGGTGCCGTGGATACGGTACACGGTCGAGCCGAGATACATCGCGCGGGCGCCGAGCGGATTGCCCGGCCCGCCCGCCATGAAGCGCGGCAGATAGGGCTGGCGCTGGATCATTTCCGGCGGCGGCACCCAGTCCGGCCATTCCGCCTTGCGCGAGATCTTCAGCAGGCCCTGCCACTGGAAGCCTTCGCGGCCCACGCCGATTCCGTACCGTAGCGCGCGATTGTTGCCCTGGACCAAATAGAGGTAGCGCTCGGAGGTCTGCACCACGATCGTGCCCGGCGGCTCGCTGGTACGGAAGAACACCATCTGCTTGCGCAATTCCGGCGGCAGCTCGAAATCGTCATTGGCGATCAGTCCGGGCTCGTCGCCGACGTCCGGTTGCTGCGCATGGCCCGGCGCAGCGAGCAGCAGCAACGACGCGGCGAATGCGAGCCGGCCGAACAGACGTGACATTCCGATCATCGATACCCCTCCCGACGCTGTCGCGCCGGGCTATGTATCATGTCAGCCCGGCGCGATCCACAGCCGCAGGATCATCGACACCAGCACGACCGCGCCGACGCCGCCGAGCCAGAGCGCTGCGAACCATAGCAACCGTCGCCACAGCGGGGTGGAAGGTTCAAAATCGGACATCGGCGGTCGCCAAATCCTGTTCGCGCATGATCTCTTCCGAAGACCGGTCGGCCCTTTTCGGGATCATGCCCTAGTGGTAGCCGCTCTCGGGGTCGACCTTGCCGCGAAACACCCAATAGGCCCAGGCGGTGTAAGCGAGGATGATCGGCACCAGGATGGCGACGCCGACCAGCATGAACAGCTGGCTGTTCTCGGGCGCCGCCGCCTGCCAGATGGTGATGCTGCGCGGCACCACATAGGGCCAGATGCTGATGCCGAGCCCGGCATAGGACAGCGCGAACAGGCACAGCGTCAGCAGGAACGGCTGGTAGTCCCGGCGCAGGGTCAGCGCCCGCAGCAACAGCGCGGTGACGATCGCGACGGCGAGCGGCACCTGCGCGGTGGCGAGCACGTTCGGCCAGGCGAACCACCGCTCCGAATAATCGTAGCTCAGGAACGGCGTCGCGGCGCTGACGGCGGCGATCGCGATCAGCATCGCGAGCAGCAGCCAGCGGCCCAATCGATAGGCCGCGTTGCGCAGCTCGCCGGTGGTCTTCATCACCAGCCAGGTCGCGCCGAGCATCGCGTAGCCGGTCACCAGCGCCAGCCCGGTCAGCACGCTGAACGGCGTCAGCCAGTCCCACCAGCCGCCCGCATAGCCGCGGCCTTCCACGGCGACGCCCTGCAGCAGCGCGCCGAGCGCCACGCCCTGCGCCAGCGTCGCGATCAGCGAGCCGCCGAAAAAGGCCATGTCCCAGCGGTTGCGCTCGCGCTGGCTGCGCCAGCGGAATTCGAACGCGACGCCGCGAAACACCAGGCCGAGCAGCATCGCGATGATCGGCGTGTACAGCGCCGGCATCAGCACCGCATAGGCCAGCGGGAACGCTGCGAACAGGCCGCCGCCGCCGAGCACCAGCCAGGTCTCGTTGCCGTCCCAGACCGGGGCGACGCTGTTCATGATGACGTCGCGGTCGCGCTTCTGCCGAAACAGCGGAAACAGGATGCCGAGACCGAGGTCGAAGCCGTCCATCACCACATAGACGAACACCGCGAATGCGATGATGAAGGCCCAGATGGTTGCGAGATCGTAATCCATGTCAGCTGAACCTGCGGGTGGAGATCGCGGGCGCCGGCGTGATGCCGGCGGCGCGCGACGGGGTTTCGCCGCGCGGGCCTTCCTCGCCGTGATGCGGCGGGTGCGCCATCAGCCGCAGGATGTAGACGGTGCCTGCGATGAACACGGCGAAATACACGATCACGAAGGCGATCAGCGACCACGCCACCGCGGGCGCGGCGAGCGGCGAGACCGAATCCACGGTGCGCAGCAGGCCGAACACGGTGAACGGCTGCCGCCCGGTTTCGGTGGTGACCCAGCCGGCCAGCACCGCGACGAAACCGGCCGGCCCCATCGCCAGCGCAAACAGATGGGTCGGCCGCGAGTCGTACAGCCGTCCGCGCCAGCGCACCCACAGGCCGAGGAATCCGAGCGCGGCCATCAGCAGGCCGAGACCGACCATGACCCGGAACGACCAGAACGTGATCGGCACCGGCGGCCAGTCTTCACGCGGCACGGTGTCGAGGCCGGCGAGCGGCGCGTCGAGCGAGTGCTTGAGGATCAGCGACGACAGTTTCGGGATTTCCAGCGCATAGCGCACCACCGCGGCGTCCTGGTCCGGCAGGCCGAACAGGATGAATGGCGCGCCGTCGGGGTGGCTCTGGTAGTGCCCCTCCATCGCCATCACTTTTGCCGGCTGATGCTCGAGCGTATTCAGACCATGTAGATCGCCCGCGAAGATCTGGATGGGGGCGACGATCGTCAGCATCCACATCGCCATCGAGAACATCATCCGCGCGCCCGGCTGCCGCGAATTCTTCAGCAGATGATAGGCGCCGACCGCACCGACCACGAGTGACGTGGTGAGGTAGGCGGCGAGCACCATGTGGACGAGGCGATAGGGAAACGACGGATTGAAGATCAGCTTCCACCAGTCGGTCGCGATGAACTGGCCGTCGGCGTTGACCGCGTAGCCGGCCGGCGTGTGCATCCAGGAATTCGCCGACAGGATCCAGAACGCCGACATCAGCGTGCCGATCGCCACCATCAGCGTCGCGACGAAATGCAGCTTTGGGCCGACCCGTTTGAGGCCGAACAGCATCACGCCGAGGAATCCCGCTTCGAGGAAGAACGCGGTCAGCACCTCGTAGGCCATCAACGGGCCGAGCACCGGCCCGGTTTTGTCGGAGAACACCGACCAGTTGGTGCCGAACTGGTACGACATCACGATGCCGGACACGACGCCCATGCCGAAGGCGATCGCGAAGATCTTCATCCAGTAATTGAACAGGTTGATGAAGACCTCGCGCCCGGTCCACAGCCACAGCGCTTCGAGCACCGCCAGAAAGCTCGCCAGGCCGATCGAGAAGGCGGGGAAGATGATGTGGAACGAAACCGTGAAGGCGAACTGCAGGCGCGCCAGAACTACGGGATCAAGAGTTTCGAACATGGGGACCGATCCGCGACCGTGACGAGCGGACAACGCGAGGTCGTCCGAAATGATCCTATCGCCGTGGCGTGACGATTCCCAAGGGTTAGCCGATGACAAAGCCGCGATGCGCTAGGCCATATTGTCCTAGTGGTGCCTGGGTGGCGCCTGCGTGGTCGCGACGTCGCGCGTCGCCCGTTCAGAAAAGCAAAACCCGGGCGGGGGGCATCCCGTCCGGGTCGCTGGAGGTCTGCGATGGTGACGCAACCTGGAGAAGCTGCTTTCGAAATTCTGGCGCCGGTCATTGTCCGGTGCTGACGGGATCAATCTAGCGCCGAAATCTTTCCGGCTGATGTCATCTATTGTTTCAATTGTGTCATTGGCGGTTCAGCCGTTCGATCGTCGCCTGCGACAGGCATAACATTGCCGGCCGCCCGGGTGAATTGCGCCAAAAAAGATCTTCTCTAAACAATTGATCGAGCGCGGCAGCGCGCGGTGGTGCCGCTGCCGGATCAGGCGGCCATGGTTTCGACGCCATGGCTCTTGAGCAACTCGGCAAGCTGCTTGCGGGCGTAGAACATCCGCGTCTTCACCGTGCTCTGCGGGATGCCGATCAGGCGGCCGACCTCTTCGACCGACTTTTCGTGGTAGTAGACGAGGTGGATGATCTCGCGATGCGCCGGCGACAGCTTGGCGATGCAGGTACGGAGAATGTCGCTGGTGCGGCTGCGGTCGAGCGCGGCTTCGGGCGTGTCGGCGCTGTCGGGAATCTCCAGCACGTCGTCCTGGTCGATGTCTTCGTGCTGGCGCTGGCGAAGCGCGGTGAGCGCCTTGAAGCGCGCGATCGACAGCAGCCAGGTCGAGACCTGGGCGCGGCCTTCGAACTGCCGGGCGGTGCGCCAGACGTCGAGAAACACCTGGCTGACAAGATCTTCCGCCGCCGCGGCGTCGCGCACCATGCGCAGGATGAAGCGATAGACCCGCACATTGTGACGGGAATAGAGGGTATGCATCGAGGTCCGGTCGCCGGCCGCAATATTGGCCAGCAGCATCTCATCGGTCGTAGCCCGCGCGGCGATAATGCCCTGGCGGCCCGCATCGTTGATCGCAATGACGTTGTGCATGAATGGCTCCCGTTATCCGCCGCGCTCCCCCGCGGCGTCGTTGGGAGCTTTACTAGTCAGGCAGCATTTCAGGACGTCTGCGCGAACCGCTGAAAATGGTTTCGTGACTAGGAGAAATGTTTCGTCGCAACTGTGGCAACGAAATATTGGGACAAAAACGGGTTTGATTTCAAGGACGCGGTTGTGTGGCTGCGGCCACAATCAACCTCCATCCGGCGCCGCCGCCGCGCAGCGGCGGCCTCCCGGGATGGGCCGCAAGTGCGTGCCGCGGCCCCCTTCGACGCTCGCCCCTGCGGGCCAGCGCTTCTGGATGATGAAGCGGATCGGGGGATCGCCGTCGCGGCGCGCGGTCAGGGGCGCTCGGCTGCCGGGGAGAACAAATAGCCTCCCCCGCGAATCGTCCGGATGACGGCCGGTTTCGTCGGATCGGGTTCGATCTTGCGCCGGATCCGCATGATCCGCAGGTCCACGGCGCGGTCGAACGCCTCGGCGTCGCGGGCGTTGGCGAGTTCCAGCAGCCGTTCGCGCGAGAGAACCCGCTTGGGATTGGCCGCGAACACCTTCAGCAGGCCGAATTCGGACGCCGTCAGCGGGTGTTCGTTGCCGTCGTCGTCGCGCAGCGCCTGGGCTTCGAGGTCGAGCCATTTGGTGCCGAACCGCACCAGCTGCTCGGGGGCGGGCTTGCCCGCGGCCACGGCGGTCGCGGTGGCAGCGGTCGGCCGGGGCGCCGCCCGGCGCAGCACCGAGCGGATCCGCGCCATCAGCTCGCGCAGCTCGCACGGCTTGGCGACGTAGTCGTCGGCGCCGAGCTCGAGGCCGACCACGCGGTCGATCGGACTGGCGGTCGCCGTCAGCATGATCACCGGCACGTTGGTCTTGGCCTTGAGGTCGCGGATGATCGACAGGCCGTCCTCTTCGGGCATGTTGAGGTCGAGCACGACGAGATCGGGGACCTTGGTTTCGATCTCGGCGCGCAGGCTCTTGCCGCCGTCGCACAGCGTCACGACGAAGCCGTGCATGCGCAGATAGTCGCCGACCATTTCGCGGGCCGGGGCTTCGTCGTCGACGACGATGATGTGCGGGCTCTGGCTCATGATGTGGTCGATGCCGGCAGGGTGATGGTGAAGGTCGCGCCCTGGCCGGGACCCGGGCTGTGGGCGCCGACATTGCCGCCGTGCATGTCGATGATCTTCTTGACGATCGACAGGCCGAGCCCGGTCGAGCTCTCGCCGGCGGTCGGCTTGGCGGAGAGGCGCTGGAATCGGCCGAACAGCCGGCTGAGGTCCTCCGGCGACAGGCCGGCGCCCTCATCGGTGACGCGGACGATGGTGTTGGCATCGTCGCCGTCGACCTGCAGCGCGATGTTTCCGCCGATCGGACTGTATTTGATGGCGTTGCTCACCAGATTGTCGATCGCCTCGCGCACCCGGTCGGCGTCGCACATCGTCATCCGGGCGGTGGGGATCGAGACCGAGATCGCCTGCTGCTTGTTCTGCGCCATCGGCCGGTTGGCCTCGGCGACCTCTGCGACCAGCGCCGCGAGATCGACCGCTTCGCGCCGGATCGAAATATCGAAGGCGTCGGCCATGGCATCGGAGATCAGATGGTCGACCATCGAGGTCAGCCGCCGCGTCGCCTCGCGGATGTGATCGACCTGGGCGATGACGTTTTCCTTCGGCGAGTCGGCGCCGATCAGTTCGGTCAGCATTTCGGTGCGGCCGAGGATGACGCCGAGCGGATTCTTCAGGTCGTGGGCGACGGTGCCGAGAATCTCGTTCTTGAAGGCGTTGGCGCGCTGCAGCCGCATCCATTGCGTCGACAGCCGGCGATTGGCCTGGGTCAGCGCGCGGGTGCGCTGCGCGACCCGGTCCTCGAGCTGGGTGTTGGCCTCGTGGAGCTGCTTGTACAGGATCACATTGTCGAATGCGATCGACAGCCGGCTGCCGAAGATCTCGACCAGCGAGCGGTCGGTTTCCGAGAGTTCGCATTCGGCCTGCAGCAGCAGCACCACCTCGCGGCCGCTGCCGGTCCGGACATAGAGCACGGTGCGATGGTCGGCGAATTCGTGCTTGCGGCGCCGGAACGCCTCCTCGACCATCTGCCGCAGATCGTGATCGAGCGCCCGGGGCCCGGCCGATCCGATGAAACGGCTGTAGCAGCCGGATCCGGCCAGCACCGAAAAGTCGTCGCCGGCGTCGCGCAGCACCAGGATTCCGGCGCAGTCGACATTGAGCAGCGATGCGATCTGGGTCAGTACGCCCTCGGCCAGCCGCTGCATCGACTTGAAATCGTACAGCGTCGACGCGGCGTCGATGATGATCTCGAGGCCGCGCCGCGTCTGCACCATCCGCTCCAGCTGCTGATAGCTGCGCAGCGCGGCGGTCAGCGACGTGAACAGCTTGTCGGCGGTGAGTTCGGTCTTGGCCTTGTAGTCGTTGATGTCGTAGTCGACGATCACCCGGCGCTCCGGCGCCTGGCCGGGCTGGCCGGTGCGCAGGATGATGCGGACGGTCTCGTTCTGGATCTCGTTGCGGATGAATTCGACCAGATCGAGCCCTGCGGCGTCGGTCTCCATGATGACGTCGAGCAGCACCGCGGCGATGTCGGGATTGGTCCGCATCAGCTCGCGGCCCTCGGCGCCCGAATAGGCCGAGAGGATTTCCAGGGTCTGGCCGTTGAGGTTGTAGTCGCTGAGCGCGAAGCGGGTGCCCTCGTGGACGGCGGGATCGTCGTCGATCACCGCGATCTTCCACCGCTTGGCGTTCGACGGCTCGGGCCCCGGCTCGGTATCTTCGATCAGCTGGAGGATATCGTCCTGGTCGGCCATTGCACATTTCCGTCGATGGGCGTGTCGGCGTCGGTCGAGCCGCCGGTGGCGGTGCGGGGCATGATAATGCGAAAAGTCGTGCCTTGTCCCAGCCTTGATTCCAGCATCATCCGGCCGCCGAGCTGCTGGGTGACCAGATTGTAAACAATGTGCAGCCCGAGCCCGGTGCCGCCTTCGTTGCGGCGGGTGGTGAAGAACGGGTCGAACGCCTGGCGCTGGACGTCCGGGGTCATGCCGGCGCCGTTGTCGGCGAACACGATCTCAACGTCGTCGCCGCGCGGCCGCGCGGTGATCGCGATCCTGCCGGCGCGACCGTCGGCGAAGGCGTGGTTGGCGGCGTTCAGGAACAGGTTGGTCAGGATCTGGCCATAGGCGCCCGGATAGCCGTCGATCACCAGCCCGTCGGGCACGTCGATGGCGAGTTCGATCGGCGCCCGCTTCAGCACCGGCTTGAGGCTGGCGACGATCTGGTCGGTGGCCTCGTGCAGATTGAACTGCCGGCGTTCGGCATGGGAACGGTCGACCGCGACCTGTTTGAACGACTGGATCAGTTCGGCGGCGCGCTGCAGATTGGCGACGAGCTGCTGCGCGGCGTCGCGGGAGGAGCGGACGAATTCGTCGAGCTGCGACCGCCGCAGCGGCGCGTCGCCTTTCAGCTCGGCCTCGAACATCGTCGCCTTGCGGCTGAAGCTCGACGCCACCGTCAGGCTGATTCCGATCGGATTGTTGACCTCGTGGGCGACGCCGGCGACCAGCCCGCCGAGCGCGGCCAGCCGTTCGGCGTCGATCAAATTCTGCTGCGCGGCATTGAGCTCGAACAGCGCGCTTTCGGCCTTTTCCTTGGACGCGCGCAGATCGTCCTCCGCCCGGCGCTTGTCGATGGCGTTCTCGCGGAACACCTCGACCGCGCGCGCCATTGCGCCGACCTCGTCGCGGGCGTCGGTGCCGGCGACGCGGCGGCCGTAGTCGCCGGAGGTGATGGCGTGCATCGCCGCCAGGATCTGTTGCAGTGGCAGCCGGATGCTGAGCACGATCACGGTGCCGGCGATCATGATCACGCCGATGAAGATCACCGCGATCCACAGCACCTTGCGCGAGATGCTGGCGAGCGTCCGGTCGAACGTCTCCTGCGCCTTCTGCTCGCGCTGGCGCATCTTCACCGAGAGCGCGTCGATCGCCCCGATGGTCGAGGCCTGGCTGGCGTCGATCGCGTTGCGCAACAGGTCGCTACGGCTCGCGAGCTGATCCGACAGGGTCTGCAGCCCGTCGCGCAGGGCGGCGACGCGGACTTTCAGCCGTTGCAGCGCCATCTTCTGCAGATCGTTGTCGGCGAATTCGATCATCACCGGCACGGTGCGCTCGATCGTCTCGGTGTTGCGGCGGGCGTCCTCGGCGGCTTCCTTGGACAGCGACAGGTAGTACGAATTGGCCGCCACCAGCATCGCCGTGAATGCCTCGCGCGACCGGCCGAGCGGCGGCCAGATCGCCGCATCGCGCCGCCCGGTCGCACCCTCGATGATCGAATACAGCCCGGCGATGTCGCGCGCCGGCCCCTGCACCTGGTTTTCGTAAGTGTCCTTGATCTTGCCCTGCAGCGCGCGCAGATCGCCGAAGCCGTTGAGGAATCGCTCGGTCACCCGTTCGAGTTCGGCGACCGAGCCCGACAGGATCGGATCGGTCGAGGCGCGGGTAGTGAGGGTGCCGAGCACCGCCTCGCGCAGCAGCAGGATCTCCGCGAACAGGTCGGGGCTCGGCTGGTTGATGTAGCGGTGGATCAGGTTCTGCAGGCGGCTGGTCTCGCTCTCGAGCAGCGCCAGGATATTGTCGGATTTGCGGACCTGGCGGACGTCGTCCCAGGCCGAACTCAACACCCGCGCGCCGCTCCAGATCATGCTGGCGAGGATCAGCACCACCAGCGAATTCAGCGCGGCGATCGACAGGATGCGCCAGCGGATCGGGACCGCACGGACCAGGCCGACGATCCCGGCGCGGCTCGCAAGGCTCGCCTGCGGATCGCTGCTGTTGTCCTGATGCGGGTTCACCGGGGCCAACTCAGTCGGCCTTGCGGATGAGGATCGCGGCGCTGTGGGAGCCGACAGCACAGGATGAAAGGGCGACGAACGCCGATCCGATCACGGCGGCGGCTGCGCTGGGCATCGCGGCTCGACTGGACAGCGGCAAGTTCGATCCCATAAGGTTGTGCCCCACGACCGGGGCCGGAGAGTCCCGCCAATCTAGCAGACTGGCATAGGAAATGGCTATCGGGAGTGATCGGCGGTGGGGACGAGCCAGGATCCCGCTGATTTCCGCAATCGTTCTGCTTGTAATCGCCGTGGGCAACGCCCCCGCCCGGGCGGCGACCGAAATCGCATGGTGGCACGCGATGTCCGGCCAGCTCGGCCGGCAGCTCGAAAAGCTGGCCGCGGACTTCAACGCTTCGCAAACCGATTACCGCGTGGTGCCCACCTACAAGGGCAACTACACTGAAACGGTGACCGCTTCGATCTTCGCCTTCCGCTCGTCGAGCCAGCCGGCGATCGTGCAGGTCAACGAGATCGCGACCGCGACCATGATGGCGGCGAAGGGCGCGGTGTATCCGGTCTACGAGCTGATGCGCGACGAAAAGGAGGCGTTCTCCGCGGCCGAATACCTTCCCGCGGTGACCGGCTACTATACCGATCTGGCCGGCAACATGCTGTCGTTTCCGTTCAACGCGTCGACGCCGATGCTGTACTACAACAAGTCGATGTTCAGAAAAGCCGGACTCGATCCCGAGGCGCCGCCGGGCACTTGGCCGGAGGTCGGCGCTGCGGCGAAGCGGCTGGTCGCCGCCGGCGCGCCTTGCGGATTCACGACGTCGTGGCCGTCCTGGATCAATGTCGAGAATTTCTCCGCCTATCACAATCTTCCGCTCGCGACCCGGTCCAATGGCCTCGGCGGGATGGACGCGGTGCTGGTGTTCAACAATCCCGTCCTGGTCCGCCACATCGCCGAACTGTCGGAATGGCAGAAGACCAGGGTGTTCGACTATGGCGGCCGCGCCACCGCCGCGGAGCCGCGGTTTCAGCAGGGCGACTGCGGCATCTTCATAGGCTCGTCGGCGACCCGCGCCGATATCGTCGCCAATTCCAGATTCGATGTCGGCTACGGACGGCTGCCGCACTGGCCGGACGTCGCCGGCGCGCCGCAGAACACCATCATCGGCGGCGCGACGCTGTGGGTGCTGCGCGGCCGTCCGGCGCTTGAATACAAAGGCGTCGCCAGGTTCTTCGCCTATCTGTCGCGGGCCGAGGTGCAGGCCGCCTGGCATCAGAACACGGGCTATCTGCCGGTGACGCGGGCGGCCTACGAACTGACGCGCGCGCAGGGGTTCTACGACCGCAATCCCGGCACGGCGATCTCGATCGAGCAGATGACGCGCAAGCCGCCGACAGAGCATTCGCGCGGGCTTCGGCTCGGTTCGTTCGTTCTGATCCGCGACGTCATCGACGACGAACTGGAGCAGGCGTTCAGCGGCAGGAAATCCGCGCAGGCCGCGATGGACTCCGCAGTCGAGCGAGGCAACAAGCTGCTGCGTCAGTTCGAGCGCACCCAGCCATGAGCGGGATCGGGTGGGCGCATCCGCCGATCGCAGGGCGCGGAGATGGTCCGCGTCGCATGGTATTGCTTCGCTGCGAAATCGCATCAGCGTGACAGCGGGACTGGCATCGAACAGATGGAAGATATGGTGGACGAGAAACGCAGATATCCTCGCAGCGACGTCGAGGAGCCGGCTCATGTGTCCTTCAGCGGCACCAGCCTCACCTGCCTGGTGCGCAACATCTCCGCCGAAGGGGCGGCCATCGACGTCGACAATGCCGCCTATATTCCGGAGCGGTTCCGGCTGGTGATGTCCGTCGGAGAAGTGCGCAACTGCCGGCTGATCTGGATCAAGCAGAACAGGATCGGGGTGACGTTCGAGACGTAAGGGCGAAGTGATTGGTGAAGTCAGCTCCCCCATTCCGCAGCGCGCGCCCGCTTGCGCTTGCGAGAGAGGGTTGGGGAGAGGGCGCAGCGAGTCGTCCCCGCGCAGGCGGGGACCCATAACCCCTGGCTTCCCGAGCGAAGCAAGGCCGCTGCCACAGAGCTTCAAACCGGGATGCTGCGGCGTATGGGTCCCCGCCTTCGCGGGGACGACAGCGGATAGGCTTGGTCCAAACCGCTCATCGACCTCGCAACCTGCACTATAATTCTTGCCTTCGCCGCATCCTGAATTATGCTGCCGTCAGGTTCGGGACCAAGGGCGCCCGGTCGGCCGCGGTGATCGCCGCGTCCGGACGAGAAGCGCCTCGGCACAACAATCACCGAACGGCACCATCAAGGGGAGAACGCCATGTCAATGATCCGTCGTTTGCCGCCGCTATCCCGCCGCGCGCTGCTGACCGGCGCCGCGGGCGCCGCCACTCTCGCGGTGGCGCCGCGTTTCGCCACGCCGGCGATCGCGCAGACCGCGCCGCTCAAGGTCGGGCTGATGCTGCCCTACACCGGGACATTCGCCAAGCTCGGCCAGTTCATCGACGAAGGCTTCCGGCTGCGCGTCGAGCAGATCGGAGGCAAACTCGGCGGGCGCGACGTGACCTTCGTGCAGGTCGACGACGAATCCAAGCCGGAGGCCGCGACCGACAACATGAACCGGCTGGTCGGCCGCGAGAAGGTCGACGTCGTGATCGGCACGGTGCATTCCGGCGTCGCGATGGCGATGGTCAAGGTCGCGCGCGACTCAGGCACGCTGCTGATCATCCCCAATGCCGGCGCCAACGATGCGACGGGGCCGGCCTGCGCGCCGAACATCTTCCGCACCTCGTTCTCGAACTGGCAGACCACCTTCCCGATGGGCAAGGTGATGGCCGATGCCGGCATCAAGAACGTCGTCACCATCACCTGGAAATACACCGCCGGCGCCGAAATGGTCGGCGCCTTCGCGGAGAACTTCACCAAGAACGGCGGCAAGATCGTCGAGGACCTGACGCTGCCGTTCCCGCAGGTCGAATTCCAGGCGCTGATCACGAGGATCGCGCAGCTCAAGCCCGACGCGGTGTTCAGCTTCTTCGCCGGCGGCGGCGCGGTGAAATTCGTCAAGGACTACGCGGCCGCCGGCCTCAACAAGACGATCCCGCTGTACGGCGCGGGCTTCCTCACCGACGGCACCATCGAGGCGCAGGGCGAGGCGGCCGCCGGCATCAAGACGACGCTGCACTACGCCGACAATCTGGACAATCCCGCCAACGTCGCGTTCCTGAAAGCGTTCAAGGCCAGGACCCAGAAGGACGGCGACATCTACGCGGTGCAGGGTTTCGACGCCGCGGCGTTGCTGGATATCGGCCTGACCGCGGTGATGGGCGATCCGGCGATGCGCGATCCGATGATCAAGGCGATGGCCGCCGCCAAGATCGACAGCCCGCGCGGGCCGCTGTCGTTCAACAAGGCGCACAACCCGATCCAGAACATCTATCTGCGCGAGGTGAAGAACGGCCGCAACGAGATGGTCTCGATCGCGCAGGCCAATGTCGACGACCCGGCGCGCGGCTGCAAGATGACGTGACACCAAGTGCAGCGTCATGCGCGGGCTCGACCCGCGCATCCATCTTCTTCGGAAGATGGATTGCCGGGTCGAGCCCGGCAATGACGGGGGCACGGGAGAGGGGTGTGAGCGGCGAAGCAACTAACAAGCACCGTCATTCCGGGGCGCGCGAAGCGCGAACCCGGAATTCATACTCCCTGACGGTGGTTATGGATTCCGGGTTCGCGAGCTGCGCTCGCGCCCCGGAATGACGAACGCGAGCGGAGTAATCATGCGGATAGGCCGTTGATATGGACCTGATCACCTTCGGCGTTCAGCTCTTGAATGCCGTGCAATACGGCATGGTGCTGTTTCTGGTCGCCAGCGGCCTGACGCTGGTGTTCGGCATTCTCGGCGTGATCAACCTCGCGCACGGCGCGTTCTACATGCTGGGCGCCTATCTGGCGTACTGGATCGCGCTGATCACCGGCAATTTCCTGATCGCGCTGATAGGCGGCGTCGCGATCGCCTTCGTGCTCGGGCTGGCGCTGGAGAGCGTGTTCATCCGCTGGCTGTATGGTCGCGATCATCTGGCGCAGGTGCTGCTGTCGTTCGGGCTGATCCTGGTGATCGACGAGGTCCGGCAACTCCTGTTCGGCAAGGACGTGCATTCGGTGGCGCCGCCGGACTGGCTGTCCGGCTCGCTGCAGCTCACCGACAATCTGTCCTATCCGGTGTATCGCCTCGCAATATGCGTGTTCTGCCTCGCGGTGGCGGCGCTGATCTTCGTCGTCATCACCCGCACGAGGATCGGCATGATCGTCCGCGCCGGCGCCGAGAACCGCGAGATGACGCGCGTGCTCGGGATCGACTACGACAAGGTCAACCGCCTCGTCTTCGCCACCGGCATCGCGCTGGCCGCCTTGGGCGGCATCGTCACTGCGCCGATCTCGACGGTGTATCCCGGCATGGGCGACGGCATGCTGATCCTGTCCTTCGTGGTCGTCGTGCTCGGCGGCATCGGCTCGGTGGCGGGGGCGGCGATCGGCGCGCTGCTGATCGGCCTCACCGATACGTTCGGCAAGGTGTTCTTTCCGAGCGTCTCCGGCATGCTGATCTATCTGCTGATGGCGATCGTGCTGCTGTGGCGGCCGAACGGCATTCTCGGCCGGCGGGAGGCGTGAGATGAAGCGTCTCTCCGCCCCCGCCGTCATGCCCGGGCTCGTCCCGGGCATCCACGAATCGACGCCTGCTTCGACGCAAGAACGTGGATGGCCGGGACGAGCCCGGCCATGACGAACGAAAGGACGAGCCTGATCCGATCAAGCGCACTGCCGGCGATCTGTCTGATCGCCGCGCTCGCGCTGCCCTTCGTCGTGCCGGTGTACTACGTGCAGTTCGCCAGCAAGGCGCTGATCCTCGGCGTGCTGGCGATGGCGCTCAATCTGGTGGTCGGGCAAAGCGGGCTGGTGTCGCTGTGCCATGCCGCATTCTTCGGCCTGGCCGGCTATGTGCTGGCGCTGCTGTCGCCGAAATACGACGCCGCATCGCTGCTGCTGACGTGGCCTGCCGCGGTGCTGGCGGCGAGTGTCGCCGCGCTGGTGATCGGGGCGTTGGCGCTGCGCACCCGCGGCGTGTACTTCATCATGGTCACGCTCGCTTTCGGCGAAATGCTGTTCTACCTGTTTCACGACGCCGATTTCGCCGGCGGCTCCGATGGCGCCTTCATCAACGTCAAGCCCGAACTGGTCATCGCGGGCGCGCGTCTGCTCGATCTCGACAAGCCGCTGACGTTCTACTTTCTCGTGCTCGGCGTCACCGTGGCGGTGATCGCGCTATTGGTAACGGTGGTGCGCTCGCCGTTCGGCCATGCACTGGCGGCGGCGCGCGACAACGAGCGCCGCGCCCGCGCGCTCGGCTTCCCGATCTTCCGCATCCGGCTGATCGCCTTCGTGCTGTCCGGTGCGCTCAGTGGCGTCGCCGGCTATTTCGCCGCGGTGCAGTTCGGCTTCGTCGCGCCGCAAATGCTCGGCTGGCACCAATCCGCAACCGTGCTGGTGATGGTGTTGATCGGCGGCCTCAGCACGGTCACCGGACCGCTGATCGGCGCGCTGGTGCTGCTCGGGCTCGAGGAAGTGCTGAAAGCGACGTTCGAGCAGTGGAAGCTGATCGAGGGCGCGATCATCATTGCGATCGTGCTGCTGCTGCCGAACGGCGTTCGGCAGCTCTGGCCGATGGTTTTCGGCGAGGCCGAACCGAAGCAGGTGCACGCCAAGCAAGTGGCGCCGGCCCCGGTTCCAGCCCCGGAGGCCGGGCATGGCTGAACTCGCGTTGCGCGCCGAGCGGCTCGGCAAGCGGTTCGGCGGCGTCCGCGCTGTGGCCGATGTCTCGATCGCCATCAGGCGCGGCGAAATCCACGCGGTGATCGGCCCGAACGGCGCCGGCAAATCGACGCTGATCAATCTGTTGTCGGGCGAACTCTCCGCCAGCACCGGTACGGTCAGGCTCGGCGACGCTGATATCACCGCGCTGGCGCCTGACAAGCGCGCCCGCGCCGGCATCGGCCGCGCGTTCCAGAAGACCACGATCTTCCCGCGCTTCTCCGTGCACGAGAACGTCCGCCTCGCCGCGCAAGCGCGCTCGCGCGCGCCGCTGCGGATGTTCGGCGGCGCCTCCGCCGATCCCGAGGTGCAGCGCCGCACCACCGAGGCAATTACCAAGGCCGGCCTCGCCGGGCGCGAAAGCATCATCGCCAATGTACTCAGTCACGGCGAACAGCGTCAGCTCGAGATCGCGATGGTGCTGGCGACGGGTCCGTCGATCGTCCTGCTCGACGAACCGCTCGCCGGCATGGGGCAGGCCGAGGCGCGCAGCATCATCGCGCTGATCGCCTCGCTGCGCGCGGAGCATGCGGTGCTGATCGTCGAGCACGACATGGATGCGGTATTCGAGCTCGCCGACAGGCTGACGGTGATGCAGGACGGTCGGGTGATTGCCTCAGGTTTGCCGCAAGACGTACGGCGGCATCCGGCCGTGCGTGCGGCGTATTTGGGTACCCACGGAGATGCCGTATGACCGCGCTGCTGCAGGCCGAGCGGCTCGAGGCTTACTACGGCGTCAGCCAGATCCTGCACGGCATCGATCTGACGGTGGCGCGCGGCGAACAGATCGCGCTGATCGGCCGCAACGGCATGGGCAAGACCACATTGCTGCGTGCGCTGATGGGCCTGGTGCCGGCGTGCCGCGGCCAGCGCCGGCTGCACGGCGATGATATCGCCGGCGTCCCGCCGGACGCGATCGCGCGGCGCGGCGTCGCTCTGGTGCCGGAAGGCCGCGGCGTGTTCGGCGCGCTGTCGGTCGTCGAAAATCTCGTGATGGCCGCGCGTCCCGGCACGGACGGTCGCGCCACCTGGACGCTGCCGCGAATCTTCGAGTTGTTTCCGCGGCTCGCGGAGCGTCGCGGCCACGGCGGCCATCAGCTCTCCGGCGGCGAGCAGCAGATGCTGACGATCGGCCGCGCGCTGATGACCAATCCGGATCTGCTGCTGATCGACGAAGCCACCGAAGGCCTCGCGCCGATGGTCGCGCAGCAAATCTGGCGCACCCTCGGCGTGATCCGCGGCGAAGGCGTCGCCACCATCGTCGTCGACAAGGACTTCCGCAGCCTGTCGGCGATCGCCGACCGCATGGTGATGCTGGCGAAGGGCGTCGTGGTGTTCGACGGCGCACCGGCAAAGCTGGCTGCACAGCCGGAACTGCTGGAGCGGCATCTCGGGGTTTAGTTGCACACCCTCTCCCCACCCCGCCGTCATCCTGAGGCGCCGCCGCGCAGCGGCGGCCTCGAAGGATGAGCCTCAATCGCAGTGCTGGCCGCCGCATCCTTCGAGGCTCGCCCGTGCGGGCGAGCACCTCAGGATGACGGCGCTGCTACTTGTAGCGTCTTACACCGCCTCGTTCTTCAATCCGAACGCACACGCATCCCGGCACAGCACCGGCGACACCATCGCGGTCAGCTTCGCGGCCGCCGCCTCGACGCTTAGTCCGGCGGTGTCGAGCACGCCGGCGGCGCGCGCATACAAAGGTTCGCGGCTCTGCAGAATGGTGCGGAGCTCCTGCATCGCGGCGCGGTCGTCGGCCATCGGCCGCAGATCGCCCTGGCCGCGCACCCGCGCCATATGTTCTTCGGGCTCGGCCTTCAGCCAGATGGTGTAGAACGACGACAGGATCTGGTCGAAGGTGATCGCCTCGGAAACGATGCCGCCGCCGGTCGCCAGCACCATCAGCTCCTTGCGGGCCAGCAATTGCGCCAACGCCGCCTGCTCCATGCGGCGGAAGCCTTCCTGTCCGTACAGCGCGATGATCTCGGCCACTGACAGGCCGGTCTGCTGCTCGATCTCCTTGTTCAGCTCGACGAAGGCCCAGCCGATCTTGTCGGCAAGAATCTTGCCCAGCGTCGATTTGCCGGCGCCGCGCAGGCCGATCAAAGCGATGCCATGAAACACAAGTTCGCGCCGCGCGCCGGCACCGAGCCGGCCCATGCCGGACAGCACGTCCTTGGCGTGTGCGATCTGCACTGGCGTGGCGCGGCGGACCAGATCGCGGATCACCGGCCAGTCGATCGAGGGGTCGCCGCTCGGCAGCAGATCCTCCAGCGGCGTGGCAAGCGCGTCCGACACCCGCCGCAGCAGCATGATCGAAACGTTGCCCTTGCCGCTTTCGAGCTGGGCGATATAGCGCTCGGAGATTCCAGAAACTCTGGCGAGCACTTTGCGCGACATCCCGCGCAGCCCGCGCAAGGTGCGGACGCGCTGCCCGAGCTCCAGCAGGAAGCTGGCGTCGGATTCGGCGGACTGGGTCATGTCTGAAAGCGCGCTCATGAGAAGTTGAGCGGAATCATAGTGCCGGGAAGGATTGACAGCAACCCGGCACAGTGGCTTCCTATGCATTATAATTCTAACGAACTATAATTCTAAATAGCGGGAGGACGCCATGGCCATTGGCGCTGCGGGACAATGCACGGCGTGACCGGGGCAGGGTCGTACAACGCGGTGAGCTGGCTGCTCGACCGCAACGTCGCCGAGGGCCGCGGCGACAAGCTCGCCTATACGGACACCGTCTCCGAGCTAAGCTATCGCGCGCTGCAGGCGCAGACCTGCCGCGCCGCCAACCTGCTGCGCCGCCTCGGCCTGCGTCGCGAGGAGCGGGTGGCGATGATCATGCTCGACACGATCGATTTCCCGATCGTGTTTCTCGGCGCGATCCGTGCCGGCGTGGTGCCGGTGCCGCTGAACACGCTGCTGACCGCCGAGCAATACGCCTATGTGCTGGCGGATTGCCGCGCGCGCGTGCTGTTCGTCTCCGAAGCGCTTTACCCTGTGCTGAAGGACATTCTGTCCGGACTGCCGGACCTCACACATGTCGTGGTCGCGGGCGCCGATGCGCATGGCCATCTGAAACTTGCCGACGAGTTGGCGCAGGAAAGCGACGCCTGCGAGACCGCCGCGACCCATGCGGAGGAGCCGGCGTTCTGGCTGTATTCCTCGGGCTCGACCGGGATGCCGAAGGGCGTCCGACACCTGCACGCCAATCTCGCCGCCACCGCCGAGACCTACGCCAGGCAGGTGCTCGGCATCCGCGAGGACGACGTGGTGCTGTCGGCGGCGAAACTGTTCTTCGCCTACGGGCTCGGCAATTCGCTGACGTTCCCGCTGTCGGTCGGCGCCACCACGGTGCTGAATGCCGAGCGGCCGACGCCGGCCGTCGTGTTCAAGCTGATGCAGCGCTGCAATCCGACGATCTTCTGCGGCGTGCCGACGCTGTTCGCCGCGATGCTCAACGATCCGGCGCTGAAGAGCGAGACCGCGGGCAGCCGGCTGCGGATCTGCACCTCGGCCGGCGAGGCGTTGCCGGAATCGGTGGGGCTCGCCTGGAAGGCGCGGTTCGGCGCCGACATTCTCGACGGCGTCGGCTCCACCGAACTCTTGCACATCTTCCTGTCCAATGCGCCCGGCGACATCAAATACGGCACCTCGGGTAAGCCCGTCCCGGGCTACAAGGTGCGGCTGGTCAACGAGGCCGGCACCGAGGTCGCCGACGGCGAGGTCGGCGAATTGCTGGTCGACGCGCCCTCCGCCGGCGAAGGCTACTGGAATCAGCGCAGCAAGAGCCGCGCGACCTTCGAGGGCAACTGGACCCGCACCGGCGACAAGTACATCCGCGATGCGGAGGGCCGCTACACCTTCTGCGGCCGCGCCGACGACATGTTCAAGGTGTCGGGCATCTGGGTCTCGCCGTTCGAGGTGGAGAGCGCGCTGATCACGCATCCCGCCGTGCTTGAAGCCGCCGTCGTGCCGGACGCGGATTTCGACGGCCTCTTGAAGCCGCGCGCTTATGTCGTGTTGCGCGAAGGTGCGACGCACGACGGTCTGTTCGAGCAGCTCAAGGAGCACGTCAAGCAGAAGGTCGGGCCGTGGAAATATCCGCGCTGGATCGAGGTGGTGGAGACGCTGCCAAAGACAGCGACGGGCAAGATCCAGCGCTTCAAGCTGCGCGAGGGTGGACAGTGATCCGGCGAACTGCGCGCAGCCTTAGCTCCAAGCTCCGCCGTCATCCTGAGGCGCCGTCGCGAAGCGACGGCCTCGAAGGATGGGCGACGAGTCGCGTGCGGCCGCATCCTTCGAGGCTCGCCGAAGGCGGCGAGCACCTCAGGATGACGACTCTGGGGACGTGGGACGTAATTTGGTTGGGAAAGCGTTCGTCATGACTTCGCTCGCGCCTTCCGGCCATCTCACCATCGGCGAGCACCAACTCGAATATCGCATGATCGGCCCGTCGCCCGCCGAGGGGCCGACGCTGGTGCTGCTGCATGAGGGCCTCGGCTGCGTCGGGTTGTGGGGCGACTTTCCGGACAGGCTCGCGGCCGCGACCGGCGCCGACGTGTTTGTCTATTCGCGCGCCGGCTATGGCGGCTCCAGTCCGGTGCAACTGCCGCGGCCGGTCGACTACATGCATCGCGAAGCGCTCGATGTGCTGCCGCGTGTGCTCGACGCCATCGGCTTCCGCCGCGGGTTGCTGATCGGCCATTCCGACGGCGCCTCGATCGCGGCGATCTATGCCGGCGGCGTGCCGGATCATCGCGTCCGCGGCGTGTCGCTGATCGCGCCGCATTTCATCGTCGAAGACACTTCGGTGCAATCGATCGCCGAGATCAAGACCGCCTACGAGACCACCGAGCTGCGCACTAAACTGGCGAAGTGGCACAAGGACGTCGACAACGCATTCTACGGCTGGAACGACGCCTGGCTCGATCCCGCGTTCCGCGCCTGGGATATCTCCGACCACCTCGCTTACATCCGCGTGCCGATGCAGATCGTGCAGGGCGCCGACGACCAGTACGGCACCTTGAAGCAGATCGAGATCGCCGAAGCCGAGTGCTATTGCCCGGTCGAAGCCCTGGTCATCCCCGGCGCCGGCCACTCGCCGCATCGCGAGGCGGCGGAGGCGACGCTTCGCGCCGTGGCCGAGTTTGCCGACCGCATCCTCAACGGCCATGGCGAAGCCGCGCACGGCCAGGCCGCCTGACGCGGCAACCTGCAACAAAATGCATGTTCTCTACGGTTGACGCTGGACGTGCGCGCTATCGTGCATTATAATGCATCTTAACCAAGTCTAGGGAGGGACCCGCATGGCCGGGGAGGACCGCGTACTCGCGAACGGGGCGAGCCGGATCGACTTTCAGACCGATCCGACCCGCTATCGGCACTGGAAGCTCACGGTCGAGGGCGACGTCGCAACGCTGACGATGGATGTCGACGAGAACGGCGGCCTGTTCGAAGGCTATCAGCTCAAGCTGAATTCTTATGATCTCGGTGTCGATATCGAGCTCGCCGACGCGATGCAGCGGCTGCGCTTCGAGCATCCGCAGGTGAAAGTGATCCTGCTGCGCTCCGGCAAGAACCGGGTGTTCTGCGCCGGTGCCAACATCCGGATGCTGGCCGGCGCCACCCACGCGCATAAAGTCAATTTCTGCAAATTCACCAACGAGACCCGCAACGGCTTCGAGGATTCCTCCGAGCATTCCGGCCAGCGCAGCATCGCGGTGATCAACGGCACCGCGGCCGGCGGCGGCTATGAACTGGCGCTTGCGGCCGATCACATCATCCTCGCCGATGACGGCTCGGCCTCGGTGGCGCTGCCGGAAGTGCCGCTGCTGGCGGTGCTGCCCGGCACCGGCGGGCTGACGCGCGTGGTCGACAAGCGCAAGGTGCGCCGCGACCGCGCGGATTTCTTCTGCACCATCGAGGAAGGCATCAAGGGCAAGCGCGCGGTGCAGTGGCGCCTCGTCGACGAGATCGCGCCGAACAGCAAGCTCGAGGCCAGGGTCGCCGAGCGCGTGCAGCAGTTCGCGTCGTCATCGTCGCGCAACGGCAGCGGCAAGGGCATTTCCCTGACGCCGCTCGCGCGCAGCTTCGACGAGGCCGGACTGCGCTATCAGTTCGTCAACGTCGATCTCGACCGCGACGCGCGCATCGCCACGATCTCGATCACGGGGCCCGACGCAGCTCCGCCCGCCGATATCGACGGCCTGATCGCGCAAGGCGCGTCGAACTGGTCGCTGCAGGTGGCGCGTGAACTCGACGACGCCATCCTGCATCTGCGGATCAACGAACTCGGCATCGCCATGCTGGTGTTCAAGTCGCATGGCGACAGCGCTTCGGTGCTGGCGCACGACGCCTTCCTCGAGGCCAACAAAGCGCACTGGCTGGTCAACGAGATCCGGCATTACTGGAAGCGCGTCCTGAAGCGGATCGACGTCACCTCGCGCACGCTGGTGACGCTGGTCGAGCCGGGCTCGTGCTTCGCCGGTACGCTGGCCGAACTCGTATTCGCCGCCGACCGCTCCTACATGCTGATCGGCACCCGCGAGGGTGATAATCGCCCGGCGCCGATGCTGACGCTAAGCGCGATGAATTTCGGCCCCTATCCGATGAGCCACGGCCTGACGCGACTGCAGTCGCGCTTCCAGGCCGACCCTGACGAGCTTGTTCAGGCGCAGGCGAAGATCGGCGAGCCGCTCGATGCGGAGGCGGCCGACGAACTCGGCCTCGTCACCTTCGCGCTCGACGACATCGACTGGGACGACGAGGTTCGCGTGTTTCTCGAGGAGCGCGCCAGCTTCTCGCCCGACAGCCTCACCGGCATGGAAGCCAATCTGCGCTTCGTCGGCCCCGAGACGATGGAATCGAAAATCTTCTCGCGCCTCACCGCGTGGCAGAACTGGATTTTCCAGCGCCCCAACGCGGTCGGCGAAGACGGCGCGCTGCGCCGCTACGGCACCGGCCAGAAGGCGCAGTTCGACATGACGCGGGTGTGATTCACGCACGAAGCGTCATCCTGAGGTGCGCGCCGCCGTCGGCGCGCCTCGAAGGATGCGAGACGAAGCGAAGTGCGTGGTCATCCTTCGAGGCGCGCAAGAGCGCGCACCTCAGGATGACGGTGAATTCAGAAACGATACGAGACCCAACCGGGAGCCGCCCATGAATATGAACATCATGAACGTCGACTACTCGACCAAGATTCCGAATAACGTCGATCTCGCCTCCGACCGCCAGGTGCTCAAGGCGCTGGAGGGCTGGCATCCGGGCTATATCGACTGGTGGAACGACATGGGGCCGGAAGGCTTCCAGCAGTCGCTGGTGTATCTGCGCACGGCCTATTCGGTCGATCCGCGCGGCTGGGCGAAGTTCGACTACGTCAAGATGCCGGACTATCGCTGGGGCGTGCTGCTGGCGCCGCAGGAGGAGAACCGCAAGATCCCGTTCGGCGAGCACTACGGCGAGCCGGCCTGGCAGGAAGTTCCCGGCGAGTATCGCGCGATGCTGCGCCGGCTGATCGTGATTCAGGGTGACACCGAGCCGGCCTCGGTCGAGCAGCAGCGCCATCTCGGCAAGACCGCGCCGTCGCTGTACGACATGCGCAACCTGTTTCAGGTCAATGTCGAGGAAGGCCGCCATCTGTGGGCGATGGTGTATCTGCTGCAGAAATATTTCGGCCGCGACGGCCGCGAGGAGGCCGACGATCTCCTGCGCCGGCGCTCGGGGGACGCGGACTCGCCGCGGATGCTCGGCGCCTTCAACGAGGCGACGCCGGACTGGCTGTCGTTCTTCATGTTCACCTACTTCACCGACCGTGACGGCAAGATGCAGCTGCACTCGCTGGCGCAGTCGGGCTTCGATCCGTTGTCGCGCACCTGCCGCTTCATGCTGACCGAGGAAGCGCACCACATGTTCGTCGGCGAGACCGGCATCACCCGCATCATCCAGCGCACCTGCGACGCGATGCGGCAAGCCGGCATCTCCGACCCGACCGACATCGCCAAGGTGCGTGCGCTCGGCGTCATCGATCTGCCGACGATCCAGAAGAAGCTCAACCTGCACTACACGCTGTCGCTCGACCTGTTCGGCTCGGAGGTTTCGACCAACGCCGCCAACGCCTTCAATTTCGGCATCAAGGGGCGCTATCACGAGACCCAGATCGACGACGATCATCAGCTCAAGAGCGCGACCTATCCGGTGCTGAAATTCGTCGACGGCGAGATCAAGCGCGTCGACGAGCCGGCGCTGACCGCGCTCAACATGCGGCTGCGCGACGATTACTCGCAGGATTGCGTCAAGGGCTTGCTGCGCTGGAACAAGGTGATCACGACGGCGGGCTATGACTATCAGCTCGCGCTGCCGCACGTCGCCTTCCACCGCGCCATCGGCGAGTTCAAGGACGTTCACGCGACGCCCGAAGGTGTCCTGATCGACGGCTCGACCTGGGCCAAGCGCAAGGACGACTGGCTGCCGTCGACCCACGACGGCGATTTCATCGCCAGCCTGATGCAGCCGGTGAGCGACCCCGGCGCCTATGCGCCGTGGATCTCCGCGCCCAAGGTCGGCATCGACAACAAGCCGGGCGATTTCGAATATGTGAAGATCGAGACCTGAGTTCGCGACCTCCCGGCTGCGCCGAAAGCAAGCCGGGCCGCCCGCCGGAGGGCCTGCCGGCCCGGCCGTGCGGTGACGCGTCGCCTCGGCATGAAGGAAGCAGCGGGCGCTCCCCGCTTCAGCGCCGGATCCCGCCATTCACACTCTTGGGGAAGTGGCGCACGGGGAAACTGGCGCACCCGACACGATTCGAACGTGTGACCTTTGCCTTCGGAGGGCAACGCTCTATCCAGCTGAGCTACGGGTGCTTCGCCTGATCCTGTAGCCGATCGGGGGCGGGACGGCAACGGCCGAGAAAAAGCGCCGATGTCTCAATGACCAATAGTCCGGGCAGTGGCGTCAGGCGTCCGAATCGCGTCGGCGCCGGAGGTCAGCCCTCCGTTGAAGGCCGGACGCCGCGATCTGGTCGCCCGGACTTGGCGACCAGCCTCGGCCGCTCCGGTGCGGTCACCCGAACTTGCGCCGGGTGCGCCATTCGACCTCGCGGCCTATCCGGGCCTGGATCAACTACGCCGGAACGATTTCCTTGCCGATCGGCCAGAGCGCGATCCCGGCGAGCTTGACGTGCGCCCAGGCGAACGGAATGCCGATGATCGTCACCGCGAGCAGGACCGCCGTGATCAGGTGCCCGAGCGCGAGCCACCAGCCGGCAAAAACCAGCCAGATGATATTGCCGAGCAGCCCCAGCGGACCGGTGCCGACGTCCTCGCGGCCGGTGACGGTTTCGCGCGGCACGGCCATCTGACCGAACGGAAACAGCGTGTAGGCGGCGATGCTGAAGGAAGCCCGCGCCCATGGCAGCCCGATGATCGTGATCGCCATGATGATCGCCGCGATCGCCCAGCCGGCCGCCATCCAGAAGCCGCCGAGCGCGATCCAGAGAATGTTCAGGAGCAGAGAGACCGGCGACATGCGAAGCATCCTTCTTGCAGGGACGATCCAGCGGGTGTCGCTGAATCGCCGACGAGCACTCCATGTTGTCGCGACGAATGGGAACCATCGCAAGTGTTTCCGCGTCGACCATCGACAATCAGGCACGCTTCACAGAGCGCATCAAGTCGTCGTCAGCGGGCCGCGATGCGCAGCCGGGCGCAACGCAAATTCGCCACCGTCGCGGCGAAATGCGGTCAAAGCCGTCGGCCAGTGTGCGCGCAAACAACGACGAAGGAACCCGCGCTTGCCCTACACCGTCACGGCGACCCGACAAGATGAAAAAATGCAAAGCGTGCGTAACAGTTCGCTGATCGCGCTCGCCAAGGCCCGGGTCTGGGAGAGCGAAGGCTGGCGTGTCATGATCGCGGATCCGGACGGCCGTGAGCACGACATTGCGCAGCTCGAGGAGCTCACCGCATTCAAGCCGGAGAAATTAACGGCGCTGTCCGCGATCCTGCCTGCTGAAGTTCTGCCTGCTGAAGTTTCGGCTGCGGGAGCAAATCCGGTTGAATTCGAGTCGGACGACAGCCCGAGGCTGCAAGCCGAGGAAATTCATGGCCCGTGGCCCGTCGAAGCACACGGTCCCCGGTTGTCGCCGCGTCAGGATACGGCGTCCTGGCAGGCGGGGGGACTGGTGTCTTCGTAGCTGAGAACGTGGTCGCAGTTCCTGCAGCGAAACACCAGTATGCGCCGTCGATGCTGCAGGTTCGGCAGACATCCGATCTGGGACATCGCTTCCGAGCAGTTCGGGCAGGCGGGTACGCCGTCGCGGTTCATGTCGGACATCTTGGTTATCAGCAAGCTGCGGCCGAACGCACGGTCGACCGAGTAGTTGAATTGCGAGTAGCTGAATTACGAGTAGTTGAAGCGCGAGTAGTTGAGTAGCAGTGCGATGTGAAGGATTTGCGATCCCCCTGAATGCAACTATACCGCAAGAAATCCGTCCATTTCATGTCGGTCTGGCCGTCCTGGTAGTTTCAACAGGTCGGCGCTGTGTGCCGTGACGCGCAATCGCGCTAGGCTTCGGCGACCGCATCTCCCCAGGGCTGTGCGATCTCGATAGCGCCGCTGTTCGTGGTACCTTCGCGTAGCACGACGCTCGGGCATGCGAATTTCATCGGGAAGGTCTGCACCCGCGCATCCTCGTAGTCGAAGCGCTGCGCCAGCGCCGCGCGCGTCGGGTCCGGCAGGCGAACGTCGCCGATCACGATCGCGCCCTCGCTGGCGTCGATCCGCGGCTGATGGATCGCGGCGTCGAGATCCATGCCATAGTCGATCACGAACGACAGCATCTGCGCCACCGCCGGCAGAATGCGCCGTCCGCCCGACGCGCCGAGCGCGAGCCTGCGGCCGTCGGCGGCCTGCGCCAGCACCGGCGTGTAGTTGGTGAGGCAGCGCTTGCCCGGCGCCAGCGAATTCGGCCGGCCCGGTTCGGGATCGAACCACATCACGCCGTTATTCATCATGATGCCGCTGCTCGGCAGTTCGAATTTCGAGCCGAAGGTCGACAGCAGGGTCTGCGTCACCGCCGCCATGTTGCCGTGGCGATCGACCACCGAGAAATGCGTGGTGCAGGCCGGCGCCAGATGTTCGGCGCCAAGCGCGCGGCGGCCGTCGGCGTCGCCCATGTCGCGCAGCCGCTCGGCATAGGCCGATTGCAGCGCCAGCGCATAGGCGGCGTAGGCCTCCGCATCCGGGGCGCCGCCGTGGGCGTTCAGAGTCTGCTGCAACAGACGTAGCGTGTGCGCCAGCGTCGGGCCGGCGGTGAGTTCGGGCGTCGCATACACGGTGCCGCCGCGATACGGGATCTGCAGCGGCTGGCGCAGATGCGCGCGGAACGCCGCGAGGTCGTCGACGGTCAGCGAGCCGCCATTGCTCTTCATGTCGGCGGCGATGCTGCGCGCCAGTTCACCTTCATAAAAATCGCGCGGACCCAGGGCTGCGAGCTGCGCCATCGTTGCCTGCAGCCGGTGCTGCGGCATGCGCACCTGCGCCTTGATGCCCCACGGCGCATGCGGCGGCAGGCCGTCGATCAGATAGGAGGCCGCACTCGACTCGTAGCGGCGCAGATCCGCGGCGACGCTGCCGATCATCAGCGTCGTCCACCAGTCGATCGCGAGGCCTTCGCCGGCGAGCGCGATGCCGGGTTGTAGCAGATCCTTCCACGGCAGTTTGGCGTGGCGGCGGTGCGCTTCCTCCATGCCGGCGACGACGCCGGGCACCGCGACCGAGCCGGGTCCGTGCAGATTGCGATCGTCCTTCACCCGCGGCCACGGAAACAGGTCGGAGGCGGCGCCCGCGCCGGTCAGCGGATAGTCCTCGGTGCGCAGGCTGCCGGGCGCGCACATGCCGTAGTCGATGACTTCGTATTTGTCGTCCGCGGCGCGATACAGCACCATCGCGCCGCCGCCGCCGATCCCGCTCATCCACGGCTCCAGCACACCCAGCGCAAACGTAGTGGCGATTACCGCGTCGACGCAGTCGCCGCCGGCCGCCAGAACCTCCGCGCCGACCTCCGCCGCCTGGCGCGACTGCGCGGCGACGATGCCGCCCTTGGACACGATCGCGGGCTTGCGGAATTGCTGCAGGTTGCTGAACTGGTCGGCCATGGCGGGGTTTTTGCTCTCGTTGATGTCGCTGGCGGTCGCGCGGGCGCGCGGCGGACCGGCATCAAACACAGCAAACCGCGCCCCGGCAATCCTCGCGCGGGGAGACCTGCCTTGCGCAGGCGCCTCAGCCGCCCTCGCCGATGCGATAGCCGATGCCGGGCTCGGTCAGGATGATCTGCGGGGCGTCGGCGCGCTGCTCGATCTTCTGCCGGAGCTGGCCGATATAGACGCGCAGATATTGCGTGTCCGAGGTGTGCGCCGGTCCCCACACCGCGGCCAGAATCTGCCGATGGGTGACGACGCGCCCGGCGTGCCGCACCATGAAGGCCAGCAGTTCGAATTCCTTCGGCGTCAGCTTGATCTCGGCGCCGTCGCGGGTGACGCGCCGGCGTACCGCGTCGATCTCGATGCCGCCGACCGACAGTGCCGCGGGCTCGGCGTTGCGCTGCATCCGGTGGCGCAATGCGGCGCGCATCCGCGCCATCAGCTCGCCGGTGTTGAACGGCTTGTTGACGTAGTCGTCGGCGCCGAGATCGAGCGAATCGATCTTCTCGGCCTCGCGCTCGCGCGCCGACAGCACGATGATCGGCAGGTCCGACCAGGCACGGACCTGCCGGATCACGTCCTTGCCGTCGCCGTCGGCGAGGCCGAGATCGAGCAGCACGATGTCGGGCGCATCGGCTGCGATCCGCTTGATCGCCTCGGTGACAGTCGCGGCATGCGCGACCTCGTAGCTGTTGGCTTCCAGCGCCGGCTTGAGAAAGCGCAGGATCGCCGGTTCGTCGTCGACCACCAGTACGCGCGATCTGAGGCTCATGGCGCGTTCGTCTCCAGGGCCGTTTCTGTTCTGAATGTCAGTACGAAGCGCGCGCCGTGGCCGTCCGCGACCGGGCTGAGCGCGGCGACCTCGCCGCCATGGGCTTCCATGATGCCCTTCGTGATCGCCAGCCCAAGGCCGACGCCTTGGCTGCGATCGGAGGACGGCGCCGCGTCACTCGCGCTGCGCACGAAGCGTTCGAAGATATGCGGCAGGTCGGTCGCGGCAATTCCGCGCCCATCGTCGGTGACGCGCAGCCGCACTGCGGACTCGTCCGCGATCGCGTCGATCACGATCGCCGAAGCCGGCGGCGTGTGCGTCACCGCGTTGGCGACGATGTTGCCGAGCGCCTGTTCGACCAGCGCCGCGTCGGCTTTCACCAGCGGAACGTCGGCCGGCCATTCGAGCGTGATGCGCTGGGCGGCGCCGCGGCGTCGTGCCGCTTCGATCACGCGAGCAGCGATCTCGCGGAGATCGACCCAGTCGCGGCGCAGTTCGAGCGCGCCGGATTCGATCCGGGTGATCGACAGCAGGTTGCGCACCATCTCGTCGAGGCCCTCGGCCTCCTCGCGAATATTGGCGAGCAGGTCGCGGGTCGCGTCGGCGTCGAGCTTGTCGCCATAGGTTGACAGGCTGGTCGCGGAGCCGAGGATCGACGATAGAGGGGTGCGGAAATCGTGCGAGATCGAGGCGAGCAGGGTATTGCGGACGCGCTCGGTTTCGGTCGCGGTGCGCGCGCTCACCATGTCGCGGGTTAATGCGGCGCGCTCCAGCGCCGCGGCGGTCTGCTCCGTGAGCGTATCGAGCAACGCCTGGGCCTCGGAATCGAGCGCTGAACCGCCCTGCTGCCGCATCACGCCGATCACCCCGTAGGTGGTGTTGCCGGTGCGCACCGGCAGGAAACGCCACGGCACGATCGGCAGCGTGCCGGTCTCGAAGCCGGCCGGTTCGTTGTGGCTGAAGGCCCAGCGCGCCGCCATCATCGCCGCCTCGTCGAGCGCATCCTCCGGCGGCCAGGCCGCGGCCAGCGCCAGATCGTCCTCGCCCGGCAATAGTACCATCACCGGGCGGCCGAGGCTGGCGTGGATCTCGCTCGCCGCGCCCTCGGCGATGTCGTCGCGCGTCGCCAGCCCGGACAGCCTTCGCGTGAACTCGTACAGCCGGCGCATCGCGCGGACGCGGCCGGCGGAGATCCGTGCCTGCTCGCGCAACCGTCCGGCGAGCGTCGCGGCGACGATCGCCACCACCAGATACATCAGCAGCGCCAGCAGCTCGTAGGGTTCGGCAATGGTGAAGGTGTAGAGCGGGGCAATGAAGAAGAAATTGTAGGTGAGGAACGACAATACCGAAGCGAAGATCGCTGGTCCCACGCCGGACTTCACCGCGCTGAACAGCACCGCCATCAGGAACACCACCGACAGGCTCGCCGTCGGGATCGCCTGTGCGAACGCCCTGCCGACCGCCAACGCGCCGGCGACCGCGACTGCTGCGTAGAGGAAATGCGCCGGCTGCGACGCATCCAGCCGCGACGCCAGCGAGCGGGTGTCGCGCCGGGCGGCTTCTCCCTGCACCGGCACCAGATGGATGCCGATGTCGGTCGAGCGTTGCATCAATTGCTGCGGCAGCGACCGGGCGAGCCATTGCCGGAGCGCGCCGCCGCGGGCGCGGCCGATCACGATCTGGGTGACGTTCTCGAACCGCGCGAAGCGCAGCAGCTCGTCGGGGATGTCGTTGCCGGTCAGTGTGTGGATCTCGGCGCCGAGACTTTCGGCGAGCTTCAGCGCCTCGTCGATCTGCTTGCGGGCGGCGCTGTCTGGATTGACGCCCGAACGCTCGACCGTCACCGCGATCCATGGTGCGTCCATCAGATCTGCGAGCCGCTTGGCGGTGCGCACCACGCCCGGCGATCCGGTGTCGGGGCCGACGCAGGCAAGGATGCGTTCGCCGGCGGCCCACGGTCCTTCGATCGCATGCGCCTGCATCCGCTCGACCAGCGCGGCGTCGACCCGCTCGGCGGCGCGGCGCATCGCCAGCTCGCGCAACGCGGTGAGGTTCTGCGGCTTGAAGAAGCTCTCGACCGCGCGCGCCGCGGTGTCCTGGACATAGACCTTGCCCTGCGCGAGGCGCTTGAGCAGTTCGTCCGGCGGCAGGTCGACCAGCACGATCTCGTCGGCGCGGTCGAACGCCTTGTCGGGCACCGTCTCGCGCACGCGGATCTTGCTGATCTTCAGCACCACGTCGTTGAGGCTCTCGAGGTGCTGGATGTTCAGCGTGGTCCAGACGTCGATGCCGGCGGCGAGCAGTTCGTCGATGTCCTGCCAGCGCTTCGGGTGGCGGCTGCCGGGCACGTTGGTGTGGGCGTATTCGTCGACCAGCAGCAGGCTTGGCTTGCGCGCCAGCGCGCCGTCGAGGTCGAATTCGCGCATCACCCGGTTGCGGTATACGATCGGCGCCCGCGGCAGCACGTCGAGCCCCTGCAGCAATTGCTCGGTTTCGAGCCGGCCGTGAGTCTCGATCAGGCCTGCCACTACGTCGCGGCCGCCGCTCTGCTCGCTGCGCGCGGCAGACAGCATCGCATAGGTCTTGCCGACGCCGGGTGCGGCGCCGACGAAGATCTTCAGCCGGCCGCGCCCTTCCTTGCCGGCGAGGGCCAGCAGGGCGTCGGGCGAGGCGCGTGCGGTGACGGTCGAGGTCGACATCAGGAGCCCGGCTGGTTCTGTCCCTGCATCTTATCGAGGGCCAGGTTTAATTTCAGTACGTTGACGCGGGGCTCGCCGAGCAGGCCGAGGTCGCGGCCGGCGACCTGGCTCTCGACCAGGGCGCGCACCCTGGCTTCGGGCAGATTGCGGGCTTTGGCGACACTCGGGGCCTGGAACAGCGCCGCCTCCGGCGAGAGGTCGGGATCGAGGCCGCTGCCGGACGTCGTGACCAGATCGACCGGGACGGCCGCGCCCGGATTGTCCTGCTTCAGCGCGGCGACGTCGGCGGCGAGCCGGTCCGCCAGCGCCTTGCTGGTCGGGCCGAGATTGGAGCCCATCGAGTTGGCGGCGTTGTAGGGGGCGGGCACCGACTTGGTCGGATCCTGCGGATCCGGCCCGGTGGTCGCCGACGGGCGGCCGTGGAAGTACTTCGGCTCGGTGAACGACTGGCCGATCAGCGCCGAGCCGATCACCTGGTTGTTCTGCGTGATCAGGCTGCCATTGGCCTCGGTCGGGAAGGCGACCTGTGCGATGCCGGTCATTGCCAGCGGATAGATCAGGCCGGTGAGGCAGGCGAGCGCTGCGAAGGAGACGATCGCGGGACGGATTTCTTTCAACATGGCGTCACCTTTCAGGTTCAGGCGAGGTGCAGGGCGGTCACCGCGAGATCGATGACCTTGATTCCGATGAACGGCAGCACCAGGCCGCCGAGGCCGTAGATCAGCAGATTGCGCCGCAGCAGCGCCGCCGCGCCGACCGGGCGATAGGTCACGCCCTTCAGCGCCAGCGGGATCAGCGCGATGATGATCAGCGCGTTGAAGATGATGGCCGACAGGATGGCGCTCTGCGGCGTCGATAGCCCCATCACGTTGAGCGCGCCGAGCTGCGGATAGAACGCCACGAACATCGCCGGAATGATGGCGAAGTACTTGGCGACGTCGTTGGCGATCGAGAAGGTGGTCAGCGCGCCGCGCGTCATCAGCAATTGCTTGCCGATCTCCACCACTTCGATCAGCTTGGTCGGATCGGAGTCGAGGTCGACCATGTTGCCGGCCTCGCGCGCCGCCTGGGTGCCGCTCTGCATCGCCACGCCGACATCGGCCTGGGCCAGCGCGGGGGCGTCGTTGGTGCCGTCGCCGCACATCGCGATCAGCCGGCCATTGGCTTGCTCGCCGCGGATGTAGCGCAGCTTGTCCTCGGGGGTGGCCTGCGCGATGAAGTCGTCGACGCCGGCTTCCGAGGCGATCGAGGCGGCGGTGACAGGATTGTCGCCGGTGATCATCACCGTCTTGATCCCCATCCGGCGCAAGGCAGCGAAGCGCTCCTTGACGTCCGGCTTCACCACGTCTTTCAGATGGATGACGCCGAGCAGCCGGCCGCCCTCCGCGAGCCCGAGTGGCGTGCCGCCGGAGCGTGCGATGCGGTCGACCGCGGCGCGGAACGCGGGCGGCTCGGCGATGTCGGCGCCGGCCTCGTCGCGGACGAATTTCAGGATCGAATCGACCGCGCCCTTGCGGAGTCTGCGGGTGCCGAGATCGACGCCGGACAGCCGCGTCGTCGCCGAGAACGCGATGAAGTTCGCGTCGCCGGATGTCGCAGCGTTGGCGAGGCCGTGCTTCTCCTGCGCCAGCGCCACGATCGAGCGGCCTTCCGCAGTCTCGTCGGCCTGGCTGGCCAGCAACGCGGCCTCAGCCGCCTCGGCGTCGCTGACGCCCGGCACCGGGATGATCTCCGAGGCCAGGCGATTACCGAAGGTGATGGTGCCGGTCTTGTCGAGCAGCAGCGTATCGATGTCGCCGGCGGCTTCCACCGCGCGGCCGGACATCGCCAGCACGTTGAATCGCACCAGCCGATCCATGCCGGCGATGCCGATCGCCGACAGCAGCGCGCCGATCGTGGTCGGGATCAGCGTCACGAACAGTGCCACCAGCACGATCACCGAGATCGATCCGCCGGCATAGGCCGCGAAGCTGGGGATCGCATCGACCACGACCACGAAGATGATGGTGAGGCCGACCAGCAAGATGTTGAGCGCGATTTCGTTCGGCGTCTTCTGGCGCTCGGCGCCTTCGACCAGCCCGATCATGCGGTCGAGAAACGACGAGCCGACCGCCGCGGTGATCCTCACGACGATGCGGTCCGAGATCACATTGGTGCCGCCAGTGACCGCGGAGCGGTCGCCGCCGGATTCGCGGATCACCGGCGCGGATTCGCCGGTCACCGCGGCCTCGTTGATCGAGGCGATGCCCTCGATCACTTCCCCGTCGCCGGGAATGGTGTCGCCGGCCTCGCAGACCACCAGATCGCCGACCTCGAGACGTTCGGCGGCGACGCCTTCGTACAATTCGGAGTTGCCCGGCATCAGCAACCGCTTGGCGACGGTCTGGGCGCGGGTCGAGCGTAGCGCGTCGGCCTGCGCCTTGCCGCGGCCTTCGGCGACCGCTTCGGCGAAGTTGGCGAACAGGATGGTGAACCACAGCCAGATCGTGATCTGCAAATCGAAGCCGAGCGTACCGTCGCCCGCGACCAGATTGTGGATCGTCAGGATCGTGGTAAGCGCGGTGACGATCTCGAGCACGAACATCACCGGATTCTTGATCAGCGTGCGCGGATCGAGCTTGACGAAGGCGTGGCCGATCGCGGGGAGCAGGATTGCCGGGTCGAGAATGGTCGGCGACGCCGCCCGCTTGCGGAGTTTGGAGGTGTGCATGGTTGTTCTCCGATTAGTAGGCGGCGCCGTTCAGCATCGCGAGATGCTCGACGATCGGGCCGACGGCGAGCGCCGGAAAGAAGGTGAGGCCGCCGACGATGACGATGACGCCGACGAGGAGGCCGACGAACAGCGGGCCGCTGGTCGGGAAGGTGCCGGCGGTCGCGGCGATCTTCTTCTTGCCGGCGAGCGAGCCGGCGATCGCCATCGCCGGGATGATCACCCAGAACCTTCCCAGGAACATCGCGACCGAGCCGGCAAGGTTGTAGAACGGCGTGTTGCCGGAGAGGCCGCCGAATGCCGAACCGTTGTTGGCCGCCTGCGAGGTGAAGGCGTAGAGCACTTCCGAGAAGCCGTGCGGGCCGGCATTGGCCATCGACGCCACCGCCGGGGGATACACCACGGCGATCGCGGTGAAGCCCAGCATGAGCAGCGGCAGGATCAGGATCGCGAGCATCGCCATCTTGACCTCGCGCGCCTCGATTTTCTTGCCGACATATTCCGGCGTCCGCCCGACCATCAGTCCGGCGAGGAAGATGGTGATGATGACGAACAGCAGCATGCCGTAGAGGCCGGCGCCGACGCCGCCGATCACGATCTCGCCGAGCTCCATGTTGATGATCGGGATCATGCCGCCGAGTGCGGTGAACGAGTCGTGCATCGCATTGACGGCGCCGCACGAGGCCGCGGTGGTGATCACCGCGAACAGCGCCGAGGCGGCGATGCCGAAGCGGACTTCCTTGCCCTCCATATTGCCGCCGCTGAGCCCGAGCGATTGCAGGATCTGTGTGCCATTGGCCTCGGCCCAATAGCAGACCGCGACGCCGGCGAGGAACAGCGTGCCCATCGCGGCGAGAATCGCCCAGCCCTGGCGCTGATCGCCGACCATCCGGCCGAACACATTGGTCAGCGCCGCGCCGAGCGCGAAGATCGACAGCATCTGCAGGAAGTTCGACAGCGCGGTCGGGTTTTCGAACGGGTGCGCGGCGTTGGTATTGAAGAAGCCGCCGCCATTGGTGCCGAGCATCTTGATCGCGACCTGCGACGCCACCGGCCCCAGTGCGATCGTCTGCCTGCCGCCTTCGAGCGTGGTCGCATCGATAGACGGCCCGAGCGTCTGCGGGATGCCCTGCCAGACCAGCACAAGCGTCAGGACGATGCAGATCGGCAGCAGCACGTAGAGCGTGCAGCGGGTGATATCGACCCAGAAATTGCCGATGGTCTTCTCCGAAGCACGGGCGAAGCCGCGGATCAGGGCCACCGCCAGCACGATGCCGGTGGCGGCGGACAGGAAGTTCTGCACCGTCAGACCGAACATCTGGGTGAGATACGACAGCGTGCTCTCGCCGCCGTAGTTCTGCCAGTTGGTGTTGGTGAGAAACGAGATTGTGGTATTGAGCGCCAGATCCGGCGCCACTGCGGCTTGCCCCGCCGGATTCAGCGGCAGCAGCGGCTGCAGCCGCAGCAAGAGGTACAGAGCCACGAAGCCTGCGGCGTGAAACAGCAGCATCGCCAGCGTGTAGGTCAGCCAGTGCTGCTCGCGCTGCGGATCGACGCCGGCGAGACGATACAGGCCGGCTTCGACCGGCCGCAGCACGAACGACAGCGGCGTGGTCTGGCCGTTGAAGACGCGGGTGAGGTAAGCGCCGAGCAGCGGCGTCAGCGCGACGATGATCGCGCAGAACAGCGCGATCTGGGTCCATCCGATGAGGGTCATTGTGGCGCTCCTAGAAACGCTCGGGGCGCAACAGCGCATAGACCAGATAGATCAGCAGCAAGGCGCTGACCGATGCGGCGAACAGATAGTCGAACGTCATGGCGTTGCTCCTCAGATACGTCCGCACGCATAGGCGTAGCCGATGGTGGCGGCGAACAGGCCGAAGCCAGTGAGGAGCATGAGAAAATCGAACATCGAAGCCTCCTGATGATCGGGCTTCGGTTCAGCTAGGCCTCCCGAAATAAGGAAGCGATGCGGAATTGCCGGCGGGGGCATAAAGGCGGCATAAAGGCCGCTTGCGGACCGAGGACGGATCCGCTTGCGTCAGGCCGCCCTGATGCCGCGATGCTCGGAGAGCAGCATGCGGAATTTCGCCGAGGGCACGGCCGGGCTGAACAGCCAGCCCTGCATCTGGGTGCAGCCGAGCGCGCGCAGGATGTCGCGCTGCCGTATGGTTTCGACGCCTTCCGCCGTGGTCGTCATTCGCCGCGATGCCGCGATATTGACCACGGCCTCGACGATCGCTGTCGAGCCTTCAGCGGTGTCGATGTTCTCGACGAAGGCGCGATCGATCTTGATCTTGTCGAACGGGAAACGCTGCAGATAGCTGAGCGACGAATAGCCGGTTCCGAAATCGTCGAGCGAGATCTTCACCCCCAGCGCGCGAAGCAGGTTCAGCGTCGTCAGCGCCGCGTCGTCGTCGTGGATCAGCACCGCTTCCGTCACTTCGAGTTCGAGCCGCCGCGCGGGCAATCCGGTCGATCCCAGCACCGATGCGACCAGCAGCGCCAGCGTCGGCTGCCGGAACTGGACCGGCGAAATGTTGACGGCCAGCGTGATGTCCTCGTCCCACTGCACCGCCTCGGCGCAGGCGGCGGCCAGCGTCCAGGCGCCGATCTCGTTGATCAGGCCGGTGTCCTCTGCGATCGGGATGAATTCCACCGGCGAGATCATGCCGCGGGTCGGGTGCCGCCAGCGCAGCAGCGCCTCGCAGCCGGTGATCGCGTCGCTCCGCAGATCGACGAGCGGCTGATAGTGAATTTCGAAGCCGCCGTCGGCGATCGCGGTGCGCAGGTCGAATTCGAGTTCGCGGCGCGCACGCGCAATCGCATCCATCGCCGGCTCGAAGAACCGGAAGGTGCGCCGGCCCCCCGCCTTGGCGCTGTACATCGCCAGGTCGGCGTTCTTGATGAGCTGGTCGATATCGGCGCCGTCCCCCGGCGCGATCGCGATGCCGATCGAGGCGTCGGTCGACAGATGATGGCCGAGGCAATGGTACGGCGCGCGGATCGTCTGGAGGATCCGCTCGGCCAGTATAGTAGCCTGGTCGCTGTCGGCGGCGCTGGACGCGATGACCGCAAATTCGTCGCCGCCGAGGCGCGCGACGAAGTCGCTGGCGCCGACGCATTCGCGCAGCCGAACCGCGACCTGCTTCAGCAATTCGTCGCCGATCGGATGACCGAGCGTATCGTTGATGCTCTTGAATTCGTCGATGTCGATATAGAGCAGCGTGCAAGCCGCGCCGCCCTGGTTGCGGTGCAGCTCTCGTTCCAGCCGCTGCCGGAACAGGCTGCGATTCGGAAGATCGGTCAGGCTGTCGTAATGCGCGAGATAGGCGATTTTCTCGCTGTCGCGGATTCGCTCGGTGATGTCTTCATGCGTCGCGACCCAGCCTCCGCCCGGAACCGGAACGCTCGAAATCTGGATCGCACGATCGTGGGAGCCGTGCACCGCCGGGCTCTTTTCGACCATCACGGCCTGAACGATGCTGTTGCAATACTCATCGATATCGCCCTTGAACGATCCCAGCGCATGCCGGTGAGCGATGATGTCGCGGAAGCTGCAGCCCGGCTTCACGATCTCCGGTGAAAGCCCGTACATCTGGATGTAGCGCTGATTGCACACGACCAGGTGCTGCGACGCGTCGAACAGCAGCAAGCCCTGCGACATGTTGTTGATCGCAGTGTTGAGACGTTGCTTGTCCAGCGCCAGCCGCGCCTGCGTCGCATGATGCTGCTTGCCGAGCTGCCGGATGATCAGCAGCAGAATGCTGCTGACGACCAGCGCCGAGACGGTGGCGGCCGAGATCAGAAGCTTGGTCTGCTTGCGCCACGCCGCCAGCGCCTCGTCCGTGGTGGTGGCGGTGACGACGACGATCGGCAGACTCGCGAGCGAATACGACGACACCAGCCGCTCGCGACCGTCGACCGGGCTGGTGACTTGCATGGTCACGTTGGATTCGAACAGTCCGAGCTGGGCCACCTTTCCAGACCGCAGATTGCGTCCGATGCTGTCGTCGGCATGCGGATAGCGCGCCATCAGCACGCCATTGCTGTGATGAAGCGAGATCGCGGAATCGCCGCCGAGCGACACCGAAGCCAGAAAATATTCGAAATGCGCCGGGGTGAGCGATCGGCTGACGACGCCGACGAATTCGCCTCGGGCATTGTTGAGCCGCTGCGCGAGAACGATTGTCCAGCCGCCGGCGAGGGTATTCTGCACCAATTCGACGGTGGTCTTCGGCGCGATGCCGGCCTTGTGAGCCTGGAAGTAGGACTGCTCGGCGATCGACAATTCGGGCACCGGCCAATGCGACGAATTGTTGATCAGGGTGCCGCGATCGTTGAAAATGGCGAGTCCCGTGATCTCCGGGTTGGTCCCGGCCTTGGCGCGCAGCATCTCGTGGGTTTTCAGCGTGGCCATCTGGCCGCTGAAGGCGTCGGCGGAGTCGACCTGGGCCTGCCTCACCAACGCGACCACCTCGGCCTGGATCGCGAGAAAATCCTCGAGTTCTCGATTGTAATGATGGGCCAGAAGCATGGCCGTATTGGCCAGCTCGCGCTCGCTGTTCTGCAGAGCCTTGGTACGGAAATCGCCGACGATCATCGTCGTCACGACCGCAATTGCGATGATCAACAGCAGGCCGCACCCCATCAGCAGCGCCACCGGACGGTGGCTCAGCAGGGTGCCGATGGCGAAGCGCTCGGATAGGGTCGACGAATCCGTGTCTCCGGTATCGCTGTGCGAGCTATTCCTCATTCCCATAGGAATAACTACCAGTGATGGAAGCCAAGTTAGCAATCACGGTAATCAAACCTTAAACGGCCTCCCCGAATCGGCGCCATCGAGCCGGCAAGATGGCCGCCGGCCTCGGCGGTCTGACAACGAAAAAGGGCCGACGGCTGGTGCCGCCGGCCCAATTCGGTTCGTCAACGGGCGATTGAGGTGAGCGAAGTGGCGCGACGGCGGATCAGTTGATCCGGGTGCCGGGACGCGTCGTTGTCGAGTTGGTATTACGATACACTTCGAAGACCCCAAGCGCGATCGCTGCCAGGAAGATGAACACGACAAGGTTGCGCGGCAGCAGCATCGACGCCGCGATCAGCGCCACCGAAATGGTGCACGCTTTGACCAGCTTCTGCTCGTCGGCGAAAAGCGCCTTGAACCGGTCGATGTTGTCCTGCTTCCACAACGGTGGCGACAGCGATTGCAATCCGAATTTCTCCCACGCGCCCCTGAAGCCGAGCTCGCGCGCCCACAACAGAAACAGCGCGATCACGAAAGCGAGCAGGGCGACGACAGCCCCGGGTGGACCACCCGCGTAGCCGATCACGACCACAAGAGCGACCGCAAATGCAGCGAGCCAGAATTGCATGTGATGTTCCTATGTTCACCCGGTTCTCGGGTGCCTTTTCGGGTTCGTCCACGCACGCATGACCGCGAGTGGAGGGAAAGGACGCCAAGCACGCGTACGCGACAGCAGAGGTCGTCATCCAGGACTGCGTCCACGATCTGTACGCAAAGCGAACCGGCGCGTCCCGATGCCAGCTCTGTTCGATTAAAACAAATGAGGAACGGTCGCCAGTCAGGCGAATTGCTGACAGGATCCATTGGACGAAGGTCATTCGCCGACGCGACGCCGCGACGAACGGCGGGCTCGATCGTCGCGGTCCCGGGTCACCCGTGTGGCTCATGACCGAGCCTGATCCGCTGATGATCAGGTGCCGCGCAGCGGTCTGATCGGGCTGTCGGTATTCCTACGAGCCCTGAATTTAATCTCTGCGTAATGACGTTCCACGAATAGTCGCTGTCATGGAGATCAGCCACCATGATGATGCAAACGCTCGAAACAACCGATGTGAAGGAAGCCCGCCGCTCGCGTATCGCCCAGTTCAGCGGGCGCGCGGCGACACTCAAAGTCGGCGGACTCTGCATCACCGGCGTCGTTCGCGCGGTCAAGGAGGATACCAGCGGCGAGACGCCGCGATGGATCGTGACCGTGATCGAGAAGCGGCCTCGCGCCTGATCAGCCCCCGATCAGGGCTTCCGGCGGAATGAAGTGGTGGGCGTTGCGGCCGGCCTGCGCCTTGGCCGACGCCAGTTCGGCCCGCGCGACGACGCGCAGATGGACTTCGTCGGGGCCGTCGAGAAAGCGCATCGCCCGGCCCCAGGTCCACAGATAGGACAACGGCGTATCCGGCGTCAGCCCCATCGCGCCAAACACCTGCATCGCGCGGTCGACGATCCTCGTCTGCAACCGTGCGGCGACCAGCTTGATTGCCGACACGTCGATTCGGGCGGCCGCATTGCCGTCGCGGTCCATGCGGTGCGCCGCTTTCATCACCAGCAGGCGCGCCTGGTCGATTTCCAGCCGCGATTCCGCGATCCAGTCCTGGATGTTGGCGTAGTCGGCCAGATGCCTGCCGAAAGCCTTGCGCTCCAGCGCCCGCTCGCACATCAGTTCGAGCGCGACCTCGCACTGGCCGATGGTGCGCATGCAGTGATGCACGCGGCCGGGGCCGAGCCGGTCCTGCGCCAGTCTGAAGCCCTTGCCCTCTGTACCGAGCAGGTTGGACGCGGGAACGCGGACGTTGCGGAACAGCAGTTCGCAATGGCCCTCGGGCGAGTGATAGTGCATCACCGGGATGTTGCGGACGATGCTCAGCCCGGGCGTGTCCATCGGCACCAGCAGCATCGAATGCCGCTCGGTGGAATTCGGATCGAGATGCTCGCCTGTGACGCCCATCACAATCGCCAGCTTGCAGTTCGGATGCGCGGCGCCGGTGATGAACCATTTGCGGCCGTTGACGACGTAGTCGTCGCCGTCGCGGGTGATGGTGGTGCGGATGTTGCGGGCGTCGGACGAGGCGGCGTCGGGCTCGCTCATCGCGAAGCAGGAGCGGATCTCGCCGATCAGCAGCGGCTCCAGCCATTGCCGGCGCTGCTCCGGCGTCGCGGCGAGCTGCAGCAACTCCATATTGCCGGTGTCGGGCGCGTTGCAGTTGAACACTTCCGACGCCCAGTGAATTCGGCCCATGATCTCGGCGAGCGGCGCATATTCGAGATTGGTCAGGCGCTGGCCGGGATCGTCGGCGCCGAGGCCGGGCAAAAACAGATTCCACAGATCCTCGGAGAAGGCGCGCGACTTCAGCCGCTCGATCAGCGCCGACGGATAGCGGCCGGCGGCGACGTCGCGGTGCCAGGCGACATTCGCCGGTTCGACGTGAAAGCGCATGAAGTCGGAGAGCTGCGCGCGTAGCCGCACGACCTTGTCGCTGTCGTCGAAATCCATGGCGCGGCCCTCAACAGGATAGGCCGCGGCGCGGCGGGACGGATGGCGGGTGACGTCTGCAGCGTCCCGCGCGGCGCATCAGTCGCGCTTGAGACTGAGGATGTAGCGCACGATCTCGTCGGCGTCGCCGGGCGCGATGATGAGATTCGGCATGTCGGTGTGGTTGGACCGCAGGAACACCTTGAGCGACAATTCGGTGGTCGATGGCATGTTGGCGATGCGCACGAACGCCGGCCCCTTGCCGCTGAGCACCTCGTTGCGCTCGACGGCGTGGCATTCCTTGCACCAGCTCACCGCCAGCCGGTGGCCGGCAGTGACGGCTTCCGGCAGCGTCGCACCCTCGGCGCGGTGCAGCCGGACCGCCAGCAGCACCGCAGCGATCAGGAGGATGGTCGCCAGCAGACGGATCCAGCCGTGCGACATCACAGCAGTCAGTGACGGGCGGACAGAGGCGGAGTGTTCTGCAACTCTTCCGCCAGCGCGTCGAGCGTCACCTTGTTGGCGCAATAGGCCTGATAATGATCAGCAAGCGAACCGTCGGCGATGTCGTGGTCGCATTCGCTCTTGTGGCGGCACAGCGCGCAGACGCGCTCGAGATCCCGCATCACCAGCGGCTGAGTTCGCGCAATAGCCTCCTCGCTGATGCCGAGTGCTTTCAGAAGCAGCGGCAACTCCTCGACCTTGTGCGGGCCCTGGCGCACCAGTTCGTCGAGGTCGGTGGAGGTGACGCCGAGATCGTGCGCGATGCGGCTGAATTCGGCGGCGTCGAACTGGCACATCTCGGATACGTCGCGCCGGTGCTTGAGCCAGTCGGCGAAGGTCTCGATCAGCCGATCGACGAAGGGGTAGGGGCGAGAATTGGCAGGCATGGCGCCCTCCAGATTTGTCGGGGATGGCGGACCATCGCCGATGATCTGGTTGGTCACATTGCGCCAGATCAAGCCGAACAACTTCAAATCGAAGCCTGGGCGTGCTTGAAAATGGTCAGCAATCAAGGGTTTGGGGGAAATACGAGGTCGGTTCGGCGGCAGCCCTGCGTCCCGCGCAGATAGCTCTGCGCGAGCTAACCGCGCCCCACGTTGATGCGCGAAACGACAGGCCGCGCCTGCTCGATCTGGCGGCCCGACGCGCTCGGGCGACCGCTGATGAATCCCTGCAGCGAGGGCCTCAACTCCTCGAGGAAGACCGGCTTCGAGAAGTAATAGCCCTGGGCGTAACGAATCCTGGTCATGGTTTGAAGATAAGCGAGTTCCTCGAACGTCTCGATGCCTTCGGCGATCACCGTCATGCCCAGCGCCTCGCTCAGCGATTCGATCGCCTTGAGGATGCCCTGGCTGCGCGGCCGCCTGTGAATGTCCGTGATGAAGGAACGGTCGATCTTGATTTCGTCGGCGGTGATGTCCGCCAGCGCCGACAATGACGAGTAGCCGACGCCGAAATCGTCGATCGAAATGCCGACGCCGATGTTGCGCAGCATCGGCAGAATTTCGCTCTGGAAGTGGCTCTTCGTGACGAAGGCGTCTTCCGTCACCTCGATGATGAAGCGCGACGGGCATTCGGTCGCGGCGAGAGCCGCCGCAAACGATTGCATGAAACGGGAATTGCCGGCCTGCTTGGCCGCGACGTTGATGCTGATGCTGGCATCGGCGCCGAAGGTGTCGTTGATCAGGTCGATCGATTTCACGATCTCGGCGAGGACCAGATGGGTGAGTTCGTCGATCAGCCCGAGTTCGACGGCCAGATCGACGAAGGTGCCGGGCGCCTGAATCACGCCGTCATCGTCGCGCAGCCGCACCAGCGCCTCGATGCCCTTGATCTCGCGGGTGCGGATATCGACCTTGGGCTGGAATGCGCAGCAGAATCGCCTGTCGAGGATCGCCTGGCGCAGCGACTGCTCGACGGCCATCCGTTCCAGCGCCTCCCGCTCCATCGCGACGTCGAACATCGCCGCGGCGCCCTTGGTCGCGTTCTTGACCCGGTACATCGCGATGTCGGCGTTCTGGCGCAGCGCCTCGAAGCTGCTTCCGTGCTCGGGATACAGGCTGACGCCGGTCGACGCCGAGGCGAACAGCTCCGACCCCTCGATATAGAACGGCGCCTTCAGTCGCTGCAGCAGGAAGTCGATGTAGTCGGCGACTTCGGTCCGGCTCTCGATCGGGTTGAGCAGCAGCAGAAATTCGTCGCCGCTGATGCGCGACAGCATGTCGGTCTCGCGCAGATCGAGGCCGAGTCGTTTGGCCACCCCGACAAGCAGCGCGTCGCCGACCGCGTGGCCGTAGTAATCATTGATCTGCTTGAAATTGTCGATGTCGAGAAAGGCGAGCGCAAACCGGTTCGGCGGGCCGTCGACGCTCAGCAAGGCGTTGGCGTGGCTCTCGATGACGCTGCGGTTCGGCAGCCCGGTCAACTCGTCGAAATAGGCCCGGCGGAACAGGTCGTGCTCGATCGCCTTCTGCTCTGTCATGTCGATGGAACTCGACAGCAGCAGCCGGCGTCCCCCGATCTCGAGCGGCCGATGCGCGGTCAGGAAGGTGCGAGCCGTCGCGCCGTCGCCGGCGCGCTCCTCGCGGATCGCATCGCGACCGGCGGCAAGCAGCGCGATGCCATCGGCGCGGCGCTGTTCGATCGCGAAGGCGGCGTCGTTGACGACCAGAAACTCGCCCTGGTCATCCTGCACCGTCACCGCCGAGGGGAGCGCGCGGATGATTTCCTTCAGGATCTGAAGATCGATGGCTTCGGCTGTCGCCTGCAAACCACCCCCGGGCGAAGTCCCTGCGGTGGCGCTGGTGGGCGGTTCGATCGCATCGCCGGGGATTTCGGGGGGTGCTGCACTGGACATCGCAGCAGAGCATGGCAAGCTTGATTGTAATAAATGTTAAGTTCCACGCCGAAAGGTTGTGACAAGTCTGCGTCCTGCTCGATTTGAATTGCGACGCTGCGATTTGTCATTAACAAAGCGTCAATCAACGAGCTGAGCTCAGTGAAAACTGCGCCGCAACAAGGGGAGACGGGACGATGGGACGGCTGAACGGCAAGGTCACGGTGATCACCGGCGCGACCAGCGGGATTGGACTGCGCACGGCCGAAGTATTCATCGCCGAGGGCGCTCACGTCGTGATTGCCGGCCGTCGTGCGCCCGAGGGTGAAGCGCTGGCTGCGAAGCTCGGGCCGTCCTGCATCTTCAGGCAGACTGACGTCACCGAAGAGGATCAGATGAAGGCGCTGATCGCTCAGGCGATCGATTCCTTCGGACGGATAGACTGCCTGTTCAACAATGCCGGCGGTCCGGCGCAGACCGGCGGCATCGAAGCTCTCGAGGTCGACCGGTTCGACGCTGCGATGGCGACGCTGGTGCGCAGCGTGATGCTCGGGATGAAGCACGCCGCGCCGCACATGAAGAAGCAGGGTTCCGGCTCGATCATCAACAACGGCAGCATCGCCGGCCGTCTCGCGGGGTTTTCGTCCTCGGTGGTCTACGGCGCGGCCAAGGCTGCGGTGATTCACCTCACCAAATGCGTCGCGATGGAGCTCGGCGAATCCGGCGTCCGCGTCAACAGCATCTCGCCGGGGGCGATCGCGACCGGCATCTTCGGCAAGGCGCTCGGGCTGACCACCGAGGCCGCGGAGAAAACCTCGGCGACGATGCGCGAGATCTACAAGACGGCGCAGCCGATCCAGCGCGCCGGCATTCCCGAAGACATCGCCCAGGCGGCGGTGTTTCTCGCCAGCGACGAGTCGGGCTTCATCAACGGCCACGACCTTGTCATCGATGGCGGCATCACAGGCGGTCGCAACTGGACGCAACAACAGCAGGGCTATGTGGCGCTGCGCAAGGCGTTCGATCACGGCGAGGGGTGAGCAACACGGTTGCTCTGGATTGCTTCGCTTCGCTCGCGCAATGACGAGAGACGCTGTTCTGCTAACTACTTCACGGGCGCCATGTTGACCCGCAGCCCGTCCTTCGGCTTCGGGATCGGCCACATCTGCCACGACGACTGGTAGTTCGGCGGCAGGCCGAGGCTGAGGTTCTGCAGCAGATGCACCGCGAAGCACTTCGCCTGCATGTAGGCGAAGTTCAGCCCGAGGCACATATGCGCGCCGCCCCCATAGGCGACCCAGGCGAAGCGGTGGCGGCCACGCTGCGCCTCGTCGGTGAAGCGGAGCGGATCGAACTTGTCCGGGTCGGGCCAGATCTCCGGCATGTGGTGGGTGTAGAGCGGGTTGATCGCCACCATGGTGCCGGCCGGAATCGTGTAGCCCTTGAAGGTGAATTCCCGGGTGGCGCGACGCGGCAGCGACGGCACCGGCGGCCGCAGCCGCATCGCTTCCTTGAACGCCATCTCGGTCAAAGGTAACGCATCGAGCTGTTCGAACGTCATCGCTTCACCCGGCCTCAGGCCGAGGCCGGCGATTTCCTCCCGCAACCGCTGCTGCCAGTGCGGATCGGCGGCGAGTGCGGCGACGAACGAGGTCAGCGACGAGGTCAGCGTGTCGTGTGCCGCCATCATCAGGAAGCTCATATGGTCGACGATGTCCTGCGTCGACAGCAGCGCGCCGTCCTCATGGGTGGCGCGGCATAAATGCGAGAACAGGTCGTCGCCGCCCTTGGCGCGGCGAATCGGGATCTGTTCGGAGAAGTAAGCCACGATGCGCTTGCGGCCGCGGACGCCGCGCGCCATCGCCGTGCCGGGCCACGGCTTGCGGATCGGCGCGACCGAAGCCGCCACCATGTCGACGAAGGCGGCGTTGACCTCTGCGGTTTCCGCACCGATCGCAGTGCCGAGGAACGAAGTCGCGGCGAGGTCGAGCGTGAGCTGCTTCATCGCCGGATAGCACAGCATCTCGCCGGGCTGCGCGCGCCACTGCGCCACGCGGTGCGCGATGCCCGAGTTGAGCTCGGCGAGATAGGACTGCATCGGACCGGCCTTGAACGCCACCGACAGCGCGCGGCGGTGGAGCCGGTGCTCGTCGAAGTCGAGCATCATCAGCCCGCGTGGAAACAGCAGTCCGAGGATCGATCCCCAGCCATGGGTCGAGGAGAACAGCTTGGTGTTGTCGAACAGCACCAGCTCGTTGGCCTCCGGCCCCAGCAGCGTGATGCTGGTCTCGCCGAGCACCCGGCTGCGATACACCGGTCCATAGGTCCGGCCCATCATCTCGACCTGACCCTTGGGATCAGCGAGCACATGGAGGGTCCGACCGATGATCGGCCAGCCTTCGTCTCCGGGGATGTGGGCGAGCGCGCTGCGCGGCGGCGGCCGTGTGGCAACCAGCGACGAATCCGCAGCCTGGATCGACATGGAGTTCCCTCGACGTTTCCTGTGGCCGTTGCGGAGGTGAGCCTCCGTCTCTTGCCCTTGTTGCAGTTGAAAATAGGAGGCGTCTGATCGGCTTGGCAAGCGCTAACTCGGCAGGCGCGCGGTCATGATGCCGCTATTTGCAAGAGAACGTCGATCGGCGGGACGGCGATCGGTTCTGGATGCGGCTGCCGATCGCTTTGCCGCAGCAAACCGCGACGCGCTGCCGCACGGGCCGATCTTGTTCGAAAGCAAAGAGTTACCATCTCACGGATGCGTGACCTGCTCTACCGGAGCGGGACGCAGGAGGAGGACCATGAGTTACTTTAAAACCGCGATGTTGCTTGCCGGTATGACCGCGCTGTTCATGGGCGTCGGCTACCTGATCGGCGGCGCCAGCGGCGCGATGATCGCGCTGGTCGTCGCCGCGGCGATGAACATCTTCACCTACTGGAATTCCGACCGGATGGTGCTGTCGATGTACGGCGCCCAGCAGGTCGACGAACGCACCGCGCCGGATCTGGTGCGGATGGTCGCCGAGCTGGCGGGCCGTGCCGGCCTGCCGATGCCGCGCGTGTTCATCATGGACAACCCGCAGCCGAACGCGTTCGCGACCGGCCGCAATCCGGAGAACGCCGCGGTCGCCGTCACCACCGGTCTGATGCAGTCGCTCAGCCGCGAGGAACTCGCCGGCGTGGTGGCGCACGAGCTGGCGCACATCAAGAACCACGACACCCTGCTGATGACCATCACCGCGACGATCGCCGGTGCGATCTCGATGGTGGCGCAGTTCGGCATGTTCTTCGGCGGCAACCGCGAGAACAACAACGGCCCGGGCCTGATCGGCTCGCTGGCGCTGATGATTCTCGCGCCGCTCGGCGCTATGCTGGTGCAGATGGCGATCAGCCGGACCCGCGAATACGCGGCCGACGAGATGGGCGCGCGGATCTGCGGCCAGCCGATGTGGCTCGCCTCGGCGCTCGGCCGGATCGAAAATGCCGCGCACCAGGTGCCGAACTATGAGGCGGAGCGCGCGCCCGCGACCGCGCATATGTTCATCATCAACCCGCTGTCGGGCCAGGGCATGGACAATCTGTTCGCGACCCATCCCTCGACCGAGAATCGCGTTGCGGCGCTGCAGCGTCTCGCCGGCCAGATAGGCGGCGGTGGTGCGAGCTTCGGCCGGCCGAGTAGCCCGTCGCCGCGCGGCCCGTGGAGCGGTGCGCCGCGCGGCAGCGGCCAGCCCCGGGCGCGCGGCCCGTGGGGTTGATGCGCCGGCACCGACCGCATTGCAGCATGAGAGAGCGAAGGCCCCGGATCACACCGGGGCCTTTTTGCTGACCATTGTTCGCCCCCTCGTTGCGAGAGCGAGCGACGAAGCAATCCAGCAGCGCCGAGCACCGAGGCGCTGGATTGCTTCGCTTCGTTCGCAATGACGGGGAAAGGTCGTTGACAGATGACCGCCTGCTTCTTCAGATTGGTGCCGATAATTTTGCGGAGCGACCCACGGGCCGTTTCGTGACACCTGTTTTCGAGCCTGTTTGCATTTTCGATCGCCGCCCGATGGCGACGATGTCCCAATTCATTCCGGTTACCTGCCGGGTAATCGACCCGATGACGACGGGCTGCGACGCTCCGGCTTCCGCAGCCGTTTGCCCAGGATCGTCGCCATGGATCAGACCCTCGCCGTTACCACGGATTCTTCGCGCCGCTGGCGGGTGCTGGCGATCGTGGTTTCCGCGCAGTTCATGTTCGGCGTCGACTCCTTCATCGTCAACGTGGCGATCCCGACGATTTCCGCCGAGCTGAACGCCTCGTCGTCGCAGCTCGAGGCGGTGATCGCGATCTATCTGATTGGCTATGCGACGCTGATCGTCACCGGCGGCCGGCTCGGCGACATCTACGGCACCAGGACGGTGTTCCTCGCCGGCGTGATCGGCTTCACGGTGACCTCGCTGTGGTGCGGGCTGGCGCGATCCGGCACCGAGCTGATTTTGGCGCGGCTGGCGCAGGGCACGACTGCGGCGCTGATGGTGCCGCAGGTGCTGGCGACGCTGCACGTGCTGTTTCCGGATGCTGCGCGCGCCAAGGCGTTTGCAATCTATGGGATTGTTCTCGGTCTCGCCGGCGCGGCCGGCTTCGCGCTCGGCGGGCTGCTTGTGACGCTCGATCTCGGCGGCTACGGCTGGCGCGCGATCTTTTTCGTCAATGTTCCGGTCGGGCTGATCATCCTCGCCGCGGCGGCGTGGGTAGTGCCGCAGGCGCCGCGGCGAACGGGCACCAGGCTCGACCTGCCGGGCGCGGCGATCCTGTTCACCGGCCTGTTGTGCGTGATAGGCCCGCTGCTGTTCGGCCGCGAGATCGGCTGGGCGTGGTGGGTCTGGGCGGTGATGGCCGGCGGCGTCGGCATCGTGCTGATATTCCTGCGCTACGAGCGCGCGGTCGCGGCGCGCGGCGGGATGCCGCTGGTCGATCTCGGCTTGCTCGCCGACCCGGCCTTTGTGCGGGGGCTCGGCGCGGTGTTCTGCTTCTTCTTCGCCAATCAGTCGTTCTACCTAGTGGTAACGCTGTACATGCAGATGGTGCTCGAGATCCCGCCGCTGCAGGCCGGCCTGGTGTTTCTGCCGCTTGCATTGGCCTTCGTCATCGCGTCGCGGCATTCGGGCGCGCGCGCGAAGCGGCGCGGGACGCTGGTGCTGATCGAGGGCTGCCTGCTGCAGATCTCGGGTCTCGCGCTGGTCGCGCTGACGGTCGCCACGATCGCGGCGCCCACGCCGTTCCTGCTGGCGCTGGTGCTGATCGTGACCGGCTATGGCCAGGGCCTGGTGATGGCGCCGCTGTCGGGCGCTGTGCTGTCGACGGTGCAGGCGGCCAGCGCCGGCTCCGGCTCCGGTCTCTACGGCACCACCACACAGATTTCCTCGGCCGCCGGCATCGCGGCCATCGGCTCGATCTACTTCTCGCTGGCCGAGGCCTTCACGGGGCAGTTCGCGTTTCTCATGGCGCTGACGCTGATCGCCGGCTCGGTCGCCGGCAGCGTCGTCCTGCTGCACTGGATGCGGCGGGCGGCTTTGGTCCCATCGTAGGGATGTTTGGCTTTTGCCCGATGCGCTAAGGCTTCGATGCCGCGCGTCGGGGGACCGCGCGGCATGTTGCTGCGCAGCGTCGATCTTTGACGGCTTTCCGCGTCATGACCCCCTTGAATTAAACGAGCGGTTGGTGAATTTTACCAGCCGTAGCGAAAACCGGGCGGTTCAAGCGCCCGGGTCGCGCCGGGGGAGGACGCGTGGACACCACGATATTCCTGTTTCTTTTGCAGGACGGCATCATCAATGGCGCCGTCTATGCGCTCGTCGCCATTGCGCTGGTGCTGGTGTTCGCGGTCACGCGGGTCATTCTGGTGCCGCAGGGTGAATTCGTCGCGTTCACGGCGCTGACCATCGCCGCGCTCGAGAACGGCGTCGCGCCGGCGACGCCTTGGCTGTTGCTGGCGCTCGGATGTCTGGCCGCGCTGTCCGAGCTGATCCGCCATTTCCGCGATCTCACGCTGCGCCGCGTCGCCTGGATCGCGCTGTTCGATCTGGCGCTGCCGGTCGCGCTGCTGCTGCTGACGCAGGCTCTGGCGCCGATGAAGATCGGGCAGGTCGGCAGCATCTTGCTGTCGATTGCGCTGATCATGCCGATGGGGCCGATGCTGTACCGCATCGCCTTCGAACCGATCGCGCATTCCAGCGTGCTGGTGCTGCTGATGGCGTCGTTCGGCGTGCACTTCTCGCTGATGGGCCTCGGCCTGTTGTTCTTCGGCCCCGAAGGCACCGGCACCACGCCGCTGTCGTCGCAATCCTTCTCGCTCGGCGAGTTGCTGATCACCGGCCAGAGCGTCGCCGTGCTGGTGGTCACCGCGGTGCTGCTGGCGCTGTTCGCGCTGTTTTTTGGCCGCACCCTGCTCGGCAAGGCGCTGCGCGCCTGTTCATCCAACCGCACCGGCGCGCGGCTGGTCGGGATTCCGATTTCCGCCGCGGGCCAGATCGCCTTCGCGCTGGCCGCGCTGATCGGCGCGGTGTCCGGCGCGCTTGTGGGGCCGCTGATGACGGTGGCTTATGATTCCGGCTTCCTGATTGGACTGAAGGCGTTCGTCGCCGCCATCCTCGGCGGGCTGGTGAGCTATCCGCTGACCGTGCTGGCGGCACTCACGGTGGGATTTGCAGAAGCGTTGTTTTCGTTCTGGGCCAGCAATTTCAAGGAAGTGCTGGTGTTCACGCTGATCATTCCGGTGCTCGCCTGGCGCTCGATCGTCGCACCGCATGCCGAGGAATCGGAATGAAGCTCCCCGCGCCCCGGCTGATCCGCGCGGCTGTCGCTGCCGCGATCCTGCTCCTCCCGTTCAGCGGACTGATGCCTGACTATTGGATCACGCTGTTCAATTATATCGGCATCTCGAGCCTGGTGGCGATAGGGCTGGTGCTGCTCACCGGCGTCGGCGGCATGACCTCGTTCGGCCAGGCCGCCTTCGTCGGCTTCGGCGCCTACACCACCGGCGTGCTGACGGTGTATTACGGCATCTCGCCGTGGCTGACGCTGCCGGCGGCGATCCTCGTCACCATGATCGTTGCGCTGGCGGTCGGCGCGATCACGGTCCGACTGTCCGGTCACTATCTGCCGCTCGGCACCATCGCCTGGGGCATCGCTTTCTTCTACTTGTTCGGCAATCTGAGCTGGCTCGGGGCCCATGACGGCCTGCCGGGAATTCCATCACTGAAGATCGGCGACTACGCGCTGACGGCGCCGCGCGATTATTTCGTCGTGGTCTGGATCGCCGTGGTGCTGGCGGTGATCGCGACGCAGAATCTGCTGAACGGCCGGGTCGGCCGCGCGGTGCGGGCGCTGCGTCGCTCGACGCGCGCCGCGGAAGCGTTCGGCGTCAACACCGCCGGCGCCAAGCTGATGGTGTTCGTCTATGCGGCGATGTTGGCCGGGCTTGCCGGCTGGCTCTACGCGCATTTCCAGCGCTCGGTGTCGCCTGGCCCGTTCGGCATCACCGCCGGCACCGAATATCTGCTGATGGCGGTGCTCGGCGGCGCCGGGCGTGTCTATGGCGCGATCCTCGGCGCCGCCGGCATCACCTTCCTGCGCGATCAGTTGCAGGATTGGCTGCCACGGCTGCTCGGCCATACCGGCAATTTCGAGATCATCGCCTTCGGCGCCGTGCTGGTGCTGCTGCTGCAGACCGCGCCGAATGGGCTGTGGCCGATCCTGTTCGGCCCGCCACCGGCGCCGAAACTGCCGCGGCCTCCCGACGGCGACCAGCTGCCGGCCCGCGCTTTGCCGGCGCCCGGCACGAAGCTGCTGCAGGCCGATCAGGCACGCAAGACCTTCGGCGGGCTCGTTGCTGTCAACGACGTCGGCTTCGAGGTCGACAGCGGCCGGATCATCGGCCTGATCGGCCCGAACGGCGCCGGCAAGAGCACCACCTTCAACCTGATCACCGGCGTGCTGCCGCTGACGTCGGGGCGGATCGAATTCGAAGGTCACCCGCTGCAGGCGCAGACGCCGCAGCGCGCGGCGTCGCTCGGGCTCGGCCGCACTTTCCAGCATGTCGAGATCGTCGCCGACATGAGCGTGATCGAGAACGTCGCGCTCGGCGCCCATCTGCGCGGAAGGGCCGGCGTGCTGCGCGCGATGCTTCGGCTCGATCGCGCCGAGGAGGCACTTCTGCTCGACAGTGCGATGCGCGCGCTGGCGCGGGTCGGCCTCGCCGATGTCGCCTATGAACCGGCGGGCACGTTGGCGCTCGGCCAGTTGCGCCTGGTCGAGGTCGCCCGCGCGCTGTGCCTCGAGCCGCTGCTGCTGCTGCTCGACGAACCGGCCGCCGGGCTGCGCGTCGGCGAGAAGAAGGCGCTGGCGAAGTTGCTGCGCGAAGTCAGGGCCGAAGGCATGAGCGTGCTGCTGGTCGAGCACGACATGGATTTCGTCATGAGTCTTGCCGATCGCCTGGTGGTGCTCGATTTCGGCACCAAGATCGCCGAGGGCGCGCCGGCCGCGATCCGTCAGGATCCGGCGGTGCTCGAGGCCTATCTCGGAGGCGTGTCGTGACCGGGCCGCTGCTCGAGGTGCAGAATGTCAGCGTCGCCTATGGCCGCGCCGAGGTGGTGCACGACGTCTCGATCAAGGTCGAGCAGGGCGCGCTGGTCACCGTGATCGGCGCCAACGGCGCCGGCAAGACCACCCTGCTCAACGCCATCATGGGCCTGCTGAAAGCGCGCGGCCGGATCGGCTTCCGCGGTGAGGACGTCAGCAGCGTCATGCTGGAATCGCGGGTCAAGGCCGGACTTTGTCTCGTGCCGGAGCGGCGCGAGCTGTTCGCCGACATGCCGGTCGAGGACAATCTGCTGCTCGGCGGCTTCCGCCGCAGCCGCGCCGAGCGCAAGGCGAGCATCGAGGAGATCTACGCCCGACTGCCGCGGCTGCAGGAGCGGCGCGGGCAGCTCGCCGGGACGCTCTCCGGTGGCGAGCGGCAGATGCTGGCGATGGGCCGCGCGCTGATGGCGCGGCCGACGCTGCTGATGCTCGACGAGCCGAGCCTCGGCTTGGCGCCGAAGATCGTCCGCGACGTATTCCATATTCTCACCGATCTGCGCACGACCGGCGTGTCGATCCTGCTGGTCGAGCAGAACGCCCGTGCGGCGCTGGAAGTCGCGGACTACGCCTACGTCATGGAGCTCGGCGCGATCACCAAGCAGGGCTCTCCGGCGGATATCGCCGCCGATCCGAGACTGGTCGAAAGCTATCTCGGCCTCGGCGGACACGAGTACTGACGATACGACGCGTACCTACAAGAACCAACGGAGGAGGACGTCAATGCAACAGACCAAGACTCTGATCGTCGCGCTGGCGACGATGCTGGCCGGCGTGACGGCGGCGCAGGCCGAGATCAAGATCGGCATCACTATGAGCGCGTCCGGCCCGGGCGCCGCGCTCGGCCAGCCGCAATCCAAGACGGTGGCGGCGTTGCCCAAGGAGATCGGCGGCGAGAAGGTGACCTACTTCGCGCTGGACGACGAATCCGATCCGACCAAGGCGGCGCAGAACGCCCGCAAGCTGCTGTCGGAAGAGAAGGTCGACGTGCTGATCGGCTCGTCGCTGACCCCGGTCAGCCTGCCGCTGATCGACATCGCCGCCGAGGCGAAGACGCCGCTGATGACCATGGCGGCCGCCGCGATCCTGGTCGCGCCGATGGATGACCGCCGCAAATGGGTCTACAAAGTTGTGCCGAACGACGACATCATGGCGGAGGCGATCGGCAAATACATCGCCAAGACCGGCGCCAAGAAGGTCGGCTATATCGGCTTCTCCGACGCCTACGGCGAAGGCTACTACAAGGTGCTCGCCGCCGCCGCGCCCAAGCTCGGCTTCGAACTCACCACCCACGAGGTCTACGCGCGCAGCGACGCCAGCGTCACCGGCCAGGTGCTGAAGATCATCGCCACCAAGCCTGACGCGGTGTTCATCGCCGCGGCCGGCACGCCGGCGGTGCTGCCGCAGAAGGCGTTGCGCGAGCGCGGCTTCAAGGGGCCGATCTACCAGACCCACGGCGTCGCCACCGAGGAGTTCATCAAGCTCGGCGGCAAGGATGTGGAAGGTGCGATCTTCGCCGGCGAGGCGTTCTCGGGCGCCGAGGACATGCCGGCCGACAGCCCGTTCCGCAAGGTCAAGGCGCGCTTCGTCGACGCCTACAAGGCCGCCAATGGCGGCGCCGCGCCGACCATCTTCGGCGTGCATCTGTGGGATTCGATGACGCTGGTCGAGAACGCGATTCCCGCGGCGCTCAAGGCCGCCAAGCCCGGCACGCCGGAATTCCGCGCGGCGATCCGTGACCAGATCGAGAAGTCGAAGGACCTCGCGCTCAACAACGGCCTGTCGAACATGACGCCCGACAATCACAACGGCTACGACGAACGCTCCGCCTTCCTGATCGAAATCCGCGACGGCGCGTTCCGGTTGAAGCAGTAACTACTCTTCGTCATTCCGGGGCGCTCGCGCAAGCGAGCGAACCCGGAATCTGACGCGTGCAGAGCATCTCGGGATTCCGGAGTCACGAGCTTAGCTCAGCCCCGGAATGACGTTGGAAAACTAAGCCGGCACGCTCTCCGCCAGATAGCCGATCGCCGCGGCGACGCCGCCGTTGCCGTGCGGGATGTCGAGCGCGGTCAGCGCCATTTCGATGACGCCGAGCGTGCCCAGCATCATCGGTGCGTTGATGTGGCCCATATGGGCGATGCGGAAGGCTCGGTCCTGCAGTTCGCCGATGCCGACGCCGAGCACGACGCCGCATTTGTCCTTGCAGTAGCGATGCAGCGCGAAGAGGTCGTGGCCTTCGGCGGCGCGAACGGTGGTGACCGTGTCGGCGCGCTCGCGCGGATCCTCGATGTTGAAGCTGAACACCTGGCCCTCGGACCACACCGCGACGGCGCGGCGTACCGCTTCCGCCAGCAGCTGGTGGCGGATGAAGGTGTTCTCGAGCGATTCCTCGAACAGCATGTCGAGCGCCTTGCGCAGCGCGAACAGCAGATGCACCGGCGCGGTGCCGGCGTATTTCTGATAGTGCTCCGGCCCGTCGCGCTGGGTCCAGTCCCAATACGGCGTGCGCAGGCCGGCGGTCTGGTGTGCTGCGCGGGCGCGGTCGCCGACCGCGACGAAGCCGAGCCCGGGCGGCGACATCAGGCCCTTCTGTGAACTGGACATCGCGACGTCGATGCCCCAGCCGTCCATCTCGAACGGCATGCAGCCGAGCGAGGCGACGGCGTCGACCATGAACAGCGCCGGATGATTGGCGGCCTTGATCGCGCGCCCGATCGCTTCGAGATCGTTGTAGGCGCTCGATGCGGTGTCGACCTGCACCACCAGGATCGCCTTGATGCTGTGATCCTTGTCCCGGAGTAGTCGCTCCTCGACCTCATCGGGCCTGACCGCACGGCGCCAGTCGCCCTTCAGCACTTCGACCTCGCAGCCCATCGCCTGCGCGGCGTTGCCCCAGCCCAGCGCGAAGCGGCCACTCTCCAGCACCAGCACCTTGTCGCCGCGCGACAGCACGTTGCTGATCACCGCTTCCCAGGCGCCGTGGCCGTTGGCGATGTAGATGTAGGACTTGCCTTGCGTTGCAAACAGCCGGCTGAGGTCGCTCAGCAGGCTGTCGCTGAGGTCCACCATCGCCTTCGAATAGATGTCGAGCGCCGGGCGATGCATCGCCTGCAGCACTTCGTCGGGCATATTGGTGGGTCCGGGAATTGCCAGAAATTCCCGCCCGGCGCTGACGGCCATGATGCTGTCCTCTGGGAGATTGAAACGCGGCGGAACCTTGCCGCTGTGCGCGTTCGAATTCAAGCGGCCGGGGCGCGAGCAGCCCGGGTCAGCGTCGCGTCTCCCGGCAGCCGGCGGCGACGGCGTCCTCGACCGAGCAGAACCAGCGCGTGCCCTTGCTGATCTTCATCTGGATCTTCGCATACCAGCGGCTGGTCGGCTTGTGGTAGATGCATTCACCCGAGGTGTTGACGTTGCCCTTGATGGTGCAGTCGGGCGACGGCGCGACTGGGCCGGAGGCCGAAGCGAGCAGGATGCGCCGCGCATTCTTCGGCGGCCGGGTGGCGCCGAGAACCGCCGTCTTGCTGTTGCGCACGCGCCAGTCCCACGGCGCGATGAAGGCGCCCTGCCATAGTCCGGCGCGCGCCGCTCGCGCCAGCTTCTCGTCGGCGTCATAGGTGTGAGCGACACGGACGTAAGACAGCGCCCAGCCGTTCTTCACCATCCATTGCTGGATGTCCTCGCCGGCGACCTCGCATCTGGCGACCGAGAGACCGTTCTTTTCCGTGCGCGTGACACGGCAGGTCCAGCTCTTGCCGGCGACATGGGCCGCGAGCGCATCGCGCGCGGCGATACCGCAGCTCCAGCGTTCCCCTTTGGGATTGAGGCAGAGCTGGTCAATCGAGGGCGCGTCGATGCCCGCGAGCCGGATGCGGGCGCTGCCGATCCCGACATGGTCGCCGTCGCGGATCTTCGGCACACCAGTGATATCGGCCGCCTGCGCCGTCACCGGCAGCAGCAGAATGAGCGAAAGCGGAAGCAGGAGAATCTTCAGCATGCGTTGGCCATCTCGGTCGGAGCCCGGGCGAAGGGACGCAGGCGCACCTGATCCGTTTGCAGCAAGGTCCGCCGATTGTGATGGTTATTTGACGGCCCGGCCAGCGCAACGCGCAGACAACGGTTCAACTCGACGCGAGAGCCCGATGGCTCCCTCAACCGCGTTGCCGGCGCTGCAGGATCGCCTTGCGCGCGAGCGCCAGGCCCATCAGCACGAAGGCCGACGTGACTTCCGGGCCGCCGACCAGGATGCGGGTCGGCGTCTTCATCTTGTTCCATTCATAGGCTTTGAACGGGCCGCGCCGGCCGCCTTCGCCGAGATGGTTGAGGACGCAGTGCAGCGCCGGCGTAAAATGCACGAGCTCGCCGCCCAGATGGCCGAGCGCGATCAGCGCCAGTGCGGCGTCGAATACGTTCATCTCCTTCGCCACCAGCTCGTCCTGGACATAAGCCAGCACGCGCTCGCGGATGAATTCGAACACGCCGTCCGGATCGATTGCCCGCCTCGCCCCCTCGTCGAGGGCGCGGAAGGCGGCGTAGCAGCGGCCGAAATAGGCGCAATACAGTTCTGGCAGATAGTAGACGTGCGATTTCGGGTCGGCGAAGGCGCCGCTCGCCACCAGCCGCCGCTGGAAATCGACGATCCGCCGCACCGTCTCGAGGCGCGACGGCGTCTCGACGATGGCCCAGCGTGCGCAATTGCGGAAGCTGACTTCGAGCACGTCGAGATTGAGCGTCGGATCGAGGTCGTTGCCGAACGGCCGCTCGCCGGAGAGGCTGTCGATCCAGGTGACGATGCCGCCTTCATAGTCGACGGTGTCGTTCAGCGGCACGGTGACCAGCGGTTCGTTGGCGCCGGCACGCACCTGATAGCTTGCGTAGAAATCGATCAGTGGTTGATCGAGGATCGGATCGGTGGAATTGGCCTGAGTCGCGGCCGAGATCGCGCAGGCGGTGGTGTCGCAGTCGGGCACGTAGACGCCGAAGCCGAGATTCTGCTTGATCTGCGTGAAGAAGCGGCTGAAGCGCGGATGCGGCGGCGGTGCCAGCGCTGTGATCACGTCGAAGCTTTCGCCCTCGACCGACCGGACGCGCTCGCGGCTGGTCCTGATGCAGAACTCGACCATGTCGGCGACGATCCGCCGCGCGGTCCGGACGTCTTCCGGCGTGCCCAGCCCGGTCTCGATGTAGCTCAGCAGCGCTTCGATGTAGAAGGCGTCGTAATAGGCCGAGCGATGCCGGATCTGCACCGGCGCCCAGATCGGCTCGGCGATGCCGTGCCATGGCGGGTTGATCAATCCCGCCGCGGGTGACCGGGCGATGAACGGCCGCGCCAGATTGAACAGCAGCGTCGAATTCTTGTAGCTGCGCGCATTCAGCCCGGTGAGCGCCGCGAGAAATTCACGGCTGCCGAAATCCGGGTCGCCGATCAGGTTGAAAGCCGCGTAGGTCGGAATGAAGCCGTTGTGCTCCCACGACCGCAGCAGATGGTCGCTGGTCGCCCGGACTGCGCTGTCGATGTCGGCGAGCCGGGGCATTTGCGCCGGCGCGATGTGGGTGCGCGGGCGCGGATGCTGCAACTCGACGCTGTCGAGGAGTTCGGCGATCGGGCGGCCGATCGCGGCCCAGTCCGGGTCGGCATCGTCGCGCGCCGCGATCAACGCGTCGCGGATGGCGCGGAACCGCACCGGGTCGTTCAGTTCCGGCAAGCCGGCCTTTCGCAGCAGCGGCCGCAGCGCCGGATTGCCGAGGGCGGTCCGGTAGAATTTGGCGATGTGCGGATCGCCGTGCTTGCGACCGAGGAATACCGGGTCGCACAGGTCGTAGAGCGATGGCGCCTGTTTGCGGGCGGTCAGCGCGCGGTACGCCGCGCCGGCCATATTCAACATATCCATGCTCTCGTCCCGCAGTTCAGAAACCGTCAAGCCCTTGAGAAGTCGCACGGATCGGACCGATTGACAAATCGTCCCGGCTGCCGGCCGGGCTGACCCGGCCCGGTTGCGGTGCGGGTGCCACATCGGCTGAACGGCAGAGCCAGTTCCGACGACTAACCCTGCGTCCCAGGACCGATCATGCGCAAGGCTGACGCCCCTTTGTCGCTCAAGACGAAGCTGGTTCGCAAGGTTAGCGCCCCAGCACAAAGTCACGCCGCGCAATATTGGCTGCAGAAAGGTGATGGGTTCCAAGCAACCCTTGGTCTAGGAAGAGCGATGCCTTCGGGTTATACGGTCGCCCGTGGGCGGGGGTTGCCCGAAAGCCTTGGAACAGCTAATTCTTTGTTATGGTGCGGTGCCGCAAATTGATCGTAATTTTCCCGCACTGAATTGGCTCATCCTTCACAGACGGACGAATGTCTCCGGCGCGAACGATGTCGCGCGGACAAGGAAGACTGACGATGAGGTTTCGCGTACCCGGCCTGTCGCGCCGCTCGATGACGACCATCGCCGCTTTGATCGGTGTGGTGTCGGTGGCGATCGGCGCGCATGCCGCGCTCAACAAGCGTGTCGGCGATCCGCAGAGCGGCAAGGATGTCACCCGGATCGACGGCTCCGGCCCGGCCGCGTTGCGTTTTGCTTTGGTGATCGGCAACGGCCGATATCCCGATGCGGCGCAGCCGATGGTGCAGCCGATCAACGACGCCCGCGCGCTCAGCGGCGCGCTGCGTCGCGAGGGCTTCGATGTCGACATGATCGAGGATGCCAATCGCAACGACATGCTGCAGGCGGTCGAGCGGATGAAGTCCCGGGTCACAAGCGATTCGACCGTTGTGCTGTTCTTCGGCGGTTACGGCATCCAGTCTGGTCGCGAGAGCTACATGATCCCGGTCGACGCCCGGATCTGGAACGAGGCCGACGTCCGCCGCAGTGGAATCAGTATCGAAGCCGTGCTCGGCACGATGCAGGAGCGAGGCGTCCATGCCAAGCTGGCGATTGTCGACGCCTCCCGCCGCAATCCCTATGAGCGCCGCTTCCGCGCCTATTCGCATGGCCTCGCGCCGATCAACGCGCCCGCCAATGCGCTGGTGCTGTCGTCGTCGACGCCCGGCAAGGTCGCCGAGGACGGCGACGGCCAGAACAGCATCCTCGTCGGCGCGCTGCTCGGCTCGATCTCGTCGCGCATCGTCAGTGCCGAAGCCGCTTTCACCAAGGCCCGGCTCGCGGTGACGCGCGCCACCAATGGCGCGCAGGTGCCGTCGCTGTCGTCGTCGCTGGTCGACGACGTGACGCTGGCGCCGGTCACCGCTGACGCCACGCCGGCCTCCGGCGGCTAGCTGGACCGCGCCGCATTGCGATTGCAAAAGGGGACCCGAGGCACGATCGCATCGGGTCCTTTTTTCGTATAGCGAGACGATTTCGCGGCGACTCAGATCGATTGCAGCACGAAGCGGCGGTTGTCCTTCTGCACCGGTCGCGCATTCATCGGATACAGCTTGGCGAAGGCGGCGATGTCGTCGGCCGCCACGGTGATCGGACTGGCCAGTACCATCCAGTCGACGATCTCCGAGCAAGGCGGGGTCGTCAGCGAGCCTTCGTAGCGATAGTAGGTCCGCTGCTCCGGCAGCAATGCATTCGGGTCGATCGCCGGGTCGGCCTTGACGGCCGGCCCCTCGCTGGTCGGCATCGTCGCGACGATCTTGCTGAAGGTCGCGTTCGCCTTGCCGGGCTGCATCAGCACGCCGACCACGCCCAGCGTTCCGGAAGCCGTGCGATGGACGAAATGTACTTCCATCGGGAAGTTCTTGCCGTCGATCAGGTGTTCGCTGGGGTGATGAAAGTGAAACTGCACCAGCTTGAAGGTTACGCCGCCGAGCTTCAGCGTGCTGCCGTCGGCGACGTTGAGCTGGATAGTGTGGCCGTTGTTGACGATGCTGTCGGCCTTGCCGGCCCAGCGGATCTCGATCGGGTACAGATTGGCGCTGACCGTCGCGCCGATATCGATCGGCGATTGCTGCACGCCGATGCTGCAGAACTGGTTGGCCGGATCGAGTTCGCCCCATTTCCCCGGTCCGCCGTCGCCGTCATAGCCCCAATGATGCGTGCCTTCGCCGGCGGCGCCGGCACTGGCGCAGAGCGGACAAAGGGCGAGGCCTGCAAAGGCCTTGAGGATAGCGCGGCGGTCCATCGGTAGGTGCTCCGGAATTGGGGATGGGGCTACCATCCGCCACTCCGGGAACTTTGTGAATCCGACGAAAAGCTACCCCGGGAGCGGTTACTGGCTGGCCCAGACGATACGCGCGATCCACTCGACTTCGGCCGGCGCCAGCATCCGGTCGGGGTGGCTGGGATTGAGCGAAGCCAGCTCCAGGATCTTGGTGGTGCGTCGCTTCAGCTCCTTCACCATCACCTCGCCGCCGGTGGTCTTGACCACCACGCGGTCGCCGCGCCGGATTGCGGTACCGGGCGACACCACGATGATGTCGCCGTCGCGATAGGCGGGCTTCATCGATTCACCGGAGATCTCCAGCGCATAAGCGTGCTCGTCATTGATCGACGGAAGGCCGATTTCGTCCCATCCCTTGCCGGCCGGAAACCCGCCATCGTCAAAGAAGCCGCCGGCGCCGGCCTGGGCGAGGCCGAGCAGCGGCACGGACTGCACCACCCGCGGCCGGTCGGTGATGAGCTGCACGAAGGTGTCGATCGCGGTATTGGTGGCGGCGAGCGCCTTCGCCACCGATTCGGTCGAGGGCCAGCGTTCGCGGCCATCATTTGTGATCCGCTTGGACTTGTTGAAGGTGGTCGGATCGAGTCCGGACTTCTTGGCGAGTCCGGATGGAGACAGGCCCGAGCGCTCGGCCAATCGGTCGAGCGCGGTCCAGATCTGGTCGTGCGTCAGCATTTGCATCGCGGCCATCCCCCTGGCGAAGCCCGGCGCGGCCGGGCGGCAGAAAAAGCTTGACAACTAGGAATTATTACCTCAACGCGCGGCGTTCTGCAATCCCGTCCAGCGACAAAAACGCGACGCTTGCAGTGCATCGAGGCCACCGATACGGTCGACGCAAGCCCGGACGATTTCCAGGCAACCGAACGCGCGCCGGTCCGCTCTGGGGGATCCGGTTTCAGCGATCAGGACGTGCGCAAATTATTGTTTCCGCGGATGTTGTTTCGGTTGTCGGGCGGTCGCGGGTTGCACGACCGATCCGCTACACACCAGCCGCAACGGGAATCCGGGCCTTTGCGCACGATTTACAAGATCTGTGACGCCTCGGCGTGGCGCGAGGCCGAGCAGGCCGGCGTCTACCGTGGCAGCGCCGACGACAGCCGCGATGGCTTCATCCATTTCTCCACTGCGGAGCAATTGGCGGAGACACTCGCCAGGCACTATGCCGGCAAGACTGGTCTCGAGCTGATCGCGGTCAATGCGGACAGGCTGGGGCCGGCGCTGCGCTGGGAGCCGTCGCGCGGCGGCGAGCTGTTTCCGCATCTCTACGGCGAACTCGATCTCGGCGCCGTCACCGGCATCCGCAAGATCGCAACCCGCGCCGACGGCAGCCACGATCTGGCGGAGGTCGCGCCGTGATCCGCGCCTTCGACGCCTTCTCGCTCCCGCTGCTGCGTCTGCTCGATGCCGAAGACGCCCACCGCCTCGCCATCCAGGGGTTGCGGCTGCTGCCGCAGGTGAAGCCGCGCCCGGACGATTCCAAGCTCGCGGTGCGCGCCTTCGGGCTGAACTTCCCCAATCCGGTCGGCATCGCCGCCGGTTTCGACAAGAATGCCGAAGCGCCGGATGCGTTGCTGCGGCTCGGCTTCGGCTTCGTCGAGATCGGCACCGTGACGCCGAAGCCGCAGGCCGGCAATCCGCGGCCGCGGCTGTTCCGGCTGGAGCGTGACGAGGCCGTCATCAACCGGATGGGCTTCAACAACGACGGCGCCGAGGTGGTGCTGCGGCGGCTGGCGGCGCGGGCGCAGCAGGGCGGCATCCTCGGCGTCAATGTCGGCGCCAACAAGGATAGTCCGGATCGCGTCGCGGACTATGTGTCGCTGATCGAGACCTTCGCGCCGGTGGCGAGCTATTTCACCGTCAACGTGTCGTCGCCGAATACGCCGGGCCTGCGCAATCTGCAGCAGGCTGCGGCCCTTGACGATCTGCTGGCGCGGGTGATCGAGGCCCGCGAGCGGGTGCGTGCCAGCGCCGGCGACACCCCGGTGCTGCTGAAGATCGCACCCGATCTCACGCTCAGCGAACTCGACGATGTGGTGCACATCGCCCGCTCGCGCCGGGTCGACGGCATGATCGTCGCCAACACCACGCTATCGCGTTCGCCGATGCTGCGGGAGCGGACACGGATGAACGAGCAGGGCGGCCTCAGCGGACGGCCGCTGTTCCGGCTGTCGACCCGGATGGTGGCGGAGACCTATGTCCGCGCCGAGGGCGCCTTCCCGCTGATCGGCGTCGGCGGCATCGATTCCGGCGGCGCAGCGCTGACCAAGATCCGCGCCGGCGCCAGCCTGGTGCAGCTCTATTCGGCGCTGATCTACAAGGGCCTCGGCCTCGTCGACAGCATCAAGGCCGATCTCGCCTCGACGCTGCTGCGCACCGGGCGGGATTCGCTGTCGGAAATCGTCGGCGCGGACGCGCCGACCATCACCGCCGAAGAGTGGCCGGTGTAACGCCGACCACGCAGTGTCATTCCGGGATGCGCGCATCAGCGCGCAGACCCGGAATCTCGAAGAGTTTGTCATCTCTGGATTCCGGGTTCGCGAGCTGACGCTCGCGCCCCGGAATGACGTGCCTTTTGCCGGAAGGACGGCGCGCCGCGATCTACAACTCGACGATCAGCCCGTCGCTAGCGCCCTGGTGCGACACGCCGTCCAGCTTGTGTAGCACCTCGTCACCCATGTGGGTGAGGATCAGCCGTTTCGGGTTGATCTCGGGCAGGTGGGTCTCCAGCGCCTTCAGGCTGAGATGATTCTTCACAGCGCGGTCGTAGGTATAGGCCTCGCAGACGAACAGGTCGGCGTCGTGTGCGGCGTCGACCAGCGTGTCGGTCCATTGGGTGTCGCCGCTATAGGCCAGCGTGCGGCCCTCTGCCTCGATCCGGTAGGCATAGAACGGCCCGCCGGAATCGCCGTGTACCACCGGAAACGGCGTCGCCGTCACCGCGCCGAAGGTCCGCGGTGCCGCCGGCTCGAGCGCAACCACCTGCAGGTCGAACGTCGGATCAGTGGCCGAGGAATGTTCGAACAGCGCTTCCATCAACCGCGTCAGGCGGATGTCGATGCCGGGCGGACCGGCGATCACCAGCGGCCGCTTGCGCTTGGCGAATTTCGCATCGAGCAGCAGAAACGGCAGGCCGCCGAAATGGTCGCCGTGAAAATGGGTGATCAGGACCAGGTCGAGCGCATCGCGCGAAATGCCGTAGCGCTTCAGCGCGGGCAGCGACGTCGCGCCGCAGTCGATCAGGAAATTGACGCTCTCGCCCGAGACGTGGAAGCAGGTATTGAGCCGGCCGCCGGAGCCGAGCGCATCGCCACAGCCGACAAATCGCAGTTGCATCGCGGATCCCTCGGCCGGGCGGTTTCCAAGCCAAGGCACCTCTACGCCGAGGCGAGGGTGAGCGGAAGCCCAACCATCGCCGGATTGCCCGCGCCCCGATGTCGCGTTGAACGACGCGAGGCCGGTGAAAGCACAACAGCCACCGCGATCCGGCTGCCACGCCGGCCGCAACAATCGGATCGCCACAGAGGCCGGACCGGCCGGACGTGGAGCCTGCGACGTGGCGGTCGCCGAAGTTACACCAGCGTGACCTTGCCGCTGGCCAGATCATAAACGCCGCCGACCACCTTCAGTTTGCCGGCCGATACCATGTCCGCCAGGATCGGCTTCGACTGTTGCAGTTGCTGGGCATTGCTGCGGACATTCGCGATCACCGCCCGCTGCGGCAGGTCGTCGCCGGCCTGCTTGAGGGTGGGCTCGATCCCGGGCTTCATGGCGCGCACCAGATCGCCGATGTGACCGGGCAGGTCGTTGCCTTTCTGCAGCGCGCCGATGGTGGCGTTCACCGCGCCGCAATTGCTGTGCCCGAGCACCATGATCACCTTGGTGCCGAGCACCGCGGCGCCGTATTCGAGACTGGCGAGGCCGTCCTGCGTGACGAAATTGCCGGCGACGCGGACGACGAACAGGCTGCCCGGCCCCTGATCGAACGCCAGCTCCGGTGCGATCCGGGAATCGGCGCAGCCCAGGATCGCGGCGAATGGCGATTGGCCCTGCGAACGCGCGACCCGGCCGGAGGAGAAGTCCCGCTCCCGGAGCTGATTGCCGACATAGCGGGCATTGCCCTGCATCAGCTTGTCGAGCGCCGCATCCGGCGTTTCGCTCGGGCTGGTGGCCTGCGCATGGGCGGCCAGCGGCAACGAGGCCGCGGCGAGTAGTCCGATCCCGCCTCGAAACAGGGTCCGGCGCGACAATCCGAGTTCAGGGCAGGCATTGCACATTCCAGCTCTCCTTTGTGATCCTCGGAGCGATGGTATTTCGAGAACTCCGATCTCGCGAAGGGCGTTTTTTCAGAATTCGCGCGGTCGTGAAGATCGGCCTAAGGCGAAGCAGTCAGCTTGAGGAAAATTCAGCCGACCGCTGCCGGCGAGAACGAGGCACGCAGCATTGCCGGATAGCGCAGCGCCTGCAGCCCGCCGCGCCAGACGTAGTGCGACAGAAGGGCGATCCACAACCCGGTGTTGCCGAACGGGCGCAGCGCCAGCCACGCGACGAAGAACAGCACCAGCGACAGCAGCATCAGGTTGCGCATTTCGCGCGCCCAGGTGGCGCCGATGAACACGCCGTCATAGGCGAAGGCGAACACGCCGAGCACCGGCGCCAGCGTCACCAGCCAGAGATAGTCGCGGGCGGCGCGGCGCAGTTCGGCGTTCGACGTCATCACGTCGATCAGCAGCGGGCCGGCGAGCGCGTAGCTCGCGCTCACCACCAGCGCGAAGCCGAAGCCCCACAGGATCACCAGCCGCGTCGCAGCGACGAAGCCGTCGCGGTCGCGAGCGCCGAGCGTCCTGCCGCAGAGCTGCTCGGCGGCGTTGGCGAGGCCGTCGAGGAAGAACGCACTGACCATCAGGAAATTGTTGAGCACCGAGTTTGTCGCAAGCACCAGATCGCCGTCGCGGGCGCCCTGCGCGGTGAAGAACAGGAACACGGCGATCAGCGCCGCGGTGCGGATCATGATGTCGCGATTGACGGCGAACATCCGCCTGAGGCGGCCCGGATCGAACAGCATCGCCCGCGGCGCGCGCGGAATGCCGCGTCCGAGCCATCCGGCGATTCCGAGTCCGATCAGCAGGCCGCAGCCTTCCGCGATCACTGCCGCCGTCGCCGCGCCCGCGATGCCGAAGTCGAACCACAGCACCAGGGCGATCGTCGCTGCGATATTGACGAGGTTGATTGCGACCTGCACCCACAGCGCGAGCGTTGCGCGCGCCTGTCCGACCAGCCAGCCGAGCACGGCGAAATTCGCCAGCACCAGCGGCGCCGACCAGATCCGGATGGTGAAGTAGGTCTTCGCCGCGGCGCTGACGCCGTCGCTGCCGCCCATCGCGCCGATCAGTGCGGCGGCCAGGGGGTCTTTCAGGACGATCAGCAGCATGCCGACTGCAGCCGCGACGATCAGTCCGCGGTACAGATGCGCGGGCACCTCGCGGGTCTGGCCTGCGCCGAGCGCCTGCGCCGTGAATGCGAGCGTGCTCATCCGCAGGAAGCCGAACAGCCAGAACAGGCAGTCGAAGATCACCGATGTCATCGCCACGCCGCCGAGCATGGTGGCGTCGCCGAGTCGTCCGATCACCGCGGTGGCGACCACGCCGAGCAGCGGCGTGGTCAGATTGGCGACCATCGCCGGACCGGCAATGGCGAATACCTGTCGCGAGGTGACGGAAGAGGCGGGAGGCAAAACTCCGATCCGCGCGGATTATCTCCCGCGCGGCGCGCCGAACAGGCGCGACAGCAGCCAGATCGGAATCACGATGACGGCGCCGAGCAGGAAGTAGCGCCACATGCCGCTGATCGCGTCGAAGCCGAGATCCCAGATCCGCTGAAACAGCAGCCGGATGCTGACCAGGATGTTCCACGGATCGAGACCGATCGCCGCCAGCACCACGCCGACCAGGATCGACATCAGCACGAGCCGCAACAGCACCGCCAGCGGCGAGCCGCCGAAGAAGCGGGTCAGGCCGTCGTCGGTCGCGGGCAGGTCGCGGGGATCGTTTCGCATCGCTGATGTCCTTGCGCGGTCAGGCCGCATGTTAGTCGGTGAAACGCAGATGGGAAACAGGTTCGATCGCGTCAATGCCCGCCAGCGGCCCGGGCCGCCGGAATTGCGGCGTCGGCCTTCAGCATCCGCTCCAGCGTCGACAGCCGGTCGGCTTCGCGCGGTGGCTTGTCCCAGCGCAGCCGGCTGATTCGCGGAAACCGCATCGCCACCCCGGACTTGTGCCGCGGCGAGCGCTGCAGTCCCTCGAACGCGACCTCCAGCACCAGCCCCTGGTCGGGTTCGTGCACGACATGGCGGACCGGGCCGAACTTCTCGGTGGTGTTGCGGCGGACGAAACGGTCGATCTGCAGCAGCTCTTCATCGGTGAAGCCGAAATACGCCTTGCCGACCGGGACGAGCCGGTCGCCGCCATCGCCCTCTGTCCAGACCCCGAAAGTGTAGTCCGAGTAGTAGGACGAGCGCTTGCCGTGGCCGCGCTGGGCATACATCAGCACGGCGTCGATGACGTGCGGGTCGTGTTTCCATTTCCACCACTGGCCTTTCGGCCGGCCCGGCAGATACGGCGCGTCCCGCCGCTTCAGCATCACGCCCTCGACCGCGTCGGCGTCGAGACCGGCGCCGGCGCTGGCCGGATCGCGCCGCGCTGCGCGCAGACCGTCCCAATCGGCGAACGCGACCGTCGGCGACAGATCGATCTTCGGGTCATCGAGCCGGGCGATGAACGCCTCCAGCCGAGCGCGCCGCGCGGCGAAGGGCAGCGTGCGCAGATCGTCGTCGCCGTCGCCGAGCAGGTCGTAAGCGCGCAGATGGATCGGATACCCCTTCGTCAGCTTCGGCGTCACCGATTTGCGGTTGAGCCGTTGCTGCAGCACGTTGAACGACTGCACGCGCTCGTCGCGCAACACCAGCAATTCGCCGTCGATCGCGCCCGCAAGGCGAAGCGACGGCAGCAGGTCGGGAAAGCTCATGGTGATGTCTTCGCCGCTGCGCGAATACAGCCGCGCCTTGATGTCGCCCTGCTCGTCGCGGCCGCTCACCGCCTGGACGCGGATGCCGTCCCACTTCCATTCGGCGATGTAGTCGGCGGGATTCATTCCGGCGAAGTCGGTGTCGTCGACGGCATGCGCCAGCATCACCGGGCGGAACGGCGCCGGGTCGCGATTGACCGGCTGCGGGCCGCGGCCTTCCAGCCAGGCGAACAGATCGAGATAAGGCGCTTCCAGCCCGGGCCAGACGAGTTCGACGTCGTGCGGGTCCTTGTCGCCGAGCGCTGCGGCCGCAGTCTTGGCCAGCCGCGCCGAGACGCCGATCCGCAGACCGCCGGTGACCAGCTTCAGCAGTGCCCAGCGACCGGTCTCGTCGAGTTCGTCGAGCCAGCGCGCGAGCTGCGCCGGCAGCTCGGCCTTGCCGAGGCTATGCAGCGTGGTGACGATCTCGGTGAGGGTCGGAGGCGGCGGTTTGTTGTGGCCGGCGCTCGCTGCCGCGCTTGATGGTGAAGCATCGTCCTCTCCCGATGCACGGCGAGCCCCCTCTCCCGCTTGCGGGAGAGGGTTGGGGTGAGGGGGCGAGGATAGGCTTCCGTTGTCGACCCCCACCCCCGACCCCTCCCCGCAAGGGGTAGGGGGGAGGGCTGCTTTGCGGGGTGATGGCCACATCAGCGCCACGGTCTCCGATAGGTCGCCGACGTAATCATAGGACAGCCCGAACAGCACCGGATCGGTGCGTTCGGCTATCAGGGCCCGGATCATGCCGGGCTTGGCGTGGCGGAACGACAATGCGCCGGTCAGTGCGGCCAGCGCATAGCCGCGATCCGGGTCTTCGGTGGCGCGGAAGTAATTTGTGATCAGCCGCAGCTTGTTGTTGCGGCCGGGTTCATAAGCCAGACGGTCGAGCAGTTCGGCGAAACGGTTCATGCCTCGGCGGCCTCGTTCGCCGGCATTCCGGCATCGTCGTCCTCGTCGCCATAGCCGACCAGATCGAGCGGTCGCGCCGCCAGGCCTATGCTCTGGCACCAATGCACCAGCGCGTCCTCCTGGCCGTGGGTGACCCAGATCTCGCCGGCGCCGGTCGCTTTGATGATCGCGGTCAGGCCGTCCCAGTCGGCGTGATCGGAGATCACCAGCGGCAGCTCGACGCCGCGCTGCCGGGCGCGGGCGCGGACCCGCATCCAGCCCGAGGCGAAGGCGGTGAGCGGATCGGGGAAGCGCCGCGTCCACAGGTCCGAGGTCGCGGACGGCGGCGCCAGCGTGATGGTGCCGGCGAGCTCGGCCTTCTTCACGCCCCTGACCGGCCGCAGCTCGCCGAGCGGCACGCCGCGCCGGGCATAATAGTGCGTGATCTTCTCCATCGCGCCGTGCAGATAGATCGGCGCATCAAAGCTGGCCTCGCGGATCAGCGCGATCACCCGCTGCGCCTTGCCGAGCGAGTACGCGCCGACCAGATGCGCGCGCTCCGGAAACAGCGCCACCGACGCCAGCAGCTTGCGCACCTCGTCGGCGGCGTCGGGATGGCGAAACACCGGGAGCCCGAACGTCGCCTCGGTGATGAACACATCGCAGGGCACGATCTCGAAAGGCGTGCAGGTCGGGTCGGGCGCGTCCTTGTAGTCGCCGGACGCAACGATCCGGATGCCGCCGCATGCGACCGCGATCTGCGCCGAGCCTAGCACATGGCCGGCGGGGTGAAACGTCACCGACGTCTCGCCGAGCCGGACGGTCTCGCCATAGCCGATCGCCTGCGTACTGCCGGCGAAATCGTCGCCGTAGCGCAGCCGCATCATGTCGAGGGTTTCCCGGGTGGCCAGCACCGCGCCATGGCCGGGGCGGGCGTGGTCGGAATGGCCGTGGGTGATCACGGCGCGATCGACCGGCCGCACCGGATCGATGTGGAACCCGCCCGGCTTGCAGCACAGGCCTTGGGCGGTCGGGATCAGGAGTTCGTGCGGGCGCATGGTCACAATATAGGCGGGCCCGACACGCAAACGAGCCCGGCCTGCGGGTTCCGTCGGCCCGTTATGCGGTTCGCCCGCCCGTTCTGCTGCATCAGCACAAACAAAAACCCCGGCCGCAAGGCCGGGGTTCGATGTCTTCGGTGCCGAATGGTCGGCTTAGTACCTCGCGACCACCGGCTGGTTGAAGTGATAGTTGATGCCGGTGCGGAGCATGTGGTTGGTGACCTTGCTGGTGCTCACGCCGACGCCGCCGGCGTAGATGTCGCTGGTGGAGCCGAGGTCGACATAGAGATATTCGGTCTTCGAGGTCCAGTTCGGGCCGAGCAGGCCGAACAGCTGGAACGGGGTCTCGACGCCGACGCCGACCGCATAGCCGCTGCGGGTGCGGTTGAAGGTCTCGTTGCTGACCGGGGTCACGATGTTGGTTTTGACGTTGCCGTAAGCGTAACCGCCGGTGGCGTACATCAGGGTCGAACCGATCGTGTAGCCGAGGCGGGCGCGGGCCGTGCCGAACCAGGGAAGCTTCTGGTTGTAGAGGATGTTCGAACCGAACACGCCGGCGTGGTCGTCCTTCTGGGTCGAGCCCTGGAAGTCGGCTTCGGCGCCGAACACCCAGTTCGCGGCCTGCCAGTTATAGCCGATCTGGCCGCCGCCGAAGTAGCCGTCGGGCGACAGATTGAAGTCTTCGTTGAGGCCGATGAGCGACGAGGTCGAGCGGTTGTGGGCGGTGGCGCCGCCGAAATTGCCGCCGAGATACAGGCCAGCCCAGTTCGCCGGGGGCGGGGTGATGTACATGCCGGTGCCGCCGATGCGGTAGTTCAGACCGACGCGGAAGATGTTCTCGCGATATTCGGTGCGCAGCGCCTGGGTGCCGAACACGTCGTTGCGGTTGCCGAGGTCGAGATAAAGATACTCGATCTTGCCGGTCCAGTTGCCGCCGATCGCCGCTTCGACACCGGAACCGATCGTCCAGCCGGTGCGGGTCTCGCTGAAGTTGAACGGCACCAGGCCCGGCTGCGTCACCGTGGTCTTGACGTCGGCTGCTGCGAAACCGCCGGTGACGTACCCGACCACCGGACCGCGCACCATACCGATGCGGCCGCGCACAGTGGTGAACCAGTCGAGCTTCTGATTGAAGTTCGACACGCCAAGGAGGCTGTTCAGGTTGGTATGGCCGTCGGTCATGCCGCTGCCCTGGATGTCGGCTTCGATGCCGATCAGCAGTGGGCCGAGGAAGGTGGTGTTGGACTGCCAGTTGAAGCCGACCTGTCCGCCGCCGATCACGCCATGGGGCGACAGGAAGGAGTTGTCGGCGACGCCGCCGGCCGGGAAAACGTGGCTCTGCAGGCCGCGGCCAAGGCCGACACCGACGTTTCCGCCGATGTAGAAGCCGGTCCAGTCATAGACGGCCGCGATCGGCGCCTTGAGGTAGGGGGCTTTGACGGCAAGATCGGCTGCCTGGGCGCTGACGGCTGAGCCAATGAGCGCCACACCGGCGAGAATCTTTTTCATGCATGGACCTTCCTGATAATTGTCCAATTCTTACCCCCGATGCCTGCGCCGGGCTGTACCCGTGCGGCCACACCCGGTGAAATTCGGTCGCGGCTGAAGCCGTAAACGATTGATTAACGGACGGAATCCGGGCGGGGCGGAAGTCGCCGAAGGCTGCGTCCACAGGTCGCTGTCAAAAGCCTGCAAATTTCGTCTGAATCTGCCGTTGTGCGGGAAATCCAGCCTGAATTATTGCGCGTCGAGGGTTGCGGTCCAAAGGTGTTCCGCACAGGATGACGCGCCGGAAAGAGCGATCCACGCCGCGGCAAACGAGAACCGGACGCGCCAGCGAACCGGCACACCAGGGGAGGAAACTTGATGAAACGACGCCCGAATTCCGTGTTTGCGCCGGCTGCCGCGTTGGCCGCCGTGATGCTGGCGGCCACGTCGGCTGCAGCGGCGGAGAAGAAGTACGATCCCGGCGCCAGCGACACCGAGATCAAGATCGGCCAGACCGTTCCGCATTCGGGCCCCGGCTCGCTCTACGGCGTGCTCGGCCGCGTCGGCGAAGCCTATTTCCAGATGCTGAACGACAAGGGCGGCATCAACGGCCGCAAGGTCAAGTTCCTGACTCTGGACGATTCCTATAGCGCGCCGAAGGCGGTCGAAGCCACCCGGCGTCTGGTCGAGCAGGAAGAGGTGCTGGCGCTTTACGGCTCGCTCGGCACCGCCCCGCAGACGGCGGTCCATAAATATCTCAACAACAAGAAGGTGCCGCAGCTGCTGCTGAACACCGGGGCGTCGAAGTGGAACAACCCCAAGGAATTCAAATATACGATGGCGGGTCTGCCGCTTTATCCCACCGAGGCGCGGATTCTCGCCAAATACGTGCTCAGCGTGAAGCCCGAGGCCAAGATCGCGATTCTCTACCAGAACGACGATTTCGGCCGTGACTTCCTCGGCCCGTTCAAGAAGGTTCTGGAAGACGCCGGCGGCAAGGCCAAGGTGATCGCCGAGGCGAGCTACGACCTGACCGAGCCGACGATCGATTCGCAGATGATCAATCTGTCGAAATCCGGCGCCGACGTGTTCTACAACATCACCACCGGCAAGGCGTCGTCGCAGTCGATCCGAAAGGTCGTCGAACTCGGCTGGAAGCCGCTGCAACTGCTGTCCGCCGGCTCGACCGGCCGTTCGATTCTCGAAGCCGCGGGCCTCGAAAACGCCAAGGGGATCGTCGCGATCGCCTACACCAAGGACATCGGATCGCCGAAATACGCCAGCGACCCCGACGTGATGGCGTTCGAGGAACTGCGCAAGAAGTACCTGCCGAACGTCACGCCGGACAATTCGATCGCGTTCTCCGGCTATGCGCAGGCCGCCGCAATGGCGGAGATTCTTCGCCGCTGCGGCGACGAGCTGACGCGTGAGAACGTCATCAAGCAGGCGTCGATGCTGGGCGGCTTCCGCGCGCCGCACATGCTGCCGGGCGTGAGCTACTCCTACAAGCCGGACGACTACACCTCGATCAAGACCCTCTACACGATGGAATTCAGCGGCAAGGACTGGATCGTGTCCGACAAGCCGGTCGCTGAATAAGTCCGGGTCAAATCGCATTGCAGCGCCCGCCTTTGGCGGGCGTTTGCTTTTTACGCGCACGGCCTCGACCCCGGCGACGCGAGTGCCTAGCTTCATCGTGTGACCCGCGCCGATTCCGAGTTTTCTCCCGATCCGTTGCCCGAACATTTCCGCCGCTGGTTCGCCGCGCGCGGCTGGACGCCGCGCGAGCATCAACTCGATCTGCTGGAAAAGGCACGCATGCAGCGCTCCGCGCTGCTGATCGCCCCGACCGGCGCCGGCAAGACGCTGGCCGGGTTCCTGCCGACGCTGGTGGAGCTGTCTTCTAACCTCTCCCCGCTTGCGGGGAGAGGTCGACCGGCCGGCGAAGCCGGTCGGTCGGGTGAGGGGGCTGATGAATGTCCACTTGGGGAAGCGACGGTGATCACCGAGACGCCCCCTCATCCGGCGCATCAGGCTGTGCCTGATGTGCCACCTTCTCCCCGCGCGCGGGGAGAAGGACTGATGCCGCGCCCAGGCGGCCTGCACACCCTCTACATCTCTCCCCTAAAAGCCCTTGCGGTCGATATCGCGCGCAATCTCGAAGCGCCGATTGCGCAGATGAATCTGCCGATCCGGGTCGAGACCCGCACCGGCGATACCCCGGTGTCGCGGCGGACGCGGCAGCGCAAGTACCCGCCCGACATCCTGCTGACCACGCCGGAGCAGCTCGCGCTGCTGCTCGCCTCCGACGACGCGCCGTATCTGTTCGGGTCGCTGCAGCGGATCGTGCTCGACGAGCTGCACGCGCTGGTCACCTCGAAGCGCGGCGATCTGCTGTCGCTCGGGCTGGCGCGACTGTGGCGGATCGCGCCGCAACTCCGCGCCACCGGGCTGTCGGCGACGGTCGCCGATCCCGACGAACTCGCGCGCTTCCTGGTGCCGCAGCCGGACAGCGGCCCGGTGTCGGCGGATATCGTCGTCGCCGGCGGCGCGGCGCAGCCGATCGTCGAGATGCTCGACACCAAGGAGCGGCTGCCCTGGGCCGGGCATTCGGCGCGTCACGCGCTGGCCGAGATCTACGACCTGATCAGGGGCAACAACACCACGCTGGTGTTCGTCAACACCCGCAGCCAGGCCGAGATGCTGTTCCAGGAACTCTGGCGCATGAACGACGACAACCTCGCGATCGCGCTGCATCACGGCTCGCTCGACGTCGCGCAGCGCCGCAAGGTCGAGGACGCGATGGCGGCCGGCCGGCTGCGCGGCGTGGTGTGTACCTCGTCGCTCGATCTCGGCATCGACTGGGGCGACATCGATCTCGTCGTCAATGTCGGCGCGCCGAAGGGCGCCTCGCGGCTGATGCAGCGGATCGGCCGCGCCAATCACCGCATCGACGAGGCGTCGCGTGCAGTGCTGGTGCCGGCCAACCGATTCGAAGTGCTGGAATGCGCCGCGGCGATCGCCGCCGTGGCTGAAAACGCGCAGGACACCCCGCCGCAGCGCAAGGGCGCGCTCGACGTGCTGGCGCAGCACATCCTCGGCTGCGCCTGCGGCGAGCCGTTCTTCGCGAACGACCTCTATGTCGAAGTGCGGAGCGCCGCGCCTTATGCCGATCTCACGCGCGCCGATTTCGACGACACGCTAGATTTCGTCGCCACCGGCGGCTACGCGCTGAAGAGCTACGAGCGCTTCGCCCGCATCAGGCAGGACAAGCAGGGCCGCTGGCGCGTCGCCAATCCGAAGGTGCGGCAGGCGTACCGGCTCAACGTCGGCACCATCGTCGAGGAGGCGATGCTGAAGGTGAAGCTGGTGCGCTCGGCAAAGTCGAAGGGGGGTGGCCACACCGGCGCGATCGCGCGTGGCGGCCGGATGCTCGGCCAGATCGAGGAGTACTTCATCGAAGGCCTGACGCCGGGCGACACCTTCGTGTTCGGCGGCGAGGTGGTGCGCTACGAGGCGCTGATGGAGTACCAGGTCTACGTCTCCCGCGCGCACGACAAGGACGCGCGGGTGCCTTCCTATATGGGCGGCAAGTTTCCGCTGTCGACCTATCTGGCCGAACGCGTCCGCGGTCTGCTCGCCGACAAGCGGAGCTGGACCGGCCTGCCGGATCAGGTTCGCGACTGGTTGGCGCTGCAGGCGAAGGCGTCGCGCGTGCCCGGCCGCAGCGAGCTTGTGGTCGAGACCTTTCCCCGCGCCGCCAAATACTATCTGGTCTGCTACCCGTTCGAAGGCAGGCTCGCGCATCAGACGCTCGGCATGCTGCTGACGCGGCGGCTGGAGCGCGCCCGCGCCCGGCCGCTCGGCTTCGTCGCCAATGAATACGCGCTGGCGGTGTGGGGCATCGGCGACATGTCGCAGATGATTCGGCAGGGCCGGCTCGATCTCGATGCGCTGTTCGATCCCGACATGCTCAGTGACGATCTCGAAGCCTGGCTCGCGGAATCGGCGCTGATGAAGCGCACGTTTCGTTACGCGGCGATCATCTCCGGGCTGATCGCGCGGCGTTTCGTCGGCGAAGAAAAGTCGCGGCGGCAGGTGCTGTTCTCGACCGACCTGGTCTACGACGTGCTCAACAGGCATCAGCCAGACCATGTGCTGCTGCGCGCCGCCCGCGCCGACGCCGCCACCGGCCTGCTCGATCTGCGCCGTCTCGGTGATATGCTGACGCGAATCAAGGGACGCATCGTCCACAAGGAACTCGACCGCGTCTCGCCGCTGGCGGTGCCGGTGATGCTGGAAATCGGCCGCGAAGCCGTGTACGGCGAGGCCTCCGACGAACTGCTCGCCGAGGCCGCCGAGGAACTGGTGCGCGAGGCGACGGAGCGTCGGTGACGCTTCCTACGGCGTCCCTGTCGCCGTCATGCCCGGGCTTGTCCCGCGCATTTACGATCTCTTACTCTCCCGGGTCCTACGTGGATGGCCGGGACAAGCACGGCCATGACGATGCTCTGCGACCCAGATCCGATCGAAGACGCCTCTCTGCCGATCGCCGGAGAGAGGTTTGTCGTGGATTTGTCAGGTGCGCTGTACTGGGAGTCCGAGCGGCTGCTCGTCGTCTCCGATCTGCATCTGGAGAAGGGCTCGAGCTACGCGATGCGCGGCGTGCTGCTGCCGCCTTACGACACCGTTGCCACGCTCGGCCGGCTCGGCGCTGTGGTCACGCGCTACAATCCGAAAACGGTGATTGCGCTCGGCGACAGTTTTCACGATCGCGACGCGCATGACCGGCTGTCTGACGCCAACCGCGATATTCTTTCGGCACTGCAGGTGGGGCGCGACTGGATCTGGATCGCCGGCAATCACGATCCGGCGCTGCCCGCCAATCTCGGCGGCTGCGTCGCCGGCGAGATCGCGCTCGGCGGCGTCGTCTTCCGGCACGAGCCGACCGGCGCCCATGGCGAGATCGCCGGCCACCTGCATCCCAAGGCACGCGTGAGCCGCCGTGGCCGCAGCGTCGAGCGGCGCTGCTTCGCCGGCGACGGCACGCGCGTGGTGATGCCGGCGTTCGGTGCCTATACCGGCGGCCTCAATATCCGCGACGCAGCCTTCGCAAAGCTGTTCGGCGGCGCCGCCTTCATGGCTCATGTGCTCGGCGACAACCGCCTCCACGCCATCGCATCGTCGCGCTGCTGCTAATCTGCACCGCCCCTCCCCGAGTCATTCCGGGGCGCTCGCAAAGCGAGCGAACCCGGAATCTCGACGGCTGCGACGCGCGGCTGAGATTCCGGGTTCGCGCTGTGCGCGCCCCGAAATGACTCGCGGCGAGGTTGGGGCAGAAATACACAGCGACGCATCGCGCCGTTCGGCCGATTCACGCCGCCTTGGCGTAAACCTCTTCGCAGAATTCGGCGAGCTTGTCGGCGAGCCGCAGCGTGGCGGGGCTCGCCTGCGGCGCGGCGACCAGCGCCAGTTCGGTGCGGTCGATCGGCGGAAAGCCGTCGCGTGCGGTCAGCTTGCGGTGCTCGGCCTGGATCGCGATTTCCGACAGGATCGAAAGCCCCAGCCCGGCGGCGACCGCAGCCTGAATGCCGGCGAGATTGGCGCTGGTGTACGCCATGTGCCAGCGCCGCCCGGCCGATTCGATCGCGTGGATGGCGCTGCGGCGATACAGGCAGCCGCCCGGGAAGAAGATCAGCGGCACCGGGTCCGCCTTGGCGTTGCATGGGTGATCCCTGCTGTTCACCCAGTACACCCGCTCCGGCCACGCCGCGATCGCGCCTGCGCCACCTGCTTCGCGCTTCAGCAGCGCGAGATCGAGATCGCCGCGTTCGAGATCGCGCTTCAGGTTGAGGCTCTGGTCGGCGCGGACGTCGAGCCGCAGCCCGGGCCTTGCGCGCGCGAAGCTGCCGAGCAGCCGCGGCAGGCGGTAGGCCGCGAAGTCTTCCGGAATGCCGAGCCGGATGGCGCCGCCCTGTCCCGCTCGCGCCACCATGTCGCGCGCTTCTTCCGCCAGCGCCAATAGCCGCCGCGCGTATGACAGCAGCCGCTCGCCGGCCTCGGTCGGCGTCACATCCTTGCCGGTGCGATTGAGCAATTGCTGGCCGAGATCGTCCTCCAGCCGCCGGATCTGCTGACTCACCGTCGACTGCGTCCGGTGCACCCGCTCGCCGGCGCGCGTGAACCCGCCGGCATCGACCACAGAAACGAAGCTGCGCAGCAATTCGAGGTCCAGCATCGACGCACCATTCGAAAATCCACTGGGATCTATTCTATCATTTAATTTCTCAATGACAACGCGGGTGCCTAAACCGGCTGGACAGGAGACCGCCATGTCGCTGGTGCCCGCCACGTCCTTGACCACGCCCGGCTTCAACACCCGGCCGCTGCAGATCATGTTGTTCTGCGGGCTGTGGAGCTTCGCCTTCGTCGCCGGCAAGGTCGGCGTCGCCGACTGCCCGCCGCTGATCCTGCTGGCGGGGCGGTTCACCCTCGCCGGCGTGCTGATCCTCGGCATCGCGGCGGTTCGCCGCGAACCATGGACGCTGCGCCCGCGCGACGTTGCGATCTGCGCGCTGCTCGGCCTAGCCAACAACGCGCTCTATCTCGGACTCGGCTATGTCGGCCTGCAAACCGTCTCCGCCGGCATCGGCGGGCTGATCGTCAGCGCCAATCCTGTGTTCACCGCGGTACTGGCGGCGTTGCTGCTGCACGAAAAGCTGACCTGGCGGAAACTCGCCGGGTTGGTGCTCGGCGTCGCCGGCGTCGCCTTCATCGTCTGGCACCGCATCGCGATCGGGGCCGAGGCGTGGCAGGGCATCGCCTTCACGCTGGCCTCGCTCGCGTCGATCGTCGCCGGCACTATTCTGTTCAAGCGACTCGCGCCGCAAGGCAGCCTGTGGATCGGCAACGGCATCCAGAACCTCGCCGCGGGCCTGGCGCTGACACCTCTCGCTTTCACGCTGTCGAGCGTCGGCGACATCGTGCCGAGCTGGCGACTTGCCGGCGCCTTCGCGTACCTGGTGCTCGGCGGCTCGATCGTCGCCTACTGGCTGTGGTTCCGGTTGTTGACGCTGTACGGCGCGACCGCGGCGAGCGCCTGGCATTTCGTGATGCCACCGCTGGCGATGCTGTTCGCATGGGTCGTGCTCGGCGAAGCCATCGACGGCCGCGATCTGCTCGGCGTGATCCCCGTCGCAATCGGCATTTACCTGGTGACGCGGCCGACCCGCCCCGCAATGACGGCGGGGTAGCATCGGCGCGGCGTCGGTCGGAACAGCGCTAGTCTCGCCTGAACACGATCGACGCCATCCATCCGGTCGCCAGCGCCATCAGCGCGGTCACCAGGCCGTAGATGATGCCGTGCTGCCTCGCCGCGGTGGCGACGAATTGTTCGAAGCCGACCTTGGCGATTTCGAACGAGGTCTCGGTCTGGGTCAGCAGTTCGCCATTGCCGAGCAGCTTGATGTGCACCTCGTAGCTGCCGATCGGCACTTCCGCCGGCAGCGGAATGCCGGTGCGGAACAGCGTCGGCGTCAGGAATTTCACTGCCGCCGGGTCCTCGGCGTACAGCTCGCGCTCCTCGCGCAGGCGCACGAAAGCGGTGCGGAACTGGTCGTCGGCGACGACGTCGGCGTAGTCGGTGCCGATCCGCTGGGTCAGCAGCGTGTGCCTGATGCCGAGTTGCTGCCGCCGCCGCACGTCGGGCGCGGCGATCGCCTCGATCGGCCGGTTTGAAAACACCGCCAGATAGCTCGGCACCATCAGGAATTGCCGCGAATCGGTGTTGATCCAGATGCCGAATTTCCGCTCCTTGCGGCGCGTCACCATGTCGGTGCGCGGGCCGATCACGGTGACCACCAGATCGTACGGCATCTGCGCGACCGGCGCCGGCGTGTCGCGTTCGACCGAGCCGAACAGCACCAGCTCGCCGCCGGAATAGTTCGGCGTCACCGTGACGCGGGCGTTGGAGACCGAAACGATCAGTTTTTCCGCGTGTGCCGGGCAAGTGACGGCGAGCCCGATCAGCGCAGCGATGGCGAACGTCAGGGCTGATCCGGCGCGCCGCATCATCAGCTCGGCCCCGTGTCACGGACGGTGAACAGTTCGTTCGGGCGGATCCCGAGCTCGATCCCGAAGCGGATGCCGACAGCGAGCACCAGAAGGCCCAGCAGCAGCCGGAGCTGTTCGCTGCGGATGCGCTGGCCGGCGCGGGCGCCGAACTGCGCGCCGGTGACGCCGCCGACCATCAGCATCAGCGCCAGCACCGCGTCGACCAGATGATTGGTCGCGGCGTGCAGGATGGTGGCGATCAGCATCGTCACCAGCGTCAGCACCATCGAAGTGCCGACCACCATGCTGGTCGGTACCCGCAGCAGATAGATCAGCATCGGCACCAGAATGAAGCCGCCGCCGACCCCCATCACCGCGCCGATGAAGCCGATCAGGAGGCCGATCGCCACCACCGGAATCACCGACAGATACATTTTGGAGCGCTTGAACCGGATCTTCAGCGGCAGCGCGTGGATCCAGTTGCGGTTGCCGGTGCGGCCGCTCAGCGCGACCTCGCCGCGGCGGGTGCGCAGGATCGCCCGCAGGCCCTCATAGACCATCAGCCCGCCGACCGCCGTCAGCAGTACGACATAGGATAGCGCGATGGTCAGATCGAGCTGGCCGATCGCGCGCATCAGCACGAAGAACCACACGCCCAGAGCGGTGCCGGCGACGCCGCCGCACAGCAGCACGAAGGCCAGCATCGGATCGATCGCGCGGCGTCGCCAGTAGGACAGCGCGCCGGAGAACGAGGAGGCCGCCATATGGCTGGTGACCGAAGCCACCGCGACCGCGGGCGCGATGCCGACGAAGATCAGCAGCGGCGTCAACAGAAAGCCACCGCCGATGCCGAACATCCCGGACACGAACCCGACAGCAGCGCCCATCGCGAGGATGAGCAGGACGTTGACCGGAAGGTCTGCGATCGGAAGATAAAGCTGCACGCGCGGTCGCTTCGGAGTTCGTCGCTGTGGCTGAAAGCGCGGATCGCGAGCGACCCGGCAGCCCCTGAATAGCCGAAATCGACCTGAGCAGGGATTAACGAATCCGCGACGACGGGGCTTTTTTCAGCCCGGCCGGCGTCTCGTTTCCAAGACGGTGAACGAACAGGCTTAACGCGCCGCGCGCTTGCTGGCCGCAGGCTTGGCGGCTGCGGTCGGCTGCGCATCCCAGCCGCCCGCGGGCGCGGAGACCTTGACCGCGTCGTCCGGCTGCGGCTCGACCGTGAAGGTCTGGATCGCGAGCCTGGCTGCCGACAGCGATTGCGGATCGAGTCGCTTGGCGACGTCGTCGCGCTTGCGGGCGGAATCGGCGTCGCCCTGGGCGGCGGCGAGGCTGAACCATTTGAACGATTCGGCGAGGTTCTGTTCGACCCCGATGCCGCGCGCATACAGGATGCCGAGGTTGAACTGGCTGTCGGCGACGCCGCGCTCCGCCGCCTTGCGGAACCACTCCGCCGCGCTCTTGTAGTTGGCGCCCTTGGTGCCGCCGTCGGCGTCGAGCACCGCGAGATTGTGCATTGCCTTGGCATTGCCGCGCTCGGCGGCCTGAATGTAGTAGCGGCGGGCCGTGTCGAGGTCCTTCTTCACCCCGAGACCCTTCTCGTTGAGGGTCCCCATCCGGAACATCGCCGGCACGATGCCGGCCTGCGCCGCGCGGCCGTACCACTTCGACGCTTCCTCGTAATTCGCGGTGACGCCCTTGCCCTCGGCGTAGCGGGTCGCAACCTCATGGGCCGCCGCGGCGTCGCCCTTCAGCGCGGCCTTGCGCAGCGCCGGTCCGCCGATCGCGTCCGGCAGGGTTTCGCCGGCCGGGATCGCGACCGTGGCGGCCGCGCTCGGAGCGGTGCTCGCCTGCGGCGACGGGATCGTGCCGGTGACATCGGCGGATGCAGGAGCGATCGGTGCAGCCGGAGCGGGCGCCCGGGGGGGCGCGAACAGCGATTGCTGGTTGATCGGGGTTGGGGACGTCATCGACGGCGCCGGCGCCGGCGCCGGGGCGGCCGGGTTCGTCGCGGCGGGCGGCGCCGCATCCTCGTCTTCGTCCGTCTCAGGCATCATCTGGGGCGCCGGCTCGCTCAGGCTGGCGGCGGGGACCATCTGGCCGTCATCGAGCAGGTTCATCGCCATCTTGAAGGTGCCGAGCACGATCACCACGACGCTGGCGCCGACCAGCAGCGACCGGATCTTGGATCCGATGGTGGAGCCGGGCTTGCCCGGGGTCGGGCCGGACTTGCCGCCGTCGCCCTTTGTGTTGTCTCCGGATTGCGCGGTGGCGGAGGCCGCCGCCTGTGCGGCACGGCGGGCGGCCGCAATGAAACTCGAACTGCTGGCGGGCTCCGGCTTGGCGCCGGCGAATTCGCTGATCGCGCTCTCGGAGGCTGCGATCCGCTCCGACGGCGATGCGACCCGGCCGGGGGGGCGGGTGCCGGGCTCGAGCGGATGATCCGGCGGCAGAGAAGCATCGGCCGGCAGCCGTGGCGCCATGATTTGCGGCTCGGGAGCGGCAGGGCGGCTGGCCGGTGGCGTCAGAATATCCAGGATCGCCCGAGGCGCGGGCGCGGGCGCGGCCGGTTCCGGCGCGGGACGCGTTGGCGCGAACTCCCGCGGCGCCGCCGCGAAGGCGGTCGCGGCAGCAGGATTCGGCAATTCGGGGCGCGGTGGCAACGACACCTGAGGCGACACTTGCGGCGGCGCGACCGAAGCGGTGGCGGCCGGCTGCGGCTGCGGCTTCGGAGGCTCGCGCGTGGCGGCGGGCTGGGGCGCAGCCCGCGCATTGCGCAGGTCGCCTTCGATCATTGCCAGCCGGTCGACGACATGGCCGAGCGTGTTGTGCACCGCCTCCAGCGAATCCTGGGTATGGCGACCGACTTCCGACTGGCTCAGGCGGATGTCGGAAATTTCGCGTTTGATCGATTCGACGACGCCGGAATCGAACTGCGGGGCGGCCGCGCGACCGAGATCGGCGATGTGGTGGAAGTTTTCCTGCTGCCGCTCGAGCATCCTGAGGATGTCCTGCAGCCCTTCCTCGACGCGGCCGAGATCGCCGCTGCCGCGCTGGGCGGCGGCCGTCTCCATCCGCTCGAGCAGATAGGAAACGCGCTGTTCGAGATGCGCGAACGCCGACGGGCTGTCGTTGCCGACCGGCATGTGATCGAGCCGCTCCGACAGCGCGCGGACCGCGCCTTCGAGCTGCTCGGTGGATTCGGTGGCGACCGGCCGCTCGCGGTTCTCCAGCGCCGCAGTCAGCGCCGAGATGCGGCTTTCCAGCGCCGCGAAGGAATCGCTGTGGCTGTCGGCGCGCGCGAGCTGATCGACCTTGTCGGCCAGCGTGTGGACGTTGCCGCTGAGCTGCGCCAGCGCCTCGTTGGAGGCGACATTGGAAACGATGCCGCGCAGCGCGCCGATCGCATTCTCGAGCTGCTGAATCGTGCCGGGATCGTCGCTGTTGCGCACGATCATGTCGATCTTGCCGCCGAGATTGCGGATCGCCTCGTCGAAGCCGGCGAGCTGCTCGGCCGGCGTCAGCGAGCGCAAGGCATCGCGGATTTCGCCGAGCGCGCGTTCGATCCCGGCGATCACGCCGGCGTCGCTGCCATTGGAGCGAGTCTCATCGAGCCGCTGCGACAGCGATTTGATCTCGCTTTCGAGCGACTCGATCGCCTTGCGCGGCATCGCTTCGGTGATGGTCTGGCGGATGTCGGCGAGATCGGCGCGGAACGCCGCGATCGACTGTTCGATCACGTCGGGGCGCTGCAGCGCGTCGATCTGGCTGGTGATCTTGAGGAGCTGCCGCTCCAGGCTGGAAAAATCGGGTCCCGGCCGGGCCTGCGGCGGCGTCATCGCCGGAGCGATCGGTGGCGAGTGGCGCAGCGGCATCTGGTCGACCGGCGCATCGAGCTCGGACTGGCGCGCGGCGATTTCGGCGATCGCGCGATCGAGCGAACCCGGATCGAGCGGCGGCGAGGCGTGATAGACCTGCGCCGCGGCGCGCTCGACGCGTTCGGTCGGGGTCTGTGGGGCGGAGAAGGGCTGTTGCGGCGCGGTCGCTGACGGAGCCGCTGACGGAGTCGCTGACGCCGCCTTGGGCTCTGTGATCCGTGCCAGCCGGGCGTCGAGCCGCGAAATCGCGTCGTTGAGCTGCCGCGCCACGCCGGGCTCGTTGCGCACCGCCGGGGGGCGGGAAATCTGGTCGATCTGGCGGGCGATGGAGTCCAGCCGTTGGTGAATTTCAGCGACCTCTGTCGCGTTCTTTTCCGCCAGCGGGGCGCGGATCGGCTCCCGGGCAGTGTCGGCCGAGCGCGGCTGCGGCTGTGGCTGCGTTTGAGACGCGGTATCCCCGAGCTGACCATCGATCCAGTCGGCGAGCGACATGCCGGCGCGCTTGGCGGCGGCCTCCGCCCTTTCGCGCACTGACGGTTCGATGCCCTCGACGCTCCACGATACGCGATTCATGCCCTTGTCCGCTTCCGAACTGGCGCCTGTGGGCGCCCGCGAATCCTCCCCGTCGTGTCCCGTGCCGAAAGACACCCGAATTCAATGCGGGAGGGCCGCCTCTGGCATCGACTTTTTCCTGTTAGGGTAAATACCGAGTTAAGGATTGCGCCGGCGACGCCGTAAAGTTGTCGGTCGCGACCCGCCCGCCACACCTTCGCGCGGTCGCCCGGTGTGTTCGCTCGCTATCGGGTGAACAGGGCGCTCAGATCGTCGATATCCGATTCCGTCACGACGGTGTGCGCCGGATTTAGCACCGCGGTCTGGCCGATATAGGCCCAGTACAGGAACTCGGCCCGCGGCAGCGCGCGCCGGCTTTCGACGCCCGACTCGATCATCAGCTTGGACAGATAGTCGATGCGCCGGGCATCCACCGAGGCAACCATCTGGGCCGCGGCGGAGTCGGTCGCGGCCAGCTCACGGATCGCCCTGTCGAGACTTCGGTCCTCGTTGAAGGCGAGTTTCATCAGGTGCGTCAGTCGGGCAGGGCCGATGATCGAGGTGTCGATCTCGCGAAACACCTGATCGGTCGCCCGTTCCTGCCAGAGTTGCAGGAGCTGGAGCCGGTAATCCGTCGCGTCCCTGAAGTGCCAGTAAAAGCTTCCCCGTGACACCTGCAATCCGGCCGCCAGATCGCCGACCTTGAGCGCTTGCGGGCCGCGCCGCGCCAGGGTGCGCAGCCCGTGGGCGAGCCAGTCCGAACGTGTCAGCCGATCCTTGGTATCCGAGTCCATGTCGGGACCATACACCAGTGTATTGACAGGTCCAGCCTGCGCCGTTACATGCCATTCATAGGTGTATGGAATTGATCGTCAGAGTGCGCGCCCCCTCGCGGCCGCCCGGATCATCCTGTGGGAGGAGCGCTCATGCACGACATCCTGGCCCGGCGCTGGATCCGCGCGACCGCCGCGTTGCGGCCTCCGCAAGTCGGCGCGGCTGCGCATGTCGATTGATGTTGCGCGCGACTCGTGTTCGGCAACATCCTCCCTCTCCTTACGTCCCTCCACAATTTGTCCCGTTGATCTGGAGCGTCGCCGATGGCCTTGACCGGGCTCGACAAGTGGTACGCCTTCATGAAGTCCAAGGACGAGGCCGCGTTGTGGGATCTGCTGCATCCCGACGCCGTGTTCGAGAGCCCGGTGGTTCATACGCCGCAGGCCGGGCGCGAGATCGTGTTCAAGTACCTCAGCAGCGCCGAGAAGGTGCTCGGCGGCCCGGGGTTTACCTATGTGGGCGAATGGCGCAGCGATGACGGCGCGGTGCTGGAATTCGAGAATGTGATCGACGGCGTCAAGCTCAATGGCGTCGACATCATCACTTTCGCCGACGATGGCCGTATTACCCGTTTCAAGGTCATGGTAAGACCGCTGAAAGCGATCAACCTGCTGCATCGGCTGATGGGAGAGCAACTGGCGCGACAATAAGGCGCCGGCAAACGGTCGAATTCATCTGGCCGCCGTGTGAAATCCATTCAACGGCGGACCCCTCGCAACTGATCCCGATCGAGAGAAACGCATGACGATCTACAAGGCCCCGGTTGAAGATGTCGGCTTCCTGCTGAACGACGTGTTTCATTTCGACAAGTACAATAACCTGCCCGGCTTCGCCGATGCTGCGCCCGACGTCCGCGACGCGATCATCAACGAGGCGGCGCGGCTGAGCGAGCAGGTACTGGCGCCGCTCAACGCGGTCGGCGATCGCGAGGGCTGCGTCCGCCACGACGACGGCAGCGTCACCACGCCGAAGGGCTTCAAGGAAGCCTACAAGCAGATCGCCGAAGGCGGCTGGCTCGGCCTGTCGTCGCCGCCCGAATTCGGCGGCCAGGGCCTGCCGGTGACGCTGACGCAGACCGTCGCCGAATTCCAGATCTCCGCCAACATGGCGTTCTCGATGTATCACGGCCTGACCATGGGCGCCGCCGCGGCGCTGCTGGTCCACGGCAACGCCGAGCAGAAGGCGCTGTATCTGCCGAAGATGACCGCCGGCGAGTGGACCGGCACCATGAACCTCACCGAGCCGCAATGCGGTACCGACCTCGGGCTCTTGCGCACCAAGGCGGTGAAGCAGGCCGACGGCAGCTACAAGATCACCGGCACCAAGATCTTCATCTCCGCCGGCGAGCACGATTTGTCCGAGAACATCATCCATCTGGTGCTGGCGCGGATCGAAGGCGCGCCCGCCGGCATCAAGGGCGTCTCGCTGTTCGTGGTGCCGAAAATCCTGGTCAATGCCGATGGTTCGCTCGGCGCCCGCAACGGCGTGATGTGCGGCTCGATCGAGCACAAGATGGGCATCCACGGCAACGCTACCTGCACCATGAACTACGACGAGGCCACCGGCTGGCTGATCGGCGAAGAGAACAAGGGCATGCAGGGCATGTTCGTGATGATGAACGAGGCTCGCCTCGGCGTCGCCGTGCAGGGCCTCGCTCAGTCCGAGGTCGCGTATCAGAACGCGGTCGCCTATGCGCGCGAGCGGCTGCAGGGCCGCGCGCTGTCGGGGCCGAAGGCGACCGACAAGCCGGCTGATCCGATCATCGTGCATCCCGACGTGCGCCGCGTGCTGCTCACCATCCGCGCCTTCAACGAGGCGGCCCGCGCGCTGGTGATGTGGACCGCGTTGAAGAGCGACGTCGCGCATCGCTCCGACGACGCCAAGGAACGGCAGATCGCCGACGATCATCTCGGCCTGATGACGCCGGTGCTGAAGGGCGTGCTGACCGATGTCGGCTTCTCCAACGCGGTGCTGGCGCAGCAGGTCTATGGCGGCCACGGCTACATCGCCGCCAACGGCATGGAGCAGTTCGTTCGCGACGCCCGCATCGCGATGATCTACGAGGGCGCCAACGGCATTCAGGCGCTCGACCTCGTCGGCCGCAAGCTGCCGCGCGACGGCGGCCGCGCGGTGATGGCGTTCTTCGCCGAGGTCGGCGCCTTCGCCAAGGAGCACGGCGGCGACGAGGCGATGAAGCCGTTCGTCACGCCGCTGTCGACCTCGCTCGGCCATCTGCAGCAGGCCACCACCTGGCTGATGCTGAACGCGATGGCGGCGCCCGACAATGCCGGCGCCGGCGCCACCGATTACATGCAACTGTTCGGCCTGGTGGCCTGCGGCTACATGTGGGCGAAGATGGCCAAGGTCGCGCAGGACAAGATTGCCGCCGAGGGTGCCACGCCCTATCTGACCACCAAGCTCGTCACCGGCCGGTTCTTCATGGAGCGCTCGCTGCCCGAAACCGCGCTGCATCTGGCGCGGATCCAGACCGGCAGCGCCACCACGATGGAATTGCCGGCGGAAGCGTTCTGACGAAGCGGCGTCATTGCGAGCGCAGCGAAGCAATCCAGTGCTGCAAGCAAAAGCTGGATTGCTTCGTCGCTTCGCTCCTCGCAACGACGGATCGACATGCGATTGTGTAATTCGTCCGGCACTCTGAGCGCGGACCGAAACGGGAGAGAACCGATGCCCGAAGCCTATATCTACGATCACGTTCGCACGCCGCGCGGCCGCGGCAAGGCCGATGGCTCGCTGCACGAGGTGACCGCGCTGGCGCTCGCCACCGTGCCGCTGAAGGCGCTGAAGGAACGTAACAACCTGAAGCAGGACGTGGTCGACGACGTCGTGATGGGCGTGGTCGATCCGGTCGGTGAAGCCGGCTCCGACATCGCGCGGTTCGCGGCGATGAACGCCGGCCTCGGCGAAGCCGTTCCCGGCATCCAGATCAGCCGGTTCTGCGCGTCGGGTCTCGACGCGGTGAACTTCGCCGCGGCGCAGATCATGAGCGGCCAGCACGAACTGGTGATCGGCGGCGGCGCGGAATCGATGAGCCGTATCGGCATCGGCGCTTCGGGCGGCGCCTGGCCGATGGACCCGTCGATGGCGGTGCCGTCCTACTTCATGCCGCAGGGCGTCTCGGCCGACCTGATCGCGACCAAATACGGTTTCTCGCGCGACGACGTCGACGCCTACGCGGTGCAGAGCCAGCAGCGCGCCGCGAAATCGTGGGACGAGGGCCGGTTCGACAAATCGGTGGTGCCGGTCAAGGACATCAACGGCCTGACCATTCTGGCCAAGGACGAGCACATGCGCCCGACCACGACGATGCAGTCGCTCGGGCAATTGCAGCCGTCATTCGCCGCGATGGCGATGATGGGCGGTTTCGACGCGGTGGCGATCCAGTCGCATCCGGAAATCGAGAAGGTCAACTACGTCCACCACGCCGGCAACTCGTCCGGCATCGTCGACGGCGCCGGCGCGGTGCTGCTCGGCAGCAAGGAAGCCGGCGCGAAGCACGGCCTCAAGCCGCGCGCGAAAATCCGCGCCTTCGCCAATATCGGCTCGGAGCCGGCGATGATGCTGACCGGCCCGGTCGACGTGACGAAGAAGCTGTTCGAGCGTTCGGGCATGAAGAAGGGCGACATCGACCTGTTCGAACTCAACGAGGCGTTCGCCTCGGTAGTGCTGCGCTTCATGCAGGCGTTCGAGATCGACAACGACCAGATCAACGTCAATGGCGGCGCGATCGCGCTCGGCCATCCGCTCGGCGCCACCGGCGCGATGATCCTCGGCACCGTGCTCGACGAGCTCGAGCGCACCGACAAATCGACCGCGCTGGTGACGCTATGCATCGGCGGCGGCATGGGCACCGCGACAATCATCGAGCGGGTGTGATCGGCTGCATCGGGGCCGTAGGGTGGGCAGAGCGAAGCGTGCCCACCATCCCGGTCTCGGTCGTTCGCGTGGGCACGGCGCTTTCGCGCCTTTGCCCACCCTACGTCGCTACACGGCAGCTTTGACGTCGATCGACGGCTTCAGCAGCGGCACCTCGGGCAGAGCCATCAGAGCGGGCTTGGCGAAATGATAACCCTGGAACAGCGAAATCCCGGCGGCGCGCAGCACGGCGCATTCCTGTTCGCATTCCACGCCCTCGGCCAGCACGCGGATGTCCAGTTCGCGGGCGATGCCGACGATGCCTGCCACGATCGCCTGCCTGGCGCGGCTGAGATGGATATCGCGCAGCACCTCCATGTCGATCTTGATCAGATCCGGCTGCAGCTTGGCGAGCAGGCTGAGGCCCGCATAGCCGGCGCCGAAATCGTCGAGCGCGGTGAGGAAGCCGAGCTTGCGGTAAGCCTCGATAATTTTGATCACGTGAGCGACATCGACCATCCGCTCGTTCTCGGTGAATTCGAACATCAGGTTCCGGTGCGGGAACCCGGCGCGCTTCGCCGCAGCCAGCGACTTCTGGATGCAGGCGTTGGGTTCGTACACTGCGTTGGGCATGAAGTTGATCGACAGCTTGGTGTCGGTGTCGGGGAACAGCGCACCGGCGGTTTCGATCGCCAGGACGCGGGCGGCCTGGTCGAAGCGGTAGCGCATCTCGTCGGAGACCTGCGACAGCACGGTGCCGGCTGGCTCGCCGTTCGGACCGCGCACGAGGGCCTCGTAGCCCCACACCCGCTGCGCCGACAGATCGACGATCGGCTGGAAAGCCATCTTCATCTCGAAGGGGATCGACATGTCGTCGCGACACTCGGCGCACGCGGAACTCATCACTCGCCTCGCTTTCGGACTTTTGAAGGCCGGAGCCTAGTCAGCATCTCTTAAGCAACGTTTAGCTAATCAGTTAGAACCGGAGCACACCGCGATGAGCTACAGCAACTTCAAGATCGAGACCGATTCCGACGGCATCGCGCTGGTGACCTGGGATCTGCCCGGGCGCTCGATGAACGTGCTCGATACCAGGACCATCGAGGAACTCGGCGCGATCGTCGAGCAGACCACCAAGGACGCCGCGGTCAAGGGCGTGGTGATCACCTCCGCCAAGGAGTCGTTCTGCGCCGGCGCCGACCTGGCAATGCTGGAAACCATGAACAAGCAGTTCGCGCAGATCCGGAAGGACAAGGGCGAAGAAGCCGCGAAGCAGATGCTGTTCGACGAGAGCCGCAAGCTGTCGCAGATCCTGCGCAGCATCGAGACCTCGGGTAAGCCCTGGGTCGCTGCGATCAACGGCCTGGCGCTCGGCGGCGGCTTCGAAGTGACGCTGGCCTGCCATTATCGCGTTGCGGCCGACAATCCGAAGTCGCGGCTCGGCCTGCCCGAAATCAAGGTCGGCCTGTTCCCGGGCGGCGGCGGCACCCAGCGGATTCCGCGTATCGTCTCGCCGCAGGACGCGATGACGATCCTGCTCAAGGGCGATCAGATCAAGCTCGACAAGGCCAAGGCCTGGAAGCTGGTCGACGCCGTGGTGCCGGCGGCGGATCTGATCACGGCCGCGAAGGACCGGATCAAGGGCGGCGGCAAGGCGGTGGCGCCGTGGGACGAGAAGGGCTTCAAGCTGCCCGGCGGCCCGGTGTTCTCCAAGCAGGGCATGATGATGTTTCCGGCGGGGAACGCGATCTATCGCCGCGAGACCTACGACAACTACCCGGCCGCGCGCGCCATCATGAGCTGCGTCTATGAGGGCCTTCTGGTGCCGATGGATGTCGCGCTGCGGATCGAGTCACGCTACTTCGCCAAGGTGCTGCAGACCAAGGAAGCCGCGGCGATGATCCGCAGCCTGTTCCTGTCGATGCAGGAGCTGAACAAGGGCGCGCGCCGCCCGCAGGGCGTGCCGCCCACCAAGGTCAAGAAGCTCGCCATCATCGGCGCCGGCTTCATGGGCGCCAGCGTCGGCTACGTCTCGGCCAAGGCCGGCATCGACGTGGTGCTGATCGACCGCGATCAGGAAAGCGCCGACAAGGGCAAGGCGCATTGCAAGTCGGTGATCGACGGGCTGATCGCCAAGGGCCGCGCCAAGCCGGCCGACGCCGAGGCGCTGATGTCGCGCATCACCGCGACGCCGGACTACAACGCGATCTCGGATTGCGACCTGGTGATCGAGGCGGTGTTCGAAGATCGCAAGATCAAGGCGGAGACTTACGCCAAGGCGCAGCCGCTGCTGAAGGAAGGCGCGATCTTCGCCTCCAACACCTCGACGCTGCCGATCAATTCGCTGGCCGAAGAGTTCAAGGACCAGTCGAAATTCGTCGGCATCCACTTCTTCTCGCCGGTCGAGAAGATGATGCTGGTCGAGATCATCGTCGGCAAGAACACCGGCGACGTCGCGCTTGCGACCGCGCTCGATTACACCCGCCAGATCAACAAGACCCCGATCGTGGTCAACGATTCGCGCGGCTTCTTCGCCAACCGCTGCGTGCTGCGCTTCACCGCCGAAGGCCTCGAGATGCTGATGGAAGGCATCCCGGCGCCGATGATCGAGACCGCGGCGAAGATGGCCGGCATGCCGGTCGGGCCGCTGTCGCTGGCCGACGAGGTCGCGCTCGATCTGGTGCTCAAGATCATGAAGGCCACCGAGGCCGATCTCGGCGAACAGGCGGTCGATCAGCAGCAGAAGAAGCTGATGGTCGAGATGGTCGAAAAGCAGGGCCGCTTCGGCCGCAAGAACGCCAAGGGCTTCTACGACTATCCGGAGAAGGGCAAAGGCCAGAAGGCGCTGTGGGCCGGCATCGGCGCGCTGCAGCCCAAGCACGTCGATCCCGACACCGTCGACGTCGAGGAGCTCAAGCAGCGCTTTTTGGTGGTGCAGGCGGTCGAAGCGGCGCGCACCGTCGAGGATCACGTCATCACCGATCCGCGCGAGGCCGATGTCGGCTCGATCCTCGGCTTCGGCTTCGCGCCGTTCACCGGCGGCACGCTGAGCTACATCGACTTCATGGGCACCACGGAGTTCGTCGCGCTCTGCCACAAGCTCGAAGGCAAATACGGCTCGCGCTTCACGCCGCCGAAGCTGCTCGAAGACATGGCCAAGACCGGCGAGACCTTCTACCAGCGCTTCGCCCCGAAGAAGCAGGCGGCGGCGTAAACGACCTGCGTTCTCTCCGGCCTGCGGGAGGGAGAGTGCGCCGCGGTGCTGTCACGCGTCGCATCGATTTCGAAGGCCGAAAGGGAGGGCCGGATCGTCGATCCGGCCCTCTTCGTTCGACGTCGAGCATCGAAACGACAACCCCACGTCGTATGATCGACATCACACAACACTAGGTTCCCGGACCGCGCTGTTGCGACATTCGGGGGCTGTTGTGCTCGAACCAGAGAACTTCACGTCCACGCGAACGCGCTGGTCGGTCATCATTTGCGCCGGATGCTGGTTCGTGGCGGCTCTCTTGCAGATCGCGCCGACGCCGGCCGGCGCCGCATCGCTGGTGATCGACGCCGCCGGGATCGTCGCGGAGAGCGACAGCGGCGACGATCTCGCCACTTTGCGCGGCCTGTTCCAGGGCGCGCACGCGCCGCACGATTTCGCTTCGCTCGGGCCGCTGCAGCCGACGCTGTCCGGCCTCGGAATGAAGCGCATGCGGATTCTCCAGGCCGACGTCTACAGCGATCTCGACGGCGACGGCGTGTTCAGGCCGAGCCCGCCCGGCGTCTGGGACAATCTGACGGGGTCGATCGACTGGGCCCTCCAGCACGGGCTATCGCTGCATTTCCCGGTGGCCTACTTCATGCCGCTCAGCTTCGCCGCCTATGGCCCCGCGGAGACCTGGCCGCAGACGATCCTGGAGCGCTACCGGTCCTATGCACGGCAACTTGTCCAATATGCCGCGGCCCGATCTTTCGACGGCGGAGCGTCCTCGATCATTTTCGAAGTCAGCAACGAATTGGATATCGATGAGGGCGCGCCGCTGTCCTACCAGGAATGGTTGGCCTGGGTGGCCCAATGTTCCTGGGGATGCTCATACGCCGACAATCCGGTCGTGCTGGGCTATCCGCCGCTCGGTCCTTGGGGACGTGTCCTTTGGTGGATGGATCCTGCGACCTTCAGGGTCGCTTTTCCCGACATTTGGGGAGCGGATGGCTACCCGTTCCTCGACGATGTGCGGCGGGTCACCCGCGCGGTCGCGCCACTGCAAAAGGTCTATGCGGACGCCGTTGCGAGCGTCCTCGCCGACACGAATTTCATGGCGACCTATCCGGGCAAGACCATCGAGATCGCGGGGCCGGCGCTCGCCGGCCACTCGTTCCGGTCGGCCGAAGACCCGACCACGCATGCCAAACTCTCGACCCTGGAAGATCGATTCATCGATCACATGTTCGATGCCAACACCGCGTCGGGGCAGTTCAACGTTTCCAAGCTCGACTATTTTTCATTTCACTACTATGGCGACTTCCGCAACGGCCCCGACGGGCCGACGACCGCGCTCGGTTACATGACCGCCCGAATGCGAGAGAAATTGACCGCGGCGGGACATCCGGAAGTCAAACTGTTCGTATCCGAGTGGGGGCCGTCCGCCGATCTGTCGAGCGACATCAACTATTCGCACAAGGGCGCCGCCTGGGCCGCCGCCTTCCTGGCCGAAGCCGTCGCAAACAAGGTGGCGCTGGGTTCCTATCTCCAGTACACCGATGCAGTCGGCGAAGCCGCGACTGGGACGATCAACCAGGCCAGCCTGCTCCACAAGCTCGACGGCGCGTACTATCCGAAGCCGCCCGCCAATGTCTTTCGCATGTTCGCGATGATGTCGGGCGCGCGCCGGCCGGTGTCCGGCCTGTCCGCGAGCAATCCCGACCTCGGCGCCTTCGCCGCCAGCGATGCGAACTCCGCCGGCGTCGTGGTGGTCAACTACAATCCGTCGTTCACGGACGAGGCCGGCACCGCGCAGAGCTTCACCACCGAACTGCGAGCGCTGCCTTTCGCCGCGACCACGGTGACTGTCGAGCGCTATCTGATCGATGCCCGGACCAGCAATCTGCAGGCTTTTCTGACGCTGCCGAGCCATCCCTCCCCGGAGCTGCAGCGCGTCGAGCAGTTCACCGCCCAGGTGGATTCCGCGGGGAGCTTGAGCTTGCCGACTCGCACGCTCGGGCTCGGCGTCAGCTTCTGGCGGATCACCCGATAGCCCGGACGTGGCGATCGGAAGGGCCGGCCGCGTGCCGGTCCTTCCGGGTTGTCGGGGCTCGCCTCACGCCTTCTTCAACAGTCCTTCGCTCTGCAACGCCGCCTGCACCTGCGGCCGCGCGCCGACCCGGGCCTTGTAGGCATTGAGGTTGGCGAAGGAGGAAGTGTCGATCTTCATCCGCTCGGCCCAGCTCAGGATCACGAACAGATAGCCGTCCGCCACGGTGAATTGCGAGCCCATCAGGTAGTCCTTGCCGGCGAGCTGCTTGTCCGCATAGGCGAAATATTTGACGATGCGGTCCTTGAAGAACTGCTTGGCATCGTCGCCGAGCACCGGCGAGAACAGCGGTCCGAAGCTTTTGTGCAGGTCGGTGGAGATGAAATTCAGCCATTCCTGCAGCCGGTAGCGCTCGGGTGTGCCGTTCTCGGGTGCGAGCTTGCCGCCGCCGACCTTGTCGGCGATCATCTGCACGATCGCCGGGCCTTCGGTCAGCACGCTGCCGTCGTCGAGGCCGAGCGCCGGGACCGAGCCCTTGGGGTTGATCTGCGTGTAGTCGTCGCCGTTTTCCAGCTTCTTCGCCCGGAGGTCGACCTTGACCAGCTCGAACGGCAGGCCGGACTCGCTGAGCGCGATGTGCGGCGACAGCGAGCACGCTCCGGGTGAGTAATACAGCTTCATGGAGGTTCCTTCTCTTCGGCGATTGGAGGCAACGGCTGTGATTAGATGCAGTTGCGCGAGCGGGGTCAAGTTCGATGCATTTGCATCAATGCGGCGGGGCGCGGACCAGTTCGCGGGTGCGCCGGAAGATATCGCCGAGGCTGCGAAACAATTCCGTGTGGGCAGATGTCGTCCGCCACGCCAACACCACCTTGCGCGGACAGGCGTCCGGCAGCGGCGCGATAGCCACCTTCTGTCCGCCGAGAACGCCGGCGTCGAGCGCCAGATCCGGCAGCAGCGTAATGCCTAACCCTTCACTGACCATCGAGATCAAGGTCGATAGCGACGTCGCCGAAAAGCTCTCGTCCTGCTGGATGTCGTGGTCGGGGAAGGCGCTCAGCGCGTGGCGTTGCAGGCAATGGCCGCGCTCCAGCAACATCAGTCGGGCCCCGTCGAGCTGGGACACGCGCACCGGCTCGGGCCCGAAGCTGCCGGGCGGCGCGGCGAGGTGATAGCCGTCCTCGAACAGCTCCATGATCTCGATGCCGCTGGTCTCGAACGGCAGCGCGAACAGGATCAGATCGAGTCGCCCGTGATGCAGCCCATCGAGCAGCGGCTCGGTCATCTCTTCACGCATCAGCAATCTGAGTCGGGGAAAGGCGCGGCGGATCTCGGGCAGCGCCCGCGGGATCAGATAGGGCCCGATGGTCGGGATGGCGCCGAGCCGAAGTTCGCCGGAGTCCGGGCTGGCCTGGGCGGCGGCCAGCGTTTCGATCTCGCGCGCCGCCAGTAACACCGCGCGTGCGCGTGCGGTGATCACCGCCCCGACCGGCGTCAGCATCACCGAGCGCTTGGTGCGCTCAGCCAGCACGACGCCGAGCCGGTCTTCGAGCTCCTTCAGTCCCGCGCTCAGCGTCGGCTGTGTCACGAAACACTGCTCGGCCGCCCGCGAAAAATTCAGGGTGTCGGCGACGGCGACCAGGAAGCCGAGCTGGCGAAGGGTGATATTCGATTTCATATTGGAAAAATCTATCACAATCACAGAAATAATCAATTTCCCCAATTAAACTCGGGGGCCCTAGATGTCGGCTGTCGGCAACCCGAACCTGAACACCTGAAGGAGGACCAAGCTATGACCGCAGTCCCGCAAGCCAATGTCGACAGCCTGTCCCGGATCCTGGGACGGACGTTCGGCCTCTACATCCAGACCCATGGCTACCACTGGAACGTCGTCGGTCCGGATTTTCGTCGGCTGCATGCGACGTTCGAGGAGCAGTACAACGATCTCTGGAAGGCGCTCGACGACATCGCCGAACGGATCCGCAGTCTCGGGGCCTGTGCGCCGGGCTCGCTCGCCGAACTGACCGCGCTTGCCGGCGAACCTCCGGCGGCGGTGCAATCGGCCGATGCGATGGTGGCCGCAGTGATCGCCGGGCACGAGCGGCTCGCCGACGACCTGCGCACCGCGACCGCCGCCGCGCAGGCGGCCGGCGACGAGCCGACCGTCGGGCTTCTGACCGACCGCCTCGCCTGGCATCAGAAGCAGTTGTGGATGATGAAGGCCGCGCGCGCCTGAGTCCCGCCCACGGGCGCGATCCGTGAAGGATCGCGCCCGTGCGTGCGGGCCGAATCGGCCGGCGCAAGCCCGCACCGGAATCCGATGGCGGCTATCTCAAGATCCCGCTGGACTATTTCGAGCCGCGCTGATCCTGTCGTCCGCGCCGCGCGCCGGCTCGTGGGGCGGGCACCAACGGCTCGCTCCCTCCCCCGGTTGCAACGGTCGGCACGTAGCGTCGCCTCACGCGAACCGGCTTCGGCGCGTGAGGCCGCCAGGCCGAACCGGGTCCGTCGGGATTCCAGCGAGCGTGCCTGCCTGACAAGTCTGGATTGATGCAATTGCATATGTTGCGCTACACTCGGTCTGCACGATGGATGGAGCGATGAAGCGCAAACCGTCGACTGAGGCGACCGCGGCCTGGGTCCGCTTGATGCGGGTCCGCAGCCGGGTGCTGGACGCGGTCGAACTGGAATTGAAGAAGGCCGGCTTCCCGCCGCTCGCCTGGTACGACGCGCTGCTCGAATTATCGCGCGCGCCGGGCGGCGAGATGCGTCCGGTCGAGCTCGAGAAGCAGATGCTGATCCCGCAATATTCGACCTCGCGCCTGATCGACCGGCTGGTCGATGAGGGGCTGGCGGCGCGGCGCGAATGCAAGATGGACAAGCGCGGCCAGTTCGTGGAAATCACCGAGGCGGGACGCGAGTTGCAGAAGAAGATGTGGGCCGCCTATTCGGCCGCGATCGAAAAACACGTCGGCTCGAAATTGACCGACGCCGACGCGATGCGGCTGTGTGGCCTGCTCGACCGGCTGGGCTGCTCCTGCGACGGGGCCGCGGCCGTGCCGGCTGCGCGAGACACCGCGTCGTCGCGATGATACAGAGTTCCCCCGTTTCGCTCGCGGTTGTTGTCTCCCGCGACCCCCGCCACCTTGCGCAGACGATCCCCGCGCGTTGCTTCCGGAATTCTCATGGCGCGTGACCAGATCGATATGACGCCGCTGAACTCGCGCGACGAACTCGTCGCGTGGATCGAGGCGGGCGTCAAACCGCCGTCGGAATTCCGGATCGGCACCGAGCACGAAAAGACGCCGTTCACGCTCGAAGGCCATCGCCCGGTGCCTTACGAAGGCGCGCGCGGCATCGGCTCGCTGCTCGAGGGCATGAAGATCCTGCTCGGCTGGGAGCCGATCATGGAAGGTCCGCACATCATCGGGCTGCACGACGTCACCGGCGGCGGCGCGATCTCGCTCGAGCCCGGCGGCCAGTTCGAATTGTCCGGCGCGCCGGTCGACAACGTCCACCAGACCCATGCCGAACTGATGGCGCATCTGGCGCAGGTCCGCGAGGTCGCAGCGCCGCTCGGCATCGGCTTCCTCGGCCTCGGCATGACGCCGTCCTGGTCGCGCGACGACATTCCGGTGATGCCGAAGGGCCGCTACAAGATCATGACCAACTACATGCCGAAGGTCGGCCGCTACGGCCTCGACATGATGTACCGCACCTGCACGGTGCAGACCAATCTCGACTTCGCGTCGGAAGCCGACATGGTCAAGAAGCTGCGGGTCTCCGTTGCGCTGCAGCCGGTCGCGACCGCCTTGTTCGCCAATTCGCCGTTCACCGAGGGCAAGCCGAACGGCTTCCTGTCGTTTCGCTCCGAAATCTGGCGCGATACCGACAATGCCCGTTCGGGTATGATCCCGTGGGCGTTCGAGGACGGCATGGGTTTCGAGCGCTGGGTCGACTACGCACTCGACGTGCCGATGTATTTCGTCAAGCGCGGCGACGACTACATCGACGTCTCCGGCTCGTCGTTTCGCGACTTCTTCGACGGCAAGAACGACAAGATGCCGGGCGAGCGGCCGACGCTGTCGGACTGGGCCAACCATCTGTCGACGATCTTTCCAGAGGTGCGGCTGAAGCGCTATCTCGAGATGCGTGGCGCCGACGGCGTGCCGTGGGGCCGGCTGCCGGCGCTGCCGGCGTTCTGGGTCGGCCTGCTGTACGACGACGCCAGCCTGGATGCGGCCTGGGAGATCGTCAGGGGCTGGGACGCTTGGGAACGTCAGGCGCTGCGTGACGATGTCCCGCGGCTCGGCTTCAAGGCCAAGATCCGCAACCGCTTCCTGTTCGAGATCGCCAGGGATTGTCTGGTGCTGGCGCATGCCGGGCTTCGCCGACGCGGCCGGATCGATTCGTTCGGCAACGACGAATCGCGCCACCTCGCACCGCTCGACGAGATCATCGCGTCCGGCCGCACCCCGGCCGAGGAGATGCTGGAGAAGTTCAACGGCGCCTGGCACGGTTCGGTGGAGCCGGCTTACGACGAATACGCGTTCTGAGCCCCGGTTGGCGAGGGAAGCCCGTTCATCGCACGTACAGGTAGGCGACCGTCAGATGCCTTTTTGGTGTGGCGGTCCGGTCCTGTATTGGTGCACCGATCGGCGGGGATTCGGGCTCAATTCGAAAGCGGGTGTGGATGCGGCGAGGCGGCCCGCTCAGGGCATTGATACTCGTGCTTGCCGTTGCTGCGGCGGTGCTGGCGCCGCGCGTGGCGCAGGCGCAGGCCAATTTCGACCGGCCCGGCGCGGATTATCTGCGCGCGCCGGTTTCGAGCAACGACCCCGCCGACTGCGCGCTGATGTGCGAGCGCGACCGCCGCTGCCGGTCCTGGACCTTCGCCTATCCGCAGGCGCCCGAGGACGGCGCGTTCTGCTGGCTGAAGAGCAGCGTGCCGCAGCGCAGCCCGAATAATTGCTGCGTGTCCGGCGTGCGCGGCGCCGGCGTCCTCGAGCCACGCAGCGGCTCGATCGAGTCGTCGATCGACCGGTTCGGCGGCGACTACCGCAATTTCGAGCTGAAGCACAACGAAGGCGACGAGGCCTGCAAGGCGGCGTGCGAGCAGGACAACAAATGCCGCGCCTGGACCTATGCGAGGCCCGGCTATGTCGGTCGCAACGCCCGTTGCTTCCTGAAAAGCCAGGTCAAGCCACCGCGGCGCAAGCCCGGGTTTTTTTCCGGCGTGGTCAGGTAACGTTCGCCGGACCCCTCTCGTAACTCGGGCACGCATCACCGGCCGAGCCGGTGCAGGCGCGTCGCCAGCAGAGGGATTTCGCCATGTTTCAAGCTCGACTGACCCGAAAGACGTTCACGCGCGCCATTCTCGCCACCGCGCTGACGGCGATGATGCCGCTGGCATCGGCCTTCGCCAATCCGGTCACGCCCTACACGCCGTCCGCCTTCAAGGCGGCGCAGGCGGCCGGCGAGCCCGTGCTGATCGCCATTCACGCCGACTGGTGCTCGACCTGCAAGGCGCAGACGCCGATCATCGACCGCCTCGCGGGCGATCCGAAATTCGCCAAGCTCAAGATCTTCCGGGTCGATTTCGACGGCCAGAAGCCGGTCGTGAAGGAATTCGGCGCCAACATGCAGTCGACCCTGATCGTGTTCAAGGGCGCCACCGAGCAGGGCCGCTCGGTCGGCGACACCAAGGAGGCCTCGATCGCGACCCTGCTCGGCAAGGCGCTGTGACGCCGTGACCGCGCTGGCGCTGGCCTTCCTGGCCGGTCTGCTGTCGATCCTGTCGCCGTGCGTGCTGCCGCTGGTGCCGATCGTGCTCGGCGCTGCGGTGGCACAACACCGCCACGGTCCATTGGCGCTGGCAGCCGGACTTGCGCTGTCGTTCACGCTGATCGGGCTGCTGGTGGCGACCGTCGGCTTCAGCATCGGCCTCGACGGTGGCTTCTTCCGCACCGCCGCCGCGGTGATCATGATCGCGCTCGGCGCCGTCCTGCTGGTGCCGGCGGCGCAGGCGCGGCTCGCCGCGGCGGGCAGCCCGTTGTCCGGCATGGCCGATCAGTATTTCGGCGGGACGCAAGGCGGGACTCGAGGCTCGGGGCTGGCCGGCCAGTTCGCGATCGGGCTGCTGCTCGGCGCGGTGTGGTCGCCCTGCGTCGGTCCGACGCTGGGCGCGGCGTCGCTGCTGGCGTCGCAGGGCCGCGATCTGCCGACCGTGGCGCTGACCATGGCGGTGTTCGGCATCGGCGCGGCGCTGCCGCTGGTCGCGCTCGGATGGGTCTCGCGCGCGACGCTGATGGCGATCCGCAGCCGGCTGCTGTCGGCCGGCAAGCTCGGCAAGCTGCTGCTCGGGATCGCCTTCATCGCCATTGGCGTTGCCATTCTCTCCGGCGCCGACAAGCGGATCGAAGCCGCGCTGGTCGCCGCCTCGCCGCAATGGCTGACGAATCTGACGACGGCGTTCTAGAATGTTCGCCGGGATCGACGAGCGGGTCGAGCCGGGCGATGACGTTGGAGGATCAGGCGCGGCCATGCCAAGCGCCGTCATTGCCGGGCTCGACCCGGCAATACATCCTCTTCGCATAAACTTCTCCATGGCGCGCTGACGCGCGCGATGGATGCGCGGGCCTCCGCCGCGCCGAAGGGGCTTCGGCCCCGCAGGCGGGTCAAGCCCGCGCATGACGGGAGTGAGGGCGGCGAGCGCGTTGCCTCACATGACGTCCGTTTCACTTATCAAACAGCCACGTCCATTCGCTCTCGCGGCTCCGCTGAGCCCGAGTTGTGCACCCGTCGCTTCACAGCGAGGGGTGGGGGCGCGCCGCGTGGCGCGAAGGTGGTGAGTGTCGCGATGGCTTTGCGGACCATCGCGCAACGCCTCGTCGGCGCGCCCACCGCGGCGGTTTTGGGCATCGGGACCGTTCTTCCGGGAACACAGCGGAGCGGGATCTCCCCGGCCTTGCTGCGCCCGTCCAGCCACGAAAGCGGCAGCCGCTC
>NZ_JBQTCH010000008.1:0-293958 GCF_052445935.1 Rhodopseudomonas sp. NSM | reverse complement strand
GGGGGGGGGGGGGGGCCCCCCCCCCCGTCTCCGCGAGGCCGAGAGGCTCGGCTGCGTCGAGACGCCCCTCACCCGACCGGCTTCGCTGCGCTCCGCCGGTCGACCTCTCCCCGCGCGCGGGGAGAGGTTGCGCTGTGCCTGTGAATTATCGTCCTCCGAACAGCTGATCGAGCTTCGCGCCGGAGGCGAGGTGTTCGGCGTTGAGCTTGTCCCAGCCGCCGAATTCGTCCTCGACGCGATACAGCTTCACCTCGGGGAACTTGTCCTTGAACTTCTCGATCACGGCCTTGTCGTGCACGCGGTTATAGGCCTTGGCGAGGATGGTCTGCCCCTCGGGTGAATACAGATATTCGAGATAGGCGGTCGCCAGCGCGCGGCTGCCGTGCTTGTCGACGTATTTGTCGACCACGCTGACGGGGAATTCGGCCAGCACACTGGTCGGCGGCACCACGACTTGATACTTGTCGGCGCCGGCGAGATCGCGGATCGCGCTGGTCTCGGCCTCGAAGGTGATCAGCACGTCGCCGGTCTGGCGCTCGACAAAGGTGGTGGTCGCGGCGCGGCCGCCGGTGTCGAACACCGGCACATTGGCGAACAGCTTTTTAATAAAAGCGTCGGCCTCCGCCTCGTTGCCGTATTTATGCTTCGCGAAAGCGTAGGCGGCGAGATAGGTGTAGCGCGCATTGCCCGAGGTCTTGGGGTTCGGGAAGATCACCTTGACGTCCGGCTTCACTAGATCGTCCCAGTCCTTGATGCCCTTGGGATTGCCGGCCCGCACCAGGAACGCCGGCAGCGAATAGTAGGGCGATGAATTATTGGGCAGCCGCTTTGCCCAATCGGCGGGGATCAGCTTGCCCTTGTCGTGCAGCACCTGAACGTCGGTGACCTGATTGAAGGTCACCACGTCGGCCTCGAGCCCTTCGAGGATCGAGCGCGCCTGCCGCGACGAGCCGCCATGCGACTGGTTGATGCTGATGTCCTGGCCGGTCTTGGCCTTCCAATGCGGAATGAACGCCGCATTGATCTCGGCATAGAGTTCCCGCGCGATGTCGTAGGACACGTTGAGCAGCGTCGCCGGCGCCGTCTGCGCCTGCGCGGGCATCGCGGTCACGAGTGCGCCGAGGCCGGCGACGAGAGCAAGAGCGAAACGGTTCACGAGAACTCCTTATTGCTGGCCTACGGTATCGGACGTCGTCTCAACGCAACGAGATCGCGCAGCGAACCCGGTCGTCGTCGCCTCGGCGGTCAGGCGTCGATTGTCGTCAGATAGTCGAGCTAACAGCCCGTGTGAAGCGGCCGCGCCCGGATTGCGCGCGACTCGCGGGATCGTCGCGGCAGCCTCAGCCGATCCTCGGAGAATGGTCGTCTCCGGCAAGCTGTCTGGAGGGATGGAAATTCCAGAGAGGTGCGTCGCGGTGCAAAGGATTGGTTTTCTTTCCGCGCGGCTTGTAAGCATTCCAGCTAGAAAATAATTCTTGTGAACCCGAAAGGGGCAACGGAGCGCTCATGCGGTTTCTTCCGGTCTTTCTCGATCTCGCGGCAGGGCCGGTGGTGCTGGTTGGCGCCGGCGAGATGGCGCGTGCCAAGCTGCGGCTGTTGCTGTCGGCCGGCGCGACGATCCGCTGGTATGCGACCGATGGCGATGGCGACCTTGCCGGCATCGGCGAGGCCGACCGCGCGCGTGTGACGCTGGCGACGGGGAAACCCGCCGACGCCGATCTGTCGGGCGCGATCGCGCTGATGTGCGCCGGCGCCGGCGATCTCGCCGCCCCGCTGGCAGCGAAAGCCCGCGCGCTCGGTGTCCCGGTCAATGTGATGGACGAACTGGCGCACTCCACCTTCATCTTCCCGGCGATCGTCGATCGCGGCGACGTCGTGGTCGCGATCGGCACCGGCGGCTCGTCGCCTGTGGTCGCGCGGCGCGTCCGCGAGATGATCGAGAAGCTGCTGCCGGCGCGGATCGGCGATCTCGCCGCGCTGATCGGCCGCTGGCGTTCGCCGATGAAGGCGCGGATTGCGGAATTCCCGCTGCGCCGCCGGTTCTGGGAACGCGTCGTCGACGGCCCGATCGGCAGCGCCGTGCTCGAAGGCCGCGGCGCCGAGGCCGAAGATCAGCTGAAGGCGATCGTCGATCCCTCGGCCTATGCGCGTGGTTCTGTGTCGGCTCATACCGAAGGGCACGTCACGCTGGTCGGCGCCGGGCCCGGAGATCCTGACCTGTTGACCATCAAGGCGCTGCGCGCGCTGCAGGACGCCGACGTGGTGTTCTATGACGAACTGGTCTCGCTCGAAATTCTGGACCGGATCCGCCGCGATGCCGCGCGGGTGCCGGTCGGCCGCCGCATCGGCAAGCCGGGGATCGGCCAGGACGCGATCAATACGCTGCTGATCGAAGCCGCGCAGGCCGGCCAGCGCGCGGTGCGGCTGAAGGGCGGCGATCCGTTCGTGTTCGGCCGCGGCGGCGAGGAAGTCGAGGCGCTGCGCGACGCCGGCATCTCGTATTCGGTTGTGCCCGGCATCAGCGCCGGCTTCGGCGCCGCGGCGCAGTTCGAGGTGCCGCTGACCTATCGTCACGAAGCGCTGCGCATCACTTTCCTCACCGCGCACAAGGCCAGCGATGCCGAGACGGTCGACTGGTCGGCGCTGACCGACGAGAAGATGACGGTGGTGGTCTATATGGGCATGACCGCGGCGCCGACGGTACGCGAAGGCCTGCTGCAAGCCGGCCGTTCGCTGCAGACGCCGGTCGGCGTGTTCGCGCGGGTGACGCGGCCAGACGCCAGCGCTGCGGTCGGCACGCTCGATGAACTGCCGGCGCTGGTCGCTCAGGTCGAGGGCGGACCGGCGATCCTGGTGATCGGCGACGTCGTCGCGCATTCGGCGCCGTGGCGCCAGCAACAACTCCAGCAACTCGTGTCGACCTATCAGGTGGCCGCCGAATGACCTCTCCGCTGCAACAGAAGATCAAGATCACCGGCCCGTCGGTGGTGACCGCGAACCGCACCATCGACGGCGTGGTGATCTATCGCACCGCCGATCGTGGCTGGTCGACCGAACTCGCCGATGCCGCGATCGTGCGCGAGGCGGAGCCTGCGCGCGCGCTGCTGGCCGACGCCGTCGCCGACGATGTCGGCGCGGTCGGCGCCTACATCGCGCCGGTCAGGATCGACGACAGCGGCGACATCATCCCTGGAAATCTGCGCGAGCAGATCCGCAGCAGCGGCGTCACCATCGCGCTGCCCGCCCACGCTTGAGGCTTTTGTTTCATGTATGCCTACGACGAAATTGACCAGACGCTGGTCGACGAACGGGTCGCGGAATTTCGCGATCAGGTGCAGCGCCGGCTCAGCGGCGAACTGACCGAGGACGAGTTCAAGCCGCTGCGGCTGATGAACGGCGTCTATCTGCAGCTCCACGCCTATATGTTCCGCGTCGCGATCCCTTACGGCACGCTGTCGTCGGCTCAGCTGCGCAAGCTCGCGCACGTCGCCCGCAAATACGATCGCGACTACGGCCATTTCACCACCCGGCAGAACATCCAGTTCAACTGGATCGCGCTGAAGGATCTGCCCGACGCGCTCGCCGATCTCGCCGAGGTCGGCATCCACGCGATGCAGACCTCCGGCAACTGCACGCGCAACGTCACTGCCGATCAATGGGCCGGTGTCGCACCGGGCGAGGTCGAGGATCCCCGCGTCTGGGCCGAAATCCTGCGCCAGCACACCGCGCTGCATCCGGAATTCTCGTTCCTGCCGCGCAAGTTCAAATTCGCCATCACCGCGTCGGATCATGACCGCGCGGCGATCAAGGTCCACGATATCGGCCTGAAGCTGATCAGGAACGAGCAGGGCCAGACCGGTTTCGAGGTGCTGGTCGGCGGCGGGCTCGGGCGCTCGCCGTTCATCGGCAAGACCATCAAGCCGTTCGTCCCCGGCCGCGATTTCCTCAGCTATGTCGAGGCGATCCTGCGAGTCTACAATCAGTACGGCCGCCGCGACAACATCTACAAGGCCCGCATCAAGATCCTGGTGCACGAACTCGGCATCGAGAAGTTCGCCGCCGAGGTCGAGCAGGCCTGGCAAGAGATCGCCGAAGGTCCGCTGACGCTCGACGACGCGATGATCGAGGACATCCGCTCGCGCTTCGTCTACCCGGCCTACGAGACACTGCCGGCGATGCCGGATGAACTACGCGCCGCGGCGGGCGACGCCCGCTTCGAGGCGTGGCGCAGGAACTCGGTCGCGCCGCATCGCGAGCCGGGCTACGCCATCGTCACGCTGTCGCTGAAGCCGGTCGGCGGCCCGCCCGGCGACGCCACCGCCGATCAGATGGATGCGATCGCCGATCTCGCCGACAAATACTCGTTCGGCGAAATCCGCGTCGGTCACGAGCAGAACCTGGCGCTGCCGCATGTCGCCGGGCGCGATCTGCCGGCGCTGTGGGCCGCGCTCGACGCGATCGGCGTCGCCACGCCGAACGTCAATCTGGTCAGCGACATCATCGCCTGCCCGGGGCTGGATTATTGCTCGCTGGCGAACGCCCGCTCGATCCCGATCGCACAGGAGCTGACGCGGCGCTTCGCCAATCACGAGACCGCCAATCTGATCGGCCGGCTGCACGTCAATATCTCGGGCTGCATCAATGCCTGCGGTCACCACCATGTCGGCCATATCGGCATTCTCGGCGTCGAGAAGAACGATCAGGAGTTCTATCAGATCACCATCGGCGGCCGCGCCGACGAGGACGCGCGCGTCGGCGATCTGATCGGGCCCGCGGTGCCGTATGCGGAAGTCGCCGACGTGGTCGAGGATGTCGTCGAGGCCTATCTGGCGCTGCGCGAACGGCCCGAGGAACTGTTTGTCGACACCGTCAAGCGGCTCGGCGTGCAGCCTTTCAAGGAGCGCGTCTATGCCACTCGTTAAGAACGGCGCGATCGTCGCCGACGCCTTCGTCAGTGTCGCCGACGATGCCGAATTGCCCGCCGGTGGCGCGGTGCTGATTTCGGCGGCGCGTTTCCTTGCCGACGCCGAGGCGCTGGCGACACGCAACGCGCCGCTGGGGGTGATCTGGCCGAACAATCGCGACGTCGCGGAGCTGAAGCCGTGGCTCGATCGTCTGTCGCTGATCGCGCTGGTGTTTCCCACCTTCAAGGACGGCCGCGCGCACAGCCAGGCGCGGCGGTTGCGCGAGATCTACGGTTTCGGCGGCGAACTGCGCGCCACCGGGCAGGTGCTGCGCGATCAGTTCACCTTCCTGCTGCGCAACGGCTTCGACGCCTTCGCGGTCACCAAGGAAGCCGATGCGCAGGCGTTCGGCGAAGCGACGCACCGCTACACCGAATTCTATCAGCCGACCGGCGACGGCCACCTGAGCGCGCTGCAGCTCCGCCGCAAGCGGCACAAAGCGCCGGCTGGCTAGACGGAATCGCGCGTGCGGCGTCACCTCTCCCCGCGTGCGGGGAGAGGTCGGCCCGGAGGAGCGGAGCGACGCCGGGCCGGGTGAGGGGGCGCCTCTGTGAGTCTGAGCGTTCGAGGTGCTTTTCGACTGTGATGATCGACCACTGGCGCTCGTCTCTGCGGTGACGCCCCCTCATCCCAGCCTTCTCCCCGCGCGCGGGGAGAAGGAGCAGGCCGACAGAGCGGCGACGCATGTTCCTACGCATCAACGGCGGCAGCTTGCATGCTCTTTAGCCTTGCATTGCGACTGAGCTTGCCTTTCTTTCCGCCGCCATGAACCCTGATCATCTCGACCAAGTCGTCGCCGAGATCGCCGACGAGATGGCGCAGCGCGCCGACCGCGGCGAGGTCGCGAGCTACATTCCCGAACTGGCGCGGGTCGATCCGAAGGGCTTCGGCCTGGTCGTGATCGATGCCGACGGCCATGTCGCGGCCGGCGGCGACGCCGACGTGCCGTTCTCGATCCAGAGCATCTCCAAAGTGTTCACGCTGACGCTGGCGCTGGGCTTTGCCGGCGACCGGGTGTGGCGGCGGGTCGGGCGCGAGCCGTCCGGCTCGGCCTTCAACTCGATCGTCCAGCTCGAGCGCGAGCGCGGCATCCCGCGCAATCCCTTCATCAATGCCGGCGCGATCGCGATCACCGATCTGATCCTGTCCGGGCATCAGCCGCGCGAGGCGCTCGGCGAGATCCTGCGCTTCATGCGGTTCCTCGCCGATGATTCCTCGATCGTGATCGACGAGGCCGTCGCCGCATCCGAACAGCGCACCGGGTTTCGCAACGCCGCGCTGGCGAACTACATGAAATCCTTCGGCGTGCTCGACAATCCGGTCGAATACACGCTCGGCGTGTATTTCCACCATTGCGCCATCTCGATGAGCTGCCGCCATCTCGCGATGGCGGGGCGTTTCCTCGCCCATAACGGCCGCAATCCCGCGACCGGTCACAACGTGGTGTCGGCGCAGCGGGCGCGTCGTATCAACGCGCTGATGCTGACCTGCGGCCATTATGACGGCTCCGGCGAATTCGCCTACCGGGTCGGACTGCCGGGTAAAAGCGGGGTCGGGGGAGGGGTGCTGGCGGTCGCGCCCGGCAAGGCCTCGATCGCGGTGTGGTCGCCGGGGCTGGACGTCTCCGGCAATTCCCATCTCGGCCGGATCGCGCTGGAAGAGCTGACCAAGCGGCTCGGCTGGTCGATCTTCGGCGTCTGAGCGGCGGCGCGTCAAACCAGGCAGCGACAGCAGGTCAAAGCAAAGGGCCGAAACGCTTGCACGCCGGCCCTTCGTCAGTTCTGGAAAATCCCGCCCCGCGGCGTCACTGGGACCGGTGTCATTGCGGCTTGGGTGTCTGCTCTTCGAGCATCGCGGCTTCGTGGTACCAGCTCGAGCTGGTCACGACGTTCCGGGATCCCGCCTCAGCGACGTTCGGCTGGCGCCGATCGAGGCTTCCGCGGCCGCCGACAGGGAATTGGTAGATTTTTGCGGACGTCTGATTCAAGCTGCTCACTCTGATCTCCCTCTCTCCTTCGCTTGCACTCGGTCGTGCGATCGTTTGCTTCGGTCTGTAGATATCGGCTGCGCCCAGGCGTGGTGCAATATGCTCAAGGAAATATCATCGATTGCCACTTATGTAGGCAAAACGTGACGTGCCCGCCCGGTGGTCATGATCGAGCAACGCCGCAGTGCGAGCTTCGTTGCTCGCGGCCGGTCAATGTCCGTGACGAAAATCCTGCGCCCGATCGGTTAATTTAGTTTGGCGCGGCCATTTCGATGAAAATTCGAGCCCGGCGAGTTGATTTCTGGCCGCGCAGCCTCGCGAACGATGCGTTTCTGCGTCATCGACATGAAGCCGGGAGCGGTCGATCCCGCGGTGCAAAAATCTGGCATAACAAATGCTTCATACTGCCCGGACATCGGCCGCCGGGATGTGCGGTTCCAAGTCCGCTTCGGGTCCACAACCCTTTGCAGATCAACAGAGAGAACCGCATGACAAAGTACAAGCTCGAGTACATCTGGCTCGACGGCTACACGCCGGTGCCGAACCTGCGTGGCAAGACGCAGGTGAAGGAATTCGAAATTTATCCGACGCTCGAGCAACTGCCGCTGTGGGGCTTCGATGGCTCCTCCACCATGCAGGCCGAGGGCCGCAGCTCGGATTGCGTGCTGAAGCCGGTCGCGATGTTCCACGACGCCACCCGCAAGAACGGCATTCTGGTGATGTGCGAAGTGATGATGCCCGACGGCGTCACCCCGCACGCCAGCAACACCCGCGCCACCATTCTGGACGATGAAGGCGCCTGGTTCGGCTTCGAGCAGGAATACTTCTTCTACAAGGACGGCCGCCCGCTCGGCTTCCCGGAAGCCGGCTACCCGGCGCCGCAGGGCCCGTACTACACCGGCGTCGGCTTCAAGAATGTCGGCAGCGTCGCGCGCAAGATCGTCGAGGAGCATCTCGACCTCTGCCTCGCCGCCGGCATCAATCACGAAGGCATCAACGCCGAAGTGGCGAAGGGCCAGTGGGAATTCCAGGTCTTCGGCAAGGGTTCGAAGACCGCCGCCGACCAGATGTGGATGGCGCGCTACCTGATGCTGCGGCTGTGCGAAAGCTACGGCATCGACATCGAATGGCACTGCAAGCCGCTCGGCGACACCGACTGGAACGGCTCGGGCATGCACGCCAACTTCTCGACCAAGTTCATGCGTGAAGTTGGCGGCAAGGACTATTTCGAAGCGCTGATGAAGCAGTTCGAGACCAATTTGCACGACCACATCGCGGTGTACGGTCCGGACAACCACATGCGCCTGACCGGCAAGCACGAGACCGCGCCGTGGAACAAGTTCTCCTACGGTGTGGCCGATCGCGGCGCCTCGATCCGCGTGCCGCATTCCTTCGTCAACAACGGTTACAAGGGTTATCTGGAAGACCGCCGCCCGAACTCCATGGGCGACCCCTACCAGATCGCCTCGCAGATCCTGAAGACGATCTCGGAAGTCCCCGCCTCGAAGTCCGCGGCCGCCGCCTGAGCCTCCACGGCGACTGCAAACACGGCCCGGACGCAAGTCCGGGCCGTTGTCGTTTGGGGGACAGCGCGACGCTGTCCTGAACCTCTCCCCGCGCGCGGGGAGAGGTCGGGTCGCATCGCCAGATGCGATCCGGGTGAGGGGGCGTCTCGACACGGTCGAGCGTCCGCGACTCGCCGCCACCCCTCACTCCAACCCTCTCCCCGCAAGAGCGGCGCGAGGGAGCTCGCTGCTGTCGCGGCGAGGTTCGTGGTTTTCGCACCGGAGCAGTCTTCACCTTTCAGCCACTCTTGATGTGCAACAACGGAGCTGCGCGCCGCGGCCGGTGACGGGCCGGCCACGCCGATGCGCGCATGGGGATTGCTGGATGTTGCGTGGGGTGATGGCCGTTGTCGGCCTGCTGCTGCTGGCCGGGTGCGCCGGCGAGGTCAGTCCGACCGTCGAGGCGCCGTCGATGTACGCCAGCATGGCGCGCGAGGGTGCCAGGGTCGATGCCGTCGCCGCCGCGACGATGATTTCGCTGTACCGCCAGAACAACGGGCTCGGCCCGGTTGTGGTCGATCCGGCGCTCTCGCGGCTGGCCGAGGAGCAGTCGGCCACGATGGCGAGGCGCAATAAGCTCGACCATGATGCCAAGGCGCCGCTGGCGCAGCGGCTGAACGCTTCGGCCTATCCGGCGTCGGTCGCGGTCGAGAACGTCTCGGCCGGCTATCACACGCTCGCGGAGGCGTTCTCCGGCTGGCGCGATTCGCCGCCGCATCGCGCCAACATGTTGAAGAGCGGCGTCACCAAACTCGGCATCGCCGCGAGCTACGCGCCGAACACCAAATACAAGGTGTTCTGGACGCTGATTCTGGCCTCGACCGAACCGCCGCGATAAAGCGGGCGTGATCGGGATTGACCGGCCGCGTGATTGACGCGGCGGCTTCGGGACGCCACGGTGCCCGGCGTTCTTCACCCGGCGCCCCGATGCTGATGCACTCCCCTCCCGATCATCACAAGTCCTCCCTCGGCGATGCGCGGCGCGTACTGGTGCTGCAGGGCGGCGGCGCGCTCGGTTCGTATCAGGCCGGCGCCTATCAGGCGCTGTGTCACCACGATTTCGAGCCGCAATGGCTCGCCGGCATCTCGATCGGCGCCATCAACGCCGCGATCATCGCCGGCAATCCGCGCGAACAGCGCGTCGACAAGCTCAAGCAGTTCTGGGAGATGGCGTCGTCGCCGGTGCCGTGGCAGCCGATGCTACACACCGACCACGCGCATTCGCTGTTCAACGAAGCCAGCGCCGCGGTGATCGCGGCGTTCGGCGTGCCGGGCTTCTTCACGCCGCGATTTCCGCCGTCACATCTGATGCCGACGGCGGACCCGGAACGGCTCAGCTATTACGACACCACGCCGCTGCGCGGCACGCTGGAGCGGCTGGTCGATTTCGACCGGATCAACACGAATGGCATCCGGCTCAGCGTCGGTGCGGTCAATGTCGTCACCGGCAATTTCGAGTATTTCGACAACACCAAACAGAGGATCGGCCCCGAGCACATCATGGCATCGGCGGCGCTGCCGCCGGGCTTCCCCGCGATCGAGATCGACGGCCATTATTACTGGGACGGCGGCGTCGCCTCGAACACGCCGCTCGACTACGTGCTCGAATCCGAACAGCGCGAGAGCCTGCTGATCTTCCAGGTCGACCTGTTCAGCGCCCGCGGCCGGCTGCCGCAGACGCTGCTGGAGGCCGCCGAGCGCGAGAAGGACATCCGCTATTCCAGCCGGACCCGGATGAACACCGACAAGAACAAGCAGATCCACAATATCCGCAAGGCGCTCCGCCATCTGATGGGGCGGCTGCCGGACGAGTTGCGCGACGATCCGGGCTACGCGATCCTGCACGAGGCGGCGAAGGAGAACGCGGTTACGTTGGTGCACCTGATTTACCGCAAGCGAGACCACGAGGCGTCGTCGAAGGACTATGATTTCTCGCGGCTCAACATGATCGAGCACTGGAAATCCGGCGAGCAGGATGTCTATGTCTCGATGCGTCACCGGGAGTGGCAGAGCGGGCCGCAGGACGGCGAGACCATGGTGACCTGGGACCTCACCCGGGATGCGTTCAAATAGCGGCAGCCCTTGCCGCAGGTTTGCCACACGATTCAACAGGAGCAAATGATGGCTAATCTCACCGGCAAAACCGCGGTCGTCACCGGCTCGACCTCGGGCATTGGCCTCGCTTATGCCCGCGCCTTCGCCAAGGCCGGCGCCAATGTGGTGATCAACGGCATGGGCGAGGCGGATGCGATCGAGAAGGAGCGCAAGGCGATCGAGACCGACTTCGCCGTCAAGGCGGTGTATTCGCCGGCCGACATGCTGAAGCCCGCCGAGATCGCCGAGATGGTCGCGCTCGGCGAGAAGAGCTTCGGTTCGGTCGACATTCTGGTCAACAATGCCGGCATCCAGTTCGTCTCGCCGATCGAGGATTTCCCGATCGAGAAATGGGACGCGATCATCGGCATCAATCTGTCGTCCGCCTTCCACGGCATCCGCGCCGCGATCCCCGGCATGAAGAAGCGCGGCTGGGGCCGCATCATCAACACCGCCTCGGCGCATTCGCTGGTCGCCTCGCCGTTCAAGTCGGCTTATGTCGCCGCGAAGCACGGCATCGCCGGTCTCACCAAGACCGCCGCGCTCGAACTCGCGACCCACAAGATCACCTGCAACTGCATTTCGCCGGGCTACGTCTGGACTCCGCTGGTGGAAAAGCAGATCCCCGACACCATGAAGGCGCGCGGTCTCACCAAGGAGCAGGTGATCAACGACGTGTTGCTGCAGGCGCAGCCGACCAAGCAGTTCGTCACCTCCGAGCAGGTCGCGGCATTGGCGGTCTATCTCTGCAGCGACGACGCCAGCCAGATCACCGGCGCCAATCTGTCGATGGACGGCGGCTGGACCGCGGCGTAAGCCGAACAGATCGCGATGAACGTGTGCGAGGGGGCACACGCGCACAACTCGACAAGACGTCATCCTCCGCGAAAGCGGAGGATCCAGTATCCCAGAGCATCGCCTCTCTGGGATACTGGATCGCTCGGCCGAGCCGGGCGACGACGAGTGATAAGCGCGCGCCCGCGCTAGTTCTTCGACCTTTGCACGGCTCTTTCCAGAGCCATCCGGATGAAGCGTTGATACGGCACGCCGGCCGTCTTGGCCTCCTTGCGGACCGCCGAGAGTAATTGTTCTGGCAGCCGCAGGTTGACCGACTTGTTCTTCGGCTTCATCTCGAACTGCATCGTCACCAGTCCTGACAGATCGTAGTCGGTCAGATCGGCGTTTGCGACGAAAGCCTCGGCCTCTTCGTCACTTTCCAGCTTTGGCAGCTTCTTCTTCATAATGCGCGACCTCTTTGCGGTGCATGTAACGCGCGCTGATGGGTCTGATAAGCGTTCCATCGCCCGGGTGCCTGAGCGTGAAGATCAGAAAGATCATCCGCTCCGCTTCAGATCGGCCGATCGCCTTGAAACGTTCTTCGGCATCGGAGTGGACAGGGTCGGGAAACACGGCGACGGGCCCGCGAAAGGTGCTCTCGATTTCAGCCCGGGTCACGCCGTGCTTTTCGCACTTCGCGCGATTGCCCTGGTCCCAGTCAAAGCCGGCAACGTCCATGGAACGCCTCCGGGTTTGTGTAGCCGTTTGTATAGGCAAATGTCAACGTGCTGGAGGGATCAAGCTCCCCCTCAGCCTCTCTTCCCGAACGCCAGCACATGCAGGCCGAGGCGTTTGCGGACGATCCAGAACAGCAGCACGGTCTCGAAGGTGAGCGCGACCGAGGTCGCGGCGGCGGCGCCGTAGCCGCCGAAGCGCGGCACCAGCACGAGGCACAGAACGAGGTTGACCGCGAACGCCAGCGCATAGGCCAGCGCGCACATATTCTGGTGGCCGAGCATGTTCAGCAATCGCTCGACCGGGCCGATCGCGGCGCGGACCATCAGGCCGATCGCGGCGACGAACATGATGCCGTAGCCTTGCGTGAATTGCGGGCCGAACAGCCACAGCAACGGCTTGCCGAGCGCGAGCAGCATCAGGGTCGCCGCCAGCGACGGCCAGAACGTCCAGGCGATGGCGTGCTTCACATAGGCCGCGAGCCGGTCCTTGTCGCCGGCGGCGTGATATTCGGTGAAGCGGTGCGCGGTGGTCGCCGACATCGCGTAGTGGATGAACGACACCAGCGCCAGCGTCTTCACCACCGCGTAGTACACGCCGACTTCTTCCGCCGAGCGAAATTGCTGCAGCACCAGCACATCCGTATAGGACAGCAGCAGATAGAAGCTCTCGACCAGCAGGATCGGCAGCGAGGTCGCGAGCCAGCCGCGGACATCGTAGGCGCGGGGACCGCTCGCGACATGGCCGGCGAGTCGCCGGTTCAGCGCGATCATCTGCCCAATCATCGCCAGCCACACCGCAGCGCAGCTCGCCGCCATCGCGGCGACCGCGCCGAGCTGGAAGCCCAGCACGAACAGGCCGGCGGTGAAGCCGATGATCAGCGCCTGGCGAATGATGAATTGCGGCATCAGGCCGAGCTTCATCCAGTCGTGCGAGCGGGCGATGCCGTCCTGGGTGTTGGCGACCACGAAGGCCGGCAGCGTCAGGCAGCCGAGATACAGCGGCAGCACGGTCGCCGGGTCGATCGACGCCGACAGCGCCCACACCAGCGCAGCCAGCAGCAGCGACACCAGGCTCGAGGCGGCGAGCGTTCCCCAGCGGCTGCCGGACAGGAAGCCGCGCAGCCGGTCGAGGTCGCCGCTGGCGCGATATTCTGGAATGATCTTCTGCGCCGACGCGGAGATGCCGAAGTCGAGCATCGAGCCGAGCAGCAGCACCCAGGTCCAGACATAGACGTAGACGCCATAGTCTGAGGTGCCCATCCAGCGCGCCAGCAGGATTTGCGCGCCATAGGCCATCGCGGCGCTGACGACGCGGATGAGGAAGATGGTGCCGGCAAGGCGATTGGTCAGCGAGCGTTCGTTCGAGCTGCCGAACAGGGCAGCGAGCCGAACTTTCAGCCCGGCGAGCGGCGATGTTGCCGGTGGATCATCCATGACAGCCAAAGCGCCCCCGAATGGTCGGGCCGCGGGCGGCCACGGTAGCCTGATCCCTTTAGCAACCAGATGTTAAGATTGGGTTGGGCGGCTCGGCAGCCGCGAACGTGAATAATTCGCAAAAATCCTCTGGCCGGCAGTGTAGGCTGGAACAGGGAACCGGCCCTTCCGTTGGTGGGCAACGGACACTCGACGTTGCGCCTCTTGTCGTCATCAATCACCCAACGCGCAAGGCAGGATATTACCGATGCCCAAGCTTACTCTGAAGACGGTCGGGCTATTCGCGGCGGCAGGTCTGGCTGCGATCATCGTCGCCGCTGTGGTGAACGCGATCATGCACAAGACGTTCGGCTTCTCGCCGAATGCGGTCCGCGAAGGTGCGCTCAATGTCGCGAGTCTCGTCGTCGCGTTTCTGCTGGTCGCAGGGATCGGCCGTCGGCAGAAGGACGAGCGCTGAGTGATTGATTGCGTCCGGATCATCAGAGTCGTGTCCGTCATTTCACGGACAATTTTCGCTGTTGGTTCTGCGTGAGTAGTACATTGGTAGGTCGATCTGAGGAAATATGCCGCGATCGGATAGATCGCGCAGTCGTCGAGCGAACTAACTCTTAAGGGCCTGGCTCGTATTTGTTCGAGGCCGGAACGTTGCGTGCCCGGTCTGATGGTTTGCAGCCGGATAGTGCCCGTGAAACAGATCGCCTCGCCGACCAATGTCGAAGTCTTCTTCGACGCCGACGATATCATCGTCTCCAAGACCGACCTCAAAGGCCGCATCACCTACGCCAACAAGGTGTTCACCGACATCTGCGGCTACAGCGAAGCCGAACTGATCGGCCAGCCCCATTCGATCGTTCGTCATCCCGACATGCCGCGCTGCGTGTTCAAGCTGTTGTGGGATACGCTGGCGGACGGCCGCGAGATCTTCGCCTATGTCAAGAACATGACGCGCAGCGGCGAATTCTATTGGGTATTCGCCCACGTCACGCCGTCGTTCGACGCGGCCAAACAGGTCGTCGGTTATCACTCCAATCGCCGCGTGCCGGATCGCCGTGTCGTCTCGGCGCTGGAGCCGGTCTATGCCGAGCTGCGCGCGGTCGAATCGCGGCACCGCAACGGCAAGGATGGACTCGCCGCCGGCACGCAGCATCTGCTCGATTTCGTCAAAGCGAAGAATGTCCCCTATGATCAGCTCGTCTTCTCTCTCTAACGCGGCCGTCTGTCTCGGCGGCATCGTCGTCTCCGCCCTGACGGCGGCGGCCGGCTTGCTGATCGGCGTGCCGGTGCTGCTGCCGATCGGCCTCGCCGCGACGCTGGCGTTCGCCGCATTGCTCGGCCTGATGCTGCTGCGGCTCGACCGGACCTTGGCGAATCTGGCTGTGGTCTGTCGGCGCATCGCCGACGGCGATTTCGAGGCGCGGGTCATCGGCAGCCGCGAGGGCGGCCGGATCGGGGCGCTGCATCACGTCTTCAACGACATGATAGACCGCTGCGACGCCTTCGTGCGCGAGGCGAGTGCGGCGATGGGCGCGATTCGTGACGACAAATACTATCGTCACATCCTGCCGGCGGGGTTGCGCGGCTCGCTGCTGATCGCGAGCCGGACGATCAACGACGCCATGCAGGCGATCGAGACGCGGGTCGCGGCCTTCAACGCCAACACCGCCGAATTCGAAGGCACGATCGGTGCGGTGATCGACACGGTGTCGTCGGCGTCGAACAACATGGGCTCGACCGCGGGCAGCCTCAATCTCGGCGTCGCTGCGACGCGCGAGCGCACGCTGGCGGTGTCGGCCGCTTCGGAACAGGCCTCGACCAATATGGAGACGGTCGCGGCGGCGACCACGGAGCTCACCGCGTCGGCCAACGAAATCCTCGGCAGCGTCAATCGCTCGGCCATGATCGCCAAGACGGCGGTCGGCGCCTCGGATCATGCGCGCGAGACGGTCGGCAGCCTGTCGACCGCGACCGAGCGGATCGGCACCATCGTTCAACTGATCGAGGAGATCGCCTCGCAGACCAATCTGCTGGCGCTGAACGCCACGATCGAGGCCGCGCGCGCCGGCGAAGCGGGCAGGGGCTTCTCGGTGGTGGCGCAGGAGGTCAAATCGCTGGCCGCGCAGACCGCCAAGGCGACCCACGACATCTCCGTCAGTATCGCCGAAGTGCAGGAGACCACCCGCGCCGCCGTCGACGCCATCTCGGGCATCGGCCAGAGCATCGGCGAGGTCGACGCCATCACCCGTCAGGTGGCGGTGGCGGTCGAGGCGCAGACCGCTGCGACCGGCGAGGTCGCGCGCAACATCGAGCAGGCCTTCGCCGGCATCCGCGACATCTCGTTCAACATTCAGAGCGTGAGCGTCAACGTCGCCGAAACCGAGCAGCACGCCGGAACCACATTGACCGCGTCGGGCTCGCTGGCGCAGCAGGCGACGACGCTCGGCGACGCGGTGCGCGACTTCCTGCGCTCGCTGCGGCGGGACGAAACGTCGCGCCGCGCCGCGTGAGTTTCGCCTCCCCGAGCTGATAGCTGCGCGCCGCACGCGCTGGACGAAGCCAGAGGGGTCTGCACCTTACCAGGATTTCATCAAGATGAATTCGCCCGTCAGCCGCCGTTCACCTGCAACTTCCTAGATTGTCCGCAGGTTTTGGTTTGGACTGAAGGAGGTTGATCCGATGAAACTCAAACTCGCCATTGCTGCTGCGGCCGCACTCGGGGCCGCTATTCTTGCGCCGGGCGTCGCGTCCGCCGCGATGCCGAATGGTCTTCCCGGCCCGGCCAACGCGGTCGGCAGCCAGGCCGCCAACGTCGATCAGGTGCGCTACGTTTGCGATCGCTGGGGTCGTTGCTTCTGGCGTCCGAACTACTACGGCGCTTATGGCTATTATGGCCCGCGGCGGTACTATGGCCCCCCGCGCTTCCACGGCGGCCCGCGCTTCTATGGTCGTCCGGGCTGGCACGGCGGACGGCGCTGGTAACAGTCCTTATACATTGGATGGATCGCGGGGCCTTCGGGCCCCGTTGCCATGTGCGGACTCGCCTACGGTTGCGGCGCGGCCTGTTCGGCGCGCACTTCACTGACATCGACCCATTCGGCGCCGACCAGCTCCGCCATCCGGTGCGGCGAGATCCGCACCGCGCTGTGGGTCGAGCCCGCCGCCGGCACCACGACGTCGAACGCCTGCAGCGAGACGTCGCAATAGATCGGCAGCGGCGACTTCAGGCCGAACGGGCAGACGCCACCGACTTCATGGCCGGTGAGTTCGGCGACCTCGTGCACGCCGAGCATCTTCGGCTTGGCGCCGAACGCCGCCTTGGCCTTCTTGTTGTCGAGCCGTGCGGTGCCGCTGGTCACCACCAGCACGACGCGCTCGCCGAGACGCAGCGACAACGTCTTGGCGATCTGCTCCGGCGGCACGCCATGAGCTTCCGCCGCGAGCGGCACCGTGGCCGAGCTCTTGTCGGATATCTCGACGGCGATGTCAGGGGCGTGTGTGGCGAACCAGGCGCGGACAGTTTCCAGACTCATGCGGACACCACCCGCGCAAGCTCCGCAAGCGAGGCGATGCGGTGATCCGGTTCGAAGCCGAGCACGTCCATCTGCGTGCGGAGCGCCTTGAACATCGTCAGCGGCGGCAACGGTCCGGAGCGCGCCAGCTCACGCGCCATCGTCTCGCGGCTGACACGCTCGATCCAGGCGACGGTGAAGCCGAAGGCTTTGGCGCCGGCGACGTCCCACGGATTGGACGACACGAACAACACTTCGCGCGGTGTCACGCCGAGCCGGGTTTCGGCGAGCGCATAGGCGGCCGGATCGGGTTTGAACACCTTGGCCGCATCGATGCTGATGACGTCGTCGAGCAGGCCGTCGAGACCCGTGTTCCTGGTGAGAGCGCCGAGCATGTCCGGGCTGCCGTTCGACAGGATCGCGAGCTTGCGCCCGTGTAGCGCGGTCAGCGCCGCGATCGCGTCGGGATAGGGATCGAGATGCAGGTATTTGTCGAAAATCCGCCGGGCCGCCGCGCCGCCATCGTCGAGCCCGAGGCAATCCAGCGTGTAGGCCAGCGAGTCCCGGGTGACGACGCCGAAATCTTCGTAGGTGCCCATCAGCGATCGAAGCCACGTGTATTCGAGCTGCTTGATTCGCCAAACCTGGGTGATCACATCGCCGTAGCCGGGGAATGCCTGCTCGGTGACGGATGCGACCGACTGGATGTCGTACAGCGTGCCGTAGGCATCGAACACGACGGCTTTGATGGTCATAGGGGGGGCTCGGTAGTTGCTGCGATTTCGCTGGTAGGGCGACGCTATCGCAGTGGTCGAGCGATGAGAAGCGCGGGCGCCGTTGCTTCGGGAAGCGGTGCAAGGATTGCGGCGGGCTCCCTCGCCCCGCTCTTGCGGGGAGAGGGGTGGGGTGAGGGGCGACGCGAGTCGCTGCGGCTCGGCTGCGGCGAAGCGCCCCCTCACCCGGCATGCATCTGACGATGCATGCCGACCTCTCCCCGCGCGCGGGGAGAGGTGACAAGCTCAGATCCCCAGCAGCTTGCGGGCGTTCTGCTTCAACACCTTGGGGCGGACCTCGTCGCGGATCTCGAGCTTGGCGAAATCGGCGAGCCAGCGGTCCGGCGTGATCACCGGCCAGTCCGAGCCGAACAGCATCTTGTCCTGCAGCAGGCCGTTGATGTAGCGCACCAGGATCGGCGGGAAGTATTTCGGCGACCATCCCGACAGGTCGATATAGACGTTGGGCTTGTGGGTCGCGACCGACAGCGCCTCCTCCTGCCAGGGGAACGAGGGATGCGCGAGGATGATCTTCATGTCGGGGAAGTCGACCGCGACGTCGTCCATGTACATCGGGTTGGAGTATTTCAGCCGCATTCCCATGCCGCCCGGCATGCCGGAGCCGACGCCGGTCTGGCCGGTGTGGAACAGCGCGATCGCGCCGCCTTCCTGGATCGCTTCATACAGCGGGTAGGCGAGGCGGTCGTTGGGATAGAAGCCCTGCATCGTGGGATGAAACTTGAAGCCCTTGATGCCGTAATCGGCGATCAGCCGCTTGGCTTCGCGGACGCCGAGCTTGCCCTTGTGCGGATCGATCGAGGCGAACGGGATCAGTACGTCGGAATTGGCCCGCGTGACCTCGATCATCTCGTCGTTGTTGTAGCGGCGAAAGCCGGTCTCGCGCTCGGCGTCGACCGGGAAGATCACCGCGGCGATTTTCTTGGCGCGATAATAGGCCGCGGTTTCCGGCACAGTCGGCGGATGCTTGTTGGGCGAGCCGAAATACTCGGCCATCCGTGCCTGGAAATCGTCGTAACCGTCGTCGCCGTGGCAGCCGCACGGCTCCTCGGCATGGGTGTGGATGTCGATGGCGACGAGATCGTCGGGATTGAGCATCGGGGCGTTTCCTTGGCCTTCTTGGCGGGGCGGGAGAATTGATTATGGTGTATAACCATTTTTGGAAACTGTGAAGCCGCCCGACCGGCGTTCTGCCGCGCGCGGGCTGCGGGAGGGACCCCTGCGCCGCCTGCTCGGGCCGGCATCCGGCATTTTCCTTGCGGAAACAGGGACTGTGGTCGTCCGGTTCGATTGACAGGCCGGGCTGCCCTCGCTAGAAACCGACCGTCCCGGGCGGAGTGCCGCCGGCGGGAAAGGTATGTTTTACACCTTCGGCCAGTCCCAAACGGCCTTTCAAACAGTCAGGATAGACCCATGAAGGTCCGTAACTCGCTGAAATCGCTGCGTGCCCGTCATCGCGACAACCGCCTCGTGCGGCGCAAGGGCCGGCTCTACGTGATCAACAAGGTGCAGCGCCGCTTCAAGGCCCGCCAGGGTTGATCGCTACCGGGACCGCGCGCGGCTGAGCATTTGCCGGCCGCCGGTCGTTTTGTCATCACGCCTGTGTGACGCGCGCGCTGCTTTGCAGCGCGCTGTGCTGCGTCTAGACTTCGCGGATGGCCCCTGGTTTGACCTTCCGCCGATTCCTGCCTTGCGCGGCCCTGCTGGCCGCGCTGCTGCCGCTCGCGGCTTACGCTCAGGCGCCCGAATCGCCCAGGAACGCGCCGCCAGAGCATTCCCTCGACAAGCCGCTGGAACAGCCGCCGTCGCCGCCGGCGAAGCTCCCCCGCGTCGTCGGTGATCCGGCCAAGGGCCTGGATTTCCTGTTCGGCGCGCTGAAGGCCGCGCCCGACGAGGCCAGCGCCAAGCATGTCGAGGCGCGGATCTGGGCGCTGTGGAGCCAGACCTCCAGCGACACCACGGCGCTGCTGATGTCGCGTGCGAAGGTCGCGATCGAGGCCAAGCAGTTCGACGTCGCGGTGAAGCTGCTCGACGCGGTGGTGAAGCTGCGGCCGGACTATCTCGAGGGCTGGAACAGGCGCGCCACGATCTTCTATCTGCAGAATGAATATGCCCGCTCGCTGGGCGATATCGAGCAGGTGCTGGCGCGCGAGCCGCGCCATTTCGGCGCGCTGGCCGGGCTCGGCATGATCATGCAGGAACTCGGCGACGACAAGCGCGCGCTCGACGCCTTCCGCAAGGCGCTGGCGATCAATCCGCATCTCGACAAGGTGCCCGACCTGGTGAAGACCCTGACCGAAAAGGTCGAGGGCCGCGATATCTGAGCGGGACGACGAAACATTCGCGGCCGCACGGCGTAACTCACACGTGCGAAAATTCTCCCGGGTCTCTTCCATGATCGTGATTGGCGCCATTGCGACGCTCTCCGCGCTGGCGCTGCTGACGCAGGCCGGCGTGCTGTGGCTGCAGGGCAGGTTTCCGCCGCAGGGCGAGACGATCGCCGTCAGCGGCGGCAAGCTGCACGTCGTCGATCTCGGACCGCGCGGCTTGGCCACGCCACCGATCGTGATGATCCACGGCGCAAGCTCGAATCTCGGCGCGATGCGCGTGCCGCTCGGCGACGAGCTTGCGCGGCGGCACCGCGTGCTGCTGATCGACCGGCCGGGCCATGGTTGGAGCAGCCGCGACGTCCTCGCCAATTCCTCGCCTGCGATGCAGGCGCAGGCGATCGGCGAGGCGCTCGATTCGCTCGGCGTGTCGCGCGCGATCTTTGTCGTGCATTCGATGGCCGGCGCGCTCGGCGCGCGGATGGCGCTGGATCAGCCGCAGCGCGTCGCGGGGCTGGTGATGCTGGCGCCGGTGACGCATCCGTGGCGGGGCGGCGTCGGCACCTATAACCAGGTGATGACTACCCCGGTGGTGGGCCCACTGCTGGCTCATACCGTTACGCTCCCGCTCGGATTGTTGCTGACGGAGCCGGGGGCCCGCTCGGCGTTCGCGCCGCAGACCATGCCCGAGAATTACGTCGACGCCAGCGCGACGCCGCTGCTGCTGCGGCCGCGCGCATTCCTCGCCAATAGCTGGGACTTGACCACGCTGAAGGAGGCCGTGGCCGAACAGGCCGCGCGCTATCCGCACATCACCGCGCCGACCGTGCTGATCCATGGCGACGCCGATGAGATCGTCTCTGTCGACATCCATTCGCGCGCCTTCGCCGCGGCGGTCCCGCAGGCGAAGCTGATCGTGCTGCCGGATGTCGGGCACATGGTGCAGAACGCCGCCCCCGATCTGGTGCAACGTGAGATCGAGGCGTTGATAGCGACCGCCGTCACGAAATCGCACGCAGCGATGCACTAGTCTTTCATCCCCGACCACTCACCAAAGCAGGAGCTACGCAATGAGCACGACATTCGGTTCGGCCAAATGGCAGGGCGGCATCAAGGACGGCAAGGGCGCGATCTCGACCAAGAGCGGCGCGCTGTCGGACTACCCCTACGGCTTCGCCAGCCGGTTCGAAGGCAAGCCCGGCTCCAACCCCGAAGAGCTGATCGGCGCGGCGCACGCTGCCTGCTTCACCATGGCGCTGTCGCTGATCCTCGGCGAAGCCAAGCTCACCGCCGAGCAGATGGAAACCAAGGCCGACGTGACGCTGGAGAAAGATGGTGATGGCTTCTCGATCACCGCGGTACATCTGACGCTGACCGCCAAGATCCCCGGTGCCGACGACACGACCTTCCAGGAACTCGCCGGCAAGGCCAAAGCGGGCTGCCCGGTGTCGAAACTGCTCAATACCAAGATCACGCTGGAGGCGAAGCTGGCGGGCTGAGCTTTCAAGTGAAAGTCCAGATCATGCGGCCGCAAGCACTCTCGTGACCTCATGGTCTTTGTGCGAACAACCTCTCGTTCGTCATTCCGGGGCGCGAGCGTAGCTCGCGAACCCGGAATCCATACTCCCCGTGTTCGCGGTGACGCAGAGGGTATGGGTGATCGGAACTAACTAGAGCAGCTCTGTTTTTGATCGAATCACCGGCGTCATCCTGAGGTGCCCGCTGGGCCGCGCCATGCGCGGCCCAGCGGGCCTAGAAGGATGAGCCGCAAGTGCCTTGGCCGCATCCTTCGAGGCTCGCTGCGCTCGCACCTCAGGATGACGACTCCGCCCGCGAGAATGCCGCGTTGCTTCAATCATTCGATGAAGGGCTCTAGCTCCGGGGCTGGATTCCGGGTTCGCGCTGCGCGCGCCCCGGAATGACGAACGCTGATGTTGTGCGGACCGCGCGGAAGCCGACGACCTACATCACACATCCGTATCGGTCGGCCCGACATAGGCGATCCGCACCATGTTGGTGGCGCCGGGGGTGCCGAGCGGGACGCCGGCGACGATGATGACGCGCTGGCCGGATTTGGCGAAGCCGTCGCGGAAGGCGATGCGGCCGGCGCGGTCCACCATGTCGTCCTGATCCTTGGCGTCCTCGGCGACGACGCAATGCACGCCCCACACCGCGGACAGTTTGCGGCCGGTGTTGATGTTCGGCGTGATCGCCACCACCGGCACCTTCGGCCGTTCGCGCGCGACGCGCAGCGCGGTCGAGCCCGAGCTGGTCCAGCAGATGATCGCGGACAGATCGAGCGTTTCGGCAACCTGCCGCGCCGCGCCGGCGATCGCGTCGCCGGCGGTGGCTTCCGGCTCCGGCCGCTGCGCCGTCACCACGGTGCGGTAGATCGAATCGCGTTCGACCTCCTCGCCGATCCGGTTCATCGTCGAGACCGCTTCGACCGGATATTTGCCGGCGGCGGATTCCGCCGACAGCATGATGGCGTCGGCGCCTTCATAGACCGCGGTGGCGACGTCGGAGACTTCGGCGCGCGTCGGCACCGGGCTGGAGATCATCGATTCCAGCATCTGGGTGGCGACGACCACCGGCTTGCCGGCGCGGCGCGCCATGCGGGTCATCTGCTTCTGAAGACTCGGCACCCGCTCGAGCGGCATCTCGACGCCGAGGTCGCCGCGCGCCACCATCAGCGCGTCGGACACGTCGAGGATGTCGTCGAGGCGGTCGATCGCCTGCGGCTTCTCGATCTTCGCCATCACCGCGGCACGGCCGCGGATCATCCGCTTGGCCTCGGCGACGTCCTCGGCGCGCTGCACGAAGGACAGCGCAACCCAGTCGATGCCGGCCTCGCAGGCGGCTTCGAGGTCGGCGCGGTCCTTGTTGGTCATCGCCGACATCGGCAGATCGGTGTCGGGCAGGCTGACGCCCTTGCGGTCGCTCAACTTGCCGCCGATCACCACGCGGGTCACGGCGCGATCGGGTGAGGTCTCCTCGCAGATCAGCCGGACCTTGCCGTCGTCGAGCAGCATCGCGTCGCCGACTTTCAGCGCGGAGAGAATTTCCGGATGCGGCAGGTGGACGCGGTCGGCGTCGCCGGGCTCCTTGCTGGAATCCAGCACGAAGGTGGCACCGTTGTTGAGCTGGATCGGCCCATTGCCGAACATGCCGACCCGCAGCTTCGGTCCCTGCAGATCGACCAGAATGCCGATCGGGCGGCCGTAGCTCGATTCGACGTTGCGGATCGTCTTGATCAACTCCCGCATCATGTCGTGCGAGGTGTGGCTCATGTTGATGCGGAACACGTCGGCGCCCGCCTCGAACAGCTTGCGGATCATCGCGCTGTCGGAAGAAACGGGGCCCAGTGTCGCGAAGATCTTGATCCGGCGCAGGCGTCTCATGGCTTGGTTCCGCCGTCGCCTGGCGGTGCGGTCGGCGTAGCCGGCGCGGTGCGGCCCGGCGTCTGCGGGATGCCGGGCATCGTGGCGCCTGGCGGCGCCCCCGGCAAGCCCGGCAGTCTCTGGGGGTTCTGTTCGTTGCTCTCGGTGAGCTGAACGGTCCAGGCGCGCTGTTCGCCGGTGTCGACCTCGAAGAACCCGGTGCGGTCGAAGCCGCGCGCGAGACAGTTTTCGGTGCCCTTGATGGTGAACTCCTTGTCGCGCGAACACATGAAGGCCTGGCCCGACCACTCGCCGCCGCGGTCGTAATCGAGCGCATAGATGTAGTAGTAGCGCGCGACCAGCGTGCCGCGCAGCAGGGTCTCGCAACTCCGCGACGACACGTTCCACCAGCCCTCGGTGGTCCAGCCGTCGACGTCCTTGTAGCCGAGCGCGATGCCGACCCGGCTCGATGTGTTGTTGCACAGCCGGAAATCGGCCGCGGCCGGAGCGCTGGCCAGCAGCAGGGCGCACAGCGCCAGCGCCGCCGTCAGGGCGATCGGGACACGGCGCAGTCGTGGGGTGCGGGGGGGAGAATCTGTGCTGAACATGCCGCCAAGCTATAACAAAACGGGAATGATTTCGCGTGACATGACCGGCCTGTCAACGGGGCGCGACGGCAGCTGGGACCGCTGGCGCAATCAGGTGGGGCGGGGAAAGCTCGATCCCGCCCATCGTTGTAGCCGCAAGATGTGGCAAAATCCGTCACGACCCCCATGTCAGCGGGACGATTCAGCGGGACGATCCGTGCACGAGAAGGTGAGCGAAATGGACGACAACACCCGAACAGAACTCGAAGCCGCGGCGTTCCGCCGGCTGGTGGCGCATCTGCGCGAGCGCACCGACGTTCAGAACATCGACCTGATGAATCTCGCCGGATTTTGTCGCAATTGCCTGTCGAACTGGCTGAAGGACGCCGCCGACGCGCAGGGCGTCGCGATGAGCCGCGACGAGAGCCGCGAGGCGGTCTACGGCATGCCCTACGAAGCATGGAAGGCGAAACATCAGAGCGCGGCGACGCCGGCGCAGGTCGATGCGTTCGACAAATCCCGCGGCCACTGACGCGCGAGTCCAGCACGCAAATCGTGGCCCGCGATTTCTTCTGTGCGGTCGCTGTGGATGAGCGCGATGCCCCTTGACGGGGCGGGCCGCTGTGGGGACTGTCCCCCTCAGATGCGGCGCGTGGCGTTCATCCCCGCCGCCCTTTCCCGATCATCAAATCCCCAGGAGTGAACGATGGCCACCTCTGCTGCCGCCGTCCAGGACGAGCCCGCGACCAAATTCGCCAAGGACCAGCTCAAGGCCATCATCGAACGCATCGAGCGGCTGGAAGAAGAGAAGAAGACGATCTCCGACGACATCCGCGACGTCTATGCCGAAGCCAAGGGCAACGGCTACGACGTCAAGGCGCTGCGCACCATCGTGCGGATGCGCAAGCAGGACGCCAACGAGCGCGCCGAGCAGGAGACGATCCTCGAGACCTACATGCAGGCGCTCGGAATGCTGTGAGGGCGCGAGCTCTCGATCAGCCCTTCGCTGCCTCGACAGGCCGCGCACAACCGCAACGTCGTCATCACCCGCGCATGCGGGTGAACCAGTATCGCAGAGACTCGACCGTTTGCGCGCCGTCGACGCGGTGACTGCGAGCCTGAACCCCAAGCGCTCTGAATAATGGGTCGCCTGCTTCCGCGGGCGATGACGCCGGTGAAGGGTGCACGTCGACGTCTGCGAAGGGTGCAGCGTGGGCGCTCGTGAAGGGTGCAGCGTCGCGCTGCAACCAGTTCAATCGTAGCGTCCGGGAAAGCGCCGTGCGAGGCGCCCGCGCTCAGCGCAGCGCGGCGGTGGTGAAGCTCGTGGTCGCCACGGTGGCCACGGCCGGTCCGGTGAACGTGTCGACGTAGAGGCCGGGCTGCGGATCGTCGCAGAACGTCATCGTCACCGCGACGTTTGGCTTGGCGAAGTGTTTGGTCAGCAGCGTCATGTCGGCATCGCCGATCGCCGTCGCGCCGGTCGTGACCGCGCTCGGCATCAGGATCATCGCGCGCATCCAGACGTCGCTGTCGCGGCTGCCGGCGGCGGCGATCCGCGCAGAATTCGAGACCACGCGGGACTTACCCTGCGCCGTCTTGCCGACCACGGTGTCGATCCTGGACGAGACCACCGGGTGGCGCGCCGGCGACGGCGGCCGTATGCCGGTCGGCATCGGGGCGCTGGCGGTCACGATATGCGGATGGGCCGGCTGCGGTTTCGAGACCTTCTCGGTCGAACTGGCGGCGAATGCCATCGCGTTCATCGGCGATTGCGGGTCGGCGGCCTCGAGCGCCTGTCGGGCACTGATCGCCGCGACCTGCTGTGGACTGGCCTGCTTCGGCGCCACCGGGATGTCGTCCCAGAAGCCGCGGGCATTGATGATATCCGCCGGCGTCAGTTGCTTCGGCTCGGATCGGGCCGTCGGCTTCGCGACCGGCAGCGGCACGCTGTCGTCCGCAGAAGCAACCTGGATCGGCAGCGCCGGCTTGGCGCGCGGCATCGGCACCGGCTCGGCGCCAACAAGCTTGGCCTCGGCGTCCGCGACCTTGATGTCGGGAAGCTTGCCGGCGGGCTTGGCGCTGACGGCTGCGGGCGTCGCACTGGCGCCGGCGCTTTCGTCTTCGTCGTCGGCCGACTTGCCGCCGAACAGCGCGGTCAGGAAATTGGTCTTCGAGGCCGAGGCATTGCTGCCGTCGCCGCGCTTGCGGATATCGGCCATCGCCATTTCATAGCCACGCAGCGGCTTGCCGTCGGTCGGCAGATGTACGGTGCGGCCATCCGGGAAGACCCGGGCGAGCTGGTCGGGGGACATCCGCGGCCAGTGGCGGATCCGGCCGGTGTCGAGATGGACGAAGGGCGATCCGGAGGTCGGATAGAAGCCGACGCCGCCACGCTGCAGACGAAGCCCGGCGAAGCGGATCTTCTCCAGGGCGACGCCCGGAATGAAGAAGTCCATCGCGTGGCCCATGGTGTGCTGGCTGTGGCGGGCCACGCCGGAGGAGCGGCGGCGGAGCATGGCGTTGGTGGCGGGGGAGCGGTAGGCGGAGATGATCTGGATCGGCTGCTTGCCGTCGACGTCGCGGTAGACTTCCCAGAGGATGTCGAACAGCGTCCGGTCCATGACGGTCTTGTCCTGGCTGCGCCAGTCCCGCAGGAAGTGATTGAGCTTGCCGAGTGCCTCTTCGTCGTAGCGGCCGTTGCGCTTGAAGGTGACGGTGAGGTCTTCGCCGGAATGGGTGTGATGGAAGGAGAGGGTGCGGCTGTCGCCGACGGCGGAGGCGTCATGCACCGAGCCTGCGCCGGCCAGCAGCAGGGCGGACGACAGCGCGGCGCCGTAGCCGGCTCGGGGCAGCGACAATGATTTCAGACGGCGCGCAAGTCCAGCCAGCACAAAAGAGCCCCACCAGAAGGACGACCGAACGGGAGCCTGTCTCAACCCCGAATTCGTGAGACAGGTGACTGCATCGTTCACGGAGCGTTACCGACCGCGACTACGATGCCCGTTTCCCCAAGTCGATCATCAACCATAACCTGCGGACTATGGCGAAATCGAGCCCGCTGCCGGCATCCTGATGGACAATGGTTAATGGAAAGGGCTCAGCCGGAGCTGAGCCCTTGTTCCATTTCAGCTTTCCGTCTTAACGATGGAACCGCCTTCAGCGCGTGAAGCGTTGCTGCGGGCGGCGCATCTGCGGCTGCTGGGGTGCCGGAGGACCGCCGAACAGGCGTTCGAAGAAGTTGAACCCGGACGACTGCGACGAACCGGTGTAATCGCCGGCGACGTTCACGCCCGGCGGCAGGTTGGTCGGGCGACTGTAGTTCGGCTGGGCATGGGCGACCACGGCTTCGAGGTTCTTGCCCTTGTCGTTCTTCAGCAGAGTCAGCATCCTGGCGTCGCGGCCGTAGACGTCCTTGCGGATCTGCAGCTTGCCGTCGTCGTCCACGAATGCGGTCTGATAGGTGATGTGGACCGGGATCGGCGTCGGAAAGTTCAGATTGATCTCGCTGCGGCCGTACATCGCGCGGATCTTGGCCGGGGTGTAGTCCTTGTCCGGCATCGCGATGTTCAGCAGCGCCGCGGCGTACTGATCCGGGTTCTGCACCCGCATGCAGCCGTGGCTGAAGGCGCGCTCTTCCCGGGCGAACAGTTTCTTGTCCGGGGTGTCGTGCTGATACACCAGGAACTTGTTCGGGAAGTTGAAGCGGATGCGGCCGAGTGCGTTGGCATCGCCCGGCGGCTGCGAGATGTGGATCGAGCCGTCGCGGTTGCGCGACATCTTCAGGCCCATCCGGTCGAGCACGGTCGGGTCCTGCGCAAGCGCCGGCAAGTACTCGTTGTTGATGATCGACGGCGGCACGTTCCAGGTCGGGTTGACGGTGATGTACTTCATCGTCTCCGTCAGCAGCGGCGTTGCGTGCTTGCCCGGCTTGCCGATCACCACCCGCGTGGACCAGACCTGTGCGCCGTTGTGCATCAGCTTCAGCGTGTAGTCCGGCACGTTGAGGATCACATAGGCGTCGCCGAGCGACGGCGCGCCGAGCTGGCGCGGCAGCCAGCGCCAGCGCTCCATGTTGACCATGATGGTATCGATGCTGCGGTCGCGCTTCGGCGTGTTCAGCGTCTGGACGGTGCGGTTGCCGAGAATGCCGTCGGCCTGCAGGCCGGCGCCGCGCTGGAATTCGCGCACCGCTTCGGCGACCCTGGCGTCGTAACGGGTGCTGTCGGCGTCTTCGGTGATGCCGAGCCGGGCGCGCAGTTGCGGCACCCGCGGATCGTCCATCGTCGCCGCCGGGCGCTTGTTGCGCTCCGGGACGAATTTCAGCGTCTCGCCTTCGGCGATCTCCAGCAGCGGCTTGTCGCCTTCGCCGCGCAGCCGGGCGAGTTTCTTCTTGAGCTCGCGATACAGCTTGTGCGGCGGGTTGTAGCTGTCGAGCGCCGCGGAGGCGTCCTTCGCGGTGGTGACGTTGGCGAGCACTTCCGCAGGGTCGATCGGATGCTCGGGATACTGAACGTCGGACCCGGTCTGCGACCAGTGCATCCGGCCGCTCTGGGCATGACGCGCATAGTCCATCATGCTCCCGGTCAGCCGCAGCTCGGCTTCGGCGAGCGCGTCGGGGGCGGTCGCGGCGGCGAAATCGGGCACCGGATAGTCGGACGGATCGAGGCCGTCGGCGGCGGCGTCTTTGAGCCGCGCGATCACGCCCTTGCCGGCCGCGGTCAGCGCCCCGGATTGGGTCCACACCGGCGCGTAGTCGCGCGCTTCGTAGAACTTCTCGACCGCGGCGCGCTCGGCCTTGCGGTCGAAATAGCGCGACGCCCTGGCCGCGAGCGTGTCGCGGATCTTGTCGGCGACCGGCTGATCGGCCGCCGGCACATGGCTCGCGGCCTTCTGCGGTTCGGCGGGCTGATCCTTGGTTGCCTGCTCCTTGACCGGCTCGGCGGCCGGCGCCGTTGCGGCGGCGGCTGCAGGGGTGCCGGCAGGCATTGGCTCAGGCGCGGCGGCGGTCGGTGCGGGCACCGCGGACGCCGGCGCGGTGGCGCTGTCGGCCTTGGGGTCTGTGTCGGATTCAGTCGTGGTTTCGGTCTTGGCTTCAGTCGACGACTCGGTCGGCGGGGGCGCCGGAGCGGCGATGGAATCGAGTTTGAAATCGCCGATCGAGGGCGGCGGCAGGTCGACGGGCTGAGGCACCGGAACCGCGGCGTCGATGGCGAGCTCGGCAGGGGTCTTCGGGGCCGATTGTGCGATCACCGAATTTGCCGAAACGGTCAGGAAAGTCGCCGCAACGGCCATCAGCACGCCTTCGAATCCGCGGCGGCCAGTCGAGTGATCTCGCATTCGTGTACCCCTTGGGCGAAGCTGCCCGGCGGGCAGTTCATGGTCTTGCGGTTCGGTTCCCGGCCGCCCCGCGCGATAAGCGACAACGCGTCTCAAACTCACGATCCAGTCGGACGATACACATGCCCGGTTCATGCGGCCAGCGCCGGCCGGGTAGATTCACGACAAACTGACCGCGCAGGCTCCGAGTTTCAATGCGTTAGCCGCATTCATCGGGTGCTTTTGCCATGTGCTGCCAGCTTTGTCTGTCACCACGCCGCAACGGTTCGAATCTTCCAGGCGCGGATTTCGCGCCGCCGTTGCCGCGGCGGCACCCCAATTCCCTCAACGCGTGTCCGCCGGCGAGGAAGCCTGCGCTGCGCGAGTCGCTTCCATCTCGTCCAGCTTGCGATACAGCGTCGAGCGCCCGATCTTCAGCCGCCGCGCGACTTCCGACATCTGGCCGCGATAATGCGAGATCGCGAAGCGGATGATTTCGTTCTCCAGTTCGTCCAGCGGGCGGACGTCGCCGCCGGCAGTCAGCATCGGCAGGATGCCGTGCGTCGGCAGTGGCGCGATCGGCACCTCGTTCGCTGCAACGAACTGCGTCGAGGTTGCCGGTTCCAGGATCAGCGGTTCGCCGTCGGCTTCGCCGGTCGGCACCGTCGAGGGTGCGCTCGCCAGCGGGAAGTCGTCGACGCCGAGCTGATCGCCGTCGCTCATGACCACCGCGCGATACACCGCGTTTTCGAGCTGGCGGATGTTGCCGGGCCAGTCGAGCTGGGCGAGGCGGGCCATTGCCTCGCCGTTGATGCCGCCGATCTTGCGGTTTTCCTCGGCGCAGAACCGCACCAGGAAATGCCGCAGCAGCGGTGGAATGTCCTCGCGCCGCGCCCGCAGCGGCGGCACCGTCAGCGGCAGCACGTGCAGCCGATAGAACAGGTCTTCGCGGAACAGGCCGGCCTTGACCCGGTCGAGCAGCCGGCGATTGGTCGCCGAGATGATGCGGACGTCGACCTTGAGCGGCTTGCGCCCGCCGACCGCCTCGACCGCGCCTTCCTGCAGCGCGCGCAGCAGTTTGACCTGCGCGGCCAGCGGCAATTCGCTGACCTCGTCGAGAAACAGCGTGCCGCCGGTGGCTTCGACGAACTTGCCCATGTGGCGATCGGTGGCGCCGGTGAACGCGCCCTTTTCGTGCCCGAACAGAATCGACTCGACCAGATTGTCCGGGATCGCGCCGCAGTTCACCGCGACGAACGGCTTGGCCCGCCGCTCGCTAGAGCCGTGGATGGCACGCGCGAACATCTCCTTGCCGACGCCGGATTCGCCCTCGATCAGCACCGGGATCGAGGAGCCCGCGGCCTTCTCGGCGGCGCGCAGCACAGCGGCCATCGCGTCGCTGCGGGTGATGATGTCGGAAAACGTCAGCCGGCCTTCGCGGCTGTGGCGGATCCGCTGCAGCTCGCCCTTCAGGGCGCTGGCGTTCAGCGCGTTGCGCAAGCTGACCTGCAGCCGCTCGATACCGACCGGCTTGACCACGAAATCATGGGCGCCGGCGCGCATCGCCGACACGACATTGTCGATGCCGCCATGCGCGGTCTGCACGATCACCGGCACGTTCAGGCCGGCCTCGCGGATCTTGCCGAGCACGCCGAGGCCGTCGAGGCCGGGCATCACCAGATCGAGCACCACGGCGTCGATCGCGGCCGTGTCCGGCGCGGTCAGCAGCGCCATCGCGGAGTCGCCGCTGTCGGCCAGCACGGCCTCGTAGCCGCACTTCTGCACCATGTTCTCGACCAGCCGGCGCTGCACCGGATCGTCGTCCGCGATCAGAATTCGCTCAACCATACCACTCTCAAGCCTTCAGTGTCCCGAATTGGTGCACCATGGGCGTGAAAGCGTTAATGACTCCTGAAGACGTCAGAGCGCCGCGAATGCGTGCGGCCAGATTTCCAGCGCGCCGCGATAGATCATGTCGAGCGCGACATAGAGAATGATGGCGAGGCCGACATAGGCGATCCAGCGGTGGTTCTGCAGCAGCCGGGCGATGAAGGTCGCGGCCAGCCCCATCAGCGCGATCGACAGGCCGAGGCCGAACACCAGGATGATCGGGTGTTCACGCGCGGCGCCGGCAACCGCGAGCACGTTGTCGAGCGACATCGAGACGTCGGCCAGTGTGATCTGCCAGACCGCCTGGCCGAGCGTCTTGGTCGGCGCGCCGGATGAGGTGCCGTTCTGGCTGCGATCCTCGTCGGCATCGTCGTCGCTGGCATGGTGGGTGCGCAACTCGCGCCACATCTTCCAGCACACCCACAGCAGCAGCACGCCGCCGGCCAGCAGCAGGCCGATGATCTGCAGCAACTGCACGGTGACGCTGGCGAAGGCGATGCGCAGCACGGTGGCGGCGATGATGCCGATCAGGATCGCCTTGTTGCGCTGTTCCTTCGGCAGGCCGGCGGCGGCCAGCCCGATGACGACGGCGTTGTCGCCGGCCAGCACAAGGTCGATCATGATGACCTGCGCCAGCGCGGTCATGCCCTCGGGCGTGAAGATCGTGAGGAATTCGTTCATCATCGGGCCTCTCCGTGAACGTCCAGTCCGACATCACAGTTCCTGCGAACTGCCAGAGGGGCCCGGTCCTTGGACGTCATTGTTGTGACAGGACGCCGGCGGCGTCCGCAGGTTGACTGACTTGCTCGGCTTGATCGGACTGCGGCAGGAGACACAGCATCTGATTCGGATCGATCGATTGAAACCGCGCCGGCATGAACGAGCAGGCCGGCGGCGTCGAGATATCTCGCGCTTGTAGCGCTGTCACGTAACAAAATGCCGACGCGGGCGATACCGGCTTGCGGCGACGGGCAGCAATGTTGCGTCCGCTGCAGTCAACGCCCGGAACCAGCGCTGCGCTAGGCCGAAACCGCGCCTTGAAACAGGCACTTGCAGAGGCCACGTGTCAGCTAGTAGCGTTTTGCGATACATTCACGCGCCATGTCGAAAGTGTCCATGCCGAAATCAGTCACGACCCGTAGCGCCAAGACTGCACGCTCCGTCAAGACTTCCCGCAAGCCGCCGTCGCGCAAATCCGCGCCCGCCAGGCCGGCCAAGAAGGCAGCGGCTTCGGCGGTCCGCAAGCCCGCAAGGCTCCCGGAATGGAATTTGGCCGATCTTTATCCGGCGATCGACGCCCCGCAGGTCGCCGCCGATCTCGACCGGCTGGACGCCGAATGCGCCTCGTTCGAGGCGGATTTCAAGGGTAAGCTCGCCGAGGAAGCCGCCCGGGACGGCGGTGGCGCGTGGCTGGCCTCCGCGGTGAAGCGCTACGAGGCGATCGAGGATCTTGCCGGACGGCTCGGCTCCTATGCCGGCTTGGTCCATGCCGGCGACAGCGTCGACCCGGTGAAGTCGAAATTCTACGGCGACGTCTCCGAGCGGCTGACGGCGGCGTCGGTGCATCTGTTGTTCTTCATGCTCGAGCTCAACCGCGTCGACGACGAGGTGCTGGAGCGCGCGATGCAGGCGCCCGAACTCGGCCACTACCGGCCGTGGATCGAGGACCTGCGCAAGGACAAGCCGTATCAGCTCGAGGATCGCGTCGAGCAGCTCTTCCACGAGAAGTCGCAGACCGGCTACGGCGCCTTCAACCGGCTGTTCGACCAGACCATCTCCGGCCTGCGCTTCAAGCTCGGCGGCAAGGAACTGGCGATCGAGCCGACGCTGAACCTGCTGCAGGACCGGGCGCCCGCCAAGCGCAAGGCCGCGGCCGAGGCGCTGGCCAAGACCTTCAAGGCGAATGAGCGCACCTTCGCGCTGATCACCAACACGCTCGCCAAGGACAAGGAGATCTCCGACCGCTGGCGCGGCTTCGAAGACGTCGCCGACTCGCGGCATCTCGCCAACCGGGTCGAGCGCGAGGTCGTCGACGCGCTGGTCGCCTCGGTCCGCGGCGCCTATCCGCGGCTGTCGCATCGCTACTACAAGCTCAAGGCCGGCTGGTTCGGCAAGAAGAAGCTGCCGCATTGGGACCGCAACGCGCCGCTGCCGTTCGCGGCCACCGGCAGCATCGCCTGGCCCGACGCGCGCAACATGGTGCTGACCGCCTACAGCGCGTTCTCGCCGGAGATGGCGCGGATCGCCGAGCGCTTCTTCACCGATCGCTGGATCGACGCGCCGGTGCGTCCCGGCAAGGCGCCGGGCGCGTTCTCACACCCGACCACGCCGTCGGCGCATCCCTATGTGCTGATGAACTACCAGGGCAAGCCGCGCGACGTGATGACGCTCGCCCACGAACTCGGCCACGGCGTGCATCAGGTGCTCGCCGCCGGCAATGGCGCGCTGATGGCGCCGACGCCGCTGACGCTGGCCGAGACCGCCAGCGTGTTCGGCGAAATGCTGACCTTCCGCCGGCTGTTGGCGCAGACCAAGAGCGTCAAGCAGCGCCAGGCGCTGCTCGCCGGCAAGGTCGAGGACATGATCAACACCGTGGTGCGGCAGATCGCGTTCTATTCTTTCGAGCGCGCGATCCACACCGAGCGCCGCAGCGGCGAACTCACCGCGCAGCGGATCGGCGAGATCTGGCTCAGCGTGCAGAGCGAGAGCCTGGGTCCGGCGATCGAGATCAAGCCGGGCTACGAGAACTTCTGGATGTACATCCCGCACTTCATCCATTCGCCGTTCTACGTCTACGCCTATGCGTTCGGCGACTGCCTGGTGAACTCGCTCTACGCCGTCTACGAACACGCCCAGGAGGGCTTCGCCGAGCGCTACCTCGCGATGCTCTCTGCCGGCGGCACCAAGCACTATTCCGAATTGCTGGCCCCGTTCGGTCTCGACGCCAAGGAACCCAGCTTCTGGGACGGCGGCCTCTCCGTGATCGCCGGCATGATCGACGAGCTGGAGGCGATGGGGTAGGGCGGGTTGTCGCTGTCGTAAAACATTTGTTGAACGGACCCCGGAGGGCATGTTATACAGATGTATGACATGCCCTTTGCTTTTCAGATGAGATTTGGATCTCAACAGGCGCAATTGCGCGCATTCAGAGGCTCATCATGAAAATCGAGATCAAGAAGATCGGCAATTCCGATGGTCTGTTGCTGCCGAAGGAACTGATGCAGCGCCTCGATCTGAAGCGCGGCCAGGAACTGCACATCACGGAGCTCGCCGGAGGCGGCTTCCAGGCGATGCCCTACGACCCCGACTTCGAGCGGACGATGGAGATCGCCGACGAGGTGATGGAAAAATACAAGGACACGCTCGCCGCCCTCGCCAAATGATCGGAAGTCCGGATGAGTGAGCCCGTCGAACCGCTGTGGATCACCTACGAGCAGGCGATTGCGATGCACGCCCGCCAATTGCGCCGCTTCGGCGGCGCGCCCGGCTTGCGGGACGAGGGTATGCTCCGATCGGCGCTCGAGCGCCCGATCAACAAATGGCGCTATGAGTCGTCGGATCTCGCAGAGCTGGCGGCCGCTTACGCCTTCGGCCTCGCCAAGAATCATGCGTTCGTCGATGGCAACAAGCGGATCGCCTTCATGGCGTTGATGGTGTTTCTGACCAAGAACGGCGTCGCCTTCGACCCTGCGCCTGCGCATGCGACCTCGATCATTCTCTCCCTCGCCGCAGGCGAAGTCAGTGAAGCGAGCCTGACCCGCTGGGTCAGGGACAATTGGCCGGCTTAGAGCTTTTCAAGCGAGGCGATCATTGGCCGGGCATGAAGCGCGGCAGTCGGCAGCAGGCAGAAATCGCCGGGCTTTCGACTGATCATCAGCACCAAAATGAAGTGTGCACTGCGCAAATCAGGCGCGACGGTCCGCACCGCGGAATAATCGTCGCAGTTATTGCGAGCGCCTCCGAAGTGCTTGTCGTTAGGCCTCGTTGCGATCACACTGCATCGTCGCAGGGCGGCAGCCGAGCCGATTTGGAATGATCCAAACTGGTTAGGTGAGTGCGTTGCAGCGCCGTTGCCCTCGCATTGGGATTGCGCTAATGGCACAGCACTTTCACGAAAATCGCTCGGAGAAGACGATGGCTGAGAAACACGACCTTGCCTACACCGCGGCTTCGGGCAACGACTACGCTGCCCACGAGCAAACCTACGAAGGTTTCATCAAGCTGGTGAAGTATGGCTCGGCGGCCGTGATCGCGATCGTCGCCTTGATGGCGATCTTCCTGACCTGACTTCGACCGAGTGCATCGCCGGAAAGCGGTGTCGAGATTGCTAGCTCACGCGCGCGCCAGGCGCCGCAGGAGGCTCCATGAAAATTGCTGTTGCCAAAGAACTCGATGCTTCTGAACCGCGTGTCGCGGCGACGCCGGACACCGTGAAGAAGCTGAAGGCGCTGGGTGCCGACATCGTCGTCGAGCCAGGCGCCGGCATCAAATCCGGCCTGCCGGATTCCGAGTTCACCGCCGTCGGCGCCACCGTCAGCGCCGACGCGCTGAAGGACGCCGACATCGTCCTCAAGGTGAAGCGTCCGGAAGCGTCCGAGCTGTCCGCCTACAAGCGCGGCGCGCTGGTGATGGCGATCATGGACCCGTACGGCAACGACGCCGCGCTGAAGGCGATGGCCGACGCCGGCGTCACCGCCTTCGCCATGGAGCTGATGCCGCGCATTACCCGCGCGCAGGTGATGGACGTGCTGTCGAGCCAGGCCAACCTCGCCGGCTATCGGGCGGTGATCGACGCCGCCGAGCAGTTCGGCCGGGTGTTCCCGATGATGATGACCGCGGCCGGCACCGTGCCCGCCGCCAAGGTGTTCATCATGGGCGTCGGCGTCGCCGGTCTGCAGGCGATCGCGACCGCGCGCCGGCTCGGTGCCATCGTCACCGCGACCGACGTCCGCCCCGCCACCAAGGAGCAGGTCGAGAGCTTGGGCGCCAAGTTCCTCGCGGTCGAGGACGAAGAGTTCAAGAACGCCCAGACCGCCGGCGGCTACGCCAAGGAAATGTCGAAAGAGTATCAGGCCAAGCAGGCCGCGCTGACCGCCGAGCACATCAAGAAGCAGGACATCGTCATCACCACCGCGCTGATCCCGGGCCGGCCCGCGCCGCGCCTCGTCACCGCCGAGATGGTGAAGTCGATGAAGCCGGGCTCGGTGCTGGTCGATCTCGCGGTCGAGCGCGGCGGCAACGTCGAGGGCGCCAAGCCCGGCGAAGTCGTCGAGACCGACGGCGTCAGGATCGTCGGCTACACCAATGTCGCCGGCCGCGTCGCGGCGTCGGCCTCGGCCCTGTATGCGCGCAACCTGGTCAGCTTCATCGAGACGCTGGTCAACAAGGACAGCAAGGCGCTGGCGGTGAACTGGGACGACGATCTGGTCAAGGCCACCGCGCTGACGCGCGACGGCGCCGTCGTTCACCCGAACTTCCAGCCGAAATAAAGGAAAGCCGCCATGGAGCATGTCGTGCAGGCCGTCGATCCGTTCGTGTTTCGGCTGTCGATTTTCGTTCTGGCCGTGTTCGTCGGCTATTTCGTGGTGTGGGCGGTGACGCCCGCGCTGCACACGCCGCTGATGTCGGTCACCAATGCGATCTCGTCGGTGATCGTGGTCGGCGCGTTGCTGGCGGTCGGCGTGTCGCTGGTCGGCAGCGACAACGGGCCGCTGTGGGCGCGCGGCTTCGGTTTCGTCGCGCTGATCTTCGCGTGTATCAACATCTTCGGCGGTTTCCTTGTCACCCAGCGCATGCTGGCGATGTACAAGAAGAAGCAGAAGTGATTAGGGGCCGTCGATGAACGCCAATCTTTCCGCACTTCTGTATCTGATCGCCGGCGTCCTGTTCATTCTGTCGCTGCGCGGTCTGTCGTCGCCGGCCACCAGCCGTCAGGGCAACCTGATGGGCATGACCGGCATGGGGATCGCGGTCCTCACCACGCTGGCCGGCCATCCGCCGGCCGATTTCCTCGGCTGGGTGCTGGTGCTGCTCGGCATCGGCATCGGCGGCGGCATCGGCGCGGTGATCGCCAAGCGCGTGCCGATGACCTCGATGCCCGAACTGGTCGCCGCCTTCCACTCGCTGGTCGGCATGGCCGCGGTGCTGGTCGCCGCCGGTGCGTTCTACGCGCCCGCCGCGTTCGACATCGGCACCCCCGGCAACATCCACGGCGCCAGCCTGGTGGAAATGTCGCTCGGCGTCGCCATCGGCGCGCTGACCTTCACCGGCTCGGTGATCGCGTTCCTCAAACTGTCCGGCAAGATGAGCGGCTCGCCGATCATTCTGCCCGCCCGCCACGCGGTCAACATCGCGCTCGGCGTGATCATGCTGGTGTCGATCGTGGTGCTGGTGATCACCGGCCACGAATACGCCTTCTGGGTGATCACCGGCGTCGCGCTGCTGCTCGGCATCCTGATCATCATCCCGATCGGCGGCGCCGACATGCCGGTCGTGATCTCGATGCTGAACTCGTATTCGGGCTGGGCCGCCGCCGGCATCGGCTTCACGCTGGGCAACTCGGCGCTGATCATCACCGGCGCGCTGGTCGGCTCCTCGGGTGCGATCCTGTCCTACATCATGTGCAAGGGCATGAACCGCTCGTTCATTTCGGTGATCCTGGGTGGCTTCGGCGGCGAGACCGCGGCTGCGGCCGGCGCCGGCGGCGAACAGCGCCCGGCCAAGCTCGGCTCGGCCGACGACGCGGCCTTCATCATGAAGAACGCGCAGAAGGTCATCATCGTGCCGGGCTACGGCATGGCGGTGGCGCAGGCCCAGCACGCGCTGCGCGAAATGGCCGACACGCTGAAGAAGGAAGGCGTCGAGGTGAAGTACGCGATTCATCCGGTCGCCGGCCGTATGCCGGGCCACATGAACGTGCTGCTCGCCGAGGCCAACGTGCCGTACGACGAGGTGTTCGAGCTCGAGGACATCAACTCCGAATTCGCGCAGTCGGACGTCGCCTTCGTGATCGGCGCCAACGACGTCACCAACCCGGCGGCCGAAGAGGATCCGTCCTCGCCGATCTACGGCATGCCGGTACTGCAGGTCTGGAAGGCCGGCACCGTGATGTTCATCAAGCGCTCGCTGGCGTCGGGTTACGCCGGCATTGACAACCCGCTGTTCTATCGCGACAACACGATGATGCTGCTCGGCGACGCCAAGAAGATGACCGAGAACATCGTCAAGGCGATGAATCACTGAGGGTTCGACGTTCGAATGACCAACGCCCGGCCGCAAGGCCGGGCGTTTTGATTCTGGGGGAAGGCGAACCGCTGTTCCGTCATGGCGGGCAGCGAAGCGATCCAGCTCGGCGCTGGTCGAGCCGCGTCAGCCTGCGGGCGCCCACTGAAACCAGATACGAACTTGCCCGTGATCCGATTCGGCATGCGAGGCGTGGGCGACATGATCATTGAAGAACTGCATCTCGCGAAATGCCCACAGTCTCTTTTCGGAATGGTCATAGAACTGTTCCGAGACCAGAGCGTGGTCGATCACCTCGCGCACATTCTTGAATTCATGAGTGTAGTAGACATCGCCGAGGCTGCGAAGCTGTTGCAGCGTTACGCCGGTATAAAGTCCGACGTCGCTGCGCCCCCCCGATCTGCTGGCTGCGATGACACGAAACGTTGGCTGGCCTGACAGGATCGACACGACGTTGGAGAACTGCCCATCGTTGATGTCGCCGAGGACGATCGTCGGATCGTCCGTGTCGCGCATGGTGTCGTTCAGGATGATGCGCAGCGCTGCGGCCTCGGCAGTGCGCCGGATCGCAGACAATGCGGCCCCAAGGGCGTTAGTGTGCGGACGGATCGCCGGGTTCCGGTACTCTTCGTTGTCGAGAGGGGTCGAAAGTTTCGATTTCAGGTGAGTGCAGAACACTTGAATGGGCGGCACTGAGGGGCTCTTCGCGGTGCCGTGCGTCACCGTGACCTGCAGCGGCGAGCGCGAAAACTCGTTGATCGACACTTCGATGCGTTCGTCTTCGTGGCTGGGCCCGAACTCGTCGTTCTCGTCCGGGACGATATCCTCGTCGGCCTCAGGCGGATCGGCCCGAAGTCCCTTCATGGTTCGCTCGCGCTTCTTCAGCCGGAGGCCTTGCGGGAAAGCCTTGTGCCTTTTGACGCCGGTGATCTCCCACGGTTTGCGAACCGCGGCAGCCACAGCGATGCCGTCCCAAGCTCCTTCCATGATATAGGCGAAGGAGTAGCTCTCGCTCAGGCCGGCGGCCTCGAAAGCGGTCTCGAGCGCCTGACGATCCCACAGCTCCTGGAAGGCGATGACGTCCGCGTCCAGGCGTTTGATCATCGATGCGATCCATCCGATCTTGGCGTCGTACTGCTCTTGGGTGTACGGCCGGCTTTTCGGGTACATCGGCTGATCGGGAAGCTGAAGATTGTAGAGATTGAACGTGGCAAAACTGATGTTGCGCTTGTTGGCAGGCATATCGAAGCTCCCTTTGAAATATAAATAGACGATCAGATTGGCATCGACTTGGGCGCTGATAATTGGAGGCACTGATAATGAAAAATGTCTCGAACCGGATTGAATACCGGCTGCATGTCAGAACTGCGTCACTTAGATGAAGCGTCCGGTCCTCATTGGGACCGGACGACCGTAAGTCTTGTGAAAGACCGGCGGCGAAGGGCGCCGGTCCGATGACGATTCCGACCGTCATGCGTTCTATGCGCGAACTGCAACGACGGAGCTTGCGTCGGTCTCACCCCATCCGGTGCATCACGCAGATCTTGTTGCCGTCCGGATCGCGCAAATAGGCGAGGTAGAGCTTCAGATCGCCCATCGCGCGCACGCCGGGCGGGTCTTCGCAGCTCGTCGCGCCATTGGCGACGCCGGTGGCGTGCCAGGCGTCGGCTTCCTCCTGAGACTTCGCCGCGAACCCGATCGTCCCGCCATTGGCCGGCGTCGCCGGCTCGCCGTTGATCGGCTTACTGACCGCGAAGGTACCGGTCTTGGTGCGATAGAAGATGCGATGACGATCGACCGTCGCCGGGGCGACGCCGAGGGTGCCGAGCAGCTTGTCGTAGAAATCCTTCGCCGCTTCGAGATTGTTGGTGCCGATCATGACGTGTGAAAACATGGTGCTCCCATAGGTTGTTTTTGATTTCACCCCGAGGGTGATACGCGACTATACGCGCCGCGTGCGGTTTGGCGAGAGCGCGACGCCCGCCGATGCGTGTCCCATGCTTCCCGCGTTCAGGTCATTGCGATTCGATGGTATGCGTGGCGTTCGCAATCCCGCCGATCCCGCTCGAGGATGATCACAATGACGCTTGCTGCCCAGTCCGAAATCCAGATCGACAATGACGAGGTGCGTGTCACCGAATGGCGGCTGGCGCCCGGGGCCGCCACCGGTCCGCACCGGCACGGCATGGACTACGTCATCGTCCCGGTGGCGGACGCCGAGATGACGATCGTGGCGCCGGACGGCACGCGCTCCATTGCGCAGCTCAAGACCGGCAAGTCGTATTTCCGCAAGGCCGGCGTCGAGCACGACGTGCTCAACGAGAGCACGACCGAGATCGTGTTTCTGGAGGTCGAGCTGAAAGCTTAACCGCGTCTTAAGCGTTGTGGACCAGCTTCTCCGAGGGCGCGCCGCGGCGCGCCCTTTTGCACGTTCTGATGCCACCGATCCGTCGCAGTTGATCCCTCAATCAGCCTCAAACGGCGATCATCAAGCGTGCGGGGAAGAGTCAGGCCATGCTGAAATACATCACCGAAAAATTGGTTGGACAGATTCTGCCGTCGGTGGTCGCCACCGTGATCGGCGCCTATGTGGTGAATCAGTACATCGTGTCGAGGCCTGACAACGCGCCTCCCGCGGCTCAGACCGTCAAGGCCGAGCCCGCCAAGGTGACGGTCGATCCGCCTGCGCTGGCCGCGGCACCGGAGCACGATTCCGACAAGGCCGAGCCGGCCAAGTCCAAGACCTCCACCGACAAGTCGGCCGAGCGATCGACATCCCGCGGTCTGCGCTCTGCGGAGAAGCCGGCCGAGAAGGTCGCCGCCAAGCCAGCCGCCGCGACCGAGCCCGCAAAGCCCGTCGCGAAGGCCAGCGAGAAAGCCAGCGAAAAGAACGCCGACGAGCGCCGCGAGGCCAATCGTGATCCCAACGAGGTGCTCCGCGCCGCCGTCGAGCGGCTGCGCGCCGCGGAGCCGGTGCGGCCCGCGCCGACCGAAGTCATGGCGCGCACGCCGGAGCCGGTGAAGGTTCAGGAGCCGTTCAAGGTCCAGGAGATGCCCAGGGTGCAGGAGCCGCCGCGCAGCACCGCGGCGCTGCAGCCGCTGCCGCCGCCGGTCAGCATTGCGACGCCCGCTGCCAGCGCCACGATGACCACCGGCACGAGCTTCACCGGCTCGGTGCCGCCCGCCGCAACGGCGGAAGCCAGCTTCGGCGGCCCGCGGATCGCCCCGCCGGCCGACATCCCCTCTGCCGCCGCGATGCGCGGCGAGGGTGGCGCGTCAGAGCAGAAGCCCTCGGTCGCCGAGGACGTGCTGCTGGCCGCGAAATCCGTGTTCCACGCCGTGCTGCCGCGCTGAGTTCTCGATCTCGCTTCAGCCAGAATGCCCGGGCGAGCCCGGGCATTCTGGTGGCTGCAGCGCCGATGGCCCCGGTTGACGGCTGCCCCGAAACGCAAAACGCGGGCACAAGGCCCGCGTTTCGAAATCCAGAATTGAAATCCGAACGATCAGCGCGGACCGCGCGGACCCGCACCCGGGCCGCCGGCACCGGGACCCGCGGCACCCGGACGGCCGCGATCGGCGCCAAACGCCGGCTTCGGCTTCATCGGCAGCAGGCCTTCGCGCTGCAGCTTCTTGCGGGCCAGCTTGCGGGCGCGGCGCACGGCTTCGGCCTTTTCACGGGCCTTCTTCTCGGACGGCTTCTCGTAATGACCGCGGAGCTTCATCTCGCGGAAAATGCCCTCGCGCTGCATCTTCTTCTTGAGCGCCTTGAGAGCTTGATCGACATTGTTATCGCGAACGAGAACCTGCACGCGGCATCCTCTTTGACTGGTCCGATTGACGTGTGTCGGATTTGAATTTCTGAAACAGGCGGGGCCGACAGCGGCCAGGCCCTCAGCCTTAAGGGCGCGGATGTATCAGATAGGGCCGCCGCTGTCCACCTCGGTTGAGGATAAGTTTTTGCGCCATTGGTCGGCCGCGGATCGGCTTTTGGCCGACGGTTCGATCACCCTGGTTCGATGACCGTGACATGGCCCATCTTGCGGCCGGGCAAGGCGGTCCGCTTGCCGTAGAGATGCAGCGTGGCGCCGGGAACCGTCAGCCAGCGGGCACAATCGTCGACGTCGTGGCCGATCAGATTGGTCATGGTGACGGCGCCGTGGCGCAGCGGCTCCGCCAGCGGCCAGCCGGCGATCGCCCGGATGTGCTGCTCGAATTGCGACACCGAGGCGCCGTCGAGCGTCCAGTGGCCGGAATTGTGCACCCGCGGCGCGATCTCGTTGACCAGCACTGTCGCGCCGCCGTCGCCCGGCACCACGAACATCTCGACCGCCAGCACGCCGACATAGTTCAGCGCGTCGGCGATCGCGGTGGCGATCCGCCGGGCTTCCCCGGCGACAGCGTCGCTCACCGGCGCGGGTACCCTGGACACTTTCAGGATGTGGTCGCGGTGCTCGTTTTCGGTGACGTCGTAGCACACCACCTGGCCGTCGCTGCCGCGCGCGGCGATCACCGAGACCTCGCGCTCGAACGGCACGAATGCCTCGAGAATCGCGGCGCGGGTTTCCAGCTTTTCCCAGGCAGCGTCCGGGTCGTCGCCCTCGCGCAGGATGATCTGGCCCTTGCCGTCATAGCCGAACCGCCGCGTCTTCAGCACCGCGGGCAGGCCGAGCCTCGCGATCGCGGCGCGCAGCGTCTGCGCCGAGGTCACGTCGGCATAGGCGGCGGTGCCGATGCCGAGCTTGGTGACGAAGTCCTTCTCGGCGAGGCGGTCCTGGGTGGTCGCGAGGATCTGGTAGTCGGGCAGCACCGGCTTGCGCGCCGCCAGCACCAGCGCCGCCGAGGCCGGCACGTTCTCGAACTCGTAGGTGATGACATCGACCTCGGCGGCGAACATCTCCAGCGCCTCGACGTCGGCATATTCGGCGCAGGTCGCGTTCTGGACGACGTCGAAGGCCGGCGAATCCGGGTCCGGCGAGAACACGTTGCAGCGCAGGCCGAGCCTTGCTGCGGCCATCGCCAGCATCCGTCCGAGCTGGCCGCCGCCGAGAATGCCGATGGTGTCGCCGGGTTTGAGCACCTGCTGCACGGGACCGGTCACGCCGATCCCTCCGGCCGGGCGGCGATCGCATCCGTCTGTTTCTGGCGCCACGCGCTCAGCCGCTCAGCCAGCGCCTCGTCGGCCAGCGCCAGCACGCTCGCCGCCAGCAGCGCCGCATTGACCGCGCCGGCCTTGCCGATCGCCAGCGTGCCGACCGGAATGCCGGCCGGCATCTGCACGATCGAATACAGCGAATCCACCCCCGACAGCGCTTTCGACTCGACCGGCACGCCGAATACCGGCAGCTCGGTCAGCGCCGCCGTCATGCCCGGCAGATGCGCCGCGCCGCCGGCGCCGGCGATGATGACCTTGAAGCCGGCCGCTTTCGCGCCCCGGGCGAAGCCGTAGAGGCGATCGGGGGTGCGATGGGCGGAGACGATCTGCGCATCATGGGCAATGCCGAGCGCGGTCAGGGTTTCGGCGGTATGCCGCATCGTGTCCCAGTCCGACTGGCTGCCCATGATGATCGCAATGGGGGCTGTCATTCGAGCGATTCTTTCGAGAATCCAGAAGCATAAGCGGGGGAATATAGGGACCGCCGGGGCCTCGGCCAAGGCGTCGGGAATGCACTATCCTTTCTTGGTGAAGACCGGCAAGTGTTGTGGTGTGAGTTTGTGGTGGTTCTCGCGCGGATTCTGATGAAAAAGACGCCTCCCCGATCCCCGAAGACGTCCCGGTCCGGCCGTGGGCCATCGGCAGGTCCCGTTTCCGCGAAGCGTCCGCGCGCCGTCGCCGGCGCGACCAAGGTGCTTCCGACCAAGGTGCTTCCGGGTAAGGCCATGGCGCGCGCGCAGGTCGGCTCCGGCCGGCTGCCCACCGACGCTCAGGCGAAGATCCGGCGGCTGAAGGCGCAACTCGCCGCGGCGCTGGCGCAGATCGACGAGCTGCGCGCGTCCGCCGACACCGATTTCCTGCTCGGCATTTCCAATCGCCGCGGCTTCGAGCGCGAACTCGCCCGCGCGCTGGCCTACATCAAGCGCTACGGCGCCGGCGGCGCGCTGGTCGTGCTCGACGTCGACCGGCTCAAGCCGGTCAACGATACCTACGGCCATGCCGCTGGCGACGTCGTGCTGAAGGCGGTGGTCGACGCCTTGCTCCGCCACGTCCGCTCCTCCGATCTGATCGGGCGGCTCGGCGGCGACGAATTCGCGCTGCTGCTGTGGAATCTCGGCGAGGCCGACGCCCGGATCAAGGCGGCGGCGCTGGAGCTGGCGGTGGATCACCTTGCGATTCAATACGGCGCGCACACCCTGGCCGCCGGTGTCTCGGCCGGCGTGGCGATGCTGACGGCAGACATGGACGTGGCCGAAGCCCTCGCGATCGCCGACCAGGCGATGTATGCGCGCAAGGCCGAGCGCCGCGCGGCGGCGGTGCCGCCGGACGCGCTCAGGCGATGATGTCGGGCGTGATCTGATCTTCGATGAAGGCAATGCGGTCACGCAGCGCCAACTTGCGCTTCTTCAGCCGTTGCAGCCGCAACAGATCGGGCGCCGGCGAATGATGCAGAGCTTCGATCGCCGCGTCGAGATCGCGGTGTTCCTGCTGCAGTTTTGCGAGCTCGGCCGTGAGCTCGCCTTCGTCTTCGTCGGTCATGACCAGAAACAGCTTGAGCCGGATCGCTGAAGCGCGAACCGCTGCGGGAAGGATCAGTAGCAGGAGTATCGCCTTTGCCAGCCTTGCGGGCAAGCGGCGCGGCTCGGCCGTTCGTCGAACACGACCTTCGGCGGGAAATGATTTCGAAGACGTTAAAGACCGGCGCGGTCAGCCGTCGGCGCTTTGCTGATGGCGATATCATGGCAGGCTGACCGCGCAGCGCAGGACCGCTGTAATCACGAATCGTTTCGGACGATCGGGTAATTGTGACGCACGTATTTCAAAGCTACTCGACAGCCGTCATGAGAGATGTACACTCATACGTCCGGATGGAATCTAGTCTCACCCACAGAGGAGGTTTCGTATGGCACTTCAGGCTCATCTCGTTGAACTGGAACGAAAACACAAAGTTCTGGAGTCCGAACTGCACGACGCGCTCGTCCATCTTTCCACGGATGATCTGCGTATCGTCGAGCTGAAACGCCGTAAACTCATGGTTCGTGACGAAATCAATCGGTTGAGACAAGTCTCCAGCACACTCCACTGAACATGCTCCACTGAACACACTGCACTGACAGCTCCTTTCGCAATGCAACGGGAGCTCGCCACCGCCCTCTAGCGCGAGACCTTCGCGAGCGAGACCGCGCGTGCGAGATTTTCGCGAGCGGGATTTTCGCGAAAGGGTGTAGCGATCAGGTTGCTGGTATCCAGTCTGCGCCACCTGTCCGGGACGCACTCGCGTCGGCGCCAAGACTGGATCCCACCCCTGAACGCTGGCAGACTTGATTGCGAGCCCGAAGGCTTCGGTCGATTGCCGATCAGCCTCCACGCTGGCTCTGTCCTGCTGGCTCCATCCTCGCTGGTCATTCCGAACTTCACTTCAGCCTGATCACTCAGGCGCGTCCGGTCATCCCGGCGACGTCCTCGGCGATCGCCAGGGACGCGGTCAGACCCGGCGACTCGATTCCGAACAGGTTGATCAGCCCCGCGACGCCGTGCGAGTCCGCACTCTGGATGACGAAATCCTGAACCGCGACTGCAGGCGGGACGATCTTCGGTCGTATCCCGGAATAGCCCGGCGCCAGCGCGCCGTCGGGAAGGCTCGGCCAGTATCTGCGGATCGCAGGATAGAAACGCTCGGCCCGCGCCGGGTCGACGACATAGTCGATGGCGTCGATCCATTCGACGTCCGGCCCGAACCGCGCCTGCCCGGCCAGATCCAGCGTCAGATGCACGCCGAGCCCGCCGGGCTCCGGCACCGGATAGATCAGGTGCGAGAACGGCGCGCGCGCGTTGCACGTGAAGTAATTGCCCTTCGCGAGATACGCGGCCGGCACCAGCGCCGCCGGCATCCGCGCAATGGTCCGCGCTACTGCCGGCGCCGCGAGCCCAGCGGCATTGATCAGCAGCCGGCATCCGAGCGTCATCGGCGCCTCGCCGCCGACCTCGAGCGCGAAGCCGTCGGCCTCGGCCGTGGCCCGCAGCAGCGGCGCGTGAAACGCGAACGCAGCGCCGGCGGCCTCGGCGTCGCCGCGTAGCGCCAGCATGTAGGCGTGGCTGTCGATGATCCCGGTCGAGGGCGACAGCAGCGCCGCGACGCAAGTGAGCGCCGGCTCCATCGCGCGGGCTTCGGCGCCGTCGAGCGCGCGCAGATCGTCGACGCCGTTGGCGGCCGCATGGGCGCGGATCGACGCCAGCTTCTCGGCCTCCGCCGCTGTGGTCGCCACGATCAGCTTGCCGCATTGCCGGTGCGGCACGCCATGGTCGCGGCAGAAGCCGTACAGCGCCTGCCGGCCGTCGACGCAGAGCCGCGCCATCAGGCTGCCGGCGCGATAGTAGATCCCCGCATGAATCACCTCGCTGTTACGTGACGAGGTGCCGGTTCCGATCCCCTCGGCGGCTTCCAGCACGATCACTTCGCGTCCTGCTTGCGCCAGCCGGCGCGCGATCGCGAGCCCGACCACTCCGGCGCCGACCACGACGCATTCAACCTGTTCCATTGCCCGCCGCCCCTGACCGGGCACGAGCCCGAAAGTGCTGTGTTATCGCGGCATTAACCATCGCAGGTCAATTGATGAAAATCAGCTCAATAGCCCCACAATGTGGCAGCGATGTTTACGCGTTTCCAACAGCTCGCAAGTGAGACTCCGCCGGTAATTTTTCAGGTGTTTCATGGTGTTGAGCATTGTGAAGAAAGGCAACGGAGGCGGGGGGATTGCGGCGGCGACATTGCTGCTCGTGTCGAGCGGCGTTGCGCAGGCGGCCTCCGGCTTCCAGCCGAATAGTTACATTGGCGGATTCGAGCCCGAACTGATCTGGGAGCTGCTGATCGGCGGCCTCGTGCTGGCGTCTTTCACCAGCGCCATCGCGCTGTGGGCGACGGCGCTGCTGCGCAAGCAACGCCGCATTCAGCGCCGCAGGAACATGCTGGTCGACTCGGTGCTCAACAAGCTGCAGCAGGGCGTCGTCATCGTCGACGCCAGGAACCGGGTGGTGTTCTGCAACGATCGCTATCTCGAGATGTACGGTCTGCAGCGCTCCGATGCCCCGCACGGCATCGCCGGCAGCGCTCTGCTCGCGCTGCGCCGTGCCCGCGGCACGCTCGACGTCAGCAATGAGGAGTTTCTGCGCAACGCGAAGATGCCCGAAGGTTACGTCAGCGAACTGCCGGACGGCCGCTTCGTCCAGGTGAAATTTTCCGCGCTGGCCAACGGCGGCATGATCTCGACCCACGACGATTGCACCGAGCTCCGTCTGCTCTCGAAGCAGCTCGCGACCACCAAGCAGTTCCTGGAATCGGTGATCGACAACATCCCGGTCTGCGTCGCGGCCAAGAGCATCGAGGACGGGCGCTACATTCTCGCCAACCGCGCGTTCGAGAAACTGTCGAAGCTGCCGCGCGAACGGATCATCGGCGCGACCGCCGAAGACCTGTATTCGCCACGCTCCGCCGCCGCGATCCGCGAAGCGGATCAGAGGGCGCTGGAGTCGGGCAGGACGAGATGCCGAGCCGAACTGACGGTCGAGTTCGGCCAGCGTGAACTGGTGCTGGAGAGCGACCGCGTCGTCGCCTACAACGAGCGCAACGAGCCGGAGTTCATCATCGCGATGTTCGAGGACGTCACCAACCGGCAGGTGCTGGCGCGCGAGCTCGACAAGACGCGGAAGTTCCTCGAACTGGTGGTCGACAACATCCCGGTCGGGCTCACGGTGCAGAGCACCAGCAGCGGCCGCTATCTGCTCGCCAATCGCGGCGCGGAGATCATCCTCAATCGCCGCCGCGAGGACGCCATCGGCCTGACCTGCGGCGACATCTTCAACCCCAAGGAAGCACGGCTGATCGGCGAGCGCGACGAAATCGCGATCCGCAAGGGCGACCTGATGGTCGAGGAGCATCCGATCAGCACCAGGAACGGCCTGCGACTGTTCGTGACCCGTCGCATCACCGTCGCCGACGAGGCGGGTGCGGAGAACTATCTGATCAAGACCCATGTCGACGTCACCGATCGCCGCCAGACCGAGGCGCGGATGGCGTACATGGCGTATCACGACGGCCTGACCGATCTGCCCAATCGCACCTCCTTCCTGAAGTCGCTGTCGCAGATGATCGAGGCCTGCGACGGCTCGAAGGACGAGTTCGCGGTGCTGTCGGTCGACCTCGACGGCCTCTCGGAGATCAACGACGTGTTCGGCCACGCCGTCGGCGACCAGCTGCTGGTCGAGGTCGCACGAACGATCGCAGAGGCGTCGCGCGGAGGCGTCGTGGCGCGGCTCGGCGGCGACGAATTCGGACTGCTGATCGACGGGCCGCAGCCGGAATCGGCGTGCGAACTCGCCGAGCGGGTTTCGAAGGCGCTGGCCTGCGGCTTCGAGATCGAGGGCAAGACGGTTCGGGCCGGCGGAACCACCGGCGTCGCGCTGTTTCCGCGCGACGGCAAGGATGCGGCCTCGCTGCTCGCCAATGCCAGCGCGGCGTTGTTCCGCGCCAAGGCACATGCGCGCGGCTCGATCGGCGTGTTCGCCCCCGAGATGGACATGCAGATCCGCGACCGCAGAGCCTTGCATCAGGATCTGTCGAATGCGATCCGCAACGGCGAATTGTCGCTGTACTATCAGCCGCAGGCGTCGAGCAAAAAGCAGATCGGCGAGGGCGACATCGTCGGCTTCGAAGCCCTGGCGCGATGGCGCCACCCGACGCGCGGCTTCGTGCCGCCGGGCGAGTTCATTCCGCTGGCGGAAGAGAGCGGCCTGATCGTCGAGATCGGCGAATGGATCCTGCGCGAGGCCTGCCGCGAAGCGGCGTCGTGGCCGAAGCCGTTGCAGATCGCCGTCAACCTGTCGCCGGCGCAGTTCCTCAACACCGATCTGGTCGGGATCGTGCACCAGGTGCTGCTCGAGACCGGGCTGCAGCCCGGTCGGCTCGAGCTGGAAATCACCGAAGGCGTGCTGATCGAGGATTTCGAGCGCGGTCTGGCGCTGTTGCGTCGGCTGAAGACGCTCGGCGTCCGGGTGTCGATGGACGATTTCGGCAGCGGCTACTCGTCGCTGACCTATCTGCAGGCGTTCCCGTTCGACAAGATCAAGATCGACCGGGCCTTCATCATGAATCTCGGCCGCAACGTGCAGTCGGCCGCGATCGTGCGCGCGGTGATCGGGCTCGGCCACGGCCTCGGCGTGTCGCTGGTGGCGGAGGGCGTCGAGACCCAGGAACAGCTCGACTTCCTGGTCGACGAGGGCTGCGATGCGGTGCAGGGCTATCTGATCGGCATGCCCGCGCCGATCGATCAATACCCGGTCCTGGTCGGCCTCGCCCGGGCGACCGGCTCCTTGCCCGCGCGCGCCCGCCAGGTCGGCTGAGCGCGCCCCGCCCTGGCTGTTGAGCCTCCCGCGATCCGGGGCTAGCGTGCAGCGGGACCTGGGTGGTGAAATGATCGAGGACATTGCGGCAGGCGATGCGCCTGCAGAATCCGCTGTTGCGCCGCTGTTGCGGATCGAGGCGGTCGAGAAGCGATTCGGCGGCTTCGTCGCGGTCGACCGGCTGTCGCTCGATATCAGGGCCGGCGAGTTCTTCGCGCTGCTCGGGCCGAGCGGCTGCGGCAAGACCACGCTGCTGCGGATGCTGGCGGGGTTCGAGACGCCCGACAGCGGCCGCATCCTGCTCGACGGCGAGGACATCGCCGCGGTGCTGCCGCATCGGCGCCCGGTCAACATGATGTTTCAGAACTACGCGCTGTTTCCGCATCTGTCGGTGGCCGACAACATCGCCTTCGGTCTGAAGCGCGCCGGCCTCCCGCGCCGCGAGTTGAAGGAGCGCGTCGCCGAGATGGTGGCGCTGGTCAGGCTCGAGGGCCTGGAGAAGCGCAAGCCGGATCGGCTCTCCGGCGGTCAGCAGCAGCGCGTGGCACTGGCGCGCGCGCTGGCGCGGCGGCCGCGGCTGCTGCTGCTCGACGAGCCGATGGCCGCGCTCGACAAGAAGCTGCGCGAAACCACTCAGCTCGAACTGATGGCGCTGCAGAAGCGGCTCGGCACCACCTTCGTGATCGTCACCCACGATCAGGAGGAGGCGATGACGGTCGCCGACCGGATCGGCGTGATGCAATCCGGCCGGCTCGAACAGGTCGCCGTCTCGCGGCAGCTCTACGAGACGCCGGCGTCGCGCTGGGTCGCGGAGTTCGTCGGCGACGTCAATATGCTCGACGGCAGCATCGCGTCGCGCGACCACGGCCGCCTCACGGTCGCGACCGGCGGTGCGGGGACCGTCACCGCTGCCGCGCCGCGCCAGCCGACCGAGGCGACCGCGATCAGCCTCGCGATCCGGCCGGAGAAGATCAAGCTGTCGCGGCGCGGCCCCGCCGACGACCGCGGGCACGCCGACGCGATGAACCGGCTCGACGGCGAAGTCGTCGAGGTCGGTTACTATGGCGGGACGACCAGCTACAGGATCAGGCTCGATTCCGGCGCGACGCTGCTGGCCAAGATGGCCAACACCACGCGGCTCGACGTCGACGCCTATCGCACCGGCGAGCACGTGGTGGCGTGGTTCGCGCCCGACGATTGCGTGGTGCTGGAAAAATGAGAACGTTCCGATGAGCGGCGCACGGCAGATCTTCACGAGGCCCGCCCGCATCGCGGCGGTCGCGCCGTATCTCTGGATGGCGCTGTTCTTTCTGGTGCCGTTCGGCTTCGTGGTGAAGATCAGTCTGTCGCAGACCGCGATCGCGCAGCCGCCTTACACGCCGGTGTTCGACATCGCCGCCGGCTGGGACGCGCTCGTCGCGGCGTTCGCGGCGCTGTCGCTCGACAATTTCCGGCTGCTGATCTCGGACAATCTCTACGTCCTGTCCTATCTGCGCAGCCTCGTCGTCGCCGCGGTCTCGACCGCGATCCTGCTGGTGATCGGCTATCCGATCGCCTACGCGATGGCGCGGCTGCCGCGGGGCTGGCAGCCGTTGGCGATGATGCTGGTGATCGTGCCGTTCTGGACCTCGTTCCTGATCCGGATCTACGCCTGGATCAACATTCTGCAGCACGACGGCCTGTTGAACCAGACGCTGCTGGCGCTGCATCTGGTCTCGGCGCCGCTGGTGTGGCTGTCGACCGATACCGCGATGTATATCGGCATCGTCTATTCGTATCTGCCGTTCATGGTGCTGCCGCTGTACGCGACGCTGGCGAAGCTGCCGCCGTCGCTGAACGAGGCCGCCGCCGATCTCGGCTGCTCGCCGCGCCGGGCGTTCTGGCTGGTGACGTTTCCGCTGTCGCTGCCCGGCATCGGCGCCGGCGTCTTGCTGTGCTTCATTCCGATCGTCGGCGAGTTCGTGATCCCGGATCTGTTGGCCGGCTCCGGCTCGCTGATGATCGGGCAGACGCTGTGGCTGGAGTTCTTCACCAACCGCGACTGGCCGGTGGCCTCGGCGATCGCGGTGGTGCTTCTCGCCGTGCTGCTGCTGCCGCTGATGATCTACGAGCGCCTGCAGCGCCGCCAGCTCGAAGGAGGGCGGTGATGGGCGGTGCGGCGGGGACGGTCTTCTCCCTCCCCCCTTGCGGGGGAGGGTCGGGGTGGGGGGTGCCCCGGAGCGTGGCTCCCGTTGTTGACCCCCACCCCCGACCCCTCCCCGCAAGGGGGAGGGGAGCAGGAGGGGATCGCCCATGAAACTCTCCCGCTTCAACCTCGTGTCGCTGACGCTCGGCCTGGCGTTCCTGTATCTGCCGATCGTGATCATGGTGATCTACTCGTTCAACGATTCCCGCCTAGTCACGGTTTGGGGTGGCTGGTCGCTGCGCTGGTATCGCGAATTATTCCAGGACGAGGCGATGCTGGCGGCTGCCTGGATGAGCCTCAAGGTGGCGCTGGCGTCGGCGACCGCGGCCGCGGTGCTCGGCACGCTGGCGGCGGTGGCGCTGTCGCGCGCCGGGCACTTCCGCGGCCGTACGCTGTTCTCGGGGATGCTGTACGCGCCGCTGGTGATGCCAGAAGTGATCACCGGCCTGTCGCTGCTGCTGCTGTTCGTGGCGCTGAATGCCGAGCGCGGCTTCTGGACCGTGACGATCGCCCACACCACGCTGACGATGTGCTTCGTCGCGGTGGTGGTGCAGTCGCGGCTCGGCTCGCTCGACCGCAGCTATGAGGAGGCGGCGATGGATCTCGGCTGCGGCCCGGTCGAGGCGTTCTTTCAGGCCACCGTGCCGCTGATCTGGCCGGCGATCGCGGCCGGCTGGATGCTCGCCTTCGCGCTGTCGCTCGACGATCTGGTGATCGCCAGCTTCACCACCGGCCCCGGCTCGGCGACGCTGCCGATCCGGATCTATTCGGAAGTGCGGCTCGGCGTGAAGCCGCAGATCAACGCGATCTGTACGCTGATCATCGCCGTGGTGACGCTGGCGATCGTGATCGCCTCGCTGGCCTCGAAACTGTCCCGCGCCAAGGCCGACAGCGCCGCGCCGATGTGAGGGCCGATGTGACGCGCCTGCTCACCGTCATTGCGAGGAGGCGAAGCCGACGAAGCAATCCAGAGGTGCCGTGCACGGAGCACTGGATTGCTTCGCTGCGCTCGCAATGACGGGAGAATGGCAGTCAGCGCACGAACGATGGGGCTGCAAGGATGCACACCGTCATCCTGAGGTGCGCGCCCTTGCGCGCCTCGAAGGATGGCCGCAAGGCACCTCGCGCGCAGCCGCATCCTTCGAGGCTCGCCGAAGTCGGTGAGCTCCTCAGGATGACGACTCCACAAGCAGCGAACTGATCAGTTCGCCTTCGGCGAAGCGTCCGGCGCTGCGGCGGCGGGCGCCGCCGGCGGCTCGGCGGCCGCGTCGGGATCGGCCTTGCGGCCGCCGGTGATGCGCTCCAGCACCGAGCGCACCGCGTCGCGGGTCTTCCTGTCCTTCACCGCGTCGAGCAGCGGCGCCGAGGCCGGCGAGCGGCGGATCAGGCTTTCCGGGTCGGGGAAGATCAGGGGATCGTCCCACGGCCCCTCGACGATGAACGGCAGGTTGAAGCCGGGTGCGCCGGGCACATTGGCGAGGCTGGCGACGCCCTTGAGGTCGTATTCGCGCGACGGCACCGAGGCGGTGCCGGTCAGCGAGATCCGCGCGGTCGGACCATCGATCCGGATGTCGTCGGCGGTGGCGACGCCGTCGCTGAACCGCACCGCGACGTTGAGCGTGGTGAACGGCGTCTTGCCGTTGCGGAAATTGCCGCCGCCGGACAGCGGCCGACGCTCCAGCCGCTTCAGCAATTGCTCGACATTGAAGCCGGTGATGGCGCCGTCATGGCCGGTCAGCAGCGCCGAGCCGTCGAGCGACTGCGCCAGCCCGAACGGGCTCGACCCGGACGCCTCCAGCGCGATGCTGAGATTGCCGCGGCCCGACAGATTGCGCACGCCGAGCAGATCGGCAGCGCAGGCTTCGAGGTCGACGTCGTTGAACTGGAACTGGGTCTTGATGTTGGCGACGCTGTCGCGCCGGGTGACGCCGAGCGTGCCGCGGACGATGCCGCCATAGACCTGCGCCTCGCCGACGCTGAGCGCCAGCGCGCCGCCGCGCAGATTGGCGCTGAGCGCGGTGCGGCCGAGCGTCGAGGAGCCGAGCGTGACCTTGGCGGCGGACAGCCGGACATCGAGATCGACCGGGTTGGCGGCGCCCAGATCGAACAATTGCCGGTTCCAGTCGCGCGCACCGCTGGTCAGCAGCCGGATCGTCGACAAATACGGCGTGACGTCGATCATGCCGGCGGCGAGCGTCGCCTGCAGGCCCCGATGATTGCCGGCGATGGTGTAGGTCATCACGCCTTCGGCGACGTTCTTGTCGAGCTCGATATTGACGTTGGTCAGCGCGATCGCCGGCCCGACCAGATTGGCGCGCGCCTTCATCGCGAAGCGGCCGAAGCCGCCGGCGCCGGGCGGTTCCTGGCCGGCCCAGCGCAGCGCGTTGCGCAGCGAGACGCTGTCGGCGCTGAGGGTGCCCTCCAGTACCAGGCTGGATTTGTTGCCGATCGCGCCGTCGAACGCGATCTTCATCGGCGCGCCGGCGAGCCGCAGCTTCAGGCCGGAGCGTTCGCCCGCCAGTGCGGCGATGAAATCGTTGACGCTGATGCTGCCGTCGAGGCGCTCGCCGCGCCAGTCGAACTGGCCGGCGGCCGCGAAGGTGCGGGAGATCGACGGCCACGCCAGCGACAGATCGATGTCGGCGAGGGTTTCGCTGATCTTGCCGGCGTCGTCGCGATAGCTGAGCACGCCGTCCTGCAGCCGGATCTCGGAGAACGACACCTGATCGTCGAGCCCGGGCTTCATCGTCCGCGTCAGGCTCTTGATGAACGGCGTCCAGTTGCTGCCGCCGTCGGCGTCGCGGACGACGCGGATCGACGGCTTGATCAGCACGATGTCGGCGATCTCGAAGCGGCGCAGCAGCAGCGGCAGCAGTCGCAGATTGGCGGTGAGCGTCTCGACGACCAGCGCGCTGTCGGCGTCGCCGTCGCCCTTCAGCCGAACCGCCGAAAAGGTGACGTAGCTGCGCGGAAAGATCGCGATCTCGATGTCGCCGTCGATCGCCAGTTCGAGCCCGGTCGCGGCGCGCAACTGCGCCTCGACCGCCTGCCGCATCGCCCCGCGGTCGATCAGCAGCGACAGCGCCAGCGCGCCGATCACGGCCAGAACGATCAGCGCCGCAACCGATATCCCGAGGCGCTTGATTCCCTGGGCCATCGCCAATGAAGATCCGGGTCAGATGAGGGGGGTGAAAGGGCGGGGCCCGCTGGCCCCCTGCTCGGCGGCAACTTGATCGTTTTTCTTGTCTCTTTCAAGGCCTTCCGGGCCGCAGCGTCTCGGCGCAATTGACGGCCCGCGCCGTTTTTGCTGAATAGACGCGCTCGCAGAACAGCTCCTCTCATCAGGTCCCTGCATCATGAACAAGGTTTTTCCCGACGCCCAATCGGCTCTCGCCGGAATCCTGCGGGACGGCATGATGATCATGTCCGGCGGTTTCGGGCTGTGCGGCATCGCCGAGACGCTGTCGGACGCGCTGCGCGATTCCGGGGTCAAGGACCTCACCGTGGTCTCGAACAATGCCGGCGTCGACGGCATCGGCCTCTCCAGGCTGCTGGAGACCCGGCAGATCAAGAAGATGATCTCGTCCTATGTGGGCGAGAACAAGCTGTTCGCCCAGCAGTTCCTTGCAGGCGAGCTGGAGCTCGAATTCGCCCCGCAGGGCACGCTGGCCGAGCGCATCCGCGCCGGCGGCGCCGGCATCCCGGCATTCTTCACCAAGACCGGCGTCGGCACCCTGGTCGCGGAAGGCAAGGAGATCCGCGAGTTCGACGGCGAGAAGTACGTCATGGAACGCGGCCTGTTCGGCGATCTGGCGATCGTGCACGCCTGGAAGGGCGATACCGCTGGTAATCTGGTCTATCGGAAGACCGCGCGTAACTTCAATCCGATGATGGCGACCGCAGCCAAGATCACCATCGCCGAGGTCGAGCATCTGGTGCCGGCCGGCGAGATCGATCCCGATCACATCCACACGCCCGGCATCTTCGTCCAGCGCATCATCGAAGTCGGCTCCGCCAAGAAGCACATCGAGCAGCGCACCACCCGCAAGCGCCCTGAAGCCGCGGCAACCTGAGGAGAGTTCTGATGGCCTGGACCCGCGAACAGATGGCGGCGCGCGCCGCGAAGGAATTGCGCGACGGTTTCTACGTCAATCTCGGCATCGGGATTCCGACGCTGGTGTCGAACTACATTCCCGACGGCGTCGACGTCGTGCTGCAGAGCGAGAACGGCATGCTCGGCATGGGCCCGTTCCCCTACGAGGGCGAGGAAGATCCCGACCTGATCAACGCCGGCAAGCAGACTGTCACCGAACTGCCGTCGACCAGTTACTTCTCCAGCGCGGATTCGTTCGCGATGGTGCGCGGCGGCCACATCGACCTGTCGATCCTCGGCGCCATGCAGGTGGCCCAGAACGGCGATCTCGCCAACTGGATGATCCCCGGCAAGATGGTCAAGGGCATGGGCGGCGCGATGGACCTCGTCGCCGGCGTCAAGCGCGTCGTGGTGGTGATGGAGCACTCCGCCAAGGACGGCCCGAAGCTGCTGAAGCAATGCAACCTGCCGCTGACCGGCGAGCGCGTCGTCGACATGGTGGTGACTGATCTGGCGGTATTCACCATCGACAAGCACGGCAACGACGGCATGGCGCTGATCGAACTCGCCGACGGCGTCACGCTCGACGAGGTCAAAGCCAACACCGAAGCCGAATTCCGCGTCGCGCTGAAGAACGCGTAGTACGTCGCCGCGAGGACGGGCTCCTCATTAGATCAGGCATTTGAATTCGTCTTTGCGAGGAGCGCCCGGATCGGCGCTTCGCGCCGTCCGAGCACAGGCTCCGCGAAGAAGCAATCCAGACTCCTGTGCTCGGCGCAGTGGATTGGTTCGCTTCGCTCGCAATGACGGGGATGGGGCGTTGCGGCCTACGTTTTCGGTCAGGCTCCGAGGTGCGAGGGCGAAAGCCCGAGCCGCGAAGGATGACGCGCGCTCGGCGGCATTGTGTCGCACGAAACGTCGCGTGTCACGTCGGCGCGACTCCGCGACGTCCATTGTCGCAACCATCACCGGCATTCGCGCGTTCCCGTCGATGACCTCGTCATCGCGACGCGCGGCATCGTCGCATGCGTCTTCATGACGTGGCTCAATGCCATCTCCGATCCGTCGGCAAATCATCATGCGCTCGTGCGATGTTCGCCGTGGGTTGCCTCGCGCCGCTGACTCATCCCACGGTCGGAGCAAGAGACGACGTAGTTCATCCTGCGGCGCCGAGGCGCATGACATCTTGGAACGGAATTCATGGCACCCACGGATAGCTCGGCCCTTCGACGCGACGATGCGCCCGACGCGTCGATTCAGAACTGGCACGCGCTCGACGCCGGCGCCGCGCTCGCCGCGATGCGCAGCCGGGCGGACGGGCTGACGGAGGACGAGGCGTCGCGGCGGCTCGCCACCTTCGGCTTCAATCGTCTGCCCGCCAAAGCCGAGCGCAGCGCGCTGCTGCGGTTCGCGCTGCAGTTCCACAATCTGCTGATCTACGTGCTGCTGGCCGCGGGCGTGCTGGCGGGCGCGATCGGCCACGTCACCGACGCGATGGTGATCGTCGCCGTCGTGCTGATCAACGCGGTGATCGGCTTCGTCCAGGAGGGCAAGGCCGAGAAGGCGCTGGAGGCGATCCACAAGATGATCGAGCCGCACGCCTCGGTGCTGCGCGACGGTCGCCGGGTCACGATCGCCGCCGATCACGTGGCGCCGGGCGATGTCATGGTGCTCGAGGCCGGCGACCGGGTTCCGGCCGACCTGCGGATTCTGCGCGCGCGCAATCTGCGCATCGACGAAGCCATCCTCACCGGCGAATCCGTGCCGGCCGAAAAGAACGACGTCGCGGTGGCGGCCGACGCGTCGCTCGGCGACCGCCAGTGCATGGCGTTCTCCGGCACGCTGGTGACCGAAGGCGAGGGCACCGGCGTGGTCATCGCCACCGGCGGCGCCACCGAGCTCGGCCGCATCAGCGCCATGATCGGCGCGGTCGAGAAGCTGGCGACGCCGCTGGTGCGGCAGATGGATCAGTTCGCGCGGCAGGTCACCTTCGTGGTGCTCGCGGTCTCGGTGCTGGTGTTCGCCTATGCGGTGTTCGTGCAGGCCTACCGCCTCGACGAAGCGTTCATGATCGTGATCGGGCTGGCGGTGTCGGCGATCCCCGAAGGCCTGCCGGCGGTGATGACGATCACGCTCGCGGTCGGCCTGCAGCGGATGGCGCGGCGCAACGCCATCATCCGCCGGCTGCCTGCGGTGGAGACGCTGGGCTCGGTCTCGGTGATCTGCTCCGACAAGACCGGCACGCTGACGCGCAACCAGATGACGGTGCGGACCGTCGTGGCCGCGCGCGGCCGGATCGAGGTCGAGGGCGTCGGCTATGAGCCCAAAGGCGGCTTTCGCCTCGATGGGACCGGGGCGATCGATCCTGCCGCGGACGCCGTGCTCGAGCAGCTCACGCTCGCCGCGCTGTTGTGCAACAACGCCGGCCTGCGCCAGCTCGGCGCCGACTGGGTCGTCGACGGCGATCCGATGGAAGGCGCGCTGGTCGCGCTGGCGGTCAAGGCCGGCCATGACCGCGCCGCGGCTGTGGCCGCGTTTTCGCGCATCGACGACCTTCCGTTCGATCCGCGGCATCGCTTCATGGCGACGCTGCACCTGTGCGACGGCGAGCCCGTCGTCTATGTCAAAGGCGCGCCGGAATCGGTGCTTTCGATGTGCGGCGATGTCGCGACGATCGACGGCGTGCGGCCGCTCGATCGCGACTGGTTCGATCGCCAGAGCGACGCGCTGGCCGCCAGCGGTCAACGCGTGCTGGCGATCGCCCGCCGCCGCCTGCCGGGCGACGTCCGCGATCTCGCGCCGGCCGACGTGGCGCAAGGCCTGACGCTGCTCGGCCTGGTGGGGCTGATCGATCCGCCGCGCCCCGAAGCGATCGACGCGGTCGCCGAGTGCCGCGCGGCCGGCATCCGGGTGAAGATGATCACCGGCGATCACGCCGCCACTGCACGCGCGATCGCGCTGCAGCTCGGCCTCTCCGACGATCCGATCACGGTGACCGGACGCGATCTCGATGTCGCCGAAGACGACGTGTTCCGCCGCTATGCCCACGAGGCGGTCGTGTTCGCCCGCGCCAGTCCCGAACACAAGTTGCGGCTGATCGAGGCGCTGCAGGAGGACGGCTCCGTCATCGCCATGACCGGCGACGGCGTCAACGACGCCCCGGCGCTGAAACGGGCCGATGTCGGCATCGCGATGGGCGCCAACGGCACCGAGGCCGCCAAGGAGGCCAGCGAGATGGTGCTGGCCGACGACAATTTCGCCTCGATCGCCGCCGCCGTCCGCGAGGGCCGCACGGTCAACGACAACCTCACCAAGGTGATCGGCTGGACGCTGCCGACCAATGGCGGCGAAGCGCTGACGATCATCCTCGCCATCGCGTTCGGGCTGACTCTGCCGGTGACGGCGATCCAGATCCTGTGGATCAACATGGTCACCGCGGTCGCGCTCGGCCTGACGCTGGCGTTCGAGCCGACCGAGCCGAACGCGATGCGGCGTCCGGCGCGCCCGGCGAAACAGCCGCTGTTGTCGGCGCTGCTGCTGTGGCGGATCGTGTTCGTGTCGGTGCTGATGGTGGCGAGCACGTTCGGGATCTACGCCTGGGCGACCACGCGTGAGCTGCCGGTCGAGACCGCCCGCACCATGGCGGTCAACGCGCTGGTGGTGATGGAGATCTTCTATCTGTTCAGCATCCGCTACATTCGCGGCCCGTCGCTGACCTGGCGCGGCGTGGTCGGCACGCCCGCGGTGCTGATCGGCGTGGCGATCGTGGTGATCGCGCAGCTAGCCTTCACCTACGCCCCGCCGCTGCAGAAAGTGTTCGATACCCGCGCGGTGTCGCTCGCCGACGGTCTCGTCATCGTCGCGGTCGGCGTCGTCCTGCTGGTGCTGGTGGAGATCGAAAAGCGCTGGTCGACGCCCGGCGGTGCGTAACTTCAGGCCTGACCCGGTCGAAACCGGACGGGCTTATCGCCGCCCGCCCGAGAACATCGTCGATTCGCCCGGCAGCAGATTCGAGCGGATGTCGCTGTCGACGGCGCCGCCCGGCTGGACGTAGCTGCCCGAAAACGACAGGCTGAGATTCGAGGTCGGCCGGATCTCGATGCCGGCGTGGACGGCGGTGGCGGCATTGGTGCTGCTCGAGAAGCCCGGCGAGGTCAACGAGCTGAACACGTCGGGCTGATATTTCAGTTGATCGACGCCGCCGAACAGCGTCACCGGCAGCCCGCCGACGCCCTTGAAGTTGTAGCCGTATTGCGAGCCTTCCAGGGCCAGCGAACCGAAATTGCCGAATGCGCCGGCGCCGCCGATCCCGCCGAAGCCGCGCCAGCCGAGGCCGCTGGCGAAGGCATTGACCGGGGCGCTGTAGCTGCGCGCGACGAAACCGGTCCGAAAGCCGTCCTCGTCGACGCTGCTCAACGCCGCGAAGCCCGGCACGTCGCTCCAGCCCGCCGTGCCCCAGCTCTCGGTCACGCCGCCGCCGAAGCCGAACGGGCCGCCGGGGATCCAGTAGCGCACCGGCCCGGCCTGGGCATGGGCCGCGCCCGATCCGAGGCCCAGCACGATCGCCGCGACGGCGAGCGTGCGGCGGCCTGCGGGAACATGGATTCGTTGGACCGTCAGCATGTTGCGAGCTTATACGCCGCGGCGGCCGGGATGGCCAGCGCCGCCGGTTGTCGCAGCTGCGGGAGACGCCGGTTCCTGGATGGAACCATCGCGCCTCTGGCCCATTGCCCTGTCGAATTCCGAGCGTCAGTCAAGCAAAGGGAGATTGCCCGGTGGGTATCGAATTCGGTGGCCTTCTCGGCCTGATCATTCTCGCTCTGGATATCTGGGCGATTTTTCGTGTGATTCAGAGCGGCGCCAGCACCGGCGCCAAGGTGCTCTGGGTGATCCTGATCCTGGTGCTGCCGGTGGTCGGCCTGATCATCTGGTGGCTGGCGGGCCCGAAATAACCGCTCGGCCGGGCCGGCGCGCGGTTCACTCCGGAAGATCGGAGAACCGCGTCAGCCAGATCACCGGCGGAATGCTGGCGGCGACGATGATCAGCGCGGCGAGCGCGCCCTCCTCGAAACTGCCGCGGCTGGCGTATTGATAGATCGAGGTCGACAGCGTCTCGACGTTCAGCGGCCGCAGCAGCAGCGTCGCCGGCAGTTCCTTGAGGCAGTCGACGAACACCAGGATGGCGGCGCCGACCAGCGCCGGCCGCAGCAGCGGCAGGTCGACCTTTGCCAGCGTCACCAGCCGCGAGGCGCCGGCGGCGCGCGCCGAATCGTCGTAGTCGCGCGGAATTCGTTCGAAGCCGGCCTTCAACATTCCGGTCGGCACCGCGAGGAAGCGGATCACATAGGCGGCGACCACCGCGCCGCCGGAGCTCATCAGCAGCAGGCCGGGCGAGGCGAGGCCGACCGATTGCGCCAGCGCCACCAGCGCGCCGTCGAGCGCCAGCAGCGGCGCCAGCAGGCCGAGCGCCAGCACCAGTCCCGGCAGCGCGTAGCCGAGTTGCACCACCGCGACCGCCGTCGTCGCGATGCGGCCGCCACGCCAGCGCGCGGCAAGCACCGCGATCAGCCCGAGCGCGAGCGCCAGCAGCGTCGCGATCGACGCCAGCGTCACCGTATGCAGCGCGTCGCGCCATAGCGACGGATCGATCCGTCCGGCGAGGCCGCGGCGCAGGCTTTCGCCGAGCAGATACGCCGCCGGCACGACGAAGCCGAGCAGCGCCGGCAGCAGGCAGCCGAGAAACGCGAGGCTGCCCTTCGCGCCGCGCAGCGGCGTGCGCGGCCGCAGCCGCGGGTTCTCGGCGGAGAATTCGGTACTGGCACGGCGACGGCCGATCCGCTCGATGGTGATCAGCAGCGCCGCGAAGCCGAGCAGCACCAGCGACAATTGTGCCGCGCCGGCGAGGCTGCCGCGGTTGAGCCAGGTGGTGAACACCGACACGGTGAGGGTGCGGACCCCGAGATATTCGGATGCGCCGATGTCGTTGAGCGTTTCCAGCGCGGCCAGCGCGACACCGACCGCCAGCGCCGGCCGCGCCATCGGCAGCACGACGCGCCGCCAGATCGTGAGGCGCGAGGCGCCGAGCGTGCGCGCCGCCTCGATCGCGTCGGCGCTCTGCGCCTGAAACACCGCGCGCGCCGACAGATACACATACGGATACAGCACCAGCGCGAGCAGCAGCACCGCGCCGGGCAGCGAGCGCAGCTGCGGCAGCCACTGCACCGCCTGCGCCGCCGGCATCAGCAGCGCCAGCGCGCGATGCGCCAGGCCGAGCGGCTCGAACAGGTCGACATACACATAGGCCGACAGATAGGTCGGCACCGCCAGCGGCAGCGGCAGCAGCCACACCAGCAGCGTGCGGCCGGCGAAATCATGCGACGACACCAGCCACGCGGTGGCGGTGCCGATCAGCAGCGTCAATCCGCCGACGCCGAGCAGCAGCCAGGCGGTGTCGCGCAGCGATTGCGGCAGCACGTAAGCGACGAGATGCGGCCAGACGTCGGCCGCCGGCTGCAGTGCGGTCAGCGCCAGGCTGATCACCGGCGCGGCGACGATCAGCGCGGTCAGGAGGGCGATGCCGAGCGCGATGTTTTCGCTCGGCGAGGACGGACGGCGATAGGCTTGCGGGCGAGGAATGGCCGTGCCGCTCACGTCCCTCTCCCCTTGTGGGAGAGGGTGCCGGAGCGCAGCGAGGGCGGGTGAGGGGTCGTGGCGCAGCGCCTCGTCCCGCCCCCTCATCCGTCTCGAATTCGCTTCGCTCATTCGAGCCGCCCTCTCCCACGCGGGGAGAGGGAAAAGGCGCGCGTCCCGCTCATGCTCAGTTGTCGAACCCGACCTTGTCGACCAGCGTCGAGGCGGTCTTGCGTTGCGCGGCGATCCTGGCGATCGGCAGCGAGTCCGCGGTCAGTCTGCCGTAGCCGGCGATCGTCGGGTTGAGCGGCACGCCGGGGCGGATCGGATATTCGTAGTTGGCGTCGGCGTAGATCTGCTGCGCCTTCTCGCCGGCCAGCCATTCGATCAGCTTGACGCCGTTGGCCTTGTTGGGCGCGTTCTTCGCCAGCAGCACGCCGGACAGATTGACGTGGGTGCCGCCGCCCTCGAAGGTCGGCAGGATCACCCGGGTCGCGTCCGCCCAGGCCTTCTTGTCGGGGTCCTTCAGCATCAGCGCCCAGTAATAGGTGTTGCCGATGCCGAGGTCGCATTTGCCGGCCGCGACGTCGCGCGCGGTCTCGCGGTCGCCGCCCGACGGCTTCTGCGCCAGATTGGCCTTGAGGCCGCGCAGCCAGGCCTCGGCCTTCTCCTCGCCGTGCTTGGCCACATAGGCGGCGAACAGCGCGTTGTTGTAGATGTGCTGGCCGGAGCGGATGCAGATCTTGCCCTTCCATTTCGGATCGGCCAGTTCCTCGTAAGTAATCGCCTCCTGCTTGACGCGATCCTTCGAGGCGTAGATCACCCGCGCGCGCATCGAGATGCCGGCCCAGTGGCCGTCGGGGTCGCGATAGCGCGCCGGCACGATCTCGTCGATCACCGCCGACTTGATCGGCTGGGTGACGCCGGCCGCGACCGCCTCGTCGATCCGTCCGATATCGACCGTCAGCAGCACGTCGGCCGGGCTGTTGGCGCCTTCGGCCTTGATCCGCTGCTCCAGCCCGGAGCTTGCCGAGATCACGTTGACGGCGATGCCGGTGTCCTTGGTGAAGGCGTCGAACAGCGGCTGAACCAGCTTGGTCTCGCGATAGGTGTAGACGTTGACCTCGTCGGCGGCGACCGCTGGCAGCGGCGCGACGACGGCGGCGAAGACGACAGCGGCGAAGGCGAGGGCAGCGGCGCGAAAGCGGCTCATGCGGCGGGCTCCGTGGACAGTTGATACCGAGTGTCAGTAGCTCAGCACTTCGCAGGGGGGCCGCGGCGGAATGTCGCGATTAGAGCGATTCCAGACACGAGTTTTCGCGTCGCGGCGCGGGCGCCGCCTGCCGGGCAGGAGCGAGCGTCGTCAGCTCAGGTTTTGGCCGTCGTCGCTCTGACAGGACGGGCATTTACAATTGTGGAAATTGATGTCGGCGACGAAATATTCCTTGCCGCAATGGATGCAGGCAATCCGCAACCGCGGGCGCTTGTCGGCGCTGATTGTGCGGTCGACGAGGTACTGACCGAGCGCATTCTGGTCGCCGACGGCGACGTGATAGTTCGCGACCATGGCGTCCCCCGCATCTCGCGTCTGCGATATATCCTAGCACACAGCCCGCGGGGGAACGCAAATGCGATGGTTGCGAGCGATTCGCGGGGTGGCGGTCGCGGCGACCCGCGCGGCGGTATTTCTCCAGGCTCAATTCGTCCCGTCGTCGGGCGTCTGTTCCGCGAGCGCGGCCAGCTGACCCGGTTCGCGCAGCACGATGCGCTGGCGGCCGCCCTCGATCAGGCCGCGGCTCTCCCAGCCGGACAGCAGCCGGCTGACGGTGTGCAGTGTGGTTCCCGTCATTTGCGCGATGTCCTGCCGGCTGATCGGAAAATCGATCGCGATGCCGTTCTCGACCGGGCGGCCGGATTGCCTGGCGAGCCGCAGCAGCGCATGCGCGACGCGCTGCTCGACCTGCTGGGTCGACATTTCGATGACGCGGGAATGGGTTTCCTGCAGCCGCGTGCCGACCGCGCGCAGCGTGTTGGTGGCGAGCGACGGATAGCGCTCGACCAGGCGCGGCCACGCCGCGGTCGGCCACGCCAGCACGACGCTGTCGTCGACCGCGGTCGCCGTCGCCGGATAGTTCTGAAGCCCGATCGCCATCGCCACGCCCAGCGTCTCGCCGGGCGCCACATAGCGCACCACCACCTGCTCGCCGGCCGGCGTCATCTTGCTGGCGCGGACATGGCCGTGCAGCAGTACGAAGAACGAATGCGCCTCCTCGCCCTGTTCGAACACGTTGGCGTTCTTCGGAACCCGGATCGAGCGGGCCTCCCTGAGGATGGCGTCGAGCTCGTCGGCGCTGCAGCCGGCGAACAGCGGCAGCTTGGCAACGAGTGAGATGTCGATGGTCGCCATGCGATCCTGCGGTTGGTTGGTGCGCAGCCAGCTAAATCGCGGATGGCCTGCTGAGGCAAGGGTCGATGAAGTAGGGCGGATAGCGCAGCGCCATCCGCCATTGCGGCGCGGTCGGCGGATGACGCCTTCGGCTTAACCGCCCTACGACACTGCTTACTGCCGAGCGGGCTTGCGGGCGCTGTGGCGGATACCGTGGATGACGATCTCCTGCTCCGTCGCCCGATAGAAGATCAAATAGGGATATGGATACGCCACCACTCGGCGCATCCCCCTCACGGTTGGCCGACCCGCGGCCGGGTGTTGAAGGAGCAGGCCGATGACAGCATGGATGCGCTTCTTGACGTGCAACGCACCCTGCGGTGATCGATCGTCAATGTAGCTTAGAATCTCGTCGAGTTCGGCTGCAGCGCGAATGGTGAAGCGCAGCTTCACAGCCCATGCTTCGCCCAGATCGCACGGACCAGCTCGTCGCTGGCGAATTCGCCATGCTCGGCCTGTGCCAGTGATTCATCGAACGAAGCGGCTTCTTCCGGCGTGAGATCCAGGGTTGGCTGCTCGACCCCGACGAATTGCAGCAACAGCCGCGCCAACTCATCCTGCCGATCGGCGGACAGCTCTCGGACGGATTCGATTGCCTGGTCGAGAAGTCTGGTCATTCAGAAACCATAGCCGATTTCCCAATTGTCAGATAGCCTTGGCTCAGGTCGGCAATCCGTTTAGGTCATAGCCAAGAATATCGTCGGGGCTCAGCCCGGTGTCCGGTAGTGCGGCGTAGCGCGCGCCGATCTCCAGCAACTTTGCGGCGATCTCGGATGGTGCTCGACCAGCCGACGCCGGCGAGGTCGCCGGGCCGTTCGGCGCGTCGGCGTCATCCGTGTGTTGCTCGCGCTTTCTGCCATGGCGACCTCTGCAACGATGCCGACAAACTCCCCCGGCATGGTGCGGCGACCATGCGGCTCGATGAACGGCGTCGATCATAGTCCTTGGTCCTGACGAATGACATTGCCGCATTGATGGCTGCGGCTCGGCGAGGCGCGCAAAATAGCGATTGACAATTCTTGCGTATCATGATTATATTCCCATCACCTCATCCCATCGAGGGGCGTTTCCTGGGACGCTTGGAGATGTGGGGTGAGGCGGTGGCGCCTGCGGGCGGGGGCAGACGTGCTCCCCGCCTCCGGGAGGCCGAGGGGACCGACCGCCGCTACTACGAGCGGCCGCCGCTTTCGTGTCTGGACGGGGGCGCCAGAGGCGGGAGAAATCCCCGCAGATCCGCGCACCCGGAAGAACGGCCTGAGGCCAAAAATCGCTACGGTGGAGCGTCGAAAGGCGTTTCCGCGGCCTCTGCGGTCCGGCGATCCGGACCACATGCTGCGGCCACTACGACAAAGTCGCGCCTTTCGGCGCTCCGCCTCCCTCGGCTTGATGCCGGTGCGGAGGCCCCCGGAACCGGCCGCTCACGCAATCGGATTTGCGGGCAACGCATCGGCGTGCCCGCGCACGGCCGTGCTACGTGTTATTTCGCTTCCCGCGTGACGCTCACGCCTGCGCGGTCGCGTGGGAAAATACGACTTCGATCAGCGTGCCGGATTGCGGCGCGCTCTTGATGTGGAACTGGGCGCGGTTGGCTTCGACCAGCGCCTTGGTCAGCGACAGGCTGACCCCGGAGGCTTCCGAGCGGTCGCTCGGCGCCGGGGTGCTGAACGGCTGCAGCGCTGCGGCGATTTCGTCGTCGTTGAGGCGATGGCCGGTGTCGCGCACGCGCAACACCACTTCGCCGAAATCGCTCAGCGCGGTCGAGACGATCACCTGGCCGCCGGCATTGGCGAGATGGATCGAGGTGCCGATCAGGTTCAGCACGATCTGCCGCAGCGCCTGCGCGTCGGCTGTGACGCTCGGCAGCGCGTGCGCCAGCGAGCTGCGGATGATGATGCGCTCGCGATTGGCGCGCGGCTGCATCACCGCGACGCATTGCTCGACCAGTTCGTTGAGGTTCTGGCTGGTGAAGGCGAGGTCGAGCTTGCCGGTCTCGATCCGCGACAGATCGAGCAGGTCGCCGACGATGCCGATCACGCGTTCGCCCGAGGCGCGGATGTCCTTCAGGTAGTCGGCGTAGCGTTCGTTGCCGAGCGCGCCGAAGCGCTCCTCGATCATCACTTCGGCGAAGCCGATGATGGCGTTCAGCGGCGTGCGGATCTCGTGGCTGAGCCGCGCCAGCACGTCGGCTTTGGCGCCGGCCGCGCGATCGGCGAGCTTGCGCACCTGGTCGAGTTCGACCTCGATCCGGCGCGCCTGCGACAGATCGCGGAACACCGCGAAGTAATTCGGTCCTTCGGGCTGTGTGCGGCCGATCGTCATCGTCAACGGAAACAGCCCGCCTTCGCGGACGCGGCCGAGCGCCTCGAGGCCGTGATCGAGCAGGCTCTCGGCGCTGCCGCTCTTCACGCTGTCGAAATAGGCGCGCACCGCATCGTTGCTCTCGGGGGCGAACAGCTCGGCGATGTTGAGCCGGACCAGATCGTCGCCGTCATAGCCGAACAGCGCCTCGGCGCTGCGATTGCAGGCGCTGATGCGGCCGGCTCCGTCGAACATCAGAATGCCTTCGGCGGTGGTGTCGAGGATCGCGCCGAGTTCTTCCGCATTGGCGTGGCCGACATCCGACGGCGCATGCGCCTCGGGCGCGATCGATGCCGCGGCGACGACGCTGCTGGCCTGGTCTGCGGTGCCGGAGAAGATCAGCGCCAGCGCCTGATCGCCGTCCCATTCGATAGTGTGCAGCCGGGCTGCGGTCGGCGCGGAATAAGGCGTCGCGACGGTGATCGGCGCGCCGGTTTCCGACGTGCCGCTCGAACCGCCGGCTCCTTCCTCGACATACAGCGCATCGAGGCCGCCTTCTTCTTCGAGCGCCGCGAGGCTGGCATGGCCCATCCGCTGCAGGAATGCGGCGTTGGCATAGAGCAGGCGGTCGAGCCGATAGATCAGCACGCCGACCGGCATCAGATCGAGCAGCATGCGGTCGCGCGCGCTGTCGCCCTTGGCCGGCGTCGCGAGCGGCGCGAGCCAGTCTGCCTTCGGGGCTTCGGGTTCGGACGGCACAGCGGGTTCGTCGGTCGAGGCGTCCGCGTCGATCGACGCCGTTTCGGCGAGGGGCGTGTCGTCGGCCGGCGCGTCCGGCTTCTCGTCGTTGGCGGCCTGCGCGAACAGCCGCTCGGCGGCGCCTGCGGCTTCGCTCTCCAGCCGTTCCGCCAACTGCCGCGCCAGTTCGTTGAAGGCGCTGTTCTCGACCGGCGTCAGCGCCGGCGAACGGGCGTCCTGGACGGGCCGGAACGGAAGAACGTTTCTCGGGGTTTCCACGATGATATCCGATTGTTGTTGTTGGTCAGGCGTGTCGGTCCCGGGCGCTCGATCAGCATCCGGGGTGAGCGTTGCGTCGCGCGGCGTCGAATCCGCCGACAGCGACCGCGGCGGATGTTCGCCCGCATCGTCGCGCTGGCGCAGGGCCGCGAGCCGATCGAGGCCGTCGAGATCGCGGCAGACGCCGAAGCCGCGATAGAGAATGAAGTTGCCGTCGCGGTCCTGCACAGGCAGGCCGGACATTTCCACCGGCAGACGAAAGCTGGCGCCGTCGGCCGGCCATTGCAGCGTGACGCCGCTCCAGGTGCGGCGCGACGTAATCGCCTGCGCGAAGCGGTCGTCGGGATCGAGCGCGAGCGCTGCGCGGATCTCGGCCCATGGCCGACCGAGATGCGCGGCCGTGCGCGGCCCGATCAGACCGATGAACGCGTCCGAATTCACCGCGAAGCGGCTGTCTCCGTCGAGCTGCCAGACGAATCGCAGCGGATGTTGACGCGGCGGCAACGGCAAGGGCGTTGCCACGTCGTCCTGCGGCTGCGCCGGCGCGCCATCGGCTTGCGGCTTCGCCATCGTTTCGTCGAGCAGGGTGAATTCGGCCGGGGCCTCGCTGATGGTGTCGATCGCCTCGTAGTCCGGGACGTTCGATTCCGGCGGCGCCGTCTCGCTCGGCGCATCGATCGGGATATCGGACGCGACGGGCGCGGACTCGGCAGTCGGGACGTCCGGCTCGTTCGGCTCGAGCAGTGCCACCAGTCCGATATCGCTGCCGCTGCCGACGCGTTGCAGCACCATCCGGCCGATCCCGATCGGCGTTTCGGAGCGGCCGTTCTGCAGCGCATCGGCGCGGGCCTGATCGAGGCCGGCTTCGGTCAGGTTGCGGAAGCCGAGCAGGGTGCGCGCCGCCGCGCTCGAGCCGACGAACAGACCGTCCCGGCCGAACGCCGCGATCGGCGTGTCGCTGCCTTCGACGAGGGAGCGCAGCCGGTCGACCAGCGGCATCGGCCGGCCGATCGGTTCGACGGCGGCGATCAGCACGCCGGAACTGCCGTCGGCGAATTCCAGTCGCGTGCAGGCGCAGGTCACCAGCGCGCCGAGCCGCGCGCCGAAGCCGCGCAGCCGCTCCAGCCGCGTGGCGCCGTTCGGCGGCAGTTTGCCGGCCAGTTGCGCAACCAGCCGGCGATGCGGATCCGCCGGGCCGAAGATTCGCGCGCCGAGAGCCCTGCCGTTGTCGGCGCCGAATAGCCGGGTGCCGACCGGGTTGGCCCACAGCAAGAGGGTGCCGTCGACCGACCACAGCCAGACTGGCAGCGCGCCGGTGGCGTGAACCGCAAGCCGCGGATCGTCGACCCCTCGCAATTGAAAATTCGACCTCGTCATCGATGCCCGCGCGGCGTTCCCGTCCGGTTCCGGGCCGCTCGCCTTCGAGAGGCGCGGCCGGCAAAGAACCTTAACAATTCATTATCGCTTTCGGTCGACCCCAGGTCCATGATTGCCGGAGCGCTATCCCAACCTAAGCGCGGATAACCTTAATTCGGCCACCTGGAAGAAACCTTGTCGGCGGCGTTCGCGTTGTAAGGTTGCAAAAAATGTTCGTTCGGTCACGATGCGCCAGGCTGCCATCGGTCGGTCACACCAGCGATGCGAGAGAGCATTAAGGTGGCTCCTGACCGGATCGGCGGTCGAATCGGGTGGGGCCGTCGAGGCCCCGGGCGCGACAGGAGTGGATCATGGATCAGGATGGACGTGACCGTTTCGAAATTCCGAAGGAAATGCGCTCCGTAGCCGAGGCCGGCTTCGACCAGGCACGCAAGGCGTTCGAGCAAATGCTCGCCAACGCCCAGCAGACCGCCACCACCATCGAAGACCGCGGCGCCACCGTCCGTGCCAACGCCCGGGAGATCACCACCAAGGCCGTCAGCTTCGCCGAACGCAACGTCTCGGCGGCGCTCGATTATGCCCAGCAACTGGTCCATGCCAAGGACCTCGGCGACGTGCTGCGGCTGCACAGCGAATATGTCCAGGGGCAGATGAAGGCGCTGGCGGAGCAGGCGGCCGAACTGGGCCAGGTCGTAACCAAGGCCGCGCAGGATGCGTCCAGGCCGAAGAGCTAGGTCCCCCCATCCCTCGGATTTCTGATCGTCAGCCCCAATTCGGTCGCGGATTGGCGAGGATCTTGGCAGTGCAATGCAAATCTATGTTGCAATGCACAAAATGTGAGTTATTATAGGCACGAAAGGATGACCAGCGCGGGTTGTCCTTCCCCAGACTCGGCGTTCGGCCCATTTTTTGATCAGGTCTTTCGCGCGGGTCACTTCGATTTCCCCACCACCGAAGGATGTCCCCATGGCCGATTCGAACGATCCGTTCTCCACCGTCATGCCGTTTCAGCTTCCGGAGCAGATGCGCGCCTTCGCCGAGAAGGGTGTATCGCAGGCTCGCGAAAGCTACAGCAAGTTGCGCGACGTCGCCGAAACCAACAACGGCGCGATCGAGGCGGTGTTCTCCTCGGCCAGCAAGGGCGCGACCGACTACTCCACCAAGGTGTTCGACTTTGTAAAGACCAACACCAGCGCCAATTTCGATTTCGCGCACAGCCTGTTCGGCGCCAAGACCCTGCCGGAAATCATGGAAATGTGGACCTCGCACGCCAAGAAGCAGGTCGAGGTGCTGACCACCCAGACCAAGGAACTGACCGAGCTGAGCCATAAGGTCGCGTCCGAGACCGTCGAGCCGATCAAGGCCAGCGCCTCGAAGATGTTCACCCCCGCCGGCTGATCCTGCGCCACTCGTTCGATTTCGAAAGCCCGGGCATCGTCCCGGGCTTTTTTGTCGACGCCGACCCACGACATTCGTCGGAGGGCCGTTCGCGGCCTTGCCAAAGCGCGGCGTTGCACCTAGTTTCCGCCCGTTCGCGGCCCCGGCTGCGCCGGATGCAGTTGTAGCTCAGTTGGTTAGAGCGCCTGTCTGTGGAACAGGAGGTCGGTGGTTCGAGCCCACCCAACTGTACCAGCAACATCAGGCACTTGCTGCCAGCCTCACTGCAGGCGATGAGCGCTACCTGCGCTCGACTGCCGACTGGTTTCCACGCGAAGTCTTTCTCCACGCGAAGTCCCGCCCTCGTCGCCTCAGGCCCTCTTGCAGGAACGCATCCTCGCCGCTGTGGAGTGATCCCGATGCCGAGCGACACCGATATATGCGGCAGGGTTTGCAGCCTGTCGCTGCAGTTCAGGAAGTTCTGCGATGTGATCCGTTCAGCGGGCATCCGAACTGCGAGCGCGACGAGACTTAGCGTCTTCTCGGCGAGGACTTCAAAGCGGGCCGGCGTCGCATTCGGGTCCGAGCCTCCGCTCTAGCCACCGCGCGGCGCATTTCCTGAAGCTGCGCGAGTTCGAGCAATATTCTCGCTCGATTCTCGATCAACAGCTTGAGGCGCCGCCTGCACTCTCGGGCTCGTGAGACCATGGGACGCGGTTCCGACATCTCCAGAAATATGCAAATTATCGAATACAAAATCCCCGGAGCCGTCAAAGCGAACCCGATTTAAACCCTAATTATTTAGATTACCGCGCAAGCATTTAATCCGCCGAGCGAAGGCCGGTGGAGGGAGAGAGCCAAGGGCCTGGGTAACTATTTTCGCCGGATAGGCGGCGCTCATGGCCATGAGTGCATCATTCTACTGATCATGATCATGATCGCGGGGGAGCTGTCGGGCGGCCGGCGAAAGCTGCTACACGATCATCGCTGCTATCAGCTCAACCGGTCGGACGCGCTGCTGCGTCATGCTGTCGCTTACGAAAATTCCGGGCGGGCTTGCGACCTCGCGCGAGACAGTGGCAATATTGGAGAATGCTTTCCACTCTTCAATATCACGCGTGGAGGCGTCTACGCGCTGCATATTACGCATTCGGGCTTGCCCGGATGCCATTCGGCGGCGCACTCGCGCGCGCAGTCGGTGCATGGGAGACAGCGCAGGGATTCGGTGACAGTCCGAAAGAAAAATCGACCTGGGACGCCGAATATGGCGATGGGCGCTGGAACTACATTGGGCAATTGCACGAAAACAGCCGTTACTGGGCGATCATCGGCTACATGGATGCATTCCGGCGCGACGGTGAGTACCTCGATGTCGGCTGCGGCGACGGGGTGCTGTTCAGGCGCTTCAGAGCGCTCGGCTATCAGCGCTATGTGGGAATCGACATTTCCGACGTGGCGATCGAGAAGCTCGCTCCTCATCAGGACGATCGTACTATATTCGCCCAGGCGGACGGCAACGTTCACGAGCCGGAAGGCCGTTTCGACGTCGTCGTCTTCAACGAGTCGCTGTACTATTTGCGTGACCCGATACGCTCGCTCGAGCGCTATGCGCAGTCGCTGAAGCCGGGCGGCTGCATCATCGTCTCGACCTACACCGCGTCGCGGCGCTCACGAGCGGTGTTGCGGGAGGCCAAGCGAGCGTTCGAGGTCGTCGACGAAGCCCAGACCACCCAGGGTCTCAATTCATGGCTTTGCACGGTCTTCAAGAAGACGAAGACAGCCGTGGCCACGCTCCTCGTTGGCGCGGCGGCCGACGTTGGAGATCTTCTCGCCCTTACAACCTAGGCGAGCGGATGTCTTGAAAAGCAGCCGGCGGCCTGCATTGAATGAACGCCGCCCAGGCGGTGAATTGGGGATGAGACCGTTAGGGCGCCTCAGAGCCTGCCAAGCGGCGCCCGCGCATTCACCACTCCGCATTATTTAAGAGGGCAATAGGACAATCGGTTGAACCTGAACATGTCCTGTTTCGACCTATTTAGCGGGACGGCCGTTGTCCAGAAGAGGGTGCAATGAGTGCTTCGCTGGAGCAGCTTGCTACGATGGTCGACGTCTTTGAAGGGCTGGCGACGGAGGTGCGAGAGTTAATTTTGCTGCGCGAGATCATTGCGAGCCGATCTGTGGAGCAGCGGGTATCGCCTTCTCCACGGGCCGCGGCTCGGCCACGTGTTGTAGAATGCCTCCCGAATGCGAGACGGCGCATTTCCCATTCCAAGGCCCGGGCGGCGAGGTCTCCGGCGTCAGCCTGATCCAACGCCGCATCACCCTGGATCCATCGCGGACCGAGGCATGCGGATTGATCCGCGCTAAATCATCGTTTGGCCTGCTATGATCCGTGCGCCGATCGCGGCGAACCGTGTGACGAAAATCTCGCACGGCCGATTTCGATATAGCCTCCGGCTGAAAGCCCCGACCCCGCACCTCCCGCTATCTGCACGAAGATTAAATCTCCGGCGCATAATAATCGTTAATCTGCGGCGCGCTCCCGGCGGGCCGGCAGCCGCGTTCGTCGGTGCGGGATTCTGTTGCAATGCGCCGCAAGCATGACGAGGCGCGCGACAAAGCGTCGTGCAGGTGATTCACGCGATGACAGCTATCGACGGCGTGCGCGGCGCGACGCCGGAGCCCTCGCCGCCGGCCTTCGTCGTCTCGATCGGCAGAACATGTCCTCTGCCTGAGCGACCGTTTCCCGTAGTTCGTAAAGGTCTCTCATGAGAGTCTGCATGGAGGCGGAAACCTCAGCCAAACGCTGGGCCGCATCACTAATACGCGCAAATGGTTTCACGGTTGCCACCGATTTACTCTGCCCGCCAATCAATTGGTTCTGAGCTTCAAAGACTCTGAGACAAACTAACGATCGAATGCAGGTCATTACTCGATCCGGAAGGAGAGACAAATTAAAAAATCGGATAATTCTTAATAGCGCTATTCTGCACCCGCAAAGTCCCGCTCGTCTAACCGATTCGTGCACCGATTTCCCGAGTTCAGATCTTTCCAGCGCGATATCCATGAGACAGCGACATTAAAAAGCGCAGGGTCCCAAGTCGGGGAAGCCACCGGCCCTTGCGGTCGCCGGACGGCTGCTGTGCCGCGGGCGCGCGACGATGGCTTCGGTAGTCGAGCAGTCCGATCGGCAGGAGAAAATAGCGGATCTGCGGGATCCGGGCCTGCAGCAATTGGCGCCAGACCTGAACTCTCGGGACCAGCCGCTTCGGATAGTGATCTGGCCAAGGCAGATCGAATAGCATGGTGAGAAGCAAGAGTTGGGTCTCGACAGCATTCCGCGCCAGGCTGCCCGACACCATCGTCATCAGGCCGTCCCATTGGACGCCTCCCGGCGCGGTGATCAGTGCGCGCAGATCCAGCAGATGTCGCAGGTCGATGCTGCCCGTCCAGTAATCATGGTCCTGAAACTGATCGTGCATCACGAAGATCAGCGCCTGGAGCTCCGGCGAGGGGACCAGGACATTGGCCGCGCCCAGCTGGCCGGCCCGCAGGTGAGACCGGAGGTCGGCGGTGGTCTGGTCGAGGAAGGAATGGCCCGGAAACTCGCGGTGCAAATCGATCATGCCGACGTCGGCGGGGCGTTTCAGGTCAGCGCACCATTTCTTCTGCTGCCCGTCCGCCTCGTAGTCGACATTGTAGCCGATCGACGCCAACGCCTTCATGGCGGCGTCGATCTCGTCGGGCCGTACGACGATGTCGAGATCGGACATCAGTCTGCGCGCGCGACCGGACGGCGGGCTGGTCGCCAGCATTGCGGCTCCCTTGACGAGGAGCGGCGTAATTCCGGCGCCGTTGAGCGCGACGACGGCCTCTTCGAGCTGGGCGCTCAGACGATCGTTCCGGATCGCGTTGCGCTCGTGCAGCGCGTGGACATAGTCGGCAACCTCGTCGGGAATCGCGCCGCGTTGCGCAGTGACGAATCCGATCAGCGACGGCGTCGTCAAGGTGTGGTTGGCGAGGCCGATAATGGCCTTCCAGTCCGCCCGCTGCGGCACCTCGCCCTTGAGGCAGTCGCACAGCGGCAGCAGGGCGCGGCTAAAGCTCGCCATCGCGCAACTCGATCAGCTTGCCGGTTGCGTCCGTGGCTTCTGCATACTGCAACACGAACGCGCGGGTATGCGAGACCAGCCTTTTCAGGATTCGGAAGCCGTCACCCGTCAACTTGCCTTGGGTTGCGAACGACGCCGCGATGATTCGTTTGAGGGTGTCGAGTTCGTTCAGTTCGGTCAACGCCGGAGGCGTCCGGTCGGATCCGCGTTCGAGGAACACGATCCAGTCGACCGGGATCGCTCCTTCGTGGATATGGGCTTCGACGTCGAGATATCGGACCGCGTGACCGTCGAGCCGATCATGGATCGGAACGCCGCCCGCGCCGAGCCGGACATCATCGATCAGCGGCCACGAGTTCGATTTCAGCGTCGGCGTAAACGGCGCCCCGCGGATCCAACCGTCGGTGCCGATGAACACGATGTCGTCGGTCGCATAGCCGAAGCCGGCTTTCAGCAGGTGCATCGTCAGGGTGCTCTTGCCCGTGCCCGGCGGCGCGCTGATCAGCAGTCCACGGTCGCCCGACGTAACGGCGGCCGCGTGGAAGATCACGTCGCGCCCATCGCCGGCGAGCAGCAGATGCTCGATGACATAGGCCTTGAACGTCGGCGCCAGTTCGTTGATCGCGCAACCCAGAACCTTGCGGCCATCCCGCATCACGATGGATGTGTCGCCGACCCGGTGAACCGTAAAACGCGCGTCGACGCTAGCGGCCCGGGACGTCGTTGCGACGAAAAGTGACCGGAGGTGATTCATGATCTGCACATCCGATGTGCGGATTTCAATCGACGTTCGACCGACCGGTGCGGTGAAGACAAAATCTGCGGCGTCGATGCACGGGACGATGAGTCCGGCGCTGAGCCATTGGTTGAGCGCATCGCGCAGGCTCTCCCGTGCTGCGGCGGGAGTTAGTCCGCGCTCGGCCAGTTGGCCGGAAATCGCGTCGAGCGGCACGGCATCCTGCAGACTGCACCAGATGAAGGCCGCGACGTCGTTCAGCTCGAGCAGTTGCTGGTCGTCCTCGCTGAACAGGACGGGCAACTGATCGATCAGCGCGAACGACGTGCCGGCGGCCGGGCGAAGCACGGCGAGGTCCGGCGAGGAGCCGGTGGGGGGCGCGTGCATCGCGGGCGATCGGTGGGGTGCGGAGGCTTCCACAGGACGACCATCATTCGACTGTTTCACTTGACATTGAGTGTTAGCGAGATTTAAATTAAATCGCAATAATCCATTATATATTAAATGTGGAATTCGCACATGTCAGCCGAGAACGATCACAAGGTGGAAGGTCAGGACCCGTTGGACGAGGATCGGCGGAAGTTTCTGGCCGCATGCGGGAAGTTCGCTGTGGTCACTCCGCCGGTCTTGACGGTCCTGTTGTCGACGTCGCTGAATTCGGAGGCCGTCGCCGGGTCTGGCGGCGGGCGGGGGGGCCCCCCGCGGGGCGGCCCGCCGCGAGGCGGCCGGGACCGCGATCTGCTCGAATGGCTGGAACGGATCCTCAGCAAATTCTTCTGAGGTCGTTGACGATGTCGCAGCGGCGTCGGTGACGCTGTCTCTCCGGCGCTTCGGTGGGATCGCCGGGACATTCGGGGGCATCGGACGCGACAGGCGTCCCGCGATAGGCCAGTGCCGTGGAGCAATCCACGCGGAGCTCGTCCTCATTGTCGCAGCGTACAGGGGCGGATCCCGAACCGGCTGATCTTGCGGGACGCCGTTCGCTCCCGAAACGTTCAGCAAGGGTCTCTCACATGTCGGAATCCTGTCGGTCGCGGGCCTCGTGGCCTCGACCGGTCGAGTCCGTGCGGCGGATTGATGGGGTCGGCCGATGAGACTGGTTAATCAACCCGAGCGATCAGTTTGCGGCGAACGGGAATCGATCCGCGTTTTCAACTGATGCGAGATCCGGCCGCGGACGGCGGCTCATGGCCGCGCGCCAATGCTGACCCGATCGACCACGATATCGGGGGTGGGCCGTCATGACGAGAGCTGCCGCCACTTCGTCGTGGTAGGGCATCGTCGTCGGAGGTGTGCGATCCTGCGCGCGGGCGACGTATCAATTCATCCAAACCGGACCGAAGAACCGCTGTCTCGCAGGCGATTCCTGTGCGCGAGCGCGCGATGTCCTCCCTTCATTCACACATTCGTCAGAGCTTCGTTTTCTTTGCGAAGTATGGTCGGCGGCGTTGAACCTCTTGGCCGGTTGGCAAGCCAAATAGAAAGCCGATCGACCAAAGCTGGAACGGAGAGCGCCGATAATGTCGACCAGTGACACGCCCGCGGATCGAATCGCCATTTCGATCGTCTGCTTGAGGAACGCCCGGGCAGGCCTGAACCTCGTTGCTCAGCCGCACGACAGCCCCGCCGTCAGGGCGCGGATCGACATCTGTGATGAACTGATCAGCCGGGTCGGAGAGATCGATCGAACGCTGAGGCAGCTGTCGTCGGAAGCGGTTGGCGTCGAGCAGCGTTGAAGGACGCTACGATAGCCTGTCGCGGCAATGCTGTGGGTCACGACGACGGTTCGGTATCGTCAATCGGCTTCTGATCGCCGTCGTCATCGGCTTTCTTGATCTTGAATTCTTCCAGGACATGGCCCTCCTGCAGAGCGAGGGCCAGCCAGCGGGGCTTCTTCCCCCGCCCCGACCATGTCTCGTTCGGCTCAGAGGGATTGAAGTATTTCGGGACCACTTTGGGATATTTTCGGCGCGAGGGACGCTTGCGGAAGCTGTCACGTCCTTCGGGCTCGGAGGTCTCGGTCTGGTTCAGTTTCGCAAGCCGTTTCTCGAGTTCCCGCTTCTCTCCGAGAATCCGATCGGACAAGATCTTGGTGAGCTCTTCATGAATGGTCCAGAGTTCGTCGAACTGCATGGCCTCCAAATCTGGTAGCTCTGGCTTGCGCATCTACTCTCAGCGTCCCTTGCCCGAAACAATCAGTTTGAATCCACGAGGCGCGGATCCATGGCGCGTCGAGCCCTGGATGCCGGTCGTTAATCTCGATATTATAATAGCATCTGATTTTAATATAAACTAGTTTATTCTATTAAAGCGCCCGCCTTCCGGACGCAGAATAAATGGCTATTTAAATCGAGGTCCCGCCCGATGCGGAATCGTCGCGGCGATCCGGCCGAAGGGCCAGACGCTTCGGTCTCCGGCAAGCGGGCCATTCCGTTCGGGGTGGGCCGAATCCGGACTTTCCAGGAAATGAAGGGGTTTCAATGGGTTGGCTTAAATTGGATTAGATGTCGCATCCGTGGATTATTTTGAGTTTAGCCTTGTTCGACTCGGCAAATAGCCTTATTTCCGGAACAAGTGTTGCTGGAATGCGACGTGTTGCGACGGACTTAAGTTAGGGCGAACGGATGTCGACCAAGAAGCTTGATCTCGAATCCATGTCGGTGGACGATCTTTGGTCGCTTCACGAGAAGATCAGCAGGATCTTGTCGGCTCGGATCACGTCGGAGAAGCAGGAACTGGAAAAGCGCCTGGCGGTTTTGAACCGGGGGCGGACTGCGATCGAAGGTAGCGATTCGGATCAACCCTTTGATGGGCATGACAAAGTCCGACGGAAATATCCCCGGGTGTTCCCCAAATATCGCAACCCGGCGACGCCGTCCGAGACCTGGTCCGGCCGCGGCAAGCAGCCGAGATGGCTGGTCGCGGCGATCAAGTCGGGGCGCAAGATCGACGATTTTCGTATTCGTGACGATGCGAATGCCAAAGGGCGCCGCCAGCGCGCCTGATCGGTTCGGCCACTCGATCGGTAGCTCATTCTTCCGAATCTGATTCTTCCCAATCTCGTTTCTCCAGTTAACCATCGGCCGAGTTTCGCGTCGGATGTCGGCCGAACCGGTTTAAACTCTCCGTCTGGTTGTTCACCCGGAGAGTGCAGATGGCTGATCTCGATTGGCATCGGCTTCGAATGGAATTGACCGCCGCCCTGCATCGTCGTCCCGGCGCCACCGACGCCGAGGCCGACCAGGGCCAACCTGGATCGGCAGTCCCCAAAGACGAGTCGGATCTGCTGCTCGAGCACATCGCCCTGGCGCTTGCGGATCGCTCCGATCGGGAGACTTGAGGCGCAGACCATGCGCTCGGCTCAAAACGCGTTGCGCCCGCGGATCAGCTCGAGCGGTGTCTGGGCCAGGATCATCAGATCCAGGCCGAGACTCCAGTTGTCGATGTAGCGCAGATCCTGTTTGACGCGTCGTTCGATCGAGGCCGGCGTTGGCGTTGGTCCGCGATACCCCTTGATCTGGGCGAGGCCGGTCAGGCCGGGCTTCACCCGCCGGCGATAGGCGTAGTTGCGGACCGCCTTGTCGAATTCATTGTCGTGGGCGATGGCATGGGGCCGGGGCCCGACCACCGACATGCTGCCCTCGAGCACATTGAGAAGTTGCGGAATCTCATCGATGCTCGTCCGGCGCAGCCACCTGCCGAGCCGCGTCAGCCGCGCGTCGTCGGCTTTCGCCTGGACGACGTTGGGCCCGTCTTCCAGCACCGACATCGACCGGAATTTGTAGATCGTGAAGCGGCGCCCGTTAAATCCGCAACGTTGCTGCTTGAACAGGACCGGGCCGCGTGAATCCAGCTTGATGGCCACGGTCACGATCAGCAGCAAGGGTGACAGAACCGCCAGCACGGTGGCCGACAGGCAGATATCCAGGGCACGTTTCGCGAACAGTTCCACCGGCGACAGCGGTCCGCGCTGCAGTTCGACGCAGCGCGCGCTGCCGAGCTCCACGGAGGGCCGGTGGAAGAGGTCCGAGCTTGCTCCGGTCGGCACCAGCCGGACGCGCAGCGGCAGCACCCGAAGGGCCGCAACGGCGCGCTTCATCCGAGACCAGTGATCGGGGCTCACGCCGAAGAAGATCTCGCGGACCTCGGTCTCGCGGGTGTGGTCGATGATCCTGCCGATCAGTTCTTCCTGCCGCCGTTGCGACGAGCGGGAGACCGGCAAGGTGAAGTGTTTTTCGATGAAGTAGCCGAGTTCGCTGAGCGTGTTGACGAGGTCGCGGCCGGCTTCGTCCGTGATCAGGACGATCTTGCGGCCGGAAAAGCGACGCTCGGCGAGCCCCTTGCGCAGCGCATTGCGAAGCAGAACGCGCTGGGCGATCAGGGTCATCAATCCAACGGCTCCGAAGATCAGCGCGAACTGCAGCGGGATCTCGTCCTTCATCTGCAGGGTGAAGGTGGTCGCCACGAGCAGGCCGAAGACGCCGAGCCAGATGGCGCAGACGGCGCGAACCTGATTGCGGAGCTCGAGCAGGGCCTTGGGCATGTACATGTTGCAGGATTTTGCCACCGCGGCGAATACCACCGAGGTCGGCAGCGCCACGCCGGCCAGCCGCGCAATTTCCTGCGACGTGCCGAGCAGGAGCATGTGGGCAAATGCCGCGACGAGGCTCGCGACGAAGATTGTGGCGATATCCGCCAGCAACGCCAGCAACTCGACCGAATCATATTGAACTGGCCACTTCTTGTCCCGGGCCGGGCCGTTGGCCAGACCCGAAATGGACGCGGCCTCGAACTCGAGCCGTCTCCTCAGGGTGTGCATGGTCGCCACCAATTATATTAAAAATTAACTGTTAATTATAATTATATGGAGGCAGTTAATTTGCAAGTGGTTTATTAAATAATTGTCCGTCGGATTAAATTATTCCCCAGGGTTTGGAGGTCGGCGAGGGCCCGACCACCCGCGCGTTTGGATGCCGGACCTTGCTCGATCATGCTCGAGGCGAGCCGGCGCGGAGATTTTTCAGGTAGGCGGGGTCGAGCGGAGTGACGGTCTGTTCGACAAGGCGCCTGCCTGCGGGAGAGGCCCATCGATAGGCCGCGCTCAACGCGGGGCGAAGCTCGGTGGACCGCGTCAGCACGAAGCGGATATCGCGGCGGGCCATGTCGGCGAGTTCGTCGTCGCCGGAGAGTGCCGCCAAGCGCAGCACCTGCGACAGCCGCAACGGCAGCAGCGCGGCATGATCGGGAGCCGTGTAGTAAGACATCTTCAGCAGCGCCCCGACATTGCAGGCCGGCAGCTTCAGCCGTTCGCAGGACGAGGCCAGCATCAGCCACGCATCGCCGCGATGCGGAGCGTAGTGCAGGGCCTTGAGCAGGCTCGTCGCAACGCCGGCGTTTCGCCCGTCGCCCGCTTCGAGCTCGAGCGCCGGGTCGGTCCACAGCATGCCCGCATGGGTGAACGCGGCGTCAGCCCAGAGGTCGCCTCGCACGGCCGCCAGGGACGCCGACCTCAACGCCATGTCCTGATGCTGCCGCGGGACGGTCGCATGCCGCTGATCGCTGGGGAAACCGATCGCGGGCGGGCGAGAAATCTCCGGCAGGAGAATCCAGGCGCCCTGTCCCGCCAGCAGCAGCCCGGCGACGCCGACGACGACATGCGGCCACCGCGCGAACGATCGGGGGTCGGGGGGCTCCGCCGGCGATTGCAGCGGGGCGGAAGCCGCGGAAGCCGGGGGCGTCTCACGCTTGCTGTGTGACAGGCCCAGCCCGAGCGTGGCGCTCAGAATGACGGAAGCTGCGAGCGAGAGGCCGCCTTCGCTCGATAGCGCCGAGAGCAGCAATGCCGCAATGCAGCCCGCGCCCGCAGCCGCGTAGACATAGTCCCGCCCGCGCTGCAGCGCGCCCTTCAGCAGAAGCAACGCCCATGAAGCGGCGGTCAGGACGGTCAGCCACAGAAACGGCCGCCCCATTTCGATGGTCAGCGTCGCGGCAGCCGAAGCGGCCGGCGCGGTCGCCCCCTCGCCGTAGATCGGCGCAAGCGCCGAGAGCGTCCCGGCACCTGCGCCCAGCAGCCTGGCGTCGTCGGTCATACGCGTGATGAAATCGCTTTCGGCGCGGCCGGGCATGAATGCAATGAAGGTTGCGAGGGCGAGCGCAAACACCGCGGCGGTCCCGGCCCGGCCCCAGGAACTGAGATGGGCCTTGCGAATAATCAGCACGGCAAGCACGACGCTGGCACCAAACACGGCGGCGAACAGCGTGGTCGGATCTCCGTTGGAGATGACTGCGGCGAAATTGACGAGCAATGCAGCGACCGCAACGGCGAACGCGGCGGGCGAAGAGGCTGCCGGCTGACGGGGACGCGATCGGCTCGGCCGCGCGCGTTCGTATTCCCGGATGACCGTCGCTGCGGTCAGCACAACGCCGAAGACGCTGATCGTCTCGGCGGCACCCTGCGCTGCCGACGGCAGGAAACGGGCGGAGTCCGGAACAGGGAGGTAACTCGCGAGTCGTTGCAGCGAGACCACCGTCGCAATTCCGGTCAGGACGAGGAGCAGTCGTTCGGCGTCGCGGCGATGCTGCGCAAGAACGACCGCGAGCAGGGCGATGACGACCATCGACGTCAGGCGGCAGATGGCGAGGAAGGTCACCCCGGTATCGATCGTGACCGAGCCGGTCGGTGCTTCTCCGATGGCCGCGGCGGCGCTGCTCCAGATCGGGTTGATCAGCGGGCCACCCGACATCGGCGCGATCTGGACAAGCATCACCAGAAAGGCCCCTGCCAACCCGACGAGGATGACCGGATGTGCGAGGCGCGGCAGCCTGGATTGATCCCAGGATGGAGACGTCGCAGCGGCAATCGCCAGGGTGGCCGCCGCGAACAGCGCAACGATCCCGCCGGCAGCCGCGCCCTGGGCGATGAGGAGCGCCGGAACGGAGATGATCAAGCCGCAATACATCAGAAACGCAACGTTTGCGCTCATAGCTGCTCCCTGGACATCAAATGAGATCGGCGGCGGACCCGCTCGCCACGAATAAATAATTAAATAAATATAATCCGATATAATAGATTTGCGCAATGCGGGCAGAAGATGCGTTCGGCGGCGCAACCGCAACAACGACCGCGGTGGTCTGGAGGCCGGCCGCTCGGCCCGACATGGAGACGGAGACGTTGCAGGCCGCTGCCGGGCTTGGTTGGAGCGGCCGCCGAGACGGGGTCGGTCCGCTCGGCGCCGCCACCAACGGCCTCGCTCACGCCTTTGGTTTGGGTTCAAAGCCGCGGTCGTGAGCAGGCCCGTCCCATCCCCTTCGAGCCGAAGCTCGACAGCCTCAGCCCCGCCGGCCGGACCGTCGGCCAGAGTGTCCCCAAGCGATGTGCAGTAGGGGGCGCGCGGAGGAAACGCGCCAAATCGTCAATCTGACGCTCCGGTTCTGACATTGTCAGAACCGGATGGGCCCTAGCGGGGGGCGGTGGTGATCGGCGTCGGCGTTGTGATGATCGTATTTGTACCGCCGCTGATCGCGGCCTTCAGCGCGTAGCCATTGATCGCGTACAGGATCGGGTCGTTCGCCGTGGCCATGATGGTGCGCAGGAAGACCAGGAACTTGGTGGTCTCGACGGCACCTGCGTTCGAGATGAAGATCACGTCCTTATTGCGCATCTCGAAGGACTGCGTCAGGAAATACCCTCCGGGATCGCGCAGGTTGACCGAATACACCACCGGCACGATGGGACCCTCGAACCGGGTGACGTCGACGCCGAGCTGGCGCGCGACTTCCCTGGTTTCCCCCCTGTAGAGGAAGACGGCGCCCGGATCGGCCTGATCGTCGGCCAGGCCGCCGACCTTGCCCACCGCTTCGGCGAGCGAAATCCGCCATGCGTCGAACTTGTACTGGCCCTGATTTCCCGCGGCGCCGAAGGCGACGAAGGTCTGGGCCTGATTATACAGATAGATGACGTCGGCCGGCAGCACGTAGATGTTGTTGGCGGGCTCATAGACAAGAGCGCCGAAAGGGACGCTCGCCCGGTGACCCTGGCGCTCCAGGGTGACCCACATGTCGTAGCCCTGAGAAGCGGGGCCGCCCGCGCGGGCGATGACGTCGACGATACGCTCTCCGGACGGGCTGGCCGGGAAGCGGCCTGACGCCCTTACATCGCCCAGCACGCTGATCAGCGAGGTTCGCTGCTCGACCACGGACACCACGACCTGGGGTTCGATGGCGCGATTCTTGAGCGCTTCAACGATGGCGCGCTGCACTTCGGCCGGGGTACGTCCGATCACCCCGATCGGTCCGGCATAGGGAACGGTGATGTTGCCGCGGTCGTCGACGGCCTGGTTCGGGATGACGACAAAGTTGCCGGGCCGCACGCCCGCCTCGGCGGGGATGAACAGGCCGCCGGCTGCCGCCTCGAAAATAGTCACGCTGACGATGTCGCCGATGCCGAAGCGGAACGCCTTTGGCGGCGCACGGTTGGCGAAGGCGGTGGACAGCCGCGGCGCGTGCCGACCAAGCACCTGAACGACGTCGGGGGTCAGGCGCACGACCGCATAAGGAAGGCTGTCCGGTTCGGCATTCTTGCCGGTCCGGATGTCCATGCTCTGCGGTCCGCTGGCCGGCATGATCGAACAGCCTGCGCCAGCCAATGAAAGAGCTGCGATCCAAAGCATCGCAAGACCGTGACGAAAACTGCTCAGGAGAGCCCCCAACAAAACTAACCACGCAGGGGCACAGAGTCGCATCCCTCGTCGATTCAAACCAGCTGGATATTGTGCTCTTTTAAATTGAGTTTCCTAATGTTGCGCTGCCGCCACATAATCACATCGGGGGGAACAGGCGCGGCGTGGTCACTTCCCGTCCTGATCGACGTAGCCGTACCTTCCGTAGTGCTCGGTATCATAATAATCGCTGTGCGGGCTATCATAACGCTTCATGACGTTCATATCGATCTTGTTGAGCACCGCGCCGAGGATCGCTTCACCGACATTGGGCGCGGTGTGCAAGGCGTGCTGGACGACGTCGATCTTCGTCCGCCCCCACTCCACCACCAGGACGAAACAATCGACCAGGGACGTCGTCGCCCGGACGTCGACGATCGGTGCCAGCGGCGGAAGGTCGACGATCACATAGTCGTAGCTCGCCCGGAGCTTGTCGAACAGCGCGCGGGTCGGCTCCGCCGACAGGATCTCGCTGGTGTGGAACAGCGGCCCCTTCTTCGCGATCGGCAGCAGTGTGAGCCCTGTGCTTTTGTCATGCCACGTCACCTCGTTGAGCTGCTTGGCCCCGGCGATGATCTCGATCAGGCCGGCCGTTGCTGCAGGTGCGAGACTCATCGACAGGGACGGGTTACGCAGATCGCAATCCACCACGATGACGCGCTTGCCGGCATGGGCGATGAGCTGGGCCAGCGACGCCGCGATGGTGGTTTTTCCTTCATTCGGCAACGACGACGTGATCCCGACGATCTTGTGAGCGGCGGGGCTCTGGTTCAGGTCGATGGCCAGCTTGATGGCCCGGATCGACTCGGCGAATCGGGACAGTGGCATCGCCGTCGCCGCCCAATAGCCGATGGATCGCCGCGATATGGTCCGGACCTCGTTCCCGGGCGGCGGCGGGCTCGCCGGTGCCGGCGGGTCGACGTCCCTGAGCAGAGGCACCAGCGACAGGCAGGGCAACCGCAGCGCCGCTTCGAGCTGAGCCGAGGTCCGGAAAACCCGGTCCATCACATCCCGCAGCAAGCCGAGCCCGACGCCCAGTCCCAGACCGGCGGCGAACCCGAACGCGATGATGAGCGACGATTTGGGCTTGCTCTTGCTCGGCGGCGGCGAGGCCGAGGCGATGATACGCGCGCCCGCGCTGGGGAAAGATTCCTGCTGAACCGACCCCATGTAGCGCTGCAGGAAGCTCTCATACAGGCTGCGATAGCTCTTGGCGCTGGTTTCGAGCTCCCGCATCGTCAGTTCCGCCGAGTTACTGGTGCGCGACCGCGACACGGCCGAAGCGAGCTGGTTCTCGATCTGCTGCTGTTTCTGCTTGGCGATCTCGTAGTCGCTCCGGCTGGTCTCGGAGAGGCGGCGGACTTCCTCCACGATCGAGGTGCGGATGTCGCGCATGCGGTTGCGCAGATTGATGACGGCGAGATGGCTCTTGCCGAACCGGGACGACCAGTCGGATTCCCGTCGGGCATGGTCGAGATACTGCTGGCGCAACGTGTTGATGATCGGATTGAGCAGCACCTCGGAGCCGGGCGAATCGATGCCGCCGAGGCTCAGGCTGTCCGGCGTGACGGCATGAATGACTTCTTCGAACCGGTTCAGGCGAGCGAGGCTGTCCGAGGTCAGCGCGCGTGCCGCGACCAGCCGGCTGTTGAGTTCGGCGATCTGCTGGTCGTCGATCAGCTTGCCGTCGCTGACGACGAGATTGTTCTCCGACTTGAAGGCATTGACCGCGCGCTCGGCGGTCAGCGCCTGTTGACCGAGCTCGCGCAGCCGGTCCTGCAGCCAGGCCGTGGCGTTCTTGTTCGCCTCGAATTTCGCGTTCAACTGATCGAGGATGTACTCGTTCGCGACGGCATTGGCGATCTCAGCCGCCCGGTCGGCCGTGCTGGCATTGTAGCTCACCTCGATCACATTGCTCATCCCGACACGGTTGGCGGTGAGCCGGTCGGCGAATGCGAGGGCGAGCTGGTCGGCCGTGGCGGTCTCGTCGGCGACAGGCTCAAGCGGCGCCATCGACAGCCAGGCCCTCACCCGGCGGAAGAAGGCGCGGAGACGGTCCGACGACTTGAAGTCTCTGTCGTCATAAAGCTTCAGCTTCTGGATGACCGCCGTGGCGACGGCCTTGGACTTCAGAACCTGGAGCTGGGTCTCGATCTGGACGGAGTCGATGGCGGCCTCGGCGACCAGCGATTGTTGCTGGACGAATGCCGTTTTCTGATTGCTGAACAGGATCTTGACTTGGCCGGTGAAGGTCGGGGTCGCCGTCTTCAGGTAGATCCCGGCACCGACGACCGTCAGGATGGTCGAGAAGATGATGACCGCGTACTGGCGCCGGAGGAATCCGATGGCGAATTCGACGAGCTGCCCGATCCCGCCGCCGGCGCCTTCTTCGCCCTGCGGGCCGTCAAACAGCGGGACCATCCTTCCCGTTTGCAGGATATTGCTTTGAAGCATTGGAAACCCACCAAGTCGTCGGTTGAGTCGGGGAGAAAGCCGTTCACCCGCATGCACACCGGCCACAAAACATCCGGTCGCCGCTCGTCCCGAGATTTAATACTATTATTATCAATAAAGAAAGCGGTTGCAAAAATTAAATATTTATAATTCAATTCGGGTCTGTTCTGGCGATTTTGGTTAATTTCCATCCGTCGCAACCATCTGATCTGTCGACCGGTTTGTCGCTTCGACCGGATTTGGACTTGCCGAGCGTCCAGGCCGCCAGGTGGGCGCCCGCCCGGATTGAATATGAGGCATTATAATGCGTGTGTTGGTGACCGGCGGCGCCGGATTTATCGGATCGGCGGTGTGTCGTCAGCTCGTGCTCCAGCACGGCGCGGACGTGATGAATGTCGACAAGCTCACCTACGCGTCGAACCCGAGGTCGCTCGATGCGGTCGCCGAAAGCCCTCGTTACAGTTTCCGTCGTCTCGACATCTGCGATCGCCAGGGTCTCGACCGGGCGCTGGCGGCCCACCAGCCGGAGGCCATTATCCATCTGGCTGCCGAGAGCCATGTCGATCGGTCGATCGCCGGCCCGTCGGAATTCATCAATACCAACGTGGTCGGGACCTACACGCTGCTGGAGGCGGCGCGGGAGTATGTCTCGGGCCTGCAGGGCCCGCGCCGCGCGAATTTCCGCTTCGTCCATGTCTCGACCGATGAGGTCTACGGATCGCTGGGGGCGACCGGGCTGTTCGTCGAGGAAACGCCCTATCGGCCGAGTTCGCCTTATTCGGCGAGCAAAGCCGCGTCCGATCACCTCGCCCATGCCTGGTACACGACCTACGGGCTGCCGGTCATCGTCTCGAACTGCTCGAACAATTATGGGCCGTATCAGTTTCCGGAAAAGCTGATTCCGCTGATGATCCTGAACGCCATCGAACGGCGTCCGCTGCCGGTCTACGGCACCGGATGCAACGTCCGCGACTGGCTCTATGTCGAGGATCATGCCGAGGGATTGATTCGTCTGCTGACCCACGGCCGGCCCGGGGAGAGCTACAATTTCGGCGGCAATTGCGAGCGCAGCAATCTCGATGTCGTCAATCGCATCAGCGAATTCTGTGACGAGCTGATCTCGCCTGATTCCCCGACGCGGTCGCTGATCACATTCGTCGAGGATCGTCCCGGTCACGATCTGCGCTACGCGATCGACGCCAGCAAGGCGCGCCGCGAACTGGGCTGGCAGCCGCGCAGGACGTTCGAGGAGGGATTGAGGGCCACGGTCGAATGGTATGTCGAAAACGGCGCCTGGTGGGCCTCGCTGCGCTCCGGCGTCTATGGTGGTCAGCGGCTCGGGCTGCTCGGCGCATGATCGCATCGCAGCCCGGAGCGTCCGCAGGCGACGCCGGGCCGTCTCGCCGGCAAGGCCGCGCGCAAGCCCGGCGAGCCGGCCAAATCTCACCGGAGAGCGGACTATGCTGAAGGGAATTGTGCTGGCCGGCGGCAGCGGAACGCGCCTCTATCCGCTGACGCTCGGCGTCAGCAAGCAGCTCCTGCCGATCTACGACAAGCCGATGGTGTATTACCCGCTGTCGACGCTGATGCTCGCAGGGATCAGAGACATCCTCGTCATCACCACGCCTGCGGATCGAGCCCAGTTCGAGCGGCTGCTCGGCGACGGCAGCCAATGGGGCATCCGCCTCAGCTATGCGGAGCAGCCGAAGCCGTCCGGACTGGCGGAAGCATTCATCATCGGCCGCGAATTCATCGGATCCGACAGGGTCGCCCTCGTTCTTGGCGACAACATCTTCTTCGGCCATGGCTTGCCCGAACTACTGGCGCGCGCGGCGCAGCGCGAGCAGGGCGCCACGGTGTTCGCGTATCACGTTCGCGATCCGGAGCGATATGGCGTGGTGTCGTTCGACGCCAACGATCGGCCGGTGACGGTGGAAGAGAAGCCGGCGGCGCCGAAATCGAACTGGGCGGTCACCGGCCTTTACTTCTTCGACAACGACGTCGTCCGCCATGCCGCCGACGTCAAGCCGTCGGCGCGTGGCGAGCTCGAAATCACCGATCTGCAAATGTGCTACCTCGCCACCGGCGCGCTCCACGTCGAACGCATGGGGCGCGGCTTTGCATGGCTCGACACCGGCACGTTTCAGTCGCTGATCGAGGCCGGCAGCTTCGTCCAGACGCTCGAAACGCGGCAGGGCATGAAAGTGGCCTGCCTCGAGGAGATCGCCTACAGGCAGGGTTTCATTCCGCGCGAGCGCCTGCTCGAACTGGCCCGGGGACTCGAGAAAAGCGGTTACGGGATCTATCTGCGCGACCTGGCCCAGACCGCCTGACCGCGCCGGCCGCCCCTCAGCGGGGATTTAATTTTATAATAATTTAATTGACCGTCGGACTAATCCCGATTATTTATTTCCCCATCGATATTGTCTCTGTCAGTGGCTGGCGGTGCTTTTGGTCATGTCGAATTGGGCAACGATGATTCGGCCACAAGATCCTCCTCCGGACCGGCACGGAGAGAATTTACTATATTTTTCAAGGCGTGATGGCGATCTTGTCCGATCGGCGGAAGCGGTCGACGAGGCGGTGACGGCTGTCCGCCCATCGCCGCGAGGCGCGCCGAAGCGCGCGTCGGGGAGTATTGAAATTAAATCGGCGGGTCCGGCCGAACGGGCCGCCGCTTCCGCCTCGCGCTATTCGCCTCCGGACGCGGATCCGGGCCGGGCCGCTTGGAAAGCTGCAACCGCGGACACCGACACTTGGCCGGGTGCCGAGAACCATCGGCGCGCGCCGGACGGACTGCGCGCAACGGCAGCGTCCCTGACGAGTCGTCGGGGCGGTCTCCGAGCAGCGGATCCGACATCATGTGCTGCGGCGTCGATGCCGTCGCTGCAGACGAATTTCACGGGCCAGGGAGAGAACGCGATGCATGCCGAAATCTATACTGACGGAATCGAGGAGATCACGGTCGGCGGGTCGATCGTGCGTGTCGATATCGTCAGCCTCTCGCCCACCGAGCGTGACGCCAACAATGCGCCGAAGAAGGTCTTTCGCCAGCGTCTGATCTTTTCCATCGAGGCGTTCGCCAACTCCGTCGAGGTTATGCAGAACGCGCTGCAGGGGCTGGTCGATGCAGGCGTGGTGAAGCGCAACGCTCCGCGATCGCCGTCGGACGTGATGTCCGGCAATCCCGATATGACCGGATCCGCCTCGCACGCGTCACGGAATCCCAATGCTTCATCCAATTTCCGCTAACGACGAGCCCGCCCAGCCTGCTCGCGAAAGCGAGGCCGAGGCCGATCCGGGCGTCGAGAACCGCGTCGCGGTTCAGACAGCGCTGCACTGTCTGGAATTCGTAGCGGTGCGCCACGGCGTGGATCTGTCGGTCGAACAGTTGAAGCATGCGCACGCCGTGGACGGCACCGCGCTGCCGGTGCAGGCCGTGCTGCGGATGGCCAAGCAGGCCGGGCTGAGGGCCAAGACGGCGAAGCTGGACTGGCAGACCCTGGTGAATCTCGGGGAAGCTTTCCCCGCGATGGTCCAGCTCGCGAACGGCAATTGGGTGGTCGTCGCCGGCGCCGGCGGCGCCAGCGAGGATCCCCGCGTCAGTATCATTGATCCGCTCGCGGATCGGCGCGACGAGCCGCTACTCGTCGACCAGCAACAGTTCTGCGCCAACTGGAACGGCGATGTTCTGCTGATCAAACCGGATCAGAAGGCCGCGACGGGCGAGAACAGCTTCGGCTTCCGCTGGTTCGTCCCCGAACTCCTGCGCGAGCGGCGTCTGTTCGTCGACGTCGCGGTCGCCGCCATCCTGCTTTACGGCCTCGGCCTCGTGGTCCCCATCTTCTTTCAGCTCGTGATCGACAAGGTGCTGGTGCACGAGAGCTTCACGACCCTGTACGTTCTTGCGGCCGGAGCCGTCGCCGCGCTGATCTTCGATGCGATCTTCAGCTTCCTGCGCCGATATCTGATGCTGTATGCGACAAACAAGGTCGACATTCGCGTCGCCACGAAGACCTTCGGTCATCTGCTCGGACTGCCGGTGACGTTCTTCGAGCACATCTCGGCAGGTGTGTTGATCAAGCATATGCAGCAGGCCAGCCGCATCCGGGAGTTCCTGACCGGGCGGCTGTTTCTCACCTTCCTGGACGCGCTCTCGCTGCTGGTCTTCATTCCCGTGCTGGCGATGTACAGCCTCAAGCTGACCGGGCTGGTACTGGCCTTCACCTTTCTCAGCGGCGCGATCGTGGTGCTGCTGATGGGACCGTTCCGGCGTCGCCTGTTCAGCCTGTATCAGGCCGAGGGCACGCGCCAGGCTCTGCTGGTCGAGACCGTGCACGGCATGCGCACGGTGAAATCGCTGGCGATGGAGCCGCTGCAGCGCAAGGTCTGGGACGATAGCTGCGCGCAGTCGGTGTCGATGCGGTTCAACGTGGAGAAGATCTCGGCCGGCGCGCAGTCGGTCACCGGTTTTCTCGAGAAACTGATGACGCTCGGCATCATCGGCCTCGGCGCCCTCGCTGTCTTCAGCGGCGAGATGACGATCGGCGCGCTGGTCGCCTTTAACATGCTCGCCGGCCGTGTGTCGGGACCGTTGGTGCAGATGGTGACGATGGTGCACGAGTATCAGGAGGTCGCTCTGGCGGTCAGGATGCTCGGCGAAGTCATGAACCAGGCTCCGGAGCGCGAAGCGCTGCGCAGCGGCCTGCGCCCGGACATCAAGGGAAGCATCGAGTTCGAGGGCGTGTCCTTCCGCTACGGCCCAGACGGCGCCGCGGCCCTCGATGACGTGTCGTTCTCGATCGCGCCGGGACAGGTGTTCGGAATCATCGGTCGGAGCGGCTCCGGAAAGACGACGCTGACGCGCCTGATGTCGGGTCTGTATCCCGTTCAGCAGGGACTGGTGCGGATCGACGGTTATGACGCGCGCGAAGTCGACCTCGTCCACCTCCGCAAGAATCTCGGCGTCGTCCTGCAGGACAGCTTCCTGTTCCGCGGCACGATCCGGGAGAATATCGCGCGCGTGAAGCGCGACGCGACCTTCGCCGAAGTCGTCCAGGCGGCGCAACTCGCGGGCGCCGACGATTTCATCCAGCGACTGCCGCGAGGCTACGACACGCTGCTCGAGGAGGGCGCCTGCAACCTGTCCGGCGGACAGAAGCAACGGCTGGCCATCGCGCGTGCGCTGATTGTCGATCCACGCATCCTGATCCTCGACGAGGCGACGAGTTCACTGGACTCGGAGAGCGAAACCGTCATCCGCCGCAATCTGCGTCGGATCGCGGCCGGGCGAACCGTCATCATCGTCTCGCACAGGCTTTCGATGCTGGCGGAGGCCGACGCCATCCTGGTGATCGAGGGCGGTCGCATTCTGGATGTCGATCACCACGACAAGCTCATCACCAAGTGCAGCCTGTATCGGCATTTGTGGAACCAGCAGATGAAGGCGGCCTGAGATGAATCTCGACCTGCGCGCGACACCGCCCGGCCCCGCGGCAGGCGGCCCCGCGAGCTCCGAACGCCGCAAGCGACCGGGCACCGGCGCCGCGCGCATGCGCCGTCCCGAGATCGTCGGTGAATTCCAGTCCGATGCGGTGGAGATCGAAGAGCGCGCGCCGCCGCGCGTCGCCCGGCTGACGCTGTATTGCGTCGTCGCGCTGATCTTCGCTGCGATCCTGTGGGCCTCGCTGTCTCGGGTCGATACGGTCGTCTCGGCGCAGGGAAAGCTGACGACGACCCATCCGAACCTCGTGCTGCAGCCGCTCGAGACATCCGTCATTCGGCAGATGCACGTCCGGGCCGGCGATGTGGTCACGCAGGGCGATCCGCTGGCGACCCTCGATCCGACATTCTCCCAGGCCGATCTCGACCAGTTGCGCGTGAAAGTGGCGGCCTTCGATGCGACGATCGAACGGTTCAGGGCCGAGCTCGACGGGCGCGACTACGTGCTGTCGGATCCGGCCAATCCCGATGCCATCCTGCAGAGCAAGCTGTTCGCGCAGCGCAAATCGTTCTACGCGACGCAGCTGACGACGTTCGACGCCCAGATCGCGAGCGCCCGCGCGGTTTTGCAGACCGGCCAGGACGAGGAGACGGTCCTCACCCAGCGGCTCGAAACGATGAAATCCATCGAATCGATGCGCACCAGCCTGATGGCCAAGGAGGTCGGATCCAGGCTGAATTTCCTGCTGTCGAAGGATGCGCGTCTCGAGGTTGAGAGCAACTTGTCGCGGACGCGGGGCAATCAGGTCGATGCCGTGCACAAGATCGAAAAGGCCAACGCGGATCGACAGGTCTTCATCGAGGAATTCAAGCGCGCCACCTATCAGGATCTCGTCGAGACGCTGAGCAAGCGCAGTGGTGCGGCGGAAGAGCTGAAGAAGGCCGAGCTTCGCCGTCAGCTCATCGTTCTGACGGCCCCGATCGATGCCGTCGTGCTGGAGATCGCAAACCGGACCGTCGGATCGGTGGCGAAGGAAGCGGAGACATTGTTCGTCCTCGTGCCGCGGAACGTGCCGCTGCAGGTCGAAGCCAATATCGAGGGCCGCGACATCGGCCAGATCACCGTCGGGCAGGCGGTCCGCCTGAAGTTCGAGGCGTTCCCGTTTCAGAAATACGGAACGGCAACGGGCGTGGTCCGCGTCGTCAGCGAGGATGCTTTCAATCCCGACGCGAAGACCGACGCGGCGCGCCGCAGCCCCGCACCTTATTATCGGGTTCTGGTGGACGTGACCGACAGCAAGCTGCGAATTCCGTCAGGGCAGGTTCAGCTCATTCCCGGCATGGCGGTGACCGCCGAGTTGAAGGTCGGACAGCGCCGCGTGGTCTCGTATTTCCTCTACCCGCTGCTCCGCGGCCTCGACGAGAGCATCCGGGAATATTGAGCGCGCGATCCGACCGGGGGGTGCGGCCCGCGGCTACGATGGGAATCGGCTGAATTTCGTCGCCAATCGATACGCAACGGTCGTCCGCCAAGACACGTAAACTATGTTAAATTATTCATTTAAAACTAGTTGCAATTAAAACAGGAATAAACAACAATAATCAAAATTAAATAGCGGGGTTGGCGAATTTCATGACACATGGCCGCGTTGGAATTGGCGTCGTCGGATACGGCTATTGGGGGCCGAATCTCGTACGCAACTTCGTCAGCAACCCTTCCGCCCGTGTCGTCGGCGTTGCCGACCTCGATCCGGCGAAGCTGGTGGCGAGCAGTCATCTCTATCCCGGGGTGGCCACCACCAATCGCTACGAGGATCTGCTCGAGGACCCGAGCATCGATGCGATCGCCATCGCGACGCCGGTTCGCACGCATTACGACCTGGCGATGGCCGCGCTCAAGGCCGGCAAGCACGTCCTGGTCGAAAAGCCGCTCGCGCCGAGCGCCGATCTGGTCAGTCGTCTGATCGACGAGGCCGACCGCCGAGGCCTGGCGCTGATGGTTGATCACACCTTCCTGTATACGCCGGCGGTGCAGAAGATTCGCGACCTGATCGCTCAGGACCAGCTCGGCGACCTCTATTACTACGATAGCACCCGCTCGAGCCTGGGGCTGTTCCAGAGCGACGTCAACGTGATCTGGGACCTGGCGGTCCATGACATCTCGATCATTCAGTACCTCCTGAATGAAGATCCCGTCGCCGTGTCGGCGACGGGATCGTCCCATGTCGCCGGATCGCCGGAGAACATGGCGCATATCACCATGTTCTTCGAGAGCAAATGCGTCGCCCATGTCAGCGTCAACTGGCTCTCGCCGATCAAGGTGCGACAGACCTTCGTCGGCGGCAGCAAGAAGATGATCGTGTATGACGATCTCGAGCCGACCGAGAAGATCAAGGTCTACGACAAGGGCATCACCCTCAATGAATCGCCGGAGAACGCGCATCAGTTCCGGATCGGCTATCGGGCCGGCGACATGTGGGCGCCCAACATCTCGACGAAGGAGGCCCTGCAGACCGAGGTCGAGCATTTCCTCGAATGCGTGCGGACCGGCGCGACGCCGATCTCCGATGGCCTGTCTGGCCTCCGGGTCATCGAGGTGCTGGAAGCCGCATCGCGCTCGATCGCCGATCACGGCAGGCCGGTCCGTCTCAAGCAACCGCGCCGGATTTCCGAGGGAGTCCGGGTTGCCTGATGTGACGGGCGCTCCCCATCCTTCGTCTGTCCGGTAGCTGCGGCGGCATCGCGATGAATTCTGTCCAACGCTCAATCTTCATGTCCGCGATCGAGCGCTACGCCAGCCTGTTGCTCTTCTTCGTCTCGACCGCCGTGCTGTCGCGACTGCTGACGCCGGCAGAATTCGGAACCTATGCGGTCGTGACGGCGATCACCTCGGTGTTCGCGGCGTCGTCGCAAGAGTTCGGTGGCGCGAACTATCTCATTCAGAAGGAGTCCCTGTCGGAAGGCGATATCCGGACGGCGTTCACGGTCACGCTCGGCCTGTCGCTCGGCATCGGCCTGGGCCTGTACCTGCTGAGCGATGTGGTGGGAACGATGTCCGGCTCGGGCGACCTGAAGGCCGGCATCGCCGTCGCGGTCCTGAATTTCGCGATCATGCCGTTCTCGATGACGATCATCGCGCTGCTTCGCCGCAACATGCAGTTCGGCGTCATCGCGGCGAGCAATCTGTCGTGCAATTTCACCATCGTGGTCGTTTCGATCGTGCTGGCCATGATGGGTTTCAGCTATCTCGCCCCGATCTGGGGAATGATCGCCGGCAGCGCGGTGCAGGCGGTCCATCTCGTGGCCCTCCGCCGCGACCTGCGGATCTTCCGGCCCTCGTTGTCGGGCTGTGCGGGGATCGTGCGTTTCGGCCTGTATTCGAGCGGTGTCGTCCTCATCAATGTCTTCTATAATTCGGCGCCGCAACTGTTCCTCGCTCGCATACTGGATTTCGCGGCTGCCGGCCTGTACAGCCGGGCCGTCAATCTCACCCAGGTGTTCGACAAGCTGGTGACGCAGGTGATCGGTCCGGTCATCATGCCGGCGATCTTTGCCCAGACCAGCGTGGGGGGAGACCTGAAGCGCATCTATCTGCACGCGGTCACGCTGCTCACTGCTCTGCACTGGCCGGTTCTGACGGTGATGGCCGTCATGGCCAAGCCGATCATCCTGGTCTGGCTCGGGCCGTCCTGGCTCGAAGTGGTCCCGCTGGTGCAATTCCTCTGCGTCGGGAGCCTGTCGCTGTTCGCCGCCAGCCTGACCTATCCGGTGCTGGTGGCCGCCGGCAGCGTGCGCGATACGCTGGTGTCGTCGCTGATTTCGCTGCCGCCCTCGCTCCTGGTGGTTTTCGCCGCGTCCTACGCCGGCGTGGAGGCGGTCGCCGCATCGGCATTGCTGACACTCCCCTTCCAGGCCGCCGTGGCCATTCACTTCGTCAGTCGGCATCTGAACCTGCGCTGGGCCGATATCGCTGACGCGATTTGGAAGAGCGGGATCGTCACGCTGTGCAGCGGCGCAACCGCCGCGATCGGCGCCGGACTGATCGAATACGGGATGATCGGTCCTGTCGCCGGAATTCTGGTCGCGGCTGCCGCCACGGCGGGCGCGTGGATCCTCGCCCTGATCGCCGTGAAGCATCCGCTGCTGCCGGAGCTCGGCGCGCCGGCCAGACTCGTGTTGTCCGTCGTCGCTAGATTCGGCGGCGTCGTTCGCGGTGCGGCGGCGCGGGCCAGTCGCAATGCTGTTTGAAGAGTCCTCGTAACGCTTTGGAGAAGAGGCGATGCCTATCGCAAAAGACGTGCAACTTGGTCGCGACGTGCGGATCTTCCATCCGGATCTCGTCAATCTCTATGGTTGCTCGATCGGGGACGAAACCAGGCTGGGAACGTTCGTCGAAATCCAGGCCGGCGCCAGCATCGGCGCGAGGTGCAAGATCTCGTCGCACAGTTTCATCTGCGAAGCCGTCACCATCGAGGACGAGGTGTTCGTCGGACACGGCGTGATGTTCACCAACGACAAATATCCGCGGGCCACGACGGCGGACGGGCAACCGCAAGGACCTGCCGATTGGACGGTCGAGCCGACCCGGGTCGGCAGGAGGGCCTCGATCGGCTCCAACGCGACCATCCTGTGCGGCATCAGCATCGGTGCCGGAGCCATTGTGGGCGCCGGCGCGGTCGTAACGAAGGACGTTCCGGCCGGGGCCGTGGTGGCGGGGGTGCCGGCGCGCATTCTGCCGGCATCCAAGGCTGCGCCGTTGATCGCGGCCGCGCGCCGCACCGCATAGCCGCGCGGCGATTCACCAAAACGTCGATTCGGGATAATTCGCCTAGATAATCGTTTTCATTTTATGTCTCGTGTGATTTAATTTGAATAATACATTTAAATTAAATCGGCCGACGCACGCCGGCGCCGCCACAGCAGAGGACATCGAGCATTGGTACCTTTTCTGGATTTGAAAGCGCAGTATCGCCAGATCAAGCCCGAGGTCGACGCCGCGATCTCGCGCGCCATCGAGAGCACGCAGTTCGTGTTGGGACCCGAAGTGTCGGCGTTCGAGAAGCGCTTTGCCGAATACTGCAGTGTCGGTCACTGTCTCGCGGTCAATAGCGGGACCTCCGCGCTGCATCTCGCCTTGGTCGCGGCCGGCGTCGGGCCTGGCGACGAAGTCATCACCGTCTCGATGACCTTCGTCGCGACCACCGCCGCGGTGCTCTACAGCGGCGCGAAGCCTGTCTTCGTCGACGTCGATCCCGTGACCTGGACGATGGACCCGGCCCAGGTCGAGGCCGCAATCACCGAACGGACAAAGGCGATCCTGCCGGTGCATCTGCATGGGCTGATGGCCGACATGGACCCGATCATGGAGATCGCGCGCCGCCGCGGCCTGGTCGTGATCGAGGATGCCGCGCAGGCGCATGGCGCCGAATACAAGGGACGGCGTGCGGGGTCGATCGGCGATTTCGGCTGCTTCAGCTTCTATCCGGGCAAGAACCTCGGTGCCTATGGCGAGGGCGGCGCGGTCGTCACCAATCAGCCCGAATTGGCCAAGCGGGTCGCGCTGCTGCGCGACTGGGGCCAGGAAACCAAATACAACCACGTCGTCCCCGGCTACAATTATCGCATGGACGGCATCCAGGGCGCGGTGCTGAACGTGAAGATGAAGTACATCGAGGCCTGGACCGAAGGGCGCCGCGCGGCGGCGGCGGATTATGATCGCCAGCTCGCGAAGCTGGAATGTGTGCGCCCGCAGCCGCCCGCCCACAGCCGGCACGTCTATCATGTCTATGCGCTCTGCCTGCCGAGGCGCGACGAGACGCTGAGCGTGCTGCAGCAAGCCGGCATCGGCGTGGGGATCCACTATCCCGTTCCCGTGCATCTGCAGAAGGCCTACGCCGATCTCGGCTATCGCGCCGGCGATCTGCCGGTCACCGAGGGGCTCGCCAAGCGCTTCCTGTCGCTTCCGATCTATCCGGAGCTGCGGCCCGAGCACGTCGCCGAAGTGGTCGACCAACTTCAGAAGATTCGTTTCGTCGAGGCTGCGTAAGTCCCGCGCGAGACGGCGGCGCCTGCGCGCCGCCGTCGGCGGTTCCAACAACAGGAGAGCGTCTTGGCCGATCTGAAGGGAAAGCGAATTCTGGTCACCGGCGGGGCCGGGTTCATCGGTTCGCATATCATCGACCAGTTGTGCGACGAGGGCTGCGTCGAGATCGTCGCACTCGACAACATGATCAGAGGACGGCCGGAGAATCTCCGACGGGCTCTCGATCGCGGACCGGTCCGGCTGGTGCAGGGCGACATCCGGGACAACAGGCTGCTCGGTTCGCTCGTCAAGTCGGCGGATATCGTCTTTCATCAGGCCGCGCTGCGAATTACCCACTGCGCCGCCGAGCCCCGCCTTGCCAAGGAAGTCATGGTGGACGCGACCTTCGACCTGCTCGATCTGTGCGTCAAATACAACATCGAGAAGGTCATCGCCGCGTCCTCGGCGTCGGTGTACGGCATGGCCGACGAGTTTCCGACGACCGAGCGGCAGAGCCCCTACGACAACAGGACACTCTATGGCGCCGCAAAGGCCTTCAATGAGGGTCTGCTGCGCGCCTTCAACGACATGCACGGGCTCGACTACGTCGCGTTCCGCTACTTCAACGTCTACGGCGATCGCATGGACATCCACGGTCGCTACACCGAGGTTCTGATCCGCTGGATGGAACGGCTGGACGCCGGGCTGCCGCCGGTCATCTTCGGCGACGGTCGGCAGACCATGGACTTCATTCACGTCCGGGACGTCGCGCGGGCCAACATTCTCGGCGCCCGGGCAGAGGCCACCGACGAGGTGTTCAACGTTGCCAGCGGCACTGAAACCAGCCTGGCGCAACTCGCGGCGGCGCTGGCGTCGGTGATGGGCCATCGCGGTCTCGCACCCGAATTCGCGCCGGAGCGTTCGATCAATCCGGTGCCGCGCCGGCTGGCATCGACAGAGAAGGCCGAGCGGCTGCTCGGGTTTCGGACGACGGTGCAGCTCGAACAGGGCCTGGCCGATCTGGTGGAATGGTGGCGGTCCGAGCGTGCGTCGCTCGCCGCGCCGCGCCAACAGGAGGCCGCCGTCTCGTAGGTCCGGGTGTGCGCTGCCCGCGCGCGGAAACTCTGCGCGTCGGGCCAGGGAGGGTCGAAGGCATCAACCTGGATGCGCCGGCGAGATGCGGGCGACCCGTGCGGGCGCGATTGCGGCGCGCCTACGCGATGAGATCGAAGGAGCCGTCGCGTGTTCGACGAACCGATGGCGGCTTCAAGGACGTAGCGCAACTGTCTCGCTTCGACGTGGTCAGCCATGATCTCGATTGTCGTTCCCGCTCACAACGAGAGTTCTGTGATCGGGCGGACGTTGAACCAATGGATCGCCGATCCCGCCTCCGACGGGATCAGCGCTGTTGTCGTTTGCAACGGCTGCACGGACGACACGGCAATGGTGGCCCGGACCTTCGGCCCGACCGTCGAAGTGGTCGAGACCGAGATCGCCAGCAAGACTCACGCGCTGAATCTCGGCGACCAGGTGTCCGGCGCATTCCCGCGAGTCTATGTCGATGCGGACATCGTCATCTCCGCCGATGCCATTAGGGCCCTGGCAAAACGCCTCGAGCGAGGCGACGTGCTGGCGGTGGCACCCACGGCGGATATCGACCTGGCGGGCTGTTCCTGGCTGATCCGCAAGTACTACGAGATCCGCGCCCGGCTGCCCTCGTCGCGTGAAGGGATAGGCGGATCCGGCGTCTATGCGCTGTCGGAGGCGGGGCGGCGCAGGTTCGGTCAGTTTCCGGACGTCGTCGCGGACGACACCTTTGTCCGGCTTCAATTCAAACCGTCGGAGCGGGCGACGCTTCCCGACGTGGTCTCGAAAGTGTTTCCTCCACGCACCGTGCCGCAACTGATCGCGGTCAGGACGCGCGCCCACAGGGGGACGTTCGAACTCGCTCGGCGCTTTCCGGAGCTGAGCACGAACAACGGCGAGTCGAACAATCGATCCCTCGTGACGCTCCTCGCGGAGCCCCGCCTGTGGCTCGGCCTGATGATCTATTGCTCGATCAACTACGTCGCACGGCGCCGGGCGACCAGGAGCGCGCGAATCGGAGCGCCGCGATGGCAGCGGGACGAGACCTCCCGTGCGGTGCCGTCCGCCGATTCCGCGAAGTGAACGCTGCGATATCAGGGCGTCTCCCCTTGTCATTATCCAAGTAAAATACGATTTAATATAAAGCTTGATTAAAATAATCCGGATATATAATTTAACTGACGATTAAATAGATAAACAGCAGGCAGGCCCCGCGACGCCGGTCCGATCGCCATCCGATCAAGACTCACCGTCGTATCTTCGCAGAGCTTGCGGCGTTTTCAGGAGGTCAGCCGATGGTTCTGAAACCGATCCTTGAAAAGAACACGTCAGCGGATGGCAGCGCGCCGCAATCGCGCGGCAAGCGTCCGAAGCTGCTCGCGGTCGCTTCGGGAGGCGGCCACTGGGTGCAGTTGATGCGTATCAAGCACGCCTTCGAAGATTGCGAGGTCACCTTCGTCACCGTGCACGAATCCTATCGCGCGCAGGTGCCCGAGCATAAATTCTACTTCGTCAATGATGCCAATCGCTGGACGAAGTTCGCCCTGTTGAAGGCGGCCCGCCGCATGGCCTGGATCGTCTGGACCGAGAGGCCGGATATCGTGATCTCGACCGGTGCCGCTCCGGGATATCTGGCGCTGCGGTTCGGTCGGCTGATGGGCGCACGGACGATCTGGCTGGATAGTATCGCCAATGCCGAGCAACTCTCGATGTCGGGGGACCGGATCGGCCGTTGCGCCGACCTGTGGCTGACGCAGTGGCCGCATCTGGCGCGCCCCAATGGTCCTCATTACTCGGGGTCGGTGCTATGATTTTCGCAACGGTCGGGACGCAGGGAAAATTCGATCGGTTGATCCGGACGATCGACGGGTGGGCGGGCGCGCATGGACGCACCGACGTGTTCGCACAGACAGGTCCGTCGAATTATCGCTCCGAACACATCCGCACGGAGCAGTTCATCGATCCGTCCGAATTCCGCCGACGGGTGGAGGCCGCCAGCCTGGTGGTTTCCCACGCTGGCATGGGCTCGATCATTACCGCGCTCGAGCTCGGAACACGCGTCATCGTCATGCCCCGGCTGGCGCGACTCGGCGAGCATCGAAATGACCACCAGCTCGCCACCGCGAAACGGTTCGCGGAGCAGGGCAGCATCATGGTGGCCTTTACGGAGCAGGAGCTTGTCGACAAGCTGGATCAATTTCAGGTCTTGAGCGAAACCGAGCGGCTCAGCGCACAGGCGTCGCCGACCCTGATATCGACCATTCGGACTTTCATCGAAACCGGCCGGTCGTCGTCGGCCTAGGTCCGTGGGAAAAGATGGAGCAGCACCGACGGGACCGACCAGGCCGGCAAGACGACGTTCGCGATACTCGGCCAATCGCCCCCGGATCGCCGGCAATCGCAACCCGAAATCAGCAGGACGAGCAGACCGATGAAGGAAGCACTGCAGCGATCAGAGGCCAGAAGCGGGCACCATCAGGTTCTCCCTTCCGCTGAAGGAGTGGCGAAAACCACGCTGATGGCGGGCCTGAATGAAGAACAGTCACGCGCCATGATCCCGATCGCCAAGCCGTGTGTCGGGCCGGCGGAAGCCGACGCCGCGCGCGACGCCGTGCTGTCCGGCTGGCTGTCGCAAGGCCCGCAGGTCGCCGCTTTCGAGCGCGAATTCGCAGCGGTGGTCGGCGCCGGATATGCCTGCGCGGTGTCCAATTGCACGACCGCGCTGCATCTCGCGCTACTCGCGGTGGGCGTCGGACCGGGCGACGAGGTCATCACATCGAGTCACTCCTTCATCGCCACGGCCAACAGCATCCGGTATTGCGGCGCAACGCCGATCTTCGTCGACATCGATCCGGCGACCTATAACCTCGATCCGGAACGCGTCGCCGAGGCGATCACCGGACGCACCCGGGCCATCCTGACCATCCATCAGATGGGGATGCCGTGCGATCTCGAAGCGCTTCTTGCAGTGGCGCACCGGCATGGAATTCCGGTGATCGAAGACGCCGCCTGCGCGATCGGCAGCCGAATCGCCATCGATGGCGACTGGGAGTATGTCGGCAGGCCGCGCGGAGCCGTCGCCTGCTTCTCGTTTCACCCTCGCAAGGTGATCACGACGGGTGAAGGCGGCATGCTCACGACGTCCGACCCGGAGATCGACCGCAAGCTGCGGCTGTGGCGTCAGCACGGCATGAATGTTCCCGATACGGTGCGGCACAGCTCGCCGCAGGTGATCTTCGAGGACTATGTCGCGGTCGGCTTCAACTATCGCATGACCGATGTGCAGGCCGCCGTCGGCCGCAAGCAACTGGAGCGGCTGCCGGATGTGGTAGCGCGGCGACGTGCGATCGCGAGCCGGTACAGAGAGCTGCTCGCCGGTCTCGACGGGCTGACGCTACCGTTCGAGCCCGAATGGGCGCGCTCGAACTGGCAGAGCTATTGTGTGCGCCTGCCCGACAGGGTGGACCAGAAGACGGTCATGCAGAACATGCTCGATCAGGGGATCGCCACCCGCCGAGGCATTATGTGCTCGCACCGTGAGGCTCCTTACGCGAGCGATGAGCGTCGGTACAGCCTGCGCCAATCGGAATTCGCCCAGGATCATGCGATCCTGCTGCCGATCTATGCGCAGATGACCGAGGACGAACAGGTGCGCGTCGCCGAGGCGCTGCGCGCGGAGCTGGAGCGGCGTCGGTCCTGACAGGACAGAACCAGCGCGCCGGCTTTCCGTTGGACGCGACGTCGTTACACGAGTCGGTGTCCGCTTCGCTCGCAATCGCTCTCTAGGCCGACGGATGAGCGACCTGTTGCTCGGGTTTGCCGACCGGCGTTGCGCCGTTGCTGCCGGTGTCGAAAACCGCGGCGATGACCTGCCGCTGGTTCTGATCGTCGGTCGCACCCGCTCCGGTCCATTTGAGATACCTTCGTCGAATCCGGTTGCCGGCCACGCCGGCCGCGACATGCAGCGCTTCGGGAATCAGTTGCCTGGCGGCGACCGGCGTCTGAATGGCCGAGACGTAGATGCCTTCGACGATTTCGGCGGCACGGCCAAGGCTGAAGCGCGACTGCACCAACTGACGGCCAAACGATCCGAGCTGGCTGCGTATCTCGGGTGAGCCAACGAGCCGCTCCAGCGCCCGGTGGAGCGCCGGCGCTCCCGTTCCGAGCGAACCGGCACCGAGACCGTACCAGCCCTGTCGCAGAAACATCGGCGCGCTCTCGGGCGTCAGCAACTCGCTGAATCCCGACTCGCCGACCACCACGAGCGGCTTGCCGAACGCCATCCCCCGCAGTGCCGAGCCGCCTTGCCCGACGATGATGTCGGCAGCCGCGTAGGCGGGGCCCGGGTCGGCCATCTCACCCGCCAGAAGCACGGCTTCGTAGCCGGCGTCCGCATTGGCGCTGGCGGCGCGGCGGGCGACGTCGTCGCGCGCCCGGCCGTCGCCCACGATCACCAGCCGCATCGGGTTGCCGGCTCGGGCAAGCGCGCGAACCGCGTCGCACGCCGTCAGCAGGCCCTCGAGCTTGAGGTCCGGCACCAGCCGGCAAATCATGGCAATGACGACTTCGTCCGGCCGGATGCCGAGGCGCGCGCGAAAAATCCGGCCGTCGATCGAGGGGTTATCAGCCCCGGTGTCGACCGGCGGCTCCAGCAGGTAGACGCTCCGATAGCCGGACGCGACAGCCGAGCGGCGAATGAGCTCGGTCCCCACGGTCAGGTGCGTTCCGCGCGGCAGGAAGGGGACCACCGACATCGACATGATGGTGCCGACCACGGGCGTGCGATGCCGCAGCGTCGCCCCGAAGAACGCTTCGACGATCGGCGGCCATTCGTGGCCGTGGATGACGTCGATTCCGCGGCGTTTGACCAGATCGCCGAGGATGCCGCTCACTCGCGGAGACGGCCGGCTGCGATGTAGCGGCAGTTCGACGTGTTCGAGGGCCAGATTGCGCACCCGTTCCATCAGCGGCCCCGGTTCGGATGCGACGATGACCTCGTGGCCGCGGTCGCGAACCGCACCGGCCAGCTGAAGAGCATTGATTTGTGATCCCCCCACTTCCATGGAATGTGGATAGAGAAGCACCTTCATGGATCCCAACTCCTTCACGGCTTGGACTGCAGGCTAGCCGATGTGACGCCTCTCCCGGAGTATATTGATCGGTAATATTAAATAATCAAATTATATCGATGGCGCATTGATGATTCATTGAATTTAAGCTATTAAATAATGATTATCGCTTAGAAAGACTGCGGATCGGATTTTCGCGCCGGTTGCGCAAGCCAGGACGATTGCGCCGATGAACTTTCCCGTTGAGCTTTCGACATTGCCTGCGTACCGGGCGATCGGAAGGAGTGGCCGGCTGAGCGTGCTTGTGGCGTTGGCAAGCTACGGCACCTCCAACAACAGCCATCTGGACCGCCTCATTCGCGAATACGGGTCCATGCCGTTCGACGTCGATATCGTGATCCTGTCGAACATCGAAAAGAAGCCCGCGCCGGGGATCGAGTGCCGGGTCGGCCTGCCGAGCAAGGATCCGTGGTCGCTGCCGTTCGCGCACAAGGCGCTGTTTGCGGAGCGTGTCGATCGCTACGATCTCTTCATCTATTCCGAAGACGACATCCTCATCACCGAAGGGCAGTTGCGCGCCTTTCTGGAGGTCACCGCAGCGCTGCGCGAGGATGAAGTCGCCGGCTTTATTCGCAAGGAGCAGAGTTCGGATGGTCGTATCAGCTATCCCGACATGCACGATGAATTCCATTGGGATGCTGCGTCTCTCAGATCGAGGGCGGAATTCGTCCTCGCCCGATTCACCAACGAGCATGCGGCCTGCTATGTCCTGACGCAAAGCCAGTTGCGCAAGGCGATCGCGTCCGGCGGCTTCCTGGTCGAGCCGTATGAGTGGAAGCACGATCTGCTTTGCACCGCCGCGACCGATCCCTATATCCAGTGCGGCTTCACGAAGCTGGTCCCGGTGTCGCGTCTGGACGACTTCACCGTCCACCATCTGTCCAACAAATACGCCGGCAAAGTGGGGGTGACCGAAGCGGAGATGCGCGCCCAGGTCGACACTCTGCTGCAACTCGCGGCGGGACCGGGCGCACCGGCCGCGCTGCTCGAAGGCGAGACCAAGCTGTGGCGCCGCATGTACTCGAAGGACTACTATGAGCGTCCGAGTCGGGATCTGATCGCCGCAATCCCGCCGGGCGTGCGAACCGTGCTTTCGGTGGGATGCGGCTCGGGGGCAACCGAGTGTGCGCTTGCGGAGCGGGGCCTGCAGGTCGTCGCCGTGCCGCTCGACCCTGTCGTGTGCGGCCGTGCGGCGGACAAAGGCGTCGAGATGGTGTTCGGCGATTTCCGCATCGCCACCGAAAAACTGCGCGATCAAACGTTCGACTGTATCCTGTTTGCGAACGTGCTCCACCTGGTTGGCGATCCGGTCGAAGTGCTCTCCATGTTTCGCAGCGCTATGGCGGAAAACGCGGTGGCGATCATCCAGACCCCGAACATGCGCAGCGTCCCTGAACTGCTGCGACGGCTCCGCCATCCCCATCGATATCGGGGGCTGGAGAGCTATCATCGCTCGGGCGTTCATATCAGCAGCATCGCAAGAGTCAGGGACTGGTGCGACCGATCCGGTTTGACGGTGGATCGAACCGTCGGGATGCCTCACCCGCGCGCCGCATTCGCACGCGGCCGTTCCGAACTCCTCGATCTGGCGATGTCCCCGAACTTCATCGCCGTGGCCAGGAAGGATGCTTCCGCGAAGGGAGCGCGCGCCACGCCATGAGACTGGAAACAGAGCGCATCGTGCAGAGCCGCACCCGGTCAACGCGCATCGCGTTCGCCACGATCGGCGACGCGAAACAGGTGCGGTTCTGGTCCGGCACGCCGTTCCATATGTCGAAATCGCTCGCACGCGAGGGAAACGACGTCGTCCATATCGGTCCTCTGAACGCATCGAGCTTACCGTTCTACAGAGCCTATTCGAAGGTCTGCCGGACCTTTCGCAGGCCGGGGATCTCTCCGTTTCATGCCGGACCGGTCGTCGCGCAATATGCGGCCGACGCCTCCCGCAAGATTCGCGCGCTCTCTCCCGATGTCGTCTTCGCGCCAGCCGGATCCACCTTTGCCTGGGCCGTGCCTGACGGGGTCCCTCTCGTCTACGCGTCCGACGCGACCTTCCGGCTGGTCGACGACTACCACCCTAACTACCGCAACATGAACGGCGCGGCCCGGGAGATGGCTGACCGCCTCGAGCGGGACACCATCGCGCGCGCGGACCTGCTGCTCTATCCGTCGGAATGGGCGGCTGAATCAGCCGTCAGGCATTATGGTGCGGATCCCCGGAAGGTGCAGGTCATTCCGTGGGGCGCCAATTTCGAACAGCCGCCGGATCGCGCCTCTGTGTTCGGGCCTCGCAAGCCGGGCCCGTGCCGGCTGCTGTTCATCGGTGCCAATTGGGAGGAGAAGGGCGCGGACATTGCGGTCGGCGCGCTCGACGAATTGAGCGCAAGAGGCATAGACGCCGAACTGGTGATCTGCGGATGCACACCGCCGAGGCCCGTCGCCCGCGACGGCCTGACGATCATTCCATTCCTCGACAAGAACGATCGCGACCAGCGCAACCGGCTGGGCCAGCTCTATCGTGACGCGGATTTCTTCCTGTTGCCGACACGGGCGGATTGCTACGGCATCGTGTTCTGCGAGGCGGCGGCCCATGGCGTGCCGAGTATCGCGCCGGCCACGGGTGGCATCGCGGGTGCGATCCGGGACGGCGAAACGGGCTTCCTGTTGCCGCCGGACGCCACCCAAGCGGACTACGCCGCGGTGATTGCCGCGGCCTTTGCGAATCCGGACCGGTCGACGCGCCAACGGCAAGCATGTCGTGACGCTTACGAATCCCGGTTGAACTGGGAGGCGTGGGGCCGGCGTGTATCAGACCTGATTCAGACGCTATGATTGTCATGAACTACCATGAGCTGGTGCCATCCTCGCCCTCGAATGCGTGGTGTCTCACGCATCAGGCCTTCGAGTCGCATCTGGCGCTTTACGGCGAGAGGCTGGTCTCGCCCCGGGATTTCCTGGAGCGCTGCGATGATCCGGCGGCATCCGGCTCCGACGCCGTCGTGCTCACGTTCGACGACGGCTTCCTGTCGGACTACACGCACGTCTATTCCCGGTGCATGGCGGCAGGCGGGATCCCGGGCTTCATGTCCTTCATCCCGGTGGAGTTCGTCGGTGCGCCGGGTCGGATGAACTGGGAGATGATCAGGGAGCTGAACGGGGCAGGGGTCGCGATCGGCTCGCACGGCATGGCCCATGTCGATCTGACCGCGGCCTCGGACAGCGAACTCGATCGCGAGCTCATCGTCTCGAAATCGATGCTGCAGGATCGCCTCGGAGCGCCGGTCAGCCTCTTCGCCTTCCCTTACGGGCGCTTCTCCCGACGCGTGTGGGATGCCGCTCTGCGGGCGGGATACACGCACCTCTTTACCATCCAGCTCGGGCATCATCGCGGCTTCGAATCCTTCCTCTATTCCCGCCTCTGCCTGACCAACGCGATGGACGAAGGCTACATGCGACGACACCTGCATGATCCGGACGCGGCACGCGGTGCTGCCTGGAAGATGACTTCAAAGCTCGGGCTGTATCGCCACGCAATGCGTTTGCGGTATCGCTGACGCAGTCGACGACTTCGCAATGACGGCGCCAGCGCGACCGTCGAACTGGCCGACATCGGACGCGCTGTTTGCGCCGAAGCGGCAGAGACAAAGATCGAGGATGCGGCGTGAAACGCACGGCAACACTGGCGCCTCACAGGATCGAAAGATCGCTGCCGTCCGCCGCCGGACAGGTCGGCACGGCGGCGCAGATGAGGCGGGGCCAAAAGCCGTCTGCGCTCGTTCCGCTCTTCATCTTCTCGCTGGCCCTGCCGTTCTTCTTCTTCATCGGCCCGACCCGCATGTCGCCTTACCGGCTCGTGCTCGTCGTGATGTTCCTTCCATGCCTGATGGCGTGGCTGTCCGGATCGCTGGGGCGACCGCGGCTGCCCGACATCCTGATGCTGCTGACGGCGACATGGGGCGGAATCGTCCTGGTGAGCACCCACGGCACCGACAAGGGGCTGCAATCAGCCGGCATCTTCATCATCGAGACGTTCGGGGCGTACCTGCTCGCGAGGCGATACATTCGAGATGCAGCCGCGTTTCAGCAGATGGTGCGATATCTCGCGGTCATGGTCATCGTGCTGCTGCCATTCGCCGTCTACGAGAACGTTACCGGCTCGGCGATCCTGATCGAACTGTTCGGCAAAATGTTCTCCGTCTACGACGTGGTCGGCGACGAATCCCGGCTCGGTCTCAGACGGGCGCAGGGCCCGTTCGAACATTTCATCCTGTTCGGCGTCGTATGCTCAAGTGCCTTCGGCCTGAGTTACTACGCATACGGCGCGGCGTCGCGTTTCCGGGGGAAGCTGGCGTCCGGTCTCGTGGCGATGGCGGTGTTCTCCTCGCTCTCCTCCGGCGCCCTGCTGTCGGTCGCCGTCCAGGTGATCTTGATCGTCTGGGACAAGATCACCGCGAGCATGGCGCGGCGCTGGGCGATCTTCGCTACGATCCTGATCACCGCGTTCGTGGTCGTGGACTTCGCCTCGAACCGCACGCCGTTCGAGGTCTTCATCTCGTACCTGACGTTCAATGCGGACACGTCGTATATGCGCGTCCTGATCTGGCACTACGGAACGGAATCGGTGATGCTTCATCCGATTTTGGGACATGGCCTGAACGATTGGGAGCGCCCGACCTGGATGGGCGGCAGCATCGATAATTTCTGGTTGGTCAACGCCGTTCGCTATGGGATTCCGGGCTGCTTGTTCATGATCGGCAGTTTCATCGCGCTGTGCCTTGGGCTGGGTCGATTGAAGCGTCTCTCGGTCCAGGCAGCCCAATGCCGCAAGGGTCTCATCATCACGCTTTGCGGATTGGCGCTCTCGCTTTGCACGGTCCACGTCTGGGATGCTCCTTACGTCCTGATCATGTTCCTGCTCGGGGCGGGGGGATGGATGTACGATTGCAACAACGAGGCGCCGGTCGCCGCATCAGCGGCGCAAAATGCCCATCGGCATCGCGGGGCGCATGCCGCTGCTATGGCCAAGCCCTTTCATGGTCGCGGGATGAGATCGCCGAGGACCAGTTGATCGCCGCTCCAACTTGCCCAGCGCACGTTCTCCCATCGGGTGATGCTGATACGCTGGCCCTTGACGGTGTCGAACGCGTAGGGGCCGTACTGGAAAGAGCCGCGGACGAAATAGACGTTCTTCAGGCTGACCGACGATCCGCCGTCCGCGGGGATCCGAAGTCCGTAACCACCCCCATCGAAAAGGACATTCTCCAGGACATGCGAGCCCCGCCAATTGTCCGCCGAGAAGTAACCTGCGGTAGTGGACCCGGCCATCCTGAACGTCGAATTCTTCACCGTGACGGTGCCCTGGCTTCCAGGCGAGTAGCACTGCACGCCGTCGGCGTGATCGCCACCGATTCCGGTGGCGGCAACGTACACCCAGGTCAGGTTGATATTTCCGCTGACGCAGCGGATCCCTTCCCTCGACTGGATGCGAACCCTCAGCAGATCGCAGGAGCCGCCGCAGGTGATCGTCGGTTCGCCGGAATTCTCGACGATCGACGCATCGGTTCGCGACGAACCCGGCGGCAGTTTGATCCGGCCCGAATGACTGACGACCTTGGCGTAGATGGGATCGTCGAAGCTCAATGGTACGGCGGCTGCGGGCGCGGGATCGGATGCGGGGACGACCGTCGGGACGGGTTCGGCGATGGCGGTGCCTGCCGATGCCAGCGTCAGTATCATCAGGTAGCGCATGAAAGCTCCGAAATCAGTGTGTGATATCTCGAAACGGAAATGAATACGTCGCTGAACGAATATAGACATCTGTCAGGCGGATGGAAATTATACGAGGCGCGGCGATCTGAATGATCGCGTGGGCCTCGCGTCGATGAGGGCCGCTGACCGGCGGCAAATACAAAGGGTGTCCGGGATATGTCGAGTGCCAGCGCCAGACTTGCCGTCATCATCGTTTCGTACGGCAATCCGGACGATGTCGAGCGCTGCCTGACATCGCTGGCTGGTTCGGACTGGGACGAGTTCGAGGTCTTCATTTGCGAGAACGCCGGCGTCGCAGCCTACGACAGGCTGGTAGCCAAGCTTGCGGGGCCGGATCGGCTGTTGCAGCCGATCCCCGGCGGCGCGGACATTCTCGATCGCTCACAGAAGCGGCTCGTCTCGGTCGCAAAATGCCGATTTCAGCGTCGAGCGAATATCGTCCGGATCGGGCTGGCGACCGAGAATCTGGGTTACGGAGGCGGCGTCAACGCGTGGCTCGAGCCGTTGCTCGGGGTGCCCGGCTGGGAGGCGGTGCTGGTTCTCAATCCCGACACCGAGGTGAATCGGCGCAGCCTGTCCGAATTGGTCGCAAAGTCGGCCGAGGGATTCGGCATGGTCGGCGCAAGCCTGGTGTTCGACGACACGCCGGACAGGATCATCAATTACGGCCTGCACTGGTCCCGCATGACGGGTCGGGTCGTCGCCATCGGACGGAATGCACCGCTCGGTACCGTACCGTCGGCCGAGGTCATTGCCAGAATCGATGCGGTAAGTGGCGCGTGCGTTCTGGCGACGCGCGCCTTCGTCGAGGCGGTCGGGCTGATGGCCGAAGACTATTTCCTCTACATGGAAGATCTGGATTGGGGACGCCGTCGAGGGACCCAGCGCATCGGCTTCGCAAGCAAGGCGATCGTGCGCCACATTGGCGGAACGACGATCGGCTCGGCGGTCGCCGTCGAAAAGCGCTCTTATCTCTCGATCTATCTGTCTGCCCGCAACAGCATCCTGTATGCGCGGCGGTTCGCGGGCTGGCGCTGGATCTGCCATTTCGGCGTAGGACTGCTGTTCGCAGCGCGATATCTGGCGAAGGGTTCGTCCTCCGCAGGCCGGGTCGCGCTGGCAGGCCTGCTTGATGGTGCGAGAGGCAAGACGGGGCGCCCGGATGTTGTGCCCGGAGCACGATAGCTGACACCGGCATCGGCCGGCGTCCTGTACGCGCCGTTTCAGCTTGGCCCCCGTATTCGCCCGCCCTCGGTCTGCGGTCGTCCGATGTGCCGCACGTGATGGACGGGCCTGCGGCACAAAATATCGGCGCGACGCGATCGTACGCAACTTTTTTTCGGGCAAGGCTGCGACCGGTTGGCGCGGGCCGGATCCTCGGACCTCGATAGCGATGCCGACCGGAGCCCTCCATCACGGCCGGGAAACGTCGGTCTCCGATCGGCGAGCCGACTTTCGTCTGAGAGGACTCACGATCCGCGATTGACGACGGACTCCCGCGTCCCCGCCGAAGCGGATTCGAGGCGTGACGTCGAACAAGTAATCGCGCGACGAATTAAATCGCGGGGCCAAATAATCTTCGTTCGCATTAAATATTTTGAATCCAAGTTCGATCGGGTGCCCGAGATCTTCGACGCGGGTCGCTTGTTTTCGTGATCAAATTAACTGAGACGAAATTGCGCGATCTTATATTTTGAGGCATCTTCCACTTCTGGCTATCGCTTCCTGATTGCGCTGAGACTTAACCGGGCTAGCTTGCAAATCACCTTCGGTGGGCCGTGATGTTGTCCCAAAAAAGCCTCTGCTTACCATCAAGACGCTCTCCACGATGCGCCATCGCGGGGAGTGCGGAGTATCGCCGCTCTGGAGTGGGACTTGAGCGTGGCGCGGGGACAACAGAGACCACCAGGAGAAGTAGATGTCAGGAATTCCTCTGAGCTGGAATGACCCAATCTTCAGTGGCGTTGCTAATTCGGGATCGGTCGTCATCAAGAATGGCGGCACGCTTTCGAACAAGAGTATCACGGACACCGGGAATACCGCATCGGTCGTTGGCACGGGGTCTTTCACGCTCGACAACGTTCGCATCAGTTCGGCCGAAGGCGTGCGCGTTGGCGGCAGCGGCAATATCGTCATCAACAATTCGTACATCGAATCGACGGGCAAGGCGGGCGATCACGCGGACAGCATCCAGGCCTACGCACCCGGCTCCAATGGAAATCTGACGATCACCAACACCGCGATCGTGGCGCACGAGAACAATGCCACGGCCGGGATGTTCATCGCCGATAATTACGGCGGCTCGGTCACCCTGAACAATGTGATGTTCGACGGCGGTCCGTTTGGTTTGCGCATTGCGGCCGACAATCAGGATATCACCCTTGCGCTCAAGGACGTCTATTTCGTCGGGCCTTTTGAATACAACGCGTTGCTGTTGCAGGAGGTCAATGCGGATATTCACATCGTTCAGTGGGAAAACGTACGCTACGCGACCATTGTAGATGGGCAACTGGTTCCGGGCGCGCCCATCGCGGCTCCATTTGCGGTGGAAGGTCCGAGCACCCCACCCGACGACATCGGGTTGGACACTCCTGAAATTGGTCTGTGGTCGCCGGACAGCGGCAAGGTTGGTGACGGGGTCACAAACGCCAACAAGGTGACTCTGCAGGGCACCGCCTCCGCCAACACCACGATCAAGATCTTCGACGGTGGCAAGCAGATCGGCACCGTCGGTGCGGATGCCGGCGGAAACTGGAAATTCACCAGCGCTGCCCTGACCGACGGAGCGCACAAATTCACGGTGACATCTTCCACGTCGACAGAGACGAGCGCCGCGTCGGCAGCTCGGACCGTGGTCGTCGATACGGCTGCCCCGGTCGCGCCCACACTGGTCGTGTCGACGTCAGCTGCGGCGTTGGCGGCGTCCCAGGTGGCCGTGCTCACGGGCACGGCGGAAGCCAATAGCACCATCAAGGTGTTCGACGGCTCCGCGCAGATCGGCACAGCTTCGGTCAATGGCAGCGGAGTCTGGACCTTCACCACGGCAACTCTTGCCACGGGCAATCACAGCTTCGCGGCCAGGGCCATGGATGCGGCCGGCAATACAGGCGCCGCGTCAGCGGCTGTCGCGGTGACCGTGACGGCGCCCGCACCGACGCCCCAGCCGAGTGCGCCGACGATCGCGTCCGTCTCCAACGACAGCGGCGTGAAGGGCGATGGCATCACCAACGACAATACGCTGACGCTGACCGGAACGGCCGCGGCGGGCGGCACGGTGAAGATCTATGATGGATCGTCCCAGATCGGCACGACCAAGGCTGGCTCAGATGGCTCCTGGAGTTACACGACATCGGCCCTGACCGATGCGAAACACACCCTGACGGCGACGGTGACGAGCAGCTCCGGACAGGTCAGCGCGGCGTCAGCGGCTGTCGCGATGACGGTCGATACCAAGGCGCCGGGCGCGCCGACGATCGGGACGGCGAGCGCCGCCCAGTCGACGTCCACTTTGAAGGCAGTATCGGTTGACACCGGGACGATGGTGAACCTGTCCGGCACGGCGGAAGCCAGGAGCACGGTCGATATCTATGACGGCAATACAAAGATCGGGAGCGTCGCAGCCGGTTCGACCGGTGCCTGGAACTTCTCAACCGATCAACTGTCTTCCGGTCAGCATACGCTGACGGCCAGGGCGACCGACGTCGCGGGCAATGTCGGAACGACCTCCACCGCGCTGCAGGTCAACGTGACCGGATCCTCCTCGGCTCCGCCGCCGGCCCCCAAAATCGTGTCGTTCTCCAATGACACCGGCAAGGCCGGCGATGGCATCACTAAAGACAAGACGTTGAAGCTGGATGGCACGGCGGCAGCCGACAGCAAGGTCACCGTTTTCGACGGTAACAAGGCGATCGGATCCACCGTTTCGGATAGCAGCGGAGCCTGGAGCTTCACCACCGCGGCTCTCAGCGACGGCGCACATAACCTGACGGCCAAGGTGACGGACAGCAAGGGTCAGACCGGCGCGGCGTCCTCGGTGACCGCAGTGACGGTCGATACGTCCGCCCCAAACGCGCCGACACTGGGTGTCTTCTCTTCCGATGGCAAAGCACTCAGCGGCTCGACGACGGTCGACGACTTCCTGCTGAAGGGAACCGCGGAGGCGAACAGCCTCGTCAAGATCTATGATGCAGGCAAGCAGATCGGTTCGGCGACCGCCAAGGGCGACGGCACCTGGAGCTATCAGACCGGTGATCTGTCGAATGGCGATCACAAATTCGCGGCGATCGCTTCGGACAGCGCCGGCAATGCCAGCGCGGCATCGTCGGCGAAGTCGATCTCCGTGATCGATCCTCCGAGCGCGACGTCGGGAGTCGATCTGACCGACGCATTCCAGGGGTGGAATAATTCGCTCGTCATCAAGGGGACGGCCGACGCTTACAGCCAGATCAAGATATTCGACGGCTCCAAGACCATCGGAACGGTCAAGGCAAATGCCGACGGCGATTGGTGGTTTGGCACAGGGGCGGTCTCGTCCAGCACGGTTCACACTTTCACGGCGAAGGGACTCGATAGTTCCGGGCAGGTGGCCTCAAGCTCCGGAAGCACGATCGTCGGCACCTACGGAGCCAATACGCTCAAGGGGACGTCGGCGGACGATATCCTCATTGGCAACGGTCATCGGGATACTTTCGTGTTCGCACCGGATTTCGGCAACGACACGATCAAGGATTTCTGCGCGAGCGGGCCGTCGCATGACGTCGTGCAGTTCAGCAAGAGCGTGTTCGATAGTTTCGCGGACATTCTGTCTCATGCGACGCAAAGCGGCCAGGATGTTGTGATCGCCGCCGGCAACGACTCGCTGACGCTGAAGAATACGAAGATTGGTGCACTGGACAAATCGGACTTCCAGTTCGTCTGAGATGTCGGACTGGACTATCCACGCGAAGGGTCTGATTGGCGTCTCGATTCAGGGGGGCTGAATCGAGACGTCTGAAGGGGGACACGGATGACCAACTTTGGATGGCGGAGAGAAATGCCTCCGCCGGGGCGTGTGCGGTTCAAGAGGACGCCGCGCCTCGCGGACATATCGCGCATGTTCGGGGCTGTGCCGCGGGTGGCGATGGACGGCGCTCCGAAGTCTGGCCCGCGGGGGCCGAAGCCTTCGACCTCCGCGACGCAGAACAGGATTTCGCATCATCTCGATCAGATTCGGCAGAAACTGTTTTCCGGCCGGCTCCGGCCGGTTGAGGACTTTTCCTCACCGAGATCGGAGATCGCGGGCTTTCTCAGCTCCTGTCGTCAGATCTTCTGGGCGATGGCGATATTCAGCGGCGTCAGCAACATCCTGATGCTGACCGGCTCGTTCTTCATGTTGCAGATCTACGACCGTGTCCTGCCGAGCCGAAGCATACCGACGCTGATCGCGTTGCTCGCGCTGGCGATCGTACTCTACTTTTTCCAGAGCGCGCTCGATCTGATTCGTACGCGGATCAGCGCGCGCATGGGACGGCATCTGGACGAGACGCTGGGCGAGCGCGTCTTCGATGCCGTCATCCGCCTGCCCCTGAAGACGAGGGGAGATGGCGATGGGCTGCAGCCCATCCGCGATCTCGACCAGGTGAGGGGCTTCCTGGCGAGCGGTGGCCCGTCTGCATTGTTCGACATGCCGTGGATGCCGGTTTATCTGGCCATCTGCTTTCTGTTCCATTTCTGGATCGGCGTGACGGCATTGGTCGGGGCGCTGGTTCTGGTCGTGATCATGATCATGACCGAGTTGCGCTCGCAGGGGCCCGCAAAAGCGTCGGCGCGTTTCGCCATTCAGCGGAATTCGCTGGCGAGCGAGGGGCGGCGCAACGCCGAAGCGCTCCACGCGATGGGGATGCGTCGGCTGGCGGCTGCGCGCTGGCGCGAAGCCAATCAGAAATATCTCGCAGCCAGTGAAGCCGCGAGCGACGTCGGCAGTGGACTGGGTAACATGTCCAAGGCGTTCAGGGCGATCCTGCAGTCGGGCGTGCTGGCGGTCGGTGCGTATCTGGTCATCAATCAGGAATCGACTGCGGGGATCATCATTGCGGGCTCGATTCTGACCTCCCGGGCTCTGGCGCCGGTCGAGACCGCCATCGCCAACTGGAAGGGCTTCGTGAGTGCACGGCAATCCGGGCACCGCCTCGATCAGCTCCTGACGCTGCTGCCGAAAGAAGAGGACCCGCTAGCGCTGCCGGCGCCGGTCGAAGCGATCGCGATGGAGCGCGTCTACGTCAATGCGCCGGCGTCGGATAGAGCCGTCCTCAACGACGTCTCGTTCAATCTGAGAAAAGGCGACGGTCTGGGCATCATCGGCCCGAGTGGGTCCGGAAAGTCGTCGCTGGCGCGGGCGCTGGTCGGTGTCTGGCCTCAGATGCGCGGCAAGATCACCCTCGACAATGCCGCGCTCGGGCAGTGGTCGTCGGAAGCCCTGGGCCGACACATCGGCTATCTGCCGCAGGATGTCGAACTGTTCGACGGCAGCATTGCGGTGAATATCGCGCGGTTCGATCCCAATGCCAGCCCGAAGGCGGTGCTTGCGGCGGCGCGCGCGGCCGGCGCCCATGAACTGATCCTGTCGTTTCCGGACGGCTACGGCACCAAGATCGGCGAGGGCGGCATGTCGCTCTCGGCGGGTCAGCGCCAGCGCATCGGACTGGCGCGGGCGTTCTACGGCGATCCTTTCCTCGTCGTTCTCGATGAGCCGACCTCGAATCTCGACGCCGACGGCGAAGCCGCATTGACCGAAGCAATTCTCAACGTGCGTCGCCGCAATGGGATTGTCGTGGTGATCGCGCATCGGCCCAAGGCGCTCGATGGCGTCGATCATGTCCTGGTGATTGCGAACGGCAAGGTGCAGTCCTTCGGCAGGAAGGAAGATGTTCTGACGAAAGTGCTTCGCGCGGCGCCGCTGAAAGTCGTGGGAGAACGCGGATGAGCAGCTCGGGAAGTCCTGCGCTTCATTCCATCCAGCGCTACATGATCGGCGGCGCGGTGCTGGTCGTGCTGGTCACCTTCGGTATCGGCGGCTGGGCTTCTACCACCGAGCTGTCGGGAGCGGTGGTGGCGCAGGGCGTGATTGTGGTCGATTCGAGCGTCAAGAAGGTCCAGCATCCGACCGGCGGCGTCGTCAGCGAACTCCGCATCAAGGAAGGCGATCGGGTGAAGGCGGGTGACATCTTAGTGCGCCTCGATGAGACCCAGACACTGGCCAACGCGACGATCATCATCCAGAGCTTCGACGAGTTGCAGGCACGGCAGGCCCGTCTGGAAGCGGAGCGCGATGGCGCCGACCAGATCGTGTTTCCGGGCGTGCTGCTCGAGCGTGCAAAGGACACCAGGTCGGAGGCTGCCCGCGCGATAGCCGCTGAGCGGAGCCTGTTCGACGTCCGGCGGCTGTCGCGCAGCGGACAGAAGGCCCAGCTCAGGGAACGGAGCTCCCAGCTCCAGAACGAGATTGCGGGCTATTCGGGTCAGCTCGCAGCCAAGCAGAAGGAAGTCGGTTTCATCTACCAGGAACTCGAGGGCGTTCGAACGCTTTGGCAAAAGAACCTGGTGCCGATCGCACGCTTGACCGCATTGGAACGGGACACGGCGCGCATCGAGGGCGAGCGCAGCCAGTTGTCCGGGATGATCGCTCAGGCGAAAGGCAAGATTTCGGAAATCGAGCTGCAGGCAATCCAGATCGATCAGGATCTGCGCACGGAGGTCGGCAAGGACCTGATCGAGACGCGCTCCAAAGTTTCCGAACTCTCCGAGCGGAGAACCGCCGCCGCGGATCTGCTCAACCGCATCGACATCCGCGCGCCGCAGAACGGACGGGTGCACCAGTTGACCGTCCATACGGTCGGGGGCGTGATTTCGCCCGGCGAGCAGATCATGCTCATCGTGCCCGACAACGATGCGCTCGCGATCGAGGTCAAGATCGCGCCCCGCGACATCGATCAGCTCTACATCGGGCAAAAGGCGATCCTGCACTTTGCAGCCCTCAACCAGAGAACCACGCCCGAGATCGAAGGAGACGTGGTGCTGGTGTCGGCGGATCTCACCCAGGATCAGCGCACCGGAACGAGCTACTACAACGCGCGCGTATCGCTGAAGCCCGACCAGGTGGCGCGGCTCGGAGACTCCAAGCTGGTGCCCGGCATGCCCGTCGACGTGTTCGTCCAGACGCCGGGCCGGACCGTTCTGGCATATCTCATCAAGCCGCTCAGGGAGCAGGCCGAGCGCGCGATGAAGGAGCGATGACAGGGACGTCGCGCACACCGCATGTCAGGCGCATGTCAGGGCGGCGGGCACTCCATTGCCGCCGCTTCATCGGCGGGTCCTCGGCTGGCTTCTGTCGCTCCCGCTCCAGTCACGCGTATCGATCAGCGGCACGATGTCCGGCCCCTCGATCATGATGCAACTCAGGCGCCCTGTCGCGAAGGCCCCGGTATCGATGTTCGCTCGATTCGATCGCACATCCGGTGCGCGAACGGGTGTATGTCCGTGGACGACGAATTTCTCGAACGGCAGGCCGTGATCGAGGAAGTCTTCGCGAATCCAAAGCAGATCGCCTTCGGACTGTTCCTGCAGCGCCACGCCCGGCCGAATTCCCGCATGGACGAAGAGGAAGTCGCCACACGTAAACGACAGCGGCAGCGATTCGAGGAATGCGCGGTGCGGAGTTGGTAGTGCATCCTGCAGTTCCCGTGACAGCCGTTCGTGGTCGCCGTGGCTGCGGCTGAGGGACGGCCTCAGTCCATAGGACACCAGCGTCTCGAGGCCGCCGAACGATCGCCATTCGTCCAGCGATCGGGGGTCGGCGAGGAAGCGTGGGATGAAAGTCTCGTGATTTCCCTTCAGAAAGACGACTTCCCGCTTCCGCGCGAAAGCCAGCAGCATGTCGATCGTGCCTCTGGAGTCCGGCCCGCGATCGATATAATCGCCGAGGAAAACGACGATCGATCGCGCGCATTTGTACAGTTTCTCGTCGGCTTCGATTTGTGCCAGTTGCAGTGCGAGAAGATCCTTGCGGCCGTGGATATCTCCGATCGCGTAAATTCGAATGCCGTCCGGCAAACTGGCTTTCCTCGACGATTTCGCTTCACGTTGCGGCTTCCACACGGCGGGGTCCTGCATTGACGATCCGGCGGCGACGGTGCCGGAGTGATCGCGTTCAGTGTATTATATCCGATTTGTATCGATTTAAAAATCGACCGAAACTCGATGCGCGACTGGAGTGCAGCGCCTCTAAATCGCCGGGTTAGATGTCGGTTAAGGATTAATTGCGATATTCCGTGCTGTCAGAACGGGGCACGCGATACGAGCATGACAATGTCGCCAGCATCCGACGCGCAGTATCAGGACTTCGGTGCGATCGAGGCCGCGGTGAGGGAAACGGCACGTGGCCGCGCGTTTCTCGCCAGTTTCGCGCGGCGCGTCCAGCAATCAGACACGCTGACCTTGCTCACCATGCTCGGTCGGTTGGAGCAGGTGTCACAAGACCTCGCCTTGCGCCTGGCCGAACTGGAAGGAGCGAGCGACCCGCTATCCGGTCACTCGCTCGTTGCCAAGCCGGGCCCCCGGAGAGGGGCTGCGCTGGTCCAGGTCGGTCTATCCGTCCCGACGCCCGCGAGCGTCGACCAAGACGCAGGCACCGATCGGGCACGAAGTGTTCAAGTCCATTCCTCATTGGAGGCGCGCAACAACGCGACCATGGAGCGCATCGACGATCTGGCCGTGGCGCTCCAGAGCCTTCATCAACAGGCTGTGAGGCTGGCCTCCCAATACGACCATGTCGACGCGCCATGCGGTCCGGCATCCTTGGCGATCGACGCGCGGCCGGTCGCCGCGGCCGACAACGCGGTGCTGCCGCCGCGCTCCGGCGAGCAGGATGTCGCGGACGATGAGGTGCTCGAGCGGATCGCCGAGGCGCTGGGACCGGCACGGTAGAGCGCTTTCGCGAAGAATACCCATCAGGTCGAAGCTCCGGAACCGGCGACTCATGCCGCCAGTTGCGGACGGAACAGCACATCGACGCCGTAGCCCGTGGAGTTGTACGTGTTGGACGGAAACAGCGATTCGCTTCCATAGGCATAGACGCCGTTGCCGCTGATCAATGCCGATGACGGCGCAGTGAGTGGTCCATTGGTCACAGAATTGGCGAACAGGCCCGGGTCGGCGGAGTAGTATCCGGCCGTGTGGTAGGAGGCGATATAGGTCGTGCCGGCGGTGATCGAGACGGGCGACGCGAACTCGACCTGCTGCCAGCCGCTCGAACTTTCATTGCTGAAGGTCGCCGTCGCCATCAATGTGCCGCTCGCGGTCCAGAGGTTGGCCGTGTGCGTGCCGATATTCTGCGGTCCCTTGTAGAACCGTATGCCGGTGATATCACCGTTGGTGGACGACTGGAATTTCAGCCCGAGTTCGACAGGGTTTGGATCATTGACGGTGACCAGGCTCGGCGTGGAATTGGCGCTGAACAGACTCACGGTCGCCATCGGGTCGGTGACGCTCAGCGTCACGCCGGCGTCGGCCGTGCCACCCTGCCCGTCGGAGACGGTGTAGTGGAAAGCGGCCGACCCGACATGCCCGTCCGCCGGGGTGAAAGTGATCGTGTTGGTCTGGGCATCGAAGGCGACCGTGCCATTCACGGCATCGCTGACGCCCGTTATCGTCAGCGGGTCGCTGTTCGAATCGCTGTCATTGGCCAGCAGCGCCGATGCGTTGATGGTGTATGGCGTGTTCTTGGCGACGGTGAAGCCATCGTCGTTGACCGCGATCGGCGCCTGGTTGGTGCCGCCGCTCGCGGGGCTGAACACGACGTCGACCCAGTAATTTGTCGCGCCGAAAGAGGAGGTGGGGAACAGGTTGCCGTTGCCGTACGCATACAGGCCGTTTCCGGAGCCGGGCGCGGTGAGAGGCCCGGCCGTGTGGTCGGTGTTAAAATATCCGCCGGTCGAGGTGTAATGACCATTGCTGTGGTAGCTGGCGACATAGGACGTCCCGGCCGTGACGCTGACCGGGCTGTTGAAGGTCACCGTCTGCCAGCCGCTTTCCGATTCATTGGTGAAAGTCGCCGTCGCCAGCAGCGTGCCGGTGCTGGTCCAGAGTGAGCCGGTATGCGTTCCCATATCGCCGGCGCCCTTGTAATACTTGATGCCGGTGATCGTGCCGGACTCGGCCGTCACGAAGCGCATGCCGAGATTGACCTGAACCGTGTCCGGATCGGAGAGGTTCGCGGGGGTATCCGCGCTGGAGAACAGACTGACGCCGGATGCCGGCGGGATGACGTTCAGGCTCACGGTCGCCGCTGCCGACCCGCCGCGCCCATCGGACACGCTGTAGCTGAAGCTCGCCAGCCCGACATAGCCGGTGGTCGGAATGAACGTAATGGCATTGGTCTGCGCATTGAAGGTCGCAATGCCGTTCGAGGCGCTTCCGGCCACGATGCCCGTGATGGTCAGCGGATCGCCATCGGCATCGACGTCGTTGGCGAGCAAACTGCCCGCCTGAATGTTCAGCGCCGTATCCCGCACCGTGGCGAAGCCGGCGTCGTTGTTCGCGACGGGCACCGTGTTGGGGAGAGCCGTGACGTTGAGGCTGACCGTTCCGTTGGCGGTGCCGCCGTGGCCGTCGGAGACGGTGTAAACAAAGGACGCAGGTCCCGTATAGCCCGCGGTCGGCGTGAAGCTGACGGTGTTGGTCTGAGCATCGAAGCTTGCGGCGCCGTGCAACCCGCCGCTCACGCCGGTGATGGTCAATATGTCGCCGTCGAGATCCGTATCGTTCGCGAGCAGCGCGGAGGCGCTGATCGTCAGAACGTCGTTCTGCACGATGCTGAAGCCGCTGTCGCTGGTCGCCACCGGCGGATTGTTGGCGGAGGCCGTGACGGTCAGATTGACCGTGCCGGTCGCCGTGCCGCCCTGGCCGTCCGAGATGGCATAGGTGAAGGAGGCCGGACCGGTATAGCCCGGCGTCGGCGTGAAGGTGACCGAGCCCGTATTGGAGATCCAGGCGGCCGTGCCGTTGACGCCGACGCCCGCGCCGGTGATCGTCAGGGTGTCTCCGTCGGCGTCGGTGTCGTTGGCGAGCAGGACCGAAGCCGGAATGCTCAGCACGGTGCTCTGGGGCGTGGTGAAGCCGCTGTCGGTGGTCGCGACCGGAGCGCTGTTCACCGGCTCGACCGTGTCCGAATTCAGGATGACATCCACCCAATAATTAGTCGCGCCGAACGTGTTGGTCGGGAACAGATTGTCGTTGCCGTACGCATAGACGCCGTTGGTGCCTCCCGGCGCGGTCAGCACGCCGTTGACGTGGTCGGTCGTGAAATAATTCGCGGTCGACACGTAGTGCCCGTTGCTGTGGAAGCTGGCGACATAGGTCGTCTGCGCGGTGATCGCGACCGGACTGTCGAATGTCACTGTCTGCCAGCCGCTCGCGGTTTCATTCGTGAACGTCGCGGTGGCCAGCAGAGTGCCGTTCAAGCTCCACAGCGAACCCGTGTGGGTGCCGGTGTCATTGGCGCTCTTGTAATATTTTATCCCGGTGACGAGGCCGGCGGCCGATGAGGAGAACCGGACGCCGAGATTGACTTGCGCGGTGTCGGGGTCGCTCAACGTCTCAGGCGTGTCGGATGCGCTGAACAGCGTCGCATTGTTGGACGGAGGGGCGACATTCATATTGACGATGGCCGAGCCCGTGCCGCCGCGGCCGTCGGAGATGGCGTAGCCGAATTGGGCTGGGCCGGTGTATCCGGGATTCGGCGTGAAGGTGATGAGATTGGTCTGGCTGTCGAAGCTGACCGTTCCGCCCGAAGCCGAGCCGACACCGCTGATGGTCAGGATGTCGCCATTCGGATCGGTATCGTTGGCGAGCAACTGCGCCGCAGAGAATGTCGCCGCGGTGTTGCGTATGACGGTGAAGCCGTTGTCGTTCGTACCGATCGGTGACTCATTGACGGTGTTGGTGGGGCTGAAGATGACGTCGACCCAATAATTGGCCCCGTCCGAGGGGGTCGCCGGGAACAGGGTGTCGGCACTGTAAGTGTAATAGCCGTTGCCGACCGCCGCCGTCAGCGGGCCGACCGTCCGCGACGATGTGAAATAGTCGGGGGTGACGGCATAATGGCCGTTGCTGTGGTAACTCGCGACATAGCTCGTTCCCGCCGCAATCGAGACCGGGTTGGCGAACGTCACGGTCTGCCAGCCGCTCGCGGATTCCTGCGTGAAGGTGGCGGTGGCGAGCAGTGTTCCGGTGCTGCTCCAGAGCGAGCCGGTATGGGTGCCGCCATCGCCGATGCTCTTGTAGTATTTGATGCCGACGATGGTGCCCGACTGGGATGACGTGAAGCTGATGCCGAGGTTGACGAAGCCGACATCGGTATCGGTCAGGATGGTCGGCACGTCGGACGACGAGAAAAATGACGTCGTCGGCGCGGCGGCGACGTCGATCGTCGTGCCCGAGCCGACCTGCTCCATGTTGACGCTGTCATCGACGGCGCGCGACAGAATCGTATAGGTGCCGCCCGCGAGCGGGGTCCAGTTGTAGCTCCAGGTGTCGAAGCCGGTCGCGCGATGCCACGTGAGCCCCCCATTGGTGGACACTTCGACGACCGCGACGCTGCCACCACCGCTATCGACGGCGGTGCCGGTGATCACGATCGGCTCTGCGGCGGTGAACGATCCGCTCGCGAGCGGCGAGGTGATGGTCGAGGTCGGCGCAGTATGATCGGTGGTTTGCGAGGCGACGACCAGACTGGCCATCAGCGTCTGCGGTTGAACGCCCATGTCGGCAAAGAGATTGACCATTGCCTGCTGGACGTTCGGATCGGTCGGCGTCGCTTCATTGTCGTGGTGCGAATCGAGCCCCCAGGTCCAGTAGACGGTGCCGGCGCCGAACACCAGCGCGCCGCTGGTCTGATCGCGGTACAGCGTCAGGCTATGCGTGGCCGTTCCGGGGCCGGTGGTGTTGCCGTTGTCGAGCAGTAGCGTATCGACGTCGAGCGTCGTCGACGACAGCACGATCAGCCCGGCGGGACGGTGGCCGTTGTCGAGATCGGAATCCCATTCGTAGCCGAGCAGGTTCGGCACGAGGGAATAGGTCTGTCCGGCCTCAATGTCCCCCACCGCCGTGTTGTTCCAGAAGCGAAACTGCGACAGGTCGTAGGGAATCGTGATCGTGTCGAGGCGGTACGAATCCACGGTGAAGATCGTCCCCGTCAGCGCGTTCTCGGGCTTGCCGGCTCCGTATTGAGGATCTCGCCAGGTCCCGGTGGTGTGACCCGGATCAACGTCCGCATTGGCCCAGGTCTCCTTGTAGGAAACCATCGTCTTGTAAGGCGTGCCTGTTCCGTCGATGCTGTTTTCCCAGCGGACCTCCCAATACATCTCGTTGCCGCTCAGGAAGGCGAGATTGACCCCGGCGTCGCGCGCCGCCTCGACATTGGAGCGTTGATCCGCCGACCAGTACTCGTCGTGACCGATCGACAGGAAGATCTGGCTGTTCAGCAATTGCGCGCCGTCGCGGGCGGTATCGATACCGGAGATGTAGTTGACGTCGTATCCGTTCTGCTCGAGCCAGCGGATCGTCGGATATTCCGCCGCGAAGATGAAATCCTGCGGCCCGGCCGAGTATCCGCCGTCGCGCGTGATGATCGGTCGGTTGTAGCTGACCGCGCTCGCCCGGCCGGCATGGCCGGCGGCGTCGATCCCGCCATAGAGGTTGTAGCCTCCCCACCAATTGTAAGCCTGCCACGTGGTGTCGGAGGTCTGAAACGTGATGTCGCTGGGCGCGTCGTCATCCCTGACGATGAACGGGATGATGTTCTGGCCGCCGGTATCGAGACGCGTGAGCTCCGCAAAATAGATCCCGGACACCGCGTCCTCGGGAACGTCCCAGGAGGCCGATACCGACCAGTTTCCTGCATCGACCAGCTTCGTGGTCGGGTCGAACAGCGGGATGGGCTGGCTCTGCGGCGTTGCCAGGTTCTGCGTGAAGCTGGTGACGAGTCGCGCGCCGTCGCCGTTGTAGTAGCCGAGCCGGTAGATATCGACTCGGTAGTTGGTGGCGTCCGTATTGATCTTGAAGTCGACGCGCTCGCCATTGTCGAGCGTGAACTGGGCGGCGAATCCTTCGATACTCGAATCGGCCTGGTCGATGAGCCAGACGCTCTCCGGCGTGCCCTGCTTCATGTTTTCGAGCACGATGGCATTCGGAGTCACGTTGTTCGTCGTCGCGGCCGACGTCGGCGCATCGATCGACGAGGTCTGGACCTGCGCAGCGGCGAGATCGATCGTCAGCGGGGCGATCTCGACCGGTCCGCCGTTCGCCGTGTTGTAGTACTCGAGGACCTTGGGCGCATAGCCTGACGGACTGCCGTCGGCCCTCACGGCTCCACCGACCCTGATCGAGCAGACCGTGCACGCCCGGCCGGTGCAGGAACCGCAGGCCGATTGCAGGGAGTCTTCCTGCCACTGCGTCGACCACGCATCGATGCTCGGGGGTGGGGAGCTTTCGCCAACGGAGTCCGTCATCCTCATCTCCGACTATATAATTAATTATTGAATGTTACTAAAATTATCCGACATGTCACGCGGCAAATTAAATAGATATTAAAATTAACTGGGGATCCGAGAAGGGAGCTAACGAGTCAGTTAGTCGAGTAATTACAGATGTTTATGCCTGATTACGCTGAAATCGCGGGGCGGCACAGGTGCCGTGGCGAAATATTTCTGTTTGTTGACTTATTTAAAATGAAATGGATTGATGTCGGCGGCAACGGCGTGTGGCCGGAGTTGGGGCGCAGCCTCTGGCCGGATCGGGCGCAGCAGAGCGAGCGTCGACCGTACTCGGTGACGCTGGGGAGCGGCGGCGCCGGGGGGCGCGGGGAAGGTGGAGGCGAGCGGCTGTTGATCGGGTGAAGCTGTATGTATGCGAGAACCAGTATTGAGATGCGGCCAGATTCCCAACGAGGCGACAATCCAGCGAGCGACGGCGCCGGCAACGTGGTCGCCCTATCGCGCGGGAGCAATCCTCGGAGCGCCGCAGTGAAGCAGCGATCGGCGGGTGGCCCGGATGACCAACTGGCTCTCAGCGCTGCCGAGATTGCCCTGATGTGGATCTTGCATCATGCAACATTGCCCCTGACGCCTCAGCGATCCCTGGTCCGCGACATTGTCGAGTTCTTTCCGGTTGCGTTGAAGGCGCTCTCCCGCACGGAGAGTTTGCGGGGCGCGAGGCAGTCCGAACTTAGGTTGATCTATTTCAAAGGATTGATCGTGGCGCAGACGCACGCGAAACAGGAGATGATCGATGCCATCAGGCGCGCCGACCGAGAGCTCGACGAGGCGATGACGATTAGTGCCGCGCCGCCGGACGCTGCCGTGCGGCGTTTCGACGCGCATTCGCATCCGGCGGATCAAGACACCCTTGCGCAGATTGCCGACGCATTGGGACGTCCGCCCGGATCCGTTCAGTAGACGGCGAGAGGCTGTTTTGCGAGCGACCGGCGAGAGGCAGGCGACGGCTCGGGGCACGCCGCCGGGATCGGTGGATCAGTTCGGCCGGGGACGCCTTGATGGGGGATCGATCGAATGCTGAAGCGAGCAGCACCCGCGAGGGGCGCGCGCCAGGGAGTTGTATGGATGGATGACCAGCTTGCGAACGCGCGCGGCATGACCGAAGAGAACGAGGCCGATGAATGGCTGGCGCGGGTGCGCCGCTATCTGCGCGTGCTGACGCTGCGAAAGAAGCAGCAGTTCAATCGCCGGGTGTCGATCGGTGACCTGTTGAGCGAACGCGCTGACAATGCCGCGGCCTATGGCTTCGGTGAGGGGACCACGATGTACGACAACGTGCTCGTTCTCGGCGACGTGCAGGTCGGCCTCCACACCTGGATCGGGCCGGGCTGCATCCTGGACGGCTCCGGCGGCGGCCTCCGCATCGGCGACCATTGCTCCCTGTCGTCGGGTGTCCAGATCTACACCCATCAGACGGTGAGACGATCGGTCTCGATGGGGACGGAACCGATCGAATACGCGCCGACCCGCATCGGAGACGGGGTCTATCTCGGCCCCAACGTCGTCGTCCAGATGGGAGTGACGATCGGTGATCGGGTGGTGGTCGGCGCCAATTCGTTCGTGAACCGCGACATTGCGTCCGGTCTGAAAGCGTTCGGTACGCCGGCTCGCGTTGTTGGAGCCGTCGGCTTTGATTGAGTGCAAGCGTTCGTGCTGTTTCCCCCGTACCAGCACGATGTCCTAGGGTGTCTTTGATGTTCGATGGAGTTTCGCACAGCCGTCTCGATGGAAGCAGGCTGCTGCTCTCCGGGGATCACGCGCGCTGGAAGAATCTGGAACTGGACGGCGCAATTCAGTATCTGCGCGGCACGAGCAATGATCTCGTCGTGCGAACCACCACCGAGTTCGACAATGTCTGGCAGGCCGGTGGCGAAAGAATCAGCGCCGAGCTCTACGTCCGTCATACCAACTACATCGAGAGACCGACTCTGAGGCCGGTGAGCCTGGCGGAGAAATCGGCCACGCGGTTCGGGATTTCGGCCGAGATCTCGTTCGCCGGACAGCACGTCTACGGCTTCGAGGGCGAGCGGTTTCTGGGGCGCGCCCAGAGCGCGTTCTTGTACGTCGTTTCTGCCGACCGAACGCGGGCCGCCGTCGAGTTTCATGGCGGTGACGAAGCCAGGGGAGGCTCGCCCTTCCTGAACATATCGATCCAGCTCTCCTATGACGTGTTCCAGTCGACCTTCAAGCCCTTGTGGCTCGGCGCGCAGCGTGCGGCCATCGATGTCACCGTCGGCGTCTGCGGATTCCGGCAGACAGGTTCATCGCTCGATCAAGACGATACAGGTGATTTCGTGATGGCGAGCGGGGCCTGGTCGGCGGAGCTGAAGTCACTCAGCCTCGCGATCTCGAGCCCGCCATCGTGATCGCGGGCGCAGGATTCGGCAGCCGTCGTCGGCGTTCGATCCGTGTTCGCGGAATTCGCCGCGAGACGCTTCCGCGCAGGGCCTGGCGCGCGGAATCTGCCGACGGAAAGAGGAGGGCTATCGCTTCACGTCGCGAGTCCCTGGCCCTTCGCCCATGTGTAAGTGTCGTCCAGCGCCTTTGAAAACATCGACAGCATCAGGTCGACTTCGCTCTTCGTGATGATCATCGGCGGGCAGAACGCGAAGGTGTCGCCGAGATTGCGCGCGATCAGCCCATGCTCGTGGCTGCGCCCGGAAAGATAGGCGCCGACCTTGCCGACCGGATCGAATTTGCGCTTCGACGCCTTGTCGGCGACGAGTTCGACGGCTGCGATCAGTCCGTCACCGCGAACTTCGCCGACCATCGGATGAGACGCGAATGCGCTCAGGCCCTCACGCATATAGGCGCCGACCTCCCTGGCATTTGCGACCAGGCCACGTTCCTCGATGATGGCGAGGTTTTCCAGCGCCACGGCGGTCGCGACCGGATGACCGCCGGCCGTGAGGCCGTGCGCAAAGGTCCCCAGCGCGCCGGCCTTGTCGGCGATGCCCTGATACAGCTGCTCGGAAAAAATCACCGCGCCGAGCGGCTGATAGGACGAGGTGATCTGCTTGGAGACGACCAGGATGTCGGGCTCGACCCCGTAATGCTCGGAGGCGAACATCGTGCCCAGCCGGCCGAAGCCGGTGATCACCTCGTCGACGACCAGCAACACGTCGTATTTGCGGCAGACTTCCTGCACCCGGGGCCAGTAACCGACCGGCGGAACGATGACGCCGCCGGCGCCCATCACCGGTTCGCCGATGAACGCCGCGATCGTGTCCGGGCCTTCGGCAAGGATGGTGTCCTCCAGCTCCTTGATCAGCCGATCGGTGAACTGTTCTTCAGTTTCGCCGTCGCGGCCGAAGCGATAGTAGTGCGGGCATTCGAGATGGATCACCGGAATTTTCGGAAGGTCGAACGCGTTGTGGTTCGCGGGCAGGCCGGTCAGGCTTCCGGAGGCCACGGTGATGCCGTGATATCCGTTCTTGCGGGCGATGAACTTCTTCTTCTCGGGCCGTCCGAGGCTGTTGTTGTAGAACCAGACGAGTTTCACGACGGAGTCGTTGGCCTCCGAGCCGGAATTCGAAAACAGCACGTGGCTCAACTGGCCCGGCGCCATGGCGCAAAGCTTGTCCGCGAGCCTGATCCCCGGCGAGTGCGATTTGTGCGCGAACAGATGATAGAACGGCAGCATCGACATCTGCTTCGCCGCGGCTTCGACCAGCCGCGGCTCGCCGAACCCGACGGCCACACTCCACAGGCCCGCCAGCGCCTCGAGATAGCGCTGCCCGTTGGTGTCGTAGACGAACACCCCTTCGCCGCGCTCGATCACGACCGGCCCGACCTGCTCGTGCTGGCGCGGGTTGGTGTAGGGATGGAACAGATGCTGGATGTCGAGTTCGCGGAGTTCTCTGCTGAGGATGGTCTCGTTCATGGCGCTCTTTCATTCAGGTCGAAAGGTGTCGAAGCCGGCGGCGTGGTCAATTGGTTCGTTATGGCACCGGCCTCGGCACGCTGTCGCGCGCGCCGATAACGGCGGCGATATCGGCGCGAGCGCATAGGACTGCCGTGCTCCTTCAGCATCTGGTTCCGCTGCTGTGGGCGAACCTTGCGCCCGTGGACGAACGTACCACCCCGCATGCGGCATTGGCAGTCACCTTCGCATCGCCGGGACACGAGCCCGTTTCGCGCGCCCGATCGGCGACGGGCTCAGATTCGCCGCGAAACGGCGGACGGCGACGTCGGCCGCGATCGATCCGCGGATCTCGGAGCTGCCCTTGGGCCGCGGTAAGCGTCTTCGGGTGGGTCATCAGGATCCAGGTGAGGTACCTATGTGGCCCTATCATGCGGACGAAAGTTGCTGTTTCATAAAGCCAGCACCCCCTTTCCGTAAGGCCAGGCAGGACTCTCGATGCAATCCGACGAAGACCGGCTGATGTGGAAGGAACTGCTCGGCCGCAGCGCCAAGGAGGGAGTCCAGTTGCAGGCGCAATTGCGCAATGCCTTCGTCGACGCCATCGTCGACGGAAATCTCCCCGCGGGGCGCAGGGTGCCGTCGAGTCGTGAACTGGCGAGCCTGGCCGGCGTGTCGCGGACGACAGCGTCGCTGGTGCTGGAGAAACTGGCCGCGGACAGCTTTCTGGAGGCGCGTCCGCGCAACGGCTTCTATGTGTCCTCCGCGCTGAAGCGGCGACAGGTCACCTTCGGACGCTCCGTCGACAACGCCGACCGGCCGGACTGGGCTGCGCGCATGGTCCACGCCGAGGTTGGATATCCCTGGCAGGAGCGGCCACAAGGCTGGGAGAGGTGCAAATATCGCTTCGTCTATGGCGAGGTGAACCCCCAGACGTTTCCGTTCACGGACTGGCGGGACGCCAGCCGATCGGCGCTGACCAGCCCGGCCATCCAGCATTGGGGCCAGGACAGCGGAGGCGAAGACAGCCAGCCGCTGATCGAGCAGATCATCAACAAGATCCTGCCGCGGCGGGGCATCGCGGCCGCGGCCGACCAGGTGATGCTGACGCTTGGAACGCAGCACGGGCTCTATCTGCTCGCCCAGACCTTGCTCGGCCCCGGCCTTAAGGTCGGTGTCGAAGAGCCCGGCTACATGGACGCGCGCTTCATCTTCCTCCGCAGCGGCGCGGATCTCATCTCCATCCCGATCGATGCCTTCGGCATGACGATCGACAAGCGGTCGACCGATTGTAACTATCTGTATTGCACGCCGAGCCATCAGGCGCCGACCGGCGTGACGATGAGCACGGAGCGGCGTCTGTCGCTGCTCACCCAGGCGGTCGTGCAGGACCAGATCATCATCGAGGACGACTACGAGCCGGAACTGAAATATGACGGCGCCGCCGCGGCGTCGCTGAAGGCGATGGATCGGTCGGGTCGGGTGATCTATCTCAGCAGCCTGTCGAAGCTGGTCTGCCCCGGCTTGCGGATCGGCTATCTGGTCGGCCCCGAGACGCTGATCGCCGAACTCAAATCGCTGCGACGATTGATGCTGCGGCAGTTGCCGGGCAACAATCTGGCCAGCGCCGCGCAGTTCATCCGGCAAGGGCACTACGACCGCTTGATGACCGAGATGCGCAAGTCGCTCGAGGCGAAGGCGAAGCTGATCGTCGATACGCTCCGCAAGGAACTGCCGATAGCGGAATACGCGGCGCCGACTGGCGGCTCGGCGATCTGGATGCGGATTCCGGGATGCCGCAACCCGTCGAAGCTGCGCGCCGCCTGCTTCGATGCCGGGGTTCTGATCGATCCGGTCGAGCCCTATTTCGCCGTCGCCCCGAAGGAGACCTGGGTGCGGTTGAACTTTGCGTCGATACCGAAAGAACTGGTGGAAGCCGGCATGGTCGTGTTCGCCCGGACCGTGAGCAAGCTGCTCCGGAGCGGCGGGTAGCGCGACCGTGCCTGCGCTGCGGTCCCAGATGTTCCGCAGTGACGGGGCGTACGGCCGGACTAATCGTAGCCCCGCAGCGCCGATTTCACCGCCTCGGTGAAGGCGACCACTTCCGCCACCCGGTCGTGCTCGCCGGGTCCGCGATATCTCGGCTGGGGAAACGCGCCGAGCGTGACGATGGCGAGCCGCTCGGCGCGGTTGATGTAGATCCGCTGTCCGGCGAAACCCACGGCCGTCATCGCGCCGTCCTCGGCGATCCACCAGGAGTAGCCGTAGCCATCGAGCGCCCCGGAGGTGATCTGGGGCATCAAAGCGCGGTCGGAATCGGAGAACGTGTAGGTCCGGCGATTGGCGTCGTCGTTCCATCCTTCCGGCAGCAGGCGCGCGCCGTCGACGACGCCGTCGTCGAGCACGAATTGCGCGAAGCGGCCGAAATCGCGCAGCGCGATGCCCGCGCGGCTGCCGCCGATCTCCAGTCCGTCCGGCGACTCCAGCGTGTAGAAGGCGTCGAATTCCATGCCGCAGGGCTGCCAGATCTTGCGCGACATGTAGTCGGCGAGCGGCATGCCGACAGCGCTGCGCAACACCGCGCCGAGCAGGAAGGTGTCGCCCGTGTTGTAGTGCCAATGCGCGCCAGCTGGATGTTCGCGTGGCAGCGACCTCAGCAAGGCAAAGACTCCGCCGGGCACGCCGTCGGCGAGGGATTTGCTGTAGCAGTTCACGTCCGACTGCTTGTCGGTGTAATCTTCGTTCCATCGGATGCCGGAGGCCATCGTCAGCAGGTGCCTGATCGCGACCTCTTCGTAGGCGGAGCCGGCGAGCGACGGCACGTAGGTCGTCACCGCGTCGTCGAGCGAATGGATCGCACCGTCCTGCAGCGCCACGCCGACCAGGGTCGCGGTGATCGACTTGACGGTCGACATCGTGCTCCAGCGATCGGACGGCAGCAGCCCCAGCCCGTACTGCTCGATCACGACCTTGCCGTTCTTCAAGACGAGCAGTCCGCTCAGCGAATTCCGGTCGATAAACTCGTCGAGCGAAAAGGTCGCACCGCCGCTCCGGTAGCTGACCTGGACATGCTGTCCATAGCTGAGAGGGCGCGGCGAAGGACCTTTGCGGATGACGCGTGAATTGAACAGTCTGTCGACGATGCGATAGCCGTAAGCCTGAACATTCGGCGGCCACAGCAGAAAGTCCTCGGCCTTCGGCAGATGCGCGGTCGGCCGCGCCGGAGTTCCCGGCCTGATCGGATTCGTCGCCGCGTAGCCGGGCGGCGCCGGCACGTCCATCTCCAGCAGCGCCGAACTCAGCGACTTGCCGTGGCTGTCCAGCGACAACGATCTGGCGACGCCGCCGCCGAGCGCGTCGTCGAGCACGAAGTTGAAGGAATGGATGCTCGGCAGTTCGTAGCGTTCGACGGCGCCATGCACGATGCCCCGGAAGTGCGCCTTGACCCGCTCGGCCGTCACCACCTCGCGGAGATAGTCGTAGTGCGACGGATCGTAGGGGATCAGGGAGATGTTCGACCTGTTGCCTTTGTCCCCGGTGCGCGAATGCGCCAATTCTCGAAGCTTCATTCAAGACTCCAGCATGGTCACGACGGGAGTAGTCTGCTCGCGGGGGATCAGCACCGATTGCACTGCGATCACTTCGCGGACGAGTTGAACGACGCCGCCTCCGCCGGCCGGACCGTTGGTGTAGAGCGACTCGACCTCCCGGGCGAGGGCCTCGGCCAGTGTGCGGGTCGCGAACCTGGCGGCGATCCGCAGCCGGATTTCGTAGGGATCGCCCATGCCGCCGGCAAGGCGTTGCCCGTGCAGCGAGTCGACGCCGATCAGATCGACCTTCAGTTCATCGACGGCGACGCCGGCGCGCGCCAGCCGCTGGCGCACGATGTCGCCGGCCAGTCGGGCCCTGGCGACCGCGCCGCTGCCGCCATACGAAATCTGCCCCTCTCCGATATAGCCGTCCCGGTAGGCGACCGAGACTTTCAGGGTTTCGGGCCGGGGCGTTCCTTTGGCGCCGGTGAGCCGAACGCGGTCCTCGCCAATTTCCTCGATGCGGACCTCCGAGAAGTCCGCGACGACATCGGGCTGATAGTACGCGCGCGGATCGTGGATCTCGTAGAGCAATTGCTCCTTGCAGGTCGCCGCGGTCACGCATCCGCCCGTGCCGGGCAGCTTGGAGATCACCAGAGCGCCGGTCTCGTCGACCTCGCCGATCGGGAAGCCGAGATTGCCGAGATTCTCCACGTCCTTGTAGCCCGGGTCGGCGAAGTAGCCGCCGGAGACCTGACCCGCGCATTCCAGCATGTGGCCGATCAGCGTTCCCCGCCCCATCATGGTCCAGTCCGTTATCGACCAGCCGAATTCGTGCACGAGCGGGCCGAGAAACAGCGCCGGGTCCGAGACGCGCCCGCAGATCACCACATCCGCTCCCGCCTCGAGCGCCTCGCAAATGCCGGACGCGCCGAGATAGGCGTTCGCTGCGACGATCTCGTTCGACAGGGCGCTGAGCGGATCTCCCGATTCCAGAAAGCGGGCGGATGAGCCTTTCAATCGCGCCAGCACGTCATCGCCTTCGAGCACGGCGATCTTGAGGTCGGGAATGTTCAGCTCTCTGGCGATGCGCTGCGCCAGCCGCCCGGCCGCCGCGGGGTTGACGGCCCCCATGTTGGTGACGATGCGGAAACCCTTGTCACGCTGGATCGGCAGGACGGCGCGCATCCGCGCCTCGAACATCGGATCGTAGCCGAGTTCGGGCGAAAGCTGCTTCTGCTGTTGCGCGAGGGCGATGGTGCGCTCCGCCAGGCATTCGAAGATCAGGTAGTCGAGCTCGCCGTCCTGCGCCAGATCGAGCGCGGGTTCGATATGGTCGCGCGCAAAGCCCGCGCCCGCCCCGAGCCGAACCACCCGCTTTCCCTTGCTATCCATGGTGACCATGCTGTGTCCCGGCTATTTGCTTTGGTGGTCCGTCGGCTGGCGCAGCCGACGCCCGAATGCCCGAGGTCTGGGTTGTGATGCGGGAGCCGCACGCCGGCGCTCGCAGTCCGGCTAGCCGCCGAGCGCGGCCGGCGAGATGCTGCGTTCGATGACGCTGCGCATGACGAAGCTGGAATGCAGCCGCGACACCCCCGGCATCCGGGAGAGATGTTGCTTGTGGATGCGCTCATAGTCCTGCATGTCGCGCGCCTGCACCTGCACGAGGTAGTCGTCGTTTCCGGACATCAGGTAGCACGACACGACATCGGCGCATTTGACGATCTCGCGTTCGAACGCGGACAGCGCATCCTCGCTCTGCTTGTCGAGGGTGATGTGCACCAGCACGGTCATGGTGAAGCCGAGTTCGGCGGCGTCAACCTTGGCCGAGTAACCCGTGATGACGCCGCTCTTCTCGAGCTGGAGCATGCGCCGCGTGCAGGCCGTCGGCGACAGCCCGACCCGTTCCGACAGAACGACCTGGCTCATCCGCGCGTCCTGGACGAGATGGCGGAGGATCTTGCGATCGATCGGGTCGGTTTCTGCAGCCATTGGCGTCAAATCACTCCCGCCGGGGGAATTTCGATAAAACCTGGCAAAGAACGCAAGATTCCATCGTGGGATGCATCATTACCACGAATATTCGCCAAGAACCACCACGCCCGTCCTGACATCCTGTTGCCGGCGACAGTGGCAGAGGATCGGGACGTGAGCGTCGAGATGAGGCAGGGGCATCGTCATGCCGGGGCGACACTGACCGTCGATCTTGCGGCCATCCGGTGGAATTATCGCTGTCTGGACAGCCTCACCATCGCTCTCGGCGATCTGCCAGACGGGAGCCTGGCGCGCGGTGCGGAGATCAAACTGATCGGGCCGCATCAGTCGGTCGACGAGCTCGCCTCCGCGAGCGGCACCATCGGCTACGAAATCCTGACCGGGCTCGGCGATCGCTACCGACGAATCTATCGCGACGTCGCTGATCGGCCGCAGGGTGGTGAATTCCTGAAAGAGATGGTGCCATGAGGGTTCTGGTCCTGGGTGCCGGCGTGGTCGGCGTCACGACGGCGTATTATCTGGCCAAGGCCGGCTTCGAGGTCACCGTGATCGACCGTCAGCCCGGCCCCGGCCTGGAGACGAGTTTCGCCAATGCCGGCGAGGTCTCGCCCGGCTATGCCTCGCCGTGGGCTGGCCCAAGCGTGCCGCGCAAGGCGATACAGTGGATGCTCGATCGTCACGGACCGCTGGTGGTGCGGCCGCAGGCCGATCCGGCGATGTGGCGCTGGATATTCCAGATGCTGCGCAACTGCACCGCGAGCCGCTACGCGCTCAACAAGTCGCGGATGGTCGGCGTCGCCGAATACAGCCGGGACTGTCTGCGCGCCCTGCGTGCCGATATCGGCATTGCTTACGACGAACGCAGCCGGGGCACGCTTCAACTGTTTCGCAAGCAGTCGCAGCTCGATGCGATCGGCGGCGACGTCGATATTCTGCGTCAGTACAATGTCCCATTCGAGGTGCTGGATCGCGCCGGCTGCATTCGCGCCGAGCCCGGACTGGCCGCGGTGCAGAATGCGTTCGTCGGCGGATTGCGACTGATCGACGACGAGACCGGCGATTGTCATCTGTTCACGCAGCGGCTGGAGGCTGTCGCCGCCGCGCTGGGCGTGAAGTTCGTATATGAGACGACGATCCGGAGCATCGATACGCAAGGCAGTGCGGTGACCGGGGTGACGACCGACAAGGGCAGGTTCGTGGCCGACCGCTACGTGATGGCGCTCGGCAGTTTTTCGCCGCTGCTGTTGAGGCCGCTCGAGGTCGATATTCCGGTCTATCCGGTCAAGGGATACTCGATCACGGTGCCGATCGTCGACGAAGCGATCTCGCCGCAATCCACCGTGATGGATGAGAGCTATAAGGTCGCGATCACGCGGCTCGGCGATCGCATCCGGGTCGGCGGAACGGCAGAAGTCGGCGGCTACCAGCCGCGATTGCCGCTCAACCGGCGTGTGACGCTGGATCGGTCGCTGACCGATCTGTTTCCGGGAGCCGGCGATCTTTCAAAGGCGACGTTCTGGAGCGGACTGCGCCCGATGACGCCCGACGGCCCGCCGATCATCGGGCCGACGCGGTTCGACAACCTTCACCTCAACACCGGCCATGGCACCCTGGGCTGGACCATGGCGTGCGGCGCCGCCCGCGTGGTGGCGGACCAGATTCAAGGCCGCGAGCCCGAGATCGACGCGCGGGCCCTGTCGATGGCGCGCTACGATCAGAAGATCGGTCCGGCGAGTTGGAAACACTTGCCGCGGAGCTGAGGCGGGTTCGCCCAAGATTGCGTGAAAATCGCGCGCTCGGAGTTCCGGTTCTGACAGAACCGATACTCCGAGGCTTGCGCCACCGTGATGCGAGCGTCCGCAACGCGGCATTCGCGGTAATTACTTGGACGTTGGTGCGGCCGCTGCCTTTCCGCTGTTCGGGTTGAGCGTCTGCGCCATTTCGAGATGGTGCTTCAGCGCCGGCAGGGTCTTGGCCGCCCAAGCCTTCAGTTCGGGATGGTCGCCGCTCGCGGCATAGCCTTCGAACAGCGCAATCGCTTGGTTGTGGGCCTCGACCTGCTGCGAGGCGTACAAGGCGGCGAACTCGTCGCCCCGCGCCTTGTTCAGTGCGTCGTATTTTGCCTGGTGCGCGGCATCGAGTTGACTCGGCACATCGACGTCGAACTTTCCGACCACGATGAAGCGCTTCAGCTCGGACGACGTCTTGCCGTGGTCCTCGATCATCCGTGCGGCGAAGGCCTTCTGCTGCTCCGTGCCGCGGGCCTCAGCCAGCCGGGCCGTCGCAAGCTCGAACAGGTCGGAGATCGCGACTTTCGAGATGAATTGCTGCGTATTGGCGCTGATACTCGGCGATGCGGCCGTGCCGGTCTGAGTGGTTGCCGGCTGGGCGGACACGTGGGTCGGGAACGCATAGGCCTGGGCCGCGAGCGTGAGGCAGCTCAGTGCAATGGCGGCGCGTTTCATCGTGGTTCCTTTCGGTCTCTTCATCCATGGAGCGGGCAGCCGGCACAAGTCCGACATCCCGTGTTGCGGCTTCAAGCCACGAGAAGACGAGCGGTTCCTTGGCGCCCTCGAGGTTGCCAGGGGCAGAATGGCGCAGGCTCTCGCGGCGGCGATGATCGCGACATCGACGGGGAGGGGCCGTGGTGCGGACCGCGGCGAGCTGCGGCCGCCGAGGATTCACGTCGCCACCATTCGCTCGTAACAAGGAACGAGGCGCGCTCGGATCGATTGATGTTGGATTCTGGAGGAACCACCATGCCATCGACGTTGCCATCGACATTTCCGAAGCCGCCTTATCCGGCGCAGCAACAATCGATGCCGGGAACAACAGCCGACATGAATCCGCGGCCCGACCACGGCGAGACCAGCTACAAGGGGGCCGGCCGGTTGAAGGATATGAAGGCTCTCATCACTGGCGGCGACAGTGGCATCGGTCGCGCCGTGGCGATTGCCTATGCGCGCGAGGGCGCCGATGTTCTGATCTCGTACCTGAATGAAACGGAAGATGCGGCGGAACTGAAGGCGCTGATCGAGAAGGAGGGCCGCAAGGCCGTTCTGGTGGCCGGCGATCTGCAGGATCCGGCGCATTGCCAATTGGTCGTGAAGCGGGCGGTCGACGAACTCGGCGGCCTCGATATCCTGGTCAACAATGCGGCGCACCAGGCGGTGTTCAAAGACATCGGCGACATCAGCGACGAGGAGTGGGAGTTGACGTTCCGGGTGAACATCCACGCCATGTTCTATCTCACCAAGGCGGCCGTGCCTCACATGAAGCCCGGCAGCGCCATCGTCAACACGGCGTCCGTCAATTCCGACATGCCGAACCCGTCCCTTCTCGCTTATGCGACGACAAAAGGGGCGATCCAGAATTTCACCGCCGGGCTCGCCCAGATGCTCGCCGAGAAAGGCATCCGCGCCAATGCGGTGGCGCCTGGGCCGATCTGGACGCCGCTGATTCCCTCGACGATGCCCGAGGACGCCGTGGTGAATTTCGGGAAGAATGTGCCGATGAAGCGCGCCGGCCAACCGGTGGAACTGGCGACCGCCTACGTCATGCTCGCCGACCCCCAGTCGAGCTATACGTCCGGAACGACAGTCGCGGTGACGGGAGGGAAACCCTTCATCTGAGCGGGCGTTGCCGAGAGGCGCGCAGTTGGCGAGCGGCCGCTTCGCGCTCGGCATTAAATAGCTGGTCCGTGTCGTGACGCGCGGGCTGATGGAAAAGGGAGACGCGGCAAGTGCAACAGGCGATCAGCGGAGAATTTTCCACGAGGCGAGGCGCAGAACTCGCCGTCGAGCAACTCGTCCAGGAACACGGCATCGACCGGGCGGCGATCGCCGTGATGGCGCGCGGAGAAGCCAACAGTTCTGGTTCGAAGATCGCCGGCGCGGATGCCGAAAGCGGCCATCCCGGCGTCGAGAAGCAGGGCGCCCCGGAATTGAACGGAGCAATCGACGTGTCGATCGCCTGCAGTCCGTCAGAAGTGCAGGTGGTCGAGACGGCTCTGAAAAAAGCCGGCGCGAATCGGATCACCAGAGGCTGAAGAGAAGCGCGGGCCGCCACGATGTGGCCGGCGCCCCGCCGACTCGGGCTGTGGCGTCGACCATGTCGGAGGCGGCGGACGTCTTGCGGCAGGATGCCGATTGAAATCACCCGGATGTTCGTGGTAACGGCGGTGATGGCGTAGCCTCATTGCCGTGTCCGGGCTGTGGTGAACTGGATGTCATACGTCCGGCTGCCCGTCGTCCATTTCCCGGCAGTCTCGCCGCCAACACCCCGCCCGATCTGGGCTGTTGTGTGTCACGTTGTTATTTCGAGCAAGCATGTGCAGTCCGCATCAGGCGACCGGCCGCAGATTTTCACGCTCGAGATCGATGGCCGGCCGGTGCTGTCCTTCGAAGCAACCGATTTGTCCGAAGCGCAGGGCATCGCCCGGGACACCGACCTTCGAACCGATCTTTGCGCTCTGACGTCTCGGGGAAGTGCGATCTGTTCGGGCACGGCGATGCTCGCCGCGCGTGCGGCGAACGCGGCTGAAGCTGCGGTGTTCGAGAACGCCCTTCGACTCGCTCCGGCATCCGACGAGCCGACGATGGCGTTCCTGATCGCGATCGACGGGGTGACGGTGATTTCGGTCGGGCCGGATTGACCTCACCCGACGTGGCATTCCGCGGTGCGGTTCAATCCTTCCACGGACTGAAGGATCTGGTTTCACCGGGCCTCAATGGCCCGAGATGGCGCAGCACGCTGTCGTAGCCGCGATCGGTCGTCTTGTAGACCAGCGTATCGTCGATCGCCTTGCCGTCGCGGCCCCGGCGCAGGCGCAGCAGCAGCGTGCCGTCGTTCTGAAGCGTCGCCGTGCCGCTGAATGGCATCGACGGCCTCGCATCCGAGGGCGACGGCTTGACCTCCTGTGCGACCGCCAAGCTGCTGCTTGCGATCGATAGCAGGACGGCGAAACGCTGCAGCGGGATCATCATCGGATGCTTGTTGTTCGGCGGCTGTTGATCCGATGCCTCAGCGCGATCGCCCGGACGTCGAGGGTTGGGCTCGCGGACCGGCGCTTTCGAGCGCCTGTGCGATCGTGGTCCACAGCGGCTTCGGCTGCAGATTGTCGTCGTAGGGCAGCGGTCTCGCCAGCCAGGTCTTGTCCTTCGCCATGCCGCGCCAGAACGAGTATTTGTCCGCGAGCTGCCAGGTGATGAGCGCCTTGACGGCCGGATGGCGCAGCGTCGGTTCGAGGAATCGCTTCGCGGTCTGCGCCACCGCCGCGTCGCGCTCGGCGATGTCCGCGGGCAGTGACGTATCGTCGACATCGAATTCCGTGAGATAGATGTCGACGCCGTGATCCGCGAGCTGGTGCAGAAATTCGCTGAAGCGTCCGGGGTCGTGCGGAAATTGCGGCCGGAGGTGGCTCTGCAGGCCGACCACGTCGAGCTTGGCGCCGGCGTTCTTGAGATCGGCGACCAGCTTCAGCAAGCCGCTCCGCACCGCGAGTCCGACCTCGTCGTCGCGCTCGGTCTGCGCTTCATTGAGCACCAACGGGGTTTTCGGATCGACCGCGACCGCCCGCCTGAACGCGCGCAGAATGTAGTCGGTGCCGAACGCGTCGTACCATGGACCGACGCGAAAGCCGCCCGGGGCGCGATGGCCGGGCCAGAACGGCTCGTTGACCAGATCCCACGACTGCAGCCTTCCGACGTAGCGCGCCACGACCTCGTCGATGTAGGAATCGAAATACGAGCGTCGCTCGGCCACGCTCATGGCCTTGACCCAGGCCGGGACGCTTTCGTTCCAGATCAGGCAGTGCCCGCGCATCGCGATCTTGTTCTGATCGCAGAAGGCCAGCAGCCGATCGGCGGCGCCGTATTGTTTCGGGCCCGCCTGCGGCGCGATGCGACTCATCTTGAAGGCGACGTCTGTGGTGATGATTTTGGTCTGCGCGACGTAGAGCTCGCGGTAGGCGGCGTCCTTGTCGATCTCCTGCGCGGCGGCGGAGCCGAACATGATGCCGTTCCTGGCGGCGATGGCCGCGAGACTCCGGGGCGCCGCGGCATCGGCAGGTCGCAGGCTGGAGGTGGCGAGGCCGGCGGCGGTCATCTGCAAAAGGCGGCGACGAGAGATGTTGTTCATTCGGCAAGCCCCTTGATCTTCTGGCACGATGTGGACGACGTCGAGGAGATCCGGACGATGCTCGCCATCGATCCGATCTGCGCGCGCTCCCGCCTGGTGAAGAAATGCAGTGTCGCGCGCGGAAAGGCGTCGCAGAATTGCGACAGCGTTCCGGCGGTGGCGGGGATGGTGTCCTGCTTCGGAAGAACGCCGATTCCGCCGTCCTTCAGGACGTAGGCGTCCTTCACGTTCGACATCGCCCCCGCAGCCAGGCACGTCCTGAACAGATCATTGTAAGCCTTGGCGGGCCTGGTGAGGTCGCCGGAGTTGAGAAGATATTCGTGGCTCTTGCTGCAAGTGTCCGCCGCGGCGGCCGCGATGCTGAACGGCAGGATCAGCCCGGCAATGATGCAGACGAGCCGCTTCATCGCTGCCCTCAAACCGATGTCGGCTGCGCCATCGCGCCGACCCGGCGCGCGTCGAAGACAGCGCCTGGAATGTCGACGCCGGCGTCCGTGTCGGCAGATCCGCCCAGTTGGTAGGTCGCGGCGGCGCAGCGCCGCCACGACAGGTGCCGCGCATGCGCCTGAGCGCCGGCCGCGAGCGTGCGCCTCAGTTCGTCATTCCCGGCCATCGTCGCGATCGCGTCGGCGATGGCTTCGCTGGACGGCGCGACGAGCAGGCCGCTTCGATCGGCGACGACAGCATCGGAGACACCGCCGATGTCAGTTGCGATGCTCGGCAGCCCGGCGGCGCCGGCTTCGAGATAAACCAGACCAAATCCCTCGACGCGACCGGATGGGTCGGGGATGCCGGTGAGGCAGAAGAAATCGGCCGCGCCGTAGAGGTCGCGAATGTCCCGATCCGGCAGCGCGCCCAGAAAGCGAACATCGCAGTCCGTCGTCGTGGCGATGCCGCGCAATTCGTCGACGTAATCGGCCTCGCCCTCCGGGCCGATCACCAGCCAGGCGATCCGCCGCCGCAGCGTGTCGGGGAGCAGCGCCAGCGCCTGCAGGGTCTTCAAATGTCCCTTGCGCCGCGTGATCCGTGCCACGGTCACCATGACGATGCGATGGTCGTCGAGCCGAAGCCGCGCGCGCGTCGCTCCGCGCGCTGCGCGATCGCCGAACCAGTCGTCGGAAACACCGAGCGGGATCGCGTGAATGCGCTGGGGCTCGACCGAAAATCGCTGCCGGAACAGCTCTCGTGTGAAGCGGCTGTTGGCGGCGATCGTGGTGCGCGGGCCGAACACCCCTGCGCCCTTGATCGCGATGCGCTTGAGGGGAGTCTGGGTCTCGTTGACTTCGGTGCCGTGGACTGTGGCGATGATGCTGGCCCGGGTCAGTCGCCGCGACAACGCCACCGGAATGAAGAACGGCCAGTCCGCGGCGTGGACGACATCGTAGCAGTCGGCGCCGATCAGCCGGCGTGCCAACCTGATCTTGGCCGGAAGCTGCCGCATGGAATGCAGCCCGCCCCGATAGCGCCGCACCTCGAACGGCAGGTGCCGGTCGTTCGCGCTGTTGTCCGCGCCGTAGTCGGGCGCGACCACCGTCACCGCCGCGCCCAATTCGGTCGCGGCCGCCGCGATCTCACGCGCGTAGGTTCCGATCCCGCCGGCGGCGGGCGCGAATTCGCTGGTGAGCAGCAGGATCCTCACCACGCGCCCCGACCCGCAGGCGCGCTGATCATGCCGCGCGAATCCTGGATATCCTGATGATAGCGGAAGACGCGCGCGAGCTGCTTGCCGGGCGTGAAATCGGAAATCGATCCGGCGATCCGCGTCGCATCCATGTCGCCGGCGGCGATCGCGTCGCGAACCTCGATGAAGCGCTGGGCAAGAGCCTCGGCGATGTCGTCCTGCGAACCGTCTCGCCCGATCAGATAGCCGCTGTCGCCATCGTGGATCACGGGCTCCAGCTGCGGCAGGTGCACGGCGATGACGGGGCGCCCGACCGCCAGCGTCTCAAGTACGCAGCGGGGCATGCCTTCGAATTCGGAAGTGAGGATGCCCGCATGCGCGTGCGCCAGCGTCGCCGCCATGCCGGCCGCGTCCTTGAAGCCGTGCAGCACGGCGATGTCGTCGATCTCGGCGAATTCGGGGAATCGCCGCGGGTCACTGGTGCCGACATAGTGGAATTCGACCCCGCCGTTCAACAACTGCTTGAGGCGGGCGACGGTGCGGAACATCAGGGGCGGATTCTTGAACTCGTCGAGCCGGCCGGCGAAGACGACGCGGAACGTCGTCACGTCGCGCGGCAGCGGCTGGGGCTGGAAGATGTCGGTGTTGACCCACGTCCACAGCGTGTCGATCTTGCTCTTCTGGTGCGGATAGGTCTGCTGCAGTCGTTCGGTGATGAAGGGGTTGACGCAGAGAAACTTCGCACTGGTCGTCACCGCGAACCGCTCTCCGGCATTGTGCACGAACGAGTATTTTCGCAGCAGCGAATCCATCTTGAGCTTTGGCGCGCCTTCGCCGTGCAGCATCTGCACGAACGGCAGCCGCAGGATCACCGGCAGCCAGGAGAATTCGACGCGGCGCAGATCGATCGTGCATCGTCGCGACCGGATCAGCCGCGCGACCTGCCCGAAATGGCGCAGCAATGCGACGAAGAACTGGCCGGTGAGCGAGCCGCGAATGCTGCGCGCTGCTTCACGCGCCTGCTGGTCCGAGTAGTGCAGGATCGGCAGAAAATCGAACGTCCGGCCGCGAAAGGTCAGTTGCTGGACCTTCCCCAATTCGAGATCCCCCTTCGAGTCGACGCCGATGAACAGCAGGTCGGTGTCGTCCGGATGGAATGTGATGAAATCGCGAATGTAGGTCTCGAGCCCGCCGACCTTCTCGCCGCGCGGATCGAACGGATGGATCAGGCAGATCTGGTAGTGCGGCGGCTTCAGATTGCGGGCGCGCAGCCCGAGGGTCACGGTCGAAATCATGCGGCTTTGCTTCTGCGGGCTTGAACGATCTGGGGAAGGGTGCGGATGACGAGACGGGGAACGATCGCGATGCATCGGGCGTAGCGAGGTCCCAGGCGGCGAGGGTTGCGCAACATGCGCCAGGCCCATTCAAGCCCGACCTTCTGCGTGATCGACGGTGCACGCGTCTGGGTTCCTGCGATGAAGTCGAGCGCCGCCCCGATGCACAGCATGCCGGTTCCCTGCAGCTCGTCGAGGCAGCGGGCGGAGAATAACTCTTGCTTGGGGGCGCCGAGCGCGACGAAGCACAATTTGGCGCCGGACTTGCGGATGAGATCGATCGCGACATCCGCCTCGGCCGAGGACGGGTCGAAATCCCTGCCTGGCGCGTAGTAACCGGCAATCTGCAGCCCGTTGTATCTTTCGACGAGGCGACTGGCCGTCAGTGCGAGTGTCGATTCGTTCGATCCCAGCAGAAAGATCGACAGTCCCTTCTGCTGCGCGGCCTGACACAGCGGCTCGACCAGATCGGCGCCGGTGGTTCGTTCGATCGGCGTTCCGAGCAGGCGGCTCAGCATCACGATCGGAAAGCCGTCGGCCGTGACAAATCGTGCGCGACGATAGGCGGCGCGAAAATCCGGCCGTTGCCGGAGTTGCACGACGTGATCCAGGTTGAGTGTGCACACGCTGAAGTTGTCGCCGTCCTGCGCGGCCGAGACGATCGACGACACCGCGTTCGACAGCGAAGGAACGTTGATAGCGATGCCGTCAACGGTGAGATCCTGGGATCGTTCCGGACTATCGTCCAACATGATGGTCCCCCGATGACACAATCAAGACACGCATCTGCAGGTCAATGGAAGACGTGCCTGCTACACGAGCGACATGCTCGGCGTCGCATCCGTCGCGAACATCAACGAGTGAACAGAAGCATTGCGACGCAACGATGGCGTTGCACAAACAACGATGCTGAACTTGTCAGCAGCGCCGCCTTCGAGTCGTTCATGGAAGATGGGATGCGATGACCTGATATCAGGAGTCGACGGGTTGTCTACGAACGCGCAGCACCTTCAGCAGCACAGGTGCATAGAGAAGCGTCATGACGGCCACATAGGTCGCGCCACCTCCGGCTATATGCATGACGAGTGCCGGCAGAGAAGGCGCCTCGCGGAACACGTGCAGCACGAATGCCATTGCGGTCGTTGCGATCGCGATTTGTGCGAGATGCCGAACCGGGAGACGCAATCCAAACTTCGAAAAGCCGATCGTGAAGCTGACGATGGCTGCGGCGAGTCCTGAAACCACCGTTGCACCGGCTGCGCCGACCAGGCCCCAATACGGAACGAAGACGAGGCTGAGTACAACGGTCATGGTCGCGTCGATCGCGGCGGCGACGACCACCAGCCCCGTCCGGTTGTGCAGCAGAAAGCTCTGATCGACGAAGTGAGCGCGCAGGCTGCGGATCGAGCCGGCCAGCATCGAGAGCGGCAGGATCGCCAGCGTCACGTCCTGGAACGTGCGCGCGATCAGCAGATGAACGATCTCGTTCCTGAGCATGAAGAGTCCCGCGACGGTCGGCGCCAGAATTGCGATCAGGAGCGCGCTGTTGTCGGCGAGCTGGCGCATCGCGACCTTGCTGCCGTGACGTTCCATGCTCCTGACGGCGAGCGGGAATGCCGCAGCGGTGACCAGCATGGCGGCGAAAGCGGCGGTGCGCTGGCCGAGGCCGTAGCCGACGGCGAACAGGCCGGCGGCCGCCACTCCCTGCATCTCGTTGACGACGAAGCGCGACGCGTTCAGGCCGATCCATCCGAGCGCGCCGCCGGCGATCAGCGGAACTCCGTAGCGCGCGGCGTGATCGATGATCGAGCGATCCAGCGGCCAGACGCCGTGGCCGACTCCGATCCGCGGCAGCACGACGATCACGGCGATGAACTGCGCCAGCGCGTAGCCCGCCAGCGGCCATTGCGCCGCCGGTCCGTTCAGCCGGATCAGCAGCAGGCCGATCGCGAAGCCGAACAGGGGCCCGAACACCTGCTGTATGGTGTAGACGCCGATCTGTTGACGAATGCGCGCGCGTTCGCCGATGTAGAGATTGAGCGTCCTGCTGACGACATAGGCAATCGTCGCCGCAACCAATCCGGCGTCCGCGTTCGGGGCGATCACCTGAAACAGAATGACGACGACCGCGAGGCCCTGGATCAGGCAGGACACGAGCACGACCGCGTTCTCGGTCGGAAAGAAGCGAGAGGTCGGGTCGTCCTGATATCGTCCGAAGAACCGCAGCGTGTATTGCGACCACCAGGCGAGGAACGCGATCTGCAGCAGCTCGTGCGTCGCGGTCACCAGCGTGATGATGCCCAGCGTCGGCTCGTCGACCACATGGGTCCAGACGACCATAGCCACCAGCTGTGCCAGCGGGCCGATCACCTGGGCCGGCAGATAAAGCACGGTGTTTCGCAGCAGCATCGCTCAGGCTCCCAGCCAGCGGCGCAGTCGGAACGGCGCGATCTGCCGAACCGCAATCAGCGCAAGGATGCTGCCGGAAGCGGCGACCGCGAAGGTGACAGAGGAGGCCATGGCCGGTCCGGTTTGCCGGAGGGCGGCGAAATGATCGCGCACGGCCATCACGATGAAAATGTGCCACAGATAGATGAAGTAGCTGCCGGAGCCGAGCCAGGCGAGAGCTCGTGATTGCAGGCGTAGGCCGAGCAGCAGGCAGCACAGCAGCCCCGCGTAGAGCAGAAAGGCGACCGAATCGTAGGTGGCGGCGTCGCCGATGCCGGTCAGCCGGATCGCCGCGTAGAGGACGAAGGCGACCACGGTGGCACCGGCCAGCAGCAGGCGCCGGCCGGCGATTTCAGGCCCGCTTGTGGACAGGCCCGCGAGCACACCGATCGCCATGAAGCAGAACCAGAACGGCAGGTCGCGAAGCCGGACCTCCTCGACGAGTCCCTCCGAGACGCCGAACCTGGACAACAGCGGATCGACATAGCTGCCCGCCAGAACGCCGAACCCGATGGCCAGAAGCAGCACCGTCGCGAGGTGTGGGGCGCGTCTTTCCGGATCGGCCGGAGCGGTTGCGTAAACCAGCCACAGCACGAGGGTGCAGCCGATATAGACGAATACATAATAGTAGACGAACACATAGGCGAGGACGAAGCGTGCGGCCGTCGTGGTCAGCCGATGGTCCATCGCCGGATTGTGCGCGGCCATGTAGATATAGGCGGCGGAGAAGGCGATGGCGTAGGGGATCAACGCGGCCTGTAGTCGCTTGCCGATCGGCACCCGGCCGGACAGGGCGGTCAGATACCCGGACGCGAACAGGAAGATCGGCACGCAGGGCCGCAGCATCGCGTCCACCGCGATCTGCCACCCGCCGGGCGGCTGCGCCAGCGAATGAATGCCGATCACCATCAGGATCGCCAGCCCGCGCATGGTGTCGATGCCGAGGTCGCGCGCCGCGGCTTGCGAGCGGGCGCGACTTCCGGCGATCGGCTGGAGCGTTGGTGCGGCCAGGGATGTCATCGCGTGTGCCCCGCTGGTCTGAGTCAGCGCTCGACGGCGGGACCGCCGGCATGAACGGCGGACGCGGCAGTCCGGCCCGCGGCCAGGCGACCGATCAGTTCGATCACTGCGGCATGATCTGCGCTCGCCAGCGTGTTCCAGCGTTGCAGATTCTGATCGGCGTGCGCGGCGTAGCGGGATCGCCAGTGCCGCTCCGAAACCAGGCATTCGATCGCTGCCGCGGCAGCGACGGGATCGGCCGGGTCGATGTAGACGCCGGACGTATCGAGTACTTCGCGAAACACCGCGGCATCCGGTGCGACGATCGGCAGGCCCGCATATTGCGCCTCCAGCAATGGCAACCCGAGCCCCTCCTCGTGCGAGGTGCAGATGAAGACATCGGCGCTGTCGAGCAGCTCGCGGACGCGCCCGGCCGACTGGTAGCCGTGCAACGTCACGCCGGCGCAGCGCGCGAGTGCCTGCGCAGCGTCGCCCCAACCGTCGCGGCCGACGATATCGAGCGTTACTTGCGGGAAGCCGCGCGCGCGCAGCGCCTCGACGATCCTCGCCGCGGCCATGAAGTTCTTCCGCGGCTCGACCGTGCCGAGCGCGATCAGGCGCAGGCCTTGTGTCGGCCGCTCCGACCGGTCGCCGGGGCTGGCGTCGAACACGTTGCGGACCGGCGGCCGATACAGCGTGATCGATGCGTCGGATCGGCAATGCGCCGAGAGCTTGTGCAGCGTGTCGCGCGAGTTCGTCAGAAAGCGCGGATAGGTTCGCACCGCAAAACCGAAAGGGCGCGCCATGTAAAGCCGCGCGCGTCGATTGAGATCGGCGGTGCGGGACAGCAGAAAGACGTCGTGAATATAGGGCAGGACGCGCGCGGCGAACGGCCTGAGCAGCGGACTCGGCGGAAAGCCGGGGCACAGCAAGAACGACGAACTGAACGCCATCCGCAGCGGCAGGCCGAACGTCTGGGTCGTCACCATCTGCGCCACGCCGCCGGCCGTCACCGGCACGACGTCGAGCGGCGCGAGCGCCGCGCGTGAGAACAGCTCGAGCGTGATGCGCTCAAGTCCGGTGACGTGACGTCCGAGGTGGGTATGATCGACATAGATCGTCATGGGGCGTCCTCAGGAAGTCGCCGGGATCGGCCGAGCCCGCAACGGCGAGCGCAGTGCTCGCGCTGCAGTCCGAGCCCGCGGAAGCAGCAGCGCGATCAGTAAGACGAACTGCGCGAGTTGAATGTTCTTCGACGAGAAGCTCACCGAACTCGCTGCGATCGCGAGCATCAGCACCAGGATCGCCCAGGCGCCGCCGCTCGCCCGCTTCAGGACCTCGATCAGAAAGGCCGCCAGCCCGATCGTCAGCAGCACCGTATGGATGATGCCGAACTGGACGATGCACGACACCCAGAAATTCTCGATGCCGAATTTGAGGCCGGCGCCATTCTGCAGGGCCGCGGCGCGAGCCGGGTTCGGGCCCAGCAGCAGCTCCTGCCAGTCGAACTGGGACAGCAGATTGAACGTGGCGAGGCGCGCCGACGCGCTGCCCTTGTCGGACGAGAAGCGCAGCAGCATTTTGTCGAAGAAGCCGAGATCGAAGGCGACGAAGATGCCGGCGGCTCCGACGAATGCCAGGCCGATCAGCGCGACGACGGCGAGCAGCGGGATTCGGGCTCCGCGCAGCAGCCTGACGAACTGGAACGTCGCGGCGACGGCACCGAGCAGCAGCACCGTCACCAGCGCGGTGCGTCCGCCGAAGGCCATCAGCGACCCGAGCGAGAACGCGATCAGCGGCACGCGGATCAGCGCGGGCGAACAGATCGACGGCTGGAAGATCAGCGCGAGGACATAGCCGGCGATGACCCCCGAGGCGGTGAGCGGATGTCCCAGCAGGGCGGCCGACCGCCATTCGCCGAGCACGACGACGTCGCCGACGGTCAATGGAAACAGGCGGTGGCCCGAGCCGTATTCATAATAGCCGATCGCGATGTTGATCAGGATGGCCGCATGAAGCGCAAGGATCACGGGCCGCCTCTGCCGGGCCGACAGCGCCCAGACCACAAGGGCGAGCAGCAGGGGCAGCAGAAAGGTGTCGATGATCACCGTGAACGGGCGATCCAGCGTGATCATCTGGATCAGCAGACACAGCCAGCAGAACAGATAGATCAGCAGCAGTTTCGCGCCCGAGATCATCCGCGTGAGTTCGTCGATCGGATCGGCATTTCGGATCAGCAACAGCCCGAAGGCGAGGACGGCGAAATAGGTCGCCGGATGCAACTTTTCGTAGAAGGCGCCGCCGCTCGTCAGATAATGGAGTCCCCAATGGGTCAGCATCGTGGTGGAGACGCAGAAGATGCCGATCACGGCGAGCATCATTGCGGCGACGATGGCGACGTCGATGATCTGTGCCGACATGCCGGCGGCGGCGACTGATGGCGCGCGCGAAGGGCGGCCGAAGGCGACAGCCGTGGGCGCGCCTTGAAGAGCGCGGGGCACGGTCGGAAACGTGGAACGGCCGGCGCGCATCACCGCGTCGCTCCGATCTTGAGCGGGGCGGCTGCGTAAGGCTTGAGATAGGCCGAGCTCTGGTAGTAATCGTAGAACCGCAGCCGGCTCATGTCGACCTTGGTCAGCACCGTTCCCAGAATTCGGTCGCGAACCGGCTCCAGCAGGTCCATGGTATGCGCCAGCACCTCGCTCGGCGTCTGATCCCATCCCAGCGCCAGCACGATCCGATCGGACAATTCCGCCAGCGCGCGGCCGTCGACCAGCGGCACCAGCGGCGGGGAGTCGATGATGATCATTTCGTAGCGCTGGCGGAATTCGTCGATCAGGTCGACGATCCGGTCGGAGAACATCAGCTCGGTGATGAGATCGATGTCCCTGACGGCGGTCGACGGCAGCACCGACAGCCCGGTGCTGGCGTCGACGAGAACCGCGCGCTCGGCGCTCGCCGCACCGCTGGCGAGTTCGATCAATCCGGCCTCGGCGCGCGGACACAGCGCGCGCGTCACCTGCGGGTTCCGAAGGTCGCCGTCGATCAGCAGCGTGCGCAGTCCCAGCACCGCCAGCGATTGCGCGAGGTTGACGGCCAGCGTGCTCTTGCCTTCGCTGTCGAGCGCCGAGGTGACGACGACGACCTTTACCGGGTGGGTCCGCATCGTTCGCTGCAAAGCCAGCCGGACGGCGCGGACGGCTTCCGCAAAGAAGGTTCCCGGCGCCTCGATGGCGTAACGCATCAAGGGAGGCTGAAGTCCGGCCGGAAGCAGCTTGGCACTCCTCGGATCGTGCTGGGCGAGCTGGTGGCGTCCGAGTTTCGCGCGACCGGCCAGTTCACCGCTGCTGATCAGCGGGATTGCGGCCAGCGACGGCACGCCGGTGATCTGCTCGGCCTGCTCCAGCGTCTTCACCCGCCGGTCGAGATAGTCTGCCAGAAAGGCGAGCATGCAGCCGAGCCCGAGCCCCAGCGTCAGCGATAATCCCAGCAACAGGAACTTCTTCGGCCACGACGGCGCGATCGGAATCCGGGCGCGGGCGACGACGTGGGAATCAGGCAGTTCGAGGCTCTGCTGCGCCGTGCTCTCTTTGTATCGCGCGAGATAGGACTCGTAGAGCGTGCGATTGGCCTCGGCCTCGCGCTGCAATTCCCGTAAGCGGACCTGGGCCTGCCCCGACGTCGTCGAGACGCCCTGCAACTGATCGAAGCTCTGCTGCAGCGACGCTTCCCGGGATCGCGCGACTTCGAAATCGTGCTGCGTGCTCTGCAGGATGCGCTGCAATTCCTCGTTGATGAGGCGTTGCGTATCGCGCAATTGCGCGCGCACATTGGCCACGATCGGATGGCGCGGCCCGTATTTGCTGAGCAGGTCGGCCTCGTTCTTGGCGATGTCCGCGTATTGCGTGCGCAGCCGCGCGATGACGTCGGACGAGATCGCCGCATTGATGCTGCCGGGATCGGCGCCCGCCTTGGTCAATTGCAGGGTTTGCTCGTATTTGGCACGAGCCTCGGCGGTGGCGACGCGCGCGCTGATCAGTTGATTGTTGAGGTCGGTGATCTGCTGGTCGTTGACGGTGACGCCCTGCGCCACTTTGAGATTGTTCGCGGAACGGAAGTCCTCGACGGCCTTTTCCGAGGTGACCACCCGGGATTTCAGTTCGTCGATCTGACGGTTGAGCCAACTCGATGCGATCTTCGTCGCGGTGTTCTTGGCGCGCACTTGCTCTTCGAAATACGCCTCGGCCACCGCATTGGCGATGTCGGCGGCCTTCCGCGGCGACTCCGAGCTGACGTTGATGTCGACGATGAACGTCGTGCCCTGGCGAGAGACCTTCATCCGCCTTCGCAGATTGTCCGCCGCTGCGGCCTGCTTCGCATCTTCCGGGTTTGCGCCGTCCGCCGGCGCAGCGGCCCGGAACAACTGCCTGATCCGATCCAGCAGCGTCGGAGCCGGGACGAATTCCTCGTCCTCCGTCAACTTCAACCGGACGACGACACGTTCCAGAATCGCGACCGACTGAATCAGCTGCGCTTCGCTGTCGATCGTCGCATCGTCGGTTCCGTAGTTCGACGACTGGATCGCCGACTGGTTGGATTCGATCGCCGTGGCGCGCCGCGGATCGACGAACACCGTCGAGGTGGCCGTATAGAGGGTGGTGGCGAAGACAAAGCTGTAGATCAGCGCGATCGCCACCAATGCGAGCGGCGGCGCCGCGACGAGCTTCCAGCGCCGGCGAAGGATCCGTCCCAGTTCGCGGAGATCGACGCTCGGCTGTACCGATTGGTCGGACGCGGCGCGCGGCGCCTGTTCCTCCAGCCCGGCCTTCGAATCAAAATTGCGCTGTAACATTGAGCCCGACCTGATGCTTGTCGAAGGTGAACAGGGGAATGTCGCTGTCGCGGGACGTGTAGCGGTGATAGATCGAGATCGTGCCGAAGCGGTTGAGCATGTATTTGAGGGCGGCGTCGGTCGAGACGACGCGATCGTTGCGGGCGACGCCGAAGAACTTGTCGGTCTCGTAGCCGCCCGCCAGGGAGAGAACGACGTTGCGGCGGAGTTCGTAATCGAGCCCGAGCTGCACCGCGTTGGCCAGCACTCCGGTCGAACTGGTCTGCGACGTCTGGGTGACGATCTGCTCGGCCTTGAAGTGAATGTCGAGCAAGCGGGTCGGCCGCCACGTCAGCAATGCCCGATACGATGGGCCTTCGACGGTGCCGATCGTGGGATCGACGAAGCGCTGCTGGACGTAGCCTGCCCCGAATTCGCCGGTGACGAGATTGCTCAAAGCCAGCGTGACGCCGGAAAGCGCCCGATAGCCTTGCGAATCGAGCGGCGATCCAGGCCGGCCCCGCACGTCGCGCTGGTTGCCTTCGACCGCGGCGAACCATCCGAACATCGGTGACACCGCATAGTCGGCCCGGCCGTGGAGCGAATAGACCTGGCCGTCGAGGGCGTCCTGAGTGATGACGGAGCCGTCCTGCGCCCGCGTCGATCCGTAGTTGTAGGCATCCGTGCGAAACCCGACCGAGGTCGTCAGGCGATTGAATTCCTTCCGAAGGCTGATGTCGCCGGAGAAGAAATCGTAAGGCGTCGGCTGAACCGCGCCGTTCGGCGATGTCAGTGAACCGACGCCGACATTGAGATGGGCGATCTGGAAATTGGTCAGGATCGTGGTGTCGCGCGAGACGTCGTACCAGGCGTTGCCCTTGAGGCTGGCGTTGGTCTGGTCGAGGCCCGGGTTGGCTTTGTAGGACAGTTGCTGGGCGTCGAGCGTCACGTCGATTCCGTGGCGACCCCAGAGGGTGCGCGCGCGGAGCGAGGGTTCGAGTGTGGCGGCGATATCCGATCGCTTCATGACGTTCGACGCGAACACGTTGCTGTCATACAGAGCCCCCGCCGTGAACGACGGGTAGAACATCCAGGATCCGTAGCGAATGCCGACGCGTTCGTAGCCGGGCTGTTGCCTGTTCTTCACGGGCGTGTCCTCCGGCGGCACGGCTTCGCGCTGGTCCCGATCAATCAGTTCCGGCAGCGGCGTCGGATCGAACATCCGCTGGGCATTCCAGGGCGGCGCCACGGTTTCCGTCGTGAGCGGAACCACCTGGGCATTCGACGGCGATGCCGCGGTGATTGTGATCGCCGCCGCAGCCGCCGGTGCAAATATGAGGCCAGCCGCCCGCGATGGCTTGCGGCCGGCAAAAACGACATCGGCGCCGACGCGCGAATGTGCTGACGCACGACCCATCACTTGTCCCTTGGAGCAAGCGACGGATGCCGCTACTCGAACACGCCATCTCGAGTGCAATTCGCGAACGACCGCGAAGTCGTCCACCACCTCGAATGCACCTACCATGTCGCAACGTTCCGAAGTTCTGCGTCCTGAACTTCGGTGAGACGAGATGGCTGCCGCACCGCAACAGAATTGCATCGCAAATCGACCGCACTGTGGCAGAGCGCGTGGCGACTACATGAAACATGCGCGGGCGCGGGTAACTACACGATCGCCGGTGTGGCGGAGGAGTTCGCAAGGCGTAGTTGCGCGCATGCGCCTGAATACGCGCCGGATTGGGGAGCGGTGCGACGGCAATTGTGGCGAGGTTGAGTGCGATCGAAGGGAAGAAATGTCGTCGACGGAACGAATAGCGGCGTCGAGCGATGGGTGCCGTCAGGTCGCAGCTTCGCCGCATTAGGCGTCAAATGATTGCGCGGCGCGCATCGGGATCAGGCGCCGAGCGCAATGTTGCGGCATCTGCCCTGCTGCGGCACTGATGGTGCTTTCAGAAGAAGCGTTCTGGAATGCGAATATTGTCGCCTGGAAAAACGGCAACAGGTGCATCGAGCGGATACACCTCTTCTGCGGTTCCGCCCGCTCGTCGCAGATACACTTTGTTTTCATTCGCGCGATAGGTGAATCCGCCGGCACTCGCAACGGCATCGAGGACTGTCAGGCCCAGTCGATAGGGATACTCGCCACCCTTTTTGACCTCTCCGAGGATGTAGTAGGGCCGATACAGCGCGACCTCGACGTTGACGCGAGGATCGCGGACGATTCCCTTCGCGAGTGCCGAGGTGATCGATCGCTCCAATTGCTTTGTGGTGAGGCCGGCGGCCCTGACGTGGCCGGCGAGCGGAACGGAGATCTGGCCGCCGCTGTCGACTTCGTACTCACCGGAAATGTCGGGCTCGCCATACACTTTGAGGCGAATGCGGTCGTTCGGGCCGAGCAGATAGGTCGCGGCGGTCGCGACGGTCTCACGCGGGTGTTGGGCATACACCGCGGTGGCGGCGGCGACGCTGAAACTCGTCAGCACAGCGAACAGTGCCATCAGAGCGAATATAATGTGTCCATAGGACCAACGCGTCGCGCGAGATCTCTGCTGCATCGATCTGTCCCCGAGTAGTCTGGCGGCGTGATCATCGGGACAAACGCGGCAACAATGTGAGGCGTCGAGTGCGAGCCGGGAATTCTGCCGGTCGACAATCAGAGCATCTGAACCGACGAACCCTCGAGCACGAGGCACGTCAGCACGCCCGACTTCCATGCGCCGGTGTCGATATTGATCCGATTGGGGCGAATGTCCGGATGCGGGACCGGGGTGTGGCCGTGCACGATCACTGCCTCATGCATATGCGGCCAATCGAGAAAATCGTTGCGGATCCACATCAGGTCGGCCGGATCCTGCAATGCGACAGGGACTCCCGGACGGATGCCGGCGTGGACGAACAGGTAGTCGCCGCAGTGAAACGACGTGCGCAGACATGCGAGAAAGAGTTGATGCGCGCGTGGAAATACACGCATGAATTGCTCACGGAGCGCATCGGCGTCGATCTTTTCGGGCTTCGAGGCAGGCGACAGTTGATACGAGGCGAGCGTGTTCAGACCCCCGAGTTGCAGCCAGCGCTGGAGTGCACGCGGGTCGCGGAGAAAATTCTCCATCAGTTCCTCATGGTTGCCGCGTAGGCAGATCGCCCGCTTTCTCACCAGTCGTCGACAGAGAATGTCGATGGCCGCACGCGAATCCGGCCCGCGGTCGATGTAATCGCCGAGATAGACTTCGATGGCGTGGCGTACCGGACGTCGGCGCTGATCGTCGTCGATGAGATCGGCGATTTCGGCCAGCAGATCGGCGCGTCCATGAATGTCGCCGACCGCATAGATCCTGGTCGCGGGGGGCGTCGATGCGGCGCCGGAGATTTGCGTCGTTTGATGTGCTGGCATTGGTCACAGCGATCATGGAAGCGCCGGGCCGTCAACATCACGCTACGGCATTGCCGTGCGGGTTGTAGCGTTGAAGGGCCGCTGTGGACCCGGGGACCGGTCGATGGGTGAATCGGCAAATGACGTATTCCGTCTGCCGTGCCGAGCGTCATTCAACCGTCACTCGCTGTCGATCTCGTTGGGGTGCTCGGCATCCGCCCCGGTACACGTGAAATAGAGAATCTATATCGCGACGTCGGATACCCGCAGCTCGTTTCGTGTGCAATGCGTCGTAAGCTGTTATCAGCAAGCGTATTTTCGTGCGATGCACAAGCGGCGATGAAATGATCCTGTCGTTTGTGGCCTGAAACCGACCAGTTGTCGCCCAATTTCTTCCAAGAACTTCCAGGATGCTGACCATCGGAAGCTCTGACCATGAAAGACGAGCTGTGCGTCTGCGAAGAGGTGGGCGCTATTGCCGTCGACTAGGCCTTGCCCAATCCAAGAAGGAGCGAGCACACAATGGCGTCTCCGTTCGTAGCCAAGTTTGCACAGGCCGAGGTCATCCCGCTTCGTCGAGAGCGGAGCGTCATTTCGGCGAAGCCGATCGAATGCGGCGACAGCCGCTATCGCAGCCGGCATCCGCGTCGGGCAGCGCGAACCGAGCCGGCCGCCTCGCTTGGGAAGCGTCTGTTCGACATCGTGGCAGCGGGTGGGGCATTGCTGGTGTTCGCGCCGGTTCTGATCGCCATTGCGGTTGCGATCAAGCTGACGTCGCCGGGGCCGGTGCTGTTCGTTCAGTCGAGATACGGATATCGCAATCGGTTCTTCAGGATCTACAAGTTCAGAACGATGCGCGTCGACGCCTGCGACTCGCGCGGCGTGAAGCAGACGGTGCAGGGCGACTCGCGGGTCACCTGGATCGGCCGGCTCCTCCGCAAGACCAGCATCGACGAGATCCCGCAACTCATCAATGTGCTCAAGGGAGACATGTCGCTCGTCGGGCCGCGCCCACACGTTCCCGGGATGCTCGCCGCGGACGTGCCCTATGAGGACCTGGTTCCGTACTATTTCCATCGCCATTCGGCGCGGCCCGGAATCACCGGGCTGGCCCAGGTCAACGGCTGCCGCGGAAGCACCGTCGAGGCCGGTCGCGCGATCTCGCGGATCGACTACGACCTCGTCTATATCGAGCAATGGTCGCTTGGCATGGACATCATGATCATCCTGCGGACGATCCGCCGCGAATTCCTGTCGGGAAGCGGATTCTGAAGACGATAAGCCGAATAGCGATCGTGGTGATCGGTGCGACGGCGGGGCGTTCCGGCGCGATGCGGTCGACGATGCCGCGATAGCAGTGTCGGGAGGTGCAAGTCCGGAAGTTCACGTGATGGTGGCGCGCTGATGGCGCAAGAAGGGGGACGGCGATGGGCGTTGCGCAACATGCGAAGGAACTGGTGAAGGATGCGTTTCCGTCGGTCTGGCTGCACTGGCATTTCATGCGTCGTCCGAAATCGGCCGAGCAGGAATTGATGGTTCTCGACCGGATCGTTCCCGAGGGCGCTGTGACGGTGGATGTCGGCGCCAATTGCGGGCTCTACACCCGCAAGCTGGCGCGATTGTCGCGGAAGGTTCATGCTTTCGAGCCGTCGCGCAAGATGGCCGATCTGCTGCGCCGGACGTCGGCACCGAATGTGAGCGTCCACGAGATTGCGCTGTCCGATCGATCCGGTGAAGCTGACCTGATCGTGCCGAAGGACGATGACCAGTTGATCTACGGCCTCGCGTCGCTCGAATCCGGATCCGCAGCGCAGGGCAGAACAACCGTCGCGATGAAGGTGGCGACCGCCCGGCTCGATGCGGTCGTCGAGGACGATGTGGCCTTTGTGAAGATCGACGTCGAGGGGCACGAACTGAACGTCCTCGAGGGAGCGTCCGGTCTGCTGGACAGATGCCAGCCGGTTTGCCTGATCGAGGCAGAAGACCGGCATCGCGCGCAGGCCACGCGCAAGGTGTTCGAGTTGTTCGATCGACGCTCCTATCGCGGCTATTTTCTGAAGAACGGCGCCGCGATTCCGGTCGCGCAATTCGATCCGGCCGAGATGCAGGACGCCGACGCGCTGCTTCCAGACGGCGGCCGCAAGCATGGAAAGTTCTACATCAACAACTTTTTCTTTTTCCCGCCCCACATCGACGGCGCCTCGATTCTGAACGGCTGAACCCGTCTCGTCGCGTCGGTTTCAAACCGCTGCCGTCCGGCAGCAGCTAGGATATTCATGCGTATCGCGATGATTGGAGCCGGCTATGTCGGGCTGGTGTCGGGCGCCTGCTTCTCCGATTTCGGTCATCACGTCACCTGCGTCGACAACGACGCGAGCAAGGTCGAGGCGTTGAGGCACGGCCGGATTCCGATCCACGAGCCGGGTCTGCCTGATCTGATTGCCAGAAACGTGGCCGGCGGCCGTCTGTCGTTTGCGTCAGATCTCGATCGGCCGGTTGCGCAAGCGGACATCGTCTTCATCGCGGTGGGAACGCCGTCGCGTCGCGGCGACGGTCACGCCGACCTGTCGTATGTGCACGCGGCGACGCGGAGCCTGGCGAGGGCGCTCGACGGCTTCACCGTGATCGTGACCAAGTCGACGGTCCCGGTCGGGACCAGCGATGAGGTCGAACGGATCATCCGCGAGGAAAACCCGCATGCGGATTTCGCGGTCGTGTCGAATCCCGAATTTCTTCGGGAAGGCGCCGCGATCCGGGATTTCAAGCATCCCGACCGCATCGTCATCGGCGTCGACCAGGAGCGGGCGCGGCAGGTCATCGCCGAAGTCTATCGGCCGCTGCATCTCAACGCCTCGCCGATTCTCTATACGGATCGGCGCACCGCGGAGCTGACCAAATACGCGGCCAATGCGTTTCTCGCGACCAAGATCACCTTCATCAACGAGATCGCCGATCTCGCCGAAAAGGTCGGTGCGAACGTTCAGGAGGTCGCGCGAGGCATCGGTCTGGACAACCGCATCGGCCCGAAGTTCCTGCACGCCGGCCCGGGCTTCGGCGGATCCTGCTTTCCGAAGGACACGCTGGCGCTGATCAAAACCGGGCAGGACAACGAGACCCCGCTGCGGATCGTCGAGACGGTGGTTGCGGTGAACGATCAGCGCAAGCGCGCGATGGCCCGCAAGGTGTCCTCTGCGTTCGGCGGCAACGGGAATCTGCGTGGCAAGTCGATTGCGGTGCTGGGCGTGACGTTCAAGCCGAACACCGACGACATGCGCGATTCGCCGGCGGTTCCCCTGATCACGGCGCTGCAGGATATGGGGGCACAGGTTCGCGTCTATGATCCGGTCGGCATGCCGCAGGCCGAAAAGGTGATCGAGAACGTCACGTTCTGCCGGGATGCCTATGATTGCGCGCGCGGCGCGCATGCCGTGGTCATCGTGACGGAGTGGGAACAGTTTCGCGCGCTGGATCTGAAGGAACTGGCATCGATCATGGCAAGCTCGGTGATCGTCGACTTGCGCAACGTCTATTCACCGGAGGAGGTGATGCGCAACGGCTTCCATTATTGCGGGGTCGGGCGTGCCATGCCGCTGGCCTATTGAGGTGTCGCGATGATCGACGCGACGACGACGAACGGGTCCTCGGTGCTGGTCACAGGGGCGGCCGGCTTCATCGGATTCCATCTCGCGCAACGCCTGCTTCAGGCCGGGCGGCGTGTCGTCGGAATCGACAATCTCAATTCCTACTACGACCCGGCGCTGAAGCGCGCGCGGCTCGGCATTCTCGGCGACGACCCTGCGTTTCGCTTCGTCGAGTTGGATCTGGCCGATCGCCGAGGGATGCGGGACCTGTTTGCAGCGCAGCGTTTCCCGGTCGTGATCCACCTCGCAGCCCAGGCCGGGGTCAGATACTCGCTGCAGAATCCGCACGCCTATGCGGATTCCAATCTGGAGGGATTCCTCAACGTGCTCGAGGGTTGCCGACACGGCGGCTGTGATCACCTGCTGTTTGCATCGTCATCGTCGGTCTATGGGGCGAACACCAAGCTGCCGTTCTCCGTGCACGACAATGTCGATCATCCGGTGAGCCTGTATGCGGCGAGCAAGAAGGCGAACGAGCTGATGGCGCACGCCTACAGCCATTTGTACGGGATTCCGGCCACCGGTTTGCGGTTCTTCACGGTCTATGGCCCGTGGTACCGGCCCGACATGGCGCTGTCGATCTTCAGCGACGCCATCGTCAGCGGGCGGCCGATCAAGCTGTTCAATCACGGCCGGATGCGTCGCGATTTCACCTATGTCGATGACGTCACCGAAGCGATCGTCCGGCTGATCGAGCGGGTGCCTTCGGCCGATCCGAACCGATCTGAGGTCGGGCTGCATCCGGGAGTCAGCGCCGCCCCCTGGCGAATCTACAATATCGGAAACAACAAGCCGGAAGAGCTGACCACCGTGGTCGAACTGCTCGAGGCGGAGTTCGGCCGCAAGGCCGTCAAGGAACTGCTGCCGATGCAGCCGGGCGATGTTCCGGCGACTTATGCGGATATCGAGGACCTTGCCCGCGAGGTGAATTTCCGACCGGCAACGTCGATCGAGGACGGTGTTCGCCGCTTCGTGTCGTGGTATCGGGCCTATTGGCGCGTCTAGCGCATGATCCCGAAAAGTGGACGCCGACTGTCGTCAACCTCCGGACGCACGCCGTGCGCTGGAGCTACGACGATCTCGGCGTTTCGACGCTGACCGCGGTTGTCGTGTGATCGGGGAAACGGCTCGCCAGCGCGGCCTTCAGAAACTTGAAATGTCCGATGCTGACTTCGAGTTCGCGAAGGCGTCGTTCGCCGTTGGCGATGTCGGTGTTGAGCTGATTCTGAAGCTCAGTATTGGCAGGCTCCCGATCCAGATACTCGTCGGAGTCGTTTCCCGCCGTGATCGCCGCGCGGGCAATCGCATCATTGACGCGTTGAGCGAGGCCGGCGTGTTCGGCCTGCGCGGACCTGAGCGCGTCGTCGATCGATCCTGCAACCGAGGCGACGCGCGCGGCATCCGTGGCCATATCCCGGGTCGACGAACGAGCCTTGAACTGCGCTTCGGGATTTGTTCGGGTGAACAGCTGGAACATGTGTCTGCAATCAAATTGACGGGGGTCGACGCCCGGACGATACAATTTCACCGCTCTAATTGAATTGCAACCAGCCGGTTTGTGACGAAATTGTGCCGTGTCCGATCGGACGTCGCGGTCAGAATCGTCGACCGATCACGATCGCCGTCGCGAACACCGACAGCCTCTGCTGATCCGCCGACACCCTCCGCTTCAGATAGATGAATTCGATCGGGACACGCGCATCGCCCTGAATGCTGCAAGCCATCAGGCGGGAACGACGTTCCGGCGCAAACGTTGCATCGCCGCAAACCTTGCATCGCACTGAGCCGAGGAGGGCGTCATGGGTGATTTCGAGCCGAGTGACGAGGCCATCGCGGTCCTGGTCGATATCGCACGAACCGCGGGGCGCGATCTCAACGCGGGGCAGAGACTGGAGCTGGATCATCTGGTGTCGCAGGGTCTCGTCGCCGTCGCATCTACGGGGCAGGGCTCACGCAGCTACGAAGTCACCGCCAAAGGGCAGACGCTTCTCGACCGGCGCGGCGTCGGCGCCAATGAGGCGTGATACGCCGGCCGGCGGTTCATCGTGCGACGCGCTGCAGCTTGCCATGCGCGCGCGGCTCCCTCACAATTCGGCTCGGTAGCTGGAGCAGGCTTTGTTCGCCGGGACCACTTTCTCGACTGGACGAAGACTTTCTTCGTGGTTCGAAGACGGGGGGCGCATGGGATTTGATGGCCGGATCGGGGCTCTACTGGTGGCTGCGGGTCTGCAACTGGCATGGTCGACAGGTGCGACGGCCTACACGGCGGATCAACAGCAGGCGTGCAGCGGGGACGCGATGAGATTGTGCGGTGCGTTTGTGCCGGACGTCGATCGGATCACTGTTTGCATGGTTCAGAACAGGTCGCTGCTCACACCGGCCTGCCGGGTCCATTTCGGGCCGCCGCCTTCGCGCGTCCGTGCGGACAGATCGGTTCGGCCCCGGCCAGCCGTTGCCAGGCCAGCCGTTGCAAAGCCAGCCGTCGCCAAGCCGAAACGCGCCCAGAAGCAGCGCGAGCGACGCTGACGGGCCGACTCCGAATCCTGTAATGCTCTGGCAACCGTCGTGCTCCCATCCTATCTCCTTGGGATGGAGAAGAATGTGAACGAACCGGATCATCGCGCGGAACTCGATCGCCATCTGGCCTGGTTCGAGTCGAAGCTGCCGCCGAAGCCTGCGCACCTCGTCGGTTGGCTGCGCAGGCCGTCGTCGAAATACGTCCGGCTGCCGGTCGGGGTTCTGCTGATCGGGGGCGGCGTCTTCAGCTTCCTGCCGGTGCTGGGGCTGTGGATGTTGCCGCTGGGTCTCGTCCTGATTGCGCAGGACGTACCTGCACTGGAGAAGCCGACCGCACGCACCCTGGGCTGGGTCGAGCGGAAATGGGTCGAGCGGCAGCGCAAGAAGGGCGTCGATATCACCCCGTTCGCTCCGGATCAGGAAGCCGCCGGAGCCGCGACCGCGTCCGACGCTGCCGGCGAATCACGCATGAAGGCGTGATATCCGGCGGATGGCAAGCGATTAGTGTGACTCAAAAGCCAGCCTGCCGATGCAATCTGGCGAGGCGTTAGTCACTGCCTGCAATTTTAACTTCCACGAATCAGCGTCCTGATTCACCTTGTTTGCTATAGGTCAATCGGGAGGCCACATCTTATGAACGTCATCGTCTTTGCATCGCGTAAGGGCGGCTCCGGGAAGAGTACCCTGACCGCTCACTTGGCTGCTCATGTCAATAAAGCGTCGCGACCATGTCTGCTGATCGATGCCGATCCGCAGGGGTCACTGACGTTGTGGCACAAGCTGCGTGGTACCAACGAGCCACCGCTGCGCACCGCGACGCGATCGGTCGGCGAGATCGTCGCATCCGCCAAGCGGGACGGCATCGAATGGGTGTTCATCGACACCCCTCCGAATTTGTCCGCGGTGGTGGAGGATGCGATCCGCAATGCCACCATGGTGATCATTCCGGCGCGTCCCGGTGTGTTCGACGTCAACGCGGTTCAGGATACGATCCAAACCTGCCGCGCCAATCGCAAGCCTTACGCCATCGTGCTCAACGGCGCGCCGGCGCTGCGTGACGAGGTCGAAAGCCGGATCGTGACGATCGCCCGCGACGCGCTGGCGAAGTTCAAGGCTCCGGTCTGGGGCGGCCAGATCACCAACCGCGCCGACCTGCTGATGGCGCTCGGCGAAGGTCAGGGCGCTCGCGAGTATGCGGCAGAAGGCCGCGCCGCCTATGAGGTCAATCGTCTTTGGGCGGCCATCGAACGCTCGGTGAAAGCGATCCGCGGGGCTGGTTCGGCCGGCGGAGCCATGCACAAGCAGGCCGCGTAAGTTTTTTCGACTCAGGCGCGCGGGGTTCCGCGCGTCCATTGCCAGATCCAGGCCGCGTGTTTGCCGCGCTCCTCCCGGTTGTCGACTTTGGAGTTCGAGAGGCGTTCGGCGCCTCGTCGAATCCACGCATCGCCGAACTGAGGCATCGTCCAAAAAAAACCGGGCTCGCGAGGAGCCCGGCTAAGGTCGTGGCCAAGTGGGCCGACACAATCACCTTCCAAGAGGGATAACTGAGACTCCACACCACTGGAGGAGGGGGACATGCGTAGTGCGAACCCTCAGTGTGAAGCCATTTGATCTGCGAACACGCATTGCAGCAAGCGGGGCGCCCGCATGTCAGTCATGCGGGGACCGGGGCCTTCAGCTCGGCCAGCGCTGCGCCTTGTTGACGACGAAATCGCGGAACACCTGAACCCGCGCCACCGTCTTCAATTCCTCCGGATAAACGAAGTAGGTGTCGAGCTGGATCGAGTCTTCCTCGCCGAACAACTGCACCAGCCGGTTCGGATCCTCGACCAGATAGTCCGGCAACGCGGCGATGCCGAGGCCCTGCTGACAGGCGCGCACCAGTCCGAGGATGTTGTTGACCTTGAAGTAAGGCTCGCGCGGACCGGAGCCGTTGCGGCCGGCGTCGACCAGCCAGCTCCGGTTCTGCAGATGCTGCGGCACCTGACTGTCGCTGAGCATGATCAGCCGGTGATTGTCGAGCTCCTCCAGCGTCCGCGGCGTGCCGAAATGCTTGATGTATTCCGGCGAGCAATAGGCGTGGAAGCCGATCGAGAACAGCTTGCGCTGGATCAGGTCCGGCTGGGTCGGCTTGCGGGTGCGGATCGCGACGTCGGCCTCACGCATCGACAGGTCGAGTTCTTCGTCGGTGACGATCAGCGAAATCCGGATCTCCGGATACAGCGCGGTGAATTCGCCGAGCCGCGGCACCAGCCAGTGGATGCCGAGGCCGGGCGTGGTGGTGATCTTGAGGTCGCCGCTCGGCCGCTCGCGGCTGTCGGTCAGCTTGGCGCGGGCGGCCTGCAGCTGCATGAACACGTCGTGCGCGGTGCGGAATAACAGGTCGCCCTGTTCGGTCAGGATCAGGCCGCGGGCGTGGCGGTGGAACAGCGACACCGACAGCTCCTGCTCGAGCGCGCTGACCTGGCGCGACACCGCCGACTGCGACAGCCCGAGCTGCTCACCCGCATGGGTGAAGCTGCCGGCCTCTGCGGCGGCGTGGAAGACCTTGAGCTTGTCCCAATCCATATCGGTGAACCCGTCGCGGTGTCGAGCCATGGCTACTCCGCCGCCTCGCGTTCGCTGGCCCGCAGCGCGAGGAAGCGCTCGGCCTCCAGCGCGGCCATGCAGCCGAGGCCCGCAGCGGTGACGGCCTGGCGATAGGTTTCATCGGCGACATCGCCCGCGGCGAACACGCCGGGGACCGAGGTCGCGGTGGAGTTCGGCGCGACCTCGACGTAGCCGGACGGCCTCAGCCTGAGTTGGTCCTTGACCAGTTCGGTCGCCGGCGCGTGACCGATGGCGATGAACACGCCATCGGCGCGAACCTCGCTGAGTGCACCGGTCTTGACGTTCTTCAGTCGCACATGCGTGACCTTGGTCGGGCCATCGCTGCCGCAGATCTCGTCGATCGCGCTGTCCCAGATCACCTTGATTTTCGGGTGCTTGAACAGGCGGTCCTGCAGGATGCGCTCGGCGCGGAAATGATCGCGGCGATGCACGATGGTGACGCTGGTGGCGAAGTTGGTCAGGAACAGCGCTTCCTCGACCGCGGTGTTGCCGCCGCCGACCACGACGACGTCCTTGCCGCGATAGAAAAAGCCGTCGCAGGTGGCGCAGGCCGAGACGCCGAAGCCCTTGTAGGTCTGTTCCGAGGGAATGCCGAGCCACCGCGCCTGCGCGCCCGTGGCCAGGATCACCGTATCGGCGATGTAGACGTCGCCGCTGTCGCAGGTCAGCCTGAACGGGCGCTGGCTGAGGTCCAGATCGACGACGAGGTCGGTCACAATGCTGGTCCCGACGTGCCGGGCCTGCCGCTCCATCTGCTCCATCAGCCAGGGGCCCTGGATGACGTCGGCAAAACCGGGATAGTTCTCGACGTCGGTGGTGATGGTGAGTTGTCCACCGGGCTGGATGCCCTGGATCAGGATCGGCTCGAGCATGGCTCGCGCCGCATAGATCGCGGCGGTGTAACCGGCCGGCCCGGAACCGATGATCACAACTTTAGCCTGGACTCGACTGGGCACGTTTCAGCTCCCCAGAGATAGGGCGGCGCGAAGCAGGAATTGGCCTGGCAGGGGCATCGCCGTTGGGCGGAAGATTTTTCGTTCGGAAGTCTATGTCATCTGGGGAGCTATGCAAGATTTGCAACACGTCTGTGCAGGATTTCCCACCATGTTTGGCAAACGAGTTGTGAGCATCGCGAAATAAAATTGCGCATGTTTGAACAAGTACGTTATGAGGGGGACGATTTGCCGCCCAGACCGCAACACGGGATTTCGCCGCGTGTCCAAGAGCCTCGATCAGATCGACCTCAAGATCCTTCAGGAGATTCAGGAAGACGGCCGAATCACCAATGTCGAATTGGCGAAGCGGGTCGGCATCTCGCCGCCGCCCTGCCTGCGCCGGGTCCGGACGCTGGAAGAGGAAGGTTACATCCAGGGCTATCGCGGACTGCTCGATCCGGCCCAGCTCGGCTTCGACGTGACGGTGTTTGCCTCGGTGCATCTGTCGAGCCAGGCCGAAGCGGATTTGCGCGGCTTCGAGGAATTCGTCCGCAACGAGCCGCTGGTCCGCGAATGCTGGATGTTGTCCGGCGAGGTCGACTTCATCCTGAAATGCGTGGCGCCGGACATGGCGACATTCCAGAATTTCGTCGCTCATCTGACGGCCGCGCCGCACGTGCGCAACGTGCGGACCTCGCTGGTGCTGCGCAATTCGAAATATGCCCCGGCGGTGCCGCTGGAATTGAAGGCGGCGGCGACCTGAACGGACGCCACCGCAACGCTGTCCGTGTCAGCGTGAGCGGATCGCCCGGTCGAGACTGATCGGCCCGCCGCCGGCCGTTGCCAGATACAGACAGGCGAAGCAGAACAGGATCGCCGCGGTGCCGCCGTTCAGCAGCGGCAGCCAGACCGGCGTCTCGCCCTTGAACATGTGGCCGAGGAAATACGCGAACGCCATTTCGCCGGAGAGAATGAACGCCACCGGGCGGGTGAACAGTCCGAGCATCAGCAGCGCACCGAGCACCAGTTCGAGCGTGCCGGCGGCCCCGATCAGCGAGAACAGTTCGACATTGGCGAAGTAGGGAACGGCGGGAAATTTGAACAGCTTCGCTATGCCGTACTGAAGCAGCAGCAGGCCGGTGATGAAGCGAAACAGGCTCAGGACGAAAGGCTGCCACTTGGCTGCGAAGCTGTCCACGTTCGTTGATCCCCCTGCACGATGTGATCGCCGGTGGATACTTGGCTGCGCGCGCAATTTCCATCCGCCGCGGATGAGCCACACGGACAAGTGATTTCAGTTCCGTCTCGCGTGATCGCTCCGGCCCGCGCCACAGCAGGCCCGGCTTAGCAAAAAGGCCGCCCGCGGCGGCCTTCAGCTCGATCGTTCTGCCGTAGTAGCGGGCGTCAGCGCCACTCGACCTTGGCGATCTCGTAGGCCTTGGCGCCGCCCGGGGCGACGACCTCGACCGACGTGCCCTTGGTCTTGCCGATCAGCGCGCGGGCGAGCGGCGAGGTGATCGAGATCTTGCCCTTCTTGGCGTCCGCTTCGTTTTCGCCGACGATCTGCCACACCGCCTTCTTCTCGGTATCCTCGTCGATCAGTGTCACGGTGGCGCCGAACTTGATGGTGTCGCCGCTGAGCTTGCTGATGTCGATGATGTCGGCGCGCGCCAGCTTGTCCTCGAGCTCGGCGATGCGGCCCTCGTTGTGCGACTGCTCTTCCTTGGCGGCGTGATATTCCGCGTTTTCGGACAGGTCGCCATGCGAGCGCGCCTCGGCGATATGCTCGATGATGCGCGGACGATCCACCGACTGGCGCTGCTTCAATTCGTCCGAAAGCGCGGCGTAGCCGCCCGCCGTCATCGGTACCTTTTCGACCATCTTGCCTTCATCCTTCAGCATTCGTCGCGGAGCGCCGCTGTCTGCGCATCCGCGATGTCGTCAGCTTACAAAAAGGGAGCGAACCGCCAAAGCGGTGCCCCGAGAATACTTCCAGCCGTACCCTGGGTCGCCGCGAAACGCCGGATAAAACAATCCAGATGCTGGCGGGTTCCCGTCCTGCCGGCGTCGTTTGCCAATCAGTTTGCCGGGCGCGCCACGCACCCGGTGATGATCAGGTCTCGGAAAAATAGCTCTGCAGGGTCCGAACCTCAAGGTCTCCGCCCAGATAGGCCCGGATTCCTTTTGCGGCGGCCACGGCCCCGGAAAGAGTGGTGTAATACGGAACCTTATGCAAGAGGGCAGCACGTCGCAACGACCGGCTGTCGGCCAGCGCCTGCGGACCCTCGGTGGTGTTGAACACCAGCTGCACCTCGCCGTTCATGATGGCGTCGACGATGTGCGGCCGGCCTTCCAGCACTTTGTTGATCTTTTCCGCCGGGATACCGTGGTCGCTGAGATAGCGCTGGGTACCCGAGGTTGCGATCACATTGAAACCGACCTCGTGCAGCAGCTTCACCGCATCGGCGATCCGGGTCTTGTCGCTTTCGCGGACCGACACGAACACCGTGCCCTTGCGTGGCACGCGCGTGCCGCCGCCGAGCTGGCTCTTGGCGAAGGCGATCTCGAACGAGCGATCGAGCCCCATGACCTCGCCGGTCGAGCGCATCTCCGGGCCGAGCACGGTGTCGACGCCGGGGAAGCGCGCGAACGGAAACACCGATTCCTTGACGCCGACATGGTCGAGCTTGCGCTTCTTCAGACCGAGGTCGGCGATCTTCTCGCCGGCCATGATCCTTGCGGCGAGCTTCGCCACCGGCATGCCGATCACCTTGGCGACGAACGGCACCGTGCGCGAGGCGCGCGGATTGACTTCGAGCACGTAGATCTCGCCGTCCTTGATCGCATACTGCACGTTCATCAGCCCGACGACGTCGAGCCCCAGCGCGAGCTCGCGGGTCTGGCGTTCGAGTTCGGCGATCATCGGCGCATCGAGCGAATGCGGTGGCAGCGAGCAGGCCGAGTCGCCGGAGTGGATGCCGGCTTCCTCGATGTGCTCCATGATGCCGACGATGAACGTGTCCTTCCCGTCGCACAGGCAGTCGACGTCGATCTCGGTGGCGTCCGACAGATAGCGGTCGAACAGCAGCGGATTGGTGCCGAGCACGGTGTTGATCTGGCCGGTCTTGTCGTTCGGATAGCGCGCCTTGACGTCGCCGGGCACCAGCTCGGGCAGGGTGCCGAGCAGATAGTCGCTGAGCTGATTGTCCTCGCGGATGATCTGCATCGCGCGGCCGCCCAGCACGTAGGACGGGCGCACCACCAGCGGCAGGCCGAGTTCGGCGGCGACCAGGCGGGCCTGCTCGACCGAATAGGCGATGCCGTTCTTCGGCTGCTTGAGACGAAGTTTGTCGAGGATGCGCTTGAAGCGGTCGCGGTCCTCGGCGAGGTCGATCGCGTCCGGCGAGGTGCCGAGGATCGGCACGTCGGCGGCTTCCAGCGCACGCGCGAGCTTCAGAGGGGTCTGGCCGCCGAACTGCACGATCACGCCTTTCAGCGTGCCGTTGCTGCGCTCGGTGTCGATGATCTCGAGCACGTCCTCGGCGGTCAGCGGCTCGAAATACAGCCGGTCCGCGGTGTCGTAGTCGGTCGACACGGTTTCCGGATTGCAGTTGACCATGATCGATTCATAGCCGGCGTCGTGCAGCGCGAAGCAGGCGTGGCAGCAGCAATAGTCGAATTCGATGCCCTGGCCGATCCGGTTCGGGCCGCCGCCGAGGATGATCACCTTGTCCTTGGCCGAGGGGTGGCTCTCGTCCGACGCGGGGCCGGCGAACGGCGATTCGTAGGTCGAATACATGTAGGCGGTGGGCGAGGCGAATTCCGCCGCGCAGGTGTCGATCCGCTTGAACACGGGACGCACGCCCAGCGCGCGGCGCATGGCCTTCACCTCGGCCTCGGTGGTGCCGGCCAGCACTGCGAGGCGGGCGTCGGCGAAGCCCATCGCCTTCAAGGTCCGCATTCCGAACGCATGGTCCGGCAGGCCGCTGGCGCGGACCTTGTTCTCCATCTCGACGATGCCGCGCAACTGCGCCAGGAACCACGGATCGATCTTGCAGGAATTGAAGATCTCGTCATCGGTCCAGCCGAGCCGCATCGCCTGCGCGACCTGCAGCAGCCGGCTCGGCGTCGGGGTGCCGAGTGCGGCGCGGATCGCGTTCTTGTCGTCGTCGCGGCCGAGCCCGTCGATCTCGATCTCGTCGAGGCCGGTGAGGCCGCTCTCGAGGCCGCGTAGCGCCTTCTGCAGGCTCTCCTGGAAGGTGCGGCCGATCGCCATCACCTCGCCGACCGACTTCATCGAGGTCGTCAGATTGTGCGAGGCGCCGGGGAATTTCTCGAAGGCGAAGCGCGGAATCTTGGTGACCACGTAATCGATGGTCGGCTCGAACGCCGCCGGCGTGGCGCCGCCGGTGATGTCGTTGGCGATTTCGTCGAGCGTGTAGCCGACCGCGAGCTTTGCCGCGACCTTGGCGATCGGGAAGCCGGTGGCCTTCGAGGCCAGCGCCGAGGAGCGCGACACCCGCGGGTTCATTTCGATCACGACGAGCCGGCCGTCGTCCGGATTGACGGCGAACTGCACGTTCGAACCGCCGGTCTCGACGCCGATCTCGCGCAGCACCGCCAGCGAGGCGTCGCGCATGATCTGGTATTCTTTATCGGTCAGCGTCAGCGCCGGCGCCACCGTGATCGAATCGCCGGTGTGCACGCCCATCGGGTCGAGATTCTCGATCGAGCAGACGATGATGCAGTTGTCCTTCTTGTCGCGGACAACCTCCATCTCGTATTCTTTCCAGCCAAGGATGGATTCCTCGATCAGTACCTCGCTGGTCGGCGACGCATCGATGCCGCTCTCGACGATCTCGATGAATTCCGCCTTGGTGTAGGCGATGCCGCCACCGGTGCCGCCCATCGTGAAGGACGGCCGGATCAGCGCCGGGAAGCCGATCTCGTCGAGCGCGCGCAGCGCGTCGGGCAGGTTCTTGACCTGGCGCGAGCGCGGCGTTTCGAGGCCGATCTTGGTCATCGCCTCGCGGAAGCGCTCGCGGTCCTCGGCCTTGTCGATGGCGTCGGCGGTGGCGCCGATCATTTCGACGTCGAACTTCTCCAGCGTGCCGAGCTTGCGCAAGCTGAGCGCGCAGTTCAACGCGGTCTGGCCGCCCATCGTCGGCAGCAGCGCGAAGCCGCCGGGAATGACGTAGCGTTCCTTCTCGACGATCTTGGCGACGATCTCGGGCGTGATCGGCTCGATATAGGTCGCGTCGGCCAATTCCGGATCGGTCATGATCGTGGCCGGATTGGAATTGACCAGGACGACCCGGTAGCCTTCCTGCTTCAGCGCCTTGACCGCCTGAGTTCCGGAATAGTCGAATTCACAGGCCTGGCCGATCACGATGGGACCGGCGCCGATGATGAGGATGGTGGAGATGTCTGTACGTTTGGGCATCAAATCTCGCTGACGCGGGCGGAAATCGGGCACAAAAAAAGGGCGCGCAGCCGCGCGTCCCTTGTTCTACAAGCGCCGGGCTTCCCAGGCGCGCGGCCGTGTCTTAGACCAGTTTCCGCGGCCGCGAAAGAGCTTACAGCCGCCCGTCAACCACCAATTTCGGTGTGTTGGAGGCCCAGCCTGGACTTGAACCAGGAAAAAAGAGCGTTGCACCGCCCCCGCGTTGATCTTCCGCCACCGGGCCGACCGCACTGTGGCGCTTCGCGGCCCGACGATCCAGCGCGAAGCTGAGTTAACCTTACTTGCTGTGGAACCGACCGCCTGGTGGGCGCAGCCCTCACGGCCTGCGGCCTCACGCACTCGTGTCCCCCGTTTCGTAACAATCGGCGCGGAGCTGCGTATCTTGAACAGCCGCGGGTGACGGCGCGGGCCGCAACCGCCCGCCGTCCGTCCCCGCAATGCCATCGAATCCGCGAGGAAAGCCCATGCGCTCCATCAGCCGTCTTGCTCGTCGCGCCGCCGCCCTGGGCGCGCTGGCGCTGTCCGCCGCCTTTGCACCCGCGCTCGCCTCGGAGGAGGCGGTGGTGATCCCGCCGCCGGCGGTCGACGCCAAGCCGGCGGACGGCACCCAGACTGCCGTATTTGCGGGGGGCTGTTTCTGGGGCGTGCAGGGCGTGTTCCAGCACACCGCGGGCGTCGTCAACGCCGTGTCGGGCTATTCCGGCGGCAGCAAGGCGACCGCCAATTACATGACGATCTCGACCGGCGTCACCGGCCATGCCGAGGCCGTGGAGATCAAGTACAACCCGAAGCAGATCAGCTACGGCAAGCTGCTGCAGATCTTCTTCTCGGTGGCGCACGATCCGACCCAGCTCAACCGGCAGGGCCCGGATTCCGGCACGCAGTATCGCTCGGCGATCTTCACCCTGAACGATGAGCAGAAGAAGGTCGCGGACGCCTATATCGCGCAGCTCGATGCGGCGCGCGTCTACAAGAAGCCGATCGTCACCAAGGTCGGCGCGCTGGAGGGCTTCTATGCCGCGGAGGCGTATCATCAGGACTATCTGACGCTGCATCCCACCCAGCCCTATATCGTCTATAATGATCTGCCGAAGATCGACAACCTGAAGAAGCTGTTCCCGAAGGACTATCTGGAAAAGCCGACGCTGGTGAGCAGCGCCAGGGTCACGAACTAGCGGCGGGTCGCCCACAGGTTCAGGAGTTGCCATGACCGATACCAAGACGATGCCCGGCAAGGTCGCCAAGAGCGAGGCCGAGTGGCGCAAGGAGCTGACGCCGATGCAGTATGCCGTGTTGCGCGAAAAGGCGACCGAGCGTCCGTTTTCCGGCGAGTACGACCACGATCATACCCCCGGCACCTATGTCTGCGCCGGCTGCGGCCAGACTCTGTTCGAGTCCGACGCGAAGTTCGATTCCGGCTGCGGCTGGCCGAGCTTCACCACGCCGGCCGCTGACGGCCATATCGACGAGGAGCGCGACGTCAGCCACGGCATGGTCCGCACCGAGGTAATGTGCTCGCGCTGCAGCGGCCATCTCGGCCACGTCTTTCCCGACGGCCCCGGACCGAACGGGCTGCGCTACTGCATCAATTCGGCCGCGCTGAAGCTGAAGCCGAGATAGTCCCCCACCCTGAGGGGAGCGGGCGCGGCGCGCGGGTCGCAATCGCCGAGATCAGGCATATCATTTCTCCAGAGCCGGAGCGGCGCTCGCGCCCCGCCACCCGGCCGGGGAGGGCGATATGTCGATCGCAATCATTCTCATCGTTGTCCTGATCATCCTGATGCTCGGCGGCCTCAGCCAGCGCTTCGGCGGTTACGGCTACGGCCAGGGCCACGGCCTGACCGGCCTGATCGGCGTGGTTTTGATCGTGATTCTGGTGCTCTTGCTGCTCGGCAAGGTCTGATACCGCCATCGGCTCCTGCAGGGGATCGGCCGCGGCCGGCGCTCGCGCGTTCGCCGGCGGGGTCGCATTTTTCCACAGAATGCCTATATCTGATGGTGCATCCATCGGGCGTTGCCTGGCTGCCCGCAGTGGCGCGGCTGACGCGCCCGATTCACCCATTTTGTCAGAAGGTTAGTCGCGTCATGGCATTCAGCTTCGAGACTTCCGCCGAATTATTTCCCGCAGCGATCCGGAAAAAGAAGCGGGCCGGCTTCACCTATCGCCGGTTCGACAATGCAGCCGACGCGGTGCGTTTCGCCATCGAGGAACTGCCGGCGGATTCGCTGAACGGCGCCTATCTGCAGGTCGACGAAGCCCGGTTCGACCAGAAGGGCATCCGCTCGCTGTACGAGAGCGAAACCTTCCCGCTCGAGCGCAAGCTGCCGGTCGCCGAGCCCGAGGCCGTGCAGGACGTCAAGGAAGACGCCGCCTGATCGCAGGACGAGCGCGGCCTTGTGACAAAGGCTACAGCGGTGCGAAGGAGTGCTGTTCGCAGCGATCTATGATCGCTGCGGGGCGCGACGATACAAATTTAACGTCGCGATAGAAAAGCGCGTAGGTCTGCCTGGATTGTTCGGGCGAGCTACTCCGCACGCAGACGATCCACGGCGCGACGGTGGCAGGCTCGGCTTCGATCGGCCCTGCGACTTCGAGAGGTTCGGCCAGTTTGGCTTCGCCTGCTATCCTCTTGATATCGGCGGTCGCGGTCGTGATGCTCGGCGCCTGGTTCGCCGGCTCCGGGATCGCTTCCAGGACCGAGCATGACGCCAGTGCCAGACAACCGATCATGGCGGCAAGATTACGCATCGATCTGCGATGTCCCCGGTGAATGCTGTTACTCCCGCTGCCTATATCAATCGGCCGCTGATAATCAACGCGGGTCAGCGAAGATGCGCGGCTTCGATCGTAGCCGTGTCGCGCGGACAACACACATCGCGCAGGGCGCCGTGCAGCGGTGATCGAAGATTAGGCACTGAAGATTAGGATCTGCGGCACAGAAGCGCTGCATCCATATTTCAATTCTCATCGTGCAGGGATCCGGTTAGGAAGATCCTATGCCGCGATCCGTCCGCCTTATCGCATCGTTGTTGGTATCAGTTCACCTGTGTGGCTGCGCGGTGGATGCCAATATCGGATTCGTCCCTGATTTCATGAAGCAGCCGGGTCCGCGGCAGCCGGTCGCCGAGGCGCCGCCGGATCTGGGCAGGCTGCTGCAGGGGAATCTATCGGCGGTTTTTCTGCAGGGCTCCTCGCCGACGAATATCCGCTTCTCGCCCCCTGTCGCCGGAAAATACGGCGGATGGGACACTTGCGTGAAAGGCGAGGTGGTTGGCGTGACGGGGCAGCCGCTCGGTGTTCAGACGTTCCTCGTCAACATCGATCAAGAGCGCGTCGGACGGCGCGAGCGGGTCGATGCCGGGCACTGGTGCGCGCGTGAAAGCTACAAGCCGATCTGACCTGGTCCACCGCGCTCAGACCACCTTGTTCTGCCTGAGCGCAGCGATTTCGCCGCCGCTGAAGCCGAATTCTGCCAGCACCTCGTCGGTCTGTTCGCCGAACTCCGGCGGTCGGGCCGCCATACGCGTCGGCGTGCGCGACAAGGACACCGGCTGGCCGACGAGCCGGATCGTGCGGCCGTCCGGATTGGGCACGTCCTGTGCGATGCCGAGGTGGCGGACCTGTTCGTCATCGAACATCTGATCGACACTGTAGATTGGCCCGCACGGAACGCCGGCGGCGTTCAGCGTTTCGACCCAATACGCACTGGTCTGCCGTTCTGTGAGCGCGTTGATGTCGGCGTTCAGCGTGTCGCGGTTGGTCGAGCGCGCCGGCGCGGTCGCGTAGTCCGGGTTGCTGATCAGTTCGGGCGCGCCGAGCGTTTCGGCGCAGCGCTGCCAGATCCTGCCGCCGGTGGTGGCGATGTTGATGTAACCGTCCGCGGTTCTGAAGACGCCGGTGGGGATGCTGGTCGGATGGTTGTTGCCGGCCTGCTGCGGCACCTCGCCGTCCATCAGCCAGCGCGCGGCCTGGAAATCCAGCATGAAGATCTGCGCCTGCAGCAGCGAGGTCTGCACCCACTGGCCCTCGCCGGAGACGTCGCGTTCCAGCAGCGCCGTCATCACGCCGAGCGCGCAGAACAGTCCCGCGGTGAGATCGGCGACCGGGATGCCGGCCCGCATCGGCCCTTCGCCGGGCGCGCCGGTGATCGACATCAGCCCGCCCATGCCCTGCGCAATCTGATCGAAGCCCGGCCGGCCGGCATAGGGGCCATCCTGACCGAAGCCGGAAATGCTGCCGAGGATGATGCGCGGATTGATCGCGCGCAGGCTCTCATAGTCGATGCCGAGACGCGCCTTGACGTCGGGCCGGAAGTTTTCGATCACGACATCGGCCTTGGCGACCAGCCGGCGAAACACCGCGAGGCCTTGAGGTTGTTTCAGGTCCAGCGTCATCGCCCGCTTGTTGCGATGCAGGTTCTGGAAATCCGAGCCGTGGCGCGGGCCGCCGGGCTGCTCGCCGGTGGCATCGCCGGTCAGCGCGCCGATCTTGATGACGTTGGCGCCCCAATCGGCGAACTGCCGCACCGCCGTCGGCCCGGATCGAACCCGCGTCAGATCGAGCACGGTGAAGCGCGCAAGCGCCTGCGAGGCGCGAGGAAAGGTCATCCGGAACTCCGAGCGTGCGGTCGATCGAGCAGCCGGCGCCGTGCAGCGCCGCCGAGAGAGTCCGGCGCACGGGCCGGCGCGTCAAGCTCGGGAAACGCTCCTTCGGCCGCGATGGCTCAGATCGTCTGGTTGTAGGCGCCGACTTCGGGATGCTGGCGCAGCACGACGTTGACCGCCTCGAACATCTCGTGCATCCGCGCTTCGGACACCGGGCTCTCGACCACGACGACGAGCTCGGGCTTGTTCGACGAGGCGCGGACCAGCCCCCAGCTGCCGTCCGCGCAGGTGACGCGGACGCCGTTGACGGTGACGAGATCGCGGATCGGCTGGCCGGCGACCTGGTCGCCATTGGCCTGCGCCGCCTCGAAATGCTTCACCACCGCGTCGATCACGCCGTATTTCTTCTCGTCGTCGCAATGCGGCGACATCGTCGGCGACGACCAGGTCTTCGGCAGCGCGTTCTTGAGGTCCGACATCGACTTGCCGGGCGCGCGATCGAGCATCTCGCAGATCGCGATCGCCGACACCAGACCGTCGTCATAGCCGCGGCCGGGCGGCGTGTTGAAGAAGAAGTGGCCCGACTTCTCGAAGCCGGCCAGCGCCTTCAACTCGTTGGTGCGACGCTTCATGTAGGAATGGCCGGTCTTCCAATATTCGGTCTTCGCGCCCTGCGCCTGCAGCACCGGGTCCGTCGCGAACAGCCCGGTGGACTTCACGTCCACCACGAACTGCGCGTTGAGCGTGATCGCCGACATGTCGCGCGCCAGCATCACCCCGACCTTGTCGGCGAAGATCTCCTCGCCGGTGTCGTCGACCACGCCGCAACGGTCGCCGTCGCCGTCGAAGCCGAGACCAATGTCAGCCTTGTGCTGCAGCACCGCGTCGCGGATCGCGTGCAGCATTTCCATGTCTTCGGGGTTCGGGTTGTATTTCGGGAAGGTGTGGTCGAGCTCGGTGTCGAGCGGGATCACCTCGCAGCCGATCGCTTCCATCACCTGCGGCGCGAACGCGCCGGCGGTGCCGTTGCCGCAGGCGACCACCACCTTGAGCTTGCGCTTCAGGCGGACGCGGCTGGTCAGATCGGCGATATAGCGCGCCGGATAGTTCTCGTGAAAGACGTAGGAGCCGGCGCCGCTGGCGAACTGCGCGCCGAGCACGATCTCCTTCAGCCGCCCCATCTCGTCCGGGCCGAATGTCAGCGGCCGGTTGGCGCCCATCTTGACGCCGGTCCAGCCGTTGTCGTTGTGCGAGGCGGTCACCATCGCGACGCAGGGGACGTCGAGATCGAACTGCGCGAAATACGCCATCGGCGTCACCGCCAGCCCGATATCGTGCACCTTGCAGCCGGCCGCCATCAGTCCCGAAATCAGCGCGTATTTGATCGACGCCGAATAGCCGCGGAAATCGTGGCCGGTGACGATCTCCTGCCGCTGCCCCAGTTCGGCGATCAGAGTGCCGAGCCCCATGCCCAGCGCCTGCACGCCCATCAGGTTGATCTCTTTGCCGAACAGCCAGCGCGCGTCGTATTCGCGAAAGCCGGTCGGCTTCACCATCGGCTCGGATTCATAAGCGTAAGTGTTGGGCTGCAGGGTCGGCTTGGGCGTCGGAAACATCGGGAAAGCCTTGCACTCAACGGGACAGACAGGGCGGATGCCTTAGCGAATGTCGCTGCGGTTGGAAAGTCGGAATGCAGCGGGCTCCGGCCGATTGATCAAATTTGACCGAAACACGCGTCGCTGTCGTTGGAGCCGGAGGTTGTCGGCCGCGCAATTGTCCCGCTCGCGCGTTGTTCCCAGTATCGGGTGGAACTGAGCCAATGTGCAAACAGGAACGTGGACAGTCGGCAGTCTTTCAGCTTGCCAACATCGAAATACCACATTGCGCCAACGACGATTAGCTCTGGTGCTATTGAAGGATTGCGCCCCGCGTTGCGGTCGCGATAACTTTCAACCCTATTGGACGGGGCGAGTTGCAGTGAGCTATCTGGAGTCGGAAGCTATCGAAATTCTGCGCGAGGTCGGTGCAACGGCCCGCAATCCGGTGATGCTGTATTCCATCGGCAAGGATTCGTCGGTTCTTCTGCACCTGGCTCGCAAGGCTTTCTTCCCCGCGCGGGTTCCGTTTCCGCTCCTTCACATCGACACCGGGTGGAAATTCAAGGCGATGTACGACCATCGCGACCGAATCATCAGCAAGCATCGGCTGCGCCTGATCACCTATAAGAATTGCGAGGGTGAGGCAGCGGGAATGAGCCCGTTCACGCATGGCAGCGCCCGCTTCACCGACGTGATGAAGACGCAGGCGCTGCGGCGCGCGCTCGATCAATATGATTTCGACGTTGCCGTGGCGGGCGCGCGGCGGGACGAAGAGAAGAGTCGCGCCAAGGAACGTATCTTCTCGGTGCGCGGGCGGAACCATGGTTGGGATCCGAAGGCGCAGCGTCCTGAACTGTGGGCCTCGTACAACACCCATACGCGGCCGGGTGAGACGATGCGGGTGTTCCCCCTGAGCAATTGGACGGAATCGGACATCTGGCAGTACATTCTCTCCGAGGGGATCGACATCGTACCCTTGTACTTCGCCGCGGAACGCCCGGTGGTCGTGCGTGAGGGACAGTTGTTGATGGTCGACGACGATCGCTTTCCCGTCCGGGACGGAGAGGTCGTGGAGACCCGGCGGGTGCGTTTCCGGACGCTGGGGTGCTGGCCGCTCACAGCGGCGATCGAAAGCAATGCGGCGACCATCGCGCACGTCATCGCGGAAACAGCGGTTGCACTGACCTCGGAGCGCTGTGGACGCCTGATCGATTCCGATGGCGCCGGCTCGATGGAGCAGAAGAAGCGCGAGGGCTATTTCTGATGGAAGACTCCGCAGTCCACGAAGTAACCGGCCGGTCTGCCGGAATCCGCAAGGATGTTCTCCGCTTCATGACCTGCGGCAGCGTCGATGACGGCAAGAGCACCCTGATCGGGCGTCTGCTCTACGACTCCAGGAATGTCTTCGAAGATCAGTTTCAAGCTTTGAAGAAAGAATCCCCGAAATATGGTTCGCGGACCGAGGGGGTCGACCTCGCGATGCTGGTGGACGGTCTTCAGGCCGAGCGCGAACAGGGGATCACGATCGACGTCGCGTATCGTTTCTTCGCCACGAGCGAGCGTCGTTTCATCGTCGCCGATACGCCGGGGCACGAACAATACACCCGGAATATGGCGACGGCGGCGTCGACCGCTGAGCTTGCGGTGTTGCTGGTCGATGCGCGGAAAGGAATTCTGACGCAGACGAAGCGCCACAGCCGGATCGCCGCGATGATGGGAGTGAGCCGCGTGCTGCTCGCCGTCAACAAGATGGATCTCGTGGGCTTCGATCGGGCGACGTTCGACGACATCGTTCGCCAGTATGGCGCCTTTGCATCGGATCTCGGCTTCGCCTCGATCGATGCGGTTCCGGTCTCGGGATTGCTGGGTGACAACATCCTGGAGCGCAGCGGCGCTATGCCGTGGTACGAGGGGGCGTCACTCCTGAGATGTCTCGAACTGGTCGACGCCGAGACGTCGACGCCGCGGCATTTCCGCATGCCGGTGCAATGGGTGATGAGAGACCATCCGAATGGTCGGGGCCATTGTGGGCGGATCGCGGGCGGTCATGTTCGCGTCGGCGACGTCGTCCAGATCGCTCCGTCGGCCTGCAGAACGCGCATCGGATCAATCCAGAAAGGCTTCGAGCGGGTCGAAACCGCCGGCGTCGGCGATTGCGTCGTGCTCACCTTCACCGAGGAGATGGATGCGGGCCGCGGCGCCGTGATCGCGGCCGCGGACTGTCCGATCGACGCGAACGACCAGTTCGAGGCGCGGATGCTGTGGATGCACGAGCACCCGATGGTGCCCGGCCGGCAGTATCTGCTGAAACTGGCCTGCTCGGAAACCACGGCGATCGTGACCGAGATCAAGTTCCGGGTTGATATCAACACCGGACATCGCATCGCGGCCAAGACTATCGCCATGAACGAGATCGCGCAGGTCACGCTGTCCGCCAACGCCAGGATCGCGTTCGAGCCCTACACCGCCAATCGGGCGCTTGGCGGCTTTGTTCTGATCGACAAATCGACCTTCGAGACGGTCGGGGCGGGTATCATCGACGCCGCGCTGAGTGACGCTCATCACCTGCATTGGCAGACGCTCGAAGTGTCGTCCGTCAGTCGCGCGCGGCAGAAGTATCAGAATCCGCAGTGTCTCTGGTTCACCGGATTGTCGGGCGCGGGGAAGTCGACGATCGCCAATCTCCTCGACAAGCGCCTCAACGCCGAGGGTCGGCACACTTATCTGCTCGACGGCGACAACGTCCGTCACGGCCTCAATCGTGATCTCGGCTTCACGGAGGCGGACCGCGTCGAAAACATTCGGAGGGTGGCCGAAGTCGCGAAGCTGATGGTCGACGCCGGGTTGATCGTGCTGGTGAGTTTCATTTCGCCGTACCGGAGCGAAAGGCAGATGGCGCGCGAGCTGTTTCCGCCGGATGCGTTCAAGGAGATATTCGTCGATACCCCGCTCGAAGAATGCGAGAGGCGGGATTCCAAGGGGCTCTATGCGCTGGCCCGCGGCGGCAAGCTGCGGAATTTCACCGGGATCGACAGCGTCTACGAGGCGCCGCTCGATCCCGACATTCACGTTCGCACCATCGACATCGGCCCCGACGCGTGCGTGGCGAAGATCATGTCGATGATCGGCACGGGCGCGGCCGACAGCGTTTTTTGACAGCCATCGGCGTCGCCGATGACGCCATTCCATTTTTCAGATTGCCGGCATTGCCGATCGAGGAGCGCGAGCATGATTCACAAGGTCACCCGGGACGACGTCGTGTCCGGCTACAAAGTCATTCTCGGGCGCGAACCCGAAAGCGAGCGGGCGATTCAAAGCCACATCGACAGCGGAAGCGAGCTGTGGCCCTGGGTCGAGTCCCTGACGCGCTCGGCCGAGTTTCGCCGGAGGAGCGGATGGCGCCCGTTGTGCTTCGTCCACATCCACAAGACGGCGGGCTCCTCGATGCTGGTCGGCCTGCAGAAGGCGCTGGGTCCCGGCGGGCTGTATTGGCGGGGTGAAACGGAGCCGTTCGATGCCTTCGAGCATCGCACCGGTGACGAACTGACCGGCTTCGCGGCCATCGGTGGTCACATTTCCCGGACCGAGTTTCGTGAGAAGATCGGCGACGACGGAGTCTTTGCCGCGGTCCTCCGAGATCCCGTCGCGAGGGCGATTTCCCTGTTCGATTTCATGAAGTCGCCGTTCTCGACGTCTCACCCCATACGCGACGAAATCCTGGATCTCGATCTCGAAGGAGCGTTGCGGCGGTCGCAAGGATTTGTCGATCTCGTCGCAAATCAGCAATGCAAACTGATCGGGAGCGAACCCACCTTCGCTGCGGCGGTCGCCGAGATTGCGTCCAACGCCTGGATCATCGGTGATATCGCCCAATCCGAGAAGATGTTTGTCAGGATGTGCGGGAAAGCAGGTGTTGCCGCGACACAACTGCCGCGTGTCAATATCGGCCGCGACGGCTATGCGGATGGCATCACCGAGAAGTGCAGGAGTATGCTGCGGGAGTTGAATGCCGAGGACGTGAAGCTCGTCGATTGGGTGAGATCGCTTGGTGATTGACGGGCAAGCGGCGGCCCGATGCCAGTCGCGGAGCAACGACGAGAAGCGATGGGAAACTTGACAGACAAGCGGTTCACTGGAAAAGCGAGTTGATGCGCTGGCGAAATAAGAGGTCAAGCCCCCATGAATCACGTGCTGATCAATCGCGATGAAATCGATGGCGTTTACAGGGAGGTTCTGGGGCGTCCGGTTGATCAGGCCGGGCTTGACCATTTCGGATCGCTGATCGTTCCCTACAAGATGACGAAAGGGCGGTTGATGTACATCCTTGCGGGGAGCGAGGAGTTTGCCAACCGTGATGACGATAGCAGGAACAGGGTGCTGTCTACGATCAAGAGCACCGTTCATCCCGCCGAACGATTGCACTGGTTTCATTCCATCAGACTGTCCGATGGGTTCGTCACCAACGGGATGCAGCAGCAGGACCAAGTCGCCGAACTGGTCTTTAAGCATTCCGTTCGCGGAAAGTCGGTGCTCGATATCGGCGCGTGGGATGGGTATTATTCTTTCGAGGCTGAACGGCGCGGTGCTTCGGATGTTTTGGCGACCGATTGGTTCTGCTGGGGCGGCCCGGGGTGGGGGACGAAAGCCGGCTTCGATTTTGCTCATGCCGAGCTCAATTCGAAAGTTCGGACTGCTGAAGTCGACCTGTTCCAGCTCGATCCGGCGCAGCACGGGACGTTCGACGTCGTGCTGTTTCTCGGAGTGCTCTACCATCTCGTCGATCCGTTGGGCGGACTGCGCAAGGCGGCCGAGATGGCGGCAGATCAGTTGATCGTCTTCACACACACCAGGAACAATGGGACGGCGAGTCCCTCGATGGCGTATGTCGAGGGCCTCAATGGAGACGATACGACTTACTGGTACCCAAACCTGTCATGTATCACTGCGATCCTGGAGAAGAACGGTTTTACGCGATTTGAAACTCTGGAGGGGCCGGTTGGACCCGAGAACGGAGAGCCGCGTCATCTCGTTCACGCGTTCCGTTGATCCCCTTGGTCGCTTGGATCACGTCCAACTGGTCGTGATCACCTCCACAATCCGCGCGCTCGCCGTGCCGTCGCCGTAGGGGTTCGCCTTGCCGGCGAGGCGTCGGTCGGGGGTTTGCAGCAGGGCCGATGCGCGGGCGACGATCAGGTCTTCGTCGGCGCCGACCAGTTCGGCGAAGCCGGCGTCGATGCCTTCCTGCCGTTCGGTGGTCGTGCGCAACACCAGCACGGGAACGCCGAAGCTCGGCGCCTCTTCCTGAATGCCGCCGGAATCCGACAGCGCCAGCACCGAGCGGGCCAGCAGGTAGACGAAGTCGATGTAGCCGAGCGGGTCGAGCAGCAGGATGTTGCCGGTGTCGCCGAGCAGCGGCATCACCTGCGCGCGCACGTTGGGATTGAGGTGCACCGGAAACACGAAGCGCAGCCGCGGGTGCGCGCGCGCGATCCGGCGGATCGCCCGGCAGATCGCGGCGAGATCGTCGCCGAAGCTTTCGCGGCGGTGGCAGGTGATCAGCACGATGTCGCCCGGCGCCGCGGTGATGTCGTGGATTTGCGGCGAGATCATCGCGCGGCCGGTCGGTGCGGCGAGGCGGGCGTCGAGATCCAGCAGGGCGTCGACCACCGTGTTGCCGGTGAGGTGGATCAGGCCGGGATCGATGCCCTCGCGCAGCAGCGCGTCGGCGGCGCGCCGGGTCGGGGCGAAATGCAGGTCGGCCAGCGCGCCGATCAGCTTGCGATTGCCTTCTTCCGGGAACGGATTGTAACGACGATACGACCGCAACCCGGCCTCGACATGGCCGACCGGGATACGCTGATAGAACGCCGCCAGCGCGCCGGCGAAGGCGGTGGTGGTGTCGCCCTGCACCAGCACCAGGTCCGGCTTCACCGTGCGCATCGTGTCGGCCAGCCGGGTGATCAGCACCGCCGCGAGTTCCGTGAGATCCTGGTCGGGGCGCATCACCGCCAGATCCTGGTCGGGAACGAGGCCGAACGCGTCGAGCGTTTGCTGCAGCATCTCGCGGTGCTGGCCCGACACGCAGACGAAGGTGTCGAACTGCGCCGGCCGGCACCGCAATTCGGCAATCACCGGCGCGAGCTTGATGCACTCCGGGCGGGTGCCGAACACCACCATTATGGTCTTTGTCATGTCAGGCGGCCTGGTTGCTGCCGCCGAAACCGATCGACAGCGGCAGGTCTGTCGCACGCCCTCGGGAGACGGAGAAGGAAGCCTTCGCGGGGTCGTATGCGATCATCGCCGACGCCTTGTCCCGCATGAAGTCCAGGCAGGTCTCTTCATTGACGAACAGCAGCCGCTCGCCGGCGTCGTCGCAGTCGCGGACGATGGTGGCCAGGAATTCGCTGTGGGCGGACAGCCGATCCTGCTCGCTCTGCCAGCCATAGGCGTAGCGTTCGGAGAACGGGTGGTCGAGAAATCCGAAGAATTGCGAGCCGGCCCTGGCGGTCCGGAAGGCGTCCTTGAAGACCTGCAGGCGGTCTCCTTCCGCCAGCATGCAGTCGCCATGCAGCATGCAGGACTGGCTGTGCGAAACGAAGCCCGCCGGGCCGTAGGGCGCTTCGCCGCCACGCGCCATCAGATATTCCGGATCGTTGGCGATGATGCCGCCGACGAAGCCGTCATAGCCGGCTCGCGCCAGTGCCGCCGGGACGTAGGTCGGGTTCTGGTGGAACGGCGAGACGGCATAGCGCACGGTCAGGCCGGGGATGCGGCTCTCCAGCCAGTGTTTCGAATCTCTGGCCTCGGCTTCCGCGGCGTCGGCCGTGCCGCCCCAGCGCGGCGCGTGGCTCACCGAATGCGACAGGATCGAGCCGCCGGCCGCGCGCAGCTCGCGCAGCAGCGCCAGATGCTCGGCGCGCTCCGGCTGGTCGGTCTTGATCGCCAGCGACAGTGGGACGCGCTGCTGTCGGTAGAGCTCGAACAGCGGCCGCGCCGACGCAACATCCTCGTCACAATCGAGCCGCATCGTCACCGCGGCGCCGACGCCGTGCGGCACGTCGCGCAGATGCGGACGGCACGGCAATTCGGTGTGTCGATAGTGCGACACGAAGGTTTCGACGATCTGCCAGTCCGGCCCGTCGATCGGGCCCAGCGGCCGGGCGAACCACAGCACCGCGGAGGCCGGCAAATCGCGCAGCGTCGCGATCGCGCCGGCGGCCTCGGGGCCGCCACAGTCGAGCACGGCGACAGCGCCCGCCTGCACCGGCCGCGCCAGCGATCCGATCGACCAGGGATCGGCCCCGATGCCGATCCGGCCGTATCCGAGATTGTTCCATTCATCGGCGAAATCGAACCGGCACAGCCGTCGCACGCGCAGCGGCGACGACGCCCCCAGGCCGCGGCCGGCATACCGGATGGCGCCGGCGCTCTCGCTGCTCTGCTGAACGGCGGCCGGCGCGCAGCTCGCCACATGGGCGAGCCCGGCGTCGATCGGGCCGACCTCGATACCGGCGAGTTCCGCGATCGCGGACCCGAGCGAGCCGAACAGCATCAGCTTGGCGCCGCGGCCGATCAGGGCGCGGAAATAATCCGCCTTGCTGTCGTCTGGTGATACCGCAAGCACGACGCTGCCCGGGCCGATGTCGGGCCAGTCCCCGCGCCACGCCCGAACCTGACCTCGCGTGAAGCTGCGCACCATGGCCCGCGAGAGAAGCTCCTCTTCAAGGGCCATCTCGGGGCCGAACAGGCAATTGATCATGATACTGACAGCAACTCGCGCTTCGACGCCCCGCGGAAGGTCGGCAGTGAATGCCATTTCAATGATATTGGCAATATCGCCGCGGAATCGAGGACGGCGTCAGCGACCGATCGGCGCAACGGGCCCGCGGATCGAGGCCGCTTCGGGGCGCGGAAGCGGTTGCGGCGGTGTTGCGTGCACCGGGCGATCGCAGCGGCGGCCGTTTCCGAAGAGCGGCTGCCGCGCGAATCATCAGGTGTGTATCATAACTGCATCGCCAAACGAGATCGGCGGTAAGAGGTTGAAACAATTCGGCATTTATAATGGCTGCGGAGCCTTGTGTCGTGCCGGCAGAATCTATATCAATCGCCCCGATCCAGCCCGACGGCACAATCGATTAGTTGTTCGATATGGAAGATCCGCGCTTTCAGGAGGCGTCTACGTGACCGTGAGTTACCGCAAGATCGACAAGTGCAGAATCTCGGGAAGCGAGAATCTCGTCTCCGTTCTCAATCTCGGCAAGCAGGTGCTCACCGGCGTGTTCCCCAAATCGGTGGACGAGAACATCACGGCGGGACCGCTCGAACTGGTTTGGTGCTCCGACAGCGGCCTGCTGCAACTCGCGCATTCCTACGATGCCGGCGAGATGTACGGCGAGAACTACGGTTATCGCTCCGGCTTGAACCAATCGATGGTTCGCCATCTGGTGCAGAAGATCCACGGCCTGGAAAAGCTGGCCAATCTGTCGCCCGGCGACGTGGTCGTCGATATCGGATCGAACGACGCGACCTCGCTGTCGGCCTACACGACGCCGTCGCTGAAGCGCATCGGCATCGATCCCACCGGTCACAAATTCCGCCAGTACTACAAGGACGACCTTGTCCTGGTGCCGGACTTCTTCTCGGCCGAGGCGTTCAAGTCCACCGGCGCCAAGCCGGCCCGCATCATCACGTCGATCGCGATGTTCTACGATCTGGAGTCGCCGATCGACTTCGCGCGCCAGGTTGCGGAAAGCCTCGCCGACGACGGCATCTGGCATTTCGAGCAGAGCTACATGCCGTCGATGCTGCGGATGAGCAGCTACGACACGATCTGCCACGAGCATCTCGAATACTACTCGCTCGGCGTCGTGAAGCAGATTCTCGACGCCGTCGACATGAAGATCGTCGACGTGCAGATGAACGCCGTGAACGGCGGCAGCTTCGCCGTCACGGCGGCCAAGCGCAGCAATCCGATCCGAAGCAACCAGGCGGTGATCGAGTGGCTGCTCGGCCAGGAGGAGCGGATGGGTCTCGGCACGCCGCGTCCGTTCCGTGATTTCGAGGAGCGGGTCTACCGCCACCGCTCGGACCTGACGCGCCTGCTGCGCTCGCTGGTCGCCGACGGCAAGAAGATCATCGGCTACGGCGCGTCGACCAAGGGCAACGTCGTTCTGCAGTTCTGCGGTATCACCAGCAAGGACGTGATCGCGATCGCCGAGGTCAATCCGGACAAGTTCGGTTCGTTCACCCCGGGCTCGCACATCCCGATCATCTCCGAGGCCGAGGCCAAGGCGATGAAGCCCGATTATTTCCTCGTGCTGCCGTGGCACTTCAAGGAGGGCATCGTCGCACGCGAGCAGGAATTTTTGAACAGCGGCGGCAAGATGATTTTCCCGTTCCCTGAAATCGAAATTCTTTAACGGTCCCGCGGGCAGGTATTCTCAATGAAGCGTGCACTTATTACCGGCATTACCGGGCAGGACGGCGCCTATCTCGCGCAGTTCCTGCTCGGCAAGGGATACGAAGTCCACGGCCTGATGCGCCGCAGCAGCGCCGCCGACGTGGTCGATGCGAAGCTGCGCTGGCTGAACATTCACAAGGATATCCGCGAAGTCGACGGCAACCTCATCGACCTCTCGTCGCTGATCCGCATCATTCGCGAAGTGAAGCCGGACGAGGTCTACAATCTCGGCGCGCAGTCGTTCGTGAAGGCGTCGTGGAATCAACCGCTGTTGACCGGGACCGTCACCGGTCTCGGCGCCGCCAACGTTCTCGAGTCGATCCGTCTCGAACGTCCCGAGGCTCGCTTCTATCAGGCGTCATCCTCGGAAATGTACGGGATGATTCAGGAAGAGATGCAATCGGAGAGGACCCCGTTCTATCCGCGCTCTCCGTATGCGGTCGCCAAGCTGTATGCGCACTGGATGACGGTGAACTACCGCGAGAGCTACGGCATGCATGCCAGCAGCGGCATCCTGTTCAATCACGAGTCGCCGCTACGTGGCATCGAATTCGTCACGCGCAAGGTCACGGATGGCGTCGCGCGGATCAAGCTCGGTCTGGCCGACGAGTTGCGGCTGGGAAATATCGACGCCAAGCGCGACTGGGGTCACTCGAAGGAATACGTCCAGGCGATGTGGCTGATGCTGCAGCAGGACAAGCCGGACGACTACGTGATCGCCACCGGGCGGACGACGACCGTTCGCGACATGTGCCGGATCGCCTTCTCCCATGTCGATCTCGAAATGGAAAGATACCTCAAGATCGACCCGGCATTGTTCCGGCCCGCCGAAGTCGACGTGCTGTTCGGCAATCCGGCGAAAGCCAAGGAAAAGCTCGGCTGGTCCGCAAAGATCACGCTCGAGGAGATGATTCGCGAAATGGTCGATGCGGATCTGGCTCGCCTTCGCAACGTACGGACGTAACGGGCGGTTCAGTGTCGCAAGTCGAGGCGATCAAGGTACTGATTACCGGCGGCGGCGGCTTCGTCGGCCAATGGGTCGTCGAGGCGTTGACGCGGGCTCTGCCGGCCGGCAGCGAGATATTGATTGCGGATCGCGCCCAGCCCGAGGTCGTCAGCGGCGATATCCGATCGGCGTCGCTCGACGTGACGGATACCGATTCCGTCAACGATCTGCTTCGGCGCGAACGTCCGACGCATATCCTGCATCTGGCAGCGATCTCGGCCGTCACCGACGCCTCGCGCGACACCCGGGGCGCCTGGGCCGTCAATTTCGGCGGCACGTTCAACATCGCCCTCGCGATCGGTGACTTCTGCCCCGGCAGCCGGCTGGTCCATTGCAGCAGCGCCGAGGTCTACGGGGCGACGTTCAATAAAGGGCTGCCCGTCGACGAGACCGCGATGCTCGATCCGACGAATTCCTACGGCGCGGCGAAGGCGGCCGCCGACATCATGCTCGGGCAGATGGCGCGGCTGCAGCTACGCGCGATCCGGATGCGTCCGTTCAACCATACCGGGCCCGGGCAGAGCGAGAAGTTCGTCGTGCCCGCTTTCGCGGCGCAGATCGCCCGGATCGAACGCGGCGAACAGGAACCCGTGATCAATGTCGGCGACATCGACACCCGACGCGACTTCCTAGACGTTCGCGACGTCGCGGACGCCTACGTCAAGGCTCTGCTCGAATTCGATCGTCTGCCGCAGGGATGCGCCATCAACCTCGCATCCGGTCAGGCGCGGACCGTCCGCAGCGTGCTCGAATTGATGCTGGCGCAATCTCAGGTCCGGATCGAGGTTCGGTCGGATCCGAGCAGGGTCAGGGTGAACGATACGCCGCTGATCGTCGGCAATGCCGACCGCGCCAAAGAGCTGCTGGATTGGGAGCCGAGGCGGTCGTGGGACGAGACCATCCGGAACGTGCTCAATTATTGGCGCGAGAGACCTGATCGCGCTTAGCGGGGCGGCCGGGGCGGTTTGTGTTCCGAAAAAGCGGTGCTAGAAGCATCCTACGTCTGATGGAGCATGGATCATTTCGGCGCCTGGAACGGGACTGGGACTTGCCAAGGCCTTTTGCAGAGCGTTTTTCGCGCGTATCAGGGCAGCGCGCTCTGTTGCTTTCCGAAGGGGACAGACCGAGCCTTTCGCTTCGATACTGTCCAATTCGATCCTCTTCTCCCTCGCAAGGGAATCGTGCGTGAAAGATGCCCAGTAAAATTTTCTTGTTCGCCGATCACACCTCCATCTGCGAAGCAAACTCGGGTGTCCAGCGAGTTGTGCGGGGCCTTGCCAGCGCCCTGCGCCGGCATCCGATCGACGTCGTTCTGGTCGGGTGGTCGCCCGATGATTGCGCGCTGATCGAACTGGATGCAGAGCGCCAGCGCCATCTCGCCAAGTATCATGGCCCGCAATTCCAGGAGCCGTCGGCGCCGAACGTCCCGCTGCATCTGTCGCCTCATGCCGATGATCTGGGCGGTAGCTGGCTGATCGTTCCCGAAGTCACCCATCTGACCTATCACAGCAAACCGCCGACACTGGAAATCCTGCTGTATGCGCGACGCTTCCGGATGCGCAGCGCCGCGATCGTCTACGACCTGATTCCGCTGAAGCGTCCCGAATATGCGGACATCAGACCCGTTCATTCCGAGTATCTGCAGCATCTGTTCTTCGCCGATCTGCTGATCCCGATCAGCGATGCGGCGGGCAAGGATCTCGCGCACTTCCATCGCCACACCTCGCCGGAGCTGAGCGACCGCGCGCCGCTGAACCGGTTCTTGAGGCTGCCGCACGAACTCTCCAGCATCGCGCGCTCCGCGTTGCCGGAGCAGCAGGATGCCGACCTGATCCTTTCGGTCGGCACGGTCGAGCCGCGCAAGAACCAGGTCGCGCTGATCAAGGCATTCGCCAAGGTGCGGGAGCGCTTGCCGGAACGGCCGCTGCGCCTGAAGCTTGTCGGCAACGTGCACCCCCTGGTCCGGAGCGAGATCGACGCATTGTCGGCCGAGGTCGCCGGCGTCGAGGTCCTGAATTTCGTTGCGGAGGCCGATCTTCACGCGCTCTATGCAGAAGCTCTGTTCACCGTCTTCCCCTCGGTCGAGGAAGGCTACGGCTTGCCGATCGCGGAGAGCCTCTGGCTCGGCGTTCCCTGTGTCTGCGCGAATTTCGGCTCGATGCACGAGGTCGCCGCCGGCGGCGGCACCGTGGGGATCGATACCAATGACGGCGATGCCCTGGCGGATGCGCTCGAGCGCCTGATCGTCGATTCCGAGCGGCGCGCGACGTTGCGACGTGAAGCGGGCGAACGCGAGCTGCAGGATTGGGCTCAGTACGGCCGAGATTTTCTCGATCTGCTGAGCGATTCGCCCGGCATCACCCACGCTTATTACTGGGTGAGTTCGACGGTCACCTACCACGGCAATTCCGGCGTGCAGCGTGTGGTGCGCCAGTTGGCATCCGCCCTCGAGCGGCTGGGCGTCGCCCTCGATTTCGTCAAATGGGATCGCGAACGGCAGACCTTCATCGGCATCACGGCGGACGACGCCAGTCATTTGGGCAACTGGCATGGCCCGACGGCCGCGCGCGCCGGAGATCCGATCCCGCGCGACCTCGAGGATTCGTGGCTGATCGTGCCCGAGCTGGTGCTGCCCGATCCCAATTTGCTGCAGATCATCCACGCCGCCCGCGCGCTGAAGATGAAGATCGGCGTCGTGTTCTACGATCTCATTCCGGTGACGCTGACCCAGCTCTACTCGCCGGAAGCGCAGCAGGGGTATCACTATTATTTCGACGTGATGAAGCAGGCCGACGTCATCTTCCCGATCTCGCGGACGATGGGAGACGACCTGTGGTCCTATTATTGCGCACGGTTGCCGCGCCTGACGACGATCCGGCAGCGGATCGTCCCGCTGCCGTTGGCCGCGGAAATGCGGCCCCTGACGCGCAGCACCGAGATCAACCGCAATGCCGGGCCGACTATCACCGTGCTGATGGTCGGCACGTTCGAGCCGCGCAAGAATCACCTCCCTGCCATCCACGGATTCAGGCAGGCGCGAAAGGTTCTGGCGGCGAAGAGTTCGGCGACCAAGCTGCAGCTGAAGCTTGTCGGCTCGGTCAGGGATCACGAACTATACGCGCGCGATCTGATCGCGGAAGTCTCGCAGGAATCCGACATCACGATCGTTGACCTGCCGGGTGATGAGGAACTGGCGACCTTCTACAACGAGTGCGACTTCACGATCTTTCCGTCGCAGCTCGAAGGCTTCGGACTCCCGGTTGTGGAGAGCCTGTGGCACGCCCGTCCCTGCATCTGCAGCGACAAGGGCGCCGTCGCGGAGGTCGCGCAGGGCGGCGGCTGCGTCCTGATCGACGCGCAGGACGGCGACATGCTCGGCGAGAAGATCGCCTGGCTTGCCGAAAACCACGAGGCTCGCTGGCGGCTGGCGGAGGAGGCAGTCGCCCGCGTGCTGCCGACCTGGGAGGACTACGCCCGCCAGTTGACGTGGCATCTGCACGATCGCGGGCCGACCTTCCCCAACGCATTCGAGCGAAATCTGCCGGCTCTGCGGCCGCAGTCGGTGCAGCGGAAGCGGCAGCAATTCAGGCTGTCGGTCTGCATCTCGACCTACAACCGGGCGGAATGGCTGCGGCACAGTTTGAAGCTGCTGCTGGTGAGCGCCGAGGCGGCCGGCGGCAGCGTCGAGGTGCTGGTGGTCGACAATACATCGACCGACCATACGCCCGAGATCGTCGTTCCCTATCTGCAGAACCCGAACTTCCGCTACATCCGCAATCCCGAAAACGTCGGAATGCTCGGCAATCTCGCCGTGACCGCCAAGGCCGCGCGCGGCGACTACGTCTGGATCCTCGGCGACGACGATCTGACCCGGACCGGCGTGGTGCCTCGGATCATGCAGGCGATCGAGGCGCACCCGACCGCCGAGCTGATCTATCTGAACTACGCCTACACGCATTTCGACAAGCCCGAGCAACTGTCGAATATCGACGAGATCGTACTGAAGGCGATCCCGATCGCGCCGTCGACGCCGAGCCATTTCTCCAACGAGATTCGCTCCTTCGCCGCGCTGAACGAGAACCTGTTCACCGCGATCTACGCCTGCGTGTTCCGCAAGGATCATGCCGTGGCGGCCTACACGCAGGACACCTCCGGTCCGCCGTTCTCGAACCTGATGACCTGCATCCCGACGTCGGACTACGTGCTCAGGCACATGGTCAACCGGCCGGGCTACTGGATCGGCGACCCCTACATCATCGTCAACATGAACGTCTCGTGGCTCCGCTGGGCGCTGATCTGGCACCTCGAGCGGATGCCGGATCTGTTCGATCTGGCGGAGACGCAGGGAGTTTCGTCGGACCAGATCGCGCCCTACCGAGCCAACCACAGCGCCGATACGCCGACATGGGCGCGCCACGTCTATTTCGGCGCGGACGCCGAACTGGCTCCGATGTTCTCGATGGCCCGGCTGATCGAACGCTGCAAGCACATCCCGCGTTTCCAGGAGCAGCTGCCCGACTTGTTCGATGTGTATTCGCGGGCCTATCTGAACGATCGGGTCGTGGTCGACGATCTGTCGCCACGGCAGATGTTCGAGCGGTTCGGCTTCATCGACAAGATCGTGCGTTAGGTCGGCGCAGGTGAGTGCTTTAGCGGAGAGCGATAGAGCCATGGTGTTGCCCTATCTCAAGTCCCGTCTGGTCTTCCCGCTGGCCGAAAAGCTGTCGGCGCGGGACGTCCGGAGTCGGGTGCGCGCCATCAACCGGGATCTCGCCACGCCGTGGGCCGATCGCCAGCGCCGCAATCGCTTGCGGCTCGCCGAGATGGTCCAGTGGGCGCAGCACGAAATCCCGTTCTACAAGGATCTGTTCTCGCGTCTTCGGTTCGATCCGGTCAAGATCCTCACGGATATCCGCTATCTCAGCAACATTCCGGTGCTGACCAAGGCGGATCTGCTCGAGGCCGGCGATCGCATCGTTCATCCGGAGGCGATGACCCATCTCAACATGCAGATGAGCCGCACCAACGGCTCGACCGGGGCGTCCCTGCCGGTTTATTTCAGCCCCGCGGCGAAGGACGAATCGGCGGCCGTCACCCGCATCAGCCAGCAATGGATCGGATTCGGCGAAGCCGACGAGCAACTGCACATCTCGTCCGAGCTGCCGGGAGAGGTCCCCCCCGAGGCGATCCGGGAAGAATGGTGGCGCAGGGCCGCGACCAATCGGATCAGTGTCGAGTGTTCGTCGTGGTCGGATGATAACCTGCAGACCCTGTGGTCCGACATCGAGCGCCACTCTCCCTTCCTGATCCAGGGCCATCCGTCGACGATCTATCATCTGGCGAACTTCGTCAGGGAACGCGGCCTTTCCCCACGTGGAAAATTCAAGGTGTTCGTCTCCACCGGCGAGCGACTCGGCGAAACGCAGCGTGCGACGATCGAAGACGTCTTCGGTTGTCGGGTCGCCAACCGCTACGGCAACGCTGAATTCGGCATCGTCGCGCACGAGCGCTTCCTTTCGCCGCCCGACGAGCCGAACGGCGAGGGCGACGTGACGCCTGCGGAAGCGACCGCGCGGCACTATCTGCAGATCATGGACCCGTGCGTCTGGGTCGAAACATTGCCGTCGACGCCCGGCGTCAGCGGCCCGCTGGTGGTGACGTCGCTCGTCAATTTTGCGGCTCCGCTCATTCGCTATGCGACCGGAGACGAGAGCCGGGTCGTCAAGGGGCGCGCCGGCGTCTATCTGGACGGGGTCGAAGGCCGCGTCCACGATGTCGTCGTCATCAACGGCGCCCGCTATTCGACCAGTTTCGTTCAGGATGTGCTGTCGCGCCACATGCTTGTCACCGATTTTCAGTTCGTGCGCGGACCCGGAGAGGTGCTGGAATTGCGCCTGGCTCTCCACAGCCCCCGCGACGAAGAGGCCGTCCGAAATCAGGTGATCAGTGTACTCGGCGAAGGCGTCAGGCTATCTTTCGTGCCGCGTGCGCAGTTCATTAGGGTCGGCCGCCAGCAGAAATTCCGCTACGTCGTCGACGTCTGACCGACGACCGGCGCACGAAACTGCAACCCGGGACTGAGATGCCGCACCACTTTGATCTCGAAAAGTACCGACTGATCGCCGACGGCTACACCGAGTGCGGTGCGCTGCTGAATCGCGCGATTCGTGAGCTGCCGGCGCAGGGCGGCATCATCGCGCTCGGCCCGGGGGACTACCGGCTCGAAGAGCCTCTTCAGATCCAGCGTAACAACGTGTCGCTGATCGGTGTCGGGCGGGAAGCGACGAGACTGCTGGTCGACAATGGTCTGGGCTGCGGCGTGATCGTCGGAAATCCGAACGCGCGCGTATCCCGGATCTCCATTTCGGATCTGACCGTCAACACCAGACATTCTTTGGCGACGGGGTGCGGCGTCCAGTTCAACAGCAGTTACGACGTCCAGATGTGGCGATGCATGATTGCCAACATGAATTGCGGCGTCGAGGTCCTGGACTCCAGCTTTGTCTATCTGACAGATCTCGAAATCGTCGATCCCAGGGCGGAAGGTGGCGTCGGCGTTCTGGTGCACGGCGAGCGTGTCCACAATGATCAGTATCTGACGCGTGTGTTCGTGCAGTGCCCCGGCGCCTCGCAGCCGTGCGAGGTCGGGTTTCGAATTGCGAACTCACAGGGCATCTGGGTCGACGCCTGCGGCGCGTTTCATTGCGGCATCGGCATCCACTTGGTCGCCACACCCGAGCGATGGCTGGAGCACGTCTTTCTGGCGCGCAATGCGGTCGACAATTGCACCCGCAGCGGCCTGCGAATCGACTCGACCCCGACGGGGATGGTGCGACGCGTTCAATCGATCGGCGATTGGTCGAGCTCCAATCAGGGAGCCGGTATCGTGGTCAACGATCCTTACGGCACGGTGCATGACATTTCCTTCAACGGCGCCCGCGTTTACAACAACGGCGAGGCGGGCGTGGTGATCAATGGCGGCAGCCACATCTCGATCGACGCCGCTTCGATCGCCGGCAACGGCCGACTCAATCCGGATGCGTCCGGAATTCATGTGGACGCCTGCCGGATGCTTGCGGTCCGCAACAGCACCATCGGCGCTTATTCCGGCTTCGAGCCGACGCACGATTTTGCGATCTTCGGGCTCGACACGGTCGGGCGAGGGCTGGTCTCGGGGAACGTCTTCGAGCCGAGCCGCTCGGGCACCTTTCATTCGCTCAATGAAAGGGTGGTAATGCATGGCAACCTCGATTTGCAGAATGCGCAATGACACAAGATGAAGTCGTTCACGTCGCGGGCGCCTGCTTCGACATCGAGACGCAGCCGCCGTCCGCGGCCGATGCGCTGGTCGGCTGGCTGCGATTCGGTCGACGCGACCATCCGCACAAGCCCAAGCAACTCAGGCTCGGCCCGATCGACCTGCAGATCCGAGCCGGGTCTGTCCTCGGAATCCTGGGGCCTCGCCCGTTGCTCCATCGCAAGCTGTTCACGAGTATCGAAGGTCGCGAAGCGCCTTCGGCCGGAACGATACGGGTCACCGGCAGGGTGTCTTCGGCAGCAGCCATTCGCGACGGCCTGCAGCCGCGGCACTCGGTCGCCGACGCCCTGAGCGCTGCGCTGGTGTCGCCCGGTGGCGATCCCGACGCGGCCAAGCGCCGCCTCGAAGTCGCCTTCCTGTTTGCCGGGATGCTCGATCTCGCCTACGTCCTGGTGCGCGATATTTCCGAGATGGACCGCGCGCGGATCGCGGTCACCGCGTGCCTGTTCCGCGATGCCGATATCTATCTGCTCGACGAGATGTCGTTGATGTTCGATCCTCAGATGCTCGGAAAGATCCGGGGACACGCTGCGGTTATGGCGGCGTCGGGCAAGACCGTGGTGCTGGCGTCGGCGTCCGACGATTGGCTACGTTCGGCTTCGGACGTCATCGTCGAACTCGGTGCCGGGATAGCGAGGAACAGGTCGCGGGCGGGTTGAAGCGTGTTTCGACCAGAGCCGTTCTGTTTCCGATGGAATCAGCACTGGCGTTCAGGATCCTCGCCGCAGGCACAACCTCATGATGAGGAGGCGCGCAGCGCCGTCTCGAACCATGTGCCGCCGGCCCTGCGTCGCCGCATCCTTCGAGACGCCCGGCTTCGCCGGGCTCCTCAGGATGAGGAGTCAGTGCATCTGGCAAGGGCCAGATCGCTTCAATCAGTCGATGAAGCGCTCCAGCCGGCGGATCGATCCGCCGTCGCTCACTCGTACGACAGTTCCAGATAGTGTCCGAGCAGATGCATGACGACGTGCGGCCATGAGAAGTTGGTCACGACGTGGTGCCGCAGATCGTTGCCCCGCGGATTCGACAGCGCGCGTGCCAGCGCCGAATTGATCGAATTCTGATCGTTCGGATCGGCATATTCGGCATAGCCGGCGAAATAATCGCGCGTGCTGCCTTCGTTGGTGATCACCAGCGCGGCCCCGGCCGCCGCCGCCTCGAGGGCGGCGATGCCCGGTGTTTCGAGCTGACTGGGAAACAGGAAGGCCTCGCAATGCTGATACGCCGCAGCGAGGCGCGGGTCGCCCTGGTCGAGCGGACCGACGAACCGAAACGCTTCCGCGCCGTTGCGGACGCATTCGTCGAAATAGTCCTTCTCACGGATACGGCCGATGCACACCAGCGGAAGCCCGACCGACCGCGCGGCACGGATGGCGCCGATCTGGTTCTTGCGCCGCTCGATGTTGCCGACCGACAGAATATAGGGTCCGCTGATGTCGGCCCACTCACGAAAGGCGCCGTCCAGTACCGGCGTCATGAACGACAGATCCACGCCGTTCGGCACGACCCGCGCCTTTTCTCTCGGAAGGTTGGTGTGCTGAGCGAGGTTTTCGATTTCGGCCCTGGAGTTGCAGACGATCATGTCCGCGATGTCGTAGTATTGGCTGATCTGGCGGCGGTTCAGATTCTCGCTGTTCGACGCGTTGACCCAGAGATTCGGACTGAGGACGACCTTCGAACGCAGCGTCTTGACGTAGTCGAGAAACCCTTCGGCCCCGGCGACCATATGAAAATGATGGAAGATGCGGGCTTCGCTGAGCCGGGGATGCCAGATGTCGTGAAGGATGACTTCACATTCACTCGGCATGTATTGATGATATTTCAGGATCTGCATTTCGCCCCCGCCCGGCAACTCCATGGCGTAGGGGTGAACGTTGAAGATGGCTTTGATCATAAGACGCCCGGTCCTTTGGCTGCCGATTCTTAACATTATTTGCGGACTGAACAAGAGAGCAGGATCTCGACCTCTGCGGTGTGCGTCGAGGCCGGGCGGCAAAATCGTGCTGCGGCCATTTGACCGGCCGGGTGCGACGGCGGTCGGTCGGGATCGCCGGGCGCTGCGGATCGGACCTCCGCCGGCACCGCGTCATGCAGCGGCGGCGTCCGGTCGCGGCGGCGCGGTCACGATCCGCTCACACCCCGGCGGCAGTCGGCGCGTTCACTCGCTCTGCGGTTGGTACTTCGCCATCACCTCGGCAGGATCTCCGGAAGCGGCGATGCGATGGTTCTCGATGAAGAAGGCCTGGTCGCACAGTTTGATGATGTCGCCCGCGGCGTGCGACACCAGCACAATGGTGCCGCCGTCGGCGCGAAACCGCTTGATGACTTCCTGGCATTTGGCCTGGAATTTGTAGTCGCCGACGGCGAGGACTTCGTCGACCAGGAGTATCTCCGGGTCGAGCTGCGACACCACCGAGAAGCCGAGCCGCGCCAGCATCCCGCTCGAATAGAAGCGGATCGGCGTCTCGATATGTTCGGCGAGCTCGGCGAAGTCGATGATGCTGTCGAGCCGCCGCCGAATCTCGGCGCGCGAAAATCCGAGCACGACGCCGTACAGCTCGATGTTCTCACGGCCGGACAGATCGGGATGAAAGCCGGCGCCGAGCTCGAGCAGGGACGAGACCCGGCCGTCGACGTCGATCGTGCCGCTGTCCGGCTTCATGATCCCGGCGATCAGGCCGAGCAGCGTGCTCTTGCCGGCGCCGTTCCGGCCGACGAAGCCGACGGTCGATCCATGGGCGATTTCGAACGAGATGTCGTCGAGCACGAGGTGGTTGCCGCTGTACTTCGAGAACTGGAAACCGTTCAGGATGAAGTTCTTGAATCCCCCGGTCAGGAAGGTGCGGTCCGCAAACGTCTTGCGGACATGGTCGAACTTGATGGCGCAGCTCATGACGACGCGGCTCCGGAAGGACTAGATGACTTCGGCAAAGCGATCGACCAAAGCGCGATAGATCAAGATGCCGAACGCCATTGCGATCGCGGCATAAAGATACGCCAGGCCGATATTGCCCCATTGCAGCGTTCCGTTCAGGAAAACGCCGCGCCAGGCCTCGATCAGGGGTGTCATCGGATTGAGATAGATCAGCGTGGCGTACTGCGCGGGAACGCGCTCGATCGGATAGATCACCGGCGACAGGTAGAACATCATGTTCAGGCCGATCGCGAGAATCCGCTCCATGTCTCTGAAGAACAGATTGCTCGACGACAGCGCCAGGCCGAGGCCGAGCTGCAGCAGGAACTGCGCCGGGCAGATGATCAGGATGCCGAGCGGAATCGCCCAACCAAAATGCAGTCCGTAGGCGAACAGGAATACCAGCGTGACCGGGATCGACATCACGAAGTGGAACGTGTCCTGCAGGTTCAGCGCGATCGGAAGAACGAAGCGCGGAAACACCGACTTCTTGATCAGGCTGCCGTTCGCCAGGAAGACCCCGCAGGCCCCGATCAGGTAGTTGCTGAACCATTGCCACGAGAACAGCCCGATGATCAGGAAGACCACATAGTTCGGGACGTTCGTGGCCATGATGACCTGGAGCGCAAAATAGAACACCATCGCCGAGGCCAATGGATTGGCGATCGACCACAGATAGCCGAGGACGTTGTTCTTGTAGCGGACCTTGACCTCCTTCTGGGTCAGGGTCGTCACCAGATCGAAATACTGCTTCAGCGAGAAGCTTCGACGGCCACGCGGGGGGCGCGGCGGCGTGGCAGTGGTGTCGGCTATCATGGGCCGTTCCAATTGATCAGAGGGGAGGCCGGACAGCATCGGCGAGGAGACGTCGCCCGAAACGCTGATTTTGCGATCGTCGGCTCGGCAGATGCCGGTTCATTGCGTTCAAGTCAAGGCCTTCATTGAGCGCCGGCGGGTGGTCGGTCGCGTCGTTCCCCCAGCGCCGACGAATAGATCGACGACACCCGCCGGAGGAATGCAGACTGGGAATATTCTCCGTCGACACGCTCGGCGCCGGCGCGGCCGAGCCGGACCGCGTGCTCCGGATCGTCGAGCAGGCGATTGACGGCTTGCGCCAGCGCCCGGGAGTCGTTCGGCGCAACGCTGAGCCCTTCCAGCTCGTTGCGGGCGATCTTGGGCACGGCCGTCGGCAGGGTGGTATTGACGATCGGAAGCCCGGCCGCCATCGCCTCGATCTGGACGATGCCGAATGCTTCGGCGGTGGTCACGGAGGGCAGTACGAACACCCGCGCGGCGTGCAGATGGACCTTCATGTCGCCCCGCGGCAGCAGGCCGGTGAAGGTGACGCGGTCGGCGACACCGAGTTCGCCGGCGAGTTGCACTAGCGCCTGCCGTTCGCTGCCGTCTCCGATCAGGATCAGATGCGCATCGATGTCCTGCAGCGCTCGGAGCAGCACGGGGTATCCCTTGTAGGGGACCAGCCGCCCCATTGAGACGATCATGCGGGGATACCGGCTGCGCAATGCGGCCGCGCGCTGCGCCTGGTCGGCATCGAGCCCGGCCCATTCCTCGGGCTTGATGCCGTATGGGATGCTGCTGCACTTGGCGACGTGCGGCGCCAGGAATTCCGAGCGATCGATAATGCTCTGATCCGACACCACGATCCGGTCCGCCCGGGCGAGCGTGTGCCTGATGATGGGAGCAAGCAGCTTCACGATCGCGCGCCGGCCGATGATTTCGGCGTGCCAATGCACGACCACCGCGACGTCGTCCGGAACGCCGAGGGCGATTCCGAGGTCATTGAGCGGGAATGGCGCATGCAGCGCCAACACGTCGAAGTCGCTCGCCTTGCGCCGAAGCACGAACGGGAATTGCGGGGCGATCGGCATCGACAATAGCTCGCCGAACGATCCGACCGCTTCGACGCCGGCGCCCCCGATGTCGAAGCGACGGCCCCATCCGCGTTTGCGCGCGGTCAGAATGGCGCTGTGGTCGCCCGAACCGTTCAGCCCGATCAGTTGCGAGATGACTTCCGGGATACCGCCTTCGACGTCCGGGCGGTAGATCTTGTACGAATGAAGGATGCGCATCGGCCGAACGTTCCCGCAACTCGAAGCCAATCAATCGACGCGGTTGTAGGCATCCTCGAGCCGGACGATATCGTTCTCGCCGAGATACGAGCCGACCTGGACCTCGATCAGTTCCAGCGGAATACGCCCCGGATTGGCGAGCCGGTGCACCGCGCCGACCGGGATGTAGGTCGACTGGTTCTCGTGCAGCATGCGGACTTCCTCGCCGATCGTGATCTCGCCGGTGCCGTGCACCACGACCCAATGCTCCGATCGATGGAAGTGCTTCTGCAGCGACAATTGCTGTCCCGGCTTCACCAGGATGCGCTTGACCTGGTGCCGTCCGCCGTTGTTCAGCGTCTCGTAGTAACCCCACGGCCGATAGATCCGTCGATGCTCGGTGGCTTCCACGCGACCCGCGGCCTTGAGCTTTTCGACCAGCACCTTGATCTCGCTGGTGATGCCGCGAGGCGCGACCAGCACCGCGTCTGCCGACGCGATCACCACCACGTCGCTGAGGCCGATCACCGTGGTCAGGATCGACTCGTCGCTGTGCACGATCGCATTTTTGACGTCGACGACTTCGCAGGGGCCCGACAGTGCATTGCCGGCGCCGTCCTGCTCGGCGTTGGCCCAGATCGCTTCCCAGCTGCCGAGGTCCGACCAGCCGAAATCGACCGCCAGCACCGCACTCCGGTCGGTCTTTTCCATCACTGCATAGTCGATCGAGATTTTCGGCGCCGCCTCGAACGGCGCCTTGGCGAGCCGCGTGAAATCCAGATCGCCGACCGCGCCGGCGACGGTGGCTTCCGCCGCCTCTGCAAGCTCGGGTTGAAACCGGACGATTTCATTCAGCATCGTTTCCGACCTGAACAGGAAATTGCCGCTGTTCCACAAATAACCGTCGCGGATGTAGTGTTCGGCCATGTCGCGGGTCGGCTTCTCGGCGAATTTGTCGAGCTTGTGCACCGGTCCGTCGCCGAGGGGGAGGCCCGGCTTGAGATAGCCGTATCCGGTCGCGGGCTCGTCGGGAATGACGCCGAAGGTGACGATGTAGCCGTCCTCGGCGGCCTGCAGCGCGTCGGCGCAGGCCGTGTGGAAGGCGTCGACCTTCTTGATCGCGTGATCCGAGGCCAGCACCAGCAGAATCGATTCGGGAGACCGCCGCCGACCGAGCACGGCGGCGACCGCGACGGCCAGCCCGGAATCGCGTCGAAACGGCTCCAGCACGATGTCGGCCTCGACGCCGACCTGCTGCAACTGATCGGCGACGACGAAGCGGAACTCGGCGCTGGTGACGATGATCGGTTTGGCGAACAGCGCGTTGCCGACAACCCGGATCGCCGTTTCCTGGAAGGTCGAGCGCTCGGAGAACATCGCGATGAACTGCTTCGGCATGCTCTCGCGCGACGCGGGCCACAGCCGCGTTCCAGCGCCGCCACACATGATGACAGGAATAATCTGCGATGTCATAGTGCCTCGCACGGGCTCGCGCGGAGATATCGGCGAGCTTCGATCGATTGGAATTTGTCGGGGGTGTTTAGCATATCGCCCTTTGGGGGACAGCGCATTTTCGCAGCAGCAATCCGCCACATCGTCGCCACAGTAATCGATCCCTCTGCGACACGTTACTCTGCCAGCCACATGTTGGAGATCAAGCGATGCCGGCAATCGTCCCCACGTCCGTGATGCGGCAGTCGGCTGTCGCGAGCGGCGATCCGGATATCGTCGCGACGTTGAAGGCGTCGATCATCGACCACTCGCTACCGTTGTGGGCGACGGAGGGCTGGGATCAGGCGAGCGGCGGCTTCGTCGAACGCCTCGACCGGTCGGGGCGGGCGGACCGCGAAGCGCCGCGGCGGCTGCGGGTTCAGGCCCGGCAGATCTATTGCTTCGCCAAGGCTGCGAAATCGGGCTGGTATCCGGAAGGCCGCGCCATCGCGCTCAAGGGGCTGGAATACCTGCTGGAAAAGGCAAAGGGACCGGACGGCCGGCCGGGTTTCGTTCATCTGCTCGGAGCCGATGGAGCGACGCTCGACGCGCGCCGCGATTGCTACGATCATGCCTTCGTCCTGCTGGCGCTGTCGAATGTGTATGCGCTGGAACGTGACGCGCAGGTGCGTAGCGAGATCGACGAGTTCGTCGGCTTCCTCGATGGCGAGATGCGTTCGAGCCACGGCGGATATCTCGAGAGCGTGCCGCCCGCGCTTCCGCGCCGGCAGAATCCCCATATGCATCTGCTGGAAGCGATGGTCGCCGCATTCGATGCGACCAACGATGTAGGATTCCAAACCCGCGCGGGCGAGTTGTTCGCGTTGTTCGCCGCGCATTTCTACGACAAACCCCGTCGCGTCCTGGGCGAGTATTTCGAGGACGACTGGTCGAGGATCGAGCCGGTCCGCGTCGAGCCCGGTCATCAGGCGGAATGGGTCTGGTTGCTCAAGCAGTTTCAGCGGATCAGCGGATGTCCGACGGCCCATTACCGCGAGCGATTGCTGAGTTCGACCTTGCGCTACCGTGACGAAGCCACCGGCTGTCTGACCGACGAGGGTGACGCGAGCGGGCGCATCACGAAATCAACGAGGCGGTGCTGGCCGCAAACCGAACTGGCAAAGGCATGGCTGGCCCAGGCCGAGGACGGCATCGAGGGGGCACACGTCCAGGCCCGGGCGGCGTTCGCGAGTCTTCACGCGCACTATCTGTCCCACCCGGTGCGGGGCGGGTGGTACGACCAGTTCGACCAGGAGGGCCGCTCCCTGGTCGAATTCATTCCCGCGTCGACGTTCTATCACATCCTCTGCGCGGTTCACGAAGCCGACACCGTCCGGATCTGATCCGCGTTCGCGGGACGCAGCTATCGCGTTTCCGGGCGAAGAACACGCATCGCCGGGTTGGGAGCTCTGATTCCATCAAAAGCAGAGCTGCTCTAGTCTAGGATCGGCTGCCGCGAATTGCCTTGCTGAGCAGCCGCAGCGGGTAGGTGATCCGCCAGGACAGCGAGTTCTCGAATTCGCTGGCTCGCCGCCGCTCGTCTTCATAGGCCGCCGTGAGCGCGCGAATCGTCCTGCAGGGCAGGCACATCGGCTTCGGTGTGGGCCATGGTGCTCTTCATGACGTAGCGGCAGCTTGCGCCGATGCAGATCGGGTCGAGTGAATTGCTTTTGATGTTCTTCCGCAGCCGCTGCATCTCCGGTCCGTTCCAGATTTCCATGGCGCTGGCGTCGTGGGGGTTGGCGAGCGGCTTCGTGGCCATGCAGCAGGGTTTGACTTTGCCGCTCACCTCCATGGCGAGCCAATGCCACGGGGCGCGACACTCGCGGTATTCCGGCATCGCGCTCGATGCTTCGTCGGCCCGGCCGTACAGCGTGACCTGGAATCGGGGATCGACGAACAGGTACAACCCCAATTTATCGGCGGTTGCGCGCGCCTGTTCGATGCACCTCCGGATCAGCTCCTGATTGTGTTCCGGCAGATTTTCCCTGTAGTTGAAGGGGTGCCCGTTCTTGACGACGGTCCAGTTGAAACCCTGGCCGGAGTTCAGATGGTACAGTTCGACTCCGTCGACGCCGATGTCATGTGCGAGGCGAACCAGTTTCGGAGCATCGACCGCGTTGGTCTTGTTCACGGTCATGTTGAAAAGAACTCGGATCGGATTGCCGTTCTGCTTCCGCTGTTCGACCAGGGAACGCATGTTGCTGACGAGTCGGTCGAAATCGCCCCCGCGGATCTTCGCGTAGATTTCAGGGGTTGCGGCGTCGAACGAGACGCTGATGTGATCGACATTGTATTTCAGGAGGCGTTCGATGTTCTTGGCATTGAACGTCAGCCCGTTGGTGTTGAATTCGATCTTGGCGCCGGGATTGTTGTCGAGGAGCGTGAACCAGTCCCAGAATTTGCGCGCCATCAACGGTTCACCGGCGCCGCCATGGATCTGGATGCGCGAAGCGCCCATGGCTGCGTCTTTGATTCTTGGTATCAGTTCAGGCGGAAAGTCGTCGTAGTTCGCGTTGTTGTCGCCTTCCTGCCGGTGATGGGCGAAGCAGGTCACGCAGCGCAGGTTGCATTTGTCGCTGACGGCGATCGTGAGCTCGCTCGGGGTATAGTCGGCAATGAGAGGGAGCTCGTGCAATCCGACTTCGCGCTTGTAGCGGTTGATCGCCTCGGAGGATGGCGTGTCGACATTGAAGACCATCAGGCCCAGATCGCGGGGGTCGCCTTCCGGCCGGTACGGGCTCGACAGATCGAAATGCAGCAGGTCGCCCGACCGGGCATTCAGATGGGCGAGATCGATCAGCAATTTGCCGCGTCCGAGACGGATCGGAAGCGAGGCGTCGGCCGACGGGCCGGCGACCCGGCAGTCGGTGTCGCCGAAATATTCGGGACGGGCATAGTCGATCAGAAGGTATCGCCCGGCGGCGGCGGGCACCGCGAGCTCGGCCACTTTGCTGGACCACCTCCACGCGACATCGCCATTCGATTCGATCGGATGCCATCCGTCGCGGAAAATCAGCTCTTTAGAGGCAATCATTTGTGTCCCCAATCAACGGCGGATGTTCCGTCGCATAAAACGGCAATTGATAATTGCCGCCCCGCAATATTCAACGGTAAATTGTAACCACCGACGGGCGGCCGGGATCGGCAGGTGCGGGGAACATCAGCATCGACCGGGACGAACCCTGTTCCTGTGTTCAGTTGTGAGCGCTGCGCGATGCGAAGCCGGATAAACGGCATTGCGATGCCCCGGTGTCTTGCTGTACGCCGCTGATCTATGATGGCTGCAAACTCGAAACCCGTCGTGCTGTTCTCGACTGCCGATTGGGATTCGCCATACTGGACCAACAAGCAACACATTGCGAGCCGGCTCGCCGATCGCGGCTACCGTGTGCTCTACGTCGAGACGGTCGGGATCAGGAGGCCCGGCATCAATGCGCTGGATGCCCGGCGCATCGCGGCGCGTCTGCGACGCGGCACCGCGCCAATCCGCGAAGTGCGACCGAACCTGTGGGTATTCTCGCCGCTGACGATTCCGCTCGGCCATCGATTCGGCCCGATCAGCCGTTTCAACCATTGGCAGCTCGAACATCGCGTCCGGTCCTGGCTGCGCGCGCAGAACGCCGCGCATCCGATCGTGTGGACCTACCACCCCTACATGCTCGGCGCGGCGAGCGCCGTGCGGCCGAGCGCAATCGTGTATCATGCGGTCGATGATCTCGGCGCGATACCAGGGGTCGACCGGACCGAATTCGAGAGCGTCGAGCGCCGCCTTCTGGAGCGGGCGGATCACGTGTTCGTCACCAGCCTGGCGCTGGACGAGCATTGCCGGAAAATCGCGGGTGCGCGCACACACTATTTCAACAACGTTGCCGACATCGAACATTTCGGCGCCGCGCGGCGCGGTCGTCCGCTGCCGACCGACCTCGCGGAGATCCCGGGGCCGCGGCTGATGTATGTCGGCGCGCTGTCCAACTTCAAGATCGATTTCGGGCTGCTCGCCGCGCTGGCGAAGGCGAGGCCGGACTGGCACCTCGTCTTCATCGGCGAGGAGCGGGAGGGGCAGCGAGACGAGACGATCGCCGAATTGCGGGCGATGCCAAACGCCCATTTTCTCGGATGGCGGCCCTACGCGCAGCTTCCGGACTATCTGCGCGGCGCCGATGTCGCGCTGCTGCCGCAACTCATCAACGACTACAGCCGCTCGATGTTTCCGATGAAATTCTTCGAGTATCTCGCGGCGGGTCGACCCGTGATCGCGACCGCTCTGCCGGCGCTCAGGGACTTCGCCGCGATCCATCGCGTCGCCCACGGCGTCGCCGGGTTCGAGGTCCAGGTTGAGCATGCGCTTCAGCGGCCGGCGGAGGGGGTGCTGCCGCTCGACCATCCCGTGCTGACGGCGAATTCATGGGAGGCGCGGCTGGATGCGATGATCGCGATCATCGACGGCGCGCCGGCCAAGACCGATCGGACCTCTGGCCGAGGATCAAGCTGATCGCCGCGATCGCGCTCCGGGTTGTTCGAGGCGCGCGTTTCGCCGGCACTGCCGGACTTGCCACGCGGTGTGCCGCCGTTACAGCCAGCGCTTCCTTCGCTTGAAGCTTTTCAAATTCTTGAAGCTCTTGCGCTGATCGCCGGCGCCGCCGAGGTAGAATTCCTTGACGTCCTCGTTGTCGCGCAGTTCGTCTGCGGTGCCGTCGAGCACAACCTTGCCTTGCTCCATGATGTAGCCGTGGCTCGCCACCGAGAGCGCGGCGCGCGCGTTCTGTTCGACGAGCAGGATGGTGACGCCGAGGTCGCGGTTGATCTGCCTGATGATCGAGAACACTTCCTTCACCAGCAGCGGCGACAGGCCCATCGACGGCTCGTCCATCAGGATCATCTTCGGCCGGGCCATCAGCGCGCGGCCGATCGCCAGCATCTGCTGCTCGCCGCCGGACAGATAGCCGGCGAGCCCGGTGCGTTCCTTCAGCCGCGGGAAGTAATTGTAGACCATGTCGATATCGGCGGCGACGTTGCGGTCGCTGCGGGTGAAGGCGCCGAGCCGCAGGTTTTCCAGCGAGGTCATATCCGAGATGATGCGGCGGCCTTCCATCACCTGGAAGATGCCGCGGCGGACGATCTTGTCCGGGTCGACGCCATCGATCCGCTCGCCGTCGAACACGATTTCGCCGCGGGTCACCTCGCCGTCCTCGGTCTTGAGCAGGCCGGAAATCGCCTTCAGCGTCGTCGACTTGCCGGCGCCATTGGCCCCGAGCAGCGCCACGATCGCGCCCTGCGGCACGTCGAGGCTGAGGCCGCGCAGCACCAGAATGACGTCGTCATAGACCACCTCGATGTTCTTGACGCTGAGCAGCGGAGCGACGGTCGGAGCAGGGGAAGGGCGGGTGTCGGTTTGCGCGGTAGCTTGCACGACGAACTCCGAAGTTCTCTCTTGCGGACTGTGAGGCCGTTCGCGGCGCCATCCGAACACCTCTCCCCGCGCGCGGGGAGAGGTCGACCGGACGAGCGCAGCGAGGCCGGTCGGGTGAGGGGGCGCTTCAGCACGGCCGAGCCTCTGCGACTCGTTTCGGCGCCCCCTCACCCCGACCCTCTCCCCGCACGCGGGGAGAGGGAGATCAGGCGTGCGCGCTCAGCTCACCACCCCAGCCATTCCGGCTTGCGCGGCAGGTCGACGGTCTTGACCTTTTCGAGCTTGATCGTGCCCTTGGCGATCAGGTCCTTGAGGTCGCCGTCGGTCGGGCCCGACACCTTGGCGCGATACAGGTCGACCTTGGTGGTGCCGCGGTGATCCTTGTCGGTCCAGGTCGACGGATTGCAGACGCCGTCCATCCCGGCCGGCACCCAGTCCTTCTTCTGGTAGAAGCCTTTGCGGACGTTCTCGCCGGTCGCGCCGCCATTCGCCGCGGCCCAGTCGAGCGCTTCCTTCATGTACAGCGCCGAACAGACGGCTGCGACGTAGTGCACCGGGCGATAGACGTTGCCGGAGGGGTCGGAGGTCTTGGAGATCTCCTCGACGGTCTTCATGCCGGGCGCGTTGCCGCCCCAGGCGACCGCGGTGCGCAGCGGGAAGATCACGCCGTCGGCGGCATCGCCCGCGGTCTTCGCGGCGTTCTCGTCCATGCCCCAGACGTTGCTCATGAACTGCACGTCGACGCCGGCCGCCTTGCAGGCCTTCATTACCGAAATGTTCGACGCCGCGGTGTTGCCCAGATAGGCGTAGTTGGCGCCCGAGCTCTTCAGGCTGAGGCACTGCGCGCTGTAGTCGCCCGGTGCCAGCGCGAACACCAGCGGCGGCAGCACTTCGAAGCCGAGCTCCTTGGCGAGCGCTTCGCCGGCGGCTTTCGGCGCGTTGGGATAGGGGTGGTTGGCGCCCATATGGACGAATTTCGGCGCGCCGGACTTGCCCTTGGCCTTCCAGTCCTCCGCCGCCCACATCAGTTCGGCGCGCAGCGCATCCGAATAGGACGGGCCATAGAAGAAGTTGTAGGGCGCCGGCTTGGCCTTGCCGCTGGTGCCCTCCGGATCGGTCAGCGCGGCGGCGTAGGAGCCCGACAGATCGGGGATCTTGTCCTGGGCGAGAAAGCCGGTCAGCGCCTCGGTGTCGGCGGTGCCCCAGCCCATGATCGCCGCGACCTTGTCGCCGCCGGACCACTTCTTGTACAGCGCGATCGCGCGCGGCACCTGATAGCCGTAATCGTTGGTGTCGACATTGAGCTGCTTGCCGCCGACGCCGCCCTTCTTGTTGACCCAGGCGAAGGTGTCGGCGACGGCCTGGCCGTAGGGCGTGCCGACGTCCGAGGTGCCGCCCGAATAATCGGCGAGATGGCCGATCGCGATCTGCGCCTGCGCGGTCGCCGACGTCGCGGCGATCAGCAGCGCCAGCGACGCCGTGCTCAACAGGGATTTCATCGTCATGGTTGGTCTCCTCCTGTGGTTCTTCGTCGAGTTCTTGTGGTTCGTTCGTCCCGACCTCAGTGTGAAAACGGGTAGAGCTTCCAGTACGCCTTGATCTGCCGCCAGCGATGCGCCAGCCCGTCCGGCTCGAACACCAGGAAGGCGATGATGATCAGGCCGATCGCGATCTCGCGCAGGAAGGTCAGGTTGTTGTTGAGCTGCAGCGCGCGGTCGATGGCGCCGCCCTTCAGCTCCATGCTGATCCATTCCATCGCTTCCGGCAGCAGTACCACGAAGGCGGTGCCCATCAGCGTGCCCGAGATCGAGCCGATGCCGCCGATGATGATCATCGCCAGAAACAGGATCGAGCGCTCGATGCCGAAGCCTTCGTTCGACACCACGAGCTGATAATGCGCGTACAGCGCCCCGGCGATGCCGGCGAAGAACGCCGCCAGCCCGAACGACAGCGTGCGATATTTGGTGAGATTGATGCCCATGATCTCGGCGGAAAGGTAATGGTCGCGCACCGCCACCAGCGCCCGGCCGTCGCGGGTCCGCATCAGGTTGGTCACCAGCAGGTAGCTGACCAGCAGATAGGCCAGCACGACGTAGAAATATTGCTTGTCGCCCCGCAGCATGTAGCCGAACAGCGAGAACGGATTGGCGGAGGCCGGCACCGAGCCGCCGGAGAACCATTCGGCGCGGGAGAAGAAGTCGATCAGGATGTACTGCGCCGCCAGCGTGGCGATGACGAGATAAAGGCCTTTCAGCCGCGCCGCCGGCAGCCCGAACACCAGCCCGACCAGCGCGGTGATGACGCCGGCGAGCGGGATGGTGAAGAACACCGGGATCGGCAGATTGTTGTTGAGATAGGCCGAAGTATAGGCGCCGAGCAGGAAGAACGCGGCATGGCCGATCGAGATCTGTCCGGTGAAGCCGACCAGAATGTTCAGGCCGAGTGCGGCGATGCCGAAAATGCCGATCTGGATCAGCACGCTCAGCCAGTAGCCCGACAGCACCAGCGGCGCGAACGAGATCAGCACGATGCCGAGGATCGCCGCGTTGCGGCTGGTCCTGGTCGGGAAGATCGTGGTGTCGGCGGCGTAGCTGGTGCGGAAATCGCCGGCGGGGATCAGTGACGGGCTTGCCATATCAGATGCGCTCGATGTCCTTGGTGCCGAACAGCCCGTAGGGCTTGATCATCAGGATGATGATCATCACGTAAAACGGCGCGATTTCGTAGAGATTGCCCCAGTGCAGATATTCGCTGTCGATATACTGCGCGAGATTTTCCAGCAGGCCGATGATGATGCCGCCGAGCACCGCGCCCCCGATCGAGTCGAGCCCGCCGAGGATCGCCGCCGGAAACACCTTGATGCCGTAGGCCGACAGGCCGGACGACACGCCGTTGACCACGGCGACGACGACGCCGGCGACCGCCGAGACCGTGGCCGAGATCGCCCAGGCCATCGCGAACACGCTCTTCACCGAGATGCCGAGCGATTGCGCGACCTGCTGGTTGAACGCGGTGGCGCGCATCGCCAGGCCGTATTTCGACACTTTGAAGAACCACGCCATCCCGATCATCATCGCGATCGAAACCACGAGACTCATCACATAGACGGTCTGGATCTGCAGCCCGGCGAACGACACCGACTGGCTGGTGAAAATCTGCGGGAACGGCTGTGGGCTGACGCCGAAGATCCATTTCAGCGTCGCCTGGAACACGGTGGACAGCGCGATCGTCACCATGATCACCGAGATGATCGGCTCGCCGATCATCGGCCGCAGCACCACGATCTGGATCGCGATGCCGAACGCGAACATGAACACCAGCGTCAGCGGCATGCCGACATAGAACGGCACCTGATATTTGGCGAGCAGCGCCCAGCACACCCAGGCGCCGATCAGCAGCAGCTCGCCCTGCGCGAAGTTGACGACCTGAGTGGCCTTGTAGATCAGCACGAAACTCATGGCCACCACGCCGTACAGCGTGCCGACCACGAGGCCGTTGACGAGAAGCTGGAACAGAAGCTGTGTGTTCATGCGGCGTGACTACCAGCGAGGGGGCGCTTCCCCTCTCCCCTTGTGGGAGAGGGTGCCCGAGCGAAGCGAGGGCGGGTGAGGGGGCGCCGACGTCGCGCCCGACCCCTCACCCGGTTGTCAGCGGGGCGGGCGTTGATGCTGCCCTCTCCCACAAGGGGAGAGGGCGCAGTCACTGGCGTTGTTGCGATCGACAGCGCGCTCATTCCGCCGCCTCCGCATGCGCCGCGCCATGGCCGAGCTCGACGACCTTCAGCGACGTCCGGATCCGCTGCGTCGTGCCGTCCTGGAACTGGATCTGGGTGTCGACCGGGATCTCGCTCCGGCCGCCATAGATGCCGTCGATGATGTCGGCGTATTTTTCGTTGATGACGCTGCGACGGACCTTGCGGGTGCGGGTGAGTTCGCCGTCGTCGGCGTCGAGCTCCTTGTAGAGCAGCAGGAAGCGCGAGATCCGCTGCGCCGGCGGCAGCGTCGCATTGACCGATTCGACCTCGCTGCGCAGCATCTCGTAGACCTCGGGCCGCGACGCGAGGTCCGAATAGGTGGTGAAGCCGATCCGCTTTTTCTCGGCCCATTTCGAGATGATCGAGTAGCGGATGCAGATCATCGCCGCGAGCCGGTCTCGCCCGGCGCCCAGCACCACGGCTTCGGCGACATAGGGCGAGAATTTCAGCTTGTTCTCGATATATTGCGGCGAGAACTTCTCGCCATGCGAGGTCTCGGCGAGATCCTTGATGCGGTCGATGACGACGAGCTGGCCGCTCGCATTGAAATAGCCGGCGTCGCCGGATTGCATCCAGCCGTCCTTCATGTCGGCGGCGGAGGCCTCCTCGTTCTTGTAGTAGCCGAGATACATGTTGGGGTGGCGCACAACGATCTCGCCGATGCCCTGGACGTCGGGGTTCTCGACCTTGATCTCGATCTCGGCGCCCATCGCCACGCCGGTGGTGTCCGGATCGACCGCGTCCGCTCTGTGCAGCGTGTAGGCGCCGAGCAGTTCGGTCTGGCCGTACAGCGTGCGCAGCGGCACGCCCATCGCGCGGAAGAATTTGAAAGTATCCGGCCCGAGTGCGGCGCCGCCGGTCGCCGCCGAACGCAGTCGCGTGAAGCCGAGCCGGTCGCGCAGCGCGCGGAACAGCACGGCGTCGGCGAACGCCGAATGCTTGCCGTCGGCGAGCGCCGCGAGGCCGGCCTTCATGCCGGTCTCGTACAGCCGCTGCTTCAATGGCGAGGCGTCCATCACCCGCGACCGCACATCCGCCGCGATGCCTTCCCAGACGCGCGGCGCGAACAGCACGAAGGTCGGCGCGATCTCGCGGAAGTCGTTCATCATCGTGTCGGGCTCTTCGACGAAGTTGACCTTCATCCGGCACAACAGCGCTTTGCCGAGCGCGTAGACCTGCTCCATGATCCAGGGCAGCGGCAGCACCGAGACGTATTCGTCCTCCGGCCCCTTGGGATCGAAGCTGAGATACGTCGCGCAGTGCTTCAGCACGCGCCCCGCGGCCAGCATCGCCAGCTTGGGATGCGCGGTGGTGCCCGAGGTGGTGCAGAGGATCGCGACGTCCTCGCCGCCCGTCGCATCGACCAGGCGATCGTAGATCCCCGGCTCGCGCGCGGCGCGGGCGCGGCCCATTTCGGCGAGCTGGTCGGCCGGCAGCAGCCGCGGGTCGTCGTATTTGCGCATCCCGCGCGGATCGGAATAGACGATGTGCTTGAGGTTCGGCACGCGCTCGGCGAGAAGCAGCAGCTTGTCGACCTGCTCCTCGTCCTCGGCGAACACCAGCTTCGCCTCGCCGTAGCTCAGCAGATATTCGGCCTCCTCGTCGAGCACGTCGCGATACAGGCCGAGGCTCATGGCGCCGATTGCGTGCGTGGCGATCTCGGCGGACACCCAGTCCGGCCGGTTGTCGCCGATGATGCCGATGACGTCGCCGCGGCCGAGCCCGAGTTCGACCATCCCGAGCGCGAAGTCGTGCACCCGGGTCTGGTAGTCGGCCCAGGTGAAGACGCGCCACAGCCCGAGCGACTTTTCGCGCAAGGCGATCTCGCCGCCGAACTCGCGCGCATTGAGCCGCAGCAGCTTGGGAAACGTATCGGCTGCCGCGACGCGGCCGGCGTAGTCCATCATGCCACGCGCTCCGCAACGCCCGGATGGCCTGGCGCGTCGTCGGGATCGACCAGCACCTCGTCCTCCTCGCCGAGATAAGCACGCCGGACGTGCGGATCGGCGAGCACGTCTGCGGGTTCGCCCTCGGCGATCTTGCGGCCGAAATCCAGCACCACGACGCGGTTGGAGATGTCCATCACCACGCCCATGTCGTGCTCGATCATCACCACCGTCATGCCGAACTCCTCGTTGAGGTCGACGATGTAGCGGGCCATGTCCTCCTTCTCTTCGAAGTTCATGCCGGCCATCGGCTCGTCGAGCAGGATCAGCTTCGGCTCCAGCGCCATCGCGCGCGCCAGCTCGACGCGCTTGCGCAGCCCGTAGGAGAGGGTGCCGGCGGTCGCCTTGCGCACCGACTGCAGGTCGAGAAAGTCGATGATCTCCTCGACCTTGTGGCGATGTTCGAGCTCTTCGCGCCGGGCGCCGAGCCAGTACAGCGCCCCGGTGAGGAAGTTGTTCTTCAGCAGGTGGTGGCGCCCGACCATGATGTTGTCGAGCACGCTCATGTGGTGGAACAGCGCGAGATTCTGGAAGGTGCGGCCGATGCCGAGCGGCGCGCGCGCATTCGGCTTCAGCGCGGTGATGTCGCGGCCGCGGTAGAACAGCTGGCCTTCTGTCGGCCGGTAGCGGCCGGAGATGCAATTGACGATCGAGGTCTTGCCGGCGCCGTTGGGGCCGATGATGGAAAACAGTTCGCCGTCATTGACGGCAAAGCTCACCTCGCTCAGCGCGCGGACGCCGCCGAAACGCAAGGATACATTGCGCACTTCTAACGCGTGTTCCAACCCTGTTCCTCCCCCGGACGCCCTTCACCACATTGTTGTGTGGTGGCAGGATGCCCTCGCGTGCCTTGGCGGCTTTTTCGCTGGTCCGACTCTATAGCAGCCGGGTTGCCGAAGATATGCGACTATTTTAATCTGGAAAGTGGGTTCGAGCGCAAGGCGGAGGACGAGACGGCGCTTGAAGGCCGCGGGCGCGCGTGGCCGAATTCCGATTCGGTGTCGGAAACTGCCGGGAACGCCGCGTAACAGCACTTCGGGCTGGGGGCGCGGTTGCGCGTCCCCTGGTCATTCGGCCGTCGTCCTCTGTCCTCCATCCTGCCGGATCTGAGATGACCAGAAAATTCATGATCACGGGTGGCGCCGGCTTCATCGGGTCGGCGGTCGTGCGCCGGCTGATCGAGGCGACCGACCACGAGGTGCTCGTCGTCGACAAGCTGACCTATGCCGGCAATCTGGAATCTCTCGCGCCGGTGTCGTCCGATCCGCGGTTTCAATTCGAACGCGCCGACATCGCCGACGCCGCGGCGATGCGGAAACTGTTCGCCGATTTTTCGCCCGACACCGTCATGCATCTCGCCGCCGAGAGCCATGTCGACCGTTCGATCGACGGCCCCGGCGCGTTCGTCCAGACCAATGTGGTCGGCACCTTCGTCCTGCTGCAGGCGGCGCTGGAGCTGTGGCGCTCGATGCCGGCCCGTCGCAAGGCGGATTTCCGCTTTCACCACATCTCGACCGACGAAGTGTTCGGCTCGCTCGGGCCGACCGGCTGTTTCACGGAGCAGTCGGCCTATCAGCCGAACTCACCCTATTCGGCGTCGAAGGCCGGATCCGATCATCTGGTGCGCGCCTGGCATCACACCTATGGCCTGCCGACGGTGATGACCAATTGCTCGAACAATTACGGTCCCTATCAGTTTCCGGAGAAGCTGATCGCGCTGACGATCATCAACGCGCTCGAAGGCCGGCCGCTGCCGGTCTACGGCGCCGGTACCAATGTGCGCGACTGGCTGCATGTCGATGATCACGCCGAAGCGCTGCTGCGCGTCGCCGCCAACGGCGTCGTCGGCGACAGCTACAATGTCGGCGGCCATAACGAGCACACCAACATTTCGGTCGTGCGGGCGATCTGCCGCATCGTCGACGAACTGGCGCCGGACGCCGCCATCGGCCCGCGCGAGCGCCTGATCGAATTCGTGGTCGACCGGCCGGGTCACGACCTGCGCTATGCGATCGATGCTGCGAAGATCGGCCGCGAACTCGGCTGGCAGCCGCGCCACAGTTTCGAGACGGGATTGCGTCAGACCGTGCAATGGTATGTCGACAACGCCGACTGGTGGAAGCGGGTCCGCTCCGGCGCCTACCGGGGCGAACGCCTCGGCATCGCGGTCTGACGAAAGCCCAGGAGAACATTCGTGCTGACAGTCACGCCGACCGCGATCGAGGTCGTCAAAGTCATCGTTCCGAAGGGCTTCGCCGATACCCGCGGGGTGTTCTGCGAGACCTACAATCACCGCCGCTTCGTCGAGCACGGCATCGCGTTCGACTTCGTTCAGGACAACCAGTCGAGCTCGGCGCAGGCCGGCACGATCCGCGGCCTGCATTTCCAGAGCCACCCGGCGGCGCAGGACAAGCTGGTGCGCGTGCTGCGCGGCCGGATTCTGGACGTCGCCGTCGATCTGCGGCGCGCGTCGCCGACATATGGCAAATGGGTCGCGGAGGAGCTGTCCGCGGACAACGGCAAGCAATTGCTGGTTCCCGTCGGTTTCGCACACGGCTTCTGCACGCTCGAGCCCGATACGCTCGTGCTCTACAAGGTCACCGGCTATTACTCGCCCGCGCATGATCTCGGGGTCGCCTGGAACGATCCGGATCTCGCGATCGACTGGCCGGTCACGCCGGACAAGGCCGTTCTGTCCGACAAGGATTCGAAACTGCCGCCGTTCCGTTCTCTCCCGGCCTATTTCGAGTAGCCGATGCGCCTCGCAGTCACAGGGCGTCACGGCCAGGTCGTCCGATCGCTGCTGGAGCGCGCGCCGGCCGATGTCGAGATCGTCACGCTCGCCCGTCCCGAGGTCGACCTGCAGGAGCCCCGCGCGGTGGCCGAGGCGATGGTCGCGGCGCGGCCCGATGCGGTGGTCAACGCCGCGGCCTATACGGCGGTCGATCTCGCCGAAACCGAATCCGAACTCGCTCACCGCATCAACGGAGAAGGCGCAGGCGCCGTCGCAGCCGCCGCGGCCCGCCTCGGAATTCCGGTGGTGCATTTGTCGACCGACTACGTGTTCGACGGCAGCCTGTCGCGGGCCTATCGCGAGGACGACGTCCCGTCGCCGCTCGGCGTCTACGGCGCCAGCAAGCTCGCCGGCGAACGCGCGGTCGCCGGCGCCAATCCGGATCACGCGATCCTGCGCACGGCCTGGGTCTACAGCCCGTTCGGCAAGAACTTCGTCCGCACCATGCTGACGCTGGCGCAGAGCCGCGAGGAGGTGTCGGTGGTGTGCGATCAGCTCGGCGCGCCGACCTGCGCGCTCGACATCGCCGACGGCGTCATCGCGGTGGCGCGCAACCTGCTGGCGCGTCCGGAGGAGGCGGCGCTGCGCGGCGTGTTTCACATGACCAGCAGCGGCGAAACGAACTGGGCCGGGTTCGCCGAGGCGATCTTCGCGTGCTCCGCCGCCGCGGGCGGCCCCTCGGCCCGGGTGAAGCCGATCCCGACGGCCGATTATCCCACCCCGGCGCGCAGGCCCGCCAACTCCCGCCTCGACACCACGCGTCTCGCCGAGCGTCACGGCGTCCGCCTGCCGGCCTGGCAGGACTCGCTCGCCCCCTGCGTCGCCCGGCTGCTCGCCGCGGCGCGCGCCGCTCCATGAAACAGGCTTCGACATGACCCGCGTTTCCAGGGGCATCATTCTCGCCGGAGGCAGCGGCACGCGGCTGCATCCGATGACGGTGTCGGCCTCCAAGCAGTTGCTGCCGGTCTACGACAAGCCGCTGATCTACTACCCGTTGTCGACGCTGATGATGGCGGGGATCCGCGAGGTCCTGGTGATATCGACCCCGGCCGACCTGCCGCGGTTCCAGCAATTGCTCGGCGACGGCGCGCGCTGGGGCATGTCGTTCAGCTACGCCGAACAGCCGCGCCCGGAGGGGCTCGCCCAGGCCTATGTCATCGGCGCCGACTTCGTCGCCGGCGGGCCGTCCGCGCTCGTGCTGGGAGACAACCTGTTCTACGGCCACGATCTGATCCCGCTGTTGCAGAGCGCCGCGGGCCGAAGCGAGGGCGCCACGGTGTTCGCCTATCAGGTCAGCGACCCGCAGGCGTATGGCGTCGTCGCGTTCGACGAGAACCAGAATGCGATCTCGATCGAGGAGAAGCCCGCGAAGCCGCGATCCAATTGGGCGGTCACCGGCGTGTACTTCTACGATGCACAGGCGGTCGACATCGCCGCCGGCCTGAAGCCTTCGGCGCGCGGCGAGCTCGAGATCACCGATCTCAACCGCGCCTATCTCGAACGCGGCCAATTGCGCGTCGAAAAGATGGGGCGCGGTTTTGCCTGGCTGGATACCGGGACGCCGGACAATCTGCTGGAGGCGGCCGAATTCGTGCGCATCCTGGAGAAGCGGCAGGGCCTGAAGATCTGCTGCCCCGAAGAGATCGCCTTTCACATGAAGTGGATCGACGCCGGTCAGCTCGAAGCCCTGGCGAAGCCGATCGCCAACAGCGGCTATGGCCGATATCTGCTGGCGATCGCACAGCGCTGAAAAGCGGCAGCCACGCGGGCTACCTCAGCGCCTGACTGGAAATGCAGGCCGCCAAATCAACGCCTCCCTCCGTCATTGCGAGCGAAGCGAAGCAATCCAGAGGCGCCGAGTGGGATTGCTTCGTCGCGGAGCCTGTGCTCGGACGGCGCGGAGCGCCGATCCGGGTGCTCCTCGCAATGACGGACTTTAGTGCCTGATCTTGTTGCTCTCATTTTGAGTCAGCCTCTCAGCGCCGCCGCCAGATCGTCGCCTGCGCCTGCTGGTCCGGCAGATCGTAAGTGGTGCCGCGCGCGTAGCGGGTCTGGTCGTTCATGGCGTCCACGATCCCCGCCATCCGCGAATACACCCATCCGACCGAAGGCAGTTCGTAGCGGCCGGTCGGGGCGTCGATGGTGACTATGATGTCGGCGGTCGACCGCGCGATCCGTTCGGCCGTCACCCGCCGGACATCCTCGCGGGTGGCGAGGTCGGCGATGAACGGATCGGGCACGATCGTGTGGCAGCGGCAGTGCTCGCGGATCACCCAGGCGAACAGCTTGCTCGACCCGAAAGTGGCGAGCACCGTGACCTCGCGGGCGCCGTCCAGCTCCTCGAGATAGGGACGGATCAGACTGAGATCGGTCGGTCCGCTGTTCGGGCTGGGGTGGATCGCGTAGGTGTAGGCGACCTCCGGGATGGCGTGGCCGACATTGACCAGGAGAAGAGATGCTGCGGCAGCGACGGCGACGATGGCGCGCACCCACGCCGACAGCAGGTCGCGCAGCCGGCCGAGCATCAGCCCGGCGCCGACTCCGCTGCATATCCACACCGCGAACACCCAGGTCGACATGAAGCGACCCTGGTGCTGCGGGTGGATCAGCACGCCGATCCACGCCAGCAGCGCGAACAGAAACACCACGCGCGCGCCGGGCGCGAGGCGCCGGATGCCGAAAGCGCCGATCACCGCGAAGGCCAATGCGGGGATCGCCAGCCAGGGCTGGGTGTGGAAGGCGTCGGCGAACACGTGCCAATAGAACCGGGCGCTATGCCACAGGCCGTCGCCCTGGGGATTGTTGGCCGGCCCGACGAACCACAGGAAGCGCGACAGCCGGTGCGGCAGCAGGAACGAGATCGCGATCGGCGTGATGTGCCAGTACAGCAGGGCGCGGCCGGGAATGCCGAGCGCGCGGTCGATCGCGGCCTTGTGGCGCCACCAGAACAGCGCCCACCACAGGAACACCAGCGCGTAGGCGATGGTGGTCAGGTTCTCGGGCGGATACAGCGACACGGATTTGCCGAACAGCTCCAGCGCCGTCGGGCCGCGCGCATAGATGGACGCCACCAGCGCCGCCATCAGCGCGGCGAGGATCAATAGCGGCTGCCGGAGCAGGGCCGCGATTGCTGCGCCGACCCTGACCCGGCCAATGGCGCGTACGGTCGCCAGCGTGGCGCGCCAGTGTTCGGTGGCGAAGGCGATCGCGATCGGCGCCAGCAGCAGGCCCCAGTAATTGCCTTTGTGGAAGAACAGCGCGGTCAGGATCACGGCGAGCAACCGCCAGCGTGCGGCTTTCTCGGGTTCAGCGGATGCGCGCAGATAGGCCCACAGCGCGGCGGCGGAGAGGCCGGCGCCGAGGCCTTCCAGCATCACGTCGGCGCTGATCAGCCGGAATGCCGGGCTGGCCGCCGTCAGGATGGTCGCGACGGCCGCAGCGAACAGGCCCTCCATCCGGCCGGCGATCAGCCGGCGCGCGATCAGCCATGTGAAGGCGATCGTCGCGACCCAGCCGATCAGGCTCGGCACGATGCCGAGTCGATAATCGATACCGCCGACCAGCAGCACGGCGCTCAGCACCAGCCCGTGGAGCGGCGGCCACACCTTGGCCTTTTCCAGCTCGGTGAAGAACCAGACGGGATCGAGGTTGCGCATCGCCAGCGCGAGGTCGAGCCCGAAACTGTAATGCGAGTTGCGGTCGTGATAATAGTAGCGCCACAGCAGATCGGGCGCGCGATAATAGTCCGCGAACATCACGCCGGCGATCGCGATCGCGGCGGCCAGCACGATCAGGAAGGCGAGCAGGTCGAGCCGGTTGCGACGGCCGGTCACGTTTTGCTGCTTTCGGCCGGCACGGCGAACAGCCCGGAAAACACGATTCCGATGAAGATCGAGATCATCGCGGCGCTGATCGCGTTCATCGAAAACAGCGCAGCATATTCGTCGGCCGAATAGGCGTGCGGCGGCGCGCCGTAGCGGCCGTGCAGAAAGAAATAGGCCGCGACCGGCAACCCGGCCAATGGCAGCATCAGCAGCCGCTCGCTGCGGCGAAGCAGCAGGCTGGAGAGCGTGGCGCAGGGCAGCAGAAACAGCTCGATCCCCGATGGCACGCCGAGCAGCCAGGTGCAGAACACGGTGTTGCCGGTCGCCGTCAGCGACAGCGTGATCCGGCCGAGCCGCGGATTCCTGCGGGCGATGACGGGTACGAGGCAGAAGAACGGAAACGACAACAGCGTCAGCAACAGCCACGGCATCCCGCCCGGGCCGGCAACCACCGCGACATAGATCGGATAAAACGGCGTATTGCCGGCGAGCACCAGCGCGACCAGATTGCCGGTCGCCGCGAGCGGGTCGTTGTTGGCGGCAAAATCAGCGAGCCGGGTTCTCGTTCGGGTCAGCGCAGACAGCATCAAGGCTCATGATTCGGGGGCGCCCGGGGGCACAGCCCCCCGACCGTAGTCCGAAATGACCCGATGCGGAAGCTCAGACCTCCAGCCACTCCTTGCGGACGGCATCGTTGCCCTTGAGGTCGGCGGGGGTGCCTTCGAACACGATTCTGCCGTGGCCCATCACATAGACCCGGTGCGAGATCCGCATCGCGATCGACAGTTTCTGCTCGACCAGCAGGATGGCGACGCCGCGGCGGGCGATTTCGGCGATCAGGTCGCCGACCTGCTGGACGATGATCGGCGCCAGGCCTTCGGTCGGCTCGTCGATCATCACCAGTTCCGGATCGCCCATCAGCGTCCGGCAGATCGTCAGCATCTGCTTCTCGCCGCCGGACAGCACGCCGGCCGCGGTGTCGGCGCGCTCCTTCAGGTTCGAGAACATGTCGAGCATGTCGTCGGGTCGCCATTTGCCCGGATTGCGCGGGTTCTTGACGCCGAGCATCAGGTTCTGCCGCACTGTCAGGCTCGGGAAGATGTCGCGGTGCTCGGGCACGTAGCCGAGGCCGAGATGCGCGATCTTGTAGCTCGGCAGGCCGGCGATGTTCTTGCCCTTGAACAGGATGGTGCCGTGCGGCGGCACCTCGCCCATGATCGCCTTGACCGTGGTGGAGCGGCCGACGCCGTTGCGGCCGAGCAGGCTGACCACCTCGCCGGCGTCGATATGCATGTCGACGCCCTGCAGGATGTGGCTCTTGCCGTAGTAAGCGTGCAGATCCTTGACCTCGAGCATCATCAGGCCGCCTCCTCGCCGAGATAGGCTTCCTTGACCTTCGGGTTGCCGCGGATCTCCTCGGGCGTGCCGGAGGCGATCACCTGGCCGTAGACCAGCACCGAGATGCGGTCGGCGAGGCCGAACACCACGCTCATGTCGTGCTCGACGATCAGCAGCGTGCGACCCTCGGTCAGGCGGCGGATCAGCGACACCGCGCGCTCGGTCTCGGCATGGCTCATCCCGGCGGTGGGTTCGTCGAGCAGGATGACGTCGGCGCCGCCCGCGATGGTGATGCCGATCTCCAGCGCGCGCTGTTCGGCATAGGTCAGCAGGCCGGCGGGGATGTCGCGGCGCGACGTCAAATGGATGTCCTCGAGGATCTGCGCGGTGCGCTCGCGCACCTCGGGCAGGTTGTCGACGTTCTTCCAGAACGCGTAGCGCTGTCCCGTCGCCCACAGCACCGCGCAGCGCAGGTTCTCCCACACCGTCATGTTGGCGAACACGTTGGTGACCTGGAACGAGCGCGACAGCCCGCGGCGGTTGATCTGGAACGGGCGCAGGCCGGAGATTTCCTCGCCGCGCAGCAGGATGCTGCCCGAGGTCGGCCGCATATAGCCGCTGATCAGATTGAAGGTGGTGGATTTGCCGGCGCCGTTCGGGCCGATCAGTGCGTGGCGCTCGCCCTGGGCGATGCTCAGCGTGATGTTCTGGATCACCTTGGTGATGCCGAAGCTCTTCTCGACGCCGTGCAGTTCGATCGCATTGCTCATAGGGCGTGCACCTTGGCGCGGGCGGCGGTGAGGGTCTCGTCCCAGGTCTGGCCGACGCGGGCCCAGGCCATCCGGCACAGCACGAAGCCGACCACGATCAGCGCCGCGGAGATCGCCCAGGTCAGCGGGCTCGCCGCGTCGAACGGGATGCCGAACGCCTTGCGGTACGAATCCTCGTGCGGGTTGACGGTGTAGTGCACGATGGTCTCGATCATCAGCATCAGCCCGGTGACCAGCGCCAGCGTCGGCAGCGCGGCGATGAGATAGCTCGGCAACATCCGCGACAGCATGCCGGCGCGGATCAGCGGCCGGTGCATCATCAGGAGGCCGGTGATGCCGCCGGGCGCATACAGCACCACGGCGATGAAGAACAGGCCGAAATACAGCTGCCAGACCTGGGTGAGGTCGGAGAGGCCGAGCGACAGGATGGTGACGAAGATGGCGCCGACGATCGGGCCGATGAAGAAGCCGATGCCGCCGATATAGGCGGCGAACAGCACGGTGCCGGACTGCACTGCGCCGAGATAGGCGGAGTTGGCGATCTCGAAATTGATCGCGGCGAGCGCGCCGGCGATGCCGGCGAAGAAGCCCGCGAAGCAGAAGGCCAGATAGCGAACGACGTGCGGGTCGTAGCCGACGAACTGCACGCGTTCGGGATTGTCGCGCACCGCGTTGCACATCCGGCCGAGCGGCGTCCGGGTCAGCGCATACATCGCGATGATCGCAATCAGCGTCCACGCCGCGACCAGATAATAGATCTGGATCTGCGGGCCGAAGGAGAGCCCGAACACCTTGAACAGCTTGGTGCGGTTGGCCGAGATGCCGGCCTCGCCGCCGAAGAAGGTGCGCAGGATCAGCGCCGAGGAGGCGACCAGTTCGGCGAGGCCGAGCGAGATCATCGCGAAGGCGGTGCCGGAGCGCTGCGTCATCACCCAGCCGATCAGGGCGGCGAGGAACAGCCCTGCCATGCCGCCGATCAGCGGCACCAGCGGCAGCGGGATCGCCCATTTGTTGGCGCCGAGCATGTTGATGGCGTGGATCGCCAGGAAGCCGCCGAGGCCGTAATACACCGCGTGGCCGAACGACAGCATGCCGGTCTGGCCGAGCAGGATGTTGTAGGACAGCGCGAAGATGATCGAGATGCCGACCAGGCTGAAGGTGGTCAGCGAGCCGCCGGACGAAAAGATCTGCGGCAGCAGCAGCAATATCAGCGCCGTCGCCACCCAGGTTCCGTAGAATTTCAGGCGGTCGGACAGCGCCGGCCGTGGCGGCGCGACGCGGGAAGCGAGATCGGTCATGTTTCGCGGGTTCCCAACAGCCCCATCGGCCGGAAGATCAGGATCAGCACCAGCAGCAGATACGGCATGATCGGCGCGATCTGCGCGACCGACACGTTCCAGATGTCGCTGAGCCAGGATTGCGCCAGGTCGGGTCCGAGCGGCCCGAACACCGAGGCGAGCGAGCCGTTGATCGAGACCGCGAAGGTCTGCACCAGCCCGATCAGCAGCGACGCGATGAACGCGCCCGGCAGCGAGCCGAGGCCGCCGACCACGACGACGACGAACAGGATCGGGCCGAGCATCGCCGCCATGTTGGACTGCGTCACCAGCGACGGACCGGCGATGACGCCGGCGACGGCGGCGAGCGCGGTGCCGACGCCGAACACCAGCATGAAGATGCGTTCGACGTTGTGGCCGAGATGGCCGACCATGTGCGGATGGGTCAGCGCCGCCTGCACGATCAGGCCCACCCTCGTGCGCTTCAGCACCAGCAACAGGCCGATGAAGATCACGATCGAGACCCCCAGCATGAACATCTTGTAGGCGGGGTAGTTGGTCGAGAAGATCGTGAAGGCGGGGAAGTCGAGCAGTTCCGGCACGCGGTAGTCGACCGGGACCTTGCCCCAGATGATCGACACCACTTCCTCGATCGCGAATGCCAGGCCGAAGGTGAACAGCAGTTCCGCGACATGGCCGTTACGATGGACGCGGCGCAGGCCGAAGCGTTCGACCGCGGCGCCGATCGCGCCCGCCAGCAGCGGCGCGAAAATCAGCGCCGGCCAGAACCCGAACCAGCGGCTGATCTGGAAGCCGAAGAACGCGCCGAGCATGTAGAAGCTGGCATGGGCGAAGTTCAGCACGCCGAGCATGCTGAAGATGACGGTGAGCCCGCTCGCCATCAGAAAGAGCAGCATCCCGTACAGGACGCCGTTGAGGGTGGAAATGACGATCAGCTCGAGCACGTGTCTGCCTGCAACTGAGGGGAGGGCGTATCGATCACCTCTCCCCGCGGGCGGGGAGAGGTCGGATCAGCGCGAAGCGATGACCCGGGTGAGGGGGCGTCTCGCCGAGTCTGAGCCTCGCGGGGACGCCCCCTCACCCCGACCCTCTCCCCGCCTGCGGGGAGAGGGAGAAGCGCTTGACGCCGTTACGGCCGGTCCATCTTGCAGGTGGTCGGAACGATCGTCTGGTCGGTGTCGATCTTGGCGGCCAGCTTCCAGCCCCAGCCGGTGTTCTCTTCGTCGAACTGGCCCTGCGGGATGCTGCCGAACGAGGAGATGTAGATCGGCTGGAAGAACTGGTGGTCCTCGGCGCGCATGAACCCTTCGCCGCCGTTGAACACTTCGAACTTCAGGCCTTCGAGCGCCTGCGCCACCTTCACCGGATCCACCGACTTGGCCTTCTCGGCCGCGGCGGCGAACATCCGCATTTCATTGACGGCGCGCGGGTACCACAGGCTCAGGCCGACCTTGGCGCGGAACGCCTTTTCGTAATCCTGCGACGTCTTGTGCTCGACATTGGCGAAGCCCTCGGTGATCTGGAACACCTTGTGGTCGAGGCCGGTCTGCTTGATCGCGGTCGGGCCGCCGGCGCCGCCGGCGTAATAGGTGTACCAGTTGACCTGGAGGCCGGCGTCGGCGGCGGCCTTCAGCAGCAGCGCGATGTCCTGGCCCCAATTGCCGGTCACCACGGTGTCGGCGCCCGAAGCCTTGATCTTGGCGATGTAGGGCGCGAAGTCGGTGATCTTCAGCAGCGGATGCAGTTCGTCGCCGACGATCTGGACGTCGGGGCGCTTCTTGGACAGCATCGCCCGGGCGGTGGAGCGGACCGACTGGCCGAACGAATAGTCCTGGTTGATCAGGTAGACCTTCTTGATCGAAGGCTGGTCCTTCATGTAGTTCGTCAGCGCTTCCATCTTGATGTCGGAGTTCGCGTCCCAGCGGAAGTGCCAGAAGCTGCACTTCTCGTTGGTGAGCACGGGGTCGACCGCGGCGTAATTGAAGTACAGGACTTCCTTGCCGGGGTTGCGTTCGTTGAACTTGGTGATGAAGTCCGACAGCGCGCCGGCGACGGAGGAGCCGTTGCCCTGGGTGACGTAACGGACGCCGGAGTCGATCGCCTTCTGCGCCTGGATCAGGCTTTCCTGCGGATTGGTCTTGTTGTCGAGCGGAACGATCTCGACCTTCTTGCCGAGAATGCCGCCCTTGGCGTTGAGCTCGTCGGCCAGATACTGGAAGGTCTTGAGGCCGCCCTCGCCGACGCTGGCGCCGCCACCGGACAACGGGTCGATGTAACCGAGCTTGACTGTTTCCTGGGCACTCGCCGCGGCGCCGAGCATGGGCAGCGCGATTGCAACGGCTGCGAGAAGTCTTTTCATTCTGTTTCTCCCTTGATCCCCTGCGGGTCTTTTCTAGCTTGCAAGCGTGTTAGCGCAGATCGGTCAGGAGTTTCAACCCGCCGATTGCGCTTCTCCTGATTCATACTTATCGCCCGGCATCCTCGGCAGCCGTGGGTCGCATTGTCGTGTCCGGATGTCGGACGCGGCGTATCTCCACTGTCTTGCGCCGACAGGCTGAAAGGCGAAGGGATCGGCTGACTTTCTCGTATCGGATCGGGGCCGGGGCGGCCTTTATCATTCCGCCGCCTGGCGGGCGCCGCTGCTGTTCTTCGTCGTCGCCACGTTTCCGATCACGCCCCGCTCGCGCAGCTTTGCGATCTCGGCACCGCTCAATCCCAGCGCGTGCAGCACCTCGGTGTTGTGTTCGCCGAGCGTCGGCGCCAGCCGCTCGATCGGGTAGGGCCGTTCGGCGAAGCCTTCGCGATACGACACCGAGGGCAGCAGATGCGGCCCCATATACGGGCGGACCACCGGCTGCCAGTGCCCGGTCGCGAGCAGATGCGGATCGCCGACCAGATCCACCGGCAGCCGCGCGACGCCGGCGGCGATGCCGGCGTCCTGCAGCGTCACCATCGCCAGGTCCGGCCGGACGCCGGAGGTCCAGTGCCGGACGGCGACCTCGATCCGATCCTCGTCGGCGCGGCGGCCCTCGGCGGTGGCGAGCGCGGGATCGTGGGCGAGGTCGGGCCGGTGCATCACCCCGCACAGCGCGGCCCACTGCGCGTCGCTCTGCACCACCAGCGTCACCCACTGATCCTCGCCCGCGCAGGGAAAGCAGCCGCTCGGCACGAAGCGCGGATGCCGGTTGCCGATCCGCGGGCCGGTCGTGCCTGTCGCCGATTGCTCGATGATCGAGGCGGCGAGCATCGGCAGCATGCATTCGACCTGCGACAGGTCGATGTGCTGGCCTTCGCCGGTCCGCTTCTGATGGGTCAAAGCGAGCATCAGCGCAGCGGCGGCGTTGAGCCCGCCGACCGGATCGCCCAATGCGGCGTGCTGCATCGTCGGCGGGTCGCCGTCGCGGCCGGTCACCGACGGCAGGCCGGATGCCTGCTCGAGCGTCGAGCCATAGGCGCGGGCGGCGCTCCAGCGTCCGGTGATGCCGAACGCCGGCATCGTCACGATGACGAGCCGCGGATTGATCGCCTGCATCGCGGCGACGTCGAGGCCGAGCCGCGGCAGCACGTCGGCCGCGTAGTTGTCGATCACCGCGTCGGCGCCCGCGAGCAGCCGCTTCAGCGCTGCGCGGCCGTCCTCGGTGGTGAGATCCAGCGTGATGCCGCGCTTGTTGCGGTTCATCGTCTGGAACCAGTAGGTCTTCTCGTAGGTGCGTTCGGGATGATACGGCCCGCGCGGATCGGTGCCGCGGAACCAGTCCGGATACTGGCAGGACTCGACCTTGACGACATCGGCGCCGAGATCGCCGAGCTGGCGCACCGCCGACGGCCCGGCCCAGCCCATGGTGAGATCGACGATGCGGATGCCCGACAGCGGCAACGCCTCGTCCGGGCCCGCGGCGCGTTGGGCGACGCGCCGGCGCGGCGTCAGCTCGGCGTCGTCGTGCTCGCCGCAGAGCGGCGCGCGGCCGTTGGGCCTGCCGGGCGACCCCGTCAGCCGCTGCGGCAGCACCGGCGCCTCGAACGACGCCGTGCCGATCTCGACCTTCCCGAAGGCTCCGCGTTCGCGCATCACCGGCTGCGCCAGCAGTTGTGCCATGTCCGGCACCAGCGCCAGCGGCAGTCGCAATTCCATGCCGCGCTCGAACCATTCCGTCGCGGTCTTGCGCATCAGCACCGGCCCGATGATCGAATTCAACTCGTCGGCATGGGCGAAGCGATCGTTGGTCGCGGAATAGCGCGGGTCGGGGCCGAGTTCGGGCAGGCCGATCATCGCGCAGAAGCCGAGCCATTGCGCCGGCGTTACCACCGTGACGCCGAGCCAGCCGTCCCTGGTGGCGTAGTTGCCGACCGGAAAGCCGCGGCCGAACCGGTTCAAACCGATCCGCGGCCGCGTCGAGCCGGCTTCCAGCGCCAGCGCGATGTCGAACTCGGTGATCTGCAGCATCGCCTCGAAGGCGTTGACGGCGAACCGGCGCGCGCCCTGATCCGCGCGGGCGAACAGGCCGGCGAGCGTCGGGATGAAAGCGGTGAGGCCGGCGATCACCGCGATCTGGCCGTCGCGCGGCAGCACCGGCGGCCCCTCCGCCGGGCCGACCAGTTTCACCAGCCCGGCAAGGCTGCGGCAGACCGAATCGGTCGCGAGGTAATCGCGATACGGGCCGTGCTCGCCGAACCACGACAGCGCGGTGACGGCGAGGCCGGGCTGCGTTTCACGCAGACTGCGATGCGACAGCGCCGAGGCTTCGATCTCGACCGGATGGCGCGAGTCGATCAGCAGATCGGCGTCCGCAAGTAAGCGTTGGATCCGCGCGACGTCGTCCGGGCGGTCGAGATCCGCAATGATGCTGCGCTTGTTGGTGTTGAGCCACGCGAAGCTCGCGCTCTCGCGCCGTCCGCCGCACTCGACCAGCGGCGCGGTCTGCCGATCGGGATCGCCGCCGGGCGGCTCGACCTTGATGACCTCGGCGCCGAAATCAGCGAACAGCTTGCCGCAATAAGCCAGCGCGTCGCCGGATCCCAATTCCACGACGCGCAATTCCGACAATGGCAGCGCCCGCATGTCCACCCGACCTTGTTTTTGGTTGTCCGCATCTTGGCGGCGCGGGCGAAGCCGTCAAGTCACGATGATGCTGCAGTGCGCGGCGGCCGGCTGCCCAGCGACGCGATCATCGCGCTGATCAGCGGCTTCATGAAGAACGCGCCGTCCGGCGGCGTAATCGCGGGCATGAGTCCATAGTGCCGCAATTCGTCCGACACCACCGGGCCGACCGACGCGATCGGCGTCGCGTCGAGGCCCTCGCGCAGGCGATCCTCGCAGCCGCGCGCGGCCGCTACGTCGAACAGCCGGCGCAGCTGGTTGGAACTGGTCAGCGCGATCGCGTCGACGCGGCCCTGCGCCATCTCCTCGATCGCGGTGACGACATTCTCCTCCGCGGCGCGGGCGTCGTAGGCGTAGGGCAGCACGGTGTCGACCTCCGCGCCCTGCGCCGCGATGGCGCCGATCAGCGCGGCGTGATCCTTGTCGGGATAGAGCTGCAGGCCGACGCGATGGTCGCGCAGATCGTATTGCGCGAGCGTCGCGGCGATGCCCTCCGAGGTCGGCGTCTCGGTGGTGACATCGGCGTCGAGCCCGATCTCGCGCAGCGCGCGGCCGGGCTTGGGGCCGCGCGCGAACCGGCGCGTCTTGCCGATCGCGTCGACGAAGTCGCGCTCGCGGCCGAGGCTGCGCGCCAGCCTGGTGAGACGGCGCAGGCCTTCGCCGGTGGTCAGCACCAGATCGTCGAACGGCGTCCGGATCAGCCGGTCGATCCACGCCGCCACCGGGGCGGGCTCCGGCGCGTCGATGATCGCGACCATCGGACATTGCAGCACGTCGGCGCCCTGGTCGGCGAGCAGGCGGGAGAACTGCGCTTCCTCGCGCGTCTCCAGAATCAGGATGCGGGTGCCGTCGAGCCGTCCAGCCATGAAAATTCCGCCGATCGCCGTTTGTTTGATCATCTTGCGCCTTTGATCGGGATTGGCGCAAGCCTCGCGCCGATGCTAGAGCAGGGTCCCCGAACCGAGTTCCAGCGCCGCCGCTGCTATCAAGATCGCCCATGCCGCATCATCAATACGTGTTGACCCTGTCCTGCCCCGATCGCGTCGGCATCACCGCCGCGGTGACGACGTTCCTGTTCGAGCACGGCCAGAACGTGCTCGACGCGCAGCAATACAACGACATCGAGAGCGGCCACTTCTTCATGCGCGTGGTGTTCAACGCCGCCGACCGGGTGGTGCCGCTGGGGGAATTGCGCAACGGCTTCTCCGCCGTCGCGGTCAAATTCACGATGGGTTGGCACATGCGCGACCGCAGCACCCGACGGCGGGTGATGCTGCTGGTGTCGCAGTCCGATCACTGCCTCGCCGATATTCTGTATCGCTGGCGGATCGACGAGTTGCCGATGATCCCGACCGCGATCGTCTCCAACCATCCGCGCGAGACCTTCAGCGGCTTCGATTTCGGCGAGATCCCGTTCTACCACTTGCCGGTGACCAAGGAGACGCGGCGGCAGCAGGAGGCGGCGATCACCGCGCTGATCGCCCAGACCAAGACCGATCTGGTGGTGCTGGCGCGCTACATGCAGATCCTGTCGGATGAGATGGCGGGCCGCCTCGCCGGGCGCTGCATCAACATCCATCATTCGTTCCTGCCGGGCTTCAAGGGGGCGAGGCCCTATCACCAGGCGTTCGATCGCGGCGTCAAGCTGATCGGCGCCACCGCGCATTACGTCACCAGCACGCTCGACGAGGGGCCGATCATCGATCAGGACGTCGAGCGCATCAGCCACCGCGACACGCCGGCGGATCTGGTGCGCAAGGGCCGCGACATCGAGCGCCGGGTGCTTGCCCGCGCGATGCACTATCACCTCGACGATCGGGTGATCCTCAACGGCCGCAAGACCGTGGTGTTCGTGGATTGATGCGCGGCATCGGGCGAGAAGGTCTGGCCGTTATTACTTGGCCTCGAGATTAGTCGCACCACGTCACTTCGCCGGCAGCGCTGCCGCCAGATCGCGGGCGACCTTCTCGGGGAGGACCAGGCCCGACATCTTCCATCCGGTGCCATAGAAATGCAGCTTGATGGCGCTGTAGAGTTCCGGTTCGGAGCTCTCGCTGATCCTGATCGCGAATTCGACCGGCTGGATGAATCGAAACCGCTGCAGCAGTGACAGCACATTGCCGGTGTCGAGATCGGTGAGCTTCGGAACACCCTCGAACAAGGGCAGGCCGTCATCGGCGGGGAGTCCGCCGGTCTTCAGGATCTGCGTCAGACGGTCCGGCGTCAGCATCTTGGCGATCATCGCCTCGGCGAAACCTAATCCCACGCCGCGCACCAGGGTTCGTTCCATCGGGCGAACCTGACGGCTTTGCCCGATGCGGTCCAGATACGCGCCGACGATCTGGTCCGCCAGCGACTGGGTCAGCGACTTCACATCCGTGCGCGCGATCACCGCGGCGCCATCGCCGGATCGTGCGGCGGCGGCGAGGCCGGCCAGCGACCAGGCGGCCGATCCCAGATAGATCAGAACGGCGATCAGGATTGCGGCAAGACCGCCGAACAACCAGCGCATGTTTGATTTCTCCGGGCCCATCGATCGAACGGCGCGACGCGGCGATCGTTCCGGTTCAGCGCGGGGCTTCGCCGGCCGGCGCCGCCCCGCCGGTCTCGGCCGCCTTGGCGGCTTCGAGCTTCTGGCGCTCGGCCGCGGGCATGTTGCGCAGCCGCTCCTGCTCGCGCATGTAGGCGTCGTACTTGGCCGTGCCGGGGCGCGGCGGCGCGTTCGGCGGCAGGCCGCCGGCCCATTGCGGGACGTGGTCGGCGAGGCCGACGGTTAGTTGCTCATTGATGGTGCCGCAGCCCGCCAGACCGCAAAGAAGCACGCCGGCGGCGGCCGCGATCGTGAGACGCAACGAACTCGTTTGCATTGAAATCTCGAGGTCCCGGTTGATCGCCGCTCCGCACCTGGCGGTCCGGCTCGGTGGCGCGAAAGTCCGTCGATCGCGCCGAATGGTCTTTCTGCTATCCGATTGTGGCATACCTGATATTGCACCCATCATCCCGGCTTCCATGGCAATGATATGGCCAATCCGCCGATCAAAGCCGTGGATTCAGAGGTCGAAGGCTGCAGTCGCGCACTCTTCCGTAGCACGAGACCCTTGGCATTTGGTTGCCTTGGGATCGGCCGTGACCGGCGAGGTGCGAACGTCTCGCGATTAACATCCGGCATCACCGGATGGAAGCGCTCCAGCCTTGCAAGACACAGCGGCGCCATCTCGGCTAGGATGCGGACCGGAGCAAAAGCTTCGGACGCGAAGCACAGGGACAAGGGGAAACGCTCATGCTGATTGGCAGACGAACACTGCTGCAGGCCGCCTGCATCGCTCTCGCAACCACGGCTCCGATCGCTGCCGCGCAGGCCGCGGACACCTTCAAGGTCGGCCTGATCGTGCCGATGACCGGCGGCCAGGCCTCGACCGGCAAGCAGATCGACAACGCGATCAAGCTCTACATCAAAAAGCACGGCGATACCGTCGCCGGCAAGAAAATCGAAGTGATCCTAAAGGACGACGCCGCGATTCCCGACAACACCAAGCGGCTCGCGCAGGAATTGATCGTCAACGACAAGGTCAATGTGATCGCCGGCTTCGGCATCACCCCGGCCGCGCTCGCCGCGGCGCCGCTGGCGACGCAGGCCAAGGTGCCGCAGATCGTGATGGCGGCCGGCACCTCGATCATCACCGAGCGCTCGCCCTATATCGCCCGCACCTCGTTCACGCTGGCGCAATCCTCGACCATCATCGGCGACTGGGCGGCAAAGAACGGCATCAAGAAGGTCGCGACGTTGACCTCGGACTACGCGCCGGGCAATGACGCGCTGGCGGCGTTCAAGCAGCACTTCACCGCCGGCGGCGGCACGATCGTCGAAGAGATCAAGGTACCGCTCGCCAATCCGGACTTCGCGCCGTTCCTGCAGCGCATGAAGGACGCCAAGCCGGATGCGATGTTCGTGTTCGTGCCGGCCGGGCAGGGCGGCAACTTCATGCGGCAGTTCGCCGAGCGCGGGCTCGACAAGAGCGGCATCAAGGTGATCGGCCCCGGCGACGTGATGGACGACGACCTCCTGAACAGCATGGGCGACGCGGCGCTCGGCGTGGTCACCGCGCACATGTATTCGGCGGCGCATCCCTCGGCGCTGAACAAGGAATTCGTCGCGTCCTACAAGAAGGATTTCGGCCAGCGCCCGGGCTTCATGGCGGTCGGCGGCTATGACGGCATCCACCTGATTTACGAAGCGCTGAAGAAGACCGGCGGCAAGACCGACGGCGATTCGCTGATCGCGGCGATGAAGGGCATGAGCTGGGAAAGCCCGCGCGGCCCGATCTCGATCGATCCGGAGACCCGCGACATCGTCCAGGATATCTACATCCGCAAGGTTGAGAAGGTCGACGGCGAACTCTACAACATCGAATTCGCCAAATTCGACGCCGTCAAGGACCCCGGCAAGACGAAGAAGTAAGGCGGAGCCACGCGTGCTGAGGTCGATACTCCCCGCCACCCCATCCACGTCATGCCCGGGCTTGTCCCGGGCATCCACGAACTGCGGTGCATGGGGCTCGTGGATGGCCGGGACGAGCCCGGCCATGACGGGCGGCGAGTTGGTGGCTCCACAAATCGCGGCCGTCATCCTGAGGTGCGAGGGCGAAGCCCGAGCCTCGAAGGATGACATGCTCCGGCAGAACATCGCCGCCGCCCTTCGAGGGCCGCGAAGACGCGGCCACCTCAGGGTGACGGCGCCCACCCGATCGGCGCGACCCTCATGACCTTCCTCACCATCCTGTTCGACGGCATCGCCTACGGCATGTTGCTGTTCGTGCTGGCGTGCGGGCTGGCGGTGACGCTGGGGCTGATGAATTTCGTCAATCTCGCCCACGGCGCCTTCGCGATGGCCGGCGGCTATGTCTGCGCGGTGCTGGTCAACAATATGGGCTGGCCGTTCTTCGCCGCGCTGCCGATCGCGTTTCTCGCCAGCGCGCTGATCGGCGCCTTGTTCGAACGACTGCTGTACCGCCACCTCTACGACCGCTCGCATCTCGATCAGGTGCTGTTCAGCGTCGGCCTCGTCTTCATGTCGGTCGCCGCGGTCGATTTCATCATGGGCTCGTCGCGGATCTTCATCAAACTGCCCGAAGTGCTGCAGGGCCAGATCGACCTGTTCGGCATCGGCATCGGCCGCTACCGGCTGATGATCATCGTGATCTGCGGCCTGCTCACGGTGGCGCTGCAACTGACGCTGGCCAAGACCCGCTTCGGCAGCCGGCTGCGCGCCGCGGTCGACGATCCGCGCGTCGCTTCCGGCCTCGGCATCAACGTCCCGCAGGTGTTCGCGCTGACCTTTGCGTTCGGCTGCGGGCTCGCCGGCTTCGGCGGTGCGCTCTCCGCCGAGATCCTCGGCCTCGATCCGTATTTTCCGCTGAAATTCATGATCTACTTTCTGATCGTGGTCACCGTCGGCGGCTCGTCGTCGATCACCGGGCCGTTCCTCGCCTCCTTGCTGCTCGGCATCGGCGACGTCGCCGGCAAATACTATCTGCCGAAGATGGGACCGTTCATGATCTACACCATCATGATCGTGATCCTGATCTGGCGTCCCAACGGCCTGTTCGGCCGTACCGCGGCGCGGTGACCGCATGACCGCGCCCGCAGACAATGTCGGCTTCCATGCCCGCCGCACCGCGCGCTGGCACGCCGGCGAACTGGTGTTCTGGCTGGTGCTGATCGGCTGCGGCCTGCTGTTTCCGTCGCGCTACCTGATCATGACCGAGATCCTGCGGATCGGCCTGTTCGCGCTGTCGCTCGATCTGATCCTCGGCTATGCGGGCATCGTCTCGCTCGGCCACGCCGCGTTCTTCGGCGTCGGCGCCTATGCGGCCGGCCTGATGGCGCTGCACGGTCTCGTGCCCGAGCCGGTGCTGGCGCTGCTGGTCGCGGGACTGATCGCCGGCGTGCTCGGCTTCGCCACCAGCTTCCTGGTGATCCGCGGCGTCGATCTCACCCGGCTGATGGTGACGCTCGGCATCGCGCTGCTGATGGAGGCGCTGGCCGAGCGGTTCTCCGACATCACCGGCGGCAGCGACGGCCTGCAGGGCATCGTGATGCAGCCGATCCTCGGCCTGTTCGAGTTCGACATCTTCGGCCAGGTCGGGTTCTGGTACAGCGTCGCGGTGCTGTTCGTGTTGTTCCTGCTGGCGCGCCGCGTGGTGCATTCGCCGTTCGGCCTCAGTCTTCGCGCGATCCGCAACAATCCGCTGCGCGCCGCCGCGGTCGGCATTCCGGTCAACCGGCGGCTGGTCGCGGTCTACACGCTGGCCGCGGTCTATGCCGGCATCGCCGGCGCGCTGTTCACCCAGACCACGCAGCTCGCCTCGCTCGACGTGTTCTCGTTCGAGCGCTCGGCCGATCTGGTGCTGGTGCTGGTGCTGGGCGGCACCGGCTATCTGTACGGTGGCATGATCGGCGCGGTGATCTTCAAGATCCTGCAGGAGATCTTCTCGACCATCACGCCGCAATACTGGCTGTTCTGGATCGGGCTGGTGCTGGTCACGATCGTGCTGATCGGCCGCGAGCGGCTGGAGCGCTGGGTGATGTTCGTGCCGCGCCAGGTGATGCGCGCGCTGCGCCGGTCGAAGCCGACGGGAGGCGCGGCATGACGCTGGCGCTGCAGACCGTCGGCCTCGACAAGCATTTCGGCGGCCTCCACGTCACCCGCAGCCTGTCGCTGAATATCGAGGCCGGCGCGCGCCACGCGCTGATCGGCCCCAACGGCGCCGGCAAGACCACGGTGATCAACCTGCTCACCGGCGTGCTGAAGCCGGATGCCGGCCGCATCCTGCTGGAGGGGCAGGACATCACCCAGATGCCCGTGCACCGGCGCGTGCTGCGCGGGCTGTCGCGGACCTTCCAGATCAATCAGCTCTATGCGGACCTGACGCCGCTGGAGACCATCGGCCTCGCGGTGTCGGAACGCTCGGGCCACGGCGGCGACTGGTGGCGGCGGATGGGCACCCGTGCCGATATCAACGGCGAGATCGCCGAAAACCTCGCGCGCTTCCACCTGCTCGACGTCATGAACGAGCCGACCGGGCGGCTGCCTTACGGCAAGCAGCGCCTGCTGGAAATCGCTGTGGCGATCGCCACAAGGCCGCGGGTGCTGCTGCTCGACGAGCCCGCCGCCGGCGTGCCCGAAAGCGAGCGTCACGATATCCTCGGCGCGGTGGCGAATCTGCCGCGCGACGTCACCGTGCTGCTGATCGAGCACGACATGGATCTGGTGTTCTCCTTCGCCGACCGGATCTCGGTGCTGGTGTCCGGCGCGCTGCTGGTCGAAGGCCCGCCGGATGAAGTCGCGCGCGATCCGCAGGTCAAGGCGGTGTATCTCGGCGAGGACGCCCATGGGTGAGCTGCCAAATGTCTGAGCTGTTGGCGATCGACAGATTGCGCGCCGGCTATGGCGAGGCCGTGGTGCTGCCGGAGCTGTCGCTGCAGCTCGACGAAGGCCAGGCGCTGGCGCTGCTCGGCCGCAACGGCACCGGCAAGACCACGCTGATCAATTCGATCGTCGGCGTCACCCGGCGGTTTTCCGGCACGATCTCGCTCGGCGGCGTCGACATCACCGCGCTGAGGCCGGACCAGCGCGCCCGCGCCGGGATCGGCTGGGTGCCGCAGGAGCGCAACATCTTCAAGTCGCTCACCGTCGAGGAAAACCTCACCGCGGTGGCGCGGCCCGGCCCCTGGACCGTGGCCAAGGTCTACGAGATGTTTCCCCGGCTCGAGGAGCGGCGCGGCAATTTCGGCAACCAGCTCTCCGGCGGCGAGCAGCAGATGCTGGCGATCGGCCGGGCGCTGACGCTCAATCCGAAGCTGCTGCTGCTCGACGAGCCGACCGAAGGGCTGGCGCCGATCATCGTCGACGAGTTGATGACCGCGCTCGGCGCGATCACCCGGGCGGGCGGAATCTGCTCGATCATCGTCGAGCAGAATGCGCGAAAAATCCTCGGGCTCGCCGATCGCGTTGTGATATTGGAGCGCGGAGCGATCGTCCATCAGGCGACCAGTGCGGCGCTGAAGGACGATCCCGCCACGCTGGAGCGCTACCTCGGCGTTTCCAGCGCCGCCGGTGCAAAAAGCTGATCCTCACTGGGAGTGAAACGATGCAGAGAACCAGAGCCCCGTTCCGAGCCGACGAGGTCGGCAGCCTGTTGCGCCCGCAGAGTATCAAGGAGGCGCGCGCAAAACTGGAGAAGGGTGACATCACCGCCGCCGATCTGAAGAAGATCGAGGACATGGAAATCGAGAAGGTCGTCCACAAGCAGTCGGCGATCGGCCTCAAGCTCGCCACCGACGGCGAGTTCCGCCGCTCGTGGTGGCACTTCGACTTCCTGGCCAAGTTGACGGGGTGCGAACTCTATCATCCCGACACCGGCATCCAGTTCGCCGGCGTGCAGACCCGCAACGATTCGATCCGGGTGATCGGCAAGCTCGACTTCCCCGACGATCATCCGATGCTCGATCACTTCCGCTTTTTGAAAAAGCACGCCGACGTCGCGCATGTCACCGCCAAGATGACGATCCCGTCGCCGGCGGTGCTGCATTTCCGCGGCGGCCGCAAGGCGATCTCCAAGGAGGTCTATCCCGATCTCGACGGTTTCTTCGAGGACCTCGCCAAGACCTATCGCAAGGCGGTGAAGGCGTTCTACGACGCCGGCTGCCGCTATCTGCAGTTCGACGACACCGTGTGGGCCTATCTGTGCTCGCCGGACGAACTGGAGAAGGCTCGCGCCCGCGGCGACGATCCGGACAATCTGCAGCAGATCTACGCCCGCGTGATCAACTACGCGATCGCCGAACGGCCCGCCGACATGGTGATCACCACCCACGTCTGCCGCGGCAATTTCCGTTCGACCTGGATCTCCTCCGGCGGCTACGAGCCGGTGGCCGAAACGCTGCTCGCCGGCATCAATTACGACGGCTATTTCCTCGAATACGACTCCGAACGCGCCGGCGGCTTCGAGCCGCTGCGCTTTTTGCCGAAGGGCAACAAGGTCGTGGTGGTCGGTGTCATCACCTCGAAATTCGGCGAGCTGGAAAAGAAGGACGACATCAAGCGCCGTCTGGAAGAAGCCGCCAAGTTCGCCCCGCTGGAGCAGCTCGCGCTGTCGCCGCAATGCGGCTTCGCCTCGACCGAGGAAGGCAACATCCTCAGCGAGCAGGAGCAGTGGGACAAGCTGCGCCTCGCCGTCGAAGTCGCGCAGGAGGTCTGGGGCAAGTAGACCGCACCCTCGTCATTGCGAGCAGCGCAGCGACGAAGCAATCCAGAATCTTGCGCTCGGCGCACTGGATTGCTTCGCTTCGCTCGCAATGACGGGGATAGGGCGGTGATTTGGCGGCCTGCATTTCCGGTCAGGCTCTCAGGATGACGACCAATTGCTCGGCTCGACCGGCCGCTCGGGGCGGCCGACCGACGTTCAGCTCGGCCGCCCCACGCTGTGATACACGAAGCCGTGCTCGGCCATCTGGTCGGCGCGGTAGACGTTGCGCAGGTCGACGATCACCGGCTGCTTCATCGCGGCCTTGAGCCGCGGCAGATCGAGCGCGCGGAATTGCACCCATTCGGTGACGATCACCAGCGCGTCGGCGCCGTCGGCGCAGGCATAGGCGTCGTCGCAATAGGTGATATCGGGCAGTTCCGCCTTCGCCTGCGCCATGCCGACCGGATCGAAGGCGCGGACCTTGGCGCCCATGTCCATCAGCCCGGTCACCAGCGGAATCGACGGCGCCTCGCGCATGTCGTCGGTGTCGGGCTTGAAGGTGAGGCCCAGCACCGCGACGGTCTTGCCGCGCAGGCTGCCGCCGAGCGCGTGCGCGACCTTGCGGGCCATCGCGCGCTTGCGGTTGTCGTTGACCGCGAGCACCGCCTCGACGATCCGCAGCGGCACCTCGTGATCGGCCCCGATCTTGACCAGCGCGCGGGTGTCCTTGGGAAAGCACGAGCCGCCGAAGCCGGGGCCGGCGTGCAGGAACTTCGGCCCGATGCGGTTGTCCATGCCGATGCCGCGGGCGACGTCCTGGACGTCGGCGCCGACCTTCTCGGCCAGATCCGCCATCTCGTTGATGAAGGTGATCTTGGTCGCCAGAAAGGCGTTGGCGGCGTATTTGATCAGTTCGGCGGTGCGCCGCTCGGTGTACATCAGGGGGCCCTGGTTCAGCGACAGCGGCCGATAGATCTCGCCGAGCACCTTCCGCGCGCGTTCGTCCGAGGTGCCGATCACGATCCGGTCGGGGAACTTGAAGTCGCGGATCGCCGCGCCCTCGCGCAGGAATTCCGGATTGGAGGCGACCGCGGCGTCGGCTTCCGGATTGGTCTCGCGGATCAGTCGCTCGACCTCGTCGCCGGTGCCGACCGGGACGGTCGACTTGGTGACGACCACCGTAAAGGCCTTCAGCGCGGCGGCGATCTCGCGCGCCGCGGCGTAGACGTAGCTCAGATCGGCATGGCCGTCGCCGCGCCGCGACGGCGTGCCGACCGCGATGAACACCGCGTCGGCTTCGCCCACCGGCGCCGTCAGATCGGTGGTGAAGCCGAGCCGCCCCGCCTTGACGTTCGCCGCCACCAGTTCGTCGAGCCCCGGCTCGTAGATCGGGATCTCGCCGCGATGCAGCGCCGCAATCTTGTCGGCATCCTTGTCGACACAAACGACGTGATGTCCGAAATCGGCAAAGCACGCCCCCGACACCAGCCCCACATAGCCGGTTCCGATCATCGCTATTCGCATTTCACGCTCTTTTGGCTGCGAACCGGCAGAGCGCCGGCGTCGATGCTCTTAGCAGACCGAGCCCGGTTTAAAAATAACAGGAGGCCAAAGGTTGGGCCGGTTATACTATTTTTGCGGATTTAGTATAACCACGCCTTTCGCGAGAGTTCCATTCTTCATATACTATTTTCGCGAAAATAGTATAACGAGGTTCCATGGCGGCATCCGCGGCGCTCGATATCTCATACCAGACGCTCTACTCTGAGCTGGTCCAGCGCTGCCTGGACGCCAGCTTCACCTCCGAGTTTGCTGCCGACGGACGCTTCGTCGCCGTCGAGGTGAAGAAGAGAAAATACTGGTACTTCGATACGCCCAATCCCGAAGGGGGCGCACAGAAACGGCGATATGTCGGTCCCGTCGACGATCCGGACATCACCAGGCGCGTCGAGGCGTTCAAGGATCTCAAGGCGGACCTGAAGGGGCGCCGGCGCCTCGTCGCCACGCTGACGCGCGAAGCCTATTTGCCACGGCCGCTGATGATGAGCGGCCAGGTGGTCGAAGAATTGGCGAAGGCCGGCTTCTTCCGTCTCCGAGGGGTCCTCATCGGGACCGTCGCGTACCAATGCTATCCCGGCGTGCTCGGCCGTCGCCTCGACGCGACCGCAATGCAGACGGGCGACGACGACTTCGCCCAATTCCACGAGATCTCGGTGGCGGTCGGCGACAGCCTTCCGCCGATTCTGGAGGTTCTTCACCGCGTCGACGAAACCTTCCGCGAAATCCCCAGCCAGACGGACGCGCGTGTCTCCACGCAGTTCGTGTCGCGCAACAACTTCAAGGTCGAATTCCTGACGCCGAACCGCGGTCCGGACGATATCGCGGGCAAGCCGGTCCAAATGCCGGCATTGGGCGGTGCCGCGGCATTCCCGCTGCGCTTTCTCGATTTTCTGATCCGACACCCGGTTCGGGCCGTGCTGCTGCACAGAGCCGGCGTGCCGGTTCTCGTTCCGTCCCCCGAACGCTATGCGGTGCACAAGCTCATCGTCGGATCCCGCCGAAGGGAGGATCGGGACAACGCGAGCAAGGCAGCCAAGGATCGCCTTCAGGCCAAATCCATCATGGAGGCGATGATCGCCAACCGGCAGCAAGACGATCTGGCCGCCGCCTACATGGAGGCCTGGGACCGCGGTGATCATTGGGTCGCCGCGATCCGCACCAGCCTGACGACCTACGACGATCAGTTCCGCAGCCTGCTCGGGGCCGAAATCGGTAAGGGCATCAAGAACAACGGCGGAGAACCAGGGGGCTACGGATTCGATGATTGATCGGATGGCTTGTCCCATCGAAGGCGGTCGGCCGGTCGGTATCGCGACGATCCTTCCGGCAGACTAATCCGGTTGAGCGGATGGTTCCGCGAGCCGTCCGGACATTGTATTCCACCGGTGGGCAGGGCATGGTGGGTCTCCGTCTTGAACCCGCTCTGCCCACCGCCGGATCATGAAGAACGACCAGCTCCTCGGCCGGATTTCCGACTATTGCCGCCAGGCGGGCATGGCCGAGACCACGTTCGGCCGGCGCGCTGTCAATGACGGCAAGCTGGTGCAGCGGCTGCGCGAGGGCAAGCGCATCACCGTGGATACGCTGGAGCGGATCGAGGCCTTCGTTGCGGCGGGGCTGGGCACCGCGCCGCCGCCGCGCGGGCTGGTGGTGCCGCCGGAGCGGCGCGACCCGCGCAGCAATTTCCGGTTTTTCGAGAATCGGCAGAAATACCTGCTGTTCGTCCACACCTGCAGCGAAAAGCGCGTGGTCGCCGACCGGGTCGCGCTGGAACTGGGCAGCATCCATCCGCGGCCGCCGGCGCTGCGGGTGTTCGACGCCGGCTGCGGCGACGGCACCGTGCTGGCCCGGGTGATGCGGTCGATGCATCACCGGTTCCCGCACATGCCATTCTACGTCGCCGGCAAGGAACTCAGCGTCGAGGACGTCCGGCTGACGCTCGACAAGGTTCCGGACCGGCTGTTCGAGCATCCGGCGACCGTTTTCGTTCTCACCAATATGTATTACGCCGAAGCGCCATGGCTGACGCCGGCCTCGCCCGCGGCGGCGGCCGGGATGATCTGGCACGAGGTGGCGCTGCGCGGCGCCTCGTCCGGCGAATTCGAGGCGCAGATCGCGGAACTGGCGCCGTTTCTGCAGGAAAACTGGCGCGCCAATGTCAGCCCGCGCACCGGCATGCCGGTCTACGAGCGGCCGGCGGCGATCGTCCTCTACCGCGAGGATCACCGGTTCCTGCTCGATTCGGTGATCCCGCGGGCGGGGCGGACCGAGGCGAATTTCGACCTGATCATCGCCTCGCAGCCCTATCGGGCCAAATCCAGCGTGAATTTTCGCGCCAAACGCATCATTGCGCCGCTGGCGCGGGCGCTGCGGGCGGGCGGGCGGCTGATCGGGATCCACTCCCACGGCCACGATCCGGGGCTGGAAATCGTCCAGTCGGTCTGGCCCGAAGAAAGCCCTTTTTCGGTCAGCCGGCACGAGTTGTTGCGCGCGGTCAAATACGAACTGGGCTCGGCCGGTAGAGATCTCAATTTTAACGCTTATGCGGATAGCCGGTCGATCTTTCGTTATGATATGGAAGCGCTGCCAAACGAGGTCACCGGGCCGATCGGCAATTCGACTGCCTTTGCGGCCTGGAATGCGGCGGTGTATGTCGCCCAGATCGAGGACGATCGACTGACGGAAATGACCCAGGGCGGCCAATATCTCGATGCCACCAGAGAGGTTCTGCGCAAGCACAGCGGGCTCTGGTTCTACGACGAATCCTACGTCATCTCGCGCCGTCGCGACTGACACTTCAGGATATCATTCACGAAAGCGCCGCTGGGGTCCGGCGGATAAGGGGTTGGTGATGCGCGCGTCTTATATGTTCACGAGTGAGTCGGTGTCGGAAGGTCATCCGGACAAGGTCTGCGACCGGATTTCCGACGAGGTCGTCGATCTGTTCTTCCGCGAGGGGCCGAAAGCCGGCATCGATCCGTGGGCGATCCGCGCCGCGTGCGAAACGCTGGCAACCACCAACAAGGTGGTGATCGCCGGCGAGACCCGCGGCCCGGCCTCGGTCACCAACGACCAGATCGAAAGCGTCGTCCGCGCCGCCATCAAGGACATCGGCTACGAGCAGGAAGGTTTCCACTGGGACACCTGCGACATCGAGATCCTGCTGCATCCGCAATCGGCGGACATCGCCCAGGGCGTCGACGCGCTGCAGCCCGGCACCAACAAGGAAGAGGGCGCCGGCGACCAGGGCATCATGTTCGGCTACGCCACCAACGAGACCGCGGATCTGATGCCGGCGCCGATCTTCTACGCCCACAAGATCCTGCGGCTGATCTCGGAAGCCCGCCACTCCGGCAAAGAGAAGGTGCTGGGCCCGGATTCCAAGAGCCAGGTCACCATCCAGTACGAGAACGGCAAGCCGGTCGGCGTCCGCGAAATCGTGGTGTCGCACCAGCATCTGGTCGAGGACATGACCTCCGAGCAGGTCCGCGAGCGGGTCGAGCCCTATGTCCGCCAGGCGTTGCCCGCCGACTGGATCTCCGACAAGACGATCTGGCACATCAACCCGACCGGCAAGTTCTACATCGGCGGCCCGGACGGCGACACCGGCCTGACCGGCCGCAAGATCATCGTCGACACCTATGGTGGCGCGGCCCCGCATGGCGGCGGCGCGTTCTCCGGCAAGGACCCGACCAAGGTCGACCGCTCGGCCGCCTATGCGTCGCGCTACCTCGCCAAGAACATCGTGGCCGCCGGCCTCGCCGACCGCTGCACCCTGCAGCTCGCTTACGCCATCGGCGTGGCGCGGCCGCTGTCGATCTACATCGACACCCACGGCACCGGGAAGGTTTCGGAAGACAAGCTCGAGAAGGCCGTCGCCGAGGCGATGGACCTGACCCCGCGCGGCATCCGCAAGCATCTCGACCTCAACAAGCCGATCTACGCCCGGACCTCGTCCTACGGCCATTTCGGCCGCACCCCGGACGCCGACGGTGGCTTCTCCTGGGAGAAGACCGACCTCGCCGACGCGCTGAAGAGCGCGGTTTAAGAACGCCCGACACGAGCGCATAACCTCTCCCCGCGCGCGGGGAGAGGTCGACCGGCGTAGCGCAGCGAAGCCGGTCGGGTGAGGGGGCCTCTCATCAAGGCCAAGTCTTGGAGGCCGGGCCTCGCCGCCGCCCCTCACCCCGGCCCTCTCCCCGCAAGTACGGGGCGAGGGAGAAGAGGCGCTGTCATAAAACGCCCGATTTCGTTTCGTATTGAAGTGCCCGGATTACTCCGTTTCAGGAAAACAAACACATGACCGCCACCGCCACGAAGACGACGTTCACCGATTACATCGTCAAGGACATCGGCCTCGCCGACTTCGGCCGCAAGGAGATCTCGCTGGCCGAGACCGAAATGCCCGGCCTGATGGCGACGCGCGAGGAATACGGCCCGAAGCAGCCCCTGAAGGGCGCGCGGATCGCCGGCTCGCTGCACATGACGATCCAGACCGCGGTGCTGATCGAGACGCTGGTCGCGCTCGGCGCCGACGTGCGCTGGGTGTCGTGCAACATCTATTCCACCCAGGACCACGCCGCCGCGGCGATCGCCGTCGCCGGCATCCCGGTGTTCGCCATCAAGGGCGAGAGCCTGGAAGACTACTGGGACTACACCGCCCGGATGTTCGACTGGCACGGCGGCGGCACCCCGAACATGATCCTCGATGACGGCGGCGACGCCACCATGTACGTCCATCTCGGACTGCGCGCCGAGAACGGCGACACCGCCTTCCTCGACAAGCCCGGCTCCGACGAGGAAGTGATCTTCTTCGCGCTCTTGAAGAAGCAGCTCAAGGAGAAGCCGAAGGGCTACTTCGCCGAGATCGCCAAAAACATCCGGGGCGTCTCCGAAGAGACCACGACGGGCGTGCACCGCCTCTACGACATGCAGAAGGCCGGCACGCTGCTGTGGCCCGCCATCAACGTCAACGACTCGGTCACCAAGTCGAAATTCGACAACCTCTATGGCTGCCGTGAATCGCTGGTCGACGGCATCCGCCGCGGCACCGACGTGATGATGTCCGGCAAGGTGGCGATGGTCGCGGGCTTCGGCGACGTCGGCAAGGGCTCGGCGGCGTCACTGCGCCAGGCCGGCGCCCGCGTCATGGTGTCGGAAGTCGATCCGATCTGCGCGTTGCAGGCGGCGATGGAAGGCTATCAGGTCGTGACCATGGAAGACGCGGCGCCGATCGCCGACATCTTCGTCACCGCCACCGGCAACAAGGACATCATCACCATCGAGCACATGCGTGCGATGAAGGATCGCGCCATCGTCTGCAACATCGGCCATTTCGACAACGAGATCCAGATCGCGCATCTCAAGAACATGAAGTGGGACAACATCAAGCCGCAGGTCGACGAGATCACCTTCCCGGACGGCAAGCGCATGATCCTGTTGTCCGAAGGCCGCCTCGTGAACCTCGGCAACGCCACCGGCCATCCGTCCTTCGTGATGTCGGCCTCGTTCACTAACCAGACGCTGGCGCAGATCGAACTGTTCGCCAACAACAAGGACGGCAAGTACAAGAAGGAAGTCTACGTCCTGCCGAAGTCGCTGGATGAGAAGGTCGCCCGCCTGCACCTCGCCAAGATCGGCGTCAAGCTCACCGAACTGCGCAAGGACCAGGCCGACTACATCGGCGTCAAGGTCGAGGGGCCGTTCAAGGCGGATCACTACCGGTATTGATGCGGGAGGGCGGCGGGCGCTGCGCGCGCGGCCGTCTTCGCCGGCGCCACTCACCTGGCGCCGCCGCCATCGTCCTCGCACAGCGTCATGGCCGGGCGAAGGCGCGGCCATCCATCCCGCGCGAAGCGCGTCTTCGAAAGACTCTCTTGCGAAGAAGATGGATTGCCGGGTCAAGCCCGGCAATGACGGTCTAGACTAGGCTCTGCCATCCATCGGACAACGAAAAAGCCCCGGAGCGATCCGGGGCTTTTTGCTGGCGGGCGTCTGAGCCCCGTGTCCCGGACACGGCGCAGCACACCCGGGTCCGCGCTCCGCGGCCCGAGTGCAGGCTCCTTGCTGCTCCGCAGATCCGGGACCCCGCTACGCTGCCGGCCAGAGCGGTTCAGCGTCGTCGAAGCGGGACCCCGGATCAGCAGCGCACCACGCCGCAAGCGCGGCGAGTTGCGCAGCATCCGGGGGCTCGCGCCGCGTTGGCCAAACGTTCAGCCCGCAGCTCGGATGGAGGAGCCCGGAGCCTGCGTCGAGTGAAATCCGGGAGATGCATCGTCGAAATCGGAAGACCCGGCTGCGCTCCATGCGGGTCCCGCGGGCAGATCGCTGCTGACGATCTTGCGCCCCGCGCTACAGCGCCTCGTATTGCTCGTAGATCGCGCGGGCGACGCCCAGCAGGTGGTCGCGGTCGGTCTGGGCGACCACGGCGTAGGACAGTTTGGCGTCGATCCAGGAGAATGCCGACAGGCTGCCGGCGCGTTCGAAGCGGAACGCGCTCGGCTCGGCGTCTCCGCCCGGACGTACATAGATGGTGACGCGGCGGCCCTCCGCGTCCTCGTACATGAACTGCGCCGCCGGGCTGTCCGCCGCCGGCAGCAGCCGGCCGCCGATCAGTTTCAGCCCGAGCGCGTCGAGCTTCGGCGCGGTCAGGCGGCGGCCGAGCCGGCGCGACAGCCATTGCACCAGATGCGTCTCCTGGTCGGCCGCGACCTCGACCGGGTGCGCGACCTCGACCGCGTAAGTCCGCCACGCCGCGATCGCGGCGTCGGCGACCGGCACGTTGGCGACGACGGCCGGCGCGCCGTGCCAGCGCTCGGAGGCGAGCCAGCCACCGGCGCCGCCGATGAACAGCAGCGCCAGCGCCGCCGCCATTGCGCCGAGCCGCTGGCCGAACCAGGCGCGGCGCGCCGCCCGCAGATGCGTGATCCGCAGCCGCGCCGGGATCGGCTCGGCGCCGACCGCCGCAAGCCGGGCGCGCAGATCGTCGCGGTCGGCGATCTGGCCGGCGATGCGATGGGCGGCCTCGGCGTCGGAGTCCAGATAGGCCTCGATCTCGGCGCGGCGCGCGGCGTCGAGCCGGCCGTCCACATAGGCCTGGAGCTCGTCCTCGCTGAGAGGGCGACGGGCGGTCATTTCACTCTCCTCAACACTGTGGCGCGGCCGGTCTCGAGGCTGGTGCGCAGCGCCTCGCGGGCGCGGCTGAGCCGCGACATGATGGTGCCGACCGGCACGTCGAACATCCGCGCGGCCTGCTCGTAGCTCAGTTCCTCGACGCCGATCAGCAGCAGCAGCGAGCGCTGGTCTTCCGGCAGATCGTCGAGGCGCGCCAGCGCGTCGCGGGCGATCAGGGCGCGCTCCGGTCCGGCCGCGCCGTCGGCGAGGACGACGCGCGAATCGAGGTCGACCGTGCCGCCGCGCCGGACCGCGCGGCGTCGCTGGTCGAGATAGAGATTGCGTTCGATCGTGAACAGCCAGGCGCGTAAGTCACCGCCCGGCCGGCGCAGCCGCCAGCGCGTCAGCGCCCGCTCCAGCGTGCTCTGGACGAGATCATCCGCGGCGTCGCGATCGCGCAGCAGCGCCCGCGCGTAGCGGCGCAGGCTCGGAATCAGCGGCTCGATCTCGGCGGCGATCTCGTCCAAGGCGATCTCGTCGAATCAGGGCTTGGCGATGTGCCAGGCGCCGTTGAGGAAGCCGTCGCCGGTGGTGTCGCCCGGCTTGGTGTCCTTGGTCCAGGCATACAGCGGCTTGCCCTTGTAGGCCCACTGCTTGGCGCCGTCGTCACGGGCGACGATGGTCCAGTCGCCGGAGGCTTGCGCGCTCGCCGCGGCGGTCAGCGGCGGCCAGTTGGTCGCGCACGGGCCGTTGCAGGCCGACTTGCCGCCGGCGTCCTTGTCGAACGTGTAGAGTGTCATACCCTTGGCGTCGACCAGCGCCTTGCCCTTGGCGGTGTCGGCGATGCGAGCGGGCGCTGCGGCCTGCGCGAACGCCGCGGTGGCGGCGAGTACGAGGGCGGTTGCGAGCGTGAACGAGCGGATCATGTGTTCTCCTTCAGGTGGGTGGATCCCTTTCAGAGACGTCGCGGCAGAGCGGATATTCCCGGAAGAGAGGTCACGAGTCTGTGAGGCTGCGGAGGGCGGAGCGAAACGGCCGACCTGGCGCTCACGGTTGGACCCGATCACGATGTCATTCTCCAAGAAGCAAGTGTAGCCCGGGTGAGCGAAAGCGACACCCGGGACTCTTGATCGGATCGCTCGCCTTCCCGGATTGCGCTGCGCTCATCCGGGCTACAGCGAGCTTCAGAGCTGGAGATCGCGCATCCGCACGTCGCCGCGCGAAAATTCGTCATCGTCCTGCGGCATCGCCAGCAGCATGTCGGCGAAGGACGGCGCGGTGGCGCGGTCGAGTTGCCGTAGCCGTTTGTACTCGGCGACGTCCATCACCACGACGACGGGCTGACCGCGCTTGATCACGATTTGCGGACTGCGCCGCGCCGCCTCGACCACCTCGCTGAAGCGGTTCTTGGCATCCTGCACCGACCAACTGCGCTCGGCCATCGCGATGGATCTTTCTGGCTGAAAATTCCGGCTGGGGAAGGGGGCCGGCCAATCGTGATCAGCAAGCGTTGGGTGGGCAAAGGCGCCCTCGCGCCGTGCCCACGCGCGGCGCGGGGAGCGGCGATGGTGGGCACGCTGCGCTTTGCCCACCCTACAAACTCCGCCGGCGTCAAACTCGTCGTGAAAAAGCCGGCGATCGGTCGCTCAGCGATCCATGCCATCATGAAGGATCGCCTCGCGCGGCGTGTCGGGGAGGTCGACCCCGCCGAGCGCCGCGAACCGCTCATGGATGGCTTGCGCGAGATTGCGCGGGCGAGGCTCGTCGGTCGGCAGCGCCGCGCGCAGGGTCTCCCGTGCCTCGTCCTCGATCGAGCGCCCGTTGACCGCGGCGCGCACGCGAAGCCGCTGCTCAGTGGCATCGTCGACGTCCCGGATCGTCATCACCGCCATGCCGGTCTCCATCAGTCCATGACTTGAAATTCGTCATTGACGCGGCAGGCCGCAAGCGGGGCAGGGATCGGCATCGACGGCCTCCGCCACGCCGAAGCAGGCGGAGCGACGAACGCGGGGCGTTCATCGCGACGCGCTGCGTCTCCGCCGGTTATTTCTTCTTCCCGGTCCCGCCCTGCGGCGGCTGCCAGCCGCCGGTCTTCTGGCTCGGCGCCGCGGCAGTGGTCTTGACCTTCTCCTTCTTGGGTTTCTTGGTCTCGCGGTTGCTCTTCTGCTCGCCTTTGGCCATCTCGATCTCCTGTTCGTTGCAAGTGATGTGGTGCTGATTCCGGCATGGTCGGCGCCGCGCGCGGCGACTCACGCGCGGGTCGGCGTCGACCGGCGCACCGTGCGCCGATCGCTCCCGACTATCCACGCATTTCCTCCGGTTCGCCGTTGCGGGATGCGCTGCGCCGCAAGACCGCGCCGGCGCGGCGCGAAGGCCGAGAGCCCGCAGATGCCGCTTGACAAATCCGTCAATGTAGGATTATTATCCTTGTATCCCGCCCCGATGAGAGGGGCGTTCGCGATCGTCACGATCGTGGGGCGGGTGGCGGTGGCGACGCCGCGGTGTTCGATGCGAGAGGATGGCGCGAAGGTAACGACGCGTGCTGAACCTCGCTGACGACCACACCGCGACGATGCGGTCCAAACCGCGAGGTCCCGGCGCGAGGCCTCGCGCCAGGAGGCAGGGCCACGTCCATCCCTTGGCGGGGATGGCTCCGGGGTTCGTCAGTCCTCCACAACGGCGGCCCTACGTTAGGGTCTAGCCGCCGCAAGTCGGCTTTAGCCGACTTGCGCATCGAAGGATCGATCTCGGGCAGGCCCGAGATCGATGGCCCCGTTCGCGGAGCAAGCCGTAGAAACCACTGCGCGCGGAACGCCGGATGTTTCCGGTGTGACCGTGGTTTCTAACTCGTGTGCTTTCTATTTTTGCACACGAGGCCGCGGGTGCATCGGGCACCCGGCGTTCCGCGCGCCCTCTCGTTGGAGGGCGGAACGTTCCTGGCAAAGCCCGGGCGCATTCGCGCCGCGGGATCGCGAAAGCATGGCTGTTTGACGCGCGGCTGCGATCGGCGGGAGGTTTGACATTTGACGGTGAGGACTGAATCGTCGGCCATGATGATTTGCTGCGACGCGCGTGTTTCGATCCACCGGTCGCCGGAGGCGACGCGATGAATCCACCGCCCCCCGTGCCGCGCCCGCTGGTGATCGGCGCCACCGGCATGGTCGGCGGGGCGATCCTGCGCCGGCTCGCCGCCGATGGCGCGCGGCCGGTCGGCGTCTCGCGGGCGCCGCAGGCCGCGCAGGCCGGCGTCGACTGGCTCGCCGCCGATCTGACGCGGGTCGGCGAGGCGGCGCTGCCGGCGCTCGGCGCCGTGTTCGCGACCGCGCCGGCCGGGCTCGTCGCCGACGCCGTGCCGCAGCTCGCCGCCGCCGGCATGAACCGGCTCGTCGTCTTCACCTCGACCAGCATCGCGACCAAATGGGATTCGCCCGACCCCGAGGAGCGCGCGGCGATCCGGCGCTGGGGCGCCGACGAGGCGCGGCTGATCGCGGCCTGCGATGCGCACAATGTCGCCTGGACGGTGCTGCGGCCGACGCTGATCTATCTCGAGGGCCGCGACGGCAATGTCAGCCGGATCGCCGCGCTGGTCCGCCGTTTTCGGTTTTTCCCGCTGATGGGCGGCGGCGAGGGGCTGCGTCAGCCGGTCCACGCCGACGATCTCGCCGCGGCGGCGGTGGCGGCATCGGCGACCCCGGCGAGCGCCGGCCGGACCTACGACCTGCCGGGCGGCGAGACGCTGAGCTATCGCGAGATGGTCGGACGGATTTTCGACGGCCTGGGCATGCCGCGGATGATCGTGCCGGTGCCGGACTGGGCGTGGCGTCTGGCGCTGCCGGTCGCGGTGCGCGTGCTACCCGGCCTGTCGGCGACGATGGCGGTGCGGATGGCGAAGGACATGACCTTCGACGGCGCGCGCGCGCGCGCCGAGATCGGTTTTCAGCCGCGCAGCTTCTATCCGGAGTTTCGATGATGATGCAGCGATCGCGAATGGCAGGAAATCGGCACGGTGTCCCGATCGTCCTCGCGGGCGGATGCCGGTTAGCGGACCAGTCCGACGACGCCGACCGTGGCCGGCTCGCTGTTGCGCCACGACAGGCCCGCGGAGGCCTGCGCCGCAGCCAGAAACAGCACCAGCGCGACCGATACGACGATGTAGCGTCGGATGTCCGAGACCATGGTTTGGCTCCTGACCAGCCCCCGATTGATGGTCTGCGATTATACTTAACGATTTGCTAACGCCACCCTGACGATGGTCGATTCAGACCATTGTCGAGCAATTCCAGAGTCGCGGCGCGCGCCGGCGACGTCAGGCCGGCTCGCCGATCGTGATGCCCAGCGTGCCGACGCCGTCGACGCCGCAGGTGACCTTGTCGCCCGGAACGAGCGCCGCGACGCCGGCCGGTGTGCCGGTCATGATGACGTCGCCGGCGCCGAGCTCGACCTGCAGCGACAGCTTGGCGATGATCTCGGCGACGTTCCAGATCATCTCGGACAGGTCGCCGCTCTGCCGCTCGGCGCCGTTGACCGACAGCCAGATCCGGCCCTTCGCCGGATGCCCGATCTCGGAGGCGGGGCGCAGCGGCCCGCAGGGCGCGGAATGATCGAACGACTTGCCGATCTCCCAGGGCTGCTCCTTCTTGCGCGAGATCGTCTGCAGATCCCGCCGCGTCAGATCGATGCCGACGCCATAGCCGAACACGTGATCGAGCGCCTGGTCGGCCGCAATGTTCAGGCCGCCGCTCTTCAGCGCGACGACGAGTTCGACCTCGTGCTGCATGTCCTTCGTCAGCGTCGGGTAGGGGATCGTGGCCCCGTCGGGCACGACCATGTCGGCGTGCTTGGCGAAGAAGAAGGGCGGGTTGCGCTCGTCATTGCCGAGCTCGCGGATGTGCTCGAGATAGTTGCGCCCCACGCACCAGATCCGGCGCACCGGAAACATCCTGCCGTCGCCCTGCACGGCGAGCGCGGCTTGCGGGAGCGGTGCGATCACGTAGTCAGCAGGGCTCATGGCGGACTTTCGAAGGCTCGGAATGGCGGATCAGGCGGGGCGCGGAGTACATGCGATGTCGGGAAGGCAAGTCTAGACGGCGGCGTCGACCGGGGCCAGCGGCGCGGCGTGGCGCTGCTGCAAACGGAAGAACGAGGCGTAGCGGCCGCTGCGGCGCAGCAGGTCGTCGTGGCGTCCCTGCTCGACGATCGCGCCGCCCTCGACCACCAGGATGGCGTCGGCGTGCATGATCGTATGCAGGCGGTGCGCGATCACGATGGTGGTGCGGTTCAGGCACAGCCGTTCGATCGCTTCCTGCACCAGCTTCTCGGATTCGGAGTCGAGCGCCGCGGTGGCTTCGTCCAGCAGCACGACCGGCGCATCGCGCAGCAGCGCGCGCGCCACCGCGATGCGCTGGCGCTGGCCGCCGGAGAGCTGCGCGCCGTGTTCGCCGACCGGCGTGTCGTAGCCGAGCGGGAAGCTCATGATGAAGTCGTGCGCATGCGCGGCCTTGGCCGCTGCGACGATCTCGTCCTCGCTGGCGCCGATCTTGCCGAAGGCGATGTTGGCGCGGACGGTGTCGCGGAACAGATAGACGTCCTGCCCGACATAGGCGGTCTGCTGCCGCAGCGAGCGGCGCGACACGCCCGCGATCGACTGGCCGTCGATCCGGATGTCGCCGGAGCCGGGTTCATACAGCCGCAGCAGCAGCGCCAGCACGGTCGACTTGCCGCCGCCGGAGGGGCCGACCAGGGCCGTCATTTTGCCGGGCTCGGCCGTGAAGCTCATGGCATTCAACACCGGCTCGTCGGGCCGATAGGCGAAGCCGACATGGTCGAATTCGACCCGCGCCTCGGTCAGCGCCAGCGCCGGCTTGTCGCCGTCGTCGGGCTCGCTCTGCGGGCTGTCGACGATCTCCAGCAGCATCCGCGCCCCGACCAGGCCGCTGTTGAGTTCGATGTTGAGCCGCGCCAGCCGCTTCGCCGGCTCGTAGGCGAGCAGGAAGGCGGTGAGGAAGGAAAAGAACTGGCCCGGCGTCGCCCCGGTCGCGACAACGCGGTAGCCGCCATACATCAGCGAGGCCGCCACCGCGAAGCCGCCGAGGGTTTCCATCAGCGGGCTCGAGCGATTGGAGACGCGCGCCATCTTGTCGGCGTTCTTGCGGACGGCCTCGATGCTGGCATTGATGCGGTCGCGCATCGTCTGTTCGAGCGAGAACGCCTTCACGGTGCGGATGCCCTGCAGCGATTCCTGCATCGTCTCGAGAATTTCGGCATTGCCGGTGAACTGCGTATAAGCGAGCCCCTTCACGCGGCGCACCAGCTTGCGCAGCACGAACACCGCCGGCGGCGCGATCAACAGGCCGAACAGCGCCATGAACGGGTCCTGCGACACCATCACGATCACCAGCGCGATCAGCGACAACAGATCGCGGCCGACGGCGTTGATCAGCAGGTTGAGCACTTCGGTGACCGAATTCGCGCCCGAGGTGAGGCGCGCGAGAAATTCCGAGGAGTGTCGCTGCGAGTAGAAGGCGAGGTTCTCGTGCATCAGCTTGCCGAACAGCCGGCGCTGATTATTGGCGAGGATCGCGTTCTTGATCTGGGTCAGGATCACCGACTGGCCGTAGGTCGCGACCCCCTTCACGGTGAAGATCGCGAGGCTCACGACCGACAGGATCATGATGCCCTGAAGGTTGCGATCGACATAGGCCTGGTTGATCACCTGCCCGAGCAGATAGGCCGACAGCGCGGTCGCGGCGGCGGCGATCGCCATCAGGCCGAAGGCCAGCAGATAGCGCCGCCAATACACCGACGCCTGTTCCATCACCAGGCGGCGGACGAGTTGCGCCGCGCCATAGGGATCGTCGGTTATCTTGCGTGGGGTATCGGTCATCCGCGTTCCATCAACGGCGTCGAACAGGTCGCGCGCGTTGGATCGGCGTGCGTATTGACGCCTCCTTGCCCCCGATGGACCGGGTTTTCAAGCCAAAAGCTGGAGAGCCGGGGCCGACTTAAGCCGGAATCGCTTGTCGATCAAAGCCTTGGCGCTGGGCGAGCAGCTTGCGCTCCCACGCCAGCGCATGCGCCGCGATGGTTTCGAGGTCGTCGTAGCGCGGGGTCCAGTCCAGCGTCGCGCGAATCCGTCGCGTGTCGGCGACCATCGCGACGATGTCGCCTGGCCTGCGGGCGGCGGTGGCCACCGCGAAGTTGCGCCCCGCGACGCGACGCACCGCGTCGATGGTTTCCAGCACCGAATAGCCCCGGCCGTAGCCGCAATTCAGCGTCACCGGCGCGCCGCCGCGGCGCAGATAATCGAGCGCCGCGCCATGCGCCTGTGCGAGGTCGCTGACATGGATGAAATCGCGGATGCAGCTGCCGTCGGGCGTCGGATAGTCGGTGCCGTAGACCTCGATCTGCGGACGCTGGCCGGTCGCGGCCTCGACCGCGATCTTCAACAGATGCGTCGCGCCGAGCGTGGCGAGTCCGATCCGGGCCTGCGGATCGGCGCCGGCGACGTTGAAGTAGCGCAGCGCTACGTAGTTCATGCCGTTGGCCGCCGCTGTGTCGTGCAGCATGATCTCGGTCATCAGCTTGGAGCAGCCATAAGGCGACAGCGGCCGCGTCGGCGCTTCTTCCGGAACCGGCGTCCGGTCGGGATTGCCGTAGACCGCCGCGGTCGACGAGAAGATGAAGTTCGTCACGCCGCACGTCACCGCCGCGCTCAGCAGATTGCGCGAGGTCATGGTGTTGTTGCGGTAGTAAGCGAGCGGATCGCGCATCGAATCCGACACGATCACCGAGCCGGCGAAATGGACGATGGCGTCGACGCCGTGAGTCCTGATCACGCCTTCCACGAGATTCTCGTCGCCGGCATCGCCGATGAACAGCGGCACGCCTTCCGGGACGAAGCTGGAAAAGCCGGTGCTCAGATTGTCGATCACCACCACGCTCTCGCCGGCCTCGACCAGCGCCAGCACGGTGTGGCTTCCGATATATCCGGCGCCGCCGGTCACGAGCACGGTCATGGAGGGCTCCTCCGAGTGAATTGCGGGTCGGCGCCCGCGCGGTCGGCCTCAGTCTTTCGGCAAACAATGGACTTGCGGTATAGCCAAGCAGCCAAACCGCGCGGTTTTCCAGCGTTCCACAGGGGGAATCGACAATATGGTTGCCGAACTGTAACGAGTGCCGGTTGTTGTGGCGGCCATCGGCGGCGATGTCGGACATTCTCATCATCAAAACTTCCTCGCTCGGCGACGTGGTGCATCAGATGCCCGCGATGACCGACGCCGCGCGCGCGGTTCCCGGGTTGCGGTTGTCCTGGGTGGTCGAGGAGGCCTTCGCGCCGCTGGCGCGGTTGCATCCGCAAGTCGCGGATGTGATTGCCGTGGCGACCCGACGGTGGCGATCGCAACTCGGAACGCGCGCGACCTGGCGTGAGATCGGCGAATTCGGTACGCGGCTGCGCGAACCGGATTTCGACAAGGTGATCGACACCCAGGGACTGATCCGCTCCGCGGTGATCGCGCGCCTCGCGCATGGGGAGCGCCACGGCTACGACGCCGCCAGCATCCGCGAGCCGCTGGCCGCGCGGTTCTACAATGTTCACCACACAGTCCGGCGCGATCTGCATGCGGTGGCGCGCAATCGCTTACTCACCGGCCTCGCGCTCGGCTATCAGCCGCCGGCCGAGATCGACTACGGCCTGATCCGCCCACAGGGCGCGCAGGAGAGCGCCTATGCGGTGCTGCTGCACGGCACGTCGCGGGCATCGAAGGAATGGCGCGCCGAGGACTGGATCGAGACCGGCCGCTGGCTGCAGGGCCGCGGCGTGCAGGTCGTGTTGCCGTGGGGCACGGAGGCCGAGCGGCAACTCGCAGAGAAGTTATGTAGCGCCATCGCCGGCAGCCGCGTGCTGCCGCGGCAGCGGCTCGATCTCACCGCGCAGGTGATCGCCAATGCCGCACTAGTGATCGGCGTCGACACCGGCCTGATGCATCTCGCCGCCGCCTATCGGGTGCCGCTGGTCGGCATCTACGTCTCGACGGATCCGGGACTCACCGGCCCGGTCGGCAGCGGCCCGATGCGCGTGCTCGGCGGCAAGAGCGGCGCGCCCTCGGCACGGCAGGCGATCGAGGCCGCCGAAAGGCTGCTCGATTAGTTTTGGGCAGCGCCGCCGCGCACCATCTTGTCGAGCACGTCGGCGACGAAGGCGTCGATATCGTCGCCCGTGTACAGAAAGCCCGGAAGGCCGACTGCCTGCGCGGCCGCAATGTCGATGTCGCTGTCGCCGATCACGAAACTGCCCGGCAGCAACACCGGCCAGGCGCGCGCGAGATCGAGGATCATTCCGGGCTTCGGCTTGCGGTCGTCGCTCGCCCGCCGATAGGCCTCGACGATGCCGTCCGGATGATGCGGACAGTAGCGGATGTCGTCGATCCGCGCGTCCTGCTTGCGCAGTTCGTCCAGCATCCAGCGATGCAATGCCTGGACGTCGTCCTCGCTGAATAGGCCGCGAGCCACGCCGGACTGGTTCGTGATGACGAAGACGTAGTAGCCGGCCTCGTTCAACCGGCGGATCGCCGACGCGATCCCCGGCATCCAGCGAAACCGCTCGCGGCTCCCGATGTAGTGATCATTGTAGTTGATGACGCCATCGCGATCGAGAAACGCCGCCGGCCGTCGCAGCGCTGCCGGGCCGGTCGTCATGCCTTGGTCGAGCCGAGCGAGGTTTCGATCTCGTCGCAGATCGCATGCGCGGCCATCAGATGGATCTGCTGCACCAAAGCGGTCTCGGCGCCTGGCGCCACCAGCAGATGATCGCACAGTGCGGCCATCGACGCGCCGGCGGGGCCGGTCATGCCGATGGTGACGAGGCCGCGTTCGCGGGCGACGGTCAGCGCCGCGAGAATGTTCGGCGAACGGCCCGAGGTGGTGATGCCGATGAAGACGTCGCCGCGCTGACCGAGCCCTTCGACCTGTCGGGCGAACACGCGGTCGAAGCCGTAATCATTGGCGATCGCGGTCAGCGCCGAGGTGTCGGTGGTCAGCGCGATCGCCGGCCATGCCGGGCGGTTATGCCTGTAGCGGCCGATGATCTCGGCGGCGATGTGCTGGGCATCGGCGGCGCTGCCGCCATTGCCGGCGATCAGGATCTTGCGGCCGTCGCGTAGCGCCTTGATCGACGCCGCCGCAATGGCGCGCGACGCCGACAGCAGGGCTTGGTCGTTCGCGGCAGCGGTCATCGCCGCGAGCGAGCTGTGGAAATGGGCGGCGATCCGGTCCTGGCTCAATTCACACCTGAAAGCTGAGGGGTCGGCACTGGTTAAGCGCAGGGCAGGGGCAGGTGCAAGTCGCGGCCTATTGCGCCGGGGCCAGGCCGGCGGCGCCGAGCGCCCGCAGCGCCGCTGCCATGACGTCCTCGACCGGGATGTCGCGCATGCATTTGTGGTGCACCATCCGGCAGGTCGGCTTGTGGCATGGCCGGCACGGCACCTCGGTCCTCGTCTCGATCACCGCCTCGATCGGGTTGAGCGGCGCATAGTGCCAGGCGCTGGTCGGGCCGAAAATCCCGATGGTGCGGCTGCCGATCGCGGCGGCGACGTGGAGCAGGCCGGAATCGTTGGAGATCACCAGATCGGCTGCCGCCAGCGCCATGATGCCGTTGCGCAGATCGGTGCCGGTGAGGTCGCGCGCGCGCGGGCCGGCCGCGGCGACGATTTCGGCGGCCTTTTCGCTCTCGCCCGGGCCGCCGATCACCCAGACGTCGAGGCCGCGGTCGGCCAGCGCCTTTGCGGCCTCCGCATAATAAGTCCAGCGCTTCGAGGGGCCGACCGCGCCCGGCGCCAGCGCCACGGCGGTCCGGCCCTCCAGCCCGTTGGCCCGCCGCCAGGCGGCGATCTCGGCCGGCGGCACAACGAGTTGCGGCTCCGGCCAATCCATCGGCAGGTCGATGCCGGCCGGCAGCGCCAGCGCGGCACAGCGGTCGATCATCCGCGGCAGCGCCTTCTCGCCGCGCCGCCAGTCGTTGAGCAGGCCGAACCGGACCTCGCCGATGAAGCCGGTGCGGTTTGGGATACCGGCAAGATACGGCGCGATGGTCGATTTGAAGGTGCGGGGCATCACCAGCGAGGCGCCATAATTCTGTTCGCGAAGTTTGGCGGCGAGCGCCCGCTGCTGGCCGAGCGCGAGCTGCTTGCGCGGCAGGTCCCAGACGACGCCGCGACGCACGCCGGGCATGTAATCCACCAGAGGCGCGCACAGCGTGGTGGTCAGGACGTCGACCGGCCGGTCCGGCCAGCGGTCCTTCAGGACCCGCACCACGGTATGGCAGCGCACGAAATCGCCGATCCACATATAGGGGATCAACAAGACAGGGCTGGTTTCCGCGCGATCGTCCGCCGCGGCCAGGCTGATTTTGAGTGAATCGTAATTCATTACGCTGTCTGGCGGAGGATGATACCCCCGAGTTGAACGCGATGATGCCGGTTAGCGCTTGCGCCGCCCGGCGTCCAGCCGGGATTTCGGCCGCAACCTGGTTTCCGGTCGTGGAAATTCGGAGTTCAAGTTGCCTGCCCGGACGGAGTGGGGCAAAGGTGGCCGCGCAAATCGAGGCGGGGAAGTCATGCTGCTGGTCACCGGAGGCGCCGGTTTCATCGGATCGAACATTGTGGCGGCGCTCAACGACGCCGGCCGCAGCGATGTGGCCGTGTGCGATTTCTTGGGCCATGACGGCAAATGGAAGAACCTCGCCAAGCGCCAGCTCGCCGACGTCGTGCCGCCCGCCGAGCTCTCGGACTGGCTGAAAGGCCGCCGGCTCGATGCGGTGTTTCACATGGGCGCGATCTCGGAAACAACCGCGACCGACGGCGATCTGGTGATCGACACCAACTTCCGGTTGTCGATGCGGCTGCTCGACTGGTGCACCGAGAACAAGGTGCCGTTCATCTACGCGTCCTCCGCCGCGACTTATGGCGATGGTGCGCAAGGTTTCAGCGATGATCCGTCGCTCGCCGCCCTGAAGCAGTTGCGCCCAATGAATCTGTACGGCTGGAGCAAGCACCTGTTCGATCTGGCGGTGCTGGAGCGTGCTGGACGCCGCGAGCCTTTGCCGCCGCAATGGGCCGGGCTGAAATTCTTCAACGTTTTCGGGCCCAACGAATACCACAAGGGAACGATGGCGAGCGTGCTGGCGCGACGCTTCGAGGACATCAAGGCCGGGCGCGTGGTGCAGCTGTTCAAGTCGCACCGCGACGGCATCGCCGACGGCGACCAGCGCCGCGATTTCATCTATGTCGACGACGTCGTCCGGGTGATGATGTGGCTGTTCGCGACGCCGTCGGTGAGCGGCCTGTTCAACGTCGGCACCAGCCATGCCCGCAGTTTCCGGGATCTGATCCTGGCGGCCTATTCGGCGCTCGGAACGCCGCCGCAAATCGACTACATCGACATGCCGGAACAGATTCGCGGCAGTTATCAGTATTTCACCGAGAGCGAAGGCGACCGGTTGCGCGCCGCGGGTTATAATGGCGGCTTCACGCCGCTCGAAGACGCGGTCGCTTCCTACGTCAACGGCTACCTCGACGGCAGCGATCGCTTCCGCTGATCGCGCTTCAACCGCGTGGAATTCGATGTTCAATCTCGACACTCTGCTGCAATCGATTGCCCGGACGACGGTGCTGTGCATCGGCGATGTGATGCTCGACGAATTCGTCTATGGCGAGGTGTCCCGGATCTCTCCGGAAGCGCCGGCGCCGGTGATCGCGGTTCAACGCAGCGAGATCAATGTCGGCGGCGCCGGCAACGTCGCGCGCAACATCGCGGCGGTCGGCGCGCGCTGCATTTTCGTCGGCCTGATCGGCGACGACGAGGCGGGCCGGACGCTGAGCGCGGCGCTCGCGCGGGAATCGCGGATCAATCCGCTGCTGGTGTGCGACCCGGCTCGCCCGACCACCCGGAAGGTGCGGTTCGTCTCCGAGCATTTCTCCACACATATGCTGCGCGCCGACTGGGAAACCGCCTCGGCCGCGCCGGGCGAAATCGAACAGCGGCTACTCGACGCCATCCTGCCGCAGCTCGAACGCGCCGACATCGTGCTGTTGTCGGATTATGCCAAAGGGGTTCTGACGGCGCGCGTGATCGCGACGGTCATCGAGTCCGCGCGAAGACTCGGCAAGCGGGTCATCGTCGATCCGAAGAGCGCCAATTTCGCGATCTATCGCGGCGCGACGCTGCTGACGCCAAACCGCAAGGAATTCGTCGCCGCGACGCGGAGCGCGGCCGACACGGTAGAAGAAATCGCGGCGGCGGCGCAGGACGCGATCGCGACCGCCGATTGCGAGGCAATGCTGGTGACCCGGAGCGAGCACGGCATGACGCTGGTGCCGCGCGGCGGCGACCCGATTCACGTGCCGGCGTTGCCGGTGAAAGTGCGCGACGTTTCCGGCGCCGGCGACACGGTCGCCGCGGTGTTGGCGGTGGTTCTCGCAGCGGGTGCGGATTGGGCGACCGCGATGCGGGCGGCGAGTGCCGCGGCTGCCGTCGCCGTCAGCAAGAACGGCACCGCGGTGGTGACGCCGGCGGAGCTGCGGCGCAAGATCCTGCCGCACGCTTCGCTCGCGGCGGAAGACAAGATCATCGGCAGCGACGCCGACCTCGATCTGCGTCTCGCCGAGTGGCGGCGCGAAGGGCTGCGCGTCGGCTTCACCAACGGCTGCTTCGACATTCTGCATCCCGGCCACGTCAAGGTGCTGACCGCCGCGCGCGGCGCCTGCGATCGTTTGATCGTCGGCCTCAACAGCGACGCCTCGGTGCGCCGGCTGAAAGGCGAGAGCCGTCCGGTGCAGAACGAGCGCGCGCGCGCCGAAGTGCTGGCCGCGCTCGAGGCGGTCGATCTGGTGGCGATCTTCGGGGAGGACACGCCGCTGAGGCTGATCACGCGGATCGAGCCGAGCGTACTGGTCAAAGGCGGCGACTACACCCGCGAGCAGGTGGTCGGCCACGAGATCGTCGCGGCCAAAGGCGGGGAGGTGCTGCTGGTCGACGTGCTGCCGGGGTTCAGCACGACATCGCTGGTCGAAAAAGCGCGCGAGGGCACGGCATGATGCGTCGCGCAGCTCCAAGGCGAGACCAGAGATGCTGACCAAGATCTCGTCGTTCACCTACCGCAACTGGCTGATCGCGATCCACGACGCCGGCGTGACCGCGATCGCCGTGGTCCTCAGCTTCTTTCTGCGGTTCGATGGCGAAAATCTGCTGGACCGGCTGCCGCTGCTTCTGCAGATCTTGCCTTACTTCGTCGTCTTCAGTTTCTTCGTCTGCTACGCGTTCCAGCTCACCACCACCAAGTGGCGGTTCGTTTCGATCCCGGATCTGCTGAACATCCTGCGCGCCGCCAGCGTTCTGACGGTCGCGCTGCTGCTGCTCGACTACATTTTTCTGGCGCCGAACGTCTACGGCACCTTCTTCCTCGGCAAGACCACCATCGTCATCTACTGGTTCCTCGAGGTCTCCTTCCTTTCCGGCTCGCGGCTCGCCTATCGCTATTTCCGCTACACGCGGACCCGCAACAAGGCGTTGACCATGGACGCGGCGCCGACGCTGCTGATCGGCCGCGCGGCCGATGCGGAAGTGTTCCTGCGCGGGATCGAAAGCGGGGCGGTGAAGCGGCTGTGGCCGGTCGGCATCCTGTCGCCCGCGAAATCGGATCGGGGGCAGACCATTCGCGGCATTCCGGTGCTGGGCGGGATCGACGATCTGACCAATGTCGTCGAAGATTTCGCCAATCGCACGCGGCCGATCGAGCGCGCGGTGATGACGCCGTCAGCGTTCGAAGCCGACGCCCAGCCGGAAGCGGTGCTGATGCGGGCGCGCAAGCTCGGGCTCGTCGTCAGCCGGCTGCCCTCGCTGGAAGAGAGCCGCGATACGCCGAGGCTGGCGCCGGTCGCGGTCGAGGATCTGCTGCTGCGGCCGAGCGTCAAGATCGACTATCGCCGCCTCGAAGGATTGCTCAAGGGGAAATCGATCGTCGTCACCGGCGGCGGCGGCTCGATCGGTCTGGAAATGTGCGATCGCGTCACGACGTTCGGCGCTGCCCGATTGCTGGTGATCGAGAATTCCGAACCTGCGCTGCACGCCGCGATCGAAACGCTCTCCGCCAAGGTTACACAGACCGTGGTCGAGGGTCGGATCGCCGATATCCGGGACCGCGAGCGCATCTTCCAACTCGTCACGGAGTTCAAGCCGAATCTGGTATTCCACGCCGCCGCCCTGAAGCACGTCCCGATCCTGGAACGCGACTGGGGCGAGGGCGTCAAGACCAACATCTTCGGTTCGGTCAATGTCGCCGACGCCGCGCGCGCCGCCGGCGCCGAAGCGATGGTGATGATCTCGACCGACAAGGCGATCGAGCCGGTGTCGATGCTCGGCCTCACCAAGCGTTTCGCGGAGATCTACTGCCAGGCGATGGACCGCGAACTCGCGAGCGGTTCCGGCGACACGCCGCCGATGCGGCTGATCTCGGTCCGCTTCGGCAATGTGCTGGCGTCGAACGGCTCGGTTGTGCCGAAGTTCAAGGCGCAGATCGAGGCCGGCGGCCCGGTGACGGTGACGCATCCGGACATGGTGCGCTACTTCATGACGATCCGCGAAGCCTGCGATCTCGTCATCACCGCTGCGACGCACGCGCTGAATGCGCAGCATTCGGACGCTTCGGTGTTCGTGCTGAGCATGGGGCAGCCGGTCAAGATCGTCGATCTCGCCGAACGCATGATCCGGCTGTCGGGCCTGCAACCGGGCTACGATATCGACATCGTCTTCACCGGCATTCGGCCGGGCGAACGGCTCAACGAGATTCTGTTCGCCAAAGAGGAGCCTTTCACCGAGATCGGCATCCCCGGCATCGTCGCGGCGCGGCCCAACGAACTGCCGCTCGAGACGCTGCGGACGTGGCTGACCGGGCTTCAGGCGGCGATCGCCGCAAGTCGCCACGCAGACGTCGTCGCAATCCTCAAGGATGCCGTTCCGGAATATCACGCCGGCGACAGCGCGCCTGCCGCCAGAATCGAAGCGCGGAAGTAGTTAGCTTGCACCCGAACGCTGCCGCGCGAATTGCGCCAGCAGAACGGCGACGGCCGCCGCGCCGCAGACCAGCGCGACGGCGTCCGCGACGATCCAATCCAGCGCCACCGACGCCGCCGCCAGAACCGCGAGCAGCAGGTTGAGCGCGAAGACGCGCCCGACCACCTCGATCACCGCGAAGCCATGATCGGTTGCACGCTGATAGAAATGGGTGCGGTGGGCGAGCCAGAACGGCTCGCGCTTCAACATGCGGCGCAGCAGAGTCAGCGTGCTGTCGGCGAGGTAGTACAGGGGCAGCAGCAGCGCGGCTGCGACGTGGCCCTGCAAAGCCAGCTGCAGCAGGCACCAGCCGAGCAGCAGCCCGATCGGCAGGCTGCCGACATCGCCGAGAAAAACCCGTGCCACCGGCCGGTTGAACGGCGCAAAGCCGAGCATGGCGCCGCCCAGCGCCGCGGCGATCAGCGTCGGCGCGACGGGGAGCGCGCCGAACAGCAGCCCGAGCACCACCAGCGCCAGGGTGATCGGGAGGGCTTCGCTGACCGTCATCCAGTCGAGCCCGTCCATAAAATTGACGAGGTTCACGAACCACAGCCCTGCGATCAGCAACGCGGCGCGTTCGATCCACAAAGGGACGTGCGGAAGGATCTGAAGATCCGCGGGCATCGTGAAGATCACCGCGCCGACCCCCACGGCCTGCAGCGCCAGCCGCGGCAGCACCGGAATCGGACGGATGTCGTCGACCGCGCCGACGGCCGCAATCAGGACCGTCGCGCCGAACAGCAATACGGGCAGATGTGCATCCGGCGAGGCCAGCGCGATCGTTCCGCCGGCGACGGCAATCGTGGCGGCGATGACGGCCATGCCTGCGCCCTGCGGCGTCGGCTCCCGATGCGACGAGCGGGCATTCGGGCGGGCCAGGGCATAGCGGACGAGCAGCGGCATGATCGCGGAGGTCAGGGCCGCGCAGGCGATGGCGGCGAGCGCGATGGCGGCGAGCGACGCAATGGCGGAAGAAGCGGTCATGCGTCGCTGCCTGCCGCAGGCACGAGCGATTCCCGCCTTGCGCCCGCGCCCATGCCGTTATTCCGGAACGTCGATAGCAACGTCGCCCTTGGCCGCCTTCTCGGCGCTGACCACCCAGATCAGTCCGCCGATCGCGCCGACCACGAAATACACCGCGCCGAACAGCAGCGAGACATTGACGCCCTCACTCGAGCCCAGTCCCGCATAGGAGAATGCGAGGCCCATGCTGGCTTCGCGCAGTCCCCAGCCGGCGATCGAGATCGGGATCATGGTGATCAGCATCACCGGCGGAATCAACTGCAGCAATTGGCCGAACTCGGCCGGGGCGTCGATCGCCCGCGCGACGCACCAGGCGATCGTCACGGCGAGCACGTGGATCAGCAGGGACGCCACGGTGATGATGGGACCATTGCCGCGACGGAACAGGATTCGGCTCGCGATCTGCGAGCAGGTGTAGAAGTGTCGTGTCGCCCAGATCCGTGTCAGCAGTTCGAACGGCAAGAGGTGCAGAAGCAGAAATACCAGCCCCGCCGTCAGGGCCGCGAGATCGAGCAGCACCAGTCCGAGCCGGCCTTCGGGATTGGCGATCAGGTTGAGCGACCACGGCAGGGTGACCAGGATCAGCACAGCAAGCGCGATCAGGCCGATGGCGCGGTCGACGAACACCGAATAGGTCGCGGCGCGCCAGCCGGCGCCGGCCCGGGCCACCAGCCACAGCCGCATCGCGTCGCCGCCGATCGCCGAGGGCAGGGTCTGGTTGAAGAACGACCCGATCATGTTGTAGCGCATCGCCCGCATCGTGCTCAGCGGTGCGCCGCAATCGGCGCCGACCACGCGCCAGCGCAGCGCGCCGACGAAGATCTGCAGCACGGCAACCACCAGCGCGAGCGCCAGCCAGCCGGCGCTTTCGAGGTTGAGCCGCGCCGTGAGGTCGGCAAAATTGGTCTCTCGCAGCGCGAAGTACAACAGCGCCGCCGAAACCAGGATCTTGGCCGCAGAAAGCAGAAACCGGCGCATGGGACTCGCGGGGTCGGAGGTTGCAAGAAGCCTGCAGCGCGGCGAACACGCCGGCAGCGCTGCGAAAGTCGCCGCCTTGGTATGGTTTCGGGGCTGATCTTGCAAGTGCAGCGCACGCAGCCCTTGCCGCCCCGGCGTACCGGTGGCTAAACAGGCGCGCTTTGGGCGGCCGATGGTCCGCAGGTCCAGGTTCGAGGGCGCGATGGTGGAAACAACCGTACTGGTCACCGGAGCGGCGGGCTTCATCGGCTATCATGTCGCGCGCGAATTGCTGGAGGCGGGACGTGAGGTGGTCGGCCTCGACAACCTCAACGCCTATTACGATCCCGCGCTGAAACAGGCGCGGCTCGACCTGTTGCGCGAACACCCGCGCTTCACCTTCGTCCGGGGCGACCTCGCCGATCGATCGGCGACGGCGTCCTTGTTCGCCGAGCGGCGGTTTCCGGTGGTCATCCACCTCGCGGCGCAGGCCGGCGTCCGGCATTCGCTCAGCCATCCGCACGATTACGCGGATTCGAATCTCGAGGGCTTTCTCAACGTGCTCGAAGGCTGCCGCCACAACGGCTGCCGGCACCTGATCTTCGCGTCGTCATCTTCGGTCTACGGCGCCAACACCAAGCTGCCGTTCTCTGTCGACGACCGCACCGACCATCCGATCAGCCTGTACGCCGCGTCGAAGAAGGCCAACGAGCTGATGGCGCATTGCTACAGCCACCTCTACCGGCTGCCGACCACGGGGCTGCGGTTCTTCACCATCTATGGCCCCTGGTATCGGCCGGACATGGCGCTGTTCCTGTTTGCCAGAGCGATCACCGAGGGGCGGCCGATCAAGCTGTTCAATCACGGCCGGATGCGCCGCGATTTCACCTATGTGGCCGACGTCACGCGCGTGGTGCTGCGGTTGATCGACCGGGTTCCGGCGGGCGTTGAAGGCCGTGCCGCCGGCGCGCCGGCGCGAATCTACAACGTCGGCAACCACCGTCCGGAGGAGCTGATGCACGTCGTCGGCCTGCTCGAGCAGGAACTCGGCCGCGTTGCGCTCAAGGAGATGCTGCCGATGCAGCCGGGCGACGTCCCGGAGACTTTCGCCGACGTCGACGATTTGATGCGGGACGTTGGTTTCAAGCCGGAAACCGCGATCGAGGAAGGGATCAGGGCGTTCGTGGCCTGGTATCGGGCCCACTACAATGTCTAATGTGTCCCGCAGGCCTCAGACGACTGTTGTAATTCTCTGAATCAAAACGTGTTTGGGCAATTTCCGGGGCTCATCGCCACATCTGTGGCGACATGCTAGGAAGCCGCATCGCTCATTTCCGAGGCATTCACGCCATGACGTCCCCATCTGATTCGGCCACAAAATCCCCGCTCCGGGTCGGCGTCATCGGCGCCGGCGTGATGGGAACCAACCATGGGCGGGTGCTGGCCGGGCTGCCGGGGGTGATGCTGGTAGGCATCGTCGATCCGCTGGAGGAGCACCGCAACCGGGCGGTCGAGCTGATTGGCTGCCGGACCTTTTCGACAGTGGACGAACTGCTGCTGGCCGGCGTCGATGCGGTGACGATCGCGGCTCCGACGCATCTGCATCACGAGATTGCCCTGACCTGCCTCGGCCGCGGCATCCATTCGATGGTGGAAAAGCCGATCGCCTCGACCGTCGCAGAGGGGCGCGAGATCGTCGCAGCCGCCCGCAAGGCCGGCGTGACGCTGATGGTCGGCCATGTCGAGCGCTTCAACCCGGCGGTTGCCGCAATCAAGCAGGCGATTCGCAATGAGGACATCCTGTCGATCGGCATCACCCGGGTCGGGCCGTTCCCGCCGCGAATGTCCAATGTCGGCGTGGTGATCGATCTCGCCGTCCACGACATCGACCTGATTCGCTGGTTCACCGATTCCGAGATCACCGAGGTCCAGCCGCAGCTTTCCAGCGCGATCGCCGAGCGCGAGGACATCGCGCTACTGCAGTTTCGGACCGCCTCGGGCGTGCTCGCCCACATCAACACCAACTGGCTGACGCCGTTCAAAGCGCGCACCGTCACGGTCGCGACCCGCGGAAAGTATGTGATGGGCGATCTGCTCACGCGGCAAGTGACCGAGTGCTTCGGCTTCAAGGCCGACGGCAGCTATTCGATGCGGCATCTGCCGGTCGGCCACGACGAGCCGCTGCGCGCCGAACTGATCGCCTTCCTGAACGCCGTCCGTACCAACGGTGTGCCCGCCGTGACCGGCGAAGAGGGGGTCGCCAGCCTCGAGATCGCCATCCAGTGCCTGGAGCAGCCGGTCAAGGCCGCCGCCGGTGGCCGCAAGCCGCCGCTGCGCGCCGCTGGTTAGGGCACGCGCCAAGTCTCATCGCGCGCCGCCAGGCGCATTGTCGTTCCGATTCATCAAGCCGAGTGCCATGAACCAGCATCTTCGTACCGATCCCGTGCCTTTCGTCGACATCGGCGCCCAGCGCCGCCGGATCGGCCAGTCCATCGACGATGCCGTCGGTCGCGTGCTGGCGCATTGCCAGTTCATCGGCGGCCCGGAAGTCGCGGAGTTCGAGGCCAAGCTCGCGGCCTATACCGGCGCCAAGCACGTCATCGGCTGCGCCAACGGCACCGACGCGCTGCTGATGGTGCTGATGGCCAAGGGCGTCGGCCCTGGCGATGCGGTGTTCTGCCCGTCCTTCACCTTCTGCGCCACGGTCTCGCCGGCAGCGCGCACGGGCGCGACGCCGATCCTGGTCGACGTCGACGAAGCCACGTTCACCATCGACATCGCCTCGTTGAAGCGTGCCATCGTCACAGCCAAAAAGCTCGGCCTCAGGCCGAAGGCGGTCATCCCCGTCGATCTGTTCGGCCAACCCGCGGACCACGCCGCGATCGCCGCGATCGCCGAGGCCGAGGGCCTGTTCGTGCTCGACGATGCGGCGCAGAGCATGGGCGCCAGGTACAAAGGCAAGCGCCTCGGCACTTTCGGCGCCGCGACGACGACCAGCTTCTTTCCTGCGAAGCCGCTCGGTTGCTATGGCGATGGCGGCGCGATCTTCACGGACGACGACCAACTCGCCGCCGATCTGCGCAGCATCCGCGTGCACGGCCAGGGCTCCGATAAATACGACAATATCCGCCTCGGCCTGACCGGCCGGCTCGATACCATCCAGGCCGCGGTGCTGCTCGAGAAGCTGAAGATTTTCGACGACGAGATCGTGGCCCGCAACAAGGTGGCGGAACGCTATGCGCAAAGCCTCGGCAACATCGTGACCGTGCCGCGCGTTGCCGATGGCAATACGTCGATCTGGGCCTGCTACACCATCCGGCTGCCCAGGGGCACGGACCGCGACGCCTTCGCGGCAACGCTGAAGGCGCAAGGCGTGCCGACCGCAGTCTACTACGGCAAATCCGTGCACATGCAGTCCGCTTACGGCATGTTCCCGGTGGCCGAGGGTGGTCTGCCGGTGTGTGAGGCGCTCTCTGCGGACGTCATCAGCCTGCCGGTTCACGCCTATCTGGACGAGGCCACCCAGGATCGCGTCATCGCGGCCGTGCGCGGCGCGGTGGGACGCTAAAGCACCGTCATTCCGGGGCGCTCGCGAAAGCGAGCGAACCCGGAATCTGAAACCCGCACAATCGCGGGATTCCGGGTTCGCGCCTTGGGCGCGCCCCGGAATGACTGCGGGGAAGCCGGGCTCTCGGCACTCATTCCCGGTTTTGCGGTCTCGCCGCTTCCTGTAGAAGCGAGCCTATGCTCAGGCGTATTTTCACCGTCGGCGGCTTTACCCTCCTGTCGCGTGTGACCGGCTTTGCCCGCGACATTCTGCTCGCGGCGATTCTCGGCGCGGGGCCGATCGCCGACGCCTTTTTCGTGGCGCTGCGGCTGCCCAACCATTTCCGGGCGATCTTTGCCGAGGGCGCCTTCAACGCCGCCTTCGTGCCGGCCTATGCGCATGTCCACGGCGAGAAGGGCGAGGCGTCCGCGAGGCTGTTCGCCGACCGCATCTTCACGTTGCTGTTCGCATCGCAGCTTGTGCTGCTGGCGGTGGCGCTCGTTTTCATGCCGCAGATGATGAGCATCCTGGCGCCGGGCTTCACCGACGACCCGGCGCAGCGCGCGCTGGCGATCGAGCTGACGCGAATCACCTTTCCCTATCTGCTGCTGATCACGCTGGTGACGCTGTATGGCGGCATCCTTAACGTGATGCAGCGCTTCGCCAGCGCCGCCGCGGCGTCGATCTTCCTCAACATCTCGATGATGGCGACGCTGGCGCTGGCGGCGTTCTTCCCGACCGCCGGCCACGCCGCGGCCTGGGGCGTGCTGATCTCCGGTTTCCTGCAGTATTTTCTGCTCGCCGGCGACCTGTCGCTGCATGGCGGGCTTCCGCGGTTCGCCAAACCGAAGCTGGACGTCGATGTACGCGCCTTCTTCCGCGCGCTCGGACCGGCGACGGTGGGCTCGATGGGGACGCAACTCGCGCTGTTCGCGGATACGATCATCGCCACCTTCCTGCCGGTCGGCGCGCTGTCGGCGCTGTACTACGCCGATCGCCTCAACCAGCTGCCGATCGGCGTGATCGGCATCGCGATCGGCACGGTGCTGCTGCCGGAGATGTCGCGGCAGCTTACCGCCGGCGACGATGCCGGCGCCAAGGCCTCGCAGCGTCGCGCCTTCGAATTCACGTTGCTGTTTTCGGTGCCCTTCGTCGCGGCGTTTCTCACCGTGCCGGACGCGATCATGCGGGCGATGTTCGCGCGCGGCGCCTTCACCCGGGCGGACGCGATCGCGGCCGGGGCGACGCTGGCGGCCTATGCGATCGCGCTGATTCCCTTCGTGCTGATCCGCAGCGCGGTGGCGCCGTTCTACGCCCGCAAGGACACCGCGACTCCGGTCAAGGCGGCGCTCACGGGCGTCGCCGCCAATGTGGTGCTGAAAGTGCTGCTGATGGGGCCGCTGGCGCAGGTCGGGCTCGCGCTGGCGACCGCCGCCGGGGCATGGATCAACCTGCTGCTGGTGATCTTCTTTTCGGTGCGCGCCGGCTATCTGGAATTCGACCGCGCGCTCACGTCAGCGATCGTCAAATTCCTGGCGACCGGCGCTCTGCTCGGCGCGGCGCTGTGGGCGACCGCATGGTTCGCCGCGCCGTATCTCGCGCAATTGCCGTCGCTGCGCGACGAGGCCGCGCTGCTGTTGCTGATCGGCGTCGGCGCCGTGGTCTACGGCGCCTTGATCCTGGCGCTGTTCGGGCCGCGCTGGATCAAGACGTTGCTGCGGGGCTGAGCTCTCAGCCCACGCGGGTCGTGGAGCGGACCAGACTGCTGACGTCGGAATACACTTCCAGCACCGGATTGATGAAACGGTGCGCCTTGTTCTTCGACACGATGGTGTCGTGCATCACCAGATGGTCGATGCCGGTGGTGAGGAAGCAGGCCATCGCATCGCGCGGCGTCTCGACGATCGGTTCGCCCTTGATGTTGAACGAGGTGTTGACCAGCACCGGGACGCCGGTCAGCGCCTCGAATTCCTTCAGGATGTAATAGAGGTCCGGGGCGGTCTCTTCGTCCACCGTCTGCACCCGCGCGGTGCCGTCGACATGGACCACCGCGGGAATCTTGTCGCGCCATGCTGCGGCCACCGGCTTCGCCACCAGCATGAACGGCGAATCGCCTTTGCCTTCGAAGATTTCGTCGGCACGTTCTTTCAGCACGATCGGCGCGAAGGGACGGAACGGTTGGCGATGTTTCACGCGGCTGTTGAGGATGTCCTTCATCTCCGGCCTGCGCGGGTCGGCGAGCAGGCTGCGATGGCCGAGCGCGCGGGGGCCGAACTCGGAAGAGCCCTGGAACCAGCCGATCACCTTCTGGTCGGCGAGCAGCTTCGCGGTTTCCTTGTAAACGCTGTTGCTGCGGATCACGTTGATCTGCGGCTTGACGAAGAATCGCTTGGTCGCCGCCTCGACTTCGCCGTCGCTGTAGGCGCGGCCGATGAAGGCGTGCTTCATCTCGAAGGCGCGCGGCTTCTGCTGGATTGCGAGATGGCCGTAATAGGCGCAGCCGATCGCGATGCCGTCGTCGCCGGCGGCAGGCTGGATCCAGACATTCTCGAAGCCGGCCTCGCGCGCGATCCGGCCGTTGGCGACGCAGTTCAGCGCCACGCCTCCGGCGATGCAGAGGTTCTTTGCGCCGGTGGTCTCGCGCAGCCAGCGCGCCCGCTCCAGCAGCACGCGCTCGGTATCGTCCTGTACCCGCCAGGCGAGGTCCTCCCAATGCTTCATCGCCGGGTGGCTCTCCCATTTGCCGGGGGAGTCCATGATGAAGGGCTGGTTCAGCTCCGGCGTCCAGTGTGGCACCGTCAGCTTGTTGTTCTCGATCTGCAGCATCGGCGGAATTGCGCCGGGCCGGCCGTAGGGCGCCAGCCCCATCAGCTCGCCGCATTTGTTCCAGTCGCCGAACACGTAGGTCGAAGCGCGGCTGTAATACGCGCCGAGGCCGGGCATGTTGTAGAATTCGTCGCTGAGGAAGCCGCGCTCGGGCTCCATCCAGACCTTCTTCAGGCACTCCAGCTTGCTGCCGCTGAACTTGTAGTAGCTCTCGGATTCGCGGGCGAGCGGCGAGGCGCTGTCGCCGGGAAATTCCTCGTCGACATCGGAGCGATAGCTGCCGACGCCGTCCACGATCATGACCACGCCCTCTTCGAACGGACACACCGCAAACGCGCTGTAAGCGTGCGCGAGATGATGCGAGATCGTCGTCACCTTGTTCGAGGTGGTGCGGAACAGCGCGTGCTGGCCGGCATCGCCGCGCTCGTATTCAGGCAGGAACGCCGGCATGTCCTGATACATCAGCCGGTCCTCCATCTCCTGGACCGGAAGGATGTAGCAATTGCGGACCACCAGATCGACGTCGGCCATGGTGATGCCTTCGGCCGTCAGGACATAGTCGATCACCTCCTTGTAGAAGCCGCTGGCGTGCTTCTCGCGGGTGATGCGCTCCTTCAGAATGCCGAAAGCGATCTCGCCGTCACGCAACAATACGGCGCTGACATCGTGATCGTAGGTGTTGAGGCCGAGGATGTAGATGTGCTGATTTGCCATTGACCGTGTTTCTGGAGGTCGGGCCCGGCGCGGACATCGCGACGGGCATCTCGTGTTGTTCAAGTCGATCCGCAACGGGTTGCGGTTCAGAGTCGGTATTCGAGTGTCGTTAATATAGTATCCGCCGGGTCCTTGAACACGTCTTTGCCGGCGTTGCTGGACGTGCATATCGGCGCGCGGCACGGACATCGAATTGCCGCAGTGCACCAATGAACTTGTTGCGGTTGAAACCGTTTAGCACGAGCGGTCAAGTGCTTGTGCGATGGAGACAATCCCCTCACCCGGCTTGACCCCAGCCGTTGCTTGCTCCTAAGCTTGCATCCCTGAAGGCCGGAAAAGTCGGTTTATCCGTGCGCATTTGAACCCGTACGTCGGAACCATGCACAAAGGCGGGTGAAGTCGTGTTCAAAATGCTCAAACGACCGGGAGAAAAACGTAGATGGCTCAAAATGTTCCGAAAGCCCGAAAAGGCATGCTGGCGCGAGTGCTCGCGGCGGTGGCGCTGACCGGCATCTATTGCTTCAGTCTGGTTGGTACCTCGGCGGTGTTCCTCACTGCCAGCACCACCAAGGCTGACGCGCAGCGCGGACGCGGTCGCGGCGGTGCTCGTGGTCGCGGCCGAGGCGGCTTCGCTCGTGGCCGTGGTCGTGGGCGCGGGTTCTATCGGGGCCGCGGGCGCGGCTACTATGGCCGCGGTTGCGTGTTCAATCCGGTCTACGGCCGGGTGATCTGCTACTAGCGATCCGAACGTGAAGCGACGATCGACGAAGGTGCATCGGCAAGCCGGTGCACCTTTTGTTTTGCGCTGACGTTGGTCACGCTCATGTGCGGAGCCAGTCTTGTTGCCGCCCGGCGTTGGTGCATGCGTGGCGAGCGGTACGCTTTCGGGCTGATCAGTTTGGGCTGATCAGTATAGCCTTCGTGGGCGTTTGCACGGATCGACAATCCGCTGCAAGATGTTCGACCGCAGAGCAAGGAGGTGATCGATGGCTCCCACCAAATTCGGCGTTGGCCAGAGCGTCATGCGCAAGGAGGACGATCCCCTCATCCGCGGCAAGGGCCGCTACACCGACGACTACGCGCCGCAATCCGCTGCGCACGCGCTGGTGCTGCGCTCGCCGCACGCCCATGCGACATTCACGCTCGACGCCACGGCGGCGCGCAGCCTGCGCGGCGTGCTCGCGATCCTCACGGCTGACGACGTCGGCGATCTCGGCGGGCTGCCGTGTCTGTTCAACCTGCCCGACAATCCGTTCAAGGGGCCGGACTACGCGATCCTCGCCAGCGGTGAGGTTCGTCATGTCGGCGATGCGGTGGCGTTCGTGGTCGCGGACACGGTGGCGAATGCGCGCGACGCGCTCGAAGCGATCGAGGCCCAATGGACGCCGCTGCCGGCGGCGGTCGGCGCCGCCAATGCGATCAAACCCGGCGCGCCGCAGGTGTGGCCGGACCACGCCGGCAATCTTCTGTTCGACACCGCGATCGGCGACAAGGCCGCCACAGAAGCAGCGTTCGCCAAGGCTCATGCCGTCGCCGAGATCGCCATCGTCAATCCGCGCATCGTCACCAATTACATGGAGACCCGCGCCGCGGTCTGCGAATACGACGCCAGGCGCGATCATTTCACGCTGACGATCGGCAGCCAGGGTAGCCACCGGCTGCGCGATATCCTGTGCCAGAACGTGCTGAAGATCCCGGTCGACAAGATGCGGGTGATTTGTCCCGATGTCGGTGGCGGTTTCGGCACCAAGCTGTTTCCGTATCGCGAATACGCGCTGCTGGCGGTGGCGGCGAAGAGACTCGGCAAGACCATCCGCTGGGCGGCCGATCGCTCCGATCATTTCGTCGGCGACTCGCAGGGCCGCGACAACATCACCACGGCGCGAATGGCGCTTTCAGAGGACGGCAGGTTTCTCGGCATGGATGTCGATCTGATCGGCGATCTCGGCGCCTATCTGTCGACGTTCGGGCCTTACATCCCGTATGGCGGCGCCGGCATGCTGCCTGGTCTCTACGACATCAAGGCGTTTCACTGCCGCATCCGAACGGTGTTCACCCACACCGTTCCGGTGGATGCCTATCGCGGCGCCGGTCGGCCCGAAGCGGCCTATGTGATCGAGCGTCTGGTCGATGCCTGTGCGCGCAAGCTCGGGATGTCGCCGGATGCGATCCGGCGCAAGAATTTCATCACGCCGCGCGCGATGCCCTACAAGACCGCGACCGGCAAGGTCTACGACTCCGGCGATTTCACCGCGCATCTGAAACGCGCGATGGAGATCGGCGACTGGAAGGACTTCTCGAAGCGGGCCAAGGCGGCGAAGAAGCTCGGCCTGGTGCGCGGCATCGGCCTGGCCTCCTACGTCGAAGTCTGCGGCACGATGGGTGAGGAGACCGCCAAGGTCGTGCTCGATCCCGATGGCGACATCACCGTGCTGATCGGCACCCAGTCGAGCGGGCAAGGCCATCAGACCGCCTATGCGCAGATCGTCGCCGAACAGTTCGGCGTGCCGCAGGAGCGGGTCCGCGTCGTTCAGGGCGACACCGACAGGATCGCCACCGGGCTCGGCACCGGCGGATCGGCATCGATTCCGTCCGGCGGCGTCAGCGTGCAGCGCGCGACGCATCAGCTCGGCGAGCAATTGCGCGAACTGGCTGCGGACGCGCTGGAAACCAGCGCTGCGGACCTCGAGATCAGCGACGGCGTGGTGCGGATCGCCGGCACCGACCGCTCGATCTCTTTCGCCGATCTCGCCAAGCGCCCCGGCGTCGACGCATCGAAGCTCAATGCCAGCGCAACGTTCTCCAGCGCCGACGGCACGTTCCCGAACGGCACGCATGTCGTCGAGGTCGAGATCGATCCGGCGACCGGCAAGATCCGGATCGTCAACTACGTCATCGTCGACGATTTCGGCGTGACGCTGAACCCGTTGCTGCTTGCCGGACAGGTCCATGGCGGCACCGTGCAGGGCATCGGCCAGGCGCTGATGGAGCGGGCGGTTTACGATCCGCACGACGGCCAGCTCGTCACCGGCACCTTCATGGACTACGCGATGCCGCGCGCGGAAGACGCCTCGCCGATCGTCTTCGAGACCCACAACGTGCCGTGCACGACGAATCCGATGGGCGTGAAGGGCGCGGGCGAGGCCGGCGCGATCGGCTCGTGCCCGGCGGTGGTCAATGCGATCATCGACGCGCTATGGCGCGAGTACAAGATCGACCACATCGACATGCCGGCGACCCCGGAGCGGGTGTGGATGGCGATCCGCGAACACCATCGGCAGCACAGTCTCTGAGGCTGTTGACGATTGCGTGATCGAGAAGGCGGCATGGTACGATCGTGCAGGATTTTGTCGGGGTGCGGTGAGAGATCGCAGCCGGCCTACTGTCATCTCTTTCGTGATATGGAATAGTTCTATCAAGGTTATGCTTTGTGGGAGTCGGGTCCGGTCGTCGGCCGGATCACCCTCTTTCTTTGACCCGAGCCCGTGGGAGATGGTGGATGTTGCGACCAGTAGTTGTTGCCGGAGCGTTGTTGCTGAGCGTGAATGCGGTGGTGGCGCAGCAGAACCTCGTCGACCGAACGCAGAAGCTGATGAAGGACAACGGCCGGAACGTCATGGCGCTCAGCGCCATGGTGAAGGGCGACAAGCCCTATGACCAGGCCGCGGTGAATGCGGCGCTGAATCAGTTCGACGAAACCGCAAAAGAACTGCCGAAGCTGTTTCCGGAGAGCGTGAAGGGCCTGAAGCCCTTCGACAGTCAGTACAGCTCGTCGCCGAAGATCTGGACGGAGCGCGCCAAGTTCGACGCCGAGATCGCCAGCTTCGCCAAGGCGGTGAGCGACGCGAAGAGCAATGTCAAGGATGCCGCGACCTTGAAGGCCTCGTTTCCGGCGATCGGCAAGTCCTGCGGAAGCTGTCATGAATCCTTCCGCCTGAAGGACGGTTAGTTTTGTCGGCGGAGCGGCGCTGCGAGCGTCCCTGATTGCTAGAACCGGCCGTCTCCGTCTGACGGCCGGTTCGGTGCTTTGCACCGCTCTACAGCGCCCATCAACGTCGCCTTGGGCGCCTTTGCTCGTCCAGTCTCCGACGTGGCCACGTCGCGGCCGAGTTCTAACTTCGCGAAGAGGAGCGGCCGTGATTCGACGAGTGGGCCTGGCTGTCATTGCGATTGCGGTCGTTGCGGGAATCGCGCTGTGGTTTCTGACCGCGCCGGCAACGATTGCCGCCAGCGCGCTGCCATCGCGCCCCGCGAATCTCGCCAACGGCAAGACCGTGTTCGATGCTGCAGGCTGCGCCTCCTGCCACGCCACGCCGAATCAGGACGACCGGACCAGGCTCGGCGGCGGGCTGGCGATGCCGTCGCCGTTCGGCACCTTCCACGTCCCGAATATCTCGCCCGATCCGAAAGACGGCATCGGGCAATGGAGCGAGGCAGAGTTCGTCAGCGCGGTGATGAAGGGGACGTCGCCCGACGGCGCGCATCTGTATCCGGCGTTTCCCTATCCGTCTTACGCGCAGGCAAGGCTCGACGACGTCCGCGACCTGTTTGGTTATATCAAGACCCTGCCGGCGGTGTCAGGGCAGGCGCAGCCGCACGAACTGCCGTTTCCGTTCAGCCTGCGCCGTGCAGTCGGCCTGTGGAAGCTGCTGTTCTTCGATGAGACGACCTTCACGCCGGACCCGGCGCAGTCCGCGCAATGGAATCGCGGCGCCTATCTCGTCAACGGCTTCGGCCATTGCGCCGAATGCCACAGCCCGCGCAATTTCCTCGGCGGCATCGTGACGTCGCAGCGCTTCGCCGGCGGTCCCGATCCGGAGGGCAAGGGCTGGGTGCCGAACATCACCCAAAAGGGCCTGGACTGGAGCGAGAACGATATCGCCTACTTCCTCGAGAGCGGCCTGACGCCGGAGGGAGACAGCGCCGGCGGCTCGATGGCGCGGGTGATCCGCAACACGTCTCAACTGAGCGCCGAGGACCGCACCGCCATTGCCGTCTATGTGAAGTCGTTGCCGCCGGTCGACGGGCCGCCGCGGCCGTCGAACAAGAACTGAGACCGCCGCGCTATTTCGGGCCGAACGCCTTGAAGGTGATGATGGTGTGGGTATCCTTGATGCCCGGGATCACCTGCACCTTCTCGTTGACGAAATGGCCGATATCGGTGGCGCGGTCGACATAGAACTTCACCAGCAGATCGTAATCGCCGGCGGTCGAATAGATCTCCGACGCGATCTCGGCTTCGGCGATCGCATTGGCCACCGCATAGGATTGGCCGAGCGCGCATTTGAATTGAACGAAAAACGGGACCATTGCTTGTCTCTCCAAGGACTTGGCTGGTCCATCAAACCCAAAACAACCGTTGTGGCAAGCCGGTGGCAAACTTGCGGCAGCTCCGGTCGCAGGCTACGACCCGTCCGGAACGGGCCTGCGCGCGGCTGCGGGCCTCGAATGATGCGAGCATGAGCATGGCAATTCCGATCGCCCTGACGATCGCAGGATCCGACTCCGGCGGCGGCGCGGGAATCCAGGCCGACCTCAAATCGTTTGCCGCCAACGGCGTCTACGGTGCCTCGGTGATCACCGCGCTGACCGCGCAGAACACGCTGGGCGTGAGCGGAATTCACGAGGTGCCGGCCGCGTTCGTCACCGCGCAGCTCGACGCGGTGTTCGGCGATCTGGCGGTGGCCGCGGTCAAGATCGGGATGGTGTCGCAGCGGCCGGTGATCGATGCGATCGTCGCCGGTCTCGATCGCTGGGCGGCGCGCAACGTGGTGCTCGATCCGGTGATGGTCGCAACCTCCGGCGACCGGCTGATCGCCGACGACTGCGTCGAGGCGCTGCGTAGCAGACTGATTCCCCGCGCGGACATCATCACGCCGAACCTGCCGGAAGCGGCGGCGCTGCTGGACGAGGCGGTGGCGGCCGATCAGGCGGCGATCGAACGCCAGGGCAGCAAGCTGCTGGCGCTCGGTTGCGGCGCGGTGCTGATCAAGGGCGGTCACGGCCACGGGCCGACCAGCACCGACTTTCTGTTCAGCGCGGCCGGCATGCTGACGCTGGCGGCGCCGCGGATCGACACCACGAACACCCACGGCACCGGCTGCTCGCTGTCGTCCGCCATCGCGGCGAATCTCGCCAAGGGCGAGGAACTCGACGCGGCGGTCGGGCATGCCAAGGCCTGGGTCAGCGAGGCGATCGCCGCCGCCGACCGTCTCTCGGTCGGCAAAGGCCACGGCCCGATCCATCATTTCCACGCCTTCGATTGAAGCAATCCTGGTTCCTGCCGGGATCGGGATCGGGGTCGGCCGTCGCCTTCACGCGCGCGTGACCGAAATGAAAGAGGCACTTATCGGACGGCAGCGCGTTGGTAGTCGCCATGGAGGACCGATGACGCTACCGAGTTTGGCCGACAAGTTTCGCAGTTTCATTCACGATGCCGACTTTCCCTGCGTCGGCGCAAAATCCGCTCTTGCCAAAGGAACCCTGCACGTGCTGGTCGCGCGGGACATTCGGTCGAATTGGGACGATCGCCGTATCTATCAGGGAATTACCAGCATCGTTCGCGACTATCGGGCCGATCGCGCGCTGTTCCAGAGCTTCGCGGTGATCTTCGAGGGCCCGACCGACATCGACGAACGCACGTTCGAGAAATTCCTGTGGGCGCGCGCGGAAAGTCTCACCAACAAGGATACGTGGCTCGGAAAGCCTCGCGACGAGCGTGTGAGCAGCGATCCGGGCGACCCGCATTTCTCGCTCTCGTTCGGCGAGGAAGCGTTCTTCATCGTCGGCCTTCACCCCAACGCCAGCCGGCCGGCGCGGCGGTTCGAGCGGCCGGTGCTGGTGTTCAACCTTCACGATCAGTTCGAGCAGTTGCGGGAGATGGGCCGCTACGAGAGATTGCGGGCGAAGATCATCGAGCGCGATGTGGCGCTGGCCGGCTCGCCGAACCCGATGCTCGCGCGACACGGCGAGACTTCGGAAGCCCGTCAATACAGCGGCCGCGTCGTGGCCGAGCAGGAGTGGGTTTGTCCGTTCAATCCGGTGGAGCGCGTATGACCTCTCCGATCACGATCCCACCGCGCTCGGGCACGGCGTTTCGTCTGGCCAAGGGTGAATACTTGACGGTGATCGACCTCGAAGGAGAGCAGGTATCCGATCTCGTCGTGTTCAATGCCGAGGATCTCGGTGAGGTGATTTCGTCCGGCCGGAGTCTCGACTACGCAAGCAAGCTGTATCTGACGACCGGAGATCTGATCTACTCCAACCGCAGCAATGGCATGCTGAGCATTGTCGAGGACACCGTCGGCCGTCATGATTTCCTGCTGACGCCGTGTTCGAGAGAAACGTTCAAGATCATCTATCACGATGCAGATCCCCATCAGGGATGCTTCGGGAATCTGGAAGCCGCGTTGGCGCCGTTCGGAATCGGTCCGGATGCCATTCCGGTGGCGTTCAACTGTTTCATGAATGTCGTGATCGCGCCGCAGACCGGTGCGTTCACGGTCGAGGCGCCCCTCAGCCGGGCCGGTGACTTCGTCAAATTTCGTGCGGAGATGGACCTCATCGTCGGCCTGACGGCTTGCTCGGCGCTTCAGTCCAACAACTACGCTTTCAAGCCGATCGCATACCGGGTTGATCAGGGTCCTGAGTCCGGGTGATGGACTGGCCCTCGACCGGTCAACGCACCGGTCAGGCCAGGTCCTCCAACGCGTCCTCCAACGCCGGGTCCGGTTCCATCCGCCGCCGACCGCCGCTCGGTCGGGACAGCCACGGCCGATCCGCCTTCCCGCCCTTCGACTAACGCCGCAGGGGGCAAGAGTCCTGTTGTCGCAGCAACGTCGCACTCCGCTGTTAAGCCGGAAATCACTGATGAATTCCAGATTCGCGACGGACCAAGATGACGCCTGACCTCGACAAATCCCTGGTTGAAACCGCCTACGCCCGCTGGGCGCCAATCTACGACGCGGTGTGCGGGCCGGTGATGGTCAAGGGGCGTCGGGCTGCGGCCGCCGAGGCGCGGGCGCAGGGCGGCCGGATCCTCGAAGTCGGCGTCGGCACCGGGCTGTCGTTCGACGATTACGACGCCTCGACCGAGATCACCGGGATCGATCTCAGCACGCCGATGCTGGAAAAGGCCCGCGCCAAGATGGCGTCCGGCCGCTATCCCTGGGTCAAGGAAGTGCGCCGGATGGATGCGCACCATATGGAGTTTGCCGACGCCAGTTTCGACTGCGTCGTGGCGCAGTTCGTGATCACCCTGGTCGCCAACCCCGAACAGGTGCTGTCGGAGTGTCACCGCGTGGTGAAGCCGGGCGGCCGCATCATCCTGGTCAATCATCTTTACTCGGAAGTCGGCGTCGCCGCCGCGGTCGAGCGCTGGGCGGCGCAGAAGACGCGTGGATTGGGGTTGCGTCCGGAGTTTCCGTTCGCGCGGCTGCAGGCCTGGGCGCAGGCCAACAGCGACGCGATCCTGATCGAACGGCGCAAGATCAAGCCGTTCGGCATCTACACGCTGGTGTGCTTCGAACGAGCCGGCCCGTCGCTGGCGGCGTGAAAGCCACCGCATTGTCATTCGCTGCCGCGGGCAGCCTGGCATGGGACATAGACCGATGAGCGATGACGGTCCGGAGCGGCGTTTCCGCACACTTTTCATTTCAGACGTTCATCTCGGCGCGCGCGGCTCGCAGACGCATCTGCTGCTGGACTTCCTCCGCGTCCACGATGCCGACACGATCTATCTGGTCGGCGACATCATCGACGGCTGGGCCCTCAAATCGAGCTGGTACTGGCCGCAGTCGCACAACGACTTCGCGCAGAAACTGCTGCGCAAGGCGCGCAAGGGCGCGCGCGTGATCTACATTCCCGGCAATCACGACGAGTTCCTGCGCTCCTATTACGGCACGCATTTCGGCGGCATCGAAGTCGCGGAGACCGCGATCCACACCGGGGTCGACGGCCGTCGCTATCTGGTCATCCACGGCGACATGTTCGACCTCGTGGTGCAGAACGCGCGCTGGCTCGCCCATGTCGGCGACAAGGCCTACGATCTTGCGATCCGGCTCAACCGCATCGTCAACGCGTTGCGGCGCTGGCTCGGCGTGCCGTATTGGTCGCTGTCGCAATGGGCCAAGCACAAGGTCAAGAACGCGGTGAACTACATCGGCGCGTTCGAGCAGACGCTGGCGCAGGAAGCCCGCCGCCACGGCACCGAGGGCGTGATCTGCGGCCACATCCACACCGCCGCGATCCGCGACGATCACGGCATCCGCTACATGAACTGCGGCGACTGGGTGGAAAGCTGCACGGCGCTCGCCGAGCACGAGGACGGCCGGTTCGAAATCATCACCTGGACCGATCCGATGAAGCGCAATTTGCCGGTGCCGACGGTCGCGGCGCGTGCCGCCTGATGCGCATCCTGATCGCGACTGACGCCTGGCATCCCCAGGTCAACGGCGTGGTGCGGACGCTGACCATGATGGCCGAGGCGGCGAAGTCGCTCGGCGCAGAGGTCACGTTCCTGACGCCGGAGACCTTCCCGACGGTGCGGCTGCCGAGCTACCCGGATCTGCGGATCGCGATCCCGAGCCCGGCCAAGGTCGCGCGCATGATCACCGCCGCGCAGGCGGACTGCATCCATATCGCCACCGAAGGGCCGATCGGCCTGGCGGCGCGGCGCTATTGCCGCAAGCGCGGCCTGCGCTTCACCACCAGCTTTCACACCCGGTTTCCCGAATACGTCTCGGCGCGGGCGCCGATCCCGGAATCCTGGGTGTGGTCGCTGCTGCGATGGTTTCACGGCGCCAGCCATGCGGTGATGGCGGCGACGCCGGCGCTGGCCGATGAGCTGCGCGGGCGCCGCTTCCGCAACGTGGTGCTGTGGCCGCGCGGCGTCGACGGCGAGTTGTTCCATCCGCGCGACGGCGCCGATCTCGGCCTGACGCGGCCGGTGTTCCTGTCGGTCGGCCGGGTCGCGGTCGAAAAGAATCTCGAAGCGTTCCTGTCGCTCGATCTGCCCGGCACCAAAGTGGTGGTCGGCGACGGACCGGCGCGGGCGGCACTGGAGCGCGACTTCCCGCAGGCGGTGTTCCTCGGCGCCAAGCAGGGCGAGGCTCTGGCGCAGGTCTATGCCGCCGCCGACGTCTTCGTGTTTCCGAGCCAGACCGACACCTACGGGCTGGTGCTGCTCGAAGCGCTGGCGAGCGGCGTGCCGGTCGCGGCGTTTCCGGTCACCGGGCCGCGCGACGTGATCGGCGATGCGCCGGTCGGCGTGCTCAGCGACGATCTGCGGCAGGCCTGCCTCGGCGCGCTGAATATCTCGCGCGACGCTTGCCTCGATTTCGCCGCCGACCACACCTGGGCGGCCTCGGCGCGGGCTTTCATCGACAACGTCACCCGGGTCTGGATGATGGACCCTGGTCAGGCGCTGGCCGAATCGGACACCAAGGCGCGCCGCCTGGTCGCCTGAACGCTCAAGGCAACGTGCATTGCCGGGCCGCGCGGGCCTGCGTTACTGTCGCCCCATGATGGATTCAGTCTCGTTCCCGATCACCGCCGCGGATATCGACGCGGCGGCCGATGTACTCGCGCCCTATGCGGTGCGCACGCCGCTGCTGACCTCGCCGGCGCTGGATGCTGCCACCGGCGCGCGCGTGTATCTGAAGCCGGAGATGCTGCAGCGGACCGGCTCGTTCAAGTTTCGCGGCGCCTTCAACAAGCTGTCGTCGATCCCGGCGGCGGCGCGGGACGGCGGCGTGGTGGCGTTCTCGTCCGGCAATCACGCCCAGGGCGTGGCTGCTGCGGCGCAGATCCTCGGCATGCGCGCCACCATCGTGATGCCGGCCGATGCGCCGGCGTCGAAGCGCGAGCGCACCAAGGGCTACGGCGCCGAGGTGGTGCTGTACGATCGCGACCGCGAGGACCGCGAGGCGATCGCGCGCGATATCGCGGGCTCCCGCGGCGCGACGCTGGTGCCGCCTTATGACGACGCCAAGGTGATCGCGGGGCAGGGGACGGTCGGCCGCGAGATCGCCGCCGACCTCGCCGCGCTCGGCGTCGTGCCGGACATCGTGGTCGCGCCGGCCTCCGGCGGCGGACTCGTCGCCGGCACTGCGGTTGCGGTGACGACTCGCTTTCCGGAAGCCGCGGTGATGTCGGCGGAGCCGGAGGCGTTCGACGATCACGCCCGCTCGATCGCCGCCGGCCGTCGCGAGCCGCACAAGTCAGAGGGCCGCACCATCTGCGACGCGCTGATGGCGTCGATCCCCGGCGAACTCACATTCGCGATCAATCAGCAGCTTCTGACACGCGGCGTCACCGCGTCCGACGCCGAAGTGGCCAGGGCCGTTGCCTTCGTGTTTCGCGAACTGAAGCTAGTGGTCGAGCCCGGCGGCGCGGTGGCGCTGGCGGCGCTGCTGGCGGGCCACATCGACGCGCGCGGCAAGACCATCGCGATCGTGCTGTCGGGCGGCAATGTCGATGCCGACCTGTTCGCGAAGCTGATCGCTTAGACCAAGTTCGTCATTGCGAGGAGCACTCGGATCGGCGCTCCGCGCCGTCCGAGCACAGGCTCCGCGACGAAGCAATCCAGAATCTCGTGCTCGGCGCGCTGGATTGCTTCGCTTCGCTCGCAATGACGGGAATAGGGCGTTGATTTGCGGCCTGCTTTTCCCGTCGGGCTCATGACGACTCTGCACTCGAGCGGGCCGCATTGTTTCAATCAGTCGACGAAGCGCGCTGCTAGTCTCGTTCGCAGCGGGAAACGGTCGAAAGCGTCATCCCGCTCCAGGCGCGGCGCGCCTCAGGAGAAGAACGCGACCTTCTCGGCCTGGCTCATCCGCCGCAACGGCGCCAGCAGGTCGCTGCGGGACTGAACCGGATGGCCGACAATTCCGCTCGCGAGCACGGCGGCGCCGAGCGATGGCGATGGCGTCCTGGCCGCGGATTCGGCCGCCGCCATGGCACGAACCGGTTCGCTTGCCATTGCGGTTGCGGCCGCGTGCGTCATTCCGGGCGTCGACGTCGGCGCTTCAGCCATGGGCTGCGGCGTGTCGAGGAATTCGCCGCGCTCGCCGATTTCGAGGCTCGACACATCGATCGACGGCGCCGTCGCAACCATGGCCATGGGCGGCTCGGCCTCCGCGGCCTCGTGCGGAAGCGCCACCGCGGCAGCGATGCGTTCGATCTCGGACGGTTCGCCGGCGCTCGGGCCGGCCTCCGTCGTTTGCTCAGCCTCGGCCTCGGCTTGCGCGGCAGCGGCCGCGGCTTCGATTTCGCCGGGCTCGGGCGGCTGCGGTACCGACATCTCCAGCGCCACCAGATCCAGCATCGCGTCGACATCCGCCGCCGGCTCCTCGGCGGGCTCGGCAGCGTGATTCTGATCAGCCGATGATCCGTCGATGGGGGCCTCGAAGGAAGGCTGATCGGCCGACACCGCAGCTTCGGCGCCGTCGTCTGACTGCATGTCCCGAGGCTCGACGAACTCGACTTCGTCGGGCTCGGCTGCCGTTACGATCGTCACGCCGGCTTCGGCGGCGGCTTCCGGGGCGACTGCGGTCGCCGGCTCGGTCACGGCCGCCGGAGCATGCACATCAGCCACCGGCTTCGCGTGCGGCTGCGCCGCGGCTTCCGGCATCTCGCCATCGGCGATCGGGGAGACCGGCTCGTCCCGGTCCGCGGGCCGATCATCGTCCCGGCTCTCGCGAGCAACCCCGGCGAGGTCGTGGATGCGGTCGAGCAGGCCGTCGAACGCCGCGGTCACCGCCACGACGTCGATCTCGGCGACCAGCCGGTGGCCGGCATCGATCGCCGTCACCTGGGAATCCAGCAGGTTGCAGATCCGGATGTCGGCGCCGCATTCGCGCAGCGTCCACGACACCTCGCGGATGATGCGGGCGCCGTCGTGCGCCGCCGCCAGCACCGCGTCGTTCTCCAGTCCGGCGATCGCCCTGGCGACGCCGGCGCGTGCCTCGCCGACGATCGCCCGGATCGCGACGAGTGATTCGACGATGGAGGGTCCGCCGTTCTGCTTCTGCGCGGCGAGATTCTGCTCGATCCGCGCCACGGCATCGAGCACCATGCGGGTGTCGGCGTTGCGGTTGCGCTTGGCGTATTCGCTCAGAAACCAGCGTCCGCGCGAGGTTTCCATGAAGGCTTCGCGGATCGCGTCATAGTCCGCTTCGTTCGGCATCGCCGGACGAGCGGAGATCGGCGACAGTGCGAATGCTTCTTCGGCCATCAGGGACTCATTGCGCAAATCGCTGCGCGTGACGATAACGATCACCACGAACCGTGCTGAATCGCAATTGAATTGATGTCTCCCGAATCACAAATCCCCACCAGAACAAGGGCTCCGAAGCGATTCGCGGCCGGGCTCGCGGTATTCTACGCGACGGTGTTCGGCATCGTCGGCGCCTATCTGCCGTTCTTCACCGTGTGGCTGAAAGCGATCGGCATCGAAGCGTCCTGGATCGGCGTGATCGTGGCGGCCCCGTCGATCACACGCTTCACCGTGCTGCCGTTCGTCACCGCCGCGGCGGAACGGCGCCACGCGCTGCGCGCCGCACTTGTTATCACCGCCATCGTCACCACGCTCGGCTTTATCTGCCTCGGACTGCTACGAGGGCCGCTGGCGATCCTCGCGGTGTTCGTCGTCACCGCCTGCGCCTGGACGCCGATGGTGCCGCTCACCGACGGCTACGCGCTCAAGGCGGTGACGCGGTTCGGCCTGAACTACGGGCCGCTGCGATTGTGGGGCTCCGCGGCCTTCGTCGTCGGCGCGCTGGTCAGCGGCGTGCTTTCGGACCTGATCGCGCCCGAGCACCTGATCTGGGTGATCGCAGCCGCGGCCGGGCTCTGCGTGATCGCCGCCTTCGGATTGCAGCCGCTCGACGCCCCGGGCGCCAGGCCGGCCGCGCCGGCGCGTCGGGTGGCGCTGCTGCGCAACCCGGCGTTTCTGGCGATCATCATTGCCGCCGGGCTGATCCAGGGCAGCCATGCGGCGTACTACACGTTCGGCTCGATCGTCTGGCAGGCGGCGGGCTACGGCGGCATGACGATCGCGAGCCTGTGGATCCTCGGCGTGCTCGCCGAGATCGTGGTGTTCGCGCTGTCGCCGCGACTGACGCTGTCGCCGGCGCTGATGATGCTCGGCGGCGCGCTCAGCGCCGTGCTGCGCTGGCTGATCACCGCGCAGGATCCGCCGCTCGCCGTCCTCGTTCCGGTGCAGCTGCTGCACGGGCTGACCTTCGGCCTGACGCAGCTGGGCACCATGGGACTGCTGGTCCGCCACGCGCCCGGCCATGTCATCGCCCGGGCGCAGGGCTACTACGCGGCCTGTTCAGGCCTGGCGATGAGCGGCGCCGCGATGCTGTCCGGCCTGCTGTTCGCGCGCTACGGCCTCGCGGTGTACGACCTGATGGCGGTGATGGCGCTGACCGGCGCGGCGGTCGTCGCCGTCTGGCGTCGCCGGCTCGATGCGCAACCGGCGCACGATCAGCCCCACAAATCCGCGTCGGGCGGATAGACGATGCTGCCGTCGTAGCGCAGGCCGTCGTCGCGATCCCTGGCCAGCAGCAGCGGGCCGTCGAGGTCGACGAAGCGGGCCTGCGGCGTCAGCAGCATCGCCGGCGCCATCGACAGCGAGGTCGCCACCATGCAGCCGACCATGATGTCGAGGCCGAGCGCGCGCGCGGCCTCCGCCATCGCCAGCGCCTCGGTGACGCCGCCGGTCTTGTCGAGCTTGATGTTGACGGCGTCGTAGCGGCCGCTCAGGGCGTCCAGCGAGGCGCGGGCGTGGACGCTCTCGTCGGCGCACACCGCGATCGGCCGGCGGATTTGGGCCAGCGCCTCGTCGCGCCCCGCCGGCAGCGGCTGCTCCACCAGCGTCACCCCGGCGTCGGCGCAGGCGGCGAGGTTGCGGGCGAGATTGTCCGGCGTCCAGGCCTCGTTGGCGTCGACGATCAGTTCGGCGCGGGGCGCCGCGCGGCGGACCGCGGCGATTCTTGCATCGTCGCCGTCGCCGCCGAGCTTGATCTTCAGCAGCGGGCGGGCGGCGGCTTTCGCGGTGGCCTCCGCCATCGCCTCAGGGGTGCCGAGCGAAATGGTGTAAGCGGTGGTGGCCGGACTCGGCGCGGCGCTGCCGAGCAGCGCCCAGGCGCGACGGCCGCTGAGCCTGGCCTCGAGGTCGAGCAGCGCGCAATCCAGCGCATTGCGCGCCGCGCCCGGCGGCATCGCGGCTTGCAGCCCGGCGCGGTCGAGGCCCCGGCGCAGCGGCTCGCGCATCGCCTCGATCGCCGCGAGGGTGGTGTCGGGCGTCTCGCCGTAGCGGGCGTAGGGAACGCATTCGCCACGGCCGGCTTGACCGTTGCGCCTGATCTCGGCCGTCACGACCACAGCCTCGGTCTTGGCGCCGCGGCTGATCGTGAAAGCTCCGGCGATCGGCCAGTGCTCGATGCGTGCAGTCAATTGGGTCGGATTGATGGAAGTCATTCGGATTTCTGGCAAACTCAAACCGAGGGTTGCCCGGCGCAACTAAGTATGGCTGGTAGTGCACCTTCCTCACAAGTCGTATTGAACTCCGGATTGGCTCAAAATGGCACAGCAACTGGCATTGGACGGTGGTCCGACGCTCGAACGGATCGCGCGGGGTGACGGGCTGGCGCTGTGCGCCGCCGGTTCCTGGACGGCGAAGTTCGCCCCCATGCTGGAGCGCATTGTCGCAGACGCCGAGCAACTGACCGGGACGCGGCCGAATATCTTCATCGATGTTTCCGAAGTTGTCCGGCTGGACACGTTCGGCGCCTGGCTGATCGAACGGCTGCGCCGCAACCTGACCCAGGACGGCGTCGAGGCGAAGATCGCCGGCCTGTCGGCGGACTATGCGAGCCTGGTCGACGAGGTGCGTCAGGTCGAGCCGTCGGCGCCGGATTCGTCGCCGGGGGGCGGGCTGCGGGCGCCGATCGAGAAGCTCGGCCGCACCATGTACACGTTCGGCGACGATATCGTCGCGCTGATCAGCATGTTCGGCGCGGTGCTCGCCGCCGTGATCCGGACCATCCTGCATCCCTCGACCTTCCGGCTGACCTCGACCGTGCATCATCTCGAGCAGGTGTGCTGGCGCGCGGTTCCGATCGTGGTGCTGATCACCTTCCTGATCGGCGCCATCATCGCGCAGCAGGGCATCTTCCATTTCCGCCGGTTCGGCGCCGACGTGTTCGTGGTCGACATGCTCGGCGTGCTGGTGCTGCGCGAGATCGGCGTGCTGCTGGTGGCGATCATGGTGGCGGGCCGTTCGGGCAGCGCCTACACCGCGGAACTCGGCTCGATGAAGATGCGCGAGGAGATCGACGCGCTGCGCACCATGGGGTTCAATCCGATCGACGTGCTGATCGTGCCGCGGCTGGTCGCGCTGCTGCTGGCGATGCCGATCCTGACGTTTCTCGGCGCCATGGCCGCGCTGTATGGCGGCGGGCTGGTGGCGTGGCTGTACGGCGGCGTCGATCCGGAGGCATTCCTGCTGCGGCTGCGCGACGCGATCTCGATCAATCATTTCACCGTCGGCATGATCAAGGCGCCGGTGATGGCGCTGGTGATCGGCATCGTCGCCTGCGTCGAGGGGCTGGCGGTGAAGGGCAGCGCCGAGTCGCTCGGCCAGCACACCACGGCGTCGGTGGTGAAGGGGATCTTCTTCGTGATCGTGATGGACGGCGTGTTCGCGATCTTCTTCGCCTCGATCGGAATCTGACGATGGCGGATGCAGCACAGGCAGTCCCGGCGCAGGCGGTCGATCCGATCATCCGGGTCCGCGACGTTTCGGTGCAGTTCGGCACCACGAGGGTACTGAACGGCCTCGACCTCGACGTTCGCCGCGGCGAGATCCTCGGCTTCGTCGGCCCCTCCGGCGCCGGCAAATCGGTGCTGACCCGGACCATCATCGGGCTGGTGCCGAAGCTGAGCGGTCAGATCGAGGTGTTCGGCGTCGACCTCGATGCGGCCGGTGCGGCCGAGCGGCGCGGCATCGAACGGCGCTGGGGCGTGCTGTTCCAGCAGGGCGCGCTGTTCTCGTCGCTGACGGTGCGGCAGAACATCCAGTTTCCGGTGCGGGAATATCTCAAGCTGTCGCAGCGGCTGCTCGACGAGATCACCATCGCCAAACTGGGGATGGTCGGTCTCAAGCCGGAAGTGGCCGATCGCTACCCGTCGGAACTATCCGGCGGCATGATCAAGCGCGTCGCGCTGGCCCGTGCGCTGGCGCTGGATCCGGAACTGGTGTTCCTCGACGAGCCGACTTCCGGCCTCGACCCGATCGGCGCCGGCGAGTTCGACGAGCTGGTCCGCACCCTGCAGCGCACTTTGGGTCTCACCGTTTTCATGGTAACTCACGACCTCGACAGCCTCCATACCGCGTGCGACCGGATAGCCGTGCTGGGCGACGGCAAGGTAATCGCCGCCGGATCGATGGCCGAGATGCAGGCATCACAGCATCCGTGGCTGCGGTCGTATTTCCACGGCAAGCGCGCCCGGGCGGTGGTCGGCTAGGTGATGATCAATCCGAATCGGTTTCGCAGTATTTCAGAGGTGTGCGCCGCTTTGAGTCCGCAATTCGCGCGCAAAGCGTGCGGGCGGACGGCGCCGGACTTAGTTGGAGTTGATTGAATGGAAACGCGGGCGAATTACTTCCTGATCGGCGTGTTCACCCTGGCGGTGATCGCTGCGGCGTTCGGGTTCGTGCTCTGGTTCCAGAGCCTCCACTCCACCAAGGCGCGCAGCCCGCTCCGGGTGGTGTTCGAAGGCGCGGCGACGGGCCTGCGTAACGGCGGCAGCGTCAATTTCAACGGCGTCCGGGTCGGCGAGGTGATTTCGGTCAAGCTCGACAATCCGAAGCGCGTGGTGGCGCTGGCGATGGTCGAGAACACCGCGCCGATCCGCAAGGACACGCTGGTCGGTCTCGAATTTCAGGGCCTGACCGGCGTTGCCGCGATCTCGCTCAAGGGCGGCATGGAGACCGCACCTCCGGTGCCGCTCGACGACGACGGCGTGCCGGTGCTGACCGCCGATCCGGAACTGCTGATGGACATCTCCGAGTCGGTGAAGGCGACGCTGCGTAACGTCAACAAGGTCGTCGCCGAGAACGCCGAGTCGGTGAAGGAATCGCTGCAGAACCTGCAGACCTTCACCTCCAGCCTGGCGCGCAGCTCGGACAGGATCGACAGCATCATGGCCAAGGTCGACGGCGTGATCGGCAAGACCGACAGCGTGATGCAGGGCATCGACGCGCTCGCCGGCGGCAAGGACGGCGGCGAACTGTTCCAGGCGGTCAAATCGTTCCGCGAACTCGCCGACAATCTCGACAAGCGCTCCAGCGCGCTGATCATCGACGGCCGCCGCACGCTGGGCGATCTCAGCCGGGCGATCAACAATTTCGACCGAAACCCGACCCGCGTGTTGTTCGGCCCGAGCAACACCGCGCAGCAGGCGCCGCCGCCACCGACGGCCGAGCCGCCGCGCCCGCCGCGCCGGCGGCAATAGCAAGGGCAGGTGGTCAGGGAGCCGTCGGCCGGGAAGCCGTTCCGCGGCCGCGACGCCGGTCGGTGAGGGGCTTTCGTGATGACAACTCAGCACGTGGATGCCTTCCACGATGGCCGCGTTCGGGTGCGGACTATTTCTGCCGAAATGCGCGCGCGAGCTGGTCTTCTAGCGGCTTGCGCAAATAGGCGAAGGCGGTCCTCACGCCGTTCTGGATGAAAGCCTCGACCGGCATGCCCGGAACCAGTGCCTTCCCATCGAGCTTGGCGAGTTCGCTGGCCGCCAGGCTGATACGCGCCACATAGTACGCGGCTCCCGATTGCGGGTCCTTGGTCAGGTCGGCGGCAATCCGGGTCAGCGTTCCGTCGAGCTCCGGCGTGATCGCGGCGTCGAAGGCGCTGAAGCGCAGCTTGGCGGACTGCCCGATCCTGAGCCGGTCGATCATCTGCGGATCGACCCGGGCCTCGACCACCAGCGCGTCCTTCGGCACGATCAGCATCAACTGCTCGCCCGCGGTGATCACGCCACCGACGGTGTGGACCGACTTCTGGTGGACCAGCCCGTCCTGCGGTGCGCGCAGCACCACCCGCTCGAGCTGATCGATCGCCGCGATCCGGCGCTCGCCGAGATCGGCGAGCTTGGTCTCGACGTCGCGAAGTTCGGTCGCATTTTCGCGGCGCTGGTCCTGAACCAGCTGGATGATCTGCAGTTCGGTTTCGGTGATCCGGCCCCTGGCGCGGGCGATCTCGGCGATCAACTGACCATCCTCGCCATTCAGGCGGGAGGCCTCACGCTCCAGCGCGGTGAGCCGCGCATAGGGCACCAGATTTTTTTCGAAGAGCTGCCGCACGCCTTCGAGCTCGGTCTGGATCCAGCGAGTCTGCTCGCGCTTCGACGCGATCTGCGCTTCGAGGCCGCGAATTTCGTCGGCGATCTGCGCCTTGCGTTCGCGCAACTGCGACTGCTGGCCGGTGATCGCCTCGCGCCGGCGGGCGAACAGCGTCGTCTCGCCCTCGATCATTTCGTCGATCACGGCGACGTCGCGGCGTGCGGCGATGTCGGCAGGCACCAGCAGATCGTCCTTGCCGCCCTGTTCGGCCTGCAGGCGGGCGCGCCGCACCCTGAGCTGATTGAGCTGGTTCTCGATCAGCGCCAGGTTGGCGCGCGACATCGTCTCGTCGAGCCGGACCAGCATGTCGCCGGCATGCACCTGATCGCCGTCGTTGACGTAGATTTCGGCGACCACGCCGCCGCTCGGATGCTGAACCCGGCGGACATTGCTGTCGACCACGACTTGCGCCGGCGCGATCACGGCGCTGGCGAGCGGCGCGGTCATCGCCCAGACGCCGGCGGTGGAGGCCATGATCACCAGCGTGGCGATGCCGAATCCGGCGGCGCGCCGGATATCGCGAAACGGATCGCTGCGGCCGGCCTCGGGTGGCGCGGGTGTGGTCATGTCGAAGTCCTCAACTGACGGCGGCGGCCGGCGGCGGGCGCGTATCCGGCACCGCCTGCAACGCCGCTCCGCCCGGCGCCGGATGAGCGGCCAGCGATTTGCGCAGCACTTCGTCCTTCGGCCCGAACGCCTGGACCTGGCCGCCGGCCAGCGTCAGCACCAGATCGACCGCGGCGAGCGCCGCCGGCCGATGCGCGATGACGATGGCGATGCCGCCCCTGGCGCGGACCCGGCGGATGGCATCGGAGAGCGCGGCGTCACCCTCGGCGTCGAGGCTGGCGTTGGGCTCGTCGAGCACCACCATGAACGGGTCCTTGTACAGCGCGCGCGCCAGCGCGATCCGCTGCCGCTGGCCGCCCGACAGGGTCGCACCGGCTTCGCCGATCCGCATCTCGAACCCCTTCGGCAGCTTCAGGATCATGTCGTAGGCGCCGGCCGCCTTCGCCGCGGCGATCACCGCCGCCTCGTCGATCTGCGGATCGAACCGGGCGATGTTCTCGGCCACCGTGCCGTCGAACAATTCGACGTCCTGCGGCAGATAACCGATCATGCCGCCGCGAATTTCCGCCGGCCATTGATCGAGCGTGGCGCCGTCGAGGCGAATTTCGCCGCGTGCGATCGGCCAGATCCCGACCAGCGCCCGCGCCAGCGTCGACTTGCCGGCGGCGGAAGGGCCGATGATGCCGACGGCCTGTCCGGCTTCGAGCGCGAACGACGCGTTCTGCACGATCGCGGAGGTGCCGCCGGGCGCGGCGATCACGACCTGCTCCACCGTCAGATTGTTCACCGCGCGTTCGGGCGCGACATCCGCGTTCGTCGCGCCGCCGTCCCGAAGAGCGGCACGCAGGCGTTGCCAGGCCTGCCGGGCGCCGAGAAACGGACGCCAGATCGAGATCGCCAACTCCACCGGCGCCAGCGCGCGGCTGCCCATGATCGACGCGGCGATCATCACGCCGCCGCTGGCAAGCCCTTCGATCACCAGATAGGCGCCGAGGCCGAGCAGCGCCGACTGCAGCATGAAGCGCAGCGTCTTCGACAAGGCGCCGAGCGAACCGGCGATATCGGCGTTGCGCTGCTGAGCGTCGACGAGGTCGTCGTTCGCCGCGCCGATCCGCCCGATCATGCGCTGCTCCATGCCGAGCGCCGCGACGATCTCGGCGTTGCGGCGGCCGGCTTCGAGCTGGACGCCGCGGACCGCGCCGCTGCGCGAGGCCTCCTGGGTCGGTGCCCGCGTCAGCACCTCGGCGAGCAGCGCGATCCCGAACAGCAGGACCGCGCCCGCGACCAGCGTCCAGCCGAGATAAGGATGCAGCAGGAAGCAGCCGGCGACATACAGCGGCATCCACGGCAGGTCGAACAGCGTCGTCGGGCCGAGCCCGGACAGAAACGACCGTACCGAATCCAGATCGTGCGACAGTTGCAGCCCGCGATTGGTGCCGCCGCCGCGCAGCGGCGCGCGCAGGATGTGGCAGACGACGGGCCGCCACAGCGTGGCGTGCAGGGCCGATCCGATCCGGGTCAGAATGCGCTGGCGCAGAAGATCGAACACGCCCTGCAACGCATACGCCGTCGCGACCGCGATCGACAGCGCGATCAGGGTCGGAATGCTGTGCGATGGAATGACCCGGTCGTACACCTGCAGCATATAGATGGAGCCGGTGAGCATCAGCAGATTGAGCACGGCCGAGAACAATCCGACCGTCAGGAAAGCGGTTCGGCAGGACGCCAGCGCGGCGGACGGCAGGTCGCGGGAGGCGGTCGCTGGCCCGGATGACGTTGATGCGGTCATGGTACTCAATCGAAAACGACGCCGAACCGTCATGGTCGGATGCGGTCGGCGTTGGTTAGCGAGCTTCCGCGTCAACCGCATGACAGGTCGATGAGGGCAATCGGCGCTGCCGGCGCGGCGCAGGCCGCTGCTGCGACGAAACGCCGCCGTCGCGCGACCGGCGACGCGGCGACACGCGCTCATCGGACCAAACCCCGGTTGCGTAGCACGACGTACTAATCATCCGCTCAACCGAATGTCTCCGGCGCGTTGTCGGACGCCGCGCTCTCCGGCGGTTCTTCCGCCGTACAACCAGCGGTTAGTTAGTTCGCTCGGCGCGTATCGCACCGACGGCGCGGCCGCTTCATTCGCCCGTAAGAAAGCGGTCACCGAATTGTTGCTGTTTGCGTTCTAGTAACGCGCATTAACATTTCGTTAACCAACGGCCGTCCGGACCGCGCCCTCAGCCATGAGTTGAGGCGTCGATCCACGACGCCTTCTCTCAAC
>NZ_JBQTCH010000007.1:0-338630 GCF_052445935.1 Rhodopseudomonas sp. NSM | reverse complement strand
GGCTCGGCTTTGTCGAGGCGCCCCCTCACCCGACGCGCATCTGGCGATGCGCGTCGACCTCTCCCCGCATGCGGGGAGAGGTGAGAATCGCGCGACAGCGGTCACCCTCCCGGCAGCACCGCGTTGCTGGGCGTCGCCCGGTCGGTCACCTGCATGCCGAACAGGCTGCCGATCAGTTCCACCGCGACCCTGGCGGTGCGGCCGCGCTCGTCGAGGAACGGGTTGAGTTCGACGACGTCGAGCGAGCGCACCAATCCAGAGTCGTGCAGCAGCTCCATCACCAGATGGGCTTCCCGATAGGTCGCGCCGCCCGGCACGGTGGTGCCGACGCCTGGCGCCACCGCAGGATCGAGCACGTCGACATCGAACGACAGATGCAGCACGCCGTTCGCGGCGCGGACCCGATCGATCACGCGGCGGATCAGTACCGCGACGCCGAACTCGTCGATCGCGCGCATGTCGACCACCGGGATCGCGCGGGCGCGCACCAGCTCCTTTTCCAGGGGATCGATCGAGCGGATGCCGAACAGGTCGAGCCGGTCCGGCGGGATCGGGACGCGGGGCTCGTCACCGAGCAGATGGTCGAGCCCCGGCTCGCCGCACAGGAACGCCGCCGACATGCCGTGCATGTTGGCGGTCAGCGTCGTCGCCGGGGTGTTGTAGTCGGCATGGGCGTCGAACCACAGCACGAACAGCGGCCGGCCCTGCGTCTGCCAGTAGCGTGCGACGCCGTTGACCGAGCCCATCGACAGGCTGTGATCGCCGCCCATGAACAGCGGAACGGCGCCCGACTTTGCCAGCTCATAGGCCCGCGCCGAGATCGCGCCGACCCAGCCTCGCACCTCGTCGTAGAAATTGGCGTTGGCCGGCGCCGGGTCGTTGCCGCGATCGAGCTCGGGCCGCGTCATGTCGCCGTGATCCTCGACGGTGAAGCGGAGCTGCTCCAGCACGCGGCCGATGCCGGCGGTGCGCAGCGCCGCCGGCCCCATCAGCGTCCCGCGCAGCCCGGCGCCGATCTCGATCGGCACGCCGAGCAATGCCACGCGGCGGCTCGGATCGGGCGGGATCACGGAGCTGGAGGGCGTCATGCGGGGTGCCTTTCGGGCGGGAGGGCCGGAAACTGTCACGCGCAGGCAATACCCGGTCCGCGTGACGACAACGCGATGGCCGGCGGCTGCGATCAGGCCTTGAAATAGGTGATCTGATGCGTGGTCGCCAGCAAACGCCCGCTGGCTGACCACAGTTCCCCGGTCTGGTCGCTGAAGCTCTTGTGAAACACATTGGCGTCGGCGACGCCGAGCACCGCGGTCGCGGCTTCCTCTGCGAGATCAGCGGCGTCGACGTGAAAATACGTCGTCATCGACACCGTGCCGATCGGCAGCAATTCGCCGCGGACGTGGAAAATCCGCGCGAAGAATGCATCCGCGATCGCCGACAGCGACAGCAGGTCGATCAGGCGCGGCACGGCGTGGCCGATCCAGACCTTGGTGTGCGCGCTCGCCGGCTCGGGATGCGGCGTGCCGCCGAAATTCGGCTCGTTCTCGGCGAAGCGGAATTCGAACTGCCGGATCCAGGACGCCGCGACGCCGGCGCGCGAATACACCGGGGAGTCCTCATAGCTCGGCGTCTGCGGCTTCTCGGTCGGCTGGTGCGACCAGGTCTCGCGGCGCTGGGCGAACACCGCGGTGGCGAACGCCGCGACGCCGGTGTCGGGCTGGGTGAGGTCGATCGACCAGTGCTGGGTCGAGCGCGTCGCCTTGATCAGCCGCGGCGTCAGATCGAACGCGCCGTTGCCGACCGGGGCGCAGAAATTCACCGTCAGCGCCAGCGGGTCGCCGGCGCGGTCCGGGTGCTGCATCAGCGCCCGCAGCAACGTCGCGGTGGTGGCGCCGCCGAACTGGCCGACGAAGGCGTGATAATCGTCGCTGGTCGCCCCGCGCCAGCGGCCGTCGGCGCATTCGACCCGCGTTGCGATATCGAACGGATGCGGCGCGTCGTGAACCCTGGCGTCCAAAACCTTGGCGTCCATGGTGGCTCCCTTCTTATTCTTGCTTTTGTCTGGCTCTCTCGGCGCAACTTGCCCGGCGCCGCGGCCGGGCGCAATGGCTGTCGATCATCATGTGATGCGACGCTGCTCCTCTGCTCCCTCTCCCGCTTGCGGGAGAGGGTTGGGGTGAGGGCGAGCCGAGCACCGAGTCAGCGATCCGCCGAGAGCCCTTCCCCCACCCGGATCGCTACGCGATCCGACCTCCCCCGCAAGCGGGAGAGGTTGCGCTGTGCGCTGGCGCGCCCGCCCTCAACCCTTCGCCCGCCGTGCCGGCGAGGGCTGCGTCGCGTGCCGCGTCGGCACGTCCCAGATGTCCTCGGCGTATTCGCGAATGGTGCGGTCGGACGAGAACCAGGCCATCCGCGCGACGTTGAGAATGCCGGCGCGGGTCCAGGCGGGGCCGGCGGCCCAGCGGGCGTCGATGCCGCGCTGGGCTTCGTAGTAGCTGTCGAAATCGGCGCTGACCATGTAGTGGTCGAGGTGTCGCAGCGCGTGCGCCACCGAGGCGAACCGCGCCGGATCGTCGGGCGAGAACGCGCCGGCGTCGATCGCCCGGATGGCGCGGGCGAGCGGCGGCGAGCGGGTGATGACGTCGTTGGCGTCGAGCCCTTGGGCGCGGCGCGCCACCACCTCGAGCGCTTCCATGCCGAAGATCGCGATGTTCTCGGCGCCGACGTGGTCGCGGATCTCGATATTGGCGCCGTCGAGCGTGCCGATCGTCAGCGCGCCGTTCAGCGCCAGCTTCATGTTGCCGGTGCCGGACGCTTCCATGCCGGCGGTCGAGATCTGCTCCGACAGATCGGCCGCCGGAATGATCACTTCGGCCAGGCTGACATTGTAGTCGGCGAGGAACACCACCTTCAGCTTGCCGCCGATCGAGGCGTCGTTGTTGATCACCTCGGCGACGTCGTTGATCAGCTTGATGATCAGCTTGGCGTAGCGATAGCTCGCCGCCGCCTTGCCGGCGAAGATCTTGACGCGCGGCACCCAGTCGCGGTCCGGCTCGTCCTTGATCGCGTGATACAGCGCGACGGTCTCCAGCACGTTGAGGAGCTGGCGCTTGTATTCGTGGATGCGCTTGATCTGGACGTCGAACAGCGCGCCGGGATCGACCCGGACGCCGTTGCGTTCGCTGATCAGCCGCGCCAGCGCGATCTTGTTGCGGTGCTTGACCGTGCGGAACTGCTGCTGGAACGCGCTGTCGCTGGCGAAGGCTTCGAGGCGGTCGAGCCTCGTCGGATCGTCCAGCACCTCGTCGCCGCAGGCCGAGCGCACCAGATCGGTCAGCCCCGGATTGGCCAGCGTCAGCCAGCGCCGGAAGGTGATGCCGTTGGTCTTGTTGGTGATGCGGTCCGGGTAGAGATGATTGAGATCGTGGAACACGGTCTCCTTCATCAGGTCGGAATGCATCGCCGAGACGCCGTTGATGCGGTGCGAGCCGATGAAGGCGAGGTGGCCCATCCGCACCCGGCGGCCGGCCCGCTCGTCGATCAGCGAGACCGAGGCGCGGAATTCGATGTCGCCGGGGCAGCGCGTTTCGGCGAGCGCCAGATGCGCCTCGTTGATGCGGTAGATGATCTCCAGATGCCGCGGCAGCGTGCGCTCGAACAGATCGAGCGGCCAGGTCTCCAGCGCCTCGGGCAGCAGCGTGTGGTTGGTGTAGCTCAGCGTCGCGGTGGTGATCTGCCAGGCGTCGTCCCAGCGCAGATGATGAACGTCGATCAGCAGCCGCATCAGCTCGGTGACGGCGAGGCTGGGATGGGTGTCGTTGAGCTGGATCGCCGCCTTCTTGGCGAGATTGCGGATCTGCCCGTCGGAATCCAGATGCCGCTTGATCAGGTCCTGCAGCGAGGCGGAGACGAAGAAATACTCCTGCCGCAGCCGCAGCTCGCGGCCGGCGGGACTCTCGTCGTTGGGATAGAGGAATTTGCAGATCGCCTCGGCGCGCGCCTCGTGGGCGGTGGCGCCGAGATAGTCGCCGGTGTTGAAGACGTCGATCAGCATCGGGTCGGGCGCCCGCGCCGACCACAGCCGCAGCGCGTTGACGTGCTCGCCGCGCCAGCCGACGATCGGCGTGTCATAGGCCATCGCCTGCACGGTTTCGATCGGCGTCCAGACCGCGCGCGTCACGCCCTTGGCGTCGGTGACCTGATCGACGCTGCCGCCGAATTTCACCTGATACACCACCTCGGGCCGCTGCAGCTCCCAGGGATTGCCGAACGACAGCCACTCGTCCGGAAATTCCTGCTGCCAGCCGTGATTGATGATCTGCCGGAACAGGCCGTAATCGTAGCGGATGCCGTAGCCGATCGCCGGGATCTCCAGCGTCGCCATGCTTTCCATGAAGCAGGCGGCGAGCCTTCCGAGGCCGCCATTGCCGAGCGCTGCGTCCGGTTCGCATTTGCGAAGGTCGTTGAGGCCGACGCCGAGGTCGCCCAGCGCCGCACCATATTGCGCCAGCAGGCCCATATTGTTCAGCGCGTCGGTGAACAGCCGGCCGATCAGGAATTCCAGCGAGAGGTAATACACCCGCTTGCGGCCGGCGTCGTAGCTCTCCTTCTCGGACACCAGCCAGCGGTGCACGATGCGGTCGCGCAGCGCCAGCGCCGCGGCCTTGTACCAGTCGTGCTTGGTCGCCTGTGTCGCCTCCTTGCCGATCGCAAGCGTCAGCTTGGCCAGGATGGCACTCTTGATTTCGGCCAGCGCCAGTTCATCGATCGGCGGCTGCTGAAACTTCTCTGGCACGGACTGCACGGGCAAATGACGATCCTACAAAGGCTTTACGAGTTGCGAACCATACAAACATTAGCGCCGGATCGAAACCCATGACGAGTGCATCGTTGCGGCGCGGTGCCTTGGTTTTGTGCACAACTCGCGTTTTGGCGATGTGATGCTGAAGATGCCCTGAACGGATTGCAGCCGAACGACGGCATGCGCGACCGCGCATCGACATTTCGCTTTGTGGTTCGCTCCGAGCGATGCGCTGCGGCGGATCGTCGGTCGCCATGCTGCTCCCGAGGCCCGCCGCAGCGTCGGCAGAACAAATTAAGAACAATTTTGCAAGTCATTGATCTATCATTGTGATTCGTGGTGTCGCCACCACAAGATCTATGGCCGTTCCAAGCTTGCGAGGACTAGATGTCCACCATCGCCTTCGATCAGATGGCTCTGACCCGAATTGCCGATTTCGCCCGTTCGCTGTCGCGGCTGCATCAATTGGCCCGGCGGCAGTGGATCGACGACGATCAGCTCGACCGCGAATTCAACGCGGTGTGCCTGTCGATCTGGGGCTATTCGCCGGACGATCTGTGCGACGAGATGTTCTGGGTCGACGATCTCGCCTGGCTCGACACGCTGGATGAAGCATCCGCCCGGATCTTCGCCGCCGAGCATGGCTACGACCTCGTCGACGATTCCGGCATGCTGACCGACTGGTGGGGCTATTGCTGGATGATCCTCGCCGAGAAGCGCGGGCTGCTCACCCCCGAAAACCGCGCCGCCGCCCGCGCCCGGATCGAAGAGACCTACCGCGCCGCGCCGAATGTGATCGGGGTGATCGTCGGGCGGTGAGCTCGCCCCTCCGCGGTCATTCCGGGCCGCTCGCAGAGCGAGCGAACCCGGAATCTGGAGCTGTTCTGCGCGGGACCGCCTGTCGCCCCGAACGTCGGGCTTCCGGGTTCGCCGCTTCGCGGCGCCCCGGAACGACTGCGGGCTCAGGCCCGCTGGTCGTCGCAGTTCCTCAATCGACCCCCGCCCGGCGCCCGCGCACCGCGGGTTGCGCCACGGCCGGGGCCGGCAGCGCCACGTCGCGGCTGGCGGGCGCGGCTTCGGTGAGCTGGTCGCTCACCGGCGCCACCTTCATCTCGCTGAGGCGGGCGCGGAGCTGCGCCGTCAGGCCGGGATAATCCGCGACCGGGGTGAAATCCGGAGTCTGCTCGGCGCCGAGCCGGACGCCCGTATAGGCGGCGAGCCCGGTCGCGGTCGCGACGATGTCGCCGGCGCGCAGCGAGGTATCCTGGGACAGGTCGATCTGCGCCAGCCCGGCCGGGTCGCGGCCATTGCAGGTGCAATCGGCCTTCAGCGCCTTGCGATAGGCGAAGGCGTTTTCGCTGTCGGCATAGCGCTGTCCGTTCGATGCCGTCGCGTAGTCGATGTTGCTGCCGTAATACACCTTGGCGTTGCCGGCCGGGCAGAACGCCTGGCACATCTGCGCCGGCGTTGCGCCCCCGCGCGTCTGCAGCGCGAAATACTTGCCGTCGCATGGGCGCACGCAGAACGCCGACCCGCCGCCGGAAGCGACCGGGCGCGGCGGAGGCGGCGGCGCAGCCTGCTGATTGAGCCCGAACGGATCGGCGAAGAAATTCGCCTGCGCCGGCGCGCCGCGTTGCTGCGGCTGCTGCGGGCCGCCACCGCCGAACAGCATTTCGAGAATGTTCTGCGCCGCGGCGGGCGCCGGGATCAGCGCTATGGCGGTTGCCAAAGCGAACGCCGCCGAGAGCATCGCGGAGCGCCGAAGGCACAGCATTTCAGAGACTTGACGCAACGCCCACTCCACCCGACGCGATCGTGCTGCGGCAGAGCCGCGACCCGGTCACTTTAACGCAGGATGGTAAACGCGGGGTTTCTTTTGTCGCCCGGGCGCCTGTGGCCTCAGCGATTGAGGAATTCGCTGGCCCTGTACAGCGACCGGAACGGCAGCCCGGCCTCCGCGAAGGCTTCCGTGGCGCCTTCCTCGCGGTCGACCATGGTCAGCACCATCACGATCTCGGCGCCGGCTTCGCGAACCGCCTCGACCGCCTTGATCGCCGAGCCGCCGGTGGTGGTGACGTCCTCGACGATGACGCAGCGCTTGCCTTGCAGGGTCTCGCCCTTGGCCAGCCCCTCGATGGCAAGCCTTGCGCCGTGCTCCTTCGGCTTCTTGCGCACGAAGAACGCCGCGATCGGATGATTCTTCAGCCACGACAATTGTGCGATCGCGCCGGCGAGCGGCACCGCGCCCATCTCCAGCCCGCCGATATAGTTGACCTGTTCGTCGCGCAGCGCCTCATAGGTCAAATCCGCCAGCAGCGCCGCCCCCTCAGGGTCGAGCATCGTCGGCTTGAGATTGAAATAGAAATCGCTCTTGCGCCCCGACGCCAGCGTGATCTCGCCGCGGCCGAACGAGCGGGTGCGGATGATGTCGGCAAGGCGGGCGCGGGACGCGGATTTGGACACGGGCGGACTCTCTGGGCTTGGCTTTGCGGAAACCGCCGCAATCTAGCTGCCGACTTCGGACGATGCCAGCGGCACAGGACGGTATTCACGGTTGCGAGCGCATGCAGCTAGGTTGTTGGATCGCAACAGCGCCCCGGCCACAGCGCGCTCCCTCTCCCGCTTGCGGGAGAGGGCTGGGGTGAGGGCGCCCCAGGCACTGACTCAGCATGCGCGGAGAGGCGTGCCCTCACCCGCCGCGCTTCGCGCGTCGACCTCTCCCGCAAGCGGGAGAGGTGCGCAGTGCTCGCCGCGGATCAGCAACCAACAGCGATAGGCGCCGCTAATGCGCCTCGTCCCAATTATCGGCCGCCCGGGCGTCGACCTGCAGCGGCACGTTGAGGATCACCGCCGGGAACGGGGCGTCCTGCATCACGTGGCTCACCACCGGCAGCGTCGCGGCGACTTCGTCCTCGGGAACCTCGAAGATCAGTTCGTCGTGGACCTGCAGCAGCATCTGCGCGCTGAGCTTCTTCTCGGCCAGCGCGTCCTCCATCCGCACCATGGCGCGGCGGATGATGTCGGCGGCGGAGCCTTGCAGCCGCGCATTGATGGCGGCGCGTTCGTTGAAGGCGCGGATCGACGGGTTCGAGGCCTTGATGTCCGGGTAATGGCATTTGCGGCCGAACAGCGTCTCGACATAGCCATGGGTCCGGCAGAAATCGCGGGTCTCGTCCATATAGGCGCGGATACCGGGGAAGCGCTCGAAATAGCGCTTGATATAGGCGCCGGCCTCTTCGCGCGGAATACTCAGCTGGTTGGCGAGGCCGAACGCCGAGATGCCGTAGATGATGCCGAAATTGATCGCCTTGGCGCGGCGGCGGATGTCCGACGGCATGCCCTCGACCGGCACGCCGAACATTTCCGACGCGGTCATCGCGTGGATGTCGATGCCGTCCTGAAACGCTTTGCGCAGCGCCGGCACATCGGCGACTTCGGACAACAGCCGCAGTTCGATCTGCGAGTAGTCGGCCGAGACCAGCCTGTGGCCCGGCGTCGCCACGAAGGCCCGGCGGATCTTGCGGCCGTCCTCGGTGCGCACCGGGATGTTCTGCAGATTCGGCTCGTTCGACGACAGCCGCCCGGTGGTGGTGGCGGCCAGCGCGTAGGTGGTGTGAACGCGCTGGGTCTGCGGGTGCACGTAGTTCGGCAGCGCATCGGTGTATGTCGAGCGCAGCTTCGAGACCTGCCGCCAGTCGAGAATTTTTCGCGGGAATTCGTGCCCTTGTTCGGCGAGTTCGTCCAGCACCTGCGCCGAGGTCGACCACGCGCCGGTCTTGGTCTTGCTGCCGCCCGGCAGGCCCATCTTGCCGAACAGGATGTCGCCGAGCTGCTTGGGGCTGCCGATGTTGATGTCCTCGCCGGCGAGCTCGCGAATCTCGGCCTCGATCCTTGCGGCGGTCTGGGCGAAATCGGCGGAGAGCCGCGACAGCACGTTGCGATCGATCGAGATGCCGCGCCGTTCCATCCGCGCCAGCACGCCGACCAGCGGCCGCTCCAGCGTCTCGTACACCGCCATCATCTGCTCGGCGACCAACCGCGGCTTCAGCACGCGCCACAGCCGGAGTGCGACGTCGGCGCGCTCGCCGCCATATTCGGTGGCGCGGTCGATCGGCACCTGGTCGAACGCGATCTTCGCCTTGCCGCTGCCGGTCAGCGCGCCGAGCACGTGCAGGGTGTGTCCGAGATTGCTCTCGGACAAAGCATCGAGCCCGTGGCTGCCGCGGCCCGCATCGAGCACATAGGAGATCAGTTGCACATCGTCGATGTTGCGCAAGGTGATGCCGTGCTGCGCCAGCAGCACCGCGGTGAATTTGATGTTGAAGCCGATCTTGGCGAGGCCTGCGGAGTCCAGCAGCGGCCGCAGCGCATCGAGCACCTCGCGCGCGCCGAGCTGGTCGGGCGCGAGGCCGGCGGCGAACAGGCCGCTTCCGTCGCCGGTCTGGCGATGGCCGAGCGGGATGTAGGCCGCATCATTGGGCCCGAGCGACAAGGCGATGCCGCACAGCTCCGCCTGCATCGGATCGATCGAGGTCGCGATCGCATCGACCGCGAAGGCGCCGGCGTCGTGGATCCGCGCGATCCAGCCTTGCAGCTCGTCGCGCGTGCGCACGGTTTTGTAAGCGGCGCGATCGACCGGAATTTTGCGCGCTGCCTCGGCGCGGGCCGCCGCGAGAATCTGCGGCGACAGCACTTCGCCCGGCTTGCCATCGCGACCGCGGCCGGCGTTCAGCGCACCACCTTCCCCCGATGGCTGCGCGCCCCCTCTCCCGCTTGCGGGAGAGGGCTGGGGTGAGGGCACTTGGCCAGAAAAAAGGTCCCCGCCCGTGGAAGTGCCCCCACCCGTCGCGCTGCGCGCGCCGACCTCCCCCGCAAGCGGGAGAGGTGAGGACTTCAGCGCCGCCTCGGCCTCGACATCCGACGGATCGATCTGCGAATAGTCCGCGACGCGCCGCGTCAGCGTGGTGAATTCCATCGCCTTGAGAAACGAGATCAGCTTTCGCGCGTCGGGCTCGTGCACGGCGAGCTCGTCGAGCGGCACGTCGAGCTTCACCTTGTCGTCGAGCAGCACCAGTTGCCGCGAGATCCGCGCCTTCTCGGCGTTCTCGATCAGCGCCTCGCGCCGCTTCGGCTGCTTGATCTCGGCGGCGCGCGCCAAGAGCGTGTCGAGGTCGCCATATTCATTGATCAGTTGCGCGGCGGTCTTGACGCCGATGCCCGGCACGCCGGGCACGTTGTCGACGCTGTCGCCGGCCAGCGCCTGGACTTCGACGACCTTCTCGGGCGGCACGCCGAATTTCTCGATCACCTCGGCAATGCCGATGCGGCGGTCCTTCATGGTGTCGTACATCATGACGCAGTCGGTCACGAGCTGCATCAGGTCCTTGTCGGACGACACAATTGTTGCCGTGGCGCCGCGTTCGCACGCCTCGCGCACATAGGTGGCGATCAGATCGTCGGCCTCGAAGCCGGATTGCTCGAGGCACGGCAGGTCGAACGCCCGCACCGCCTCGCGGATCAGCGCGAATTGCGGGATCAGATCGTCCGGCGCCGGCGGCCGGTGCGCCTTGTAGTCGGGATAGAGCTGGTTGCGGAAGGTGTGCTCGGATTTGTCGAAGATGATGGCCAGATGCGTCGGCCGGTTGTCCGGGGGCATCTCGCGCAGCAGCTTCCACAGCATGTTGCAGAAGCCGAGCACGGCGTTGACCTGCAGCCCGTCCGACTTGCGGGTGAGCGGCGGCAGTGCGTGATAGGCGCGGAAAATGTAGGACGACCCGTCGACCAGGAAGATGTGATCGCCCTCGCCCGGCGGCTTGACGGCGGCAGGGGCATTGGCGGCGACGGGCGCGGCGGCTTTCGAAGGGGATTTCGGCATGGCCGCAACTTAAGGCGTTTTGCGGCTTTTGACACCCTGCCGGACGCGGGCGGCGGCGATTTTTGCAAAGCGGATGGAAACCGGTTGCGCGGGCTGCTGTTCCATGCGCCGGTGGCTCCCGCCGCACCCGAAAGGACTCCCGATGCCCACGCCCCTCGACGACCTGATGGCCAGACTGCGCGCAGTCGAGGCCGAGATCGAGGTCGAACTGACCAAACGGCGCGAGGCGCTGCGCTGGCATCTGGACAACCAGCGGATCGTGTTCGAGCAGGGCGTCGAGCGATTACACAGCGCGATCAAGGTGAGGCTGTCGCACTATATCCGCGATGCCAATCCGTGGATCGTGCTCACCGCGCCGGTGATCTACGCGCTGATCGTGCCGTTCGTGATTCTCGATGTCAGCGTGATGGCCTTTCAGGCGATCTGCTTTCCGATCTACAAGATCCCGAAAGTGCGCCGCCGCGACTATCTGGTGTTCGACCGCCACCACCTCGCTTATCTGAACCTCTTGGAAAAGATCAATTGCGCCTATTGCTCCTACGGCAACGGCGTGATCGCCTTCGCCCGCGAGGTCGCGGCGCGGACCGAAGTGTACTGGTGCCCGATCAAGCACGCCCGCCGCATCCTCGGCCCGCACCCGCACTACCAGGGCTTCGCCGATTTCGGCGACGCCGAAACCTATCGGGCGAAGATCGTCGGGATGCAGGGCGGCGTGAAGATCGAGGACGGCGGGTAGACCTGCGCCGGGAGCCGGGGCTACTGATCGCTCAACCTCGTCATGGCAGGCGATGAACGCGGGCACGGCGAGTCGGATCAGCCGGCTTGTTCTTTGGCCTCCTCACGCCGTCGTCATCCTGAGGTGCGAGCGAAGCGAGCCTCGAAGGATGAGGGCAGCGGGCACCGTGGCCCATCCTTCGAGGTCCGATGTGCCGCGCATAAGCGCGGCGCATCGGACACCTCAGGATGACGCCGAGGAGGTCGAGATTGAGGGAGGAAGAACGGCGCTGCGGTCACCTCCGCAGAACGACAATGGCCGGGGGCGAACCCCGGCCGTTTCGTGTCGGTTGCGTCATTGCGAGGAGGCGAAGCCGACGAAGCAATCCAGAGGCTCCGTGCACGGAGCTGGATTGCTTCGCCTTCGGCTCGCAAATGACGATGTCGCGACGTCGAGCCCCTACGCGAACCCGTGTTTCGCCTTGCTTTCCAGTTCCTGCGCCTTGAACTGGTTGAAGCGCGGCAGGAACTTGTCCCAGTCGATGATGTGGGCGTCGATTTCCGGGCCGTCGATGCAGGCGTGCTTGCGCACCATCTTGCCGTCGATCGTCACCGGCACCATGCAGGCGCCGCACATCCCCGTCGCGTCCACCATGATCGAGTTGAGGCTCGCCACGGTCTTGACGCCATACGGCTTGGTGAGGTCGCTCACCGCGCGCATCATCAGCGGCGGGCCGATCGCGATCACTTCGGCGATGCTGCGGCCGATGCCCTGCTGGTTGGCCTTGATCATCTCTTCCAGCGGCCCGGTAACGAAGCCCTTGACGCCGTAGCTGCCGTCATTGGTGGTGTAGATCAGCGACAGCTGGTCACCGAACTCGCGCTTGATCTTGCCCATGCGCTCGTCGTCGCCGGTCCAGAACAGAAACTCCTTGGCCCGGAAGCCGGAGATCAGCGTGACGTGATTGCCGAGCCGCAGGTGCTCGCGCAGGATCGGATACACCGGCGGCAGGCCGACGCCGCCGGCGCAGAACACCACGGTCTGGTTGCCGTCGTAGCGATGCAGCTCCGAGGCGCGGCCGAGCGGGCCGGCGATGCCCGAGAACGCGTCGCCGATCGCCATGCGGTTGATCTCCAGCGACGACGTTCCCATGCCCTGCACGACGAGATCGATGGTGCCTTGCTCGACGTCCCAATCGGCCAGCGTCAGCGGGATCAGCTCGCCCTTTTCCCACGGCAGCACGCGGACGAACTGACCGGCCTGCGCCGAGCGCGCCACCATCGGGGCGCGCACGGTGAACTCGACGATGCCGCCGGCGAGCGGCACCTTGTTGACGATGGTCTGTTCGATCTGGCCGAGTTCGGTGTAGCGCGCCGCGCGCTCCACACGGTCCCTGATCTCGGCCGCGGTGAACGGAATCTCGCCGACGATTTCCTTGGCCGCCGCCTGGCCGTCGCCGGCCGCGCGGATCGCCGTCGAGCCGCCGCGTGCGGCGTCGCCGCCGGAATAGACGTCCTTGATCGAGGTCCGCTGCGAGCCCTGTTCGACCTCGATCGTGCCCCATTTGTTGGTCTTCAGGCCGGGTTCCGCGTCCCGCATGATCGGGTTGGCGGTGTTGCCCAGCGCCATGATGACAAGGTCGACCGGCACCCGTTCGATCTGCCCGGTCGGCTTCGGGCTGCGGCGGCCGGACTTGTCGGGCTCGCCGAGCTCGTTGACGTCGAGCAGCGCGTGGGTGACGAAATGGGTGTGGTCGTCGCCGATGAATTCACGCGGCGCGCGCAGCACCGCGAGGTTGATGCCTTCTTCCAGCGCGTGATGCAGCTCCTCGACGCGGGCCGGCATCTCGCTCTGGGTGCGGCGATAGACGATGGTGACGTTGCCGCCCAAACGTTTCGCTGTGCGCGCCGCGTCCATCGCGGTGTTGCCGCCGCCGATCACGAACACGTTCTTGCCTTTGGTCTCCGGCAGCGGCGTCTCGTAGCGGTCGTCGAGGCCGCGCATCAGGTTGACGCGGGTCAGGAACTCGTTGGCCGACATCACGCCGAGCAGATGCTCGCCCGGCACGTTCATGAACGTGGGAAGCCCCGCGCCGGTACCGACGAAGATCTTCCAGAAGCCTTCGGACTTGAGGTCTTCCAGCGTCGCCGTCTTGCCGACCACGAAGTTCTTGACGAAACGGCCGCCGAGCAGCGTGATCTTCTCGACGACGTCGTCGATCAGCTGGTTCGGCAACCTGAACTCCGGAATGCCGTAGCGCAGCACGCCGCCGAGGTCATGAAACGCCTCGAAGATGGTGACCGGGAAACCTTCGACCGCCAGCAAGTAAGCGTTGATCAGGCCGGACGGGCCGGAGCCGACCACCGCGATCGGCGGTTTTGCCGCCGCGGCCCACGGGCTGATGCGGCCGGCAAAGCGGTCGTTGGCGGTGGGGTTCACCAGCTTCTCGTGCTCGGGCAGATACCATTCGATCTGGCCGATCTCGATCGGGCGCTTGGTGTGGGTGCAGACGCCCTGGCACTGCAATTCCTGCGGACAGACGCGGCCGGTGACGTTCGGCAGCGGGTTGCAGCTCTCGATCAGCTCCAGCGCCTCGCGGTGCTTGCCGTTGCCGAGCAGGTCCAGCATCTCGGGGATGTGGATCTTGACCGGGCAGCCGCCCTTCGGCTCGCTCTTGCCGTGGATCAGCACGCCGAGCTCGCACGGCTTGTCGTCGCACTGCTTGTCGCGCATCACTTCGAGCCAGACGAACAGCTCGCATTCGCGCAAGGAGTAGCCGATCGACTGGTAGCCGAGATAGCCCTGGTTGACGAGGTCGAAGTCGACCGCGCGCTGCTCCGCCGGGCGGATGTAAGGCGGGATGAACGCCTCGCCCGGCCAGCCTTCCGACAGGTTCTCGAACATCGGATAGCGACCGCGCAGATGCACGTCGATCGCCTTGATGAACTTGCGCTTGAACTTCAGCGGCAGCGCCCAGATGAAGCGCTGCAGGATCGCGCTCATGTCGTCGTCGCGCGCCAGCAGATTCCACAGCGTCGTGGTGAACGCTTCGCCCAGCTCAGCCTGCTGGAATTCCCAGACGATCGCCTGGGTGCCGTCGGCGATGAACATGTTGCGCAGCGACGCCGGGTCGCTGACCAGGCGCTTCTGCAGCAGCGCGAGCTGCTTCTGGAAGATGCCGACGGCCTCGCTGGCCTGCAGCTCTTCCAGTTCGGTCTTCGAGCTTTCCAGCGCGCTGCGCGCCTGCTGGTAGCGCAGCACGTCGTTGGCGATGGTGTTGGTGACGCCGCTCATCGGATGATCTCCGCGTCGCAGTTGGCCGCCGCGCGGCTGAGTTTGGCCGACAGTTCGGGCGTGAGCTTGATCTTGTCGAACACGCCCGGGATCACATGGGCGACCTCCTTGGAGGCGCCGCCCACCACGATCTTGGTGAGTTCGAACACTTCGGGCACGTCCTGGTAGCAGCTCTTGCAGTTGGTGCATTTGTCGAGATCGGTCTCGGCGATGTCGATATGCGTGCCGCCATTGGCGCCGTTCGCGGGCTTCGCGCCGTTGGTCTGCACCGCCGGGGCCGGGGCCAGCCCGGCCATCAGCCCGGCGAAGCCGCCGCCGGCCGGCGCGTTCGAACTCGCCGCCAGTTCGCTCATGCCGCGCGCGATGCTGTCGAGCGAGGATTCGCGGGCCTTGACCTGCTCTTGGTACTGGTGCTGCAGCGCGGCCAGTTCGGCGCTGTGCGCCTCGTCCAGCGCGCGGACGTCGAAGCCGGCGAGCACCTGCAGCGTGCGCCAGTATTTGCGCCGTTCCTCGACCAGCGCCACCACGGTCTCGCCGACCGCCATCCGGACCAGCTTCTTGTCGCCGTCGACGACGTGGATGAACGGCGTCTTGCCGGCGCGCGCGGCCGGGTCGAGCGCCACGTACTCGTCGATCGGCAGGCCGTCGGCGTCCTTCTTCAGCGGCTTGAACTGCTTGCGGAAGCGGACTTCGGTATAGGCGAAGTCGGCCGGGGTCAGCTTCGCCTTCATCAGCTGGGTCGCGCCGTTATCGTCGACATATTCGATCGACTTGCTGGCCCAGTCCTGATCCGCCTCCGGATTGCCGTCGAGGCAGAACGCGCTGGTCAGCTTGCCGCCCTTGCGCGGGTCGTGGACGAACACCGGGTTCATCCGGCTCTCCACCGCGAGCCGCGCCTGGCGGTTGGCGACGGCGTCGCCGATGCCGTGCTCGGCCTGGCACGGCGTGTAGACGTCGAGCACCGCCGGCGACGAGGTGTGGTTGAGGAACTCCATCACGTTTTTCAGGAAGTGCCCCTGCAGCGCGGTCGCGGTCTGCACCACGAACACGCTCGGATGGAACGAGGCGATCAGGCCGAGCTCCTTGCGGGATTCCTGCTTGCCGTGATTGGCGATGCCGAACCGCGACAGGTCGGAATCCTGACCAGTCAGGCTCGCGGTCGAAGTCTGGCCGCCCGTGTTGGAGTAAGCGCCGGTGTTCAGCACCACGACCTTGATCGGGGTCTTGGTCGACAATAGCCGCGACAGCGCGCCGAAGCCGATGTCGTAGGTGGCGCCGTCGCCGCCCATGCTCAGCACGGTCGGCAGCAGGCTGCGCTCCTCCGGCGTGAACTGGCCCCAGCCGAAGTAGCGGAAGTAACCGTCATGCCTGGCCGGATCATAGGCATCGGCCAATTCCAGCTTCGCCACCCGCAGCGCGCGAAAATCGTCCGAGGCCTGCGCGGTGAGGCCTTCGAAGATGCCCTTGGCGACCGCCGGCGTGTCCTGGAACAGGCTGTTCACCCACGGGTCGGTGTAGGGGTTGAACGGGAAGGTCGAGGCGTAGACGCTCGAACATCCCGTCGCGTTGGCGATCACCATGCCGGACGGGCCGTTGCCGGTCGGGCCGCTCTCATAGGTGTACAGCCGCTTCTCCAGCGTCTTCAGCGTGGCGTCGATCCGCGCGGCGCGCGCCGCGTCGCCTTCGACCTGCGTCCGCTTGGCGGTGAGCTGGTCGATCAGGGCTTCCAGCTCGCGGGTGTGGTCCTTGCGGCGCTTGTCGTGGATCGCGTGGTTGGTCGAGGTGACCAGACGGATCGCGGTGACTTCGCCGCAGCCGCGGCAGGCGCCGTGGCCGCCGGTGGTGGCGTAGTAATTGGCGCGGTCGAGCATCAGCCGCTTGGTCTCACCCTCGGGCTTGGTGGCGCCTTCGGTGAAGCGCGCCGGCGTGTTCGGGGTGCGGCTGAGAAATTCGAACCGCGCCTGCAACTGCTCCAGCAGCGGCTCGTCCTGCTCGCGATCGACCAGCGCGCCGGGGCCGCAGACGTCGATACATTCGAGACAGCCCGAGCACTTCCACGGATCGACGCTCACTGAATACAGGCCGCCGGTGCCCGGCTGGCTCTTCTCCATCGCGTCGAAGAACGGCCGCGTCCGCGCCACCGGATACACCGACAGCGCCGCGGCGAGCTTGCCGAAATTGCGGTTCAGCGTCGCGTTGTCGACGTCCAGCGCCTCCGCCGCCTGGGCCACCACCTCGTGGAACGGCTTGTCGTCCTTGGCGGCGCGATACACCTCGCGGATCGCCTCGCTCAGCGCCGGCACTTTTTCGCGCAACGCATCAGCTTGCGCGGGCGCGATGTCGAGCTGCTTGATCGCGGTGCCGAGCAGTTCGTGGATGTCGTGCACGGCGTTGGGGATCGCGGCGTCCGGGCAGACCAGCGCGCATTCCATGCAGCCGGTGCACAGATCGGCGTTGAACTCCGGCACGTTGCGGCGGAACAGACCCTTGTCCTTGGCGGCCGCCGAGCCCGCCGGCATGAACATGCCCATGCCCGGCAGCACCGGCGCATCCGCGATGGTGCCGTCGCGGAACGGGCCGGCCAGCACGTCGTCGTAATATTCAGGATCGAGGAAGCCCGCGGCGGAGGCCGGCGCGGCGGCGCGGCACATCGAGGCCGAGATCGAGGCGCTGGCTGTCTTCTTCGGCGCGGCCTTGATGGCGTCTTCGCTGAATTCCGGCGCGTCGACATCGACCTTGTGGGTGGCTTCGAGGCCTTCGCGGATCACCGCCATGTTGCCGTCGACGATGTCGCCGCCCTTGGCGCCGAACTTCTTGGAGATCTGCTGGCGGATCTTGTTCAGCATCGCCTCCTGCGAGGCGTCGGCGACGACGCGGTCGACATTGCCGCACACTGCGCCGATGAAGGCGATGCCCATCATCCGGGTTTCGAGCTCGGCGGTCGGGGCGTGGCGCTTGGCCACCGCGAAGGCGTCGATCACGTAGAACTTGATCTTCTTGTCGCGGATGGTCTGCCGCGCCTTGGCGGGCAGGTCACGCCACACGTCGAGCGCCGACAGGTTGGTCTGCAGGATGAAGGTGCCGCCCTCGACCAGGCCGCGTAGCGGGTTGGTGTGCACAAAGACTTTATGGTCCGGCGAGATCACGATCTCGACGTCTTCCAGCTCGGCGTTGGTGATCTTCACCGGCTCCGGCGACAGCGTGATGTAGTAGTTGGTCGGCGCGCCGCTCTTTTCCGAGCCGTATTTCGGCGCGGATTTCGAGTGCATGTCGAGCGCGCCGGCGAGAATGTCGGTGAGCAGCTTGCCGGACGCGATGGTGCCGTAGCCGCCGATCGAGTGGAAGCGGATGCGGAACGCCTGCGGCGGCAGCAGGTTCGGGTTGGTCCCGGTCGGCAGCGCCATGAATTGCGTTTCCGGATAGGCGGCCTTCAGCCGATCCTGCAGCGCTTCCATCCGCGGCGAGGCGTTCTTGGTGAAGAACTGCGTGCCGAGATACACGAACGGCGCCGAATCCGGCTTCTCCATATTGGCGTAGCAGGCGATCATGTCGCGCGGCTGCAGATCGTGGCCGCCGAGGCCGAAGATCGCGGTGGTGATTTTCGGCAATTTGTCGAGCGCCGGGATTCCGGCATGACGGATTCCGGCGTCGCCGTTCTCGCGCGCCTTGCACAGCGCCTGCGTCACGAGCTGCGTCAGCGCGGTGACGTCGGAGCGTTCCAGCACGGTGACGGCGGTCTTGCCGGCCAGCGCCTGCACCAGCTCGGCCTCGGGGAACGGCTGCAGCATCTTGATCGACACCACGCCGACCTTCTTGCCCTGCGAGCGCAAATAAGCGGCGACCGCCTCGGCGTCGTCGGTGACCGAGCCCAGCCCGACCACGACGTGCTCGGCGTCGTCGCACAGATACGTCATCACCGGCTTGTATTCGCGGCCGGTCAGGCTTGCGTATTCGTCCATCGCTTCCTTGACGAAGCGCGGCACCGCATTGGCGAAGTGGGTGCGATGGTCGACCGCGCCGGCCTGGAAGTCCGGCTGGTTCTGCACGCCGCCGGTGAGGCCCGGATTGTCGATATCGACCAGCGCCGGCACCAGTTGCCGCGTGCCCTTCTCGGGCGCGTTGATCCACTGCCGCTTCCACGGCCCGCGCAGTTCCTCGGGCAAGTAAGCCAGCGTCTCGGCGACGATCTCGCCGACATTGTCGGCTTCGATCGCGTCGGCGTTGTCGTCCAGGAATTTCTTGAGCGACTCGAGGTCCGTGGCGACGAAGTCGGTGTCGTGCCGCAGCAGATATTGCTTGAGCTGGAACACCCGGCCCTTGGCGCCGAACAGCATCTCCTGCGCCACCGTCGGGCACTTGATGCGGCCGGATGGGTCGCCGAGGAAGTCGCGCAGCAGTTCCGGCTCCGGCATCAGCGCTTCGCTGAGCATATGCGAGGTGGCGAAGCCGTCCATCGCATTGGCGACCGGGATCAGCGAGGTCGCGGCGACCTTGTAGGAGATCGCCGCGAGGTCGGCGGCTTCCTGCGGGTTGGAGCCGAACAGGATGGTGTAGCCCGACGACAGCAGCGCATAGACGTCGTCATGGCCGGCCATCACGTTGAGCGAGTGCTTCGACACCACGCGGGCTGCGACCTGCAGCACGAAGCCGCCGACCTTCTTGCCGACGGTGACGTAGTGCGATTCCAGGCCGTACAGGATGCCCTGGGATGACGAGGCATTGGAGATGAACTTGCCGCCGGTCAGCGCCGCGCCCAATGCGCCCGATTGCGCCGAGTGCTCGCCCTCGGGCTCGAAGAAGAACGGATGCTTGCCCCAGACGTTGCAGCCGCCGGAGGAGCGGAACGCCTCGTAGATCTCGGAGATCTCGGTCGAGGGCGTGATCGGGTAGCCGATGACGCCGCCGCAGACATGACCCATCACTTGCGCCACTGCGCCGTTGCCGTGGATCACCGAGGGGATGCCGGGATATTTTGCGTTCATGGGTCGTTCCATTCCTAATGACTGTTGGCGCAGCGATGCCGCGCGGCGCGTCCGAGAAAAGCGTTCCGGGCCGTGGCGGCTGCGATTGCAGCGGACGGCGAACCTCGTCTCGATCCTTCAGAAGTGGCTACCGGCGGGGTCGAACCTCCGCAGTGGTAAAGCCGTAGCCTTGTGTGCGGTGCACTAGCACGCGGCGGGAACAGTCGATTTGACGCGCATCAAAGGCGAAGATTATGGGGCCATTTGCGCAATAAAATTACAAAATTCTCAAATGAGAGGCATCCGCAGGTGGCGGGGTATGGGGCTGATGGGAGAGCCGACGCAGCCCTCCCAAAGGTCAAATTGATCCCCAACCGAACTCGTTATATATTGAAATATACGACGACGGCCGGCTTTGGCGATTGCGCCGGTCGGGCGTGCTGCCGTCCGTGGAGCGCCGGCGTGCCGGCGGACAGACGATGACGTTCGATTCCCAATGCGATCTTGCGGCGCTGGTCTACGACCCCGGCGACGATCCCGACGCGCTGCTGCGAGGCTTCGCCGCCGATCTCAATGCGCGCGGCTATCGCGCGGTCGGGCTGGTGCAGGTCGCGCATCGCGTGGCGGAGGTGCCGCAATTGTCGGCGACGCTGGTGCACAGCGGTGAGCAGCTGCCGCTGTATCAGAATCTCGGTTCGCAGGCGTCCGGCTGCCGCCTCGATCCCGGCCAGTTGCTGGCGGCCGGCGGCCGCGTCGGCGCGGCGATCGACCAGGGCGCCGATATCGTCATCATCAATCGCTTCGGTCAGCAGGAGAGCGAAGGCCGCGGGCTGCTGCATCTGATCGTGCAGGCGCTGAGCGCCGACATCCCGCTGGTGATCGCCGTGCCGAGCAAGCGCTTCGACGCCTGGATCCGCTTCGCCGACGGCATGAGCGTGCGGCTGCCCTGCAATCGCGGCGCGCTGGAGGCGTGGTGGTCGAACCTCTCCCCGCGCGGCAGAGGCGGCGCGCCGAACGCGCACGCCACGATGTGCGAGGTCTACAAATAGGCAATCGACGCGGCGGGGCGATCGACAGCAGTCACGGCTTCTCCGGCGCGGCGTCGCGGGCGTGGTTCTGCAGATAGGATCGCAGCAGCCCGATCTCGTCGGCGTCGAGCGCGGTGAAGCGCTTCATCGCGTTGATGTGGCCGATCCACTGATTGGCGGTGGCGACGCTGGGCTCCCGCAGCGCGTGGCACATCGTGCAATTGTCATCGTTGATCCGGGCGCCGATCTGCCACAGCGGATCGCGCGACGGCGCAAAGCCGCCGGCGGCGACCCACAGCTGCAGCCGGGCGCGGGTCCAGAGCTGGTCGGTGTCGGCGTCGGTGACGGTTTCGAGCGGGGTCAGTTGCGCCACCGCGGCCTCGTTCAGCGTCGCTACCAGCACGCGCTGGCCCGGGCGCTGATACAGGATCTCCGGCGAGCCGTCGCGCTGCCAGCCCTGCAATTCCACCTCGAGCGCATCGCCGTCGCTGCGGATCACGCTCACCGCCGCGGCCGGCGCGATCTCGCCGTCGGGCTCGCCCTGCGCCCGCGCCAGCCGGAACGGCGTCCGGGCGATGGCGTAGAGCGTGGCGCCGGTCGCCGGCGTGAGCGCCTTGGCCTCCGCGGCGAGCTGCGCGAAGGCGGCGCGATGCCGCGCGGTGATGTCGGGCAGCGTGTGGGCGATGCCCTTGTGGCAGTCGATGCAGGTCTTGCCGGCCTTCATCGCCGCGGTCATCGCGCTCGCCGCCTTGGCGCTCTGCTTGTGGAAGTCCATCGCCTCGAAGGAATGGCAGTTGCGGCATTCGCGGCTGTCGTTGGCGCGCATCCGGTCCCATTCGTGGCGCGCCAGCTCGTGGCGCTTGGCTTCGAACTTCTCCTTGGTGTCGATGCTGCCGATCGCCCAGTGATAGAGCTCCTTGGTCGCCGTTACCTTGCGCGTCACCTTGTGCAGCCAGTCGCGCGGCACGTGGCAGTCCGAGCAGATCGCCCGCACGCCGGACGGATTGGTGTAGTGCACGGTCTTCTTGTATTCCTGATAGACGTTGTCGCGCATCTCGTGACACGAGACGCAGAAGCCCAGCGTGTTGGTGGCTTCCATCGCGGTGTTGAAGCCGCCCCAGGCGACCACGCCGGCGATCGCCGCCAGCAGCGCGACCGGCACCAGCGACCACCGAGCGTTCGGTCCAAGCCCCATGACATTTCCTGCGCGAGTTGATTCCTGCGCGAAGACGGTCAGTCCGTCATGCAGAATCGGCGTCGGTCCGCAGACCGTGCGAGATTGCTCGAAGCGGCGCGGCAGCGGCACCTCTCCCCGCGCGCGGGGAGAGGTCGCCCGGCGTAGCGCAGCGAAGCCGGGCGGGTGAGGGGGCGTCACCGCGAGGTCTGACTTGTCGAGAGGCCTCGCTCACCCTGATTGCTGCGCAATCCGACCTCTCCCCGCGTGCGGGGAGAGGTGAAGGCCGTGTTCGTAGCGGCCGTCAGTCGAACGGCTTCGGCGGCGTGGTCTTGTCGGTCGACGGCGGCAGGATCGGCAGCTTGAAGTCGGGCTGGTCGCCGGTCAGGGTCTTGAGGAAGGCGACGATCTTGGTGTTCTCGGCCGGCGTGAATTTCTTGCCGAGCTGGATCCGCCCCATGGTGTCGACCGCGTCGGACAGCGTGGTCGCGGCGCCGTCGTGGAAGTAGGGATAGGTCAGCTCGACATTGCGCAGCGTCGGCACCTTGAAGTTGAAGCGGTCGGCTTCCTCCTTGGTGACGGCGAAGCGCCCCTCGGCCGGATTGTCGGTCTTGTAGGGCTCGACCAGGCCCATCTTCTGGAAGGTGTTGCCGCCGACCGCGGAGCCGTTGTGGCAGGCGGTGCAGCCGGAATCCTTGAACAGTTCGTAGCCGGCGAGTTCGGTCGGCGTCAGCGCCTTCTTGTCGCCCTTCAGCCATTTGTCGAACCGCGAATTCGGCGTCACCAGCGTCTCCTCGAACGCCGCAATCGCCCGCGTCACTTCCTCGATGTCGATCGTGCTGGTCTTGCCGAACACCGACTGGAATTCGCCGACATAGCCGGGGATCGACTTCAGCAGATCGACCGCCAGATCATGCGTGAACGCCATCTCGCCCGGATTGGCGATCGGGCCGCCGGCCTGGTCCTTCAGGGTCAGCGCGCGGCCGTCCCAGAACTGCGCGACGTTGAGGCTCGAATTCAGCACCGTCGGCGCGTTGATCGGGCCCTTCTGCCAGTTGTGGCCGATCGAGGTCTTGAGGTTGTCGGTGCCGCCCATCGACAGGTTGTGGCAGGAGTTGCAGGAGATGAAGCCCGACTTCGACAGCCGCGGATCGAAGAACAGCTTCTTGCCGAGTTCGACCAGCTTGGCGTCCTTCACGACCGCCGGCTTGATCGGCGAGATCGGCTCGTCATTGGCCGCGCTGGCGGGCAACGACAGCGACAGCGAGATGGCGGTTGCCATCAGCAGCATGTTGGCGAATTTCATGGAAAGACCCCCGGCAGGATGTGCATCGAAGGGGCGACCCAGGGTCACTCCGCTGCGATGCGGAATACCGCTAGAGTAGTTCTTATTCGCAGGTGGTGACTTTGATCGGAGTCAATCCCGGCGCCACCGGCAATCCAGTCGGCTTCCCTCCAACTATTTGAAAGTCAGTGCTTTTCCGGCATTGAGCCAAGGGGCGTGCCAGATCTAGCCCGAAGGTCGAATGTCGTTCCTACTCGCATCAGGCAACCCGGCGCACATGGCGCCGGATCGCTGGCGTGACGGTCGCGACGTCAGTCTTCGAGCAGGCTGCGCAGCATCCAGGCGGTCTTTTCGTGGACGTCGAGCCGCTGGGTCAAAAGATCGGCGGTCGGCTGGTCGTTGGCCTCGCCGACGATCGGAAACAGCTCGCGCGCGGTGCGCGCGGTGGCTTCCTGCGCCGACACCAGGTGCCGCACCATGTCCAGCGCCTTCGGCTGACCTTCGACTTCGGCGATCGAGGCCAGCTTGACGAACTCCTTGTAGGTGCCGGGCGCCGGGAAGCCCAGCGCGCGGATGCGCTCGGCGATCTGATCCAGCGCGGTCCACTGCTCGGTATATTGTGCCATGAACATCGCATGCAGCGTGTTGAACATCGGCCCGGTGACGTTCCAGTGGAAATTATGGGTCATCAGATACAGCGTGTAGGAATCCGCCAGCAGCCGGGACAGCCCGTCGGCGATCTTGCCGCGATGTTTCTCCGAGATGCCGATATTGATCTGGGGGGGCTTCTTCATGTCATGTCCTCGTCAAAGTTGCGCGGTCGGTCGCCTTGCGAGCACGCGCCGGCCGCAGACCGGCATCGTTATCACGCCCCGGCACGATCAGTTGAACGATCTCCGGATTTTGCGCGTTTCAGGGTTCGACGAAAGAATGATGCGATCAATATCTTTGGTAGCTAACTACCATGTCATTGTTCTGGATCAAATCTAAACGGCTTCTAACTTATTGATCCTATAGAATAAAATCTTTGACGACGGCCCGTTGTCACATGCAATTAGTTCCCGGAATTAGTTGCGTTGCGATTTCGGGGGTCGAATGTTGTTGCAATTTGATGCGGCGGACGGTCGTCGCAGGAGATCGATTTTCTGTGTTGCGCTGGGCGCCCTGGCGCTCGGGTCGATGCTGCCGGCCACCGCGGACGCCGGCGACGCGCCGTCCTGGCTGTCCACCGCCTCGGCCTCGTCGACCAGCGCCGCCGTGCGGGCTGTCAAGCCGCGCGCCGAGCTGCTCGACGCGCAGGCTCAGCACGACGGCGTCGATACCGAGCACATCTTCGGCTTCAGCATGGGCTCCGACATCGGCAAGCAGGGCGAGATCGAGCTCGAGATCGAGAATGTCGGGCGCTTCAACCGGCGCTTCGGCTCCTATACGGGCGTCGGCGTGCTGTCGCAGGTCAAGTTCGTGCTCACCGACAATTTTCGCGTGGCGCCGGGCGTCAGTTTCGCCTCGACGAGGGTGAGCGGCGTGCCGGACATGATCGACAACCGCCGCACAGCGCTGGCCGGCGCGTCGCTCGAATTCCGCTACAAGCTGCTCGACCGCGACGTGATGCCGTTCGGCCTGACGCTGCACGCCGCGCCGGCGTGGAACAGGTTCGATGAGCTCACCGGCTTCGACGTCCAGACCTATGGCAGCGAATTCGCCGCGCTGATGGACAAGGAACTGATCCGCAACACGCTGTTCGCCACCGTCAACGTCTGGTACTCCGGCGGCGCGTCGCGCGAACTCACCAATACGTGGTCGCGCGATTCGGAGATCTCGGTGAACGGCGCCGTGTCCTATAAGGTCGGTCCGGATCTCATCGTCGGAGCCGAGGCGCGCTATCTGCGGGCCTATGACGGCCTCGGCCTCGACCGCTTCCTCGGCGACGCGGTGTATCTGGGCCCGACCTTCTCGATGCATCTGGCGCACAATGTCGGGCTGTCGGGCACCTGGAGCACGCAGGTGGCGGGCAGGGCGATCAACGATCCGCGGCGCCTCGATCTCGATAATTTCGAGCGCCACCAGGCGATGCTGCGTCTCAACTACCTGTTCTGAGCGCTGCGCCGAAGACGGGCGCCGACGCGCGGTGCGCTCACAGTTTTCGTCATGGCCGGGCTTCGTCCCGCCTGCGGGGCCGGAGCCCCTTCGGCGCGGCGAAGGCCCGGCCATCCACGTTCTTCTTGCCGCACCCCCGTCAGACGTGGATGCCCGGGTCGAGCCCGGGCATGACGGTGTGGAAGGAGGGGGCTTGATTTCCGGTTAGGTCAGTCGATCGCCACCAGCACGTCCGAGGCCTTGATCACCGCCATGGCCGCCTGGCCCTTGGCGAGCTTCAGCTCGTCGACCGCCTCGTTGGTGATCGCCGCGGTGACGACCGCGCCGCCGCCGATGTCGATGCGGACATGCGAGGTGGTGGCGCCCTTCTGAATGTCGATGATGCTGCCCTTGAGCTGGTTGCGGGCGCTGATCTTCATAGCCGAATCTCCTGGTTGCGGAATGTCCCGATCGGGGTTAGCGTTATGTAGATCATCTATATAACCATCGGCGAGCCCGTCTTTATGCCAATCGAGGCCACGGTCACCCTGAAGACCAAGGACATCTCCGGCGTCGGCCGCGATCGCATCCGGCTGCTGCAGGCGGTGGCGCGCGAGGGCAGCATCACCGCTGGCGCCAAGGCGGCGGGCCTGAGCTACAAGGCGGCGTGGGACGCGCTCGACGCGATGACCAACATGTTCGGCCGCCCGCTGCTGGAAACAAGAACCGGCGGCAAGGCCGGTGGCGGCGCGGTGCTGACGGCGACCGGCCTGCGGGTGATCGAGGCGTTCGGCCGGCTCGAGGCCGAGATGGCGAGGGTGTTCCGCAATCTCGAGCCGGACCTCGCCGGCACCGGCATCTCCCCGCTCAATCTCGTCTCCGGATTCTTCATGAAAACCAGCGCCCGCAACGCCCTCCGCGGCACCATCACCGAGATCAATTCCGACACGCTGAGCGCAGAGGTCGCGGTCGCGGTGTCGGCCGACACCACGATCTACGCGCTGCTGACCAGCGAGAGCGTGCGCAGCCTGGGCCTCGTGGTCGGACGCGAGGTGATCGTGCTGATCAAGGCGCCGTTCGTGCTGATCTCGCCGGGCGCCACCGCGCCGATGGTGTCGGCGCGCAATTGCGTGCGCGGCGTGGTCCGCCGCGCCGACGTCTCCGCCGTCAATGCCGAGATCGTGCTCGACATCGGCGACGACAAGACGCTCGCCGCCTCGATCACCGCGCGCAGCGCCATCGACATGAAGCTGTCCCCCGGCGATCCGGCCTGCGCGCTGTTCGACGCCGCCCACGTCATCGTCGCCATCGACTGATCCCCATGCATCCGCGTCATTGCGAGGAGCGAAGCGACGAAGCAAGGAGCGCCCCGCAAGTGGCTGGATTGCTTCGTCGGCTGCGCCTCCTCGCAATGACGGATGAGAGTTCATCGTCCACGCTTAGGAGACATGCCTTGAAACACGTCCTCAAACTCGCGCTGCTCGGCGCCGTCGCGGTCGGCCTGTCGGCCGGTCAGGCCTTCGCCGCTTCCACCAATGTCGCGGTCGCCGCCAACTTCACCGAGGCCGCGAGGGAAATCGCCGCGGCGTTCCAGAAGAAGACCGGCCACGAGGCGGTCCTGAGCTTCGGCTCCAGCGGCCAGTTCTTCACCCAGATCAATCAGGACGCGCCGTTCCAGGTGTTCCTGTCGGCGGACTCGGCGCGGCCGCAGAAGCTCGAGGAGAGTCCGCTCGGCGTCAGGGGCAGCCGCTTCACCTACGCGGTCGGCAAGCTGGTGCTGTGGAGCAAGTCGCCCGGCATGGTGAAGGGCGAGGAGACGCTGAAGGAGGGCAAATTCGCCAAGCTGTCGATCTGCAATCCGACCGCCGCGCCCTACGGCGCCGCCGCGGTCGAGACGATGGAGTCGCTGAAGCTCGCTGCCGATCTCAAACCGAAGCTGGTCGAGGGCGCCAACATCACCCAGGCCTATCAGTTCGTGCAGACCGGCAATGCGGAGGTCGGCTTCGTCGCGCTGTCGCAGGTGATCAACGACAAGGACGGCTCGCGCTGGATGGTGCCGCAGAATCTGTACACGCCGATCACCCAGGACGCCGTGCTGCTGAAGAAGGGCGAGGACAACGAAGCCGCGAAGGCGTTCGTCGACTTCCTGAAGGGCCCCGAGGCGCGCGCGATCATCGAGAAGTACGGCTACGAAGTCGCGCCCGGCAAGGCGAGCTGAGCGACGCTGCATGCGAGCGCTTCTTCCCGTCATTGCGAGCGCAGTGAAGCAATCCGGCTTCATGCAGGACGCTTCGCTCCCTCTCCCCGCGCGCGGGGAGAGGGCCGGGGTGAGGGGGCGTCTCCGCGAGGCCGAGAGACTCGGCCCTGTCGAGGCGCCCCCTCACCCGACCGCCTTCGCTTCGCTCAGTTGGTCGACCTCTCCCCGCGCGCGGGGAGAGGTCAGGACGGCGCATCACGCCGAGATGACTAACTCATGACGACCGGCCTTCCCCCCGACATCTGGCAGCCCGTTTGGCTCACCATCGAGCTCGCGGCCATCACCACGATCATCCTGCTGATCGTCGGCACGCCGATCGCGTGGTGGCTGGCGCGGTCGAAGGCGGCGTGGAAGGAGGGCGTCGCCGCCATCGTGGCGATGCCGCTGGTGCTGCCGCCGACCGTGCTCGGCTTCTATCTGCTGGTGCTGATGGGGCCTGACGGTCCGGGCGGCGCGCTGGCGAGCCTGTGGGGCGGGCGCACGCTGGCCTTCACGTTCGGCGGGCTGGTGTTCGGCTCGGTGATCTATTCGATGCCATTCGTGGTGCAGCCGATCCGCAACGCCTTCGATGCGATCGGCGACCGGCCGCTGGAAGTCGCCGCGACGCTGCGCGCCTCGCCGCTGAAGGCGTTCTGGACGGTGGCGGTGCCGCTGGCGCGGCCGGGCTTTCTCGCAGGCTCAGTGCTCGGCTTCGCCCACACCGTCGGCGAATTCGGCATCGTGCTGATGATCGGCGGCAACATCCCCGGCAGCACCAAGGTGCTGTCGGTGGCGATCTACGATTATGTCGAGACCTCGCAATGGCGCGAGGCCAATATCCTCGCCGGCGGCATGGCCGCGTTCGCCTTCGTGGTGATTCTCACCATGATGATGCTGGAGAAACGCACCGCACGGATCCGCGGATGAGGGCGATCGCACCGCGCAGCATTCGTGGCGAATTCCGCGGCCGGCTCGGCGGCTTTGCGCTCGACGCGTCGTTCAGCGTGCCGGCGACCGGCATCACCGGCCTGTTCGGGCCGAGCGGCTGCGGCAAGTCCACGGTGCTGCGCTGCCTTGCGGGATTGCAGTATCTGCCGGGCAGCCGTTGCGACGTCGACGGCGATGTCTGGCAGGACGAGGCGACCTTCCTGAAGCCGCATCAGCGGCCGATCGGCTACGTGTTTCAGGAAGCCAGCCTGTTCCAGCACCTGTCGGTGCGGGGCAATCTGCTGTACGGCGCGCCGCGTAGCGGCGCGGTCGCATCCACGGGTGAGATCGCGTTTGACGAAGTGATTGACCTGCTCGGACTGTCGCGGCTGCTCGCGCGCGCGCCGCGCAATCTCTCGGGCGGCGAGCGCCAGCGCGTCGCGATCGGCCGCGCGCTGCTGTCGCAGCCGAAACTGCTGCTGATGGACGAACCGCTGTCGGCGCTCGACCGGCTGACCAAGGACGAAATCCTGCCGTTCCTTGAGCGGCTGCATGCCAGGCTGTCGCTGCCGGTGATCTATGTCAGCCACGACATGGCCGAGATCGAGCGCCTCGCCGATCATCTGGTGCTGATGCGGGCGGGCACGGTTCTCGCCGCTGGCCCGCTGCACGAATTGCAGAGCGATCCGGCGCTGCCGCTGGCGACCGCGCGCGACGCCGCGGTGAATTTCGATGCCGTCGTCGAAGCCTATGATCCCGGCTACGGCCTGCTGACGCTGCGGATCGATGGCGGTCACCTGCTGGTGCCGTCCGCGCCGGTGGCGACCGGTGACAGCCGGCGGATCAGGATCGCCGCCGGCGACGTCAGCCTCGCGCGCGAGGCGCCGCACGGCACCTCGATCCTCAACGCGCTGCCGGCACGGATCGTCGCGACCTCGCCGGTCGGGCCGAACGAAATTCTGGTCGTGCTCGCGCTCGGCGCCGACGGGCGGGGCGCCCGGCTGCTGGCGCGGGTGACGCGGCGGTCGTGGGATCAGTTGCAGCTCGCCGAGGGCATCGACGTGTTCGCGCAGGTCAAGGGCGTGGCGTTGGCGCCGGAGCGCGGAGTCGCGGGCGAAGCCGCGAAGTAATCATTCCGTGCGGCGCAGTCACGCTCGCGGTCGAAACGCGACGTGATCCGACGATTGCGGGTTGGTCTGGGCCAGATGCCAGAATCCGAACGGCGAGTTGGCGGCGCTGTCATACATCACGCCGGTCAAGCGCGCCGCGGCGGCTTCGACATTCGCCCGGCCGATCCAGGCGCGCTGGCACTCGTCGGCCCGCGCCGCGAGGCGTGGCGTCGCGCTGCCGAGGATCGCCTCGACGGTCGCGCCGGGGTCCGGCGTCTGACCGATGGCGGTCTGCGCCCCGAGCAGCAGCCCGGCAATGCCGGCGATCAGTGCGGCCGAGTAGTTCGCGCCGCGGCGTTCGCTGATGCCGCCTTCCAGCGTCGCGCCGATCAGTCTGGCGCCCGGCACGGCGATGCCGATGTCGTGCAGGCTGGCGTCGCCGCCGCCGATCAGCCGGCCGTATTTGTCGATCGCGCCGACCGGCAGAAGGTTCGCCGCGCCGCAGCGGCGCAGCAGGGCGGCGCAGCCGTCGCGGCCGGCGCCGGCGACGATCAGCGCGTTGTGGTCGTTGCACTGCGCCACGGCCGCGCTCAGCTCGGCGGTCGGTTGCCGCCGCCCCTCGAACAATCCGCCGCTGATGTGGATGATGTGGGCGCCGTGATCCAGCGCCATGACGATCGCCTGCGCCAGGTCGGCTTGCGAGCAACCCGGCCGGTCGTCGCTGAAGATCGGTGCGCTCAGCCCGCGGCACAGCGGCGCGACGCCTTCGACCGAGCTGCAGGCCTGACCGAAGATCAGGCTCGCAAGATGCGTGCCCTGCGCGCTCGCGAACTCATCGGCACATCGCACCGCCGCCGCGGTGTGGAGCGGAATCAGCCGCGCGCCGCGAAAACAGTCATGTGTGCGGTCCACCGGACCATCCAGCACCGCGATGGTGATCTGCGGATCTCCGCCACCAAACGCGAACAGAAGTTCCTGCTGGAAATCCGACCCTGCTACCCCTACCATTCCACCCTGCCCGCACTGCCTTTGCCGCCACCAGTGATGCGAGTTACTCGCATCCGGCCGCAGGCCACTCAGACCGCGGCCAAGCGGCCATTTCCGAGCGCCCTCCGGGAAATTTCGTCCCGTGGAAGAGCGCATCCGCATTTTTCCTTATCGCCTTCCCCTTCGTCTTCTTATCGAGTTGTTTCCGGCGTGAAATTGACGTGATAGACGCGTGAAAAATGCTATTTTGAGTTGAATCCGGGTGGTCGAGGATATGACGGAGCCGTCAGGGCTTTTCACTGTCAGCTTGCTGGGGCCTTTCGCACTGTCGACGCCGGACGGCCAACGCATCGAAATCTCCAGTAAGAAGGGGACGGCGGTCATCGCCATGCTGGCGATGTCGCGCGATGGTGAGCGCACCCGCGGCTGGCTGCAGGATCGATTGTGGGGCAGTCGCGGCCATTCCGAAGCGGCGGGCAGCCTGCGCCGCGAATTGTCGAATCTGCGAAAGCTTCTCAATGGCGGCGACCTCGAGCTGCTGGTCAGCGATCGTGACCGCGTCCGCCTGCGGCTCGACCGCATCGTTGTCGACGCGCTCGATCCGAACGCCGATCCGAAAACCGCCGGCGAGTTTCTCGAAGGCTTCGATATTCCGGGTGAAGCCGGCTTCCGCGACTGGCTGCGCGAGCAGCGCACGCGGCTGACGCGGGGGCCGCGCGCGCCGTCGCCGGCCGCGCCATTGCCGGGCGGGCTGCCGAGTCACATCCTCGACACCAGCCAGCCGCCGGTCGGCTTCACCGGCAATCAGGCGATCGCGGTGCTGCCGTTCACCAATGTCACCGGCGACGAGACGCTGGACTATCTCTCCGAGGGCATCAGCGAGGAACTGATCGTCGGCCTGTCGCGGATTCGCTGGCTGCCGGTGATCGCGCGCAGCTCGAGCTTCTCGTTCGCCGACACCATCGACCGCAAGGTGATCGGCCAGCGGCTCGGCGCGCATTATCTGATCGAGGGGCATCTGTATCGCGCCTACGAATCGTTCGGCGTCTCGGCCAGCCTGTCGGAGGCGGCGACCGGCTATGCGATCTGGTCGCGGCGCTTCACGTTGCAATCGCCGGCGCTGCGCGACGAACTCGAGCAGTTCGTCAACGAGCTGGTGGCGCAGCTCGAGACCAGGATCGAACACGCCGAGCAGATCCGCATCCGCAACAAGCGCCAGGACGCGCTCGGCGTCAGCGACCTGATCTGGCGCGGGCGCTGGCACCTCAACCGGCTGACCCGCGCCGATTCCGAAATGGCGCAGAAGCTGTTCGCCGAGGCGCTGGCGCTCGATCCGGGGTCGGCCGAGGCGCTGATCCAGACCACTTCGGCGCTCGGCTGGTCGATCTGGGCCGGCCGCCAGCCGCAGGACCAGGTGCTGCGGATGCGCAAGCTGGCGCAGCAGGCCAGCCTCGCCGATCCCGACGACGGCCGCGGCTTCATGCTCGCCGGCATCGCCGAGATGTGGCTGCGCCATCCGCAGGAGGCCAGGACCCTGCTGCAGCACGCGATCGCGCTCAACCCGAGCCTGGCTCTGGCGCACGCCCAGCTCGGCGGCTGCTACAATCTCGCCGGCGAGCCGGCGAAGGCGATCGATCACCTCAAGGCATCGCTGCGGCTGAGCTCGAACGACCCGAACATCTTTTATGCGCTCGGCGAGCTGGGACTGTCCCACACCATGCTCGGCCGCTGGGCCGAGGCGGCCGAGCACGCCTCGCTGTCGCTGGCCCGCCGCCCGGCCTATTGGTACGCGCACGTCATCCGGATCAACGCGCTGGCGCGCAGCGGCAATCTCGGCGCCGCCCGCGTCGCTGTCGAAGAATTACTTGCTGTCAAGCCGAATTTTTCCCGGCGATACATCGAATGGTTGCCATTCGTCGACAGAACATGGATTGACCATTTCGTCGAAGGCCTGAAAATGGTTCCGGGCCGCGACGCGGACTGGCTGGAGCGCGACAGTCAGGAGGGTCCCGCGCAGTTTCTGCCGAACTGATCGGCGAAAGCGATTTTTTTGAAGTATTTGCTGAGGTGACCGATGCTCACGCTCAAGTACTATGACGCGATCAAGAAGGCCCAGTCCGACGCCGCTTCTGCCCAGCCCGCTCCGATCCTTCCGTTCAACCTCGACGACCTCGGCGCCGACACCACGCTGAAACGCTGGACCAGTCGGGCGTTCGGCTCGCTGATGCGGGCGGCGCTTTACGTCTTCCGCGAGTTCTGGCCCAATCCGCAATTCGGGCGTCTGGTGATCGTCACCCGCGAGGCCGACGTCCGCGAGGTGCTGGCCCAGCCCGGCGTGTTCGAGGTGCCCTACGGGCTGGAGATGACCGAGCTCGCCGGCGGCACCAATTTCGTACTCGGCCTCGAAGGCCCCGAGCACGACCGCCAGAACGCCATCATCCGCAGCGTCCTGCGCCCCGCCGATCTCGACCGCATCAGGCAATTGTCCGCGCACTACACGACGATCCTGATCGACGCCTCGGGCGGCCGCATCGACGTCATGAAGGACCTGATGACGCGGGTCGCGACCGAGACCTGCTGCGGTTATTTCGGGCTCGAACCGGAGGATCCGGACGCCTTCGCCGAATGGGCGATGTCGATCTCGGCGCTGCTGTTCGCCGATCCGTTCGGCAATGCCGCGACGCGGCGGCTGGCGCTGAACGGCGCCGCGCAGGTCCGCGACGTGATCGACCGCGCGATCGCCCGCGCCAAGGCCGCGCCGGAAACCGACACCGTGGTCGGGCGCCTGGTGGCGCAGTCGAACGACGGCGTCGTCACCGAGGACGAGATCCGCGCCATTCTGGTCGGCCTCGTCACCGGCTTCATCCCGACCAACACGCTCGCCGCCGGCAAGATGCTGGAGGAGCTGCTGCGCCGGCCGAACGAGTGGGCGGAAGCGATCGCCTGCGCCGGCCGGGACGATGCCGCCGGGCTGCAGGCGATCCTGCTCGAAGCCGGCCGGCTCAATCCGGCGCTGGCACCGGGGCAGTGGCGCTACGCGACGCAGGACGGCGTGATCGCCCACAACACCAGCCGGCAGCGACGCGTCAAGGCCGGCTCGGTGCTGATGGTGGCGACGATGTCGGCGCTGCGCGACAAGCGCGCCTTCGTGTCGCCGGGATCGTTTCGCGCCGACCGGCCGAACGCCACCGGCCTGATGTTCGGCGACGGCGCCCATGCCTGCCTCGGCATGCACGTCGCGGCCGCGCAGATCACCGAAGTCTTTCGCGTGCTGCTGAAGCAGCCGAATCTGCGCACCGCGTCCGACACTTATGGCTCGATCGGCTGGGTCGGCCCGTTCCCGCGCCGGCTCGACATGGAGTTCGAGCCGCGCGTCGCGCCGCAGACCCAGAACATGGTGGTGATCTGCGCGCCGCTGCGCGCCGGCGCCGATCTCGACGCCTTGCGGGCGCAGATCACCGCGCTCGGCAATCCGGCGCGGCCGGACGTGGTCGCCGCCTTGCAGGCGACCGGCATCATCCACTTCGCCTCGATGACGCTGATCGACGCCGGCACGCCGGAGCAGCCCGCGCCGCATCTGCTGCTCGAGCTCAATGCCGACGGCACGCCCGACGGCGCGATCCGCGCCGTGGTGCACGAGGCGGAGCAATGGCTGGCGCCGATCTTCGCGCAGGCCGATGCGCCGGCCGGCGCGGCGCTCGCCGACATCCTCCGCGACAACACGCTCGATCTGCAGACCCGGCCGTGGGGCGCGATCGGGCTCAACTTCAACGGCACGCCGGAATTCGCCGTCGCCGACATCATCCGCCAGCGCGAGCTGGCGCAGTTCGCCCAGGACGCGCTGGAGGACTATCTCGAAAGCCACGCCTGCCTCGGCAGCCGCGCGATGGTCGCGCTCGGCTATGTCCGCAAGCTGATCCGGCAGGACCCCGAGCTGAAGCGGATCATCGATCAGTCGCCGGACTCGCCGCGCAAAGAGCGGCTGCAGGCGCTGTTCGCGCGCGGCGCGGCGTTCACCCAATATCTGATCCGGCCGAGCCGGCGGCGGCTCAGGATCTCCGACTGGGTCTCGCGCTCCGGCACCGACTCGCTGCTGTCGCTGCTCGGCTCGCCGACCTTCCAGTGGATCGGCGCGATCCTCATCGCGCTGGTGCTGATCGCCAGCCAGGCGATCTACTTCGCGATCGAGCCGTATTCGGACGCGACCTATATCGGCCGGATCGCGCTGGCCGTGGTCGGCGGGCTGATGCTGGTGGCGCTGACGCTCGCGGCGCTCGGCGGGCTGTTCCTGCTGGTGCTGAACTACTACGAGTCGCGCGACGTCCCCGACGACAGCGATCCCGATCTCGCCAAGGTCCGCGAGATCGCCGCCAGCGAGAATCATCCCGGCTTCGCGCAGAACCACATCACCGCCGTCACCGCGCTGAAGCCCGGCTGGTTCAGGAAGCTGACGCTGGCGCTGTCGCTGTGGGGCATCAAGGAGCTGGTGACGCACTGGTATCGCCCCGGCTTCGTGCTCAACATGGGCACCATCCACAAGGCGAAATGGTTCAGGCCGCCCGGCACCGACAAGCTGATCTTCCTCGCCAATTACGATGGTAGCTGGGAGAGCTATCTGGAGGACTTCGTGATGAAGGCCCATGCCGGCCAGTCGGCGGCGTGGAGCAACGGCGTCGGCTTCCCGCGCACCCGCTTCCTGATCTTCGACGGCGCCCAGGACGGCGACCGCTTCAAGCGCTGGGTGCGTCGGCAGCAGGTGCCGACACAGTTCTGGTTCAACCGCTACCCGCAGCTCACCACCGACGAGATCCGCCGCAACGCGATGATCCATGACGGGCTGGTCCGCGCCTCGACCGACAGCGCGGCGCGGGCGTGGCTCGACTGCTTCGGCTCGATGACGCGGCCTGACTATGCGATCGAAACCCCGGAGGTGCAGTCGCTGGTGTTCCGCGCGATGGGGCAGCTCGACCACACCGCGACCGCGCTGCTGCGGCTGCCGGCCGACCGCGCCGCCAGCAAGGCCTGGCTGCGCGCGATCATGCCGGAGGCGGGGCTGCTGCAGGACGCTGCCGCGCAGCGCTCCGTCAGCGCCGTCACCTTCGGCGATCGCCCGTTCAAGGGCGGCGACGCCGCGGAAAATGTCGCGACCTTCGTGGCGTTCTCGGCGAGCGGCCTGGCCAGCCTCGGCCTGTCGGCGCGCAACGCCAATGACGGGCTGACGACGTTCCCGACCGCGTTCAACATCGGCATGTCCCATCGTGCCAACATCCTGCGCGACACCGGCGCGTCGAAGCCGGAGCGCTGGGATTGGGTCGATGCCGCGCGCGACGGCCATGACGAGGTCGCGGCGGCCGATGTCGCGCTGTTCGTCTACGGCAAATCGGCCGAAATCTGCCGCGCCGCGCTCGATCGTCACGCCGCCTTGCTCGGCGGGAGCGGCGCGCTGCTCCACGTGGTCGAGACCAGCCCGCCGACAGTCGACACGCCGGACGGTCCGAAGACCTCGCTGGAGTACGAGCATTTCGGCTTCGTCGACGGCATTTCGCAGCCGGTGATCAAGGGCACGCAGCGCTTCGCCAAGGGCGTGCCGGCGCGCGACATCGTCGAGCCCGGCGAGTTCATCCTCGGCTATCGCAACAATCAGGGTTACTTCCCGCCGAGCGCCACGGTGGCGAGCTCTTCCGATCCGGCCAATCATCTGCCGATCCTGCCGGACGCGCTGCCCAGCCGGTTTCCGAATTTCCGCTCGGATGCGCCGGCGAAGCCGGTGCGCGATTTCGGCCGCAACGGGACTTTTCTGGCGATCCGCCAGTTCGTGCAGGACGTCGACGGCTTCACGGCCTTCACCGAAGCGAAGGCGCAGGAGCTGTCGAAATATCGCGACCTCGCCGCGGTGATCGGCGAGACCCCGAGCGCCGAGTGGGTTGCGGCGAAGATGATGGGCCGCTGGCGCAACGGCGTGCCGCTGGTCGACCAGCCGAACACCGCCACGTTCAACACCCGCCGGGCGAAATCACGCGGTGACGCCAGAAGGCCCTACGACCGCGACAATGATTTCAGCTACGGCCAGCAGGATCCGCAGGGGCTGCATTGTCCGTTCGGCGCGCATATCCGCCGCGCCAATCCGCGCGACAGCCTGCAGCCCGACGATCCGACGCAGCAGCAGCTGACCGCAAGGCACCGGCTGCTGCGCCGCGGCCGCTCGTTCGAAACCGGGCAGGGCGGCGACGGCAAGCCGGAAAAGGGCCTGCTGTTCGTCGCGGTCTGCGCCGACGTCGAACGCCAGTTCGAACTGGTGCAGCAATCCTGGGTATCGTCGCCGTCGTTCCACGGCCTCAGCAACGAGCCGGACCCGATCATCTCGTCGGCGCCGGACGATCCGGCGGAGAAGCGCGTCTTCACCATCCCGACCGCCGCCGGCCCGCTGACCCTGCACGGCATCCACAGCTACGTCACGGTGAAGGGCGGCGGTTACTTCTTCATGCCGAGCAGGTCCGCGCTGCAATATCTGATCGATCTGGCGTGAGGGCGTTGTCACGCGTGAAGTAGCCGGTAGCCTCGATGGAGCGAAGCGCAATCGAGTATTGACGCATCGGCCCGCACAGCGCGCCGCGCGCCAGCCTCGCGTTCGTCATTCCGGGGCGCGCAGCGAAGCTGAGCGAACCCGGAATCCAGAGGTTGTTGCGCGGAGGCTAGACGAACGGCTCGAGATTCCGGGTTCGCCGCTGCGCGGCGCCCCGGAATGACGACCGAGCTCAGCGTCATTGCGAGCCGAAGGCGAAGCAATCCAGGCGCAGCGCACGAGACTGGATGGCTTCGTCGCTGCGCTCCTCGCCAAGACGAATCTCCCTTTGCGCGCCTCTTGACAAAATTCCTATTATGATTATAGTCCGCGTTGTCCTGTCCGTGAGGGGCGCTTCGCGAGGCGTCGTAAAAGCGGGACAGATCGACGGGTTGGGAAACCAGCCCCGATGATAGTTCGGCAATGCCGGCTCGGCCGGTGGAGTCGGACGGACGCGGCGTCCTGCGCGTCGTGCCTCGCAAGCACGCGTCCGGGAGGCAGAGGTCACCGTCCGCCGCTACTACGAGCGGCTGCCGCTTTCGTGGCTGGACGGGCGCAGCAAGGCCGGGGAGATCCCGCACCGCTGTGTTCCCGGAAGAACGGTCCCGATGCCCAAAACCGCCGCGGTGGGCGCGCCGACGAGGCGTTGCGCGATGGTCCGCAAAGCCATCGCGACACTCACCACCTTCGCGCCTTTCGGCGCGCCCCCACCCCTCGCTGTGAAGCGACGGGTGCAAAGCTCGGGCTCAGCGAGCCGCGAGAACAAAGAGCCGTGGCTGTTTGACAGGGCTGTTTAAAGTTCGAATCAGTCGCCGCGCGCAGGTGCTCAACTCGCACTCCGTCATCCTGAGGTGCGAGCGCAGCGAGCCTCGAAGGATGGGCCGCAAGGCACCGGCTGCACGCGTCTCCGCATCCTTCGAGGCTCGCCCTGCGGGCGAGCACCTCAGGATGACGGCGTCGGGATGGTCGCAGCGCTCGCACCACTCACCCCCGTCATCGCCCGCGCAGGCGGGCGACCCAGTATTCCAGAGCGCTGGTTAGTTCGTGGTGCGCCTGCCACGCACGCTCTGGAACACTGGGCGGATTCAACCGGTCGTCGCAACACGCTCTGTGTGGCGCCGCGCATCACCACTCACGCCCGTCACGCGCGGGCTTGACCCGCCTGCGGGGCCGAAGCCCCTTCGGCGCGGCGGAGGCCCGCGCATCCATCGCGCGCGTCGCGCGCCGAGCAAGGAGGCATTCTGCGAAGAGGATGGATTGCCGGGTCGAGCCCGGAAATCACGCCGCAAGAAGCAGCGCGACCGCTTCGAGCAGCGGTCGCCGAGTTCAGCTCAGATCGCCTGCGCGACCTGCTCCAGCCCCATCGCGCGGGCGAGTTTGCGGACTTCCTGCTTCTGGTCTTCGCGCAGCTGGAACAGCAGCGGCATCGCGGCGTATTTCAGCTGCTGGACTTCGGCGCTGTCGGGATCGATCGGCGGCGGGCCGCTGTCGGCGACAGTGCGGGTGGCGTGCAGCTTGCGGCCGATCGCGCGCAGCGCCTGCTCGACCGACGGCCAGTAATATTCCTGCGACGACGACAGATTGAGCCGGCCCCTGAGCTGGGAGATCTGCGCATCGCTGAGCAGCGCCGGCGGCTTCGGTTTGGCGGCCGACTTCGGCTTCTGCGCCGGCGCGGTGGCGATCACCGGCGGCAGGCTGGTGCCGGGCGCGGAACTGGCAGCCCTGTCGGCCGGATCGGGCAACGCGCCGACCGCGAGGTCGCCGACGTCGTCGGTGGCATAGGCCAGTTGCACCGGCTTCTGCGTCGACGGTTTCTGCTGTGCGGCGGCGCTCGGCGCGGCGGCGTCCTCGGCCGAGGGGTCGGACACCGACGGATCGGGCACCAACGGCTCGGACGACAGCAGCGCGGGCAACGACAGCTCAGACGGGGTGGCCGCCGACGCCAGCCTGTCGGATTTGTTCGCCCGGTTGCTCACCGGGATCGCGATCGCGCCCGTTCCGGGACCGGCCATCGCGGCGCTTGCGATCGGCACTCCGGCGGCCGGTACGCTCGCGCGTGCCAGGATGGTGGCGGCGGAGGCGCCCGCGATCAGGAGGCACACCACAGCCAGAAGGGTTGCTGCTTTCGTCAAGCTGGTCTCCGTCGCGGTGACGAACGCCTGTCCGTTTCGCGCATAAATGCAGAGGAAATATGGCTCGGCACCGGATACCGGCGCCGTCTTGGCCGCGCCTCGCGCGAGCTCCGTCGGACGATGCGGGTTCCGTGGTGGCGTCAGGCCGCCCGGCTTTCGGCGACGACGGCGAGTTCGTAGGCTTCCTGGATATCGGAGACGATCTCGGACGCTTCCCACAATGCGTCGGGCGCGACCGCCTGGATGCTGATCGTCCAGTTGCCGCCCTTTCGGGTGCGCGGCGTCGAGACGATTTCGAACCGCACGTCGCGGCACAGCGGATGACGGTGCAGCGCACGCGCCACGCGGGCCCTGATCTCGTCGAGAGAAGCGGGAGTCTTTTCGGAGTACAACATGCCAGCGTCCACTTCGATGCCGAGGCGCCGGCGCGGCAGCATCGAAGCGTCGAGGCCCCCGCGTCGCGGCAGGCCTATTGTTGGTCCCGGGATGGTTAACGCGCGGTTTAAGCGGGCGCCGCCGGATCTCGTCGAACTACGGGCGCCGCTCGATCACCAGATTCTGGATCGCCCGGCCGAAGTAACCCTGCACGTCGGCGAGCCGCGACGACGCGGTGCCGGCGCCGTCCGGGCCGAGCCACATCTCGGAGTTCAGCAGGATCCAGTCGCCGACCGGCTGCCGCGCCAGAAACACGTTGAGGTCGGCGTTGATGAAGGTCCAGTGCTTGAAGTCGAGCACCGACGAGGTCGCGTTGCTGAAGTCGGAGGCGATCACCGCGCGCATCAGCTGCGAGGTCGGTCGGCCTTCGATCAGCGGCCGGTCGGCGCGATACCAGGTCTTGCCGGGGCCGATCGAGCCGAAGCCGCCGCACACCTTGCGCAGCGACATGCCGCCGACGAACGGATTGCGGGTGAAGCCGACGTCGAGCGGCGGGCAGTCGTCGGGCAGCGGCACGTCGAGCGCCGGATGCTCGATGTGGTCCGGCAGCTCCGGCGGCGCGTTGCGGACCTTGAGCACGCTGGCGCTCACCACGACGACGCCGTTCGAGAACAGCCGTACCGCGCAGAGCTGGATCTTGCGGCCCTCGCGCAGCACTTCGGTCTGGTAGGTCAGCGGCCCGACCGGCACCGGCCGCAACAGGTCGACCGTCACCCGCACCACATGCATCGGCACCGGCGCCGGCATCTGTTCGGCGAGATGCGCCACCAGCGCCGACGGCGGCGAGCCGTGCTGCATCGACGGATTCCACGGGCCCGCGGCGTAGCCGCTGGTCTCGATGTTGTTGCCGTCGATGCGATAGATCGCGTCCATTGGTTCATCCGAAGTGCAGGCGACAGATCAAAGCCTCGACACCGTCATTGCGAGCGAAGCGAAGCAATCCAGAAGCGCCGGACACATGGCTTTCTGGATTGCTTCGTCGCTTCGCTCCTCGCAATGACGAGCGAGGGGGCGAGCCGACCTACGCCAGCGGCGGGTCGATCGCGGCGTCGTATTCCTGCTTGAAGCGCGCGACCATTTCGGCGACCGGCACGATGCCGGTGATGCTGCCGATGCCCTGGCCCGCGCCCCAGATCTCCTTCCAGGCCTTCGGCTTGGCGCGCTCGCCGGATTCGTCGGTGCCGAAATTCATCTTGGTCGGATCGGATTGTTCGAGATTGTCCGGGTCCATGCCGGCGGCGACGATCGACGGCTTCAGATAGTTGCCGTGCACGCCGGTGAACAAATTGGAGTAGACGATGTCGTCGGCGCCGGAGGTGGTGATCATCTCCTTGTAGCGCGGCACCGCGTTGGCCTCCGTGGTGGCGATGAAGGCCGAGCCGATATAGGCGAAGTCGGCGCCGAGCACGCGGGCGGCGCGGATCGCGCGGCCGTTGCCGATCGCGCCCGACAGCGCGATCGGGCCGTCGTACCAGCTCCGCGTCTCGGTGACGAAAGCGAACGGCGATTGCATGCCGGCATGGCCGCCGGCGCCGGCCGCGACCAGGATCAGGCCATCGGCGCCCTTCTCCACGGCCTTGTGGGCGAAGCGCTGGTTGATGACGTCGTGGAAGACGATGCCGCCCCAATTATGCGCGGCCTGGTTCAGCTCCTCGCGGGCGCCGAGCGAGGTGATCAGCATCGGCACCTTGTGCTTCTCGCACAGCGCCAGGTCGGCATCGAGCCGGTTGTTGGATTTGTGCACGATCTGGTTGACGGCGAACGGCGCGGAGGGCCGCTCCGGGTGCGCCTTGTCGTGGGCGGCGAGCTCTTCCTTGATGCGATGCAGCCACTCGTCGAGCAGCGCCGCCGGGCGCGCATTCAGCGAGGGAAACGAGCCGACCACACCGGCCTTGCATTGCGCGATCACCAGATCGGGCGTCGAAATGATGAACAGCGGCGAGCCGATCACCGGGATCGACAGGCGGCCCTTGAACAATGCAGGCATGGGCATTCCGGATGTCTCCTTTTGTTGTGTTTGGCGGTGCAAACCGCGGCGACACAAAAGCAACTGGAGAAACCGCCCGCAAGGCGTCGATGCGGAAAATCGCAGCGTTTCGACGCAAGCGCGCGAAAAACTCGTAGCGCTACTGGCACCAAACCCGTGTGACGAAATTTTCGGTGCGGCAGTCGCCGGGCTGGCGGGCGCGGCCGGGGATCAGCAGCTTGGCCGAACACTTCTCGGTGGCGTCGATCGCGAGGCTGCGGCCGTCCTGATAGCCCTTGCTCCGGCACAGGATGACGGCGCCGGCGGCGCAATCGGGCGCGCCGTTGGCCGAAGCCGGGCACACCTGGCGGCCGGTGATCATCGCCGGGATGGTCGGCGAGGCGGGCGGTGAAGCTGCGGGCGGCGGCGATGGTGCGGGCGCGGCCGGCACCGCGGGCGGCCGCTGCGGCGGAGAAGCCGGCGGAGGGGAATTGACGGCCGGCTGCGGCGCCGGCGGCGCGGCCGGCGCTTCGGGGACCGGCGCGTCGGGCTTGCCGCTGTCCGGCTTCGCGAAATCCGGCAGCAGCAGCGACGGGTCTTTCAGCAGCTTGCCGATTTCGTTGACGAGGCCGGGATTCTCACGCGGCGCCGGCGCTTCGGGAGGCCGCGGCTGCTGCGCGCCGGCCGGCCCGGTCGCGGCCAGCGCCGTGATCGCCACGGCGACCAGGCACGAAGATCGTCGCCGGAACAGCGGTCGGATCGAGGCAGGCATGGCGTGAGCCTACGCCGTTGTGTTGACAGGGAGAAGTCGCTTCACGTCCTGCCCGGCTAGACCAGCTTGATGGCGACGACGAAGCCGAGCACCAGCACGACGGCTCCGATCGTCACCCACATCGTCAGCCGCTTTTCGATCTGCTCGCGGATCACCACGCCCCAGCGGTTCAGCACGATCGCGACCACGAAGAAGCGGCCGCCGCGGGCAATGATCGAGAACAGGATGAACAGCCAGATGTCGTAGCCGGCAAAGCCCGAGGTGATGGTGACGAGCTTGTAGGGAATCGGGGTGAGGCCCTTCAGCAGGATGATCCAGGCGCCCCATTCGGCGTAGCCGGCGCGGAAGGTCTCGACCTTGTCGCCATAGCCGTAGAGCTGGATCAGCCAGTGGCCGACCGAGTCGTACAGCAGCGCGCCGATCGCATAGCCGACAATGCCGCCGAGCACCGACGTCACGGTGCAAAGCGCCGCGTAGAACCACGCCCGCTCCGGTCGCGCCAGCGACATCGGAATCAGCATCACGTCCGGCGGGATCGGAAAGAACGAGCTCTCCGCGAAGGAGACCATCGCCAGGATCCAGAGGGCATAGGGCTTGTGGGCGGCGTCGATGCACCAGTCGTAAATTCGTCTCAGCATGGCCGCGATCAACCATCCCGGGGCGGATTTGTCCATTCCGCAGTTATGACAGGGCCGGAACGACAGTCAGTTCCGCTTGCGCGCCGCGCGGGCTTCGAGCGGGGCGATCGGGCGCCGTGCCGGGCGCGGCGTCACCGGTTCGGCGAGTTTCAGCGCCGATTTGGGAAGTTTCTCGGCGATTCCGAACAGGGTCTCGCGCCGGCCCATTTCTGCCCAGACGTCGTCGGGGCGCACCCCGGCGGAGGCCCACAGCACGGTGAGGTTGTAGATCAGATCGGCGCTTTCCCGGATCACCGCCTCGCGGTCGCCATTGACCGCGTCGATGACCACTTCGATCGCCTCCTCGGCGAGTTTTTTGGCCATTTTGCCGGAACCGCCGCGGAACAGCCGGGCCGTACGCGAGGTCGCGGGATCGAGATCCCGCGCCAGCAACACCGCCTGATAGAGTCGCTCAACCGAATCAGCCATCTAGTGAGCCTAACGAGAATCGATGTCGGTTGCGTAAATCCGGCGACCCCCTGTCGAGGCAAATGGACGCGCTGGAGGCGCAGCCCGGAGACGGACGATCAGGAACGGTCAATATCCGTAATAATAGCCATTTCCGTAGCCATATCCCGGTTGGCCGCCGCCGATGTATCCCGGACCCCCGTAATAGCCGTAGGGCTGCGGGCCGTATTGCGGGCCGTAATAATAACGGCTCCCGTAGTAGTCGCGCCGTGCCTGACTTGCGGCGATCACACCAATGGTGCCGATGATCCCGGCAAAGGCCGCGGCCGCCGCGGCATTGTTGCCGCCGCCGCGCCGGACGTGGCGGCGCTTCCTGGCGGCGCTGATATCGGTCATTTCGTGGGCGGTCATGCCGGCGGGCTTCGGCGCTGCGACGGCAGCGGTCGGCTCGAAGGCGGGCAGCGCCAGCGCCGCGACCATCGCGATGACGACGGCTCGGGTGCCGGCGGGTCGCAAAATTCTCTGCTTCAACATCTGGGAACCTCCGCCTGACGGGCGGCCGCGTATCGGCCAACGAGTAACAACCCGGATCTGATACGTAAGGTTCCCCCGACGAAACACAAGGTTCCGCCGGGTGGTGATCATCGTCAGCCGTCGGGCAGTTCCGAGATACTGAGCCGTCATGCCCAGGCTGCCGGGCATGACGGCTCGTTCGACGGCTGTGCGTTCAGTCCTTCGAAAGCTGCCGGTCGAGGTCGTGCAGCACCTGATAGCACGGCAGCACCTGGGCGACGCTGGCGTTCGGCTCGCGGCCTTCGCGGATCGCGGCGAAGAATTCGCGGTCCTGCAGCTCGATGCCGTTCATCGACACGTCGACCTTGGAGACGTCGATCTTCTCTTCCTTGCCGTTCACCAGATCGTCGTAGCGGGCGATGTAGGTGCCGGTGTCGCCGATGTAGCGGAAGAAGGTGCCGAGCGGGCCGTCATTGTTGAACGACAGCGACAGCGTGCAGATCGCGCCGTTTTCCGCCTTGAGCTGGATCGACATGTCCATCGCGATGCCGAGATCGGGGTTGATCGGGCCCTGCACCGCGTTGGCCTTCACGATCGGCGAGCCCGCCTGATAGGCGAACAAATCGACGGTGTGGGCGGCGTGATGCCACAGCAGATGGTCGGTCCAGCTGCGCGGCTGGCCGAGCGCGTTCATGTTGGTGCGGCGGAAGAAGTAGGTCTGCACGTCCATCTGTTGGATGTTCAGCTCGCCGGCCTTGATCTTGTTGTGGACGTATTGATGGCTCGGGTTGAAGCGGCGGGTGTGGCCGCACATCGCAACCAGTCCCGTCTTCTTCTGCAGATCGACCACCGCTTGCGCATCGGCCAGCGAATCCGCCAGCGGAATCTCGATCTGGACGTGCTTGCCGGCCTTCATGCAGGCGATGCCCTGCTCGGCGTGCATCTGGGTCGGCGTGCACAGGATGACGGCGTCGACGTCCTTGATCGCCAGCGCGTCGGCGAGCTCGGTCGAGACGTGCTTGATGCCGTATTTGTCGGCGACCTCCTTCGTCGGCTCGAGCCGTCGCCCGATCAGCGAGATCACCTCGACGCCGTCGATGTTCTTGATGCCGTCGAGATGTTTGATGCCGAACGCGCCCGCACCCGCGAGCGCGACCTTGATCGCTTTGGCCATATCAGGCGTTCTCCAGAATCAGATGACCGACCGCGGTGTTCGAGGCCGGGACGTGGTAGAAACGATGCGCGACCTTGGGCTTGGCGCCGCCGGCGGCGTCGCTCATCGCGCCGCGCGCGATCAGCCACATCACCAGCTCGATGCCTTCGGAGCCCGCCTCGCGGACGTAGTCGATATGCGGCTTCTTCGACAGCGCATCGGGATCGGCGATCAGCTGGTCGAGGAAGGCGTTGTCCCATTCGCGGTTGATCAGGCCGGCGCGCGGGCCCTGCAACTGATGGCTCATGCCGCCGGTGCCCCAGATCTGCACGTTGAGATCCTCGTCGTAGGAGCGGATCGCGCGGCCGATCGCCTGGCCGAGCATGTAGCAGCGCCGGCCCGACGGCACCGGATATTGCACGACGTTGACGGCGAACGGGATCACCGGGCAGGGCCAGGCCTGCGGCTCGCCGCACATCAGGCTGAGCGGCACGGTGAGGCCGTGGTCGACGTCCATCTTGTTGACGATGGTGAGATCGAAATCGTCCTGGATCACCGACTGCGCGATATGCCCGGCGAGCCTGGGATGGCCGATCACCTTCGGCACCGGACGCGGACCCCAGCCTTCGTCGGCCGGCGTGTATTCGGCCGCGGTGCCGATCGCGAAGGTCGGGATGAAGTCGAGGCTGAACGCGGTGGCGTGATCGTTGAAGACGAGGAAGATCACGTCCGGCTTCTCGTTCTTCAGCCACTCCTTGGAGAACTCGTAGCCCTTGAACACCGGCTTCCAATAGTCTTCGCCGGTCTTCTTGGTGTCGATCGCGGCGCCGATCGCCGGCACGTGCGAGGTGTAGACGCTGGCAGTGATGCGGGCCATTACTTTTTCTCCCCGGTGTAGCGGTTGCCTTCGACGGAGCGGCCGCCGCCGACCATCATGTTGCGATACTCTTCCTCGGTCATGCCGGTCATCGAGCCCGCCATCTGCTGGAAGCTCTTGCCGTCGGTGGCGCCGATCTTGGCGAGGAAATAGATGTTGCCGCCGAGCGAAATGCAGCGGTTGAGATCGCGGTCGAGCACCGCCTGCTTCTGCTCCTCGGTCATCGGCCACTCGTCGAGATAGGCGCGCTCGTCGGCCTTGAAGCGGGCGCGGTTCTCCGCCTTCATCAGCGACATGCAGAACTGGTTGAGATGATAGCCCATCCGCGACATGTCGGCGTCGAAGATCGTCGTGCCGGGAACGTCGGTATAGGGTTTGTCGAGGGGCATGGCGGTTTCTCCTCTGCCTTTCGTGTTGTTATTCCCGTCATGGCCGGGCTTGTCCCGGCCATCCACGTCTTTGCTGCGGATCGTCTGCCTTCGTGGATGCCCGGGACAAGCCCGGGCATGACGGTGAGTTACTTCTCCTCCGGCCAATATAGCCGCATCGGGTTGTCGACGAGTAGTTTGCGCTGAAGTTCCGGCGTCGTCGCGATGTGGGGGATGAAATCGACCAGCAGGCCGTCGTCGGGCATGTGGTCCTTCAGGTTCGGATGCGGCCAGTCGGTTCCCCACAGCACGCGGTCCGGGAATGTCTCGACGATGCGGCGGGCGAACGGCACCACGTCACGGTACGCATTCTGCTCGCCGCCGAGCGCCGGCGGGCCGCTCACCGACAGCCGTTCCGGGCAGCTCACCTTCGACCAGACGTTGGGATGCTCGCGCATGAAACGGACGAACAGCTCGAACTCGGGCCCGTCGACCGGCTTGCCGACGTCCGGGCGCCCCATATGGTCGACCACCACGGTGGTCGGCAGCGCAGTGAAGAAGTCCCACAGTTCCGGCAGATCGACCGCCTCGAAATAGATCACCACGTGCCAGCCGAGCTGCTTGATCCGCTCGGCGATCTCGACCAGCTCGTCCTTCGGGGTGAAGTCGACCAGCCGCTTGACGAAATTGAAGCGCACGCCGCGCACGCCGGAATCGTGCATCGCCTGCAGTTCGGCGTCGCTGACGCTGCGCCTCACCGTGGCGACGCCGCGCGCCTTGCCGTTCGAATGCACCAGCGCATCCACCATCGCGCGATTGTCGGCGCCGTGGCAGGTCGCCTGCACCACGACGTTGCGGGCGAAGCCGAGATGGTCGCGCAGCGCATAAAGCTGCTGCTTCGACGCGTCGCACGGCGTGTATTTGCGCTCCGGCGCGAACGGGAATTCATCGCCCGGGCCGAACACATGGCAATGCGCATCGACGGAGCCCGCCGGCACCTTGAACCGCGGCTTCGAGGGGCCTTGATACCAATCGAGCCAGCAGGGGGTTTTTTCGAAGGTCATTCTAAGCTCATTCTCATCGTAAGAGTTCTGCTCGGTGATCGCGGCCTCTTTGCCCTCCCCTCGCGGGGAGGGGAGATGGTGCGTCCCGCGCTCAAATTTGCGATCACGACTTTCGCCCCTGATCGTCCTTCACCTTTGCCAGAATGCGATCCGCCTCGACGCGCCAGTCGGGACTACGCGCGAAGCTCTCGCTGCCGCGCTCGCCGAACAGACCCTCATCTGCCAGATCCGCCACCCAGGCTTGGCGCTCGGCCGTGCCCTGCGCCGACCACGGCGTCAGCCCGGCCTCGCGCGCGGTCTGCGCGACCTCGCGGACTTCTTCGGCGCGGCGGCGGCCGTGTTCGATCACGCGTTGGAAGAAATACGCGCCCTGCTTCTCCCAGTCGATCGACGGGAAGGTCTCGGCCAGCGAGGCGATCACCGAATCCTCGACGCCGTAGGCCCGCGCGGTGGTGAAGCTCTCGATCACCATCGCTTCCAGCCCCTTGATCATGATGCTGCGGCACATCTTGGTCGCCGAGGCGACGCCGAGCCTGTCGCTGGCGGCCTTGGCATCGAAGCCGAGCGCGCCAAGCAATGGCGCGAGTTCGGCGGCGTGCGGACCGCCGAGCAGCAGCGGCACCTTGATCCGATAGGGCGGCACCGAGGTCATCACCGCGCCTTCGACGTAGCGGCCATGAGCGCTCTCGATCAGCGCGGCGGCGCGTAGCTTGGCGCCGGGCGAGGCCGAGTTGAAATCGAGAAACCACGAGCCCTGATTGAGCGCGCCGGTGCAGGCTTCGGCGACCGCCACGGTCTGGCTCGCCGTCACCGCCGAAACGATCAAGTCGCTGCACGCGGCGAGATCGGCATGCGACGTCGCCAGCGTCACGCCATGCGCGGCGGCGTGGTCGCGCAGCGGACCCGCGCGATTGTCGCCCAGCTTCACATCATAAGCCGCAACCTCGACGCCCTGCGCGCGAAAATCCTCGGCGAGGATCCTGCCGACCTCGCCGTAGCCGACCAGCCCGATGCGCCACTGTTTCGGATCGCTGCTCATCAGTCGATATACTTCAGCCCGGCCTTTTCCAAAGGCTCGCGCATCTTGTACATGTCGAGGCCGAGCACGCCGCTCGCGAGCTTCTGGCGCTTGTCGGCCTCGTTGGCCTCGCGCGCCGCGGCTGCGTCCGCGACTTGTTGCGCGACGGCGGCCGGCACGACCACGACGCCGTCATCGTCGGCGATCACCACGTCGCCGGGCACCACATAGGCGCCGGCACACACCACCGGAATGTTGACCGAGCCGAGCGTCGCCTTCACGGTGCCCTTGGCGTGGATCGCCTTGGAGAACACCGGGAACTGCATCTGCGTCAGATCGCGGACATCACGCACGCCGGCGTCGATGATCAGTCCCTTGGCGCCGCGGGCGCGAAAACTCGTCGCGAGCAGATCGCCGAAGAAACCGTCGGTGTTGTCGGTGGTGCAGGCCGCCACCACGACGTCGCCGGGCTGGATCTGCTCGGCCACCACATGCATCATCCAGTTGTCGCCGGGCTGCAGCAGCACGGTGACGGCGGTGCCGCAGGCGTGCGCGCCCGCGTAGATCGGCCGCATATAGGGCTGCATCAGCCCGACCCGGCCCATCGCCTCGTGGATGGTGGCGACGCCGAACCGCGACAGTTTCTCGACCGCTGCCTTGTCGGCGCGGGTGATGTTGCGTTTGACGATGCCGAGATCGTTCATCCGTACAGTCATGCTACTTCCCCTTGGCCTTGAGGGCGGCGTCCAGCCGCGGATAGACGCGGCGCGCATTGCCTTCGTAGATCTGCTGCTTTTCGGCCGGCGTCAGGATGGTCGACGCCTCGATGTAGCGCTTGGTGTCGTCGTAATAGAACCCGGTCTCCGGATCGATGCCGCGCACCGCGCCGATCATCTCGGAGGCGAACAGCACGTTGTCGACCGGGATCACCTTGGTCAGCAGGTCGATGCCGGGCTGATGATACACGCAGGTGTCGAAGAAGATGTTGTTGAGGAGATGATCCTTCAGCAGCGGCTTTTTCAATTCCTGCGCCAGCCCGCGGAACCGGCCCCAGTGATACGGCACCGCGCCGCCGCCGTGCGGGATGACGAATTTCAGCGTCGGGAAATCCTTGAACAGGTCCGATGTCAGGCACTGCATGAAGGCGGTGGTGTCGGCGTTGAGATAGTGCGCGCCGGTGGTGTGGAAGCAGGCGTTGCAGCTGGTCGAGACGTGGATCATCGCCGGGATGTCGAGCTCGACCATCTTCTCGTAGATCGGATACCACTGCTTGTCGCTGAGCGGCGGCGAGGTCCAGTGCCCGCCGGAGGGATCCGGATTGAGGTTGATGGCGACGAAGCCGTAGTCCCTGACGCATTTCTCCAGTTCGGGAAGGCAGGTCTTGGGGTCCACGCCCGGCGATTGCGGCAGCATCGCCGCGCCGATGAAGTTGTCCGGGAACAGCTGCGCGACGCGGTGGCACAGCTCGTTGCAGATCGAAGCCCAGGTCGAGGACACGTTGAAGTCGCCGATGTGGTGCGCCATGAACGAGGCGCGTGGGCTGAACACCGTGAGGTCGCTGCCGCGCTCCTGCATCTTCTTCAGCTGGTTGTCGATGATCGAGGCGCACAGCTCGTCGTCGCTGATCTTCAACTCGGACACCTTCGGCATCTGCGACGGGTCCTTGATGCCGGCGATCTGGCGGTTGCGCCAGTCTTCCAGCGCCTTCGGCGCGGTGGTGTAGTGGCCGTGAATGTCGATGATCATCGGGTGTCCTTGTCAGTCGTTCGGCTCGTCATTGCGAGGAGCGAAGCGACGAAGCAATCCAGCTCAGTGCACGGCGCTCTGGATTGCTTCGCTTCGCTCGCAATGACGGATGTTCATGTCTCATCCCGCGCGCCGCGCCGCCGCGTCGCCGGTCTGCTTGCCGTCCCACACCGAGCCGGGCACCATCACGTCGCCGCGCATCAACAGCCGCGCGGTGCGTAGCAAGGCGGCGCGGGTGACGGTCTGCGGATTGGCCGGATCGACCTCGATCTCGACCGAGAATTCGCCTGTCGGGTGTTCGACCGAGATCTGCTTCACGGCGCCGTCCGGCACCTGCGCGATGCCCTGCGTCACCGAGCCGTCGAGCACGCAGGCGGTGGCGACGGTGACGGCGGCGAGCACGCCGATGGCGTCGTGGCAGACATGCGGAATGAAGCTGCGGGTGGTGATGCTGCCGCCGGCGCGCGGCGCGGTGATCAGCGTCATCTTCGGGTAGTTCTTCGACGTCACGTCGCCGAGCTGCATCGCGTGGCCGCAGGCGATCCGCAGCCGCTCCAGCCGCGCCTTGAGGTCGGTGTCGGCATTGAGCTGTGCGACGCCCTCATAGCCGGTGCGGCCGACGGCCTCGGCCCTGAACATCACCAGCGGCATGCCGTTGTCGATGCAGGTCACCTCGACGCCGTCGATGACGTCGCGGACCTGGCCGGTCGGCAGCAGGCCGGGCGCGACGGAGCCCGCGGTGTCGAGGAAGTTGATCTTGATCGGCGCCGAGGTGCCCGGCACGCCGTCGATCCGTGCCTCGCCCTCGTAGGCGACGTGGCCGCCCGGCGTCTGCACCGTGATATCGCACTGCATGTCGGTGTTGAGCGTCAGCACGCGCAGCGTGGTGGCGTCGCCCTGCGGCTGCACCAGTCCGGTTTCCAGCGCGAACGGCACCACCGCGGCGAGCATGTTGCCGCAGTTCGGCGTGGTATCGACACTGTCCTTGTCGGGCTGCAGCTGCGCGAACAGAAAATCGAGATCGACGCCCGGCTTCGAGCCTTTCGAGACGATGCCGACCTTGCTGGTGAGCGGATGCGCGCCGCCGAGTCCGTCGATCTGGCGGCGGTCGGGCGAGCCCATCACCGCGAGCAGGACTTTGTCTCGGGTGGCGATATCGTCGGGCAGATCGGCTGCGTTGAAGAACGGGCCGCGTGAGGTCCCGCCGCGCATGAACAGGCAGGGGATGGCCGTTTGCATTCGCTTCCTTCCCGGATTGTTATGACCATTGTGGCGATGGCGGGCGCATGACGCCACCGCCGCGTCTCAATAACAGCTATCGGGTTAAGGCATGGCGAATGCGTATCGCCATGCCGCCCCGGCACGGGCCGCTTGCGGCGGGTTCAGTTCGGCAGGCCGCGCGCGAGTTCGGTCAACAGCCGCATGGTATATTGCGCGAGTGGCGTCGGCCGTCTCGTAGCGGACACTGCGAGGCACAGCGCGCTGGTGGCCGCGGGATCGACCAGCCTGCGCATACTCAGCTCGGCGGCGCGCGGTGAGGCGGCGACGCCGCTCGCGGTCAGCACCGCATGGCCGTAGCCGGCGCAGACCAGCTCGATGATCGACGGCACGCTGGAAACTTCCCAGGCGATGTCGAGCTTGACGCCGGCGAGCGCCGCCTGGGTCTCGAGCAGCCGGCGCATCGCATGGACACGCTCGGGCACGATCAGCGGATAGGTCGACAGTTCCTTGAACGGCAGCGGCGGCGCTGGCCGGGCGCGCTTGCCCTTCGGCGCCCGGCTGACGAGGCCGAGCGGCTCCTGCAGCAGCGGCGTGATGTCGATGCCGGATTGCGCTTCCGGATTGTACACCAGCCCGACATCGGCGCGGCCGGTGGTGACCCATTCGACGATATGCGACGACAGCCCCTCGACGATCGCCAGCCGCGCCGCCGGCAGTTCGCGCTTGAAGCGGTCGATCAGCGGCAGCGTGAGCTGGCGCCCGATCGAGGGCGGCAGGCCGATGGTGACGCGGCCGACCGGCGCGTCGCGGCTGGCGCCGAGATCCTCGCGCGCATGCGCCACCATCTGCATGATGCCGACGCTGTGGTCGAACAGCCGCCGTCCCGCTTCGGTCAGCGCCACGCCGCGGCCGTTGCGCAGGAACAGTTGCTGGTTGAGCTCGGTCTCCAGCCCGCGGACCTGCCGGCTCAGCGCCGGCTGGGCGATATCGAGCATCATCGCAGCCTTGCTGAACGAGCCGAGCTCGGCCACGCGCATGAAATATTCGAGCTGCTTGAGATTCATGGAAGCGCCTTGCCCGGAGGGGCGGCTATTGTTTCTCGATCCCGGAGGCGTCGATCACCGCCTTCCATTTCTCGATGTCGGTGCGCAGTCGCGTGGCGAGCTGGTCCGGCGTCGAGCCGCGCGCGTCGACGCCGAGGTCGAGCAGTTGTTTCTTCAGCGCCGGCTCGGCGAGGATCTCCTGAAGTGCGCCGTTCAGCGCGCCGATCACCGCCGGAGGCGTGCCGGCGGGCGCGAACAGCGCGTTCCAGGATTCGATGCTCACCTCCAGCCCGCTCTCGCGCAGCGTCGGCACTTTCGGCGTGATCTTGGAGCGCAGTGGTCCCGAGGACGCCAGCGCGCGGACCTTGCCGTCGGCGAGGCTGCCCTTCAGCGCCGAGTAGCTGTCGATCGCCATGTCGAGATTTCCCTGCAGCAGCGACACCAGCACGTCCGGCGTGCCGCGGTGCGGGATCACGACGAAGTCGATCCCCGCCGCGGTCCTGAACATGCCGGCCGCGAGATTCTGCGTGCTGCCGAGAATGATGGTGCCGACATTGAACCGGCCGGGGCTCTGCTTGCCCGCCTTGATGAAGTCTTCCATCGTCTTGAACGGCGCATCGGCGCGAACCACGAACAGGAAGTCGAAATAGCCCAGAGTCGAAACCGGCGCGAAATCCTTGACCGGGTCGAACGGCAGCTTCTTGAACAGCGAGGCGCTGATCGCGGTGCCGTTCGACAGCAGCGCCAGCGTGTAGCCGTCGGGCTGCGCCGAGATCACGGTGCGCGCCGCCGCGATTCCCCCGGCTCCGGGCTGGTTCTCGATGTAGAAGCGGCTGCCGAGCTTGGCGCCGAGCCTGTCGGCCACCAGACGCGCGGTGATATCGGCGACGCCGCCGGCGGCGAACGGCACGACGATGCGGACGGGGCGTGCGGGATACAGTCCCTCGGCGCCGGCGCGGTCGACCGGCAGCAGTCCGGTCAGGAGCGCAAGCGCGGCGACGATCGCGGCGAGGCGGCGAGTGCATTGTCGGCTGATCAGCATCATCTTCCGACGATAGTCCGAAAGCGCCCGATTTAACAATCACAGCAAGCCATTGACCGGCGTCACGCGGGACCGCCGAATTCCGCCGGGCGGGCTGTACGCGCCGCGTCCGCGCGCCGGATTGACGCTGCCGTTTTCGCGGTGCAGACCCTGATGCCGTCGTGTTGATCAATCACTCAGAGCTGTGGAGTCGCCGATGTCGCAGCCGCCGCTGTTCCGCCCGATCACCCTGCGTGGCATCACCGCCAAGAACCGCATCCTGATCTCGCCGATGTGCCAGTATTCGGCCGTCGACGGCGTCGCCAACGACTGGCACCTCGTCCATCTCGGCAAGTTCGCCCAGGGCGGCGCCGGCATCGTGATGGTGGAAGCCACCGCCGTCACCGCCAATGGCCGTATCACCCATGGCGATCTCGGGCTGTGGCATGACGGCCAGATCAAGCCGCTGGAGCGGATCGCCGCGTTCCTGCGCGATAACGGCGCGGTGCCCGCGATCCAGCTCGCCCATGCCGGCCGCAAGGCCAGCATGCAGCGGCCGTGGTACGGCAACGCGGCGCTGACCGCGGAGGATCTCGCGCGCGGCGACCAACCGTGGCCGATCGTCGCGCCGAGCCCGGTTCCGATGGAAGAAGGCTGGCTGACGCCGCAGGAACTCTCGGAGGATCAGCTCGACGAACTGCTCGATGCCTGGCGCGCCGCGACCCTGCGCGCGGTCGAGGCCGGCTTCGAGATGCTCGAAGTGCATTGCGCCCACGGCTATCTGCTGCATTCGTTCCTGTCGCCTTTGTCCAACACCCGGACCGACGCTTACGGCGGCAGCCGCGACGGCCGGATGCGGTTTCCGCTGCAGGTGATCGAGACGGTGCGGGCGGCCTGGCCTGATACGCTGCCGCTGTCGGTGCGGGTCTCGTCCGTCGACGGGGTCGAGGGCGGCATCGAACTCGCCGATTCGGTGATGTTCGCAAGGGAAGCCAAAGCGCGCGGCGCCGACATCATCGATTGTTCGTCGGGCGGACTGCTCGGCTCCGCCACGGCGGCGCGGATTCCGCGCGGCTACGGCTTCCAGGTGCCGTTCGCCGAAACCATCCGCAAGGAGGCCGATATTCCGACCATCGCGGTCGGGTTGATTCTGCATCCGGACCAGGCGGAATCGATCGTCGAGCAGGGTCAGGCCGATCTGATCGCGATCGGCCGCGAGGCGCTGTTCGATCCGAACTGGACGCTGCACGCCCAGCTCGAACTCACCGAAGCCGACGACGAGGTGTTCGTCGACTGGCCCAAGCAATACGGCTGGTGGCTGGAGCGCCGCGAGGCCGGTCTGCGCAAGCTCGAAGGCCGCAAGCTGCCGCACCGGCGGGGCTGAGGCAGCCTCGGTCCGTCGTTGCGAGCAGCGAAGCGACGACGCGATCCAGCGCAGCGCACGCTACTGGATTGCTTCGCTTCGCTCGCAATGACGGGGTGGCTCACTCAGTTCGGTCATGCCCCGCCCTGACGGCTCGATAGCGGACTGCGCTTTTACCAGCCGCAGCCGCCGCAGCGCGGACGAACCGGCGCGTAGTAGACCTGTGCCGGCGCCACCATCTCGACCCGCTCGCGCGTCGCATATTGCGGCGGGATGCGCTCGTATTCGACGCCTTCCGGCGCGACCATCACGGTCTTCGGCACCATCACGGTGCGGTACTGCGCCGGCGTGCGATGCGCGACGACGCGGCCCGGCGCGACCATCACGGTCTCCTGCACGGACTGATATTGCGGCGGCACGTATTGCGGCTGGTAACAGGTCTGGCACGGCGGCGGCGCGTAGCAGCCGTAGCAGGCCGAAGCGGCGGTCGGGGCCGCGACGGCGGCCGCGGCGGAAACGATCAGAGCAATCGCGATGCGTGACATGGTCGGCGTCCCCGTGGGCTTGAACAATTCTTGCGCGATCATTGGGTTCGCTGCTTCGCGCCGTCAACGACGGAGCGGAATCAACCTTTACGGAGATCATTAACGGCGGCTTGCTACGTTCGGCGCAACTTGCGCGGCGGTTGGACGTGATCCCGGCCCCCGCGCCCTCGAACGCGTTGGTGACCGGCGATGCCGTCTGCCGTCACGCCACCGCATTCGCCGCCGCGCGGCCGGCATTGCGGCCGGAGAACAGACAGCCGCCGAGAAACGTGCCTTCGTGCGAGCGATCGCCGTGCAGGCCGCCGCCGCCGAAGCCGGCGGCCTCGCCGACCGCGTACAGCCCGGAATGATCGCCCCGCCTTGGCCGAACACGCGGGCGTCGAGATCGGTCTCGAAGCCGCCCAGCGTCTTGCGGGTGAGGATGTTGAGCCGCACCGCGATCAGCGGGCCGTAGGCCGGATCCAGAATCTTGTGCGGCTTCGCGGTGCGCATCTGTCGTCATGGCGTTCCCCGTCAGGAACCGATTGAACCGCGCGCGATGCGACGCGATCAACGGCTTTGGGCCGATGCTGTTTCAGATTGGGACCCCACTCGCGCCCCACTGCATCCCGCCTGCAACACTCGATTTGAATTTAATTCGAGGCAGCCCCGCGATCTGGACAAATACCCGATCCGAAATCACGCTGACGGTGTCGTGAATCAGGCGCGCCTGATCGGGACGGGAAGCAGGCAGACTTGGAACTGAGCTGACTGGAAAGTCGACTGGGGCGGGGCCATGAGATTGCTGACGGGGTTGCTTGCGGCTGTGCTGCTTCTCGGCGGTGTGGCGTCCGGTCACGCCGTGGTCCGGATCGCGGATGATCGCGGCGGCCGGATTGGAACCTATGTCGACAAATATCAGAGCCTTCGGTCCTCCGGCGAGACCGTGGTGATCGACGGTCTGTGCGCCTCGGCCTGCACCATCGTCCTCGGCGCCGTGCCGCACCACAAGATCTGCGTCACCTCGCGCGCCAATCTCGGTTTCCACGCCGCCTGGGATCTCGGCTCCAACGGCCGCGCGATCACCAATCCCGAAGCGACGCATATGCTGTACACGATGTATCCGGCGGAGATCCGCCGCTGGATCGCCAAACGCGGCGGGTTGACGCGGCAGATGATCTTCCTGCGCGGCAAGCAGCTGATGTCGATGTACCGCCCGTGCTACATGGACGCACAGGCCTCCGCCTCGCGGTAACGGGAGCTCGCTGCTCCGCATCACGTGATCCTGCGGAAGGCGAGCGCGCTTGCCGGCCGCCACATCGCGCTCTATGGCTTCGGCATGCGCGGCGCCATGCCGTGTGATCTTGCCGGTGCGCGGACCCTCGCTTCGCCGACCGGCGTTCGCCGAGGATTCCGCGATGGCCGCACAAGCCTCTTCCATCCGTCCGCTCGTCATCATCGCGGCATTCGCCGGCAGTCTGGTCGTCGGCCTGGTCGTGGTACTGTGGTTGCTCGGCGGACTGACCAAGGTCACCGCGCCGGCGTCGATCGGCGGCCCGTTCCAGCTCACCGACCAGAACGGGCAGGTGGTTACCGAGCAGAGCCTGAAGGGCAAGCCGACGCTGATCTTCTTCGGCTTCACCCGCTGCCCGGATGTCTGTCCGACCGCGCTGTTCGAAATCACCCAGGTGCTGCAGGCGCTGGGTCCCGAGGCCGACCGCCTCAACGCCTATTTCGTCTCGGTCGATCCGGAGCGCGATACGCCGGAATCGATGAAGGAATATCTGTCGAGCTTCGATCCGCATCTGAAAGGGCTGTCGGGCTCGCGCGAGGCCACCGACAGGATCGAGAAGGGCTATCGGGTCTATGCGAAGAAAGTCCCGACCGCGGACGGCGACTACACCATGGACCACACCGCGCTGATCTATCTGATGGACAAGGACGGCAGGTTCGTCGCGCCGTTCAACATCAAGCGGAAGCCCGAAGAGGCCGCCGCGGATCTGAAGCGCTATCTCTGACGGCCGATGCCCGCATGGCAGCCGTCGCGGCGGGCGCCCGCGCGGCGACGCCGTGCTCGGTCTTCTGCCAATGATGCGGCTTCCACACCAGTTCGCCGAGCGCGCGCCACGCCGCCACCGACAGGCAGATCCAGTACAGCGGCATCAGCAGCAGCCAGGGGCACTCGCGCAGCCGGCCGATCCGTTTCAGGCCGATCGCGGCGACGACCGCGCTGCCGATATAACCGGCGGCAATCGTCAGGCCATGCAGCCCGGCCGAGAGCCCGTCAGCCGGTCCGCCCGACGCGAGGCTCCATCCGGTGGCGGCGAGATCCAGCAGCATCAGCGGATGGATCAGGGCGGACAGCACACCGCCGCCGACGATCAGGTTCAGCGCCAGCAGCCCGCGCCAGCCGGCATCGCGCCAGAACAGTCGCGGCCGTCGCATGTGCACGCACCAGGTCTGCATCCAGCCCTTCATCCAGCGCGTGCGCTGACCGAGCCAGGCGGCGAGGCCGATCGGCGCCTCCTCGAAGGTGCGGGAATCGAAGCTGATCGCGGTGTAGCCGAACCGCGCCAGCCGGAAGCCGAGATCGGCATCCTCGGTCACGTTGTAGGCGTCCCAGCCGCCCACCGCGCGCAGCACGCCGGTGCGGAAATGATTCGAGGAGCCGCCGAGCGGCAGCGGCAGTCCAAGCCGCGTGAGGCCGGGCAGCACCGCCTCGAACTGGCCGGCATATTCGGCGAGGAACAGCCGCGACAGCCAGCTGTGGGTGATGTTGTCGACGCACAGGCCGGCCTGCACGCAGCCGATCTTCGGCCCGCCGCGCGCGAAGGCATCGATCGCGGCGCGAAGCTGGCCGGGCTGCGGGCGGTCCTCGGCATCGAACACCGTCACCATGCCGCCGCGCACGAACGGCAGCGCGTAGTTCAGCGCCTTCGGCTTGGTTCTGGGCCCGACGGCCGGCGCAATCAGCATGCGCAGATGTGGTCGCGACCCCAGCCGCGCGATCGCGGCGCGGGTCGCCAGATCGTCGAGTTCAACCACCAGAATGATGTCGAGTTTTTCCGGCGGATAATCCAGCGCTTCGATCGCCTCGACCAGAGACGCCACCGACGACGCCTCGCGATACAGCGCCGCGATCGCGGTGTAGATCGGCAATTCGTGGTCCGGCCGCCGCGCCGATCGTGCTGCGGGTTGTCGCGGCAGCAGGCTCGCCGCCAGCCGCAGCCCGATGAAGCCGAGAAACAGCAGCGCCGGGATCACGCCCGAATGGCCGGCGCACAGCAGCAGCATTGCGGCAGCCAGCAACGCCCCGCCCGCCGCGCGCCCGAGCCCGGCCCGCCAGCCGATCCTGCCGTCGCAGGGCGTCACCGCCAGCGCGGGATAGCGGCGCTGCAGGCCTAAGCTCGCATGTTGCGCCAGCCCCCGACCGGTCTGCTGCAGGAATTGCTGCATCGCTCCGTGGGTCGCGATCCGAAACCGGTCGCGCAGTGAGGGACGGTCGTGCAGCACCTCGCACAAGGTGCGGGCCGCCACCCGCCGTGGCGCCATCGCCCATACCAGTTCACCGTTCCGTCGCAGCGGCATTACGCCGGATGCGGCGGCGAAGCGCATCTGGTCGTCATGAAGCGGGGTGTCGTCGCGGTCGACGCGCGCGAAATCCTCGCGGGCGATCCGGAGATGCCGGGCCAGTCGCTGCAGGTAAGCCGCTTCGTCGATCACCGCCCAGCGGATCAGCACCTGGTCGGCGCCGATCCCGAGTTGCTGCGCGCGCCGACGGGCAGCCTGCAGCAGATCGGGCGCCAGCACGCCGCGCAGGCAGTCCAGTTCGGGGCTCTGCGACACGCCCGCATCGCCGTCCGTGGCCGGCCCGATCCAGCTCGCGAGAAAGCCCGGCCGCTTCGGCCATGGCGAAGACCGCGCGTCTTCGTCGCGCCGCGCTCCCGTAACGTTGTGTCCGGCGCGGTCGGCGACGACCATGGAACGCCCTTACGCAAACGGCACTCGCGTCTCGCGCCGGATGGTCTATAAGGTCGCCGGTGCGGACCCCGACTATGCAACCATGGATTGAGTGTTTCATCAACGGCTGTTCGGCCGTGGCGCGGCCATTGCTTTCAGCCGCGGCGCGGCCATTGCTCTCAGCCGCGGCGCGGCCATGGCTGATGGCGCTGGTGCTGTTCGGTGCCCTGCTGCCGCTCCACGCTGCGCACGCCGCCGAAACCGAGGCCGAAGCGAAGGCGACCGCCGCGGCGACGGCGCATGCCGTGCCGGGGTTCTGGGACCCGCGGCGGCGGCCGGAGCGGCCCGATCTGTCGCGCCTCACCGTGATCCGGTTTCTCACCGAGACCGACTATCCGCCGTTCAATTTCACCGGCGCCGACGGCAATCCGGCCGGCTTCAATGTCGATCTGGCGCGTGCGCTGTGCGAGGAGATGAAGGTCACCTGCACGGTGCAGATGCGGCGGTTCGAGACACTGCTGGACGCGCTGGCGAGCAATCGCGGCGACGCCATCATCGCCTCGCTGGCGGTGACGCCGCAGACCCGCGGCAAGGTCGACTTCACCGATCCTTATTACCGCGCGCCCGGAAGATTCGTCGCCCGCAAGGACGCGGTGCTGCCGGAGATCCGCCCGGAATATCTCGAGGGCAAGAAGGTCGGCGCGATTTCAGGCTCCGCCCACGAGGCCTATCTCAAGGCGATGTTCACCGACGCCGAGCTGCATTCCTACCCGAACGACGAGGCCTTGCGCGCGGCGCTGAAGCGCGGCGAGGTCGACTTCATCTTCGGCGATGCAATCTCGCTGGCGTTCTGGATCAACGGCACCGATTCCGAGAATTGCTGCGCCTTCTCGGGCGGTCCGTTTACCGAAAGCCGCTATTTCGGCGAGGGCGTCGGCATCGCGGTCCGCAAGGGCAACGATCTGCTGCGCCAGTCGCTGAACTGGGCGCTGTTCCGGGTCTGGGAAAAGGGCCGCTACACCGATCTGTGGCTGCGCTATTTTTCCGTCAGCCCGTTCTGACCAATCCGAAAGACCCGCCTCGCGCGGTTGGAGACCTTGATGACCACGACCGATCTGCCCAGCGCTGCCGACCTGCGCACGCTCGCCGAACAATCCAACGCCTGGCCGTTCGAGCAGGCCCGCGCTTTGGTGGCTCGGCTGAAGAAGCAGCCCAAGGACGAAGTGCTGTTCGAAACCGGCTACGGCCCCTCCGGCCTGCCGCATATCGGCACCTTCGGCGAAGTCGCCCGCACCACGATGGTGCGCCACGCCTTCCGGGTGCTGACCGACGACAAGATCAGGACCAGGCTGCTGGCCTTCTCGGACGACATGGACGGGCTGCGCAAGGTCCCGGACAACGTGCCGAACAAGGAAATGCTGGAGCAGCATCTCGGCAAGTCGCTGACCAGCGTGCCCGATCCGTTCGGCACCCACGAATCGTTCGGCGCCCACAACAATGCGCGGCTGCGCGCATTCCTCGACACCTTCGGGTTCGACTACGAATTCGCCTCGGCGACCGATTACTACAAGTCCGGCCGGTTCGATGCGACGCTGCTCACGGTGCTGCAGCGGCTCGACAAGGTGATGGCGATCATGCTGCCGAGCCTGCGCGAGGAGCGCGCGGCGAGCTACTCGCCGTTTCTCCCCGTCTGTCCGCGCACCGGCGTGGTGCTGCAGGTACCGATCGCCGAACACGACGTCGCGGCCGGCACGGTCTCGTATGACGATCCGGAGACCAGGGAGCGCGTCACCGTTCCGGTCACCGGCGGGCATTGCAAATTGCAGTGGAAGCCGGATTGGGCGATGCGCTGGACCGCGCTCGGCGTCGATTACGAGATGGCCGGCAAGGATCTGATCGACTCAGTGAAGCTGTCCGGCAAGATCGCCCAGGCGATCGGCGGCACGCCGCCGGAGGGCTTCAACTACGAACTGTTCCTCGACGACAAGGGCCAGAAGATCTCCAAGTCGAAGGGCAACGGCCTGACCATCGACGAATGGCTGCGTTACGCCTCGCCGGAATCGCTGTCGCTGTTCATGTATCGCGAGCCGAAGGCGGCCAAGCGGCTGTATTTCGACGTGATCCCGCGCAATGTCGACGACTACCAGCAGTTCCTCGACGGCTTTGCCCGGCAGGACGCCAAGCAGCAGCTCGCCAATCCGGTCTGGCACATTCACAGCGGCAATCCGCCGAAATCCGACATGCCGGTGACGTTCCAGCTCCTGCTGACGCTGGTGTCGTCGTCGAACGCCGAAAACGCCGAGACGCTGTGGGGCTTCATCGGCCGCTACCGGCCGGGCGTGACGCCGCAGACCCATCCGAAGCTCGACGCCATGGTCGGCTACGCGATCAACTACTATCGCGACTTCGTGGCGCCCACCAAGACGTTCCGCGACCCGACCGATCAGGAGCGCGCCGCCTTGCAGGACCTGCGCGACGCGCTGTCGCAATTGGCGCCGGAGTCCACTGCGGAAGCGATCCAGGACGTGGTCTACGAGATCGGCCGCCGCGAGCCGTTCCTCGATCACAAGAAGGCGGCGAAGGACGGCAAGCCGGGCGTGTCGCTCGACTGGTTCAACATGCTGTACCAGGTGCTGCTCGGCCAGGAAAAAGGCCCGCGCTTCGGCTCGTTCGTCGCGGTGTATGGCCTGAACAACGCCGTCGCAATGATCGACGGCGCGCTGGCGCGCAGCGCGTAGCCGGTTCGCCGCAGGCGCTTACCTCTCGGCCGGCTTCGCGTCGGCGACCACCGGGCGCACCGGGTCGCCTTCGCGCAGCAAGGCGCCGGCGCGGGCCACGATGACGTCGCCTTCCTGCAGGCCTTCGCGGATTTCGACATTGCCGCCGTTCATCAGTCCGACCTCGACGCGCTTGGTCTCGACTGTCTGGCGCCGCACCACCTGCACCACGGTGCCACCCGTGCTGTAGAGCACGGCGGTCAGCGGCACGGAGATGCCGCAGCTCTCGCCGGTCTTGATCATCGCGCGGCCCGATGCGTTGGACAACAGCCGCTTGGTCGAGCTGATTCCGACGAACACGCTGGCGAGCTGGCTGTTGGGCTCGACCGTCGCCGACACACGCCGCACCCGGCCCTCGATCTCGTCGGGCACGCCGACGATCTTGACCGCGGCGGTCTGGTCGACCGCGAGCTGCGCCAGATCGCGCGTCGGCACCTGGCCCACCAGGTCGAATTCGCTGCGCGCGATGATGGTGAACAGCGCCTCGCCCTTGGCCGAAGCCGGCGATCCGATCACCGCGGTGGAGCTGGAGACGAGGCCCGCGACCGGCGCGGAGATCGTCGATCCGCCATCGGGGCCGGCGAGTTTCGCCAGCGCCTGGCCCTGCGCGACGATCTCTCCGGCGTCCGCCATCACCTCGGTGACCCGCGCGCCGGGGCGGTCGGGGCGGATCGAGATTTCGTCGCGCGGGATCAGAAAGCCGGAGACTTCGACGATCGCGGGGAAGCAGGATTTGGCCGCCTTCAGCACCGTCACCGCCTGGCCCTTGACCGCATCTGGCTCCTCGTCGGCGGCGCGCGCCGGCTGCGCGAGCGCGCAGAGCGTTGCGATCAGCAGCGCGCTCACGCCGCACTGGAGAACGCCGCGGGCAGGGTCGTTCGCGATCCCAAAGCTCATGGTCACAACCTCTGTCCCGTCCCGGATTCCGAATAGCCTTCAACTCTAGTCATGCGCGCCCGTCGCGCCAAGCGCTCACGAGGCGCGGCCGGCACTGGCCGCGGGGCGTGTGTCATTGGTGTCGGCATCGGCGTCCGGGGTTTCACGCCAGCACAGAATTTCCACGGCCGGTATCGGGCGGCTGAAGCCTTTCAGCGTCAGCGGCGCGATCGGCCGCGCCTCGGCCCAGTCCTCGACCATCGCATAGGCGCGCTGGCTGACGATGATCTGGCCCGGCGCGGCCTCGGCGCACAGCCGCGAGGCGAGGTTGGTGACGCTGCCGATCGCGGCGTATTCCAGCCGGCGCTCGAAGCCGACCTGGCCGATCGTGGCGTAGCCGACCGCGATGCCGATGCCGAAGCCGAGGCTGTGGCCGCGATGGCTCCATTTTTCGGTCAGTTTGGCCAGCGCGTCGCGCATCTCCACCGCCATCTTCACCGCGCGCCTGGTGTGGTCGGCGAACGGGATCGGGGCGTTGAACAGGATCATCACGCCGTCGCCGGCGTAGCGGTCGAGCGTGCCCTCGTAGCGGAAGATCAGTTCGCCGAGCGCTGCGTGATATTCGCGCAGCACGTTCATCGCTTCCTCCGGTTCGGAGGCTTCGGTGAAGGCGGTGAAGCCGCGCAGATCGCAGAACACCACGGTGACTTCGCGGCGATGGCTGTCGAGCAGCGCATCATGGCCGTCGGAAGAGGCGATCAGTTGCGCCACCTGCGGCGCCAGGAAGCGCTCCAGCTTTCGTATCCGCTCGATCTCGCCGAGCTGCTTTTCGACGCGCTCCTCGAGCGAGCGGTTCCAGTCCTTGAGCTGATCGGTCTGCTCCCGCAGCTTGGCCGCCTGAAGCTGCACGGTGTCGTGGGCGCTGGCCAGTTCGCGGCCCTTGTGGTCGACCTCGCGGAACAGCCGCGCGTTGCGCATCGCCAGCTCCGATTGATGCGCGAAGGTGCGCATCAGCCCGATGAGATTGTCGGGGAAGTCGCCGGCGCTGCGCCGCAGCACCACCAGCGCGCCGAGCGCGCCCTGCTGATCGAGCAGCGGCACCACCAGCACCGCGGCGAAGCCGGCCGCGAGCGCCAGCTGATTCAGCGGATGGTCGGGCGCGGCGGACAGATCGGGCACCGCGATCGGCTGGCCGGACTGCGCCGCGTCGCCGAGCATGCTGCCGTCGGCCTCGATTGACGCATAGGCCGCTTCGCCGTCGGAGGGCGCCTCGATGCCCTTGGCCTCGGCGAGGTCGAACCGCCGCCGGGTCGGATCGTAGCTGAAGATCAGAACTGCATCGGCACGGGCGATCTCCAGCGCGCGCGCCGCCACCGTCGGCAGCACCGCGTCGAGATCGAGCGAGGACGCGATCGCGCGGCCGACCTCTTCGAGCGCCTTCAGTTCGTTGATCGATCGCTCGAGGTCGCGGGTTCGCTCCTCGACCTTGCTTTCGAGTCCCGCATAGGTCTCCTGCAATTGCCCGGCCATGCTGTTGAACTGATCGGACAGATCCTCCAATTCGTCGCCGGTGCGGACCTCGATGCGCTGGCCGAAATCGCCGCCGCCGAGCCGGCTCGCGCCGGCGCGCAGCGCGTCGATCGGCACCAGCATCCGCCGCGCCAGAACCATACTGGCGATGATCGCGACGATCAGGCCGAGCGCGATCAGGCCGGCGATCCGCAGCAGCACTTCGCCGATCGACGCGAAGGCCTGGCTGCGCGGCTGCTCGAACAGCACGAACCAGCCGAGCTTCGCCACCGGGCGCGACGCCACCAGCATGGCGCGACCGTCGCCGTCCTGTCCTGCCGCCAGCACCTGCGGCGGGTCGCGCAGCAGCGCCGCGACCTGGCGCCGGCCCGCGATGTCTTCGCCGAGGGTGTCGCTGTCGCGTGAACTCGCCAGCAATCGGCCTGCGGGGTCGATCACATAGGCGATTCCGACCTTGCCGGCCTGGGCGTCCCCGATCAGTCCGGACAGGAAACGCAGGTCGATCTCGGCCGCGGTCACCGCCGGGTCGCGTCCGGCATGCGCCACCGCGACGACGATGAAGGGCCGCCCGTTGCGGAACCGGATCTGGCCGAACGACACGCCGGTCACGGCGGCCTGCGCGACCTGCGGATCGCGCCAGAACTCGGCGCCGACGCCGGGCGCCGCCGCGCGGGTCAGCCGCAGCGCCTCGCGTCCCTGGCCGTCGATCAGCGCGAGCTGGCTGATCGCCGGCACCTGCTGCATCAATTGGGTGTAGTCGGTGCGGCGCTGCTCCAGCGTCTGCACGCTGGCGCGCGTGGTCCAACTGATCTGGCGCTCGAGCTCGGTCATCGCCTGTTCGATCCGTCGCGCGGTGGCTTCGGCCTTCTCCGCCATCGCATCGATCAGCGCCGCGCGGGTCTGCCGATAGCTGAACCAGATTTCCAGCGCGCCGTTGACCGCGAGCACGAACACCACGAGCCCGACCAGCGACGTGACGTATTTCGCGAACAGGCCGCGACGTCGCGTTCGGGTGATCGTCTCGAGGCCGGGCATTCTGTTCCTTTGCAGCCGCGCCGCTACGCGCTGCGGGATCGACACCAGCGGCCCCACGCCGCAGGGCACGCCGCCGACCGGCGGCCGCGCGGGACCAGCTTGGTCTTATCACAGAATGCGGGGCGAGCGCTGCCGCGGGCTCGGGCGGGGCGGCTCGGGACGGGGAGGGCGGCCTATTGGCGGCCGAACAACTGCTTCATGATCGCGTTCATGGTGGCGTCGTCGGTCCGGTCGGCGGGCGCAGCGCCGGGCTGTTGCGCGGTCGGCGGCTGCGATGGCGTCGCGTCGCGCGGGGATCCGGCCGCGGCGCCTCCTTGAAGGCCCTGCTGGATCAGCCGGCCGATGCTCTCGCCGAGCGCGCCGCCGGGCGGATTGTCTGTCCCCTGCGCGCCGCCCGCGCTGCTGTTCGCGCCGCCGCCGAGTGCGCCGAACAGGCCCGTGCCGATCTGGCGCAGCCGGGCATAGGCCGCGTCCGGATTGTCGAGGATGCCGGCGGCGTCGGGGAAGATCCGCGGCGACGCCCACGGCCCCTCGATCATCACCGGGATGCCGAGCCCGACCGGCTCGGCGGCTGGACCGGCCTGCGGCTCGCCGGGCGCGCTCTGGCCCTGCGTCGTCAGCACCAGCTTCGGCTCGACCCTGAGCGCCAGCGTCTTGGCGCCGAGATCGATCGTGCCGGCGCCGGTCATCCGCACCAGCGGCCCGGCCAGTGCCAGGTCGGCGGTCGCGGCCTTGCCCTGCGCGATCCGGAACGACGCGCCGAGCTGCGTCAGGTCGGTGGCTTCGGTGCCGCTTTCCTGCCAGCCCGACAGCGTCGAGGTGGTCAGCTTGCGGATCATCCGCGCGACATTGACGCCGCGGATTTCCCCGTCGCGAACATTGACGAAAGCGGTGCCGGCGATGCTCGACAGGATGGCGCGCTGGCTGTCGCCGCCTGCGCGCAGCGCCAGCTTCGCCTGCATCTTGCCGTCGATCCTGTCGAATTCGGCGAGGCCGCCGAGCAGCGGCAGCGCCCGGACGCCGTCGAGGTCGCCGCTCAGGCTGAACGACGGCGTCCGCTGCGAGGCGTCGATTCCGAGCCGGCCCTCTGCCTCGCCGCCATAGACGCCGACCTGCGAGAACTGCGCGGTGACCACGCCGCCCACGAGCTTGGCGTCGATCGACACCGGGGCGAAATGCGCCGCGCCGAGATTGAGCTCGGCCGCCGACAGCCGCAGCTCGGCGTCGACATAGTTCAGGCCCGACAGGTCGATCCGGGCATCGCTCCACGGCGCGCCGGCGGGTTGCGCGGGCGCGCGCGGATTGCCGAGGTCGAGGCGCTGGAAATCGAGGTCGAGCTTGAGCTGCGGTTTGCCGGCGAGATCGGCCGAGGCCCAGCCGTTGAAGGCGCCGTCGCCCAGCGTGCCGGACAGGCCGTTGATCTGCAGCAGCGTGCCGCGCAGCCGGACCTCGGCCTTGGCGGCGAGCGGCGCGCGCAGCAGATCCGGCGCGTCGAGCTCGAGTTCGACTGGCGCCGGCTGCGCGTCCGTGGCGGGCAGCGCCGCCTTGATCTCGTATTTCGCCGGCCGGCCGCCGAGCTGCGCGCCGCCGACGGCGCTGACGCGGCGTTCCGCATCGATGGTGATCTCGGCATTGATGCCCTCGATCCGGTCCTCGACCCGATCGGCCGCATTCGCCATCACCACCACGCCGTCTTCGACAATGACGCGGTCGATGACGGTGTCGATCTTTCGGCCGGTGCGGCCGGCGGGGGGCGGGGGTGATGAGGCGGTCGGCGCGCGCTCGCGGATCAGCGGGACGCGAAGCTCCGGCTTGGTCAGCGTCAGTTCGGTAACGTGAGGCTTGCCCGAGATCACGCTGCCGAGCGGCAGTTCGGCGCGGACGCGCCCGATCGTGAGGCGGCTGTCGGGATTGCGATCGTTCGGGTTCTGCAGCGTCACATCGTTCAGCGTGACGCTGAAGCCCGGAAACAGGCTCACCTTGCTCCCACCGCCGATCGCGATCCGGTAGCCGGTGTCGCGCTCGACGCGGGACTGGATCGCCGAGGTCAAGGCGCCCGATGGAATTCCGACGATGAGCAGCAGCGCAACCGCGGCGACAATCACCGCGATCAGGATGCCGGCAAGCTTGCTGATTTTCATCACCACTTCCCAAGGCGCGATGTCGCGCGCGTGTATCACTTCGCAGCGTCACGACCCGCGGCGTGGTCCGACGCGGCGACCGCTGTGTCCGATCGGATCGAGCGTGATCAAATCGCAATTTCAGATCGGCGGCGAGCCTCGTGTGTAGCGGCCGGGCAAAATACCGCAGTGAAAACCGAACTTTCTGTGACCCGCGGCACATTTCTTTTGAACCATTGCGCCGCTGGTGCGGCTAAACGGTAGGTGACATTCTGGGGGGCGATCATCGCGATGAGTACACAGGCCGAATTCGCGGTGATCCTGAAAATGAATCCCCTGTTCGCCGATCTCGGTCCCGAGGAATTGCAGCGGATCGCCGGGCTCTGTCACACCCAGCAGCTCGACGCCGGCGAGATGCTGTTCCAGAAGGGCGATGACGGCGATGCGCTGTTCGGCGTGCGGCGCGGCCAGATCCGGATCGAGACCGGCGCCTCCGACGGCAGCCGGCTGACGCTGAATTTCCTCGGCCCCGGCGACCTGTTCGGCGAGGTCGCGGTGCTCGACGGCCAGAGCCGCACCGCCGACGCCACCGCCGGCGAATCCACCGAACTGTTCGTGCTGCGGCGGGAGGATTTCCTCGGCCATCTGGAGCGCGAGCCGAAGCTCGCGGTGAAGCTGATCGCGCTGCTGTGCCAGCGGATTCGCTGGATGAGCGAGCGCATGGAGGAATCGGTGCTGCAGCCGCTGCCGGTACGTCTGGCCCGGCGGCTGTGCGCGCTGGCGGCGGATTTCGGCGCCGAGGTTCACATCTCGCAGGAGCAGCTCGGCGTGTTCGTCGGCGCCGCGCGCGAGAGCGTCAACCGTCAGCTCCAGAGCTGGCGCAAGGACGGCATCCTCGATCTGCACCGCGGCCGCATCCTGCTGAAGAACATGAGCCGCCTGACCCAGGTCGCGCGCAGCCAGGAGCGCTGAGCAGGTTCGCCAAACCCCACAGTCGACATTCCGGAATGCGCTGCGTAGCAGCGCGGAGTCGATTCCCTACGCACTGTGCTCACGTCACGGCCGCGCGTCGGCTACGGTTATTCAGCCGAAACTAGAGCACTTCATCGACAGATTGAAACAATGCGCCTCCTCGAGTGCAGAATCGTCATCCTGAGGTGCGCGCGTAGCGCGCCTCGAAGGATGCGGCCCGAGGTGCCCGCGGCCCATCCTTCGAGGCCCGCCGCGCCGCGCACAGCGCGGCCCAGCGGGCGCCTCAGGATGACGGCGGCAATCGGATCGCGAGCGCTGATTCCATCAAAAGCAGAACGGCTCGAGGAATCACAGATTCCAGTTGTGCGAGCCGACACGCAGCGTTTGCCGCGCGCAATCAAAGGCCAAACGCGGCTCTCCGCGTCGCTTACTTGCTTCGCCAGAAAGACAGGCTCTTCGCCGGCGCGGCGCTGGCCGGCGCCGGGCTCGCCGGCGCGGCTGCGGCCGGCGCGGGGGTGGGCTTCGGCGGCGCGGGCGGGCCGGGCGTCCTGCCGGTGTCCTCGTCGTCGCCGTGATGGGTGAGCAGCAGCTTGCCGAACCGCCAGAACAGGCGGCCGACATCGTCCATCATCATGAACATCGCCGGCACGAAGATCAGCGACAGCACCGTCGAAAAGATCAGGCCGCCGATCACCGCCAGCGCCATCGGCGAGCGGAATTCGCCGCCGGCGCCGAATGCCAGCGCGCTCGGGATCATGCCGGCGACCATGGCGATGGTGGTCATCACGATCGGGCGGGCGCGCTTCTGGCCGGCGTCGATCATCGCTGCTTCGCGAGGCTTGCCGTCGCGGATCGCCTCCAGCGCGAACTCGACCAGCATGATCGCATTCTTGGTGACGATGCCCATCAGCATCAGGATGCCGATCCACACCGGCGTGGTGAGCTGTTTGCCGGTGACCAGCAGCGCGGCGATCGCGCCGCCGATCGACAGCGGCAGCGAGAACAAGATGGTGATCGGCTGCAGGAAGGTGCCGAACAGCAGCACCAGCACCGCATAGACCATCATCAGGCCGGCCGAGATCGCGGTGGCGAAGCCTTCCGACAATTCGTTCAGGCTCTCGGCGTCGCCGGAGGGGCTGACCCGGACGCCCTTGGGCAGCGACTTCATCACCGGCAGATCGTTGATCAGCCTGGTGGCGTCGCCGAGCGCGGCGTTGCCGACGAGATCGGCGGCGACAGTGGCCTGACGTTCGCGGTCGTAGCGGTTGATGCTGGTCGGGCCCTGGTCGAACTTGATGTCGGCGACCACCGACAGCGGCACCGAGCCGCGGCCGCCGAAGATCGGCACCTGGAGCTGCTCCAGCACGCCGAGCTCGCCGCGCGCGCCGTCCTCGAGCTGCACCCGGATCGGCACCAGCCGGTCGCCGGCGTCGAACTTGGCGAGCGCCGGGCCGACGTCGCCGATGGTGGCGACGCGGATTGTTTCGGACAGGCTCTCGGTCGAGACGCCGAGCCGGGCGGCGAGATCGGCGCGCGGCTGGATCCGCAGCTCGGGCCGGTCGAGCGAGGTCTCGGAGATCACGTTGGAGATGATCGGGATGCGCTTCATCTGCGCCGCCAGTTCCTGGGCGACGTTGTTGACGATGTTGCTGTCGGCGCCGGTCACCACCAGCGAGATCGCGCGCAAGCCGTTCTCGTCGAGGAACCAGTAGCGGATGTCGGGAATCTGATCGAGATCCTTGCTGATCGCCAGTTCGAGTTCGCGCTGGGTGATCTTGCGGTCGCCCTTCGGCGTGTAGTTGATGATCAGCGAAGCGCGGCGGACCTCCTGGATGCCGGGCGGCACCCTTCCGCCGTCGACGAACACGCTGCGCACCTCGGGCCGCTGGCGCAGCAGCGTGACGATCCGCTCGGTGGTCTTCTCGGTGGTGCGGATCTGGGTGCCGGGCGGCAGCTCCATCGCCATCACCGAGCGCGCGGTGTCCTGCGCCGGCAGGAAGCCCTGCGGCAGCAGCACGATGCTCCAGATCGACGCGGCGAACACCCCGAGCCCCATCAGCACCGTGAGGTAGTAGTGCTTCACCGACCAGGTCACCATGCGGGTGTAGCCCTGCAGGATGCGGCCCGGCGGCTTTTCCTCGTGCGAGACGTTCTTCAGGAAATACGCGGCGAGCACCGGCGTGATGAAACGCGCCGCCAATAGCGAGAAGAACACCTGCACCGAGACGGTGATGCCGAACTGCTTGAAGAACTGACCGGCGATGCCGGACATGAAGCTCGCCGGCGCGAAGATCGCGATGATGGTCAGCGAGATCGCGATCACCGCGAGACCGATTTCATCGGCGGCCTCGATCGCCGCCTGATAGGGCGATTTGCCCATCCGCATGTGGCGGACGATGTTCTCGATCTCGACGATGGCGTCGTCGACCAGGATGCCGGTGGAGAGCGTGATGGCGAGGAAGCTGACCAGGTTCAGCGAAAAGCCCAGCATGTCCATCGCCCAGAACGCCGGGAAGATCGACAGCGGCAGCGAGATCGCGGCGATCACGGTGGCGCGCAGGTCGCGCAGGAACAGGAACACCACGATCACCGCGAGGATCGCGCCCTCGAACAGCGTCGAGATCGCGGCTTCGTAATTGCCCTTGGTGTAGTCGACCGAGGTGTCGATCAGCTTGAGGTCGACGTCGGGATGCGCCGCCTTCAGCGCGTCGATCCGCTTCTGCACGGCTTCCGCGACGACGACGTCGCTGGCGCCCTTGGAGCGTTTGATGCCGAGCGCGACCACCGGCTCGCCGTTGACGCGGGCGAAGGTGCGGCGGTCGGCGATGGTGTCGGTCACGGTGCCGAGGTCGTCGAGCCGGATTTCGCCGCCGGACGGCAGGCTGATCATGGTGCCGGCGAGATCGTTCAGCGTCTTCGCACCAGCCAGCGTGCGGATCGCCTGGTCGTTGCGGCCGATTTCGGCGCGGCCGCCGGCGAGGTCGACATTGGTGCCGCGCAGCCGCCGCGACACGTCGAGCGCGGTCAGGCCTGCGGCCTTCAGCCGGTCGGGATCGAGCGACACCAGGATCTCGCGCTCGACACCGCCGATGCGCTCGACCTGCGCCACGCCGCGCACGCCCTGCAGCGCGCGCTTGACCACGTCGTCGACGAACCACGACAATTGCTCCGGCGTCTTGCCGGGCGAGATCGCCGCGTAGGTGAGGATCGGCAGGCCGATCACGTCGACGCGCTGGATCAGCGGCTCGTTGACGTTCTGCGGCAGGTTGCTGCGGACTCTTGTGATGGCGTCCTTGATGTCGTTCAGCGCGCGGTCGGTGTTGGTCTCGAGCGCGAACTGAATCGTCGTGACCGACAGCCCGTCGGTGATCGACGAGGCGATGTGGCGCACGCCCTCGACGCCGGAGACGCCGTCCTCGATGGTCTTGGTGACCTGCGCTTCCAGCTCGGCGGGGGCGGCGCCGAACTGCGCCACCGCCACCGAGATCACCGGGATGTCGGCGCTCGGCAGCCGGGTCACCGCGAGCTTGGTGAAGCTGATCCAGCCCAGCGCCAGCAGGATGATCGAGAACACGATCGAGGGCAGCGGATGCCGGATCGACCAGGAGGAGACGTTGAGGCCCATTAGCGTGCTCGCGATCGGTCGAATTCGTCGAGGAAGATCGGCTTGATCAGGTCGCCGTCGTGCAGCGAGGTGCCGGCATCGGCAACGACGAGCTCGCCTTCGCGGATACCGTCGAGGATCTCGATGCTGCTGTCGGATACCAGCCCGACCTTGACCCGGCGGGTTTCCACCGTGCCGCCCTTCACCACCTGCACCTTGAGGTGGTCGATCGCCGAACGCGGGATCGCGACGCCGCAGCTCCGCCGCGCGTCGATGGTGGCGCGGACGAACATTCCGATCTTCAGCGACGGCGTGTTGGTGACCGAGATCCGGACCTTGCCGAGCTGGGTCTTGCGGTCGATCGTCGCCGCGAGCAGCCGCACCTTGCCGACCAGATCGGGGCCGTCGTCGCGGCCGATGCGCGCCGGCGCGCCGGGCGTGACCTTGAGCGCGTGGATGCTCGGCACTTCGGCCTCGATCTCGATTTCATTGCCGACGGCGATGCGCGCCACCGGCCCGGCGAGCGGCGAGACCGGTGCGCCGACCGCGGTGCGCAGCTCGGTGATCAGTCCGGCGGCCGGCGCGCGCAGCGATTTCGGGCCGGTCGCGCCGACGGTACGCACCAGCTCCTGATTGTCGGTGACGACGTCGCCCTCGCGGACCAGCACCTCGGTGACCTTGCCCTCGCTGTCGGCGATCACCACGGCCTCGCGGCGCGGCACCACGAAGCCGGTGACACGGACCATGTCGGAGAAGCAGGCGTTGGTGGCCTTGGCGACGGTGACCTGCACGCCCGGCGGCGGCGGCTCGGCCTTCTCGGCCGCGATCGCCGCACCCGCAAAACCGAGCGTCGCAAAACCAAGCGTCACGAGGGCGAGGGTCGCGACGGCGATGTTCGCCGCGGAAGTCCGGGCCCGGCGCGGGCCGGCCGAAACCATCGTCGATGAAATCATCGTCGACTCGGAATCGACAGTCGATCTGGAAGAACAGGACAGGACGGCCGGCTCGATCCACACCTTGGTCATGCGCGCACTCGATCAGGTCTCGATTCGGAACTTCGCTTCATCAGTTCGATCGTTCAGCGAATTCGAATCGAAGAACACTGAAAACCAAACGTCCGCGCTGCCGTGAGCCACAATCTACACACCGCGATGAAGGGGAAAAAGGACAAAAGCGCCCCGCCGGGAGCGGAGCGCCGAATTGCCGAGACGCGGTCACATGTCCTGTGTCCGGTATCACTTGGCGGCAGTGGTCTGATTGGTCATGTTGACCACCTGCACCCGCCGGTTCGACGGGTCGGTCGGATTGGCGGCATTCTTCGGCTTGCTCTCGCCATAGCCCACGGTCACGAGATCGGCGCCGGCGACGCCGTATTTCTCGACGAGGACGCGCTTGATCGTATCGGCCCGGCGCTCGGAGAGTTCCTGATTGTACGGTTCGCTGCCGATGCTGTCGGTATGGCCGGCGACCACGAAGGTCGATCCCTTGAGATCAGCATTGGACAGCGCCTTGCCGAGCGCCTCGACCGCCGGCTCGGCCTTGCGGCTGATATCCGCCGAATTGTAGTCGAAGGTAATTTCCAGATCGATGTTCGGCTTGTCCATGGCCATCGCGGCGATCTGCTCGCGCTCGCCCGAGGACAGCGACCGGGTGGGGCGATTGCGCAGCGTATCGACGAACTGCCGCTCGGCCGGATCGGCCGCCGGCCGCGACACCGACAGGCTGCGCGTCAGCGGCTTCTTGGGCGCCAGCGCGCGAAGGATCTGGTCTTCGGTGACGTCGTCGGCGGCGAACGCCATGCCGGACCCGAACGCCAGTGCGGCGCCGATACCGAGAACTGCGCGGAAAATCCCGAGACTGGATGTATTCGACATGGCGCTATCCCCTCCGCCCTCAGGCGATCTCTGCAACAAGGTTGAGGTGTATCAAGATCCGCCTCGATCAATCGTCGCTTGCGGGGCAAAGGAGGTTCAATGCCGCGGTGAGGCGGTGCGTCGCAGTCAGCGTATCCCGTAGCTCTCGAACTCCTTCACGATGTTCGGGTCCATCCCCTTGGCGGTGGTGATGTCGATTTCGCCTTCGGATTTCATCCCGGCGCGTTGCCGGGCGAGGCCGCGACCGTACAGCGACGATGTCAGCCGCGGATTGATCTTGAGGGCGGCGTCGAAATCGGCGATCGCGTTCTTGTTCTGGCCGTTCTTGAGGTTGAGCAGGCCGCGGCTGTCCAGCGCGTCGACGAAATTCGGGCGCAGCCGCAGCGCCTCGTTGCAGTCTCGCAGCGCCGTGGTCAGTTCGTCGACGATGGTGCGCACCCAGCAACGGTTATTGTAGGCCTCGACGTCGCGCGGGTTGAGCCGGATCGCGTCGTCGAAATCCTTGATCGCCGACCAGTAGGCGCCCTTGCTGGCATAGACCTGGCCGCGCCGGTAAAGCGCGTTGGCGTCCGACGGATTTTCCTCGATCCGGCTGCTCAGGCTCTGGACCGTCGGGTCGTCGCGCAGCGCCAGCTTGACCTTGTCGTCGTCCTGCTTCGGATCGCCGGCCGGGGCGGCCTTGGTGGTCCCAGGGTCCTTCGCGAGGTCCTTCGCGAGTTCCTTCGAAAGCTCTTTGGGCAGCTCCTTCGGCACGTCGATCGGCTTCGGAAGCTCGATCTGCTTGGCGAGTTCGACGGGCTTCGCGGGCGCATTGTTGGCGGGCGCAGCAGCCGTGGCGGGCGCCGCAGGCGTGGCCGATTTTTCAGGCGCAGCAGGCTTGGGGTCAGGCGTTGCCGCGACCGGCGGAGTCGGCGGCGCCGGTTTGGTCTCGACCGGCGTTCCGGGCGGCGTGCGATCGACGATCGCGCCGGGCGTCGGGCCGGCCTTCGTCGCGCTGTCGTTCGCGGCGGTCGCCGCGGCGGGCACGAAAGAAAAATCCTCCGCCAGCGACGACGAGATCCACGGCACCTGTTCGCTGCGCGACGCCCGTGTGACGCCGACGCGCGTGCGGTTGAGCGCTTCCTCGGCGCTCAGTCCCGGGACGCGGATTTCCTTGAGCAGTTCGCTGACGAACAGGCTGTGATCGCCGCCATTGTCGCTGACCACCGAACTCAGTGCGGCGGAGTACATCACCAGCGAACCGCCGGGCGCGATGATCGGGGCGAGGCCGGCCGAGAAACTGCGGAACCGGCGTTCGAACGGATTGCGGCGCGACGCGTCGATCAGCGCGATCTTGACCGAGGCGCCGCGGCTGTTGAGTTCGCCGAGCGCGGTCTCCAGGCTGATGCCGTCGCGGCGGACGTCCGGCTCGGTCCAGATCTGGGCGTCGACCGGGATCATGTAGCTCTGCCGGCCGGACTGGATGCCGAACCCGCTGAAGAACACCAGCCCGACCGAGCCGGGCTTGACGCGATTATACAACCGGTCGAAGGCGCGCCGCATCGCGTCGCCGGTCAGGTTCTCGCCGACCTCGACATCGAAGCCGTCGCGCTTCAGCTCGTCCGCCAGATCGCGCGCGTCGTTGACGGGCTGTTTGAGCGGCTTTTCGGAGTCCGGATATTTGGCGTTGCCGATCACCAGCGCGACGCGCCCGCCATCGGCGGCAAGCGATCCGGTCGCCGGTGCCGTCAGCAAGGTGAGGAGGACGAGCAACGCGATGCGGATCTTCATTCAACCCCGGTCCTGAGATGGGGCGCCGATCCAGGCGGAGCCGGATGGCGACCTGATTTCAATCAATGGTCTTCATATTATCAAACTGTGCCGGTCGCCACTGTCAATCAGCCGCGACGTCGGCTTTCGGCGGCATGGTGAGTTCAGGTGGTGTCGTCGAGCCGTCACGCTCGGCTTGTTACGCGCGTATCTTTCCGGCGGCTGCGCGGCAGGCCGAGGGACGCCGGTTGGCGAGCTGTTGGCGGAAGACATCCATGTGATGGATCATGCATGTGATGGATGTTGCATGTGATGGATCGTGCGCGCGCGACGCGCTGTTCCGGAAACGGCGCCGGCGCGACGCTGCTGGCGTCAATAGCCGATGCCCAGCATCAGCACGAAGTGACGCCGCTGCCACGATGCTCCGCCGCGCGCCTCGCCGGCTTCGGTACGGCGCAGGGATCGCGGGGCCGTCGCGCCGCGCATGCGCTTCGCTGCCGGCGCTTTCGCCATCGCGCCGGAGGCCGATGCTGTCCCGGCCGCCTGGATCGGCATTGCGGCCGGCGCGGAGCCTGACGACGAATTGCCCGTCGCAGCGCCGCGATTGTCGGCGGCCGCCGCTTCGGTTTCGGATGTGGCGACGCCCTGTTCGATGACGCCGAGCTTCACCGGCGTGGTGATGGCCTCGTTACTGGCGACTGCGCCCTGGGTGGCGGAGACCTGAAGCACGGCGGCGGTCGCGGCGAACCCGGCCGCGGCGATCGCGTGTCGCGTCAGGCGTGGATAGTCGTGCATCGATCACCTCTTCACTCATGGCCTTCTCGCATGGCCGGCGTCGACAGTGCCGGGATTGCCCCATCGTCCGGTGTCACGGCCGGATCGCCCGGTTCGGTCGCACTCAGAAGCCGACGCCGATCATCGCGGCGGCGCCGCCGCTCGGCCGCGAGGTGGCCTGCTGGCGGGCGCGCGGCTCGGGCCGCGGTTGCCGGCGCTCCTGCTTGGCCTCGCGGCGTGACGGCTTGCGCCCTGCGCGATCGTCATCGTCGCGCTGGCGGCGCGTCGCCGCCGCCTTCGGCTCGTCGGGCGTCTTGTTCGCGACGCAGCTGTTCTCCTTGGCGATCTCGCCCGCTTTGCACTCCAGCGGGCACACCCGGCCGGACTGCTTGCCGAGGTCGGACACCAGCGCCTCGGTGACGCTGATGTCGCCCGAAGGCTGACTCTTGATACTCAGATAGCGCCCGAGCGCCGTTCTGGTCTGGTCGCCGAGCACGCCGTCGGGCTTGTCGCCGAGGCAACCGATCCGCGCCAGTTCGGTCTGGGCCGAGCGAACGAGCTGCGGCGAGTTCGGCAGTGCGGCGGCGCGCTTTTCGGCTTCGAGCTTCAGCCGGTCGATCGCCATGGCGACCATCGGCTGCAACCGGCTGCAGGTGATCGACTTGGCGAACGCCGTCATGTCGTCGAGCGCCGAGGGCTTATCGCTCTTGCCGTTCAGCTCTTCGAATCTGGCCTGCTGATCCTTGCAGACGGTCTCCTGAATGGCCGCCTCCGCGGCCTTGCGCCGCTCATCCTCGGCCTGCTTGGCCCGCTTTTCGCTCTCCGCGCGCAACGCTGCGGCCTCCTTCGCGGATTTCTGACGTTCGGCTTCGTCTGCCTTGTGTTTCGCTTCGGCCGCCTTGCGCTCGGCTTCCTCCGCCTTGGCTTTGGCTTCGGCCTCGGCCTTCTGGGCGCGGCGTTCCTCCTGCTCCCGCTTGCGCGTGGCGGCTTCCTCGGCCTTTTTCTGCGCGGCCTGGAGCTTCGCCAGTTCCGCGGTTCGCGCCGCCGCCTCGCGCTCGGCGCGGGCACGCTCCTGCCGCTCGCGGGCGATCTGCTGCAGCAGTTCGAGGCGGCTCTGGGCGGTGATCGACTGCGGCGAATCCGGATAGCGCTTGATGAATTTCTGCAGCGCCGCGATGTCGTTGCTGTCCTTGACGCGGTCCCAGTCCAGCGCTTCCCGTGAATTGACTTCGCGCCCCGGCGCCACCGTGTCGGGATCGACCGCCGCGGTCTTGACCTGACCTGCCGCCGGCGGTGCACTGCCCGGGACCTGATCCGTCAGGCTCGCGATCTGGGCGCGGGCCAGATCGGCATAGAAGCCGGTCTTGTAGGTGGCGAGGAACACCTCCCAGGCGCGGCGCGAGCCGATCCTGGCGACCAGATCGTAGTCGGCCTTGACGTCGCTCGCCGTCGCCTCCTGCGCCACTGCCGGTGCCGGCACCAGCGACACGTTGCCGCCGCCCAGCGAACCGTACACGAACGGCTCCTGCTTGTTGCCTGTGACCTTCATCACCTCGTCGCGCACCCGGCCGAACGCCAGCCGGATATCGAGCCCCGGCACGGTGAGGTTCTTCAGGATCGCGGTGGTGAACGGGCTGTGATCGCCGGAACCGTCCTCGGCGGTGGAGCCGGCCTTCGCCGCATAGGCGATCAGCGTATCGGTGCTGGTCGGTTCGACCTTGCCGAGGCCGGACACGACATTGCGGCTCGCCACTTTCCGCTCGCGGCGCATCCGCACCGTGAACGGGTTGTCGCGGCAGGCATCGAGAATCACCACGCGCAGCTTCTGGGCGCCGTCGGCGGACGAGACCAGTCGCTCGAGCGGAATCGCCTCGTCCTCGGCATCGCGGTCGCTGGCCAGCCGCGCGTCGATCGGGATCAGGTAGTTGGTTCCGCTGATCTCGATGCCGTGTCCGGCGTAGTAGACCACGGCGACGTCGGCCTGGTCGGCGTCGGTCTCGAACTTGCGGATCGCGCGTTTGAAATCGAGGTTGCCGGCGTCGATCACCCGGGTGACGTCGAAACCGGCGTCCTTGAACATCCGGGCGACGGCGTCGGCGTCGCGCGACGGGTTGGGGAGTTGCGGAACGCTCTGATACAGCGAATTGCCGACCACCATCGCGACGCGCCTGGCTTCGGCCAGCGCAGCGCCGGACGACATCGCCACCGCCAGGATGGCTGCGCCAATCGTCGCTGCAATCGGACCAAGACGCTCGATCATGTCGATTCCTGCGGGCGGCTCGCCGCCGGGTAGATCCTCATTCATTCAAGGCGTAACAGTGCGCGACGCATGCGGGCGTGACACACGTCACACGACGCAAGTCACGTGACACACGTCACGCGACACGACTAACGCGACACACGTCACAAGTAACGTGAACAAGTAACGTGACGCAGCTGCGTGACGCGCGTTCCGGTCGCCTGAAGCAAGATCGGATACCTGCCTCATCCTATCGCCAACCCGGCGCCCGATCAATCACCGGCGCCGGGGGCGATTGATGGCGGCACGCGGCCTCGGCTAATTCGTCGCTTCGTCGTGCTCGGCCATATTGACGATCTGGACGCGGCGGTTTTCCGCCGCGAACGGATCGGCCGAGGTCTTGAGCTGTTTCTCGCCATAGCCGACTGCGACCAGATTGTCGGGCCGGATCCGGTAGCGCTCGATCAGGTAGCTCTTGACGGCTTCGGCCCGTCGTTCCGACAGGTTCTGATTGTAATCATCGCCGCCCTTGGCGTCGGTATGGCCGGCCAGCATGACGATCGCGTTCTTCAGGTCGCTGCTGGTCAGGGCGTCGCCGAGGCTCTTGAGCTGCGGCTCGGCCCGCGGCGACAGGGTCGCGGAATTGTAGTCGAAGTTGATCTCGAGATCGATCGTCGGCCGCTTGGCAGCGATCGCGGCGATCTGGTTGCGGTCGCCGGCCGACAGCGAGCGGGTCCGGCTGACCCGCTTGATCGTGGCGAGATCTTCCGGACTTATTGCCGCACGGGCCCCGCTCAGGCTGCGGGTCTTGGAGGTTTTGAGCTGATCGCGAATCTGCTGCGAGGACACCTCGCCGGCCTGCGTCGCGGTCATACTGATACCAAGGCTGCCTGCCAGAACGGCGGCGGCCAGCGCCAGGCTGATATTGATCTGCCGAATCATCATGGTTCGCTCCATCTGGCCGGGGACGCTCCGCGATACCCCGGTCCTCATGGTGATCAGTATGCCCCCCGAGTCCTGCCGATCGCTGTGACGGAGATCACTCAGGGCGGAGATTGGAGGCGCGTCCGGTAACGGCGGCGGTGCGCAGGGTGGGCACGTCTCCCTCTCACCTTGGACGCCGGACCGGCGCCAAATGTTCAAGCAGTTCACGAATTTAGTCGGTACGCGAATCGCCCGGAGCGAGCAGGCGGAGGGGCTGATATCGAGTGCGTACTCGACGAATGCGTCCGCCCAGATGGTACTACCAGCGTGAATAGTAACCGACGTCACAGATGTTGCTGCAATAGCACATGACCTTGAATTGTCGGGTCCTGCATCCCTCCGGCCGGCCCTCGTCCTTGCCGATGCCGAAGCCTGTGACTTAGAAATAATGCGAAACATCCCGTCGGCCTCGGCGGCGGGGTGCCGACGGGATTTCAGGTTGTGGATGGGGGATCGACAGGTATGCGGAACGCTCGGGCACGAATTCTGGCAGGCTTCGCTTTCGCGATGGCTACCTCCGTTTCCACCGGCGCCATTGCAGCGTGTACCGGCACCGGCAGTTTCGTCCCGGGTCTGGTGCCCGGCTTCAATCCCTCATCGGTTCTTCCGTTCGCCGCCGGCGGCGCCGTGAACTCGCTGGTGTCGGCGATCAACACCGCCAACACCGCGTTTCTCACCCAGTCGACCGCCTTCGTCAGCGCGCCGCCGAATCCGGGGCCGAATCAGGAGGGCGGCGGGGTCTGGACCCGCGCGATCGGCGGTGAAGTCACCACCAAATCGACCAGCACGACCACCAATGTCGGAGTCTCGGGCGTCGGCGCCCTGCCGGGCACGGTAACCTGCGACAACGAGAACAAGCTGAGCTTCGCCGGCGTCCAGGTCGGGGCCGATACCTCGATCCTGAACTACAATGGCTGGAACCTGCATCTCGGCTCGACGGTGGGCTATCTCGGCGCCAAGTCGCGCGACAAATCGTCGGCCGGCGTGCTCAATCCGCTCGGCGGCACTTTCGAGGATACGCTGCAGGTGCCGTTCGCCGGCGTCTATGTGGCGATGACCAAGGGCGGCTTCTTCGCCGACGGCCAGGTCCGCCTCGACTACTACCAGAACTCGGTGAGCGACCCGATCGTCGGCGGCATCTTCGGCCAGAAGCTGGATGCGCGCGGCCTCTCCTTCACCGGCAATGTCGGCTACAATCACGCGCTGCCGAACAACTGGTTCATCGAGCCTTCGGCCGGTATCGTGGTCTCGAAGGTCAAGGTCGATCCGCTCAACGTCACCGGGTCGGTGGTGCTGCCCGCGAGCTTCACGCCGGGCGTGACCTTCCCGGGGCAGTTGCAGGTCGACGACATTAACAGCACGCTCGGTCGCTTCAGCCTGCGCGGCGGCACCAGCATCGCCTCCGGCAACATGATCTGGCAGCCGTTCGCGATCGCCAGCGTCTATCACGAGTTCAGGGGTGCGGTGACGTCGTCGTTCAACGGCGCGGCGGCTTCAGCGGCCACCAACGGCATTATTCCGTCGGTGACCGGCAATATCTCCAGTTCCAACCTCGGCACCTACGGCCAGTTCGGCCTCGGCGTCGCCGGTCAGATCGTCAACACCGGGCTGCTCGGCTACGTCCGTGCCGACTACCGCACCGGCGATCACATCGACGGCTACAGCCTGAACGGCGGCGTGCGCTATCAGTTCGCCCCCGAGGCGGTGGTCGCCGCGCCGCTCTACACCAAGGCGGCCAAGGCGCCGGTGCTGATCCACTCGGCCTACAACTGGACCGGTTTCTTCATCGGCGGCAGCTTCGGCATGCTGAACGGCCGGACCGACTGGACCTTCCAGCCGGGCGGCACCACCACCGATCCGCGCTTCGCCGGCGCCATCGGCGGCGGCCAGATCGGCTACGACTATCAGTTCGGCAAATGGGTGGTCGGCGTCGAGGGAGCTCTCAACGCGACCAATGCCAACGGCGCGCGCCCGTGCCCGTCCAGCGTGTTCTTCACCTGCGAAACCAACGTCAGCTGGATGGGGACCGCGACCGCCAAGCTCGGCTATGCGCTGTGGGATCGGTCGCTGTGGTATGTCCGCGGCGGCGGCGCCTTCGGCGACCTGAAGGTCACCACCACCTGCAACACCGGACCGTTCAACCCGCTGGGTCTGCCCGGCTGCGGCGAGAACGCCAGCCGCAGCCGCGCCGGCTGGACCATCGGAGTGGGCTCGGAGTTCGCGCTCAGCAAGAACTGGACGGTGCGCACCGAAACCAACTACTTCGACATGGGCCGCGAGCGCTACGAGACGCCGAACTCGACGATCGATGTCAAGCAGAACGGCTTCATCTCGACCGTCGGCCTGAACTACCGCTTCGCCCCGACCGTGCTGGTGGCGAAGTACTGAGCCCTGCGCGGGTCACCCCCACCGACAAAGGCCCCGGCGCAAGCCGGGGCCTTTCGCGTTCCAAAACTGTCTGCTCAAGACTGTCTATTCAGGACTGCCGGCCGTCGGCCCGAGCCGACCGATCGTCAGCCGGCCGACAGCCGCGGTTTGATCGCCGCCGGCACGTCCTGATCATGGCTCGCCTGGATCAGGTCGAGATGCCGCTCGATCTTGCCGAGCGCATCTGCCAGACCGGCGCGCTCGCGCGCCGACAGGCACGACAGGATCTCCTGTTCCCGCCGCTTCAGCCGCGGCACCAGCTCGTGATACAGCGCGCGGCCCTTGTGCGTCAGTTGCAGCCGGAATTCGCGGCGATCGTCCTCGTTCTCGACGCGCTCGATCAGTTCGCGCTCGAGCAGCGCGGTCACCGCACGGCTGATGGTTGATTTGTGCGTCCTGGTGCACTGCGAAATGAACTGCGCCGTGCAGGCGTCGTCGCGGAAGCCGAGCGTGGCGAGAATCCGCCAGCCCGGAATATCGAGCCCGTAGCGCTGCTGATATTCGCAGGCCAGCGCCGCGCTGACCTCGGCGGCCAGCCGGTTGAGCTGAAACGGCACGAACGAAAACAGATCGAGCTTGCTCAAAAAAATCTCCGGCTCGGGTTGCGCGGCGCGGCGAGGCCGGCTTAGATGGTTGCAAATGAAACTATCATGCAGGAGGACGCCTTGACCAGCGCTTTGCCGGGCCGCCCATGCCTTCCCGGTTTCCCGGGTCGAACAGGCTGAGGCCGATGCCCCTTCAGGCCCAGGAGCATTTCCAGTTCGGCTACCGCCGCCACCCCGATCAGGACCGCGCAGCTCTCGATGGTGGGCGGCGCCATCCGGTGGTGATCGTCGGCGCCGGCCCGGTCGGGCTGTCGCTGGCGATCGATCTGGCGCAGCGCGGGCAGAGCGTCGTGCTGCTCGACGACGCCGACCGGATCGGCGAGGGCTCGCGCGCGATCTGTTTCTCCAAGCGCTCGCTCGAAGTCTGGGACCGGCTCGGCGTCGGCTCCCAGATGCTCGACAAGGGCGTGGTCTGGCAGGTCGGCAAGGTCTTCCGCCGCGACGAGATGGTGTACCGCTTCGATCTGCTGCCCGAGACCGGCCACAGGATGCCGGCCTTCATCAACCTGCAGCAATATTACGCCGAAGCCTTTCTGGTCGAGCGCGTGCAGCAATTGCCGCAGATCGATCTGCGATGGCGCAACAAGGTGACAGCGCTGGCGCAGCACAACGACCACGCGGTGCTGACGATCGACACCCCCGAGGGGCCGTATCGACTGGCGGCGGACTATGTGGTGGCCTGCGACGGCGCGCGCTCGGCGCTGCGCGGCCTGGTCGGCGCCGAGTTCGCCGGCGAAGTGTTCGAGGACCAGTTCCTGATCGCCGACGTCAAGATGACGGCGGAATTCCCGACCGAGCGCTGGTTCTGGTTCGATCCGCCGTTCCATGCCGGCCAGTCGGCGCTGCTGCATCGCCAGCCCGACGATGTCTGGCGGATCGATCTGCAGATCGGCGCCGACGCCGATGCGGCGGTCGAGCGACTGCCCGAGAATGTCCGGCCGCGGATCGAGCGGATGCTCGGCCATGGCGACTTCTCGTTCGAGTGGATCTCGGTCTACAAATTCCAGTGCCGCCGGATGCAGCGCTTCCTGCACGAGCGGGTGATCTTCGCCGGCGATTCCGCCCATCAGGTCTCGCCCTTCGGCGCGCGCGGCGCAAACTCCGGGCTGGAAGACGGCGAAAACCTCGCCTGGAAGCTCGCCATGGTGCTGCGCGGCGAGGCGCCCGCGAGCCTGCTCGACTCTTACGAGATCGAACGCGGCCAGGCCGCCGACGACAACATCCGGCATTCGACCCGCTCGACCGATTTCATTGCGCCGCATTCGAAGCAGGAGCGCCGGCTGCGCGACGCAGCGCTCGCGCTCGCCAAAGAGGTCGACTTCGCCAAGCGCATGGTCAATGCCGGCCGGCTGTCGACGCCGTCGGTTTACGATAGTCCGCTGTCGACCCCCGATGCCGATTCGTGGAGTGCCGGCCCGAAGCCCGGCGCCGCGATGCTCGACGCGCCGCTGACGGCTGCCGATGGCGAGCCGATGTTTCTGACCGAGGCGTTCAAGGCGAGCGGCTGTGGCTTCGTGCTGCTGGAAAGCGCCAATGGCGCGTCGCCGCCGCTGCCGGCGGGCTTGCGCAGCATCCGCATCGGTGCTGTCAACGGCAGCGACGCGCCGCTGCGGGACAGCGACGGCGCCTTCGCGAGGCGCTACGACACTACGCCGGGTTCGGCCTATCTGCTCCGCCCCGACGGCTACGTCGCCGCCCGGTTCAGGCACCCGACACCGGCCGCGCTCGACGCCGCGCTGGCACGGGCGAGCGGACGATGAGGGCGTGGACATGATGTTCCACCTGACGAGTTTCGAACATGCACAGCGACGCGCAGTGCCGAACCTCTCCCCGCGCGCGGGGAGAGGTCGCCCGGCGAAGCGCAGCGAAGCCGGGCGGGTGAGGGGGCGCTTCCACGCGGCCGAGCCTCTGCGACTCGTCGAGACGCCCCCTCACCCCGACCCTCTCCCCGCAGGCGGGGAGAGGGAGCGCGCCGCCTCGCCAGGGAGGGCCGCCCAATGACCGCCGCGCTCTCGACCAGCAGCAATTTCGCCGATCCCGACGCTGCCTATCGGCTGATCGTCGAGGCGCATCGCGGGCTCGGCGACGACCAGAGCGCGGCGCTCGACGCAGCGCTGGTGCTGATCCTCGCCAACCACATCGGCGACCTCGATCTGCTGCGTGAGGCGGTGACGCTGGCGAAGCGGAGTGTCGTGAGTGAGCAATAATCGCAATCTTCAAGTTCGTCATTCCGGGGCGCGCGTAGCGCGAACCCGGAATCCATAACCACCGCCGGGACTATGGATTCCGGGCCTGCGCGCCGAGGCGCGCATCCCGGAATGACGAACCGAGAGGCTTCGTAGAACGCGCATCAGAGAACCGAGTCAGAGTTTGACGACCAACACTAAGGACCACCACATGGCCAAGGGCTTCGCTTCCACCACCGACCTCGCCGAAAAGAAGGTCACCTTCTCCGAGATCGGCCCCGATCTCTACGCCTTCACTGCGGAGGGCGACCCGAATTCGGCGGTGATCGTTGGCGAGGACGGCTGTCTGGTGTTCGACGCGCAGGCGACGCCGGCGATGGCCGGCAAGGTGATCGAGCGCGTCCGCGCCGTCACCGACAAGCCGATCAAATACGTCGTGCTGTCGCATTATCACGCGGTGCGCGTGCTCGGCGCCTCGGCCTATGGGGCCGAAGGCATCGTCGCCTCGCAGGAGACCTTTCGCCTGATCGAAGAGCGCGGCCAGCAGGACTGGGATTCCGAATACGGCCGCTTCCCGCGGCTGTTCCAGGACGCCGAAAGCATTCCCGGCCTGACCTGGCCGACGCTGACCTTCGACGGCGAGATGTCGATCTATCTCGGCAAGCGCGAGGTGCGGCTGATGCAGCTCGGCGCCGGGCACACCTCCGGCGACATCGTCGCCTGGGTGCCCGACGCCGAGGTGATGTTCACCGGCGACCTCGTCGAATATCACTCGGCCTGTTACTGCGGCGACGCTTATCTGCGCGAATGGCCGATGACGCTGAACGAGATCCGCGAGTTCAACCCCAAGGCGATTGCGCCGGGGCGCGGCGACGCACTGAAGGGCCTGGAAACCACCCGCGAGGCGATCGCGATGACGCGCGATTTCGTCGGCACGCTGTATGGCGCCGCCGAAATCTCCGTCGCCAAGGGCCTCAGCCTCAAGGAGACCTGGGACGCGACCCGCGAGAAGATGGACCCGAAGTTTTCGAGCTTCGCGATCTACGAGCACTGCCTGCCGTTCAACGTCTCGCGCGCGTTCGACGAGGCCTCGGGCATCGACGATCCGGTGATCTGGACCGCCGAGCGCGACCAGGAGATGTGGGCCGCGCTGCAGGGCTGATAATTCCGGCCGGGGGCGACATCATGCGTAACGGAATTGGAGGATGACATGAACATCAACGCCGCGCCGCAGATCATCGGCCAGGCCTCGCAGGGCATCACCCCGGGCTACATGTCCGGCTTCGGCAATTCGTTCGAGACCGAGGCGCTGCCCGGCGCGCTTCCGGTCGGGCGCAACTCGCCACAACGCGCGGCCTACGGGCTTTATGCCGAGCAATTATCAGGCTCGCCGTTCACCGCGCCGCGCGGCGCCAACGAGCGAAGCTGGCTGTATCGTATCCGGCCCTCGGTGAAGCACTCCGGTCGCTTCGCCAAGGCCGATAGTGGGTTGTGGCGGTCCGCACCGTGCCTCGAGCACGACATGCCGATCGCGCAATTGCGCTGGGACGCGCCGCCGATGCCTGCGGAGGACGTCACCTTCGTGCAGGGCGTCCGCACGATGACCACGGCCGGCGACGTCAATACGCAGGCCGGCATGGCCGCGCATATGTATCTGATCACCGCCTCGATGGTCGATCAGCACTTCTACGATGCCGACGGCGAATTGATGTTCGTGCCGCAGCAGGGCCGCTTGCGGCTGGTCACCGAATTCGGCGTCATCAGCATCGAGCCCGCCGAGATCGCGGTGATCCCGCGCGGCGTCAAATTCCGCGTCGAGCTGATCGATGGCCCGGCGCGCGGCTATCTGTGCGAGAACTACGGCGGCGCCTTCACGCTGCCGGAGCGCGGCCCGATCGGCGCCAATTGTCTGGCCAATTCGCGCGACTTCCTGACGCCGGTCGCCGCTTACGAAGAGAAAGACACGCCGACCGAATTGTTCGTGAAATGGGGCGGATCGCTGTGGCGGACGACGCTGCCGCATTCGCCGATCGACGTGGTGGCGTGGCACGGCAACTACGCGCCGTACAAATACGATCTGCGTACCTTCTCGCCGGTCGGCGCGATCGGCTTCGATCATCCCGATCCGTCGATCTTCACCGTGCTGACCTCGCCGTCGGAGACGCCCGGTACCGCGAATATCGACTTCGTGATCTTCCCGGAGCGCTGGATGGTGGCGGAGAACACCTTCCGGCCGCCGTGGTATCACATGAACATCATGTCGGAATTCATGGGGCTGATCTACGGCGTCTACGACGCCAAGCCGCAGGGCTTCGTGCCCGGCGGCGCGTCGCTGCACAACATGATGCTGCCGCATGGGCCCGATCGCGAGGCGTTCGATCATGCTTCCAACGGCGAGCTGAAGCCGGTGAAACTCACCGGCACGATGGCCTTCATGCTCGAGACCCGCTATCCGCAGCGCGTCACCGAATATGCGGCGACCGCGGGCACGCTGCAGGACGACTACGCCGATTGCTGGCGCGGCCTGGAGAAGCGCTTCGACCCGAGCCGGCCATGACGACGGCTGCCGATCACGACGCCGCGGTGCTGTACGGCTACTTCCGTTCTTCCGCGGCGTACCGCGTGCGGATCGCGCTCAATCTGAAGGGCGTCGTCGTCGCACAGCGCTACGTGCATCTGCGCAACGGCGAGCAGAATCTCGAAGCCTTCCGCTGGATCAATCCGGCCGGCTCGGTGCCGTTTTGGCGCGAGGGCGATTTCAGTCTGGCGCAATCGCTGGCGATCATCGAATATCTCGACGAGACCCATCCCGAGCCGCCGCTGCTGCCGAAAGATCCCAGGGCCCGTGCGATCGTGCGCGAAATGGCCTACGCGGTCGCCTGCGACATCCATCCGCTCGGCAATCTGCGGATTCTGAAACGGCTGACCGAGCTCGGCGTCGACGACATCGAGCGCGCGCGCTGGTCGAAGCAATGGATCGAGCAGGGCTTTGCGGCGATCGAGGCGAGGCTTTCGCAGACGCCGGGGCCGTTTGCTTATGGTGACGAGCCGACGCTCGCCGATCTGTGCATCGTCCCGCAAGTGTTCAACGCCCGCCGCTTCGACGCCGACCTCGCCCCGTTCGAACGCATCCGCCAGATCGAAGCCGAAGCGATGAAGCTCGACGCCTTCGTGGCGGCGGAGCCGGGCCGGCAGCCGGATGCGGAATAGCTTGTTCCGTCATTACGAGGAGCCGAGCAATCCAAAGACTTCGAGCTCAATCTCTCAACCCGTCATGCCCGGGCTTGTCCCGGGCATCCACGAAAGCTGCGTTGCCGCAAAGAAGACGTGGATGGCCGGGACAAGCCCGGCCATGACGGCATACTTGTGAACGACTGCCCCACCCAACGAAGTCGAGACTATCATGCATCCCAACGATCCGCGCCTGCGCTCCTTCATCGACGTGAAGCCCGAGTCGGTCTTCCCGATTCAAAATCTGCCTTACGGCGTGTTCTCGACCGCGTCCGACCCGTCACCGCGCGTCGGCGTCGCGATCGGCGAGTATGTGCTGGATCTCGCCGCTTTGCAGAACGCCAAGCTGCTCGATCTGCCGGACGGCGTGTTCGCTCAATCGTCGATCAACGCCTTCATGGCGCTCGGTCCGCAGACATGGAGCACGACGCGGGCGCGGATCAGCGCGCTGCTGCGCCACGACAATGCCGAGCTGCGCGACGACGCGGCGCTGCGCGCGCGGGCGCTTGTTCCGATGAGTGACGCGAAGCTGCATCTGCCGCTGCGGGTCGAAGGCTTCACCGATTTCTATTCGTCGAAGGAACACGCCACCAATGTCGGCACCATGTTCCGCGACAAGTCCAATCCGCTGTTGCCGAACTGGCTGCACATCCCGATCGGCTACAACGGCCGCGCCTCCACCGTCGTGGTCAGCGGCACCAGGATCCATCGCCCGCGTGGGCAGCTCAAGCCACCATCCGCCGAGCTGCCGAGCTTCGGGCCGTGCAAGCGGCTCGATTTCGAACTGGAGATCGGCGTCGTCGTCGGGCAGGCGTCGGCGATGGGCACGATGCTGACCGAACAGCAGGCGGAAGCGATGATCTTCGGCTTTACGCTGTTGAACGACTGGAGCGCGCGCGACATCCAGCAATGGGAGTATGTGCCGCTCGGGCCGTTCCAGGCGAAAGCGTTCGCCACCTCGATCAGCCCGTGGATCGTGACGCGCGAGGCGCTGGAGCCGTTTCGCGTGCAGGGCCCGGCGCAGGACCCTGTGCCGCTGCCCTATCTGCAGCAGCACGGCGCCTACAACTATGACATGGCGCTGGAAGTGAGCCTGCGCACGCCGGCGATGAATGCGCCGGCGCGGATCAGCGCCACGAACTTCAAATACATGTACTGGTCGTCGGTGCAGCAGCTCGTTCACCATGCGTCGAGCGGCTGCGCGATGAGCGTCGGCGACCTGCTCGGCTCCGGCACCGTCAGCGGCCCGGAGAAGGATCAACTCGGCAGCCTGCTGGAATTGAGCTGGAACGGCGCCGAGCCGCTGCAGCTCCCCGGCGGCGAAGTCCGCAGCTTCCTCGAAGACGGCGATTCGCTCGTGCTGCGCGGCTGGTGCCAGGCCGACGGCTACCGCGTCGGTTTCGGCGAGGTCGAGGGGACGATTCTGGCGGCCGCCAACTGACAACCTCGCGTTCGTCATTCCGGGGCGCGAGCGCAGCTCGCGAACCCGGAGTCCCGATGTTCAGGGCACCTCCAGATTCCGGGTTCGCGCTACGCGCGCCCCGGAATGACGAACGAGAGGTCGTAGGGTGGGCAAGAGGCGCGCAGCGCCGTGCCCACGCGCCTGCGCTGCGCCACTTGAGTAACGCGTGGGCTTCGCTTCGTTCAGCGCCACCCTACAGGCGGGGATTGTAGCTGCTGCCGCTTACTTCCCGCCCCACTCCTTCGCCAGGCCGGCCAGATCCGCCTTTAGCGGCGTGCGCACCGACGACGGCGTGCGCGAGAACCGTGGCGCCGGCGCCGGCTGGGTGTGGCCCTCGTGGGTGATGAACACCTCGCGCGCCACCATGTGCGGATGTTGCGTCGCTTCCGCCATCGTCAGCACCGGTGCGAAGCAGACGTCGGTGCCTTCCATCAGCTTGCACCATTCGTCGCGGGTCTTGGTCTTGAACACCGCGGTCAGCTTTTCCTTCAAGGCCGGCCAGTTCTTCGGATCCATCTGGCCGTCATATTGCGGGTCGCTCAGCCCGGCGAGTTCGCGCAGCAGTTTGTAGAACTGCGGCTCGATCGAACCGATCGAAACGAAATGGCCGTCCTTGCATTCGTAGACGCCGTAGAAATGCGCGCCGCCGTCGAGCATGTTGCTCTCGCGGCCTTCCTTCCAGCGGCCGGCCGCGGTCATGTCGAAGAACATCGTGATCAGCGAGGCGGCGCCGTCGCACATCGCGGCGTCGACCACCTGGCCCTTGCCGGACGATTTCGCCTCGAGCAGCGCGGCGAGCATCCCGACGACCAGATACATCGAGCCGCCGCCGAAATCGCCGACCAGGTTGAGCGGCGGCACCGGCCGTTCCGCCGGGCCGATCGCCGCCAGCGCGCCGGTGATCGAGATGTAGTTGATGTCGTGGCCGGCGGCCTGCGCCAGCGGGCCGCTCTGGCCCCAGCCGGTCATTCGGCCATAGACCAGTCTCGGATTGCGGCCGAGCACCACGTCGGGGCCGAGGCCGAGCCGCTCCATCACGCCGGGGCGATAGCCCTCGATCAGCGCGTCGGCATTGTCGAGCAGCGCCAGTACGCCGTCGAGCGAGGCCTTGTCCTTGAGATCGACCACGACGATCTTGCGGCCGCGGGCAGCGGCGCCGCGCGGCGTCTGGCCGGCGCGCGAAAGGGTAATCACTTCGGCGCCCATGTCGGCCAGCAGCATCGCGCCGAACGGGCCCGGGCCGATGCCGGCGAATTCGACGATGCGGATGCCCGCAAGCGGTCCGCTGGCGCGGCCGGAGGTCTGCGGCTTGGTGGAGGCGGTCGCTGTGTCTTGCACCTTGGGTGTCCATTGTTGTTGTCCGCATCGCGCGGAGCGGTTGTCGTTGCGGCGAAATCACCACGGCCGGTGCATCAAGGGCAAGCGGCTTTTCAGCGCAGCGCTGCATGCCGCCATGCGACCGCGCCGCACAAAACAAAACGGCGCGCCAATCGCGCGCCGCCTGCCGTCGTGTGGAATTATCGTGTCGGGCGCAATGCGATCGGCGCAGCGACCGCGAAGGTACGCCGCCGGTCGCGCGAGCGGCAGCGCGCTCCCTCGCCCCGCTCTTCGCGGGGAGAGGGTTGGTGAGGGGCGACGCGAGTCGGAGACTCTCGGCCTTGGCGAGACGCCCCCTCACCCGGATCACCGCTTCGCGCTGATCCGACCTCTCCCCGCACGCGGGGAGAGGTGAAGCCCAAAGCAGAACGCGACGTTCAGCCCGCCGCCTCGACGGCGCGCTGCGCCATCACGCGGATCAGGTTGGCGCGATAGTCCGAGCTGCCATGGATGTCGGCCATCAGGCCGTCGTCCGACACCTTGACGTTGTCCAGCGCCGACGCCGACCAGTTCGCCTTCAGCGCGTCCTCGATCACCGGCACCCGCATCACGCCGTTCTGCGATGCGCCGGTGGCGGCGACCCGGATCTCGCCGGATTTGTGCTTGGCGACGAACACGCCGGTCAATGCGAAGCGCGACGCCGGATTGCGCATCTTCGCATAGCCGGCCTTCTCCGGGATCGGGAACGAGATCGCGGTGATGATCTCGTTGTCCTCGAGCGCGGTCATGAACAGCCCCTTGAAGAACTGGTCCGCCGGGATCTCGCGCTTGTTGGTCTTCACCGTGGCGTTCAGCGCCAGCACCGCGGCCGGATAGTCGGCGGCCGGGTCGTTGGTCGCGACCGAGCCGCCGATCGTGCCGCGATAGCGCACCGCGGGATCGCCCAGCACCGAAGTGAGATGCGCGATCGCCGGGATCGTCCGCTTCACGTCGGCATTGTGCATGATGTCGTAATAGGTCGTCGCCGCCCGGATGGTCAGCGCGTCGGCGCTGGCCTCGATGCCGATCAGCCCCGGAATCCGCGCGATGTCGATGACGTCGCTCGGCCCGGCGAGGCGCTGCTTCATCACCGGCAGCAGCGTGTGGCCGCCGGCGAGATATTTCGGGTCGCTACCCTTGCCGAACAATGCAACGGCTTCATCGACGGTGGAGGGGCGGTGATAGTTGGTGGCGTACATTGCAAATCTCCCAAGAGATCAGAATCGGAAACGATCAAGCCAAATTTCCGGTCATTGCGAGGAGCGAAGCGACGAAGCAATCCAGTTCGCATGCGCAGCCTCTGGATTGCTTCGCGGAGCCTGTGCCCGGACCGCGCGAAGCGCGGATCCGGGTGCTCGCAATGACGGAGCGCTTACTCCGCCGCCTGCTGCAGCGGCGCGTGGATCGCGTGCCACACCCGGTCGGGCGTCGCCGGCATTTCCAGTTTGTTGTTGCCGATCGCGTCGGTGATGGCGTTGATCACCGCCGCCGAAGCGCCGATCGCGCCGGCCTCGCCGCAGCCCTTGACGCCGAGCGGATTGCCCGGACACAGCGTCTCGGTGTGCGACACCTTGAACGACGGCACGTCGTCGGCGCGCGGCATCGCGTAGTCCATGAACGAAGCGGTGATGAGCTGGCCGGTGTCGTCGTAGATCGCCTGCTCCAGCAGCGCCTGGCCGATGCCCTGGACGAGTCCGCCATGGACCTGGCCCTCGACGATCATCGGGTTGATGAGCCGGCCGAAATCGTCGACCGCGACGAAGTTGACGAACGTCGTCTTGCCGGTGCCGGGATCGACTTCGAGCTCGCAGATATAGGAGCCGGCCGGGAAGGTGAAGTTGGTCGGGTCGTAGAACGCGCTCTCCTTCAGGCCGGGCTCCATGCCGTCCGGCAGATTGTGCGCGGTGTAGGCGGCGAGCGCCACCATCGGCAGCGCGATCGACTTGTCGGTGCCGGTGACCTTGAACTCGCCGTTCTCGATCACGATGTCGCCTTCCGACGCTTCGAGCTGATGCGCCGCGATCTTCTTGGCCTTGGCCTCGACCTTCTCCATCGCCTTGAAGATCGCCGACATCCCGACGGCGGCGGAGCGCGAGCCGTAGGTGCCCATGCCGAACTGCACCTTGTCGGTGTCGCCGTGCACGATCGAGACCTGGTTGATCGGGATGCCGAGGCGATCGGCGACGAGTTGCGCGAACGTCGTCTCGTGGCCCTGGCCGTGGCTGTGCGAGCCGGTCAGGATCTCGATGGTGCCGACCGGATTGACTCTCACTTCGGCGGATTCCCACAGGCCGACGCCGGCGCCGAGCGAGCCCACCGCTTTCGAGGGCGCGATGCCGCAGGCCTCGATGTAGCAGGAGAAGCCGAGCCCGCGCAGCTTGCCTTCCGCCTTGGCCTTCTCCTTGCGCGCCTGGAAGCCGGAATAATCGGCGGCCTTCAGCGCGGCGTCGAGCGAGGCGCCGAAATCGCCGACATCATAGGCCATGATCACCGGGGTCTGATGCGGGAACTGGGTGATGAAGTTCTTGCGCCGCAGTTCGGCCGGGTCGACCTTGAGCTGCCGTGCCGCGGTCTCGACCAGCCGCTCCAGCAAATAGCACGCCTCGGGGCGGCCAGCGCCGCGATAGGCGTCGACCGGCGTGGTGTTGGTGTAGACGCCGATCACCTCGGCATAGATCGCCGGGATGTTGTACTGGCCCGACAGCAGCGTGGCGTACAGATAGGTCGGTACCGAGGACGAGAACAGCGACATGTAGGCGCCGAAATTGGCATGGGTCTTCACCCGCAGCGCCAGCATCCTGTTGTCGGCGTCGAACGCCATCTCGGCCTTGGAGACGTGGTCGCGGCCGTGAGCGTCGGTCAGGAACGCCTCGTTGCGGTCGCCGGTCCATTTCACCGGGCGGCCGGTCTTCTTGGAGGCCCACAGCGCCACCATCTCTTCCGGATAGATGAAGATCTTGGAGCCGAAGCCGCCGCCGACGTCGGGCGCCACCACGCGCAGCTTGTGCTCTGGCGCGATGTTGTAGAATGCCGACAGCACCAGCCGGGCGACATGCGGATTCTGCGAGGTGGTGTACAGCGTGAAGTGCTCTTCCGCCTCGTTGTAGTCGGCGAGTGCGGCGCGGGGCTCCATCGCGTTCGGCACCAGCCGGTTATTGGTGAGCTCGAAGGTCACCACATTGGCGGCCTTGCCGAATGCCTCGTCGACCGCCTTCTGGTCGCCGATCTCCCAGTCGTACACGATGTTGCCGGGCGCTTCGGGGTGAAGCTGCGCCGCGCCGGGCGCGATCGCGGCCTTGATGTCGGCGACGGCGGGCAGTTCCTCGTAATCGACCACGATGGCCTCGGCGGCGTCGCGGGCGAGGTTTCTGGTCTCGGCGATGACGACCGCGACCGCCTGGCCGACGAAGCGCACCGTCTCCGGCGCCATCGCCGGCCACGCGCCCATCTTCATCGCCGAGCCGTCCTTGGAGTGGATCGCCCAGCCGCAGATCAGATTGCCGACCTTGTCGTCGACGATCTGCTGCCCGGTGAGCACGTCGACCACGCCCGGCATCGCCTTGGCGGCCTCGACGTCGATGCTCCTGATTTTGGCGTGGGCGTGCGGGCTGCGCAGGAAATACGCATGCGTCATGCCGATGATCTTGATGTCGTCGACGTAGCGGCCCTTGCCGGTGATGAAGCGCCGGTCTTCCTTGCGCGCGACTCTGGCGCCAATACCCTCGATGCCCATTGCATTTGCTCCCTGTCCGACTGCGTCGGCCGCGACGTTGACGACGCGGGCGCAGCGTTCGATTGATTTGATCGGTGACGAAACGGCGAAGGCGGCAGCGCCTATTCTGCGGCCTGCGCCATCTTCATGCGGGAGGCGGCGTCGAGCACCGATTTGACGATGTTGTGATAGCCGGTGCAGCGGCAGATATTGCCTTCGAGCTCCTGGCGGACGGTCTCTTCGTCGAGGTCGGCGCCGTGCCGGTTGACGATGTCGATCGCCGACATGATCATGCCGGGCGTGCAGTAGCCGCATTGCAGGCCGTGATTGTCGCGGAACGCGGCCTGCATCGGGTGCAACTCGTCGCCACGGGAGATGCCTTCGATCGTGGTGATATTGGCGCCATCGGCCTGGCCGACCAGCGTGGTGCAGGACTTCACGGCGCGGCCGTCGATATGCACGATGCAGGCGCCGCACTGGCTGGTGTCGCAGCCGACATGGGTGCCGGTCAGGTTCAGATGATCACGCAGCAGCTGGACGAGGAGGGTACGATCCTCGACCTCCGCCGTGACGGCTTTCCCGTTGACAGTCATTGAGACTTTGGACACGCGCAGTCCTCCCGGTGAATTTTTAATTGTTCCAATTAGAAGCACGGCCGCGGGACTTTGCAACTGGGATTTTCGCGGCGTCCGTTTCAGAGATGCGCGCGCTGCCTGATGACACTGCGATGACGACCTGCTGAGATACTGCAGAGTGATGGATTACAGAGGGCGGCACTGGGAGAAGCAGTCTCAGGGGGCTGACACGGAAGTAACCCGCAGGGCGTCGGCGCAATCGGTCGAAAATCTGTTTGCAGCGCAGCAAGCCGGCGCCGGCTGGTGGCCCGCTGAACGATCCCGGCGCGTCGCGCCCGAAGCTTACGGGGCGATGCTGTTCCCGAATCGTGGGGAACCGATGCCGTCTGCTTCCGTTGTCTTCGCAACCGATCCGCCGCCCGCGGCGGATCGCCACGTTCGGCGCTTGCGGCGTGGCTCAACGCCGGAGCGAGGTGAATGGCCATTCCGACCAGCGCCGTGATCAGCGAGACGACGCGGGCCGATGCCGGCGGTGTCGTCGAAACGGATATTCCGGCGCGGCTGGACGGACTGCTGTGGAGCGGCTTTCATACCCGAGTGGTGGCCGCGCTCGGCATCACCTGGATTCTGGATGGCCTCGAAGTGACGCTCGCGGGCACGCTGTCGGGGGCGCTGAAACAGCAGCTGCAGTTCTCGAACCTCGATGTCGGCCTCGCCAACAGCGCCTACCTCGCCGGCGCGGTGATCGGCGCGCTCGGCTTCGGCTGGCTGACCGACCGGATCGGCCGCAAGAAACTGTTCTTCATTACGCTCGCGCTTTATCTCGCCGCGACCGCTGCGACGGCGCTGTCATGGAATGTCTGGAGCTACGCACTGTTTCGATTTCTCACCGGCGCAGGCATCGGCGGCGAATACACCGCGATCAACTCGACGATCCAGGAACTAATGCCGGCGCGCTATCGCGGCTGGACCGATCTGATGATCAACGGCAGCTTCTGGATCGGTGCGGCGCTCGGCGCGGTCTGCGCCATCGTGTTGCTCGACCCGGCGGTCATCGATCCCGAATATGGCTGGCGGGTGGCTTATTTTACCGGCGCCGTGCTCGGCCTGGTGGTCTTCGTGATGCGGCTCTGGATTCCGGAAAGCCCGCGCTGGCTGATGATCCACGGCCGTCCGGAACAGGCCGAAGCGATCGTGGCCGCCATCGAGCGCACGGCACGCGCCGCGCCCGAGGCGGAGCATCGCATCAAATCGAGGATCAGGCTGCAGACGCGCAGCCACACGCCGCTGCGCGAGGTCGCGCACACGCTGCTCATCAGATACAGGCAGCGTTCGTTCGTCGGGCTGACGCTGATGGTGGCGCAGGCGTTCTTCTACAATGCGATCTTCTTCACCTACGCGCTGGTGCTGACCGACTTCTTCGGGATCCCCGTCAGCCATATCGGCTGGTACATCCTGCCGTTCGCGGCCGGCAATTTCCTCGGGCCGTTGCTGCTCGGACGATTGTTCGATACGATCGGCCGCCGCAAGATGATCGCGTTCACCTATGGCGTCTCGGGAATTCTGCTCGCAGGGTCGGGCTATCTGTTCTCGATCGGGGCGCTGACCGCGCAGACTCAGACGATCGCCTGGATGGTGATCTTCTTCTTCGCATCGCCGGCCGCGAGTGCTGCCTATCTCACGGTCAGCGAGACCTTCCCGCTCGAGGTTCGTGCGCTGGCGATCGCAATATTCTACGCGATAGGCACCGGGATCGGCGGCGTCGCCGGCCCGGCGCTGTTCGGCGTGCTGATCGATACCGGGTCACGCGCCACCGTGTTCGCCGGCTATCTGCTCGGCGCGGGTCTGATGATCGTCGCCGCAATGGTCGGTTGGCGTTATGGTGTGGCGGCTGAACGCAAGTCGCTCGAACAAGTGGCGCGGCCGCTGGCCGCTGTAGAGGAAAACGGATGACTTCGAATTTGGCCGACGACACTCCACGGCAGAACACCAACTCGGTGCCGGTGCCCGGCGCATTGGTTCCGCATCTCGACCAATGTGCGCTGCTGCTCGATATCGACGGCACCTTGCTCGATATGGCGCCGACGCCGCGCGAAGTCTGGGTGCCGCCGGAACTGGAGCAGACCCTGCGCGCGCTGCACGAGCGCACCTCCGGCGCGCTGGCGCTGGTCAGCGGCCGCTCGATCAATGATATCGATCTGATCTTCGCGCCGCTGAAGCTGCCCGCGGTCGGCGGCCACGGCGCCGAGATGCGGCTGTTGTCCAGCGGCGATTACGCCGCCACCAATGTGCCGCCGCTCGATCCCGAGTTGAAGAGCCGGCTCGCCGCGATCGCGCGGATCAGCCCCGGCATTCTGCTCGAGGACAAGGGCTATTCGCTCGCGCTACACTACCGGCTGGCGCCGCACACCGAAAAGGCGATCTACGAATCCGTCGCCGCGATCCGCGCCGAGAACCCGCACGCCCCGCTCGAAGTGCTGCCCGGCAAGTCGGTGTGCGAGATCAAACATGCCGGCGTCACCAAGGCGACCGGCGTGCTGGAACTCATGAAGCACGAACCTTTCAAGGGCCGACGGCCGGTATTTCTGGGCGACGACGTGACCGACGAAACGGTATTTGCGATCATGCCGGAACTGCGTGGCATCGCATTTTCGGTGGGACGCCACAGCGATATCGTGGCCGGCCATTTCGACGAGCCGCGCGATGTGCGGGCATGGCTCGCGCAACTGCTCGATCCACAGTTTGTCACAACTTAGCCGCAAGATTCTGGGTTCCGCGTCTTTTCATGTCATGGCCGCAATGTTGATGGAATCGGGCCATGGAACGAACTCGATGAACGGTTGTTAATATGGACAATCATCAAAGGGTTGGGCGCCGGAGGGACAAGTGAACCTAGTGGTCGTTTCAAACCGGGTCGCAAGGGCCTCGGCAAATGAGCCAATGACCGGCGGTCTGGCCGCCGCGCTGCTCCCCATCGTCGAAAAATCAGGAGCAATCTGGGTCGGTTCCAGTGGTCGTGTGCGCGATGGCGTACAAAGGGAGCCTTTCGCTGAGATCGAACCGCTCGGCGCCGGCGCGCTGGCGATGCTGGACCTGCCCGCCGCGCATTATGGCGGCTATTACGAAGGCTTCGCCAATTCCGCGCTGTGGCCGGCGCTGCATTCGCGCGCCGATCTGATCCGCGTTTCATCGGACGATTATCATTCTTATCGCGAGGTCAACGGCTTTATGGCGCGCGCCTTGATGCGCTTCCGCAAGCCCGATACCGCGTTCTGGATTCAGGACTACCACTTTCTCGCGCTCGGCGCCGAGTTGCGCGCACTCGGCGTCACCCAGCCGATCGGATTCTTCCTGCACACGCCGTGGGCGTCGCCGGCGACGATGGGGTGCGTGCCGCACAATCGCGAACTGATCGAGGCGATGCTCGCCTATGATCTGATCGGTTTCCAGACCGAAGAGGACCGCAGCAACTTCCTCTCTTACGTCAAAGCCGAACTTGCCTATGGCGTCACCGACGGCGTGATCGTCACGCCGCACGGAACATCGCGCTGCGAAGTCTTCCCGATCGGCATCGATGCCGATCTTTTTGCGCAGCAGGCCCAGAAGGCAACGGCGCATCCGGACGTTTCGCGGCTGCGCAAGAGCCTTCACGGCGAGAAGCTGGTGATCGGCGTCGATCGCCTCGACTACTCGAAGGGCCTGATCAACCGCGTCAATGCGTTCGACCGCATGCTGACCTCGCGGCCGTCACTGCAGCGCACCGTATCGCTGCTGCAGATCGCGACGCCGTCGCGCGGCACGATCGAGGCCTACGGCAATCTGCAGGGCGAACTCGCCAGGCTCGTCAGCGACGTCAATGGCCGGCTCGGCGAAGCCGACTGGACGCCGATCCGCTATCTCAACAAGGGTTTCCGCCAGGGCGTGCTGGCGGGTCTGTACCGCACCGCGCAGGTCGGCCTGGTAACGCCGCTGCAGGACGGTATGAATCTGGTGGCGAAGGAATACGTCGCCGCGCAGAACCCGATCGATCCCGGCGTGCTGGTGCTGTCGAAATTCGCCGGCGCCGCCAACGAACTCGACACCGCGCTGCTGGTCAATCCCCACGACGTCGAGGGCATGGCGCGCGCCATCGCCACCGCGCTGTCGATGCCGCTGACCGAGCGCCGGCTGCGCTGGGAAGCGATGATGGCCAAGCTGCGCCGCGGCAGCGTGCAATCCTGGTTCGCGGATTTCGTCGCGTCCCTGGAAGACGCCCATGGCGCCAACCGCGAAGCCGCCCGGGAAATTGCCAGCCAGCCGCCGGCGCTGAAGATGGCGGGAGGCTGGTCGCGGGGCGGCCCTTCGGCATTCGGCGGCGCGAGGCTGCAATAGGAGGCAGCCGGCGCCGCGTCCGGGCACTGCTGCCAGGATTCGCGCGACGATGTGCGCCCGGCGGATCTGCGGCCCGAGCTTTCCGATGCGGGAGCGCTCCATCAAATCAATAATTTAGGTGAAATCCGCCAGCCGCGGCCGCGATGCCTTGCCAAATCCGCCCGGCGCGGTCATGAGAGGGCGCCCGGAGAGATGGCCGAGTGGCTTAAGGCGCACGCTTGGAAAGCGTGTGTGCGGGAAACCGTACCGTGGGTTCGAATCCCACTCTCTCCGCCAGTGTTCGGATGCTCGGCATTCTTCTGTTATTTCAATGACTTGTCAAGGCTGGCGGCCGAAGTGCCCCGTGGTGGCCCGCATTGTGTCGCCATCGCCCACTGATTCATCCAAGCGTTTGGACTATCGCTGAACCCAGGCTCACATCCTCAGGCACCATTGCAGACCGGCTCCCGGCCTCCTCGCCGGTCAGGTAGGGCAACATGTCGAACGACGACATCATCGCAGGCTGGGTTGTCGGTAACCATGCAACGGCGCACGCCTCTTGCGTGGCTGCTGAGGCATCGCGAGTTTCAAGAGGGTAGGGATCGGCCAACGGAGATTGTGCCGATGCAGCACGCATGTTGGGTGCCGGTCCTTCGGTCGTGGCGTTCGCTTGGTATCGACATGGACGAAGTGCCCGAGACGACAATGGCCTCCGAGGTTGGCCAAATACCCGTCGATGGCGGTGATTTTCTGCCGTTCCTGTTAGAGTACCGTAGGATTATCGAGGACGGCGGGGGCTCGCTGACCGATTTGGCGAGCCGCCATCCTCAATACCGCGATCTGCTCTTTCGGCCTCAAGGCGACGAGGCGTGCAGCGCCAAGACGCTCGATCTCAATTCTCAACCACGCGTCGACGCCGGACCATCCTGATCATTATCACTTCAACTCGAGTTTCACTGCAGCGATTGCGGGGGCTATCTGATCAGCGCGCCGGATGAAGACCATGAACCCGTTCGTTGCACGGCCTGTGGCGCGGCGTTCGACAACCTCGCTAATGTCAAGGAGGCCTGCAGATCGATCGCCCTCGAAGAGATGCGTTTTCGCAAGCTGGGTGCGTTCCGTGACACCTGACCGCGCGATTCCCTAATGGCAGGTGCGAGGCGACATGCGGCCGATCCGCCCGACATCGTTCTGCACGCTAGTCGGACGGCGCAACGCCCGCAATCGTGCCAGCAACTCCTCGAACGCAAATGGCTTGCCGGGTAATCGTCCGCGCCGCTGTCGAGGCCGACACCCGGTCTGCTAGCTCGTCGCGGGCGGTGAGTACCAGTGCTGGCACCGCATTACCGCTCTCGCGCAACTTCGGAATCAGCGACAGGCCGTCACCGTCCGGCAGTCGGCGATCGAGCACGATCGCGTCGTAGTCGCCCTCACCGGTAATCACCTCGGCTCCGGATAGATTCGGCGCATGATCGATGAGCATGTCGTGGCGCGCGAGCGTTGCTCGCAGCGCCGTGACCGTTTCCGGCTGGTCCTCCACCAACAGAAGGCGCATTCGCAGCCACTTCCCTGCGTCCGATCTCCGTCGGGGCTGCCGATTCCACGCCCAATTCATTGCGGCAAGTTTGCGGCAGTCAGGCGAAGCCGTCGCTGGTGACTTTTTTCAAACTACGCGTTCGCGACAGACTGCCGCAATGTTCGCGTGAGACTGAGGGCCATCTGTCGGGCCTGGCTTGATCATCCAGCTGCGCCGGACACTGCCCAACCGGCGGGAGCCGTCCGCATTCGACGGCGGAAGTCAGCAAACGGAAAGACAAGTAAATGACCTCGCTACCCAATCATCACCATGGATCCGTCCGCACTTTCATCGTCCGGGAGATCCAGCATGTCGGCGGCTGACATCCTGCCGTTTTTTCGCGCGTGGATTCGCAATCCGCTGAGCGTCGCCGCGGTTGCCCCGTCGGGGTCTGCCGCCTCGTCCCTGATGGTGCAAGGGATCACCGCCGAGACCGGCCCCGTCATCGAGCTCGGACCCGGCACCGGCGTGTTCACCCGCGCACTGCTCAAGCGCGGCGTCAGGCAACAGGATCTCACTTTGATCGAATACGGATCCGATTTCATCCCGCTACTACAGCAACGCTTCCCCGGAGCTCGCGTGCTTTGGATGGATGCAGCCTGGCTGCACAGGGAAAAGCTGTTCGAGGGGGCGCCGGTTGGCGCCGTCGTCAGCGGGCTCGGGATGCTCACGATGCCGCCGGACAAGGTGCAAGCGATCCTTGACGGTGCGTTCTTCTATCTCCGCCCGGGCGGCGCCTTCTATCAGATCACTTATGGCCCGCACTGTCCCGTTGCTGACGTGATCCTGGATCGCCTCGGCCTGCAAGCAACCTGCATTGGGCAGACCTTTCGCAACCTGCCGCCGGCGTCGGTGTACCGGATCAGTCGCCGCCCCCAACGTGATTGAGGCACCATGGACCCGTCGCACACAATTACACTGTTTATGAGCTTCGGCCTGCTGGGCGTTGGCTGCCTGGCGGTCGCCGAGAAGTTCATCCCGCTGTTTCCGTCCTATGTCCTGCTGATGCTCCTCGGCCTGACGATTCCCGACGGCACGATGCTCGCCATGACCATCATGGCGACAAGCCTCGGATCCGTGATCGGGGCGATCGGTTGGTACCGGATTGGCCGTGCGTTGGGTTCGCAGCGCGTCGAGGGGCTGGTGACACGCTATGGAAAGTACGTGTTTCTGCGGACCTCGCTCTATCACCAGCTCACCGACGCTTATCGCGGCAACCATTTCTGGGTGACGCTGATCGGCCAGACGCTGCCGGTGGTGCGGATCTATCTGGCTCTGCCGGCAGGTGTACTGCGACTGGAGCCGCGCGCCTTCGTTGCTGCCGCCGCGATCGGCACTGTGATCTGGAACATGCCGTTCCTCACCCTTGGCTATGCGCTGCGCGGCAGCGGCCACGATCCCGTCGGCATCGGCTTCTGGGTAGCGGCGGCTCTGATCGCCATAGAGGCTGCGATCATCCTGGGACTTCGCCTCTACAAGCGTTTGATCGCGTCGCCGCGTTCTGCGCGGCCACATGCAGTCGCTGCGCCAGTGCCCGCCGAGGAGTTTGCATGAGAGCCCTGTTGTCCCGTTTCAGACCCGCCTCCCATGCGCTCGAGCATCTCTTGGCCGCGGTGCTGACCCTGCTCGCCAGCCTTCAGTTCGGCGTCGCGGCGTCCGACGGCCGGCATCGTGGCGCCCAGCTCGCGCTGCTTGTTATTGCCGTCGGCGTCTATTGGCATCGCTCGATCTTCAGGCGGCGCGCCAGCCGTGACGTGACGAAGGTCCTCGCGGGCCTGGCGGAAGCCGCGGCGATGACCTTTCTTCGCGAGCGCCGCGACGGCGATCGGCCGGCGCAGCACCCGGACGCCGCCCGCTCCTTGCCGCGGGATGTCACCAGGGTCAGGAGCCTGTTCATTTCCGACGTCCATCTTGGGACCAGAGGATGCCAGGCCGATCGGCTGATCGACTTTCTCCGCCACCATGACGCCGAAACCCTGTACCTGGTCGGCGATATCGTTGATGGCTGGTGTTTGAGGTCGAGCTGGTACTGGCCGACGGCGCACAATGCGGTGGTGCAGGAACTGGTCGACCTCGCGCGCCGGGGCAAGCGCGTCGTCTATGTTGCCGGCAATCACGACGAGTTCGTGCGCGACTATGTCGGCTCGGCGTTTGGCGGCCTCGAAGTGGTCGAGTACGCGATTCACCGCGGTATCGATGGGCGCGACTATCTCGTCGTTCATGGTGATCATTTCGATCTCGTCGTGCGTCACGCCCGCTGGCTCGCGTTGCTCGGCGATGCCGGCTATCGTACAGCGTTGGCCTCGAACGTCTGGCTGAACAAGATCCGGAGCCGGTTCGGGCTCGCCTATTGGTCGTTCTCATCCTGGGCGAAGTTGCGGGTCAAGAATGCGGTCAGCCACATCGGCCATTTCGAGGAGGTGCTGTCGTCGGAAGCGGCGCGCCACCAGGCTCAGGGCGTGATCTGCGGCCACATCCATCACGCGGCCATGCATGACGATTTCGGCGTTCGCTATATCAACACCGGCGACTGGGTGGAATCCTGCACCGGGGTCGTCGAGCATCATGACGGTCGCTTCGAGATCATCAGGTGGACCGCGCTGCCGCACCCGATGCCGGGTGACGCGAGCGTGGTGCCATTCGCGAAAGCGGTGGCGTGATGCGCGTGCTTGTCGCGACCGACGCCTGGCGTCCGCAGGTCAACGGCGTGGTGCGCTCGTTGGAATATCTTGCCAGCGAAGCGCCCTCGCTCGGGGCCGATATCGACTTCCTGACGCCGAGCGATTTCCGCACGCTGCCGCTGCCTGGATACCGGGAGATCCATCTTGCGCTCGCCTCGGCGCGGCGGATCGAGCGCGCGATCTCCAGGATACGCCCGGACTCGGTGCACATTGCGACCGAAGGGCCGATCGGGTGGATCACGCGCTACGTCTGCCAGACGCGCGGTTATCCGTTCACGACCAGCTATCACACCCGCTTTCCCGAATATCTGGCTGCGCGGTTACCGGTGCCGCTGAAGTGGGGCTATGCGGCGCTGCGCCGCTTCCACAACAGCGGTGACGGCACCATGGTCGGCTCGCCGACGCTGGAGCGAGCGCTGAAGGCGCATGGCTTCCGCAATTTGATGCCGTGGTCGCGCGGTGTCGATGCCGAGCTGTTTCGTCCGCACAGCGTGCGGCCGCTGGCCTTTCCGGCGCCGGTGTTCCTGTATGTCGGCCGCGTCGCGGTCGAGAAGAACCTCGACGCCTTTCTCGATCTCGATTTGCCGGGTTCGAAGATCGTGGTCGGCGACGGGCCGTCGCGCGCGGCCCTGCAATCGAGATATCCACACGTCCGCTTTCTCGGCACGCGGACCGGGCAAGCGCTTGCCGACGTCTACGCATCGGCAGATGTCTTTGTCTTCCCGAGTCTGACCGATACGTTCGGGATGGTGATCCTCGAGGCGCTGGCGTGTGGTCTGCCGGTCGCGGCCTTCCCGGTGATGGGACCGCTCGACGTCATCGGCAAGTCGGGCTGCGGCTGTCTCGATCGCGATCTGCGCCGTGCGGCGCTGGCTGCACTACAAGTGCGGCGTGAAGAATGCCGGGCCCACGCTTTGAACTTCACCTGGCGCGAGAGCGCGCGGCAGTTCCTCGACAACACCAGACGGGCGCACGGTGTGCCCGGGCAGGACTCCACCGCCGTCGCTCACGAACGCGCGCTGGCGTGATCCTTGGGTTGAATGATTCTGTCCCCGACAGTCCGCTCGAAGACGCTACAGGCACGGCAGCGCCATGCGCGAATGGAACGAGGGCGCAATTCCGGCAGCCGCGCCACAGCGTGCCTGGGAAGTTAGAAAATGCATTATCTTTCAATGGGGATTGACTGACACCTCTCTCCGCATCAGACGAGAAACGCAGTCCCGCCGCTGGGGCGCAGCATCAAAGTGCTCCTGTTGAGTTGGCGGCGACCGCCGTTTTGGCCTCGGGTCCGTCGTTCAAGTTCATGGTCCCGCCGGGGCCGTTCTTCCACTCTCATCAGCAACGATCCCATCGATCGGCGAGCGGACACGGGATTGGTCCAGCGCGCCGACAGGGGCGGTATTACAATAAGGGCGGCCGGCGCCGGGTGCCCACAAACTCAACAATGTATGATTACAAATTAATCTTCAATCTGGCTGCTTTGAATATGCAATCTTGCACATCGCGTTGCACTATTCGGCATTTTCATACGGTCTCGATCAGCGATGATGAGCCGACCAGCCGACCAGCCGACCAGCCGACCAGCCGCCCAGCAAACAATCTGGTCACTGCGGAGATCTGAACATCGTGTCGTTCGCCATTTCGAAAACCACCGCAGCGAGATTCCGTCGCGCCAGCGAACTGGCGGTCGGCCCGATCCTGTTGTTCGGGGTTTGGTGGCTCGCAGCGCGCGGCGGCTGGGTCAATCAGGACCTGCTGCCGTCGCCGGTCGACACGCTTCGCGACACTGCGGCCAATATCTGGTCCGGCAGCATGACCGAAGATTTCTGGAGCACGATGGTTCGGGTCGCTTATTCGATCGCGATCGCGATCATCGCGGGCGTTCCGATCGGCATCGTGCTCGGCGCCAAGGCGACTGTGTATCGATCGGTCGAGTTCATCATCGATTTCTTCCGCTCGACACCGGCGACGGCGATGTTTCCGCTGTTCCTGCTGCTGTTCGGGCTCGGCGATCTCGCCAAGATCGCCGTGGCGGCGTTCGCCGCCTGGCTGGTGATCGTGTTCAACGTCGCCTACGGCGTGATGAATGCCCGGCAGACGCGAATTCTCGCGGCACGTTCGATGGGCGCGTCGTCGCTCCGCATCTTCCGCGACGTGATCTTCTTCGAAACCCTGCCGCAGACCTTCATCGGGTTGCGCACCGCGGTGTCGCTGGCGCTGGTCGTCATCATTGTCGCCGAAATGTTCATCGGCGCCACCGACGGCATGGGCCACCGCATCATCGACGCGCAGATCTCCTACTCGCTCACCGACATGTACGGCTCGATCCTGATCACCGGCGCGATGGGATACGGGCTCAATCTGATCCTGCTGTTTCTCGAACGTTCGGTCATCCACTGGTCGGGCAAATGACGACCCCTGCCGCCCCCGTTCACAAGGAGTCCAAGATGTCGAAATCAGTTCTGTTCGCCGCCGCGATGACGGCCGCGCTCTCGACCGTCAGCAGTGCGCAGGCCGCCTGCGACAAGATGGACAAGGTGACTGCGGCCTGGCTGCCGATCATGCAGACCACCGCTTATTACGTCGCGCTCGACCAGAAGCTGTTCGAGAAGGCCTGCATCGAGATCGACTCCAACAAAATGGAATCGCCGAACCAGATCATCGACGCGCTGATCGCCGGACGCGCCGATTTCGGACCGCCCGGCGCCGCGGCCGGCATCGCGATGATCGCGGAGTCGAAATTCCCCGGCAAGCTCAAGGTGTTCGGCCTGCAGGGCGGCGGCATCAAGGTCGACCGCATCAATGACGGGCTGATCGTCAAGCCCGACAGCGAGATCAAAAGCTTCGCCGACCTCAAGGGCAAGACGCTCGGCCACGTGCCCGGCATCCAGTGGCGGACGATCTCGCGCCAGATGGTGAAGGCCGCCGGCCTCGATCCCGACAAGGACGTCAAGCTGGTCGATCTCGCGGTCGCCATGCAGGTGCCGGCGGTGGTCGGCGGCACGGTCGACGCCACGCTGTCGCTGGAGCCGGTCGGCTCGATCGCGGTGGCGTCCGGCAAGGCCAAGCGCGCCATGACCAACCCGGTCGCCAGCGTCATCGCCGACCCGTTCTATTCCGGCGCTTCGGTGATGACGACCAAATTCATGACCGAGCGCCCGGACGTCGCCCGCCGTGTCGTCGCGGTGATCGATCAGGCGACCGATCTGGTGAACGCCGATTTCACCAAGTACAAGGCAGTGCTGCCGGCCTACACGCCGATCAAGGCCGATCAGCTCGACCTCGTGGCGCAGCCCTATCTGCGTGGCTTCAAGGACCTCGACGACACCGACGTCAAATCCTATCAGGCGCTGGTCGACGTGTTCATCGCCCAGGGTGTGGTGCAGGGGCCGATCAACGTCCGCGAGAAACTGCTGACCAAGGCGGATATCGGCGAATGAGCGCGGGCAGCGTCCTCCAACTGCGGCCGAAGCAGATGACCGATACCGCACCGATGCCCGCCGCGCCGAAGCCCGGCCGGCAGGCGAAGATGACGATCCGCGGCCTGCGCAAGACCTTCAACGACGCCGTCGTCTACGATGGCTTCGACCTGGACCTGCCGCTCGGCCAGTTCATCTCGGTGTTCGGCCCGAACGGCTGCGGCAAGAGCACGCTGATCAACATGATCTCCGGCCTGATGCCGATGGACGCCGGAGAGGTGCTTTATGACGGCCAGCGCATCAGCGAGACGCGGATCTCCTACGTGTTCCAGAACTATCGCGAGGCGCTGTTTCCCTGGCTGAAGGCGATCGACAACATCCATTACCCGCTGAAGGTGATGGGCGTGCCGCGCGCCGAGCGCAAGCGGCGGATCGAGAAGCTGCTGGCGGAGTTCGAGATCCGGATCGATCTCAACGCCTATCCCTACACGCTGTCGGGCGGCCAGCAACAGACGGTGTCAATCCTGCGCGCGCTGGTGACGGAGCCGGAGGTGCTGTTCCTCGACGAGCCGTTCTCGGCGCTCGACTACGAGATGACGATGTCGATGCGCGAGCAGTTGCAGAAGATCTTCATGAAGACGAAGACCACGATGCTGCTGGTGTCGCACGACCTCGACGAGGCGATCGAGCAAGCCGACAAGCTGGTCCTGCTCACCCGGCGGCCGACCCAGGTTGCCGAGATCGTCGAGATCGGCCTGCCGTGGCCACGCGACCGTGCCGTCACCACCGGCGACGACTTCATGGCGATCAAGCGCCACTGTCTCGATCGCTTCTGGCAGGAAGTGAAGAAATGACGGGCGCCGGCTGAGCCGGGTCCGACTAGTCCGAACCACCATCAGAATCTGGAGACTGACATGACGAAGCGCCGGTTTCGCGCCGCTGCGGTGCAGACACTCGCCAAGTTGGGCGATTTCGAATTCAACATTGCACTCGCGACCCGCTACGTCGAAGACGCGGTCCGCCAGGGTGCCGAGCTGATCGTGTTCCCGGAGTGCATGGACACCGGCTATCTGTTCGATTCGCCGGAGCATTGCCGCGAACTCGCCGAGACGTTGACCGACGGCCCGTTCGTCAAGGCGCTGGCGGCGCTCAGCCGCAAGCACGGCGTCTATATTGCCAGCGGCATCACCGAATGGGATCCGGTCAAAGAGAAGATCTTCAACACCGGCATCATGTTCGATCGCAAGGGCGAGGTCGCCTGCCACTATCACAAGCAGTTCCTCGCCACCCACGACCAGAACTGGTTCGCGTTCGGCGAGCGCGGCTGCCCGGTGGTCGACACCGACCTCGGCAGGATCGGCCTGCTGATCTGCTTCGACGGACGCATTCCCGAAATCTTCCGTGCCATGACGATGCAGGGCGCCGAGGTGATCGTCGACATGGCGAATTTCTTCGCGATGGATCAGGCCGACATGTGGGGTCCGGCGCGCGCTTACGAGAACGGCGTCTGGCTGGTGGCCGCCACCAAGGCGGGCTACGAGCGCTCGATCTATTATCCGGGCGGCAGCATGATCGTCGACCCGAAGGGCCGGGTGCTGTCCAAGGTGCCCTACGATACGCACGGCATGTCGATCGCGACGATCGACCTCGACGCCGCCGCCGACAAATCGATCTACACGGCCAACGACAAGATCGCCGACCGCCGCCCGGAGACCTACGGCATCATGGCGCTGCCCTATGAGCAGACCCCGGTCTACGGAATCGCCGACCGTCCCCTGATCCCGTCGAAATCCGTCACCAAGGTCGCGGCGGTGCAGATTCACGTCACGCCGGAATGCAGCGTGTCGGAGGTGCTCGACATGGTCGACCACACCGCCAAGCTCGGCGCCAAGGTGCTGGTGCTGCCGGAATACGCATTCTCCGAGCACTACATCCTCTCCGTCGAGGAGGCGTCCGAGCAGGCCGACCGGACGGCGGAGAATCTGGTGGCAGTCGCGAAGATCGCCGCGCGCTACGGCTGCCTGATCGCGGCGCCGGTCATCGAGCGCGCCGCCGCCGGGCTCTATGTAACTACCGTGCTGATCGGCCCGGACGGCAAGGAGATCGGTCGCTACCGCAAAACGCATCTCACGGCTGAGGAGCGCATATGGGCGGTCGCGGGCAGCGACTATCCGGTGTTCGAGACGCCGTTCGGCCGGATCGGCGTGATGTCGGGCTACGACGCAGTGTTTCCGGAAACCTCGCGCTGTCTGGCGATCGGCGGCGCCGACATCATTCTGTGGCCCGCCGCGTTGCGCGAACCGTTCGAGCGCGAACTGCTCGCCGTGCCGCGTGCCGAGGACAACCGTGTCGCGGTCGTGCTCGCCAACCGGGTCGACAGTCCGTATCCGGGCGGCAGTGTGGTGATCCCGCCGACCGGCTTCCCGCAATGGGATATCAACATCGCCGCGCCCCGCGTCATGAAACTCGGCGCAGTCATGCCCAAGCACATCGATCTGGCGGTCTGCCGCCAGAAGCTGATGATCCCGAAGGTCGACATGTTTGCAAACCGCCTGGTGGAGACCTACGCTCCGATCGTGGCGGCCTAGTCGACTTGACGGGTGACCGGCCGATCACGGTCGCGCGATCGGCGCAGCAGCGCCGGTCGCCCCGCAGGACGGCAGAGAACGTGGCGAAGACACAACGCAAGATCCGCTATGACTGGAATGATGTCGTCTACTTTCTGGAGGTGGCCCGGCAACGCAGCCTGGTGCGCGCTGCGGCCAAGCTGAAGGTCGACCACACGACCGTCAGCCGGCGCATCCGGGAGCTCGAGCGAAGCCTGAATTCGACGCTGTTCAAGCGCAGCAAATCCGGCTTCAGCCTGACCGAGATCGGGATGCGGCTGCTGCAATATGCCGAGGGCATGGAAAGCCAGGCGAACTCCATCATCGAGGCGATCGGCACCGACACCGCCGATGCCGGCGGCGCGGTCCGGATCGCGGCGATGGAAGGAATCGGCAGTTTCTATCTCACGCCCTGCATCGTCGATTTCAACAAGGTCTATCCGTCGATCCAGGTCGAACTGATCACCGATACCCGCCTGCTCGACCTCAGCCGTCGCGAGGCCGATATTTTCGTGAGTTTCTTCAGGCCCCACGGCAAGCGGCTGTCGATCAAGAAGGTCGGCGAATTCCGCATATCGCTGTACGCGTCCAATCGGTATTTCGAGGGTCGGAGCGATCCTCAGACCCTGAAGGAGCTCGAAGACCACGCCTTCATCGATTTCATCGAGGACCACATCTACAGCAAGGAGAACCGCTGGCTCTCCGATGTCCTGCGACCGCCTCATACGATCTTCCGCAGCACCAGCCTGGTGGCGCAATCGATCGCGGTGTCCGCAGGGCAGGGAATCGCGATGCTGCCGTCCTATGTGGCCTCAGGTCGCCCCGAACTTCGTCCGGTCATGCCGGAGCTGTTCACGACGCGCGATATCTGGCTTTCGGTCCACGAGGATCTGCTACACATCGCCCGCATCAAGGCCGTCATCACCTTCCTGGAGGAGCGTATCGAGGCCGACAGGGCGTTCCTCAATTCGGTGAAGAACAAGCCGGGTCGCAGGCGATCGTGAGCGACGCCAGGTGTGGAGCGCGAGCGCTTCGCCGTCAGGTCGGAGCGCGAGCGCTTCGCCGTCAGGTCGCGGTGTCGATCAGGCTCTCCAGCAGCCGCTTCAATTCGGCGGTGGCCTTGTCGCCGTAATTCTCGGCGATGTGGGCTTCCTGACTGAGCGCCAGCGCATTGAGACGTTGGGTCAGCGCTTTGCCGCGCTCGGAGGAGTACATCAGCACCTTGCGGCGGTCGTCCGGAGCCTGCACGCGATACACCAGCGAGTCCGACACCATGCGGTCGATCATCTTGGTCAGGGTCGGGTGGTTGAGCAGCACTGCGTCGGCGAGGTCGCCCATCGAATGGCCCTTGCCGTCGGACAGCACCTTGAGGATGCGCCATTGCTCGACCGGCACGCCCTCGTCGCGCAGCCGCGCTTCGAGCTGACGGTTGATCTCCCGGTTGGCCTGCGCCAGCAGATAAGCGAGATGTTCGGTGATCGGCGGGTTGGAACTGGGCGATCTGGCCACGGGCTGAGACTTTATCGTTCGACTTGAATGAATCGGATGCTGCGTTTGCTGCATCTATATGCACATCAATTGTTGAATGTTCAATATTTTCGAATAGCATCCAATCCGCGCAGGGTCAGACTTTCGCGGGAGGACCTCGCGCCAAAATTAGGAGAGGGCGTGCTTTCGATCGGGGATTTCGGAAGCGGTGGCGCGGGGTCGGCGCCGCCGCTCGGTATGCTTGAAAGGGCGTCTTCGCTCGCAGATGCGGCGTGGGTGGAGGGGCCGGGGGACGGCACCGGAGCGGCGGCTCGCCGGGCGCGCAACAAATTGCGGATCGCCAATTTCGTCACCTTCCAGGGCGCGCCGGGGATCTGGGGGCCGGCCTCGAGCAATGCCGCGCTGCTGGCGGCGGCCGAGATCAACAAGCGCGGCGGCATCCTCGGGCGCGAAATCGAGCTGGTGATGTGTGACGCCGGCGGCCCGATCGAGGACGTCGCGCGGCGGGTGGCGCAGGCGGTCGACTTCGACGACGTCGATATCGTGATGGGCTCGCATATCAGCGCGGTGCGGGTCGCGCTGCGCAAGGCGATCCGCGGCCGGGTGCCTTATATATACACCCCGGTCTACGAGGGCGGCGAACGCACCCCCGGCGTGATGGCGATCGGCGAGACGCCGCGCTGGCAGAGCCGGCCGGCGATCGACTGGCTCACCCAGGTCAAGAAGGCGCAGCGCTGGTATCTGATCGGCAGCGACTATGTCTGGCCGTGGCTGTCGCACCGCGCGGTCAAGACGTACATCAAGAACGCCGGCGGCCAGGTGGTCGGCGAGGAGTTCGTGCCGCTCGGCGAGGACGACCACGAGCGCCACCTCGCGCGTATCCGCGCCGCGCGCCCCGACGTGGTGCTGATCTCGCTGATCGGCACCGACAGCGTCACCTTCAATCGCGCTTTCGCCGAATCCGGCCTGGCTTCCCGCACGCTGCGGCTCGCCGGCGCGATGGACGAGACCGTGCTGCTCGGCATCGGCGCCGACAACACCGAGAACCTGTTCTGCGCCTCGGGCTATTTCGGCTGCTACGAGTCCCGCGCCAATGACGAGTTTCGCGCCGCCTGCGTTCGTGCGTTCGGGCCGACCGCGCCACCGATCGGCTCGGTCGGGCAATCCAACTACGAAGGCCTGCGCTTTCTCGAAGCCGTCGCCGACAAGGCGCAGACGCTGGCCGCGCGTCCGCTGCTCTCGGCGGCGAAGAACGTCGTCTACAACGGCCCCCGCGGCGCCGTGACCATCCGCGACGGTCGCGCGCGAATGACCATCCATCTCGCCGAGGCCGACGGCCTCGACTTCAGGCTGATCCGCACGTTCTGAAGGGACGGGTCGAGCGCCGAAAACCCGCCGCAAAATAATACTTGAAATAGAAAATATTTCCGTATGTAGTATCCATGACGCGGCGGCCCGCGAGCCGCGACCGGTCTTCCCCGGACCGGCGCCGCCGGTCGGCCCATGCGCAGGAGGACAACCTTGGCAGTTTCACTTCCCACACCCACGCAGCTTCTCGACGTCGCCGATCAGTGCGGCCTGTCGCTCACCGATGAAGACGTGATGTCCTTCCGGGCGCTGATGCAGCCGTCAGTCGATGCCTATAATGTCGTCGCGGCGCTGCCGGACGAAGTGCCGCTGGTGAAATATCCGCGCACGCCCGGCTACACGCCCGACACTACCGAGGACCCGCGCAATGCCTGGTATCGCAAGGCTCCGGTGAAGGGTGCCGCGTCGGGCAAGCTGAAAGGCAAGACCATCGCGCTCAAGGACAACATCATGCTGGCCGGCGTGCCGATGATGAACGGCTCCTCGACGCTCGAAGGCTTCGTCCCGGATTTCGACGCGACCATCGTGATGCGGATTCTCGACGCCGGCGGCGAAATTCTCGGCAAGACGCATTGCGAGCATTTCTGCATGTCCGGCGGCAGCCATACCGGCTCCAACGGTCCGGTGCACAATCCGCACAAGATGGGCTACTCGGCCGGCGGTTCGTCGTCGGGCAGCGCCGTGGTGGTCGCGCTCGGCGAGGCCGACATGGCGATCGGCGGCGACCAGGGCGGCTCGATCCGGATGCCGGCGTCGTTCAGCGGCATCTACGGCATGAAGCCGACCTGGGGCCTGGTGCCTTATACCGGCATCATGCCGATCGAAGTCTTCGTCGATCACACCGGACCGATGACCGCGAGCGTCGCGGACAACGCGCTGCTGCTGGAAGTGCTCGCCGGCGACGACGGCTACGACCCGCGCATCCGCGCGCCGATCCTGCACGACTACACCAAGGCGCTGGGCCACGACATCAAGGGCATGAAGATCGGCATCGTCCGCGAAGGTTTCGAACAGGCCGGCGCCGAGCCCGCTGTCAATGAGAGCGTGCGCGAGGCCGCCAAGCGGCTCGCCGGTCTCGGCGCGACCGTCGAGGAAATCTCCATCCCGGCGCACAATCTCGCCGCCGCGGTGTGGATGCCGATTGGCACCGAAGGCATGACCCAGACCATGATGTTCGGCGACGGCTACGGCCTCAGCCGTCCGGACCTGTATTCGACCGCGCTGATGAAGGCGCATCGCGGCTGGCGGGGGCAGGCGGATTCGCTATCCGAAACCACCAAGATGATGCTGCTGTTCGGCACCTATATCAACAACACCTTCGGCCCGCGCTATTACGGCAAGGCGCAGAACATCTCACGCCGCGTCACCGCCGCCTACGATCAGGCGCTGGCGAAGTTCGACCTGCTGCTGATGCCGACAACGCCGATGAAGGCGACGCCGCTGCCGGCGCCCGGCGCCAGCCGGGAGGAGATCATCGGCCGCGCCTTCGAGATGATCAGCAACACCGCGCCGTTCGACATCACCCATCATCCGGCGATGTCGCTGCCCTGCGGCATGGTCGACGGCCTGCCGGTCGGGCTGATGCTGGTCGGCAAGCATTTCGACGAGCCGACGATCTATCGCGCGGCGCATGCCTTCGAGCAGTCCGGCGACTGGAAGACGATGTGACGAGCCTGATCCCCGTCTCCAGGTAAGCCCGAATGGAAAACCTGCTCGTCGCCTTGTTCGAAATCCTGAGCTTCGGCGCCATCGTCGTGCTGGTGGTGCTGGGGCTCGGGATCATCGCCAGCATGATGGGGATCTTCAATTTCGCGCAGGGCGAATTCGTCCTGCTCGGCGCCTACGTCACCTATCTGGCCTACACCGCGGGTCTTCCGATTTGGCTCGGCATGCTCGCGGCGCCATTCGTGGTCGGCGCGCTCGGCTTCGTGCTCGAACGACTGATCGTGCGCAGATTCTACGCCGCGCCGATCGTCGCGATGCTCGGCACCTACGCGCTCGGCCTGATCATCCGCGAGATCGTCCGCGGCCTGATCGGCGGTCTCTATATCTCGGTGCCTGAGCCGATCGGCGGCTCGGTCGCGCTCGGCTCGATGCATTTCTCGACCTGGCGGCTGGTGATCATCGTCATCACCGCGCTGGTGATGGTGGCGAGCTATCTGCTGCTGTCGCGCACCTCGTTCGGCCTGCGGGTCCGCGCCTCGCTCGAAAATCCGGCACTGGCGCGCGCCTCCGGCATCTCCACCAACGCGATCTATGGCGCCACCTTCGCGTTCGGTGCGGCGCTGGCCGGCCTGGCGGGTGCGCTGATCGTCCCGGTGTTCTCGCTGTTCGCCGATCTCGGCCTGCGCTTCCTGATTCAGGGCTTCGTCGCCGTGATGGTCGGCGGCATCGGATCGTTCGCGGGACCTGTCGCCGGCGCGGCGGTGATCGGCACGCTGTCGGCGGCGCTGCCGTGGGTGATCCAGCCGGTGATCGCGGACGTCCTCGTCTTCGTCCTCGCCATCATCTTCATCAAGTTCCGGCCGCAGGGCCTCGTTTCGGGAAAAGGGATCTAGCCTGATGTCCAGCGACAGCAATCAAGGTTTCACGCGCCGCCGCTTCCTCTCCAACTTCGCCTTCGCCAGCACCGCGCTCGCCACCGGCGTCGGCAGCTGGGTGGTGCGGCCGGACTGGGCCAATGCCGCGGCAGCCCCGATCAAGGTCGGCATCGCCACCGACCTCACCGGCCCGATCGGCTATGCCGGCAACGCCGACGCCAACGTCGCCAAGATGGTGGTGAAGCAGATCAACGATGCCGGCGGCCTGCTCGGCCGGCCGCTCGAACTGTATATCGAGGACACCGCGTCCAACGAAGCCGTCGCGGTCGGCAATGTGCGCAAGCTGATCCAGCGGGACAAGGTCGATATGGTGCTGGGCGGCGTCACCTCGTCGATGCGCAACGCCATCAAGGACGTCATCGTTTCGCGCGGCAAGACGCTGTACATCTATCCCCAGCTCTACGAAGGCAAGGAGTGCACGGCGAACCTGTTCTGCACCGGGCCGACGCCGGCGCAGCAGTGCGACGAATTCATTCCGTGGCTGATCAAGAACGGCGGAAAGAAATTCGCGCTGCCCTCCGCCAACTACGTCTGGCCGCACACGCTCAACGTCTATGCCCGCAAGGTGATCGAGGCCAATGGCGGCGAAGTGGTGCTGGAAGAATACTATCCGCTCGACCAGATCGACTTTTCCTCGACCGTCAACCGCATCATCTCCAACAAGGTCGATGTGGTGTTCAACACCGTGATCCCGCCGGGCGTCGGGCCGATGTTCAAGCAGCTCTATGAAGCGGGCTTCCTCAAGAACGGTGGCCGGCTGGCCTGCGTGTATTACGACGAGAACACGCTGGCCATCAATCAGCCCGCCGAGATCGAGGGGCTGGCGAGCTGCCTCGATTACTTCAAGGCGGTCGCCAAGGACGATCCGGCCAGCGCCAAGATCCAGGCCGAATACGACAAGGCCTTCCCCGGCACCTTTCTGTTCGCGGCCGGCAGCGCCGCCACCGGCACCTATCGCGGCCTCAAGCTGTGGGAAGCTGCCGTCAAGGAAGCCGGCAAGATCGACCGCGACGGCGTCGCAGCCGCGCTCGACCACGCCAAGATCGCCGATGGCCCGGGCGGCCCGGCCGAGATGGTCCCCGGCAAGCGCCACTGCAAGATGAACATGTACACGGCAGTCGCCAAGAACGGCAGCTACGAGATCGTCGAGCGCAGCAAGGGCCTGGTGGATCCGAAGGAATGCTGATGGCGAACGCGCCATACGCCGGTCGGCCGGCGTGCCTTCGGCTGGCACAGCCTGCGCCTCTCCCCGCGTGCGGGGAGAGGTCGGCACGCATCGTCAGATGCGAGCCGGGTGAGGGGGCGTCTCGACGCAGCCGAGCCGCTCAGATTCTTACCAGCCGGGCCTCTCCGATTGTTGCCAACCGAACCGCTCGGACTCGCCGTGACGGCCCCTCACCCCGACCCTCTCCCCGCGCGCGGGGAGAGGGAGTGCTCCGGGCCGCGCTCTGCTCACACTCGCTCTCCTCGCACGCGGCACGCATGTTCACCATCACCCTGGCGGATCGATGACCGAAACTTCCTCGACAGTCGCGCCGATCGCAGCCCCCCGGGCGGGACGCCGCCTCAAGGTGCTGCCGATCATCGAGCTTGTCGTGCTGGCGATCGGCCTGCTGCTGCCGCTGGTGCTGCAGGACTATCTCACGATATTCGGCACGCGGGTGCTGATCCTGTGCCTGTTCGCGCTGTCGTTCGATCTGGTGTGGGGCTATTCCGGCATCATGAGCTTCGGCCAGGCTGTGTTCTTCGGCTCGGCCGGCTACGGCGTCGCGCTGCTGGCGCGCGATCTCGACGTCACCTCGATGTTGCTGGTGCTCCCCGCCGGCGTGCTGATCGGGTTCGCCATCGCGCTCCTGATCGGCGGCTTCCTGCTGCTCGGGCGCAATCCGTCCAGCGTGATCTTCGTGTCGCTCGGCACGCTCACAGGCTCCTACGCGTTCGACCGGCTGGCGCGCGGATGGTACTATCTCGGCGGCCAGAACGGCATCCCGTCGATCCCGCCGATGCATCTCGGCGGCTACGATCTCACCGAGGGCCCGGTGTTCTACTATTTCGTGTTCGGCATCCTGCTGCTGGTCTATCTCGGCTGCCGCTTCCTGACCAAGTCGCAGTTTGGACTCGCACTCGCCGGCCTGCGCGAGAACGAGCAACGCATCGCCTTCTTCGGCTATCAGGTGCAGCATATCAAGGCGATCATCTTCTCGCTCGCCGGCGCGATCGCCGGACTCGCCGGTAGCCTCTACGCCTTCCACGAAGGCTTCGTCTGGCCGAACATGCTCGGCGTGGTGATGTCGACCCAGGTGGTGCTGTATGTACTGTTCGGCGGCTCCGGCACGCTGATCGGCGCGGTGATCGGCACGGTCGTGATCGAGATCGTGTCGTTCTGGCTCTCCAATTCCTATCAGGAGATCTGGCCGATCATCCTCGGTTGCCTGATGCTGCTGGTGATCCTGTTCCGTCCGGCCGGCCTGGTCAGCCTGATCGTCAGTCACAGCGAGCGGATCGGCAGTTTCGGCCGGCCGCCGAAGCCGCACCGGAAGGAGCGCGACCATGGCGCTGCTTGAAGCGCGCGGCCTGAAGAAGGTCTTCGGCAAGCTCACCGCGCTCAACGGCGCAGAGCTGATCGTGCAGCCGAACGAATTCCACGGCCTGATCGGCCCCAACGGCTCCGGCAAGAGCACGATGATGAAGTGCATCGCCGGCGCCGAGGTGCCCACCGAAGGCAAAGTCATCTTCGACGGCCACGACATCACCGCGGCAACACCGGCCGAGCGGGCCCGCGCCGGCATGAGCCTGAAATTCCAGATCACCAGCGTGCTGCCGGCACTGACGCTGTATGACAATGTCCTGCTGGCGCTGCAGGGCCAGACCGCGCTGACCAAACTGATGTTCTCGCGCACCCGCGGCGCGCTGCACGACAAGGTGATGGCGATGCTCGATCAGTTCCGGCTGGTCGACCGCGCCGGCGAGCACGCGTCGGCGCTGTCGCACGGGCAGCAGCAATGGCTGGAGATCGCGATGGCGCTGGCGCCAGAACCCAAACTATTGCTGCTCGACGAGCCGACCGGCGGCATGAGTCTGGAGGAGCGCCGCGTCACCGGCGAATTGCTGGCGCCGATCAAGTCGCGCTGCTCGCTGGTGATCGTCGAGCATGATCTCGATTTCATTCGCGACATCTGCGACCGGCTCACCGTGCTCGATCAGGGCGCGGTGCTCAACAGCGGGACGATCGCGGAGATTCAGAGCTGCCCCAAGGTTCAAGAGGTTTATCTGCGCCGTGCCTGAGGATCAGTATCTCGACGTTCGCGATCTCGACGCCGGCTATGGCCGCAGTCAGGTGCTGTTCGGCGTCTCGATGTCGGCGCCGTGGCGCGGCGGCGTCGCCATTCTGGGCCGCAACGGCGCCGGCAAGACCACGCTGATGAAGGCAATCATGGGCGAACTGCCGGTGAAGCGCGGCAGTGTCTCGCTGGATGCGCGCGACGTCACCCGGCTGCCGACCGAGCAGCGCATCCGCGCCGGCTTCGGCTACGTGCCGCAGGATCACCCGGTGTTCGCGCGGCTGTCGATCCGCGACAACCTCGCGGTCGGCGCGCTGACGAATAAAGACAGCGGCGCGGTCGACCGCGTGCTGGAGATGTTCCCGAAGCTCGGCCAGCGGCTCGATCAGGCCGCCGGCACGCTGTCCGGCGGCGAGCGCAAGATGCTGGCGATCGGCCGCGCGCTGCTGTCGGAGCCGCGCGTGCTGCTGCTCGACGAGCCGACCGAAGGGGTCTGGATCGGCGTCATCGAGGAGATCACCGACCGGCTGATCGCGCTGGCCAAGGAGATCGCGGTGGTCATCGTCGAGCAGCATCTCGATCTGGCGCTGCGGGTCGCCGATCGCGCCTATGTGCTGGATCGCGGACGGGTGGCGCTGACCGGCACTGCCGACGAAGTCCGCAACGACCCGCGGCTGCTGCAATACCTCGCGCCGTAGCTTTCGGGCTGCTATTCTGCGCCGACGCCGCCTGACGCGGCGTGGCGCGAACTCCTCGCGCCTTCATTGAACCACCCCGCGCCCCGGCGCGGGCCTCTCCGAGCGCGTGATGATTTCCCCTTTCTCGATTGCCCGCCTGCCCCGCATCGAATTCGGCGCGGGCGCCGTCTCCCGATTGCCTGAAATGGCGGCGCGCTTCGGTCGGCGGGCTCTGCTGGTCACCGGGGCGCGCTCGTTCGACCGCGCGGCCTATGCGGCGCCGTTGTTGGCCGGCCTGCGCGATCGCGGCCTCGGCATCGCCCGCGTTGCGATCGGCGGCGAGCCGTCGCCGGAGGTGGTCGACGACGCCGTCAGGGAGTTTCGGAACTGGGACGTCGACGTGGTGATCGGCATCGGCGGCGGCAGCGCGCTCGACGCCGCCAAGGCGATCGCCGGGCTGCTCGAGCCCGGCAATTCGGTGATGGACCATCTCGAAGGTGTCGGCCCCGAGCGGCCGTATCGTGGCCCCGCGACGCCGCTGATCGCAGTGCCGACCACCGCCGGCACCGGTTCGGAGGCCACCAGAAACGCGGTGCTGTCGCGCCACGGCGCTGACGGCTTCAAGAAGTCGTTCCGCGACGACGCCCTCGTCGCCGCGATCGCGCTGGTCGATCCGGATCTGCTGTCGGGCTGCCCGCCGGCGCTGATCGCCGCCAACGGCATGGACGCGCTGACCCAATTGCTCGAATCCTGCGTCTCCACCCGCTCCAATCCGTTCACCGATGCGCTGGCGCTGTCCGGCCTGCGCGCCGTCCGCGACGGCCTGCTCGCCTGGCACGACGGCGGCGACGCGGCGCCCGAGGCGCGATCGCTGATGGCCTATGCGTCGCTGCTGTCGGGCATCTGCCTGGCACAGACCGGGCTGGGCTCGGTCCACGGTCTGGCATCGCCGCTCGGCGCGTTCTTCCCGATCGGCCACGGCGTGGTGTGCGGCACGCTGGTCGCCGACGCCACCCGCGTCAACATCGAGGCGCTGGAGGCGCGTGCGCCGCAGCATCCGGCGCTGGCCAAATACGCCGAGATCGGCCGCCTGCTGTCCGGCCGCAGCGGCGTCGACGCGGCCCAGGATCGCGACAATCTGGTGCGCACGCTGGCCGAATGGACGCAGCGGATGTCGCTGCCGAAGCTGTCGTCGCTCGGCGTCGCCGCCTCCGATGTCGACAGGATCGTTGCGGCCAGCCGCGGTTCCAGCATGAAAACCAATCCGGTGGTGCTGACCGACGACGAGATCAAACGCATCGTGACCTCGCGTTTCTGATTTAGATCACGGCGGATAACAGTCACCCGGTGCATGAAAAACCGCGCACCGTGTCGCCTGAGGTATTTTAGTAGGGTGGCGCGATATAAGATTTCTTGCTGCGGTAGCAAGGAAAATAAAATTTCTCTTATGCTGCTGTTGGGCCCACAACCCCCCGGGTGCTGGGCTCGCGGCGGCAGAAGGCCAGGCTGCGCGGTTGGGGGTATGGATGGATCAGGGTCAGACGCTATCACGTCTCTTGGACTCTTACGGGACGGACCCGCGCACGCGCGCGGTTGCTGCGGCCGTCGGCGCGATCGCCGAGGCGTCGATCGAAATCTCTGACCTGATCGGGCAGGGCGCGCTGGCCGGGATCACCGGCGCGGCGCATGGCGCGAGCAATGCCGACGGGGATGTTCAGAAGGATCTCGACGTTCGCGCCGAGGCCGCCATCGTCGCGGCGCTGAAGAATGTGCCCTACGCGGCGCTGGCCTCCGAGGAGACCGAGGCGCTGGTGATGGGCGATCCGCAGGCGCCGATCTCGATCGCTTACGATCCGCTCGACGGCTCGTCCAACATCGACACCAACATGACGGTCGGGACGATCTTCTCGATCATTCCGAACCAGGAGGGCGTGGCGCCGTTCACCGCGCCCGGCACCTGCCAGCTCGCTGCCGGCTTCGTGGTCTACGGGCCGCAGACCTCGCTGGTGCTGACGCTCGGCGACGGCGTCGACATCTTCACGCTCGACCGCGCCGCAAAGACCTACCGGCTGATCCGCGAGCGCGTGCAGGTGCCGGCCGACACCGCCGAATATGCCATCAACGCCTCGAACCATCGCCACTGGGAGCAGCCGGTGCGCGATTTCGTCGACGAGTGCCTGGCGGGGACCGACGGCCCGCGCGCCAAGAACTTCAACATGCGCTGGATCGGCTCGCTGGTGGCCGAGGCCTATCGCATCCTTACCCGCGGCGGCGTGTTCCTGTATCCGGCGGATTCGCGCCCGGGCTACGGCGAAGGCCGGCTGCGCGTTCTCTACGAAACCCATCCGATGGCGTTCGTCATGGAGCAGGCCGGCGGCGCAGCGTCCACCGGCCGCGAGCGCGTCCTCGAAGTCGTCGCGAGTTCGACCCACCAGCGCTCGCCGCTGATCATGGGATCGAGCGACAAGGTTCATCGCATCGTCGAGCTGCATCTCGATCCGAGTGCCGCCTCACGCACCGCGCCGTTGTTCGGACGCCGCGGCCTGTTCCGGATCTGACGCAGTCGTTTTTTGGAAGTCCATCCTCATGTCCCGTAAGCACCCGATCATCTCCATTACCGGCTCCTCCGGCGCCGGCACCACTTCCGTCAAGCGGACCTTCGAGCAGATCTTCCGCCGCGAGAACGTCAACGCTGCCTACATCGAGGGCGATGCGTTTCACCGCTACAACCGCGTCGACATGCGCACCAAGATGGCCGAGGAGGCCGATCGCGGAAACCGGCACTTCAGCCATTTCAGCCCCGAGACCAATCTGTTCGAGGAGCTGGAGACGACGTTCCGCGACTACGCCGCGACCGGCACCGGCAAGACCCGCACCTACGTGCACGACGACAAGGAAGCCGCAATCCACGGCGTCGCGCCCGGCAATTTCACCGAGTGGCAGTCGCTGCCGGCGGAGTCCGACCTGCTGTTCTACGAGGGTCTGCACGGCGCGGTGATCACCGAGAAGGTCAACGTCGCGCAACATGCCGACCTCAAGATCGGCGTCGTGCCGGTGATCAATCTGGAATGGATCCAGAAGCTGCACCGCGACCGCGCCGACCGCGGCTACTCCACCGAGGCGGTCACCGATACGATCTTACGGCGGATGCCGGACTACGTGCACTACATCGTGCCGCAATTCGCCGAGACCGACATCAACTTCCAGCGGGTGCCGACGGTCGACACCTCGAATCCGTTCATCGCGCGCTGGATCCCGACCGCCGACGAATCGATGGTGGTGATCCGGTTCAAGAACCCGCGCGGCATCGACTTCGCCTATCTGCTGTCGATGATCCAGGGCAGCTTCATGTCGCGCGCCAATTCGATCGTGATCCACGGCGCCAAGCTCGATCTCGCCATGCAGCTGATCCTGACGCCGCTGATCATGCAACTGGTCGATCGCAAGCGAGGCGTGAAGTAAACATGCGTCATCATTCCACTTCCGGGAGGCCGGCTTGAATATCTCCGCACGCGAACTCCACGACCAGGTCAGCCACGCCGACATGGCGAACGCGATCCGCTTCCTCGCCATCGACGCGGTCGAGAAGGCGAAGTCCGGCCATCCCGGCATGCCGATGGGCATGGCGGACGTCGCCACCGTGCTGTTCACCCGATTCCTGAAGTTCGACGCGTCAGACACGGCGTGGCCCGATCGCGACCGTTTCGTGCTCTCCGCCGGCCATGGCTCGATGCTGCTCTACGCACTGCTGCATCTGACCGGCGTCGAAGAGGTCACGATCGATCAGCTCAAGGCGTTCCGGCAATGGGGCTCGAAGACCCCCGGCCACCCCGAATACGGCCACACCAAAGGCGTCGAGACCACCACCGGCCCGCTCGGCCAGGGGCTCGCCACCTCGGTCGGCATGGCGCTCGCCGAGCGGATGATGAATGCGCGCTACGGCGACGCGCTGGTCGATCACTACACCTATGTGATCGCCGGCGACGGCTGCCTGATGGAAGGCGTCAGCCACGAGGCGATCTCGCTCGCCGGCCATCTCAAGCTCAACCGCCTGATCGTGCTGTGGGACGACAACCACATCTCGATCGACGGCGACACCTCGCTGTCGTGCTCGGACGATCAGCTCGCGCGCTTCGCCGCGTCGGGCTGGGCGACCACGCGGGTCGACGGCCATGACCCTGAAGCGGTCGCGGCCGCGATCGAGGCCGCGAAGGCGAGCGACCGGCCGTCGCTGATCGCCTGCCGCACCACGATCGGATTCGGCTCGCCGAAGGTCGCCGGCACCGAGAAGGCGCATGGCGCGCCGCTCGGCGCCGACGAGGTCGAGAAGACCCGCGCCGCGCTGAACTGGCCGCACGCGCCGTTCGAGATTCCGGACGGAATCCTCGCGCGCTGGCGCGAGGCGGGCAGCCGCGGCAAGGCCGCGCATCAGGCCTGGGCCGAGCGGCTCGGCGGCGTCGATGCCGCGACCCGTGCCGGCTTCGAGAGCGTGCTGGCCGGCAAGCTGTCGGCCGATTACGAGCCCGCGCTGAAAGCGCTGATCGCCGGCTTTGCAGCCGAGCAGCCGTCGATCGCCACAAGGCAGGCGTCGCAACTCACCATCAACGCGCTGGTGCCGGCATCGCCGAACCTGCTGGGCGGCTCGGCCGACCTGACGCATTCCAACCTCACCCACGCCAAGGGCTCCGCGTCGGTCAAGCCCGGCGCCTATGGCGGCGCTTACCTGCACTACGGCATCCGCGAATTCGGCATGGCGGCGGCGATGAACGGCATCGCGCTGCATGGCGGGTTCATTCCCTATGGCGGCACCTTCCTGGTGTTCGCCGACTACAGCCGCCCGGCGATCCGCCTCGCGGCGCTGATGGGCATCCGCGTCATCCACGTGATGACCCACGATTCGATCGGCCTCGGCGAAGACGGCCCGACCCATCAGCCGGTCGAGCACGTCGCCTCGCTGCGGGCGATCCCGAATCTGCTGGTGTTCCGCCCGGCGGATGCGATCGAGACCGCGCAAGCCTGGGATTGCGCCCTGAAGCAGACCAGCCGGCCCTCGGTGCTGGCGCTGTCGCGGCAGGCGCTTCCGACGCTGCCGCGGCCGAACGGCACCGACGACAATCCGGTGGCGCGTGGCGCTTATTTGGTCATCGATCCGGCCAAGCGGGATGTCACACTGATCGCGACTGGGTCGGAAGTCTCACTGGCGCTGGAAGCGGCGTCGAAGCTCGAAGCCGAAGGCATCAAGGCCGCGGTGGTCTCGGCGCCCTGCTTCGAACTGTTCGCCGAGCAGGACGACGCTTACCATGCGACCGTGCTCGGCACGGCGCCGCGGATCGGCATCGAGGCCGCGCGCGACATCGACTGGCGGCGCTGGATCGGCGACGGCGGCGCTTTCGTCGGCATGACCGGGTTCGGTGCCTCGGCGCCGGCGCCGGTGCTGTACCAGAAGTTCGGCATCACCGCGGATGCGGTCACGGAGGCGGCCAAGGCCGCGATCGCCCGCAGCAAACACTGATAAGCATGACACCGATCAACACCGGATCGTTCTTCAACATTTAGACAGGAGCCATCATGGCGCGTATCACCTTGAGGCAATTGCTGGATCACGCCGCCGAGCACGGCTACGGCGTGCCCGCGTTCAACATCAACAACATGGAGCAGGGGCTCGCGATCATGGAGGCGGCGGCTGCGGTCGACGCGCCGGTGATCATCCAGGCCTCGCGCGGCGCGCGCTCCTATGCGAACGACATCATGCTGGCGAAGATGATCGACGCGCTGGCGGAGATGTATCCCGACATTCCGCTGTGCATGCATCAGGATCACGGCAACGACGAAGCCACCTGCGCCACCGCGATCAAATACGGCTTCACCTCGGTGATGATGGACGGCTCGCTCAAGGCCGACGCCAAGACCGCGGCGGATTATGAGTACAACGTCGACATCACCCGCCGCGTCACCGACATGGCGCATTGGGTCGGCGCCTCGGTGGAAGGCGAACTCGGCGTGCTGGGCTCGCTCGAGCACGGCGGCGGCGAGCAGGAAGACGGTCACGGCGTCGAGGGCAAGGTCAGCCGCGAGCAGTTGCTGACCGATCCGGACCAGGCAGTCGATTTCGTCCGCGCCACCAAGGTCGATGCGCTGGCGATCGCGATGGGCACCTCGCATGGCGCCTACAAGTTCTCGCGCAAGCCGGACGGCGACGTGCTCGCCATGAAGGTGGTCGAGGAAATCCACCGCCGGCTGCCGAACACCCATCTGGTGATGCACGGCTCGTCCTCGGTGCCGCAGGATCTGCAGGAAGCCTTCAACAAATACGGCGGCGCGATGCCGCAGACGTTCGGTGTTCCGGTCGAGGAAATCGTCCGCGGCATCAAGCACGGCGTCCGCAAGGTCAATATCGACACCGATTGTCGCCTCGCGATGACCGGCGTGTTCCGCAAGATCGCGACCGAGCACAAGGCCGAGTTTGATCCGCGCAAGTTCCTCAAGCCGGCGATGGACGCGATGCGCGACCTCTGCCGGTTGCGTTTCGAACAGTTCGGCACCGCCGGCAACGCCTCGAAGATCAAGGTGATCCCGCTGTCGGAAATGGCCAAGCGCTATAAGTCGGGCGCGCTCGATCCGCAGATCGGCCAGGTGGCAAGAGCTGCAGAGTAGTTCGAAACAATCGGGAGCGGCCACCGGCCGCCCCGCACTCGCCATTCAGGAGACCACGATGGACCAGTCGAGCCGCTACGCCAACCTCAACCTCAAAGAAGCCGACCTGATCGCCGGCGGGCGGCATGTGCTGTGCGCCTACATCATGAAGCCGAAGGATGGCTTCGGCAATTTCCTGCAGACCGCGGCGCATTTTTCGGCCGAATCCTCGACCGGCACCAATGTCGAAGTGTCGACGACCGACGACTTCACCCGTGGCGTCGATGCGCTGGTCTACGAGATCGACGAAGCCAGGCAACTGATGAAGATCGCCTACCCGATCGAATTGTTCGATCGCAACGTGATCGACGGCCGCGCGATGATCGCCTCGTTCCTGACGCTGACGATCGGCAACAACCAGGGCATGGGCGACGTCGAATACGCCAAGATGCACGATTTCTACGTGCCGCCGGCTTATCTGCGGCTGTTCGACGGCCCGTCGACCACGATCAAGGATCTGTGGCGCGTGCTCGGCCGGCCGGTGGTCGACGGCGGCTTCATCGTCGGCACCATCATCAAGCCGAAGCTCGGCCTGCGGCCGCAGCCCTTCGCCAACGCCTGCTACGATTTCTGGCTGGGCGGAGACTTCATCAAGAACGACGAACCGCAGGGCAACCAGGTATTCGCGCCGTTCAAGGAGACGGTCCGCGCGGTCGACGACGCGATGCGCCGCGCTCAGGACAAGACCGGCGAGCCGAAGCTGTTCTCTTTCAACATCACCGCCGACGATCACTATGAAATGGTCGCGCGCGGCGAATACATCCTCGAGACCTTCGCCGACAACGCCGATCACGTCGCCTTCCTGGTCGACGGCTACGTCGCCGGCCCCGCCGCGGTGACCACGGCGCGCCGCGCCTTCCCGAAGCAATATCTGCACTATCATCGCGCCGGCCACGGCGCGGTGACCTCGCCGCAGTCAAAGCGCGGCTACACCGCCTTCGTGCTGTCGAAGATGGCCCGGCTGCAGGGCGCCTCCGGCATCCACACCGGCACCATGGGCTTCGGCAAGATGGAAGGCGAGGCGGCAGACCGCGCCATGGCCTACATGATCACCGAGGACTCGGCGGACGGCCCGTTCTTCCATCAGGAATGGCTCGGCATGAATCCGACGACGCCGATCATCTCCGGCGGCATGAACGCGCTGCGGATGCCCGGCTTCTTTGAGAATCTCGGCCACTCCAACCTGATCATGACCGCGGGCGGCGGCGCCTTTGGTCATATCGACGGTGGCGCGGCGGGCGCCAAGTCGCTGCGGCAGGCCGAACAGTGCTGGAAGGCCGGCGCCGATCCGGTGGAGTTCGCCAAGGATCATCGCGAATTCGCCCGCGCCTTCGAGAGCTTCCCGCAGGACGCCGACAAGCTGTTCCCGAACTGGCGCAACTCGCTGAAGCTGGCAGCTGCGTAAGCTGCGACTGCAAACCCGACGTCGCACGGCCCGCCTTGTGCGGGCCGTTTTGCTTCATTGGATGCCGCCGGGGGCGCTCTTCAATTCCAGCTTTGCCGGTTCAGAAGCGCCTGGCGATCAGTAGACACAGCAACACCGACCCCGACGACGCGAACACCGTCGCCATGTTCGCCAGGTTCTGGGTGATCACAGTCGTCAGCGACGTGGTGCAAACCGCCACCTGCTTCGGTTTGCGTCGGCTTTGAGAGGCCCGCTTCTTCGACGCCATTTCCATTCCCGAAACGACACCCTCGCCGCTGAATTCGCAGCAGGGCATGATTGACCAGCGTTTGCTATCTTCGCATGGCTGCGCTCCCCGAACCCTTAATCGCGTTCCGCGGGAGTTTGTCTTCACAATGCATGGTTTACGGAATCCCACGCAGCACGCGCCTGATCGGCCGCCGCGTTCTCGCGCCCGCCGGCGTCTTCGCGTGGCTGATGACCGAGAAGAGATCGGAAGCGACGACACATTTGTGCTGGATCAATCCAATTTTCGCCGGTTCCGGCTTAGATGCGAATTGATAGCGCCTGTTACAATCGTTCTAAACTCCGATCGACGCAGCGCTGAATCACTTGACCTCCGCGGCGACGATTGGAAGAACGGGCGATGACCTCAATGCTGCATCACAACGGCCACCAGCCCATCCTGCTCGGCAATGCGCGGCGCGGTTATCGCGGCGTTGTCCAGGCGATCGATTCGGAGAAGGTGGCGTCCGCGCTGCAGCCGGTGGAACTCGAAAGCCGGTTGATCGAGCTGGGGTTCGTCGAAGGCGCCAAGGTCGAAGTGCTGCACGAAGGGATCATCGGCCGCGATCCGATCGCTGTGCGTGTGGACAATATCACGATCGCTGTCCGACGACGCGAGGCGATGGCCGTCGTACTGATGTGACGACTGCGCGATGAGCTCGATCGAAAGCCACCCCTTCAATCTCGCGCTCGTGGGAACGCCGAACAGCGGCAAGACCTCGCTGTTCAACGCGCTGACCGGCAGCCGTCAGAAGGTCGCGAACTATCCCGGCGTCACCGTCGAGCGGAAGGCCGGCGTGTTCACGACGCCCGGCGGCCGCATCGTGAGCATCCTCGACCTGCCCGGGACCTATTCGCTGCGCGGCCGCAGCCCGGACGAGGAGATCACGCGGGACGTCGTGCTCGGCCGTCGGCCGGGCGAGATCGTGCCGGATCTGGTGCTCTGCGTCGCCGATTCCACCAATCTCCGGCTGACGTTCCGGCTGATGCTCGAGCTCAGGGCGACCGGCCGGCCGCTGATGCTCGTGCTCAATATGTACGACATCGCGCTGCGTCGCGGCGTCACCGTCGATCTCGAGAAGCTGTCCGAGCGGCTCGGCATTCCGGTCGTGACCTCGATCGCGGTCCGCAAGGGCGGCACCGTCGATCTGCTGAAGCGGACCGACGAATTCGCCGGGCACATCGGCAATGAGTCGACCGCAAACGACTGGCGGCCGCTGACCACCGCGGAACTGCGGGCTCTGCAGCGCGAGGCCGACCAGATCATCGCCGAGTGCGTCAGCCTGCCGGCCCGGCCGCATACGCTGACCGCAAAGGTCGATTCCGTCGTCCTGCATCCGGTTGCCGGCCTCGCGATCCTGCTGCTGATCCTGTTCGTGATGTTCCAGGCGGTGTTCTCCTGGGCGCAGCCGTTGATGGAGCTGATCGCTGACGGCTTCGGCGCGCTCGGCGATTTCGTCAGTGCGACGATGCCGGAAGGATTGCTGCAGAGCTTCCTGCAGAACGGCGTCATCTCCGGCGTCGGCAGCGTCATCGTGTTCCTGCCGCAGATCATGATCATCTTCCTGTTCATCCTGCTGCTGGAAGATTTCGGCTATATGGCCCGCGCCGCGTTCCTGATGGACCGCATCATGGGCGGCGCCGGCCTGCACGGCCGCGCATTCATTCCGCTGCTGTCGAGCTTCGCCTGCGCGATTCCAGGGATCATGTCGACGCGGGTGATCGACAATCGCCGCGACCGGCTGACGACGATCCTGATCGCGCCGCTGATGACCTGTTCGGCGCGGATCCCGGTCTACACCCTGATAATCTCCGCCTTCATTCCGGCGCAGCAGGTGTTCGGCTGGATCAATCTGCAGGGCCTGGTGATGTTCGGCCTGTACACCGCGGGCATCGTCAGCGCCCTCGCGGTCTCGGCGCTGATCAAGTTCTTCATGTGGCGCGACTACGAGCCGGCGCCGTTCATGCTGGAACTGCCGGACTACAAGCTGCCGCGGGTCAAGAGCGTCGCGATTGGCATCTATATCCGCGCCAAGATGTTCCTGCAGCGCGCCGGTACCACGATCTTCTCGATGATGGTGCTGATCTGGTTCCTGGCGTCGTTCCCGCGACCGCCGGCGGGGGCGACCGAGCCGGCGATCGACTACAGCCTGGCTTCGATGATCGGGCACGCGATCGAGCCGGTGCTGGCTCCGCTGGGCTTCAACTGGCAGATCGGCGTGGCGCTGATCCCGGGCATGGCCGCGCGCGAGGTCGCGGTGGCGGCGCTCGGCACCGTGTACGCCATCGAAGGCGGCAAGGAAGCCGCCGACCAGATCGGCCAGGTGCTCGCCTCGAAATGGAGCCTCGCCACCGCGCTGTCGCTGCTGGCCTGGTTCGTGTTCGCGCCGCAATGCGCCTCGACGCTCGCCGTGATCAAGCGCGAGACCGGAAGCTGGCGCTGGATGGGCGTCACCTTCATCTACATGTTCGCGCTGGCCTATGTCGCGAGCCTGATCACCTACAACGTCGCAGTCGCGTTCGGCGCCGGCTGAGGCCGGCGTCACACCGGCTGGGTGATGGTCGGATCGCTGGGCGTCCTCTCGGACTCGATCGCGCGGCAGACCGCGTTTGCGATCGTCCGGCCGCGGCCGTCGATCCCGGTCCATTGCGCGTGCCGGCCGCGCGGATCGATCTCCAGTAGCTTGACCCGAGCCGGCACGTCGCTGCCGTCCCGGACGATGCCGCGAACGATGCCGTCGCACGGCGCGCGGACCGCTTCACCGGACAAATGGCCGAGCACAAAGCCCTTGAAGACGCGGCTTCCGATTTCGACCGGCGTGTGCCAGCGGCCGCTGGTCCGCGAATACTGAAACCGCTCGGCGCCGGCATCACCCAGCGGGCTGGCAACGCCATCGGCGGCGTCGGTCCAGCCTTGGGCGACGATCAGCCCGCTGCGGCCGGGCCGGGTCTCGATCGCGATGTCGCAATTGACCTGCGCCGCAAAGCCGGGGCCGAGGCCGATGCTCGACCGCGCGAGACGGCGCAGGTCGGGCTTCACGCTATGCTTCTGCAGCCGGGCGTCGACCAGAACATCGATGCTCGCCACCGACAGCAGGTCGGTGAGCACCAGCCAGGACACCTGGATCGCCTGCGGCTGTCGGCGCGCCTTGAGAATCTGCACGCCGTCGTCAGCGCGCGCGCCCGCGATGCCGTCGACCGACACCGGATCGCCATACAACGCATCGTGAAACGACATCCGGCGCCGGATCACCGGCGGAAACGGGTCATGCGACATCACCACGAAGTACCCGGCGCGGTGCAGATGCACCGCCACGGCGGAGGCGATCTCGCTGGTGCCGAGCACGATCGCGAACGGGCGGCGGTTGTTGTGGATCGGCTGATGCATGCGGGTCCCGGATGTCGCGATGGTCGGCAGCCGGCAACTAAGCAAGGCTCGGACCATTGTACGGAACTGTCGAAACTGTCGGTGAGTACCGCGGAATCCCGCGCGCGGTGTCGGAAACACCACGCTTTGTCGGGCCGGCCACGTTTCGCCATGTCGGTCTAATGACATTGGCTGGCAACAAAGGGCCGGAAAGCGCTTGAAAAGCCGATGCGGCAACCCTTAGCCCATCCTTGGCCCATTTCATGCAAAGTCTTGTCAATGAAACAAGCAGTGGAGGCGCCCGTGCACAGCGAGCCGTTGCAGGCCGAACGGCCAGGACATCCGGGGGGGCATGGAGCGGAGGTCAACGTGCCGGGAATGCCGGCTGCCGGCGGCGGAGCATGTCCGTTTCACAACGATCAACACGAGGCCCGTTCGGGCAAGCAGAAGACGCTGGTGCTGACCGGCGCCTCCCGCGGCATCGGCCACGCCACCGGGAAACTGTTTTCCGACGCCGGATGGCGGATCATCACCTGCTCGCGCCAGCCGTTTTCCGACGATCGCTGTCCGTGGGCCACCGGCATGGAAAACCACGTCGCCGTTGAACTGGCCGATCATCGGGCGCTGCCGCGCGCAATCGACGAGCTCAAGGAGAAGCTGGCGGGAGGGCCGCTGAGCGCGTTGATCAACAACGCCGCAATCTCGCCGAAGAGCCCGGAGGGTGAGCGCCTCACTTCGCTGAATACGCCGGTCGGGACCTGGATGAGCGTGTTCCACGTCAACCTGCTGGCCCCGGTGATGCTGGCGCAGGGACTGTTCGACGAATTGCGCGCCGGTGGCGGCTCGATCGTCAATGTCACCTCGATCGTCGGCTCGCGCGTGCACCCGTTCGCCGGCAGCGCCTATGCGACCTCGAAGGCAGCGCTGACCTGCCTCACCCGCGAAATGGCGCACGACTACGCACCCTACGGAATCCGCGTGAATGCCATCGCGCCGGGCGAGATCAAGACCGATATCCTGTCGCCCGAAACCGAGGCGATGCTGGCGCCGACGATCCCGATGCGCCGTATCGGGACACCGGAGGAAGTCGCAAAGGTGATGTTCTTCCTGTGCTCGGATGCCGCCAGCTACGTCACCGGCGAGGAAATTCACATCAACGGCGGCCAGCGCGTCTAGCGACCAGTTTGCAATTAGTTCGATGAGCATGCTGTGGGCCGCGCACAACTGCGTGTCTTTTCATCGGGCTGTTTTGCGCTGCATCAATGCGAAACGTTGCTGTTTTCGCTGGTAACTAAGTAATCAGTGCATATTCATACACTTTCGCTCTGGCGACGAACTGTGCAGGTACCGCTATCAACTTCCTCAGTGATGCAGCCAAGTTGAGCACGACATCTGGTTGAGGATCATACACAATCTCGTAATGCTCCGGAACTAAGGGGGGAAGTCTCAGGAGCGATGGAGATAGCAATGGCTCAGCGCGAAGTACGTCTTGTCGAGAGCGAGCAATCGCGGCAGCCGATGAACCAGAACCCGATACCGCTGAGTGAGATTGCGCTTACCGGTATTTTCGAGATCTCCAAGATCCTCACAGCGCCGGCGCGACTCGAAGTCACGCTCGCCAATGTCGTCAATCTGCTGCAGTCCTTTCTGCAGATGCGAAACGGCGTCGTTTCGCTGCTGGCCGACGACAGCGTTCCCGACATCACCGTCGGCGTCGGTTGGAATGAAGGCAGCGACAACCGCTATCGCGCGCGGCTGCCGCAAAAAGCCATCGACCAGATCGTCGCTACTTCGGTACCTCTTGTGGCCGACAATGTGTCGTCGCATCCGATGTTCTCTGCCGCCGACGCGCTCGCGCTGGGCGCGACCGACGAGACCCGCGTGTCGTTCATCGGCGTTCCGATCCGGATCGATTCGCGGGTCGTAGGCACCCTGACGATCGATCGGGTTCGCGACGGGCAGTCGAATTTCAGGATGGACGCCGATGTGCGCTTCCTGACCATGGTCGCCAATCTGATCGGCCAGACCGTGAAGCTGCACCGCGTCGTGGCGCGCGATCGCGAGCGACTGATGGCGGAGAGCCATCGGCTGCAGAAGGAGCTGTACGAGTTGAAGCCGCAGCGCGACCGCAAGCGCGTGCGGGTCGACGGCATCGTCGGCGAGAGCCCGGCGATCCGCACGCTGCTCGCCAAGGTCAGCATCATCGCCAAATCGCAGTCGCCGGTGCTGTTGCGCGGCGAATCGGGCACCGGCAAGGAGTTGATCGCGAAGGCGATCCACGAATTGTCGGCGCGCGCCAACGGTCCCTTCATCAAGATCAACTGTGCGGCGTTGCCCGAGTCTGTGCTCGAGTCGGAGCTGTTCGGCCACGAGAAGGGCGCGTTCACCGGCGCCATCGCCTCGCGCAAGGGCCGCTTCGAACTCGCCGACAAGGGCACGCTGTTCCTCGACGAGATCGGGGAAATCTCCGCGTCGTTCCAGGCCAAGCTGCTGCGCGTGCTGCAGGAGCAGGAATTCGAGCGGGTCGGCGGCAACCAGACCATCAAGGTCAACGTCCGGATCGTCGCGGCGACCAACCGCAATCTCGAAGAAGCCGTCGCACGCAAGGAATTCCGCGCTGATCTGTACTACCGGATTAATGTCGTGCCGATGATCCTGCCGCCGCTGCGCGACCGGCCGACCGATATTCCGCTGCTGGCGAGCGAGTTTCTGAAGAACTTCAACAAGGAGAACGATCGCGAGCTGCAGTTCGAGCCGCATGCGCTGGAACTGCTGAAGGCGTGCTCGTTCCCCGGCAACGTTCGCGAACTCGAAAACTGCGTGCGAAGAACGGCGACACTGGCGGTCGGGCCGGAAATCACCGACAGCGATTTCGCCTGCCATCAGGACGAGTGCCTGTCGGCGATCCTGTGGAAGGGCCACGCCGAACCTGCGCCGGTGCGGCCGCGGCCGCAGATTCCGCTGCAGGTCATGCCCCGCAAGGCGCCGCTCGAAGTCGTGTCGACGCGTGAGCAAGCGAGCGCGCCGACGGATCCGGGGTCGGCACCCGTCCAGGCCGAAACGGCCAATGGAGCGCCGATGTCGGAGCGCGAGCGTCTGATCAGCGCGATGGAGCGCTCCGGCTGGGTTCAGGCGAAGGCCGCTCGCCTGCTCGGGCTGACGCCGCGCCAGATCGGCTATGCGTTGAAGAAGCACGACATCGAGCTCAAGCACTTCTGACAGCGTCTCCGCGGGAAGTTGGTACTGGTTCGCGTTGACAATCGCATCTGGTCATCGAGAGCTTCGGTCCTGATCGTGATCAGACCGAAGCTCTCGTCTATTTAGGGCTCCGCTCCGACCTGTCAGACTTGCGACAAGTGTCAGGCCCCCGACACCGCCGGCTTTCTTGCCAACTGCGATAGTCCTTTAAAATCAATCACAAGGCCAACTGGCACGGGGCTTGAAAGACAGTTGTTCAACGCAACGTCTGCGAAACCAGGAGACCCCTATGGCCTACAAGATCATCACCTCTCAGTGCACCGTCTGCGGCGCATGCGAGTTCGAATGCCCGAACGCCGCGATCTCGATGAAGCGCGGCACCTATGTGATCGACGCCGTCAAGTGCACCGAGTGCGAAGGCCATTTCGACAAGCCGCAATGCGTAGCGGTCTGCCCGGTCGACAACACCTGCGTGCCGGCCTGATTGATCCGCTTCATGCAGGCTCGCCGCCTGCATCGAAGCCTGCGAGCGACCCCATCAGCGTGACGGCGTCGGATTGTCCCGGCGCCTGCCGCGAAGCGACGGCGCTTGCCCTCGTCAATTGATCGCCGCGCCAGACATGCTGGCTCGGTCGTGCGCAGTCTCCAACGGATCTGCCGCGCCCGTCGCGCGGCGCTCGAACGAGGGCCGGACATGCAAAAGAAACTCCTCACGCTGCACGACTTCGGCGCACCTGGTGCGACTTCCTTCGACGAGTTGCGGAAGGGCGCCGCGCAATCCGGCTGCAGCAGCACCGGCGGCAACGGCAAATCCGGTTGCGGCTCGGCGGCGGGACAGGGCGATCTGCCACCGGAGATCTGGGAGAAGGTCAAGAACCATCCCTGCTACAGCGAACAGGCGCATCATCACTTCGCCCGCATGCATGTCGCGGTTGCGCCGGCGTGCAACATCCAGTGCAATTACTGCAATCGCAAATATGATTGCGCCAACGAATCGCGTCCGGGCGTCGTCAGCGAGAAGCTGTCGCCCGAACAGGCGGCCCGCAAGGTGATCGCGGTCGCGTCGACGATTCCGCAGATGACGGTGCTCGGCATCGCCGGCCCAGGCGATGCGCTCGCCAATCCGGCGAAGACTTTCAAGACCTTCGAACTGGTGACCGCAACGGCGCCCGACATCAAGCTGTGCCTGTCGACCAACGGCCTGATGCTGCCCGACTATGTCGAGCAGATCGCCGCGATGAATGTCGATCACGTCACCATCACCATCAACATGATCGATCCGGAGATCGGCGCGCAGATCTATCCGTGGATCTTCTACAACCACCGCCGCTACACCGGCGTCGAGGCGTCGAAGATCCTCAGCGAGCGGCAATTGCTCGGGCTCGAGATGCTCACCGCGCGCGGCATCCTGGTGAAGGTCAATTCGGTGATGATCCCGGGGATCAACGACCGGCACCTGATCGAGGTCAACAAGGCGGTGAAGTCGCGCGGCGCCTTCCTGCACAACATCATGCCGCTGATCTCCGAGCCGGAGCACGGCACGGTGTTCGGTCTCGAAGGACGTCGCGGCCCGTCGGCGCAGGAACTCAAGGCGCTGCAGGACGACTGCGAAGGCGAGATGAACATGATGCGGCACTGCCGGCAGTGCCGCGCCGACGCGGTCGGCCTGCTCGGCGAGGACCGCAGCGCCGAATTCACCACCGACAAGGTGATGGAGATGGAGGTCGAATACGATCTCGCCGCGCGCCAGGCCTATCAGGCCAAGGTCGAGGCCGAGCGTGACGCCATCGCGGCCGCCAAGCAGCGCGAACTGGCGACGCTCGCCGACGAAACCGCCACCATCAAGATCCAGGTCGCGATCGCCACCAAGGGCGGCGGCGTGATCAACGAGCATTTCGGCCACGCTCACGAATTCCAGATCTACGAAGTCTCGACCGCCGGTGCCAAGTTCATCGGCCATCGTCGCGTCGATCTGTATTGCGAGGGCGGCTATGCCAGCGAGACCGGGATCGAGCCGATCCTCAAGGCGCTGAACGACTGCACCGCGGTGCTGGTCGCCAAGATCGGTCTCTGCCCGAAGGATTCTCTGGCCGGCGCCGGGATCGAGGCGGTCGAGGACTACGCTTTCGAATATATCGAGCAGTCGGTGATCGCCTATTTCAAGGACTATCTCGAACGCGTCGGCAAGTCGGAGATCAGCCACGTCGCCCGTGGTGACGCCGATATCCGCCAGGGCGCGTTCGTCGCGAGCTGACGTCAGGGCAGCGGGCACCGACCATGGCTTACAAGATCGTCGCGTCGCAATGCACCTCCTGCTCGGCCTGCGAGCCGGAGTGCCCCAACGTCGCGATCACCGAGAAGCGCGGCGTGTTCATGATCGACCCGTCGAAATGCACCGAATGCATCGGCCATTTCGATGTGCCGCAATGCGTCGCAGTGTGCCCGGTCGACGGCACCTGCGTGATCGACAATTCCGTCCCGCGCGCCAGCGCTGCTTGAGGTGAGACGATGGACCTTGATCTGACGCCCTCGGCCGAGAAGTTCATTCGCCGGATGGTCCGGCTCAGCGGTGGCTCCGGCGGCTTCCGCCTCGCAGTCACCTCCGGCGGCTGCTCCGGCCTGTCGGCCGCGTTCGACATCGAAGCGTCGCCGCGGCCCGGGGATCAGGTCGTCGAACATGGCGATGTTCGACTGTTCATCCCCGAGGACAGCTTCAAGCTGCTGGAAGGCGTCGTGATCGACTTCATGGAAACGCCGACGTCCAGCGGCTTCATCTTCCACGATCCGAAGCCGTCGAGCTGCCAGTGCTCCGACGGCACCGTCGAAGCGCCGAAGCAGAATCTGCATCAGCTACGGGATTTCTGAGATGCCGGATGTCCTGCACAGCGAGCTGACGATGTCCGGACCCGAGCAATCGCTGCTCGGCGGCGCGTTGCTCGGTGCGGGACTGCCGGCCGAGGCGCAGCGGCATCTCGAACTGGCCGGACGCGACTATCAGAGCGACGCCGTCGCCGAGCAGCATCTGCGCGAGGCCCAGGCGCTGGCGCCCGATCACGCCGCCGTGCTGATCGGGCTGTATCGCTTCTATTTCTACAAAGGCCGGCTCGCCGAGGCGCTGCGCGTCGCCGAGATCTGCCTGCAGAAGGCGGCGCGCGACAACGGTCTCGACGCCGACTGGCGCAAGGTCCGGCGCAGCGACGCCGAATTCTCCAGCTTCTCCGCCATCCTGCCGCGGTTCTATCTGTTCGCGCTGAAAGCCTACGCCTATCTGCGGATGCGGGTCGGCGACGTCGACGAAGGCCATGCCGCGATCGAGAAGCTGCTCGAACTCGACCCCTCCGACAAGGTCAATGCCGGCGTGCTGCACGACGTCTGGCGGCGGATAGGGGAGGTCGATGACGACTGACATCGACGAAGCCCTCGACTGGCAAGGCAACGAGGTCGATTGCGCGTCTTGCCCGCACCGCGAACTGCTGTCGGCCGGCCGTTGCGAATTGAAGAAGGCCTGCGTGCAGGATCGCTATGCGCGGCGGCTGGAGCGCTTCTTCCAGCAGAACCGCGCGCTCGCCGACGACTATCTGGTGCATCCCTATTTCGAAGTCCGCGCGGTCGCGGCCGGCTATGCCACCGTCTTCCTGCTGCCGCGGCTGCTGCAGGACCCCGACGAGACGGTGCGCTGGAGCGCGGCGCGGCGGCTGCCGAAGCGCTATCTGCTGCCGCTCCGCGCCGATCCGCATCGCGAGGTGCGGATCCGCATCGCCTCGGTGCTTTCCGACGAAGATCTGCGGCCGATGGTCAACGACAGCGACTACTACGTCCGTCAGATCGTGGCGAAGCGGGCCTCGCCGGGCCTGCTGCCGCTGCTGGTGCTCGATCCCGACAGCGGCGTCCGCCGCGAGGTGGCGCGCCGGATCGGCCCGGAATGGCTGGCGCAGATCGCGATGGACAAGGACGGCGACGTCCGGCTCGAGGCGGCGCGGCGGATGTCGCCCGGCCGCCTGCTGGCGATGATCGACGATGCGGACTGGCGGATTCGCTACGAAGTCGCGAGCCGCGTCGACACCTACGAACTGGCCGAGCTGCTGGACGATCCCGATCCGCTGGTGCGGGAGCTGGTCCGCAGCCGCACCGGCTTCACCGGGCCGGCGCGATCGGCATCGTCCCAACCCCATGCAACGCCCGTGACGGAGTCGACACCATGAATATCAGCCGCGACAGCGACATCGTCGAACTCGATGGTCCGCCGGAATTCGAATACGGCCAAAAGGTCAGGGCGAAGATCAACGTCCGCAACGACGGCACCTTTCCCGGCAAGGAGATCGGCGACGTGCTGGTGAAGAAGGGCGACGAGGGTTACGTCGTCTCGATCGGCACCTTCCTGCAGCAGTTTTACATCTACGGCGTCGATTTCGTCGCGCAGGGCCGGATCGTCGGGATGAAGCGCAAGGAGCTGGTCTCGGCCGAGGTCGAACAGCCCGCCTCGCAGCAGGTGGCGTGATGGGTCCGGAGCCGAAATATCAATGGGGTCAACCGGTTCGCGCCGAGGTCGACCTGTTCAACGACGGCAGCTTTCCGGACGCGCCGCTCGATGCGCTGCTGGTGAAGAGCGGCGATCCCGGCGAGATCGTCCGGATCGGACTGCACGAAGAGACCCAACGGCCGGTCTATCTGGTTGAATTCGCAGGCAATCGCGTCGTCGGCTGCCTCGAGGACGAAATCGCCCCGCTCGCGCCGTCGCGCGCCGGCCAAATGTAAGGACTTGAATCGATGAAGGTGATGATCCGCAGATCCGAGGCCGGGAAGCTCTCGGCCTATGTCGCCAAAAAGGATCTCGAAGAGGCGATTATCGATATGGAAAACCCGGACTTGTGGGGCGGTAAAGTCACGCTGGCGAATGGCTGGCAACTCGAACTGCCGGCGATGGCGGCCGATACCCGGCTGCCGATTACCGTCGAAGCCCGCAAGCTGAACTGATCATGGCCCTTTCCGCCGACGATCTCACCCGGCTGGACGCGCTGCTCGGCGATGCGGAGGCTTGCGGCAAACTGGTGGCAAACCTGCGGCAGCAGTTTCCGGGCCTGTCGCTGACCCAATGCGACGCCTCCGACGTCGATCACGAGCAGCCGTTTCGCGTCTGTCCGCAGCTCAGCCTCTACCTGGTCGACAGTTCTGATCACTGCTGGACGATCACCGGCGATCCCGCCCGGGCGACCGGGCTGGTCGTCGCGCATCACAAGGCCGCCGCGCCATCGCGGGCGTCGTGAAGGAGACCGTTATGCCGGCCCAACTGTTCGATGACGTCGCCGCGGCTTTCGCGCGAGGCAAGGCCATTCCCTATCTCGGCTGCGGCGCGCTGGCGCTCGGCGCCGAGGCCAGTCCGATTCCGGCGACGCCGCTGGAGCTGGTGGCGCGGCTGACGGCGAAGACGACGGTGCCGCACAAGGTCCGCACCAATCTCACCGGCGCGGCGCAGTACATCGAGAACTTCAAGCACCGCAAGACGCTGTCTTCGCTGATGACGGAAGCCTTTCGCGCCTCGGCGGCGCCGAACCAGTTGCACCGGATGCTGGCGGCGATTCCCGATCTGCCGCTGCTGGTCCACGCCTGGTACGACGACGTGCCGCAGAAGGCGCTCGCGGGCCGCGCCGATTGGGGGATGGCGCAGGGCGTCAGCCAGACCGAGCATCACGGCCGCTGGGTCAATTACTATCGCCCCGACGGCAGCGAGGTGACCGGGCCCGATCCGAATGTCGTCGAGGGCGAAATGCCGTTGTTCGCGCCGACGCCCGACGAGGCGCAGGCCTGGGGGACGCTGCTGTATCAGCCGCTCGGCTCGGTGGCGCCGGCCACCAACTATCTGGTGTCCGACAGCGATTTCGTCGAGGTTCTGACCGAGATCGACATTCAGACGCCGATTCCGTTCGCGGTGCAGGAACTGCGCCGCGGCCGGCACTTCCTGTTCATGGGCTGCCGCTTCGACAATCAGCTCGACCGTCTGTTCGCGCGTCAGATCATGAAGCGCTCCTCGGCGCGTCACTGGGCGGTGTTGCCCGACACCCTGACCCGCAACGAAGAGCGCTTCCTCGAAGAGCAGAACATCGAGCGGATCGACTGGCCGCTGGCGAAGTTCGTCGCGGCGCTCGCCCCGATGCTGCAGGACCAGAGCCTGCCGGCGTAGCTCGTCTCACTCACCACGCGCATCCTTCGCGTCATGGCCGGGCTTGTCCCGGCCATCCACGTCTTGGCCCAAAGAGCGCAGAAGACGTTAATGCCCAGCCTAAGGCCGGGCATGCCGGCGCGGCTGGCACCGAGCAGTCGGCGTCTCCGTCATTGCGAGCGAAGCGAAGCAATCCAGGCCTCATGCGGGGCGTGGATTGCTTCGTCGCTGTCGCTCCTCGCAATGACGGGGGCAATGGCGGAACGCCAATTGCGACGATCTCTCGTGTAGCCCCGCCGCCGGTATCAGTTTGTTTCGTTTCTAACAGCCGGTCGCCGCGATGTCGGCCGAAGACACCGCATGTCGGATTCGAAACATCTGCGTAGGACACCCCCGATTGTTCGCTATCCGCACGTAAATGCTCGCCTTTTCACTCGCCGCAGCGATTGGCACGGCGGTTGCAAAACAGGGATCAGCAAGGCGAGGGATGTTGGCTGAGCAGTTCCTGCGAAGGGCAACATCCGCTTCTGGGCCGTGCGACGGTTTAACTGAATGAGGCTGCGCGGTTCGCGCACATCGATCAACGGCTCGAGAACAACGGAGAGAAAACATGGCGGCACTTCGGCAAATCGCATTTTACGGCAAGGGCGGCATCGGCAAGTCGACCACCTCGCAGAACACCCTCGCGGCGCTGGTCGAGCTCGGTCAGAAGATCCTGATCGTCGGCTGCGACCCCAAGGCGGACTCCACCCGCCTGATCCTCAACACCAAGATGCAGGACACCGTGCTCAGCCTCGCCGCTGAAGCCGGCTCGGTCGAGGACCTCGAACTCGAAGACGTGATGAAGATCGGCTACAAGGGCATCAAGTGCACCGAAGCCGGTGGCCCGGAGCCGGGCGTCGGCTGCGCCGGCCGCGGCGTCATCACCGCGATCAACTTCCTGGAAGAGAACGGCGCCTATGAGGACGTCGACTACGTCTCCTACGACGTGCTCGGCGACGTGGTCTGCGGCGGCTTCGCGATGCCGATCCGCGAGAACAAGGCCCAGGAAATCTACATCGTGATGTCCGGCGAGATGATGGCGCTGTACGCCGCCAACAACATCGCCAAGGGCATTCTGAAGTACGCCTCGTCGGGCGGCGTCCGCCTCGGCGGCCTGATCTGCAACGAGCGCCAGACCGACCGCGAGCTCGACCTCGCCGAAGCGCTGGCCGGCCGCCTGAACTCCAAGCTGATCCACTTCGTGCCGCGCGCCAACATCGTGCAGCACGCCGAGCTGCGCCGCCAGACCGTGATCGAATACGCGCCCGACAGCCAGCAGGCGCAGGAATATCGCCAGTTGGCCAACAAGATCCACGCCAACTCGGGCAACGGCACGATCCCGACGCCGATCACCATGGAAGAGCTGGAAGGCATGCTGCTCGACTTCGGCATCATGAAGACCGACGAGCAGGCGCTCGCCGAGCTCGCCGAAAAGGAAGCCGCCAAGGCGGCCGCCGCAACCGCCTGATCCATCAGCCGGGCCGGCCGCCTCGCGCGGCCGGCTCCCCGGCGGCCCCTTACACGAGGAACAACGATGAGCACCGCAGTCGCAGAATCCCCCGCGGACATCAAGGAACGCAACAAGCAGCTGATCGGCGAAGTCCTGGAAGCCTATCCGGACAAATCCGCCAAGCGCCGCGCCAAGCACCTCAACACCTACGAGGCCGAAAAGGCCGAGTGCTCGGTCAAGTCCAACATCAAGTCGATCCCCGGCGTGATGACGATCCGCGGCTGCGCCTACGCCGGCTCCAAGGGCGTGGTGTGGGGTCCGATCAAGGACATGGTCCACATCAGCCATGGTCCGGTCGGCTGCGGCCAGTATTCCTGGGGTTCGCGCCGCAACTACTACAAGGGCGTCACCGGCATCGACACCTTCGGCACGATGCAGTTCACCTCCGATTTCCAGGAGAAGGACATCGTCTTCGGCGGCGACAAGAAGCTCGGCAAGATCATCGACGAAATTCAGGAGCTGTTCCCGCTGAACCGCGGCATTTCGGTGCAGTCGGAATGCCCGATCGGCCTGATCGGCGACGACATCGAGGCGGTCTCCAAGGCCAAGACCAAGCAATACGACGGCAAGCCGATCATCCCGGTGCGCTGCGAAGGCTTCCGCGGCGTGTCGCAGTCGCTCGGCCACCACATCGCCAACGACGTGATCCGCGACTGGGTGTTCGACAAGGCCGGCGACAAGGTCGCCACCTTCGAATCGACCCCCTATGACGTCGCGATCATCGGCGACTACAACATCGGCGGCGACGCCTGGGCCTCGCGCATCCTGCTCGAGGAAATGGGCCTGCGCGTGATCGCGCAGTGGTCCGGCGACGGCACCATCGCCGAGCTGGAGAACACCCCGAAGGCGAAGCTGAACATCCTGCACTGCTACCGCTCGATGAACTACATCACGCGGCACATGGAAGAGAAGTTCGGGATCCCGTGGGTCGAGTACAATTTCTTCGGCCCGACCAAGATCGAAGCCTCGTTGCGCGAGATCGCCGCGAAATTCGACGACAAGATCAAGGAAGGCGCCGAGCGCGTCATCGCCAAGTACAAGCCGCGGATGCAGGCGATCGTCGATCGCTATCGTCCGCGCCTCGAAGGCAAGAAGGTCATGCTCTATGTCGGCGGCCTGCGTCCGCGCCACGTCATCGGCGCCTACGAAGACCTCGGCATGGAAGTGGTCGGCACCGGCTATGAATTCGGCCACAACGACGACTATCAGCGCACCACCCACTACGTGAAGGACGGCACGCTGATCTACGACGACGTCACCGGCTACGAATTCGAGAAGTTCGTCGAGAAGGTCCGGCCCGATCTGGTCGGCTCCGGCATCAAGGAAAAGTACATCTTCCAGAAGATGGGTGTGCCGTTCCGCCAGATGCATTCGTGGGACTATTCCGGTCCGTATCACGGCTATGACGGCTTCGCCATCTTCGCCCGCGACATGGACATCGCCATCAACGCCCCGATCTGGAAGCTGACCAAGGCACCTTGGAGCTGACGGTTCGGAGCTGAACCCACTCGTCACACAGGCTTCCGGTGCGATCCACCGGAAGCGCCGTGTCCCCGAATTCCTTGGGAAAGAACATCAACATGACCGAGACCGCAGAAAAGATCCGGGATCATTTCGATCTCTTCCATCAGCCCGAATACGCGGACATGATGGACAACAAGCGCAAGCAGTTCGAGAACGCCGTCGGCGAAGCCGAAGTCGCGCGCGTGTCGGATTGGACCAAGACCAAGGAATATCAGGAGAAGAATTTCGCTCGTGAAGCCCTGGTCATCAACCCGGCCAAGGCCTGCCAGCCGCTCGGCGCGGTGTTCGCCGCGGTGGGCTTCGAGAAGACGCTGCCGTTCGTGCACGGCTCGCAGGGCTGCGTCGCGTATTATCGCAGCCACTTCTCGCGGCACTTCAAGGAGCCGACCTCCTGCGTCTCGTCGTCGATGACCGAAGACGCCGCGGTGTTCGGCGGCCTCAACAACATGATCGACGGCCTGGCCAATTCCTACGCGCTGTACAAGCCGAAGATGATCGCGGTGTCGACCACCTGCATGGCCGAAGTGATCGGCGACGACCTCAACGCCTTCATCAAGAACGCGAAGGAAAAGGGCTCGGTTCCGCAGGACTTCGACGTCACCTACGCCCACACCCCGGCCTTCGTCGGCAGCCACATCACCGGCTACGACAACACCATGAAGGGCGTGGTCGAGCACTTCTGGGACGGCAAGTCCGGCACCGCGCCGAAGCTCGAGCGCCAGCCCAACGAGTCGGTCAACTTCCTCGGCGGCTTCGACGGCAACACCGTCGGCAACATCCGCGAGGTCAAGCGCATCTTCGAGTTGATGGGCGTCGACTACACCATCTTCGGCGACAACAGCGACGTCTGGGATACCCCGGCCGACGGCGAATTCCGGATGTATGACGGCGGCACCACGCTGGAGCAGGCCGCCAACGCCATCCACGCCAAGGGCACGATCTCGATGCAGGAATTCTGCACCGAAAAGACGCTGGCGACGATCGCGGCGCACGGCCAGGAAGTGGTCGCGCTCAACTCACCGATCGGCATCACCGGCACCGACCGCTTCCTGCAGGCGGTGTCGCGGATCACCGGCAAGGCGATCCCCGAAGCGCTGACCAAGGAGCGCGGCCGGCTGGTCGACGCCATCGGCGACTCCTCGGCGCACATCCACGGCAAGAAGTTCGCGATCTTCGGCGATCCGGACCTGTGCTACGGCCTGGCCGAATTCATCCTCGAGCTCGGCGGCGAACCGACCCATATTCTCGCCACCAACGGCAACAAGAACTGGGAAGAGAAGGTCAACCAGCTCCTGGCGTCCTCGCCGTTCGGCACGAACTGCAAGGTCTACGCCGGCAAGGATCTCTGGCACCTGCGCTCGCTGCTGTTCACCGAGCCGGTCGATTTCATGATCGGCAACACCTACGGCAAGTATCTCGAGCGCGACACCGGCACGCCGCTGATCCGCATGGGCTTCCCGGTGTTCGATCGCCACCACCACCACCGCTCGCCGATCTGGGGCTATCAGGGCACGATGAACGTGCTGGTCAAGATCCTCGACAAGATCTTCGACGAGATGGACAAGGCGACCAACATCGCCGGCAAGACCGACCTGTCCTTCGACATCATCCGCTGATGCCGGAGGCGATACCAAAGTCTCGGACTACCTGATCCTCAGGAGCGTCGCATGAGCCGTCTCGCAGACAAGATCCAAGATGTCTTCAACGAGCCCGGCTGTGCGGACAATCAGGCCAAGTCCGAGAAGCAACGCAAGAAGGGCTGCAGCAAACCGCTGCAGCCCGGCGGCGCCGCCGGTGGCTGCGCCTTCGACGGCGCCAAGATCGCGCTGCAGCCGATCGTCGACGTCGCCCATCTGGTGCACGGCCCGATCGCCTGCGAGGGCTCGTCCTGGGACAATCGCGGCACCAAATCGTCGGGCTCGAAGTTGTATCGCACCGGCTTCACCACCGACATGAGCGAGAACGACGTGGTGTTCGGCGGCGAGAAGCGGCTGTTCCGGTCGATCAAAGAAATCATCGAGAAGTACGACCCGCCGGCGGTGTTCGTGTATCAGACCTGCGTGCCGGCGATGATGGGCGACGACATCGTCGCGGTCTGCAAGGTGGCGGCCGAGAAATTCGGCAAGCCCTGCATCCCGATCATCGCGCCGGGCTTCGTCGGGCCGAAGAATCTCGGCAACAAGCTCGCCGGGGAGGCGATGCTCGACTACGTGATCGGCACGCAGGAGCCGGAAGTCACCACCCCCTACGACATCAACATCATCGGCGAATACAACGTCGCCGGCGAGCTGTGGCAGGTCAAGCCGCTGCTCGACGAGCTCGGCATCCGCATCCTGTCCTGCCTGTCGGGCGACGCGCGCTATCACGAGGTGGCGCAGTCGCACCGCGCCCGCGCCGCCATGATGGTGTGCTCGACCGCGATGATCAACGTCGCCCGCAAGATGCAGGAGCGCTACGGCATTCCGTACTTCGAAGGCTCGTTCTACGGCATCACCGACACCTCGGATTCGCTGCGGCAGATCGCGAAGCTCCTGATCGCGCGCGGCGCCGACGCCGAGCTGATGGACCGCGTCGAGGCGCTGATCGCGCGCGAGGAGGCGAAGGCCTGGGCCGCGATCAAGGCCTATACGCCGCGGCTCGCAGGCAAAAAGGTGCTGCTGATCACCGGCGGCGTGAAGTCGTGGTCGGTGGTGCTGGCGCTGCAGGAAGCCGGGCTCACCATCGTCGGCACCAGCGTCAAGAAATCGACCAAGGAGGACAAGGAGCGGCTCAAGGAGATGAGCCCCGACGTCCATCTGATCGACGATCTGCGGCCGCGCGAAATGTACAAGATGCTGAAAGAGGCGCAGGCCGACATCATGCTGTCCGGCGGCCGCTCGCAATTCGTCGCGCTGAAGGCGCGGATGCCCTGGATGGATATCAATCAGGAGCGCTCTTACGCGTATTGTGGCTATGTCGGCATCGTCGAGATGGTGCGGCAGATCGACAAGGCGCTGTCGAACCCGATCTGGCAGCAGGTCCGCTCTGCGCCGCCGTGGGACGAAGTGAGCTGGGAGACCCGCGCCGACGCCGCCAATGCCGCCGACGACGCACAGCGCGCCGCCGAAGCCGCGCCCGCCGCGCGCGTGGCCTGAGGAGCGGGCGATGGGCAAGATCGTGACCTCGACAAAGTCCTGCACCGTCAATCCGCTGCGGATGAGTCAGCCGCTCGGCGCGGCGCTGGCCTTGATGGGGCTGCGCAATGCGATGCCGCTGCTGCACGGCTCGCAGGGCTGCGCCTCGTTCGGCCTGGTGCTGTTCGTGCGCCACTTCCGCGAACAGATCCCGATGCAGACCACGGCGATGAGCGAAGTCGCGACCGTGCTCGGCGGCTTCGACAATGTCGAGCAGGCGATCGTCAACATCGTCGGCCGCACGAAGCCCGACGTGATCGGGATCTGCACGACGGGCGTCACCGAGATCAAGGGCGACGATCTCGACGGCTTCATCAAGGACGTCCGCCGCAAGCATCCCGAACTGGCGAACGTCGCGCTGGTGCCGGTGTCGACGCCGGACTTCAAGGGCGCGTTCGAGGACGGCTTCGCCACCACCGTCGCCAAGATCGTCGATCTGCTGGTCGAGGCGCCGGCGCCCGGCGTGGCGCGCGATCCGCACAAGCTCAACGTGCTGGCCGGCAGCCATCTGACGCCGGGCGACATCGACGAGCTGCGCGACATCATCGAGGCGTTCGGCCTGCAGCCGACATTCCTGCCGGATATCTCCGGTTCGCTCGACGGCCATCTGCCCGAGGATTTCACCCCGACCACCCATGGCGGCGTGTCGGTGGCCGAGGTCGCGGCGATGGGCGGCGCGGCGCACACGCTCGCGCTCGGCGAGCAGATGCGCAAGGCCGCGACCGCGCTCGAGGCCAAGGCCGGCGTGCCGTTCACGCTGCTGCGGCGGCTCACCGGGCTCGCGGCGGGCGACGAATTGATGGCGACGCTGGCCAAGATCAGCGGCCGGCCGGTGCCGCAAAGATATCGCCGACAGCGCAGCCAGCTGGTCGACGCGATGCTCGACGGGCATTTCTATTTCGGCGGCAAGCAGGTCGCGATCGGCGCCGAGCCGGACATGCTGCTGAATATCGGCGGCTGGCTCGCCGACATGGGCTGCACGGTCACGGCCGCGGTGACGACGACGCAATCGCCGGCGCTGGCGCTGGTGCCGGCCGACGAGGTGCTGATCGGCGATCTGGAAGATCTGGAGACGCGCGCCGAGGATTGCGATCTGCTGGTGACGCATTCGCACGGCCGCCAGGCGGCCGAGCGGCTCGGCGTGCCGCTGTTCCGCATCGGCATTCCGATGTTCGACCGGCTCGGCGCCGCGCATCAGGTCGCGGTCGGCTATCGCGGCAGCCGCGATCTGATCTTTGCGATCGGCAATCTGTTCATCGCCGCCATCAAGGAACCGCATGTCGATGACTGGCGCAGCGCCGCCGCCGGCCCGGATCAGGTCGATGCGGCGGCTACGGCTCATTAGTTCGGACCAGAAGGAGAGTGTCGATGCACAGCAACGGAGGCGCGGCATGAAGGTCGCCTTTGCCACCCAGGATCTGACGCGCGTCGACGCGCATTTCGGCTGGGCCCGGAACCTCGCCATCTACGAGGTCACCGCCGAGGACTATCGCTTCGTCGAGGCGGTGCAGTTCGCCGAGGAGAAGGAAGACGGCAACGAGGACAAGCTCGCGGCCAAGATCGACGCCATCCGCGATTGCGCCATCGTGTATTGCGCGGCGATCGGCGGCTCGGGTGCTGCGCGCGTCGTCGCGGCGCAGGTGCATCCCCTGAAGCTGGCGCAGCCGGAGCCGATCATCGAACTGATCGTCAAGCTGCAGGGCGTGCTGCGCGGCGTGCCGCCGCCGTGGCTGCGCAAGGCGCTGCTCAAGGGCGAAGAACGCAAATTCGATTTTGCGGACGAGGTGTAACATGACCGAAGTAGCAGCCACCGCCGACGCCGCGCTCGACTCGCTGTTCGTCAAGGAGCTGGTGAAGCAGCTGCGCGCCCAGGACACCCACGGCGTCTGGGAGAGCAAGTCCGATCTCAAGCTGCTCGAACCCTACATCATCGACAAGGCCAAGCGCCGCGAGATCCCGCTGATGGGCGATCCGGATCCGGAGACGCTGTGGCGGCTCGAGCTGTTCTACAACGCGGTGGCGCTGTCGATCGAGCGCGAGACCAGGATCATGGTGTCGCCGATGATGAAGATGCATCACGAAGGCTTCGGACGGATGATCCTCAGCGCCGGCCGGCTGATCGTCGTCAACAAGCACATGCGCGACGTCCACCGCTTCGGCTTCGACAATCTCGGCAAGCTCGCCGAGGACGGCGACAAACTGGTCGATGCCGGCGTCGAGATGATCCGGAAATTCCCCGAGGTCGCGGCGCTCTGAAGGAAACAACCATGTCCGACATCGAATCGCTGAAGGCCGAAATCAAGAAACTGTCCGCGCGCGCGACGACGATGAAGATGAATCTGCACGATTTGTCGGAAGAGCTGCCGATCAACTGGCAGAACATCATGACCATCGCGCAGCAGACCCAGGATGCCTATGCGGCGCTCGAAGCCGCGCGAAAGGCTTTGAAGGAACTGGAAGCCAAGGCCGCGTGAGCGCGGCCCGCCGCACCTAGCCCGAACCGCGCGGAAAGTTGCCGCGCCAGGAGTAATTGCAATGACGATTTTTTCATCCCGCGACGGCAAGCCGTGGGAGCCGACCTATCTCACCGCGATCGACGGCGACAAGTGCATCGGCTGCGGCCGCTGCCACAAGGTGTGCTCGCGCGACGTGATGCATCTGATGGGCGTCAACGAGGACGGCGAGCTGGTCGGCTGTTCGCTCGAGAACGACGACGATGACGACGAGGAGTTCGTTCGCAAGGTGATGGTGCTGGACAAGGCCGGCAATTGCATCGGCTGCTCGGCCTGCGTCCGGGTCTGCCCGAAGGCCTGCCAGACCCACGTCAAGGCCAGCGAACTCGGGTTGTAGGGGAGCGGATCATGATCGGCGCGGCGAAACAGGAGCTCGGAAGCGCGTTGCCGGCGGCGGACCTGCCGCTGCGCGTGGCGGCGTCCGGCTTCGCGTCGTCGCCGGCGATCGTGTATCGCGCGCTCACCGGCGGCTTGCCGGCCGATGCATTGATCGACGACGACCGCGCGTTCGATCGGCATGTGCTGGCCTCGATCCTGTCGGCGGCGATTTCCGAGCCCGGCCCGATCAACGAGCGCTGCGGACTCGGCGCCGACGATTTCGTCGCGCTGGTGACCGGATTCTTCCCGCACATCTCGGTGCTGCTGTCGGTGCTCGCCGCCGGCGAGCCGGTCGACGACGAGGAAGCCGCGATGGTGCGCGATCTCTTGCTGGCGCATCGCTCGACGCCGGGCGAGGTCGGGCGCTGGCTTGCCGCGATGGTGGCGCGCCGGGCGATGGAGCCGGATCACCTCTGGGAAGATCTCGGCCTGCGCGATCGCACCGAGCTGACGCGGCTGCTGCTGCGGCACTTCGGCCCGCTGGCGCGCGACAACACCCGCAACATGCGCTGGAAGCGGTTCTTCTATCGCAAGCTCTGCGAGGACGACGGCATGGTGATGTGCAGCGCGCCGGTGTGTTCGCAGTGCAATGATTTCGCCGAATGCTTCGGCGACGAGAGCGGCGAAAGCCGCATGGCCGGCCGCCGGCGCGAGATCGACCAACGCGCCGCGGGAGTGGCGTGAGTTCGGGCCACGCAACGTCGCCGCGCGCACGGCCTGCTCCTTCTCCCCGCGCGCGGGGAGAAGGGTGGGATGAGGGGGCGTCGCACAGAGGTCGAGCGTTGATAGTGATTGTCGGCCGGCGAAGAGTTCTTCTCGAAACGCTCAGACTCGTTGATGCGCCCCCTCACCCGACCCGGCTCCGCTGCGCGGAGCCTGGTCGACCTCTCCCCGCGCGCGGGGAGAGGTCAGGCATTGCCTGATGACGGGGTGAGAGCAGACGTTAGCTGCGATCGATTGTCGGAAACCGTCGCCTTCGCGACCATGTCGCAACCCCGACATTGGTCGCGGTGATCAAAAATAGACAGCGAAATCAGTACCTTTTTGCGCCGCCACAGGCTGGCACGGCGGTTGCAGTTACTCATGTCGGACCCAACGCACGGAGGCCGATCATGATCATCCTGACCGAACAAGCCGGTAACGCCGTCAAGGCTGCGATGTCTCGCGCCGGCAAGACCGAAGGCGGACTTCGTATCATGGTCGAGGCCGGCGGCTGCGCCGGCTACAAATATCTGATCGGGCTCGACCCCGCGCCGCGCTCCGACGACGCGGTCGTCGAAGCCGGCGGCGTCATGGTGTTCGTCGACCCCGACTCCCAGCCGCTGCTCAACGGCATGACGATCGATTTCGTCGAGAGCCTCGAAGGCTCCGGCTTCACCTTCGACAATCCCAACGCCGAGAACAAATGCGGCTGCGGCAAATCGTTCGGCTGAGGACTTCTTCTGCACACGGAGCGTCGTCATGCTCGATCATCTCGCCAGGCTCGACGAACACGTTTCCAGTCCGCGCAATGCCGGCGTGCTGCCGCAGGCCAACGCGGTCGGCTCGTTCGGCACCATCCGCTGGGGTGACGCGGTCAAGCTGATGCTGCAGGTCGATCCGCAGACGGACCGGATCGAGCAGGCACGGTTTCAGGCGTTCGGCTGCAGTTCGGCGATCGCCGCGTCCTCCGCGGTCACGGAAATGATCACGGGCAAGACGCTCGACGATGCCGCCGGCTTCGGCGCGGCGGACATCGCGGACTATCTGGGCGGGCTGCCACCGGAGCGGATGTATTGCGCGGTGATGGTCTATGAGGCGCTGCAGAAGGCGATAACCGCCTATCGCGGCAATGCCGAACTGAGCGAAGCCGGGGCCGCGCCGTCCTGCAAGTGCCTCGGCGTCAGCCAGATGATGATCGAACGCACCATCCGCTTCAATCGCCTGACCAGCCTGGAACAGGTGACGCACTACACCAAGGCGGCCGGCAGTTGCAGTTCCTGCTTCAAGCAGGTCGAAGGCCTGCTGGCGCGGGTCAATGCCGACATGGTCGAGGACGGGCTGATCCAGTCCGGCGAGGCCTATCAGCTCGGATCGGCGCCGCAACGCGCGATCGATCTGAAGCCGCACGGCGCACCGCAGCCGGCGGCGAACATCTTCGCCGCTAAGGCCGCGCCGGCGCATCTGCGCGCCGCGCCGAAGACCCCGCCGCCGCGCCCGGCGCCCGCGCCGGTCGCCGTCGGCGTCGACGCGCCGTCGCAGACCACGCTGATCGCCGAGGCGCTCGACGAACTGCGCCCGCATCTGAAGCGTGACGGCGGCGATTGCGAGCTGGTCAGCGTCGAAGGCAATATCGTCTACGTCAGGCTCTCGGGCAATTGCGTCGGCTGCCAGCTCTCCTCGGTGACGCTGTCGGGGGTTCAGGCCAGGCTCGCCGACAAGATCGGCCGGCCGCTGCGCGTGGTGCCGGTGTCATGAGCCAGACCCGCACCCCGCCGCAGCCGGCGAACATCGTCTATCTCGACGCCAATGCCACGACGCGCACCGATCCGCGCGTGGTCGATGCGATGCTGCCGTTCTTCTCCGGCTATTTCGGCAATCCGTCGTCCAAGCACGCGCTCGGCGGCCATGCGGCGCGCGCGGTGAAGCACGCCCGCGAGCAGCTGCAGGCGCTGGTCGGCGCCGCCCATCCGCACGAGCTGATCTTCACCTCCGGCGGCACCGAGAGCGCCAACACAGCGATCCTGTCGGCGCTGGAAGCTGCACCCCGGCGGCGCGAGATCATCACCACCGCGGTCGAGCACCCCGCGGTGCTGTCGCTGTGCGCCTGGCTGGAGAAGAACAAGGGCATCCGCGTTCACGTCATCCCGGTCGATCGCCAGGGCCATCTCGACATCGCCGCCTATCGTGACGCGCTGTCGGACCGCGTCGCGCTGGTGTCGATGATGTGGGCCAACAACGAGACCGGCGTGATCAATCCGGTCGCCGATCTGGCCGAACTTTCGAAAGAAGTCGGCGCGCTGTTTCATACCGACGCGGTGCAGGCGGTCGGCAAATGCCCGATCGAACTGCAATCCACCGCAATCGACATGCTGTCGCTGTCCGGACACAAGCTGCACGGGCCGAAGGGCATCGGCGCGCTGTATGTCCGCAGCGGCGCGGCCTTCAAGCCGCAGATCAAGGGCGGCCAGCACGAGCGCGGCCGCCGCGCCGGCACCGAGAACGTGCCGGGCATCGTCGGTCTCGGCATGGCGGCCGAACTCGCCGCGGAGGCGATGGCCGACGAGGACATCCGGGTGCGCGGCCTGCGCGACCGGCTGGAGCGCGAGATCCTGGCGCGCGTCGATCATTGCGTCGCCATCGGCGCCCGCGCCGAGCGGCTGCCGAACACCTCGAACATCGCGTTCTCGTATATCGACAGCGAAGCCATCGTCACTTTGCTCGACCGCGCCGGCATCGCCGCCTCGATGGGCTCGGCGTGTTCGACCGGCTCGTTCGAGCCGTCGCATGTGCTGATGGCGATGAAGGTCGCCGAGGACACCGTGCGCGGCGGCGTGCGGTTCTCGCTGTCGCGCGACAACACCGACGAGGACATCGACCGCGCGCTCGCCGTCATCCCCGGCGTGGTCGCGAAGCTGCGCGCGATCTCGCCGTTCGACGCCGATGACGGCCCGCTGCTCGGGCGTGCCCATGCCTGATATCACCGCAGCCGGTTCCGCGACGAAGGCCGCCATGACGCCGATCGTGCTCAACGACACCACGCTGCGCGACGGCGAGCAGGCGCCGGGCGTGGCGTTCTCCAAAGCCGAAAAGCTCGCGATCGCCCGCGCTTTGGCGCAGGCGGGGGTGCCGGAAATCGAGGCCGGAACGCCGGCGATGGGCCCGGACGAGATCGCGGCGATCCGCAGCATCGTCGAGGCCGGACTGCCGCTGACAACGATCGCCTGGTGCCGGATGCGCACCGAGGATGTCGACGCGGCGCTGCAGGCCGGCGTGGCGATGGTCAATGTCTCGGTTCCGGTGTCCGACGTGCAGATCGCCGCCAAGCTCGGCGGCAAGCGCTCCAACGCGATCGAGACCGTCAAACGCGTGGTCGGCTATGCCCGCGATCGTGGCCTCGACGTCGCGGTCGGCGGCGAGGATTCGTCGCGCGCCGATCCTGAATTTCTCGCCGAAGTCATCGCCACCGCGAAGGCGGCAGGCGCGCGGCGGTTCCGGATCGCCGATACGCTCAGCGTGCTCGACCCGTTCGGCAGCTACAAATTGCTGGCGTCGCTGCGCGCCACCACCGATCTCGAACTGGAATTTCACGGCCACGACGATCTCGGCCTCGCCACCGCCAATACGCTGGCGGCGCTGCAAGCCGGCGCCAGCCATGCGTCGGTGACCGTGATCGGCCTCGGCGAGCGCGCCGGCAACGCGCCGCTGGAGGAGGTCGCCGTCGCGCTGAAGCAGCTCTACGGTCGCGACACCGGCATCGTGCTGTCCGAGCTCGGCCATGTCGCCGATGTGGTGGCGGCCGCTGCGGCGCGGACGATTCCGCTCAACAAGGCGATCGTCGGCGAACACGTCTTCACCCACGAATCCGGAATTCATGTCGACGGCCTGCTGAAAGACCAGCGCACCTATCAGTCGCTCGATCCGCTGCTGCTCGGGCGCGCCAACCGGATCGTGATCGGCAAGCATTCCGGCCTGTCGGCGATCACCTCGTCGCTGGCCAAGCTGAACCTGCCGGCGACGGCCGAGGAGGCGCAGGGCATTCTGGCGCGGGTGCGGCTACACGCGGTCGCCCACAAGGGCCCGGTCGGAAACGAGACATTGACGGCGATCTGGCGTGAGGTTCACGACCGCACGCTGCCGAACTGCGCCTGAGTGACGAGATTGGCGATGAGGGCCTTCGTCATTGCGAGGAGCGCAGCGACGAAGCAATCCAGGGGCTCGGTGCATGGCGCTGGATTGCTTCGTCGGCTTCGCCTCCTCGCAATGACGGAGCTGAGGGCTTCACCGCAAGCCACATCCGAAGGAGAATGACATGAGCGCGACCCAGGCCACTTCCCAACACAGCGACCCCCAAGCGCCGGCCGACATCATCCGGCAGTTGCAGAACGCCGCGTCGGCGGAGGAGTTCTTCCAGCTGCTCGACGTCGCCTACGATCCGAAGCTGGTCAATGTCGCGCGGCTGCATATCCTCAAGCGGATGGGCCAGTATCTCGCCGGCGAGGATCTCGACGGCCTGCCGGTGGCCGAGGCGACGGCGCGCTGCAAGGCGGTGCTGGAGCGGGCCTACGCCGACTTTGTTGCATCGTCGCCGCTCGATCAGCGCGTCTTCAAGGTCCTCAAGGACGCGGTGGCGCCGAAATCGCCGCGGCGGCCGGCCTTCGTCTCGCTCGACGATCTGAAATAGCCGCTCGCGTACTTTTTAGCGAACACGACAAGCATCTTTCCGTCGTGGCCGGCCTTGTGCCGGCCATCCACGTTTTTGGTGCTGTTGTGCGCTGACGTGGATGGCCGGGACGAGCCCGGCCATGACGGGGCTGGATATGCCGGGCGTCCTTATTCAACGCGCTGTCGCCTTCCTGACAAGTGTCACACTTGTCGGGTCGCGTTCATCGAGAACCATTCCAAGGCGTTCGCCGGTCCGGCGCAAACCGTTGCTTTATCGGTCGAATTTCGTCGGCCGAAAAGTTGGTACGGGGCTTGCTGATGTCGCTGTGTCAGCTGATGTCCTGAGTGTCAGCAAGCGCGGAGCTCACCATGCATATCGTCGTCTGTATCAAGCAGGTCCCGGACTCGGCGCAGATCCGCGTCCACCCGGTCACCAATACGATCATGCGCCAGGGCGTGCCCACGATCATCAACCCGTACGATCTGTTCGCGCTCGAAGAGGCGCTGCGGCTGCGCGACAAATTCGGCGGCAAGGTCACGGTGCTGACGATGGGTCCGCCTTCGGCCGAAGACTCCTTGCGCAAGGCGCTCACCTTCGGCGCCGATCGCGCGGTGCTGCTGACCGACCGTTTCTTCGCCGGCGCCGATACGCTGGCGACCAGCTACGCGCTCGCTTCCGCGATCCGCAAGATCGGCGCCACCTATGGCGAGCCCGACATCGTTTTCACCGGCAAGCAGACCATCGACGGCGATACCGCGCAGGTCGGCCCCGGGATCTGCAAGCGGCTCGACTTCCTGCAGCTCACTTACGTCTCCAAGGTCGCGTCGCTGGATCTCGAAGGCCGCAGCATCGAGGTCGAGCGCCGCTCCGAGGGCGGCGTCCAGGTGCTGCGCAGCCGGCTGCCCTGCCTGATCACCATGCTGGAAGGCACCAACGAGGTGCGTCGCGGCACCATGCTGAACGCGCTCACCGCGGCGCGCGCCGAGGTGGTGAAGTGGAGCGCCCAGGACGCCGGCGTCGAGGACATCTCCAAATGCGGTTTGCGCGGCTCGCCGACCGTGGTGAAGCGCGTGTTCGCGCCGACCGCGCGCTCGGAGAAGGCCGTGGTGGTGGAGCCGGCGGGCCGGCCGCCCGCGGAGGCGCTGATCGACGAGATCTTCAAGCTCCGGCCGAAACTCGAAGCCGACATGTTCGAGCTCGCGCGTGGATTTTGACAACACCCATTTGAAAGCAGTCTCATGAGCCAGCCAGCAAAGCCTGCCCCGCCCGCCGGACGCGCCAACGCCAAGAAAGAGCTGTCCGAACATTTCAAGCAGTACAAGCACGTCTGGGTGTTCGTCGAGCAGGAGCGCGGCCACGTCCATCCGGTGTCCTGGGAGCTGATGGGCTCCGGCCGCCGGCTCGCCGACAAGCTCGGCGTCGAACTCGCCGCGGTGGTGATCGGCCCGGCCGGCGAGGCGACCAAAGCGGCGGCGGCGGAGGCGTTCTGCTACGGCGCCGACCTCGCCTACATCGTCGCCGACGACGTGCTCACCGACTATCGCAACGAATCCTACACCAAGGCGCTGACCGATCTGGTCAACACCTACAAGCCCGAGATCCTGCTGCTCGGCGCCACCACGCTCGGCCGCGATCTCGCCGGCGCCGTCGCCACCACGCTGCTGACCGGCCTCACCGCCGACTGCACCGAGCTCGAGGTCGACGCCGACAATTCGCTCGCCGCGACCCGGCCGACCTTCGGCGGCTCGCTGCTGTGCACGATCTACACGCTGAACTTCCGGCCGCAGATGGCGACCGTACGGCCACGCGTGATGGAAATGCCGGAACGCGTCGAGAAGCCGGTCGGCCGCATCATCGAATTCCCGCTCGGCATGGTCGAGGACGACATCGTCACCAAGATCCTGGCCTTCGTGCCGGATCGCGACAAGGCGACCTCGAACCTGGCCTACGCCGACATCGTCGTCGCCGGCGGCATGGGGCTCAACTCGATGGAGAACTTCCAGCTGGTGCGCCAGCTCGCCGGCGTGCTCGGCGCCGAATATGGCTGCTCGCGGCCGCTGGTGCAGAAGGGCTGGGTCTCGGCCGACCGCCAGATCGGCCAGACCGGCAAGACCATCCGGCCGAAGCTCTACATCGCGGCCGGCATCTCCGGCGCGATCCAGCATCGCGTCGGCGTCGACGGCGCCGACCTGATCGTCGCCATCAACACCGACAAGAACGCGCCGATCTTCGACTTCGCGCATCTGGCGCTGGTCACCGACGCGATCCGCCTGCTGCCGGCGCTGACCGAAGCATTCCGCAAGCGGCTGTCGCCGCACACCCGCGATCGCATCGCAAGCTAACAGGAGTTCGCCATGATCGAGGAACGTTTCGACGCGATCGTGGTCGGCGCCGGCATGGCCGGAAACGCCGCCGCGCTGACGATGGCCAAACGCGGCATGAAGGTGCTGCAGATCGAGCGCGGTGAGTACCCCGGCTCGAAGAACGTGCAGGGCGCGATTCTCTACGCCGAGATGCTGGAGAAGCTGGTCCCGAACTTCCGCGAGGATGCGCCGCTGGAGCGGCATCTGGTCGAGCAGCGGTTCTGGATGATGGACGAGCGCTCGCATACCGGGCTGCATTATCGCTCGGACGATTTCAACGAAGAGAAGCCGAACCGCTACACCATCATCCGCGCGCAGTTCGACAAATGGTTCTCCAGCCAGGCGCAGGAAGCCGGCGCCATCGTGCTGTGCGAGACCACCGTCAAGGAACTGGTCAAGGACGCCTATGGCAAGGTGATCGGCGTGATCACCGACCGCGAGGGCGGCGAGGTCCATGCCGACGTCGTCGTGCTGGCGGAGGGCGTCAACGGCCTGCTCGGCACCAAGGCGGATCTGCGCGCCCGGCCGGCGCCGGACAACGTCGCGCTCGCCGTGAAGGAAATGCACTTCCTGCCGCGCGAGACCATCGAGGCGCGCTTCAACCTCAAGGGCGACGAGGGCGTGGTGATCGAGGCGGCGGGCACGATCTCGCGCGGCATGACCGGGATGGGCTTCGTCTACGCCAACAAGGAATCGGTTTCGGTCGGCATCGGCTGCCTGGTGGCGGATTTCCAGAAGACCGGCGAGACGCCCTACGATCTGCTCGAACGCTTCAAGAAGCATCCCTCGATCGCGCCGCTGATCGAAGGCTCCGAGGTCAAGGAATATGCCGGCCACCTCATTCCCGAGGGCGGCTACAAGGCGATCCCGCAGCTCTATGGCGACGGCTGGGTTGTGGTCGGCGACGCGGCGCAGCTCAACAACGCGCTGCATCGCGAGGGCTCGAATCTGGCGATGACCTCCGGCCGGATCGCCGGCGAGGCGATCTTCCAGGTCAAGTCGCGCAAGGATCCGATGACCAAGGAAAATCTCGCGCTCTACAAGAAGATGCTGGACGACAGCTTCGTCATCAAGGATCTGAAGAAGTACAAGGATATGCCGGACCTGCTGCACATCCAGTCGCAGAACTTCTTCCTGACCTATCCGCAGCTCATCAACAAGGCGCTGCAGAACTTCGTGCGGGTCGACGGCACGCCCAAGGTCGACAAGGAGAAGGTCACCATCAAGTCGTTCGTGTCGGCGCGATCCTGGGCCGGCCTGTTCGGCGACGCCTTCCGCTTCGCGCGGGCGTGGCGATAGTCGACGATAGCGACGAACTCAAACCCGGAGAGCGAGACAATGACGGTGGAAGCCCCGATCCGAGTCGAAGACAAGCTGTTCCAGAACCGCTATCTGGTCGACGTCGGCAACGCCCACATCAAGGTGAAGCCGCACACCAAGCCGTCGGCGGAATTGCTGGCGCTGATCAAGGTGTGTCCGGCGCATTGCTACGAGCTGAACACCAACGGCCAGGTCGAGGTGACGCCCGACGGCTGCGTCGAATGCGGCACCTGCCGGGTGATCGCCGAGGGCAATGGCGACATCGAATGGAACTACCCGCGCGGCGGCTACGGCGTGCTGTTCAAATTCGGCTGAGCCTAGAGCGGCTCTGCTGATTCCATCGGACACAGAGCGGCTCTCGCGGACAGAAAACGTCGAGGGCCGGGACGAGCCCGGCCATGACAACATCGGCGGCCAACGCGCCGTTCACGAAGCCGCCATCGGTCTTCGCGAACGCGACTCGGCGGTGCTAGAGCAGCTCTGGCTTTGATGAAATCACCGCCGTCATCCTGAGGTGCCCGCTGGGCCGCGCATGCGCGGCGCTGCGGGCCTCGAAGGATGAGCCGCGAGCGGCTTGGCCGCATCCTTCGAGGCTCGCAGCGCTCGCACCTCAGGATGACGACTCCGCACGCGAGAATGCAGCGGTGCTTCAATCAATCGAACATTGGAATTCCGAACAGCTCACCATGGGCACGACCTCATGGTGAGGAGGCGCGAAGCGCCGTCACGAACCATGCGCCTCCGGTGATGAATCTCCGCCATCCTTCGAGACGCCCGGCTTCGCCGGGCTCCTCAGGATGGGGACTCATCCCATCTGGCAGGGGGCCATATCGCTTCAGTCGATCAGGCGGCCGAGTTCAGCGCCTGTTGGGCGCCGATCCGGCTGCGCTGGGACGCGAAGCCGCGCCGCGCCAGCCATTGCTGCACCCGCGGCGAGTCGAGCATCGCCTCTTCGGCAAGGCCGTTGGTGAATTCGCGCCAGCGCCCGAGCCGGCGCTCCGGCACGCCGACCAGCACCGGGATGCCGAGTTCGACCGCTTCGGTGATCGCGTCGCCAAGTCCGCCGCCCTCGGCCTCGAGCTGGCCGAACTTATTGACGATCAGCAGTTCCGGACATTTCTGGAACGCGGCCGATATCAGCGCGGCGGCGTCCTGCATCGCCAGCGGATCGACACGGCAACCGCTCGACCGCGACGTCTGGTCCTCGGCCAGTTGCAGAATGATCCGCGAGGCGAGTTCCTCGACCTCCATGTCGCAGCGTGGGATGCTGTCGCGTGTCGCGTGATACGGGACGATCCCGGCGACGACGACACCGGCGTTGCGCAACCGGTAGCCGAGTTCCGAGATCATGCGGCAGGCGGCCGCGCCATCTGAATACACGACCGCGAGAATCGACGGCCTGCCAGTCCTGCCGAGATTGAACCCCATCGCTGCCCGCAATTTTCCAATACGACTTTCGCATAGTAGAATGCCAGAAGCGGCAGCGGCCGGCTTTGCGGCAAATCAATCCCAGTCGCGCACACCAGCCGGCGGCGCGGCCCTGTACGGCGCGGCGCGGTCTGCGGCATCAGTGAGCGCGCTGGAACGCCAGTGCTGATTCCACCGAAGGCAGAACGGCGCTATCGCTCGGAACTGCCGGCCTGTTCGGGGCGAAGCGACACCGGGCCGCGGCGCAGTCGCGTCAGCAGCCGCAGCACCGAGCCGTCGATGCCGGTGGTGCTGATGGCGGAGCTGCGCAGCAGCAGCGCCATGGTGATGAACGAGATCGTCGTCGCCGCCACGGCGCCGGGAATGCCGAACATCGGGATCAGCACGAAGAAGCCGATCGCGCGCATCAGCACCGTGCCGCCGATGATCGCGAGATAGCGGCCTTCGTGACCGGTCAGCATCAGGATCGAGCCGGACGGGCCGGTGGCCGCAACGGCTGCCGTCCCGGCGGTGAGCAGCGCCAGCATGCCGTAGTAAGACACGTATTCCGGGTTGAAGGCGTACAGTATCCAGTGTCCGCCGCCGAGCACCACCAGCAGGCCGCCGACCACGATGGTCAGCGTCACCAATGCGACCGAGTCGAGCAGGCTGTCGAGCTGCCGGTGCTGCTGATTGTAGTACAGGTTCGGAATGTGCCGGGTCGAGAAGATGTAGACCGCGCCGGTCGCCATCGCGAAGGCGTTGGCGATCCGCGTCGTCACGAAATACGCGCCGGCGATCGACGGCGTCGTCAGATAGCCGATGATCACGACGTCGGCATATTGGTTGGCGGCTTCCAGCCCGCCGGACACCCAGAGCTTGGCCGAGCGGGTGATCCATGTCCGGAGGTCGAAGCTCGCGCGGGAGCGGCCGAGTGTCGGGAATTTCGTCCGGACCCTGCGCCGCAGCAGGATCATCTGCACCAGCACCGTGAAGGCGGACGCGCCCGCCATCGCCAGGAAGATGCGATAGATCTCGATCGGAGCGCCGAGCAGATAGCATCCGATCAGATAAGAGATCGGACACGCCGCCACCAAGAGATAGGTGAGGCCGTCGCCGACGCCGACGCCGATTGCGCTGCGCGTGACGTGCGCCGAAGTCAGCATCAGCGAGTAGGACACCAGATAGAGCGTGGCCGACAGCGCCAGCGTCGCATCGTGCTCCGCGGCGAACCAGACGTAGAACGGCAGGCCGATCAGCGTCACGCCGGCGAGGCAGGCGAGCGCGCTGAAGGTCATCGCGCCTTTCAGCATGCTCTCGCTGCCGGCGGCGCCGAATTCGCTCCACGAGCGCATCACGAAGATCTGCTGGCCGAAGGTCGCGATCACGCTGAGCAGGCCGGCCGCGCTGAACAGCATCGAGTAGGTGCCGAAATCGTGCCTGCTCAGCATCCGCGCGGCGAGCGTCACCAGCGCCAGATTCACCACCGTGATCGCGACGCGCAACGCGAACGCGCCGGACATCGCGCGAACCGTCGAGTCGTTGCGAAGCTGGATGACCTTGCCGATCGCGACGCTGAACTTCACTCTCACTCAACCTGGTCGGTGCGATACTGGTGCGGACGTCGTGTTGCCGCGCGTTCGCCGGATAGCCTGTCGACGATATGGCGCCGGCGCTCTGGCGTATGACGGTAACTTACCCTATCTGAGGACCGATCGTGAAAATTCGAAATGATATTTGCGTGTGAGGTTAAGACTGAGCCGTGGTTCCAGTTCGCTTAGCAATGGCGGAATTGTCGACTTGTTAACCATGCACGATCCGATGCGACGAGGACTTGATGACTGAACTTTCGGTAAGGTACGAGACGGTGTTGCGCGGAGCGGCGTGGCTGAGCCTGGCGTTCATCGCGACGGCGACGCTCAGTCCGCTCGGTCTTCGGCCGACGACGGGATGGCCGCCCTCGATCGAGCGATTTCTCGCGTTTGCCCTGGTCGGCGGATTGTTCGCCGCGGCCTATCCGCGTTACATCCTGTTTGCCGCCGCGATCGTGCTCGGCGCGGCGATGCTGTTCGAAATCCTGCAGGTCCTGGCGCCCTCGCGGCACGGCCGCCTGTTCGATGCCGGCGTGAAGCTGTCCGGCGGCACCGTCGGGCTGATCGTCGGCTGGCTGATGGTGCGGTGGATGCCGCGGCATTGACGCGCTATGCGACCTCAGCGGCTGTGGGCGTCGGCCACAGTGCCGAGCTTGTCGGGCAGCCGTAGCGCTTCGATCTTCGGCTGGATGATGGTGCCGTCGATCAGTTCGAGCCGCCCGCATCGATTCAGCGTGTGCAGCTTGCGGCCCGGCCAGCGCGGCCCGGGCGTGATGATGTGGTGGACGGTCTGGGCGAAGTCCGTCGGCGACAATGCGGTGATTTCGGCGAGGCCGAGCGCGCCGCCGTAGCCGTTCGTGCAATCCTGCACCGGCCGCCACAGCCGGCCGTTGCGTTGGATGAAATGCCCGGCCGGCCGCGCGCTGGCGCGATCGACCAGCACCGGCCGTTGCGCGTGCGGCGTCCACCGTCCGAACAGATCGTCGGCATGATAGATCGACAGCGTGTCCGAATAGCCGCCCGCGCCGTCGCGGGTAGCGCCGAACATGTAATGCAGCCCGTCGTGCTGCACGATCGTCGCGTCGGCGAATTCGACGCCCGACAGCAATGTCGCGTGCCGCTCCCAGCGATCCGGAAACTGCACGCATTTGTAGATGTTCACCTGGTGCGCGGCGCTGCTCTCGGGGATCATCCACAATTCGTCATCGTGGACGATCAGGAACGGATAGGACAGGTGCCAGGGCTCCTCGAGCACGGGGATCGCCGTGCCGATCGGTCCGTCGTGCCCGAATTCGATCGCCGCGATGGTGCCCTTGCCGACTCGATGGTCGAGATCTTCGAAGAACACGAAGGTGCGACCCTTCCAGGTGATCGGAAACGGGTCGGCATAGAACCGGTGGCCGGGGCTCGGCACCGCGCGCCAGGCCGGGCCGGAGAGATCGGCGGACGTCCAGATGCCGGCATCTTCGGTGTTGCGCCATCCGATCCGCCAGTGCGGGGAATAGCAGCACAGCCGGTAGATGCGCCGGACCAGATCCGCCGCAAGGCCGCGCAGAACATAGGCCGATGGCGAGCGCAGGCTGCGACGTCGAACGGACCCGCGCGGCGCGGTCGCTCGCGGGCCGGACTCGATCACGCCTTTCAGCAATGTGCCGGTTCGCGCCATCACGGTGTCGAGCGCGCCGCCGAGGCCGTCGGCGGTCTCGGCCGAGGGTTTGCCGGACCAGACGATCGCGCCGCTGGCCTCGTCGAGGATCTCGATCAACGGCAGATCGTCGCCGAGAATGGCGGCGAGCGCGGCGTCCTCGCCGGCAACGCCCTCGTATAGCGGACGCAGATAGAGCCGGGCTGCGCTCGACGGATCGCGCGGCATCGCGGTGATATCGATCACGATGTCGGCGCTCTGCGGCGGCGGATTGCGCTCGCTCGTCAGCGCGGGATCGGCATCCGCGCCGCACGGCCTGCCGCGCCGCAGCAGCATCCGTTCGATCTCGAGCAATGATTCCAGTCCGGCCGCCCGGCGCGCATCGGTCCGCACCCAGGCGATCTGGAGCTTGCGCTGATCCGAACCGAGCAGCGCGATCAGATGGCGCATCCACCGTCGCGGGCGCTGGTCGTCGACGCGGAGCTCAACGATCACGGCTGGTTCCTTCCCTCCGCCGCCGGCCCGACTGCACCTTGGATGATGCGAACATATGCGTCGACCATCGCGTCGACCGAGTAGCGCGACTTCAGCCCGTCGCCGGCGCGACGCAGCCGCGCGCGCAGCGCGTCGTCGTCGAGCACCCGGGCGATCGCATTCGACATCGCGGCGGCGTCCGACGCATCGACGAACAGCGCCGCCGGCTCGCCCTGATCCGCCAGCACCTCGCGCAGCACCGGAAGATCATTGGCGACCACCGGCACGCCGGCATGCGCGGCCTCGACCGCGGCGAGGCCGAACGTCTCGGCGAGCGACGGGAAGACGAATACGTCGAGGCAGGCCAGGAAGTTCGCGACCTGCTCGGGAGAAATTTCGCCGATGAACGTCACCCGGTCGGCAACGCCGAGCTGATCGGCGAGTTCGCGCAGTCGTGCCTCGTCGGGGCCCTGGCCCGCCAGCGCGAGGGTCCAGTCCGGCCGCTGCGCCAGGACGCGCACGGCGGCGTCGAGGTGCTTGAGCGGATGCAGCCGCGCGGCCGAGCCGAGAATGACCGCATCGGGCCTCAGCCCGAACTGGCGGCGGGCGTCGGTCTTCGACAGCGTCGCCTGCTTCTGGTCGAAGCCGTGCGGGACGTGCTCGAGCCGCCTGCGATAGCCTTCGGGATAGCGCGAATAGTCGCGCAGCATGTCGTGCGAATTGACGGTGATCGTTTCGAACACGCCGATCTGCCCCATCAACCAGTCGAGCGCGCGCAGCCAGCCCGGCATCATCAGGCGCGCCGACACCTGGTTGGCGATCACCGGCGCCGGGCCGGCCAGCCGCGCGACGGCTCCGCCGATCGAATTGCCGTAGTGCTGGAAGGTCAGAACGACGTCGGGGCGGAGCTGCCGGATGCGCCGATGCAGCGCGCCGAGGAAGCGCAGGAACGACAGCGGATCGCCCGGACGGCGCGGTGCGCAATAGGTGGTCTGCGCCGGCTCGTCGAACGAGCGCGACTGCCGGAAGAAGAACAGATTGTGGACGTCGTAGCCGCGCGCGGCGAGGCCGGCGCCGACCAGCCGCGAGATTTCCTGCGCGCCGGCGTTTTCGGCCTGGGTCTGGATCAGCAGCACGCGCGTGCGCTTCGCCGGCGCGGCCTCCGCAGCCGGCGCAGGCCGTCGCGCGATGTCAGCGTCGCCTTCGTGAATCCGCGCGTGTTCGGTCCGGTCGTCCGTGGTGATCGTCATGGCCACAATTCTCAGCAACTCGGTTTCGTTTCCATTGTCGACGTTGCCGCATGCGCGCTGCTGGTTAATGAAGCGTGTACTACGCGCGCTCCGGCCTTTTACACGTTTCCGGACATTTCGTGGGGCGGTTCCCGCCGAAGCGGTTAATGGTGTGATCTCTCCGGCGGGATCGATCATAAGCGTCGGCGCCGCGTTAACCTTTCGCTAACGCCGTGCCCCGTGTGGAGGCGTAACCGGCGATTAACCGTAGTTCTTTACTTTGTAGTCAGCGTGCAAGGCAGCGCGGGCGCCGCGTCGGCGTCCCGGGCGGTGCCGCGGCTCGCCGACGCACCGGGCGGCATGCGGCGCGAGGCCAGCCTATATCGTGGGTCGGCGCGGCCAATGATCCGAGTCTGTAGACAAGCGAGTGTGTAATCGACCATGTCGCCCCAGCCGACTTCGCAGAATATCCCGGCCGACCGCGATTCCGACGGGGTCGATTTCAGGAACGTCGTCGGGATCCTGTCGCGGCGCAGGAACTGGGTGTTCGGCGTTCCGCTGGCGCTGTGCGCGCTGGTCGTGGCCTATCTGCTGGTCGCGCATCCGGCTTACACCGGGACCGCGCAGGTGTTCGTCGACCCGCGCGATCAGTACACGCCGAAGGACGATCCGCTGCAGAATTCGGTTCCCGGCGACGGCCTGCTGCTGGTCGAGAGCCAGCTCAAGATCATCACCTCGAACGAGGTGCTGAACCGCGTCATCGAGCAGATGAACCTGCAGAACGATCCGGAATTCAACGGCGAGCGAATGGGCCTCGGCCGGCTGGTGAAGGCGCTGATCGGCCTCGGCAAGCCGGAGGATCGCGCGCTGGTCACGCTGCGAAACCTGCGCAAGAAAGTCACCACCAGGCGGATCGACCGCTCCTTCGTGATCGACATTCTGGCATCGGCGGACACCGCGCCGCGCGCCGCCGCGCTCGCCAATGCGGTCGCGACCTCGTATCTCGAAGAGCAGGCCGGCGCCAATTCCGCGTTCCAGCGCCGCACCTCCGAGTCGATCTCGGCGCAGCTCGGCAAGCTGCGGCAGGAGGTGAAGCGCGGCGAGGAGGCGGTCGCCGCCTTCAAGGCCGCCAACAATCTGGTCGGCGCGCGCAGCCGGATGGTGAGCGAGCAGCAGCTCGACGAAGCCAACACCCAATTGACCAACGCCAAGACGAGGCTCGCCGATGCGCAGGCCCGCGTGCGGCTGATCGAAACCATCGAGCACGGCGACGCCGGCCTCGACGCGGTGCCGGAGGCGATGCAGTCGGCCGCGATCGTGCAGCTGCGCGGGCGGCTGGCGGACGCGTCGCGCGAAGAGGCGCAGCTCGCGCAGATCGACGGCCCCAATCATCCGGCGCTGCAGGCGGCGCGGGCGCAGGTCCGCGACGTGCAGGCGGCGATCCAGCGCGAACTGAAGACGATCGCGCGATCGGTCCGCAACACCTACGCCAGCGAACGCACCAATGTGCAGAATCTGCAGGCCAATTTCGACGCGCTGAAGACGCAGTCGCAAGCCAACGAAAAGCTGATGGTGCCGCTGCGCGAACTCGAGCGCAAGGCGGAGTCGAGCCGGATCGTCTACGAGAGCTTCCTCGCCAAGGCCAAGACCGCCGAGGAGCGGCAGGGCATCGACACCACCAACATCCGGCTGATCTCCCGCGCCACGACGCCGGAGAACAAGAGCTGGCCGCCGACGATGATCATGCTCGCCGCCGCGATCTTCGCCGGCCTGACGATCGGCATCGCGCTGGCGCTGGCGCGCGATTACTTCGATCGCCCGGACCGTGGACCGGGGCCGGACGCCGTCGCCGAGGCCGACGTTCCGGCTCCCGCCGCGGTCGCGCCGGCGCCGGTGCTGCGGCCGGTGATGGCGCAGCACAGCGCCGGCCGGCTGAGAGCGCTGAGCGAGGAACTGCTCGCCGCGCCGAAGGGCACCACCATCGTGCTGGTGCAGGTGCAGCGCGGCGCCTGGCTGGACGACGTCGCGCTGCAGCTCGCGCGCGCGGTGATCGCCAACGAGATGGACGTGATGCTGGTCGACGCCGATCTGGCGCGGCACCGGACGACGTCGCGGCTCGGTTTCGACAAGGCGCCCGGCCTGCGCGACGTGATGGCCGGCGTCGCCGCGATCAACGAGGTCGTGCAACTGCACGAGCCGACCGCGATGCGGATCGTGCCGGTCGGGCTGTCGGCCGTCGCCGAGCGCGACCCGCGCGCCCGGCAGGCGCTGTCGCTGGCGTTCCGGCAGCTTCGCGAATTCGATCGCGTCATCGTCGATGGCGGCGAAATGGGATCGACCGCGTCCGAATTCGGTCTGTACTACATGGCCGATGAAGTCGTGTTCCTGGCGCAGGGGCCCGGCGGCAAGAGCGAGGACGCCGCCATTCTGGTCGATCTGCTGCGGCTTCGTCAGGTCAAGGCGCGGGTCGTCTTCGTCGAGCCGGACGTCTCGGTGGCGGCATGACGGCGGGCGGACACGGCGCGCCGTATCCGCCGGTCGCGCTCGCGCCTGCCGCCCCGGCCGCCTCCACGATCCGGCTGCGGCTGCCGTTCGCGCCGCCGCTCGTCCAGAAAATGATGGCGGTCTACATCGTGCTGCTGTTCGTGGTGTCGGCCAACGTGCTGGACCTGATCGGCTACGACTACAGCGCGATCGGTGGCTCGCCGATCACCAAGATTCACGTCTCGACCTATTTCATCGTGCTGCTGTTCGCGGTGTTTCTGGTCACCTATCCGCAGAAGGGCGACCTCGCGCGCTATTATCTCGCGACCAGGCTCGGCTCGATCTTCTTCTTCTGCGCCGCCACCTTTGCGGTGATCAACATCGTCGTCGACGGCCGCAACGGCTTCGGCATGTATTTCGACACCGACCTGCATTTGTTCCTGTGCGCCATGCTGCTGCCATTCGCGACGCCGGACAACATGGACCGGCTCGAGCGCTTCCTGCACTGGTTCTTCCTGGTCAATGCGGTGCTGGCGGTGGTCGAACTCGCGATCGGGTTCAACATCTTTCCGCTGATCACCTATTCGCCGGACGGCATGACGACGATCGAGCCGCGGGCGACCGCGTTTCTCAGCCATCCGCTGCACGCCGCGACCATCACCTGCGTCTATATCGTCAGCCTGCTGTGCGGCGCCGGCAAGGGGCTGCGGCCGAATCTGCGGATGCCGATGATCCTCCTGCAATGCGCCGCGCTGCTGGCTTTCGGCGGGCGCACCGCGTTCCTGCTGACCGGGCTGATCATGGCGGGCATGCTGCTGTGGTCGATGTTCCGCTACGCTGCCGGCATGAAGGTTTCGCAGCGCGGCCTGATCGTCTGGTTCTCGATCATTCCGGTCGGCATCGCGGTGGTCGCGGTGCTGGCGTCGATCGGCGCGTTCGATCCGCTGCTCGACCGCTTCACCGAGGACGGCGGCAGCGCCCGCAGCCGCTGGCTGATGTTTCCGCTGCTGCTGTCGTTCGATTGGGGCGACCTGCTGTGGGGCGCGCATACCGACTATGTCAGGTCGCAGATCTATTCGTACGGGCTGGAATGGGGCGTGGAGAATCCGTTCATCCAGATGAGCGTGTTCCAGGGCGTCATCATCGCGTCGCTGATCATGCTCGGCATCCTGCTGCTGATGTGGGAGGCGTATCGGCGGATGACCGCGAAGGCGATCTTCCCGATCGCGGTGTATTTCTTCCTGTGCAGCACTTTCGGTTCGTTCGCCGGGCGGTTCTTCACTTTCGCGATCTTCCTGATCGTTGTGGCGACGCTGTTCCGGCGGCCGGATGCGCCGTCGAATTGTGTGAGCTGAGGAGGGCGCGATGGACGCAGCCGTGCCGAACCATCTCGCCGATCCGCCGGCGATCGTCCGCGACGCCGCCGATCTGCGGCCGGCGGGGCGCGGCGGCACGCTGCTGCCGCGCGGCTATCTCGGGACGCGGGGCAGCCAGATCGTCGATGTGGCGGGCCGGCCGGTGCGGATCGCCTCGATCGGCTGGAACGGCACCGAAGGGCCGCCCGGCGCGGCGCCGTCGGGGATCTGGAAGGTCAGCTACCGGACCGTGCTGGATTCGATCGTCGCCGCGGGATTCAATGCGGTGCGGATTCCCTGGACCGATATCGGGCTCGACACGCCGCTGCACGGCTACAGCGACCGGCTCGGCTGGATCAACACCACGCTCAATCCCGAACTGCTGGCGAGCGACACGTCGAACGCGCGGGGGCGCTATCGCTACGTCACCACGCTGGTAGCGTTCCAGCGCATCGTCGACTACGCCGGCGACATCGGCCTCAAGGTGATCTTCAATCACCACACCAATCAGGGCACCGCCGGGCAGCAGCGCAACGGGCTGTGGTTCGATCTCGGCCCCGGCACCGACAACACCGACGGCATCGTGCCGGGCCGGGTGACGGCGGCGCAATTCAAGCAGAACTGGCTGCGCGTAGCGAAGGTCTTCGCCGGCAACCCCACCGTGATCGGCTACGATCTGCACAACGAGCCGAACGGCGATCGCGGCCACATCACCTGGGGCGGCGGCGGGCCGACCGACATCAAGGCGATGTGCGAGGACGTCGGCTCGGCGATCCAGGATGTCAGTCCCGACGTGCTGATCATCTGCGAAGGTCCGGAGACCTACCGGCCGCCGCCGGCATCCTCGGGGATGGACCCGCGCCATGCCGCCCCCGCCGGCAATCTCACTGCCGCCGGCGCCAATCCGGTGAAGCTGCCGATCCCGAACAGGCTGGTGTATTCGATTCATGAATATCCCGAAGAGATCGCCGATACCAAGCGTTGGGGCATCCCCGAAACCGGCAAGGGCTTCATCGACCGGATGAACCACACCTGGGGCTATCTGGTGCGCGACGACATCGCGCCGGTCTGGATCGGCGAGATGGGCGCCTCGCTGCGCACGCCCGAGACCCGCGAATGGGCGCGCAATCTGCTCGACTACATGAACGGCAAATACGGCGCCGAGGGCGGTCCGACGTTTTCGGGCGATCAGCAGCCGGTCAGCGGAAGCTGGTGGCTGATCGGGCCGTCGAACGACCCGCCGTTCGGCCTGCAGACCGAATGGGGCGTCGGCCATTATCGCCCGGACCAGATCGCGATCACCGACCAGATGCTGTTTCGGCCGCGCAAGTAGAGCGCTTCATCGCTTGATTGAAGCAACGCGGCATTCGCGCGTGCGGAGTCGTCATCCTGAGGTGCGAGCGCAGCGGGCCTCGAAGGATGACGGCGGTGATTCCATCAAAACAGAGCTGCTCTAAGAAGGTCGCTGAATCTGGATCCGTCATGCCCGGCCTCGTGCCGGGCATCCACGTCTTGCAATGGTGCCGGGTCCGACGGCGTGGATGGCCGGGACAAGCCCGGCCATGACGACATCGATCAGTGAACCGGATCAGCGCGTCTGCGTCAGCAGCAGATACATCGCGTAAGGGTTGGTCCGGAGATAGCGCATCCCGAGCCGGCGCGGCTCGAGCGCCATCCGCCACAGCCATTCCAGGCCGACGCGCTGCATCCACTGCGGCGCCCGCGGCTTCGATCCCGACAGGAAGTCGAACAGGCCGCCGGAGGTCTTGATGACGCCGACGGTGGTCAGGCGGTGGCGATTCCGGCCGATGAACACCTGCTCGCGCGGCACGCCCATCGAGACCCAGAGAATGTCCGGCGCAAGCTCGGCGATCCGCTGGCAGGCGGCGATCTCCTCGGCCTCGCTGGCGAAGTAGCCGTTGCGGCGGCCGACCAGCCTGACCTGGGGATAGTGCTTCCTGACCCATTCCGCCGCGCGATGGTTCGAGGTCTCGTCGGCGCCGAGCATGAACATCGTCGCGCCGCGTGCGCTGGCCTCGCGCGCGACGTCGTGAAACAGGTCGGTGGTGGCGACGCGCTCCGGCAGCGGGGCGTCGCATTTGAAGCGCGAGACGAAGACGTGCGGCATGCCGTCGGCGTGGATCGCGTCGGCCTGCAGAAACATCGCGTGCTCGGACGGATCGACCGCGCAGCGATAGGTCACCTCGCCGTTGGTCGACGTCATGTAGGCGGGATAGCGCCACAGCCCGCGACGCTTCAGCGCCTCGTCGACCATCGCCGTCGCGGTCTCGATGCGGTCGGCGACCACGATCGGCAGGCCGCCGATGATGTTGCGCTTCCAGTGCTGGAACCGATTGCGCCGGCGATCGCCTGCGACGCGACGCTCGCCGAACGGCAGTTCGGCGAGCGAGGCGGGAATCGAGAACGGCGCGACGCGGCGATCCAGATCCCGCCGCTCGCCGGGCGCAGGGTTCGGCGGACGGCCGGCAACTTGCACGTGGGGCATTGCGGATTCCGATGGTCGCTGCTGGTTCAAGACGGGCTGTTCGATCATTTCAAATAGAACAATTAGCTCATCTTAGTGACCTTGCAATCGCCACTTAACCGTTTCCATTCAACAAGGTAAAACGGTTAAATGTTCGGTGCGAAGAAGGTCGATGATTTCGGTCGGATGTGCCGTGCTGTGACAGCTTTGTGCCGGGCACGACCCGGCGTGCCAGGATGATGCACCGGCGCATTCGCCGCGTCAGGCGGTGAGCCGGTGCTCCCAGGCCAGCGCGTGCCGCACGATGGTTTCCAGATCATCGTAGCGCGGCGTCCAGCCCAGCAGGCTTTTCGCGCGATCGTTCGCCGCCACCAGCGCTGCGGGATCGCCGGCGCGGCGGCCCTGGAGGCGCACCGGGAAATCGACACCCGAGACGCGCTTGACCACCTCGATCACCTGCAGCACCGAATAGCCGCTGGCATAGCCGATGTTGCAGGTGACGCTGGGATTGCCGGCGCGCAGGTGGCGCAGCGCGTCGAGATGCGCCGCGACGAGATCGGCGACATGGACGTAGTCGCGGATGCAGGAGCCGTCCGCGGTCGGATAGTCGGTGCCGAACACGTCGAGCCCGTCGCGCTTGCCGAGTGCGGCCTGCACGGCGATCTTGATCAGGTGCGTGGCGTTGGGCGACGACTGCCCGGCGCGGCCGTCGGGATCGGCGCCGGCGACGTTGAAGTAGCGCAGCGCCGCGTAGCTCAGCGGATGCGCGCGGGCGACGTCGCCGAGCATCCATTCGACCATCAGTTTCGAACGGCCATAGGGATTGATCGGCTGCGTCGGCTGATCCTCGCCGATCGGATTGCGGTCGGGTTCGCCATAGACGGCGGCGGTCGACGAGAACACGAAGTGCGGGACGCCCCGCTGCACCGCGCAGTCGATCAGCGTGCGGGCGTTGGCGGTGTTGTTGCGATAATAGGCGAGCGGATGCGCGACCGATTCCGGCACCACGACGCTGGCGGCGAAATGGATGATCGCCGCGATCGGATGGCGATCCATGACGTCGCCGACGAAGCCGGAATCGCCGACCGAGCCCCGAAAGAACGGTACGCCCTCGGGCACGGCGCTGCGCAGCCCGGCGGAGAGATCGTCGATCACCAGCGGTCGTTCACCGGCAGCCTGTAACGCCAGTGTCATATGGCTGCCGATATAGCCGGCGCCGCCGGTGACGAGGATGTACTTGTCCATCTCGGGCTTTCCGTGGCTGGCGTCCGCGGGCCGTCGGACGGTCAGGGGCTGGCGTTGCTGTGGAACCGGACGCGACTGCTCGCAATTGCCACGCCCCAGGTCAAGCCGATCAGCATGAAATAATGCCGCCAGTGATCGGTATCGATAATGAAGCTTTCGAGCAGGGTCACGATCAGCGTCGCCACGATGGCGATGTACGTGCGCTGCCAGGGCGTGCGGACGAAGACGTTGCGCAGCCCGTAGGCCGCGGTGATGAACACCAGGGCCGGATAGAGAATGCCGCTGATCCAGCCGCCCGACATGAACGCGTTGAGGAACGAATTGTGGGTGTCCTCGGGAAAGAACCGCCGGAACTGCAGCGGCCCGATCCCGGTCGGATAGTCCAGCGCCATCGCGGCGCCGAGCAGATGCCGGCCGAACCGGCCGAACCGGCCGCTGTCGTAGGGCTGCGCGAAGCTGGCGCGCTCCTTGAACAGCGCGTCGATCCGGTCGAACGACAGCAGCACGGCGATCGCCGCGACCAGCACCAGGCCGGCGAGCGCCGCCAGCATCACGATCCGCAGCCGCCGCTGCTGGGTCGGCGCGGTGACGAACATCAGCGCGATCGTCAGGATCGATGCGCCGGCGAGCGTGCCCCATGCGGCGCGCGAGAATGCCAGGAAGATCGCCAGCGCGATGATGCCGAACGCGACCGCATTGCGCATCGCGCTCCAGAACGAGCCTTCGATCACCCGCTGCAGCGCGTAGACCGCCGGAAAGATCAGGAACGCGCCGAGCACGTTCGGGTCCTTGAAGGTGCCGCGCGCGCGCCCCGCATAGGTCAGCAGATCGGTGGCGCCGGGGATCAGATTGAAATAGCCGGCGATCCCGGCCAGCGATGCGATCAGCCCGCCGACCAGATAGCCCCTGGCGAGCGCCTCGATCCGGTCGGCGGTGTTTTCGAGCGTCACCAGCGCGAAGAAGATCGCGGTGATCGCCATGTACCACGAGGTCAGCAGCCAGTTCAGGATGATCGGATCGTCGAGCAGGGAACTGGCCCCGATCGTGTAGCCGAGCTCGACGCCGATCAGCAGCGCGATCGGCACGATCAGCGCCGGCGCGATCCGCAGTCCGGAGGCGAAGAACACCACGATCGACAGCAGGATCGCGAATTCATACGGGCTCGGTTCGATGAACACGATCGCGCCGCTGGCGCCGGCGAACCACAGCAGCGCGAGCTGCAGCGCCCGCAATCGTGGCGCCGTCGCCCGGGAGGGTGCGGCCGTGATGGCAAAGTCGGTCATGGCTGCAACCTTGCGTCGACGGCTGGAACACTTCGTTAACGCCGGCGCACGGCCCGGGCGGCACGCGGTGCGGAGGCACGCGGTCGCTTGCACGGGGCTGTCCGCCTCGCTTCGAGTGTAGGAAAACGAGATTAACGCTGGCTTATCGTGATTGCGGCACCATGGCACTGCTGCGACGCGTCGGCTTGCAATTGGCCGTCGGGTTGCCGATATTTCCCGTTGCGCCGATGCACGATGGGAGACGCCGGATGCCTTCCCTGCCCGAATGGAATGTGCCGGCCGCGCTCCGGCCGCGCGCCGCGGACTTTCCGTTCGATCTCGATCGTGTGCTGTCGGCGGTGCTCGGCCTGCACGCGATCATCCCGTCCGACGCGTTCACCGCGACCACGCTCGGCACCGAGCGCGCTGGCAACGCCGTCCTGATCGACGACGGCCTGCTGCTGACCATCGGCTATCTGATCACCGAGGCGGAAGCGGTCTGGCTGCATCTCGGCGACGGCCGGGTGGTCGAGGGCCATGCGCTCGGCATCGATTCCGATAGCGGCTTCGGCCTGGTGCAGGCGCTCGGCGGGATCGACCTGCCGCCGCTGCCGCTCGGCAATTCCAGCGCGGCGAAGACCGGCGATCGCGTGATCATCGGCGGCGTCGGCGGACGCGTTCGTTCCGTCGCGGGGCGGATCGCGGCGCGGCAGCCTTTTGCCGGCTACTGGGAATATCTGATCGACGACGCGATCTTCACCGAACCGTCACATCCGAACTGGGGCGGCACCGGGTTGATCTCCGCCAGCGGCGAGCTGATCGGCATCGGCTCGCTGCAGATCGAGCGCAGCGGTAGCGACGAGCACTACAACATGGCGGTTCCGATCGATCTCTTGAAGCCGGTGCTCGGCGATCTGCGCAAATTCGGCCGGGTCGACAAGCCGCCGCGGCCGTGGCTCGGGCTGTATTCGACCGAGATCGAGGACAGGATCGTCGTCGTCGGGATCGCGCCGAAGGGGCCCGCCGCGCGCGCCGAGCTGAAATCGGGTGACGTGGTTCTCGCCGTCGCCGGCGACAAGGTGACGAGCGAGGCGGAATTCTATCGCAAGGTCTGGGCGCTCGGCGCCGCCGGCGTCGAAGTCCCGCTGACTCTGTTCAGCGGCGGCGCCACCTTCGACGTCGTGCTGCATTCGGCGGACCGCGCCATGTTCCTCAAGGGTCCGCGGATGCATTGAGGGGCGGCTCGGCGCGAGACCGGGAATCCCTGAGCGACACGTCATCGTCTAAGTTCGTCATTCCGGGATGCGCGCACTTGCGCGCAGACCCGGAATCCATACGCCCCGCGCCAGTGAAGGGTAAGGCGTTGGATGCTCTCGAATGTCATCGACGCCCGGGGCTATGGATTCCGGGTTCGCATCACCGCGCGTAAACGCGCGCCGATGCGCCCCGGAATGACTGGGGGGCGTCGATATTCGTCCTACTTGCCCGGAATCCTGTCGTTGATTCCCTGGACGAAGAAATTCATGCCGAGCACCTGGCTGTCGTCGAGATGGTCGCCGCCCTTGCATTCGATCTCCTTGCCGTCCTGGTCGCGGATCGGGCAGGCGAACGGCTTGATGCTACCGTCGATGATTCCGGCCTCGGTCTCGGCCGCGAGCTTCTTCACGTCCTCCGGCATGTTGGTGTAGGGCGCCATCAGGATCATCCTGTCCTTCAGCCCGCCCCAGGTCGCGCCCGAGGTCCACTCGTTGGCGAGCGCCGCCCGGACGCGCGCGAGGTAGTACGGCGTCCAGTCGGCGACGATGCCGGTGAGCTGGGCCTTGGGGCCGAACTTGATCATGTCGGCATTCTGCGCGAAGGCCAGCGCACCGCGCTCATTGGCCACCTGCATCGCCGCCGCGCTGTCGGTGCTCTGCATGATCACGTCGGCGCCCTGATCGAGCAGCGCCTTCGCGGCGTCCGCTTCCTTGCCGGGATTGAACCAGGAGTCGACCCAGACGATCCTGATCTTGATGTCCGGGTTGATCTTCCGCGCCGCCAGCATCGTGGCGTTGATGTCGGAGATGACCTCCGGCACCGGGAACGAGCCGATATAGCCGATCACGCCCTTCTTCGACATCCTGGCGGCGATCGCCCCTTCGATGGTCCGGCCCTCGTAGAACCGGCCCGAATAGGTCGCGACGTTGGCTTCGCGCCGGGTGCCGGTGGCGAGTTCGAATCTCACACCGGGATATTTCTTCGCGACCTTGATGGTCGAATCCATGTAGTCGAACGAGGTGCTGAAGATCAGCCTGTTGCCGGCGCGCCCGAGCTGCTCGATCGAGCGCTCGGCGGCCGGGCCTGCGCCGACGTTTTCGAGCGCGGTGGTCTCGACCCGGTCGCCGAATTCCTTGACGATCGCCTTGCGCGCCTGATCGTGCTGATAGGTCCAGCCGAAATCGCCGACCGAGCCGATATAGACGAAGCCGATCTTGAGCCGGGCGGGCTTGTCCTGCGCCGCGACGCCGGTCGCTGCTGCGCAGCCCGCCGCCAGAACCAGCGCTGCGGCTGCAATCGACTTTCTCATCGGCTTCTCCAACTTCGCCCGCGGCCGGGCCCACCCACGCAGAACGCCCAACCTATCCGAAAAATGCCGCCGGCGCGATGCGTCATCCGATCGTCGGCTTCACGCGCTACGCCAAAACCTGTACCAAGGGAATCAGAATGGCTGTTCGCTTGATCATCATCTGGCTGGTGTTGGCCGCGGGCTTCGGCTGGGCCGCGTGGTTCGTCGCGCGTGCGCCGCGCCGGGCGCTGTGGGTGCGGATCGGCGTCGCCGCCGTGCTGCTGGTCGCCTGCGGCGTGTCGTTTCTGATGTACGGCGCCGATCTGGAAAAGAACCTCGGCTCGGTGATTCTGTATTTCGTGGTGTGGAGCTCGGTGTTCGGTCTGTCGGCCGCCTGCGCCGGCACCATCCTCGGCACGCTTGCCGCCTTGCTGATCGGCTGAGCGCCGCCTTCATCCGGTCCGCCCGATGCTCTATGCTGCGATCGATTCCGATCGCGGAGCAGCACGATGGCCGCCACGACGTCTTCAGCCTCCGCTACGATCGCGGCCGAACCGGCGCCGATCACGCTCGACTGGGCGGCGACGGCTTTGCTGATCATCGACATGCAGCGCGACTTCCTGGAGCCGGGCGGCTTCGGCGAGACGCTGGGCAACGACGTCGCGCGGCTCGGCCGCGCGGTCGGGCCGATCGCGTCGGTGCTGGCCGCGGCGCGGGCGATCGGGCTGCTGGTGGTTCACACCCGTGAAGGCCATCGGCCGGACCTCGCCGATGCGCCGCCGGCCAAGCTGGCGCGTGGCGCGCCGTCGCTGCGGATCGGAGATCCCGGGCCGATGGGCCGCATCCTGATCCGCGGCGAGCCGGGACACGACATCATTCCGGAGTTGTATCCGCGCGCGGACGAGATCGTGATCGACAAGCCCGGCAAGGGCGCGTTCTACGCCACCGAGCTCGGCGACATCCTGCAGAAATACGGCATCGAAAATCTGCTGGTGTGCGGGGTGACCACCGAAGTCTGCGTCAACACCACGGTGCGCGAAGCCAACGACCGCGGCTATCGTTGCGTGGTCATCGGCGACGGCTGCGCGTCGTATTTTCCTGATTTTCACGAAGCCGGGCTCGCGATGATCAAGGCGCAGGGCGGTATCTTCGGGTGGGTTGCGCAGTCCGCCGCGGTGCTGGCGGCGATGGCGACGATGATCGAGCCGTGAGGCCTCGCGCATCGCACGCCCGATCACCAGGTGTTGACGAAACCGGCGCGCGGCACCGGGGTTGTTTCTGCCGGCGTTCGCACTGAAAGGAACCTGCATATGAGAACTCATTCCGCTGCGCGGCTTTTGTCCGCCGCCGTACTGTCGGGCTCGTTGGCGATGATCTCGACGGCGAGCCTTGCATCCGGCGCGTTCGACGGCATGGCCGGCTATTGGAACGGCAGCGGCAAGGTGGAGCTGTCCGACGGCTCGACCGAGCGCATCCGCTGCCGCGCGTCCTATGCGGTGGCCGGCGGCGGCCGCCTGCTGCAACAAACCCTGGTGTGCGCGAGCGCGAGTGCAAAGTTCGACATCACCAGTCATGTCGAGGAAAACGGCGGCCGGATCTCCGGGACGTGGACCGAAGCGAGCCGCAACGCCAACGGCCAGGTCACCGGCACGGCGCGCGGCGGGCGCGTCAACGCGCAGGTCGGCGGCCCGGGCTTTTCGGCCGCGCTGTCGGTCACGACCCGCGGCGCGTCGCAATCGGTCTCGATCGTGCCGCAAGGCACCAATGTGCGCAACGTCTCGGTGTCGCTGAAGAAGCGCTGAGCGTAACAAGTCCATCGCTGAAGTTCGTCATTGCGCGGAGCACCCGGATAGCGCTCCGCGCCGTCCGGGCACAGGCTCCGCGATGAAGCAATCCAGGGACCCGGTGCGCGCCGCCCCTGGATTGCTTCGCTTCGCTCGCAATGACGAAGTAAGCCCGGCCATGACGAAGTAAGCGGATAACGCGGCATGGGCGAAATAGCGCGGCTTTGCTTCTGATGGAATCAGAACCGGCGATCCGACTGCCGCCGTCATCCTGAGGTGCCCGCTGGGCCGCGCTGTGCGCGGCCCAGCGGGCCTCGAAGGATGGGCCGCAGGCACCTTGGCCGCATCCTTCGAGGCGCGCGACGCGCGCACCTCAGGATGACGACTCTGCACGGGAGAAGGCCGCGCCGCTTCAACCAATCGATGAAGCGCATTAGTCCAATCGTCTACGTGTCTCTATTGCTTGCCTTCTTCATCGCTCTGTTTGCCACTTTCTCTTCATGAATTTTCGGACAGGTCGTTCGCGCGCGCCGCGTAGTCGTGGGCGCATCGATCTCATTCGGCGGCCCTCTCTGTCCAAAGATTAATTCGCCAAACAGCTCTGCGTAATGTCGGTCCACTATATTCCAGCGAGTAGTTCACGCCCCGTTCACCACTCACTGGAGCCTCGCCATGAATCAAAATGAGACGGATCGCAACGACATCGACTACACCCCGAAATCGGATTCGCAGCTGCGCCGGATCATGAAGCCGCGGCGCTTTGCTCTGCTGGCGTCTGCCGCAGCACTGAGCGCGGCTCTGGTCACCGGCGGATATATGACGCACGAGTTTCCGTCGTTCGCGTCGCCCGCGGTCGCGGCCGAAGCAGCTGCGCCCTCCGGCATGCCGGCCGGCTTCGGCGATCTCGTCAGCAAGGTGAAGCCCGCGGTGATCTCGGTGCGCGTCAAGATCGACGAGGACAGCCGCACCACGCCGCTGATCCGCAACGACGGCAGCGACGACAACGGCAATCAGGGCATGGATCGCGACCTCGATCAGCAGCTCAGTCCGTTTCTCCGCCAGTTCGGCTTCCGCGGCCAGAACGGCACGCCGCAGCGTCATCAGATGATCACCGGCGAAGGCTCCGGCTTCTTCATCTCGCCGGACGGCTATGCGGTGACCAACAATCACGTCGTCGATCACGCCAAGTCGGTGCAGGTCACGACCGATGACGGCACCGTCCACACCGCCAAGGTCGTCGGCACCGACAAGAAGACCGATCTGGCGCTGATCAAGGTCGACGGCAAGAACGACTTCACCTATGTGAAGTTCGCCGACCAGCCGGCGCGGGTCGGCGACTGGGTGGTCGCGGTCGGCAATCCGTTCGGCCTCGGCGGCACCGTCACGGCCGGCATCGTCTCGGCGCGCGGCCGCGACATCGGCTCGGGTCCGTATGACGACTACGTGCAGATCGACGCGCCGATCAACAAGGGCAATTCCGGCGGGCCGGCGTTCGACACCAGCGGCAACGTCATCGGCGTCAACACCGCGATCTATTCGCCCTCCGGCGGCTCGGTCGGCATCGGCTTCGACATTCCGGCGGCGACCGCCAAGCTCGTCATCGCGCAATTGAAGGACAAGGGCGTGGTGACGCGCGGCTGGCTCGGCGTGCAGGTGCAGCCGGTGACCGCCGAGATCGCCGACAGCATGGGGCTGAAGCAGGCCCGCGGCGCGCTGGTCGACAGCCCGCAGGACGGCAGCCCGGCCGCCAAGGCGGGGATCGCCGCGGGCGACGTCATCACCGCGGTGAATGGCGCGGAGATCAAGGACTCCCGCGCGCTGGCGCGGACCATCAGCATGATGGCGCCGGGCAGCGCGGTGAAGCTCGACGTGCTGCACAAGGGCGACAGCAAGACCGTGACGCTCGATCTGGCCGAGATGCCGAACGAGAGCGCGAAAGTCGCGGACAACGGCAATGCCGGGCGCGAGTCCGGCCGGCCCTATCTCGGCCTGCGCGTCGCGCCGGCCAGCGAGGTCGGCGGCTCGGGCCAGAAGGGCGTCGTCGTCACCGGCGTCGATCCGGAAGGCCCGGCGGCGGATCGCGGGCTGCGCAGCGGCGACGTCATCCTCGACGTCGGCGGCAAGGCGGTCGCCAATTCCGGCGACGTCCGCGGCGCGCTGACCCAGGCCAGCGCGCACGGCAAGAAGACCGTGCTGATGCGGGTCAAGACCGCGGACTCCGCCGCGCGCTTCGTCGCGGTGCCGATCGCCAAAGGCTGATCGAAGTCCGCATCTCCGACACGCCAAGGGCGGCCGCGACGCCGCCCTTGGTTCGTGCTGCACGCCCGATGCGACGCCGAGCGGCGCGGTGCTGTCAGCGCCATCGGGCGCCTGCGATCCGCAGATGGAACTTTTCGGCGGGCGGTCACTTGGTTGGTTCCGAAATCGATGTCGCGGCCTGGCTGCCGGTGGGCCGGTCGGCAGTCGCGGATCGACGCGACCGAGATCCAGCCGACCCGACGGAATCTGCCGTGAACGCGCGCCTTCGCAAACTCTACGACGATCTCTCCGACACGTTCTGGCTCGTTCCAGCGCTGCTGGTGCTGCTCGGCACCGTCGCGGCGTTCGGCGTCATCGACATCGATCGCAGCGGGATGGTGCCGCCCTGGCTGCTGGAGAACTGGCTCTACAACGGCGGCGCCACCGGCGCGCGCACCCTGCTCGGCGCGGTGGCATCGTCGACGATCGGCGTCGCCGGTACGGTGTTCTCGATCACCATCGCGGCGCTGTCGCTGGCCGCGGGGCAGATGGGGCCGCGGCTGCTGCGCAACTTCACCCGCGACCGCGGCAACCAGATCACGCTCGGCATCTTCCTCGGCACGTTCTGCTATGCGCTGATCGTGCTGCGCAGCGTCCGCACCGAAGACGAGGGCGCCTTCGTTCCCCACCTCGCGCTCGGCGTCGGGATTGCGCTGGGCTTCATCTGCGTCGCCACGCTGGTGTATTTCGTCGACCACATGGCCAGCCGGATCAATGTCGACACCGTGATCGGCCTGGTCAGCGACGACGTCCGCCGCGTGATGAGCGGACTTGCCAACGGCGAGCCGCATCCGGCGCCGCCGCCGGCGGCGCATTGGCGCGACGCCGAGCCGATCCGCGATCCACGCGCCGGATATCTGCATCATCTCGACGAGGACGGGCTGGCGACCTGGGCGTGCGAGCAGGAGGCCGAGATCCGCCTGCTGGTGCGCCCCGGGGACTACGTCTTTCCGGGTGCGCCGATCGCGCTGATCAAGCCGCCGCGCGAGGGCGCGGAAGAGGCCGTCCGCAACGCGACGGCGCTCAGCCCGACGCTCAGCTCGTCGGACGATCTGCGCTTCGCGATCCGGCAACTGGTCGAGGTCGCGGTGCGCGCGTTGTCGCCCGGCATCAACGATCCGCACACCGCGCTCAGCGTGCTCAACCGGCTCGGCGCCGCGTTGTGCGACATGCAGCCTTTGCAGTTGCGGAACGGCGTTGTGGTCAGGCAGGGGCGCATCGTGCTGATAGTTCCCTACGTGCAGTATGACGAACTGGTCGACGCGATGTTTCACATGATTCGGCAGAACGCCGCCGGCAAGCCCGCGGTGCTGATCGGGATACTCGAGGTGCTGACCCAGGTGGCGGGCGTCGAACGCGATCCGCCGCGGCTCTCCAGCGTGCGCAAACATGCCGATCTGGTGATGGCCGACGCCGAGCGCGAGGTCGGCTCGACGGACGATCTCGCCGATGTTCGCAGCCGCTATCGGGCGTTCATGGAGGTCGTCGAACTCGGCCCGCTCGGTCCGTTCAAGCTGTAGCGGCGGGCGTTGCGCTCAGCCTTCGGCGAGATGCTCAGCCTTCGGCGAGATCGAGAATGCGCTGGCGGCGGCGACTGGCGGCGGCGTCGATCAGCATCCGGCCGGCCCAGCGGTAGACGTTCCACTCGCGGATCTGCTGACGCATCGAGCGCATCCGCTCCTGCTGCTCGTGTGCCGGCATCCGCAGCGCGGTGTCGAGCGCCGTCGCCATTTCGTGGACGTGATACGGATTGACGATCAGCGCCTCGGACAGCTCGCGCGAGGCGCCGGTGAAGCTCGACAGCACCAGCACGCCGTGCTCGTCGTCGCGGGCGGCGGCGAATTCCTTGGCGACGAGGTTCATGCCGTCGTGCAGGCTGCTGACCACGCAGACGTCGGCGGCGCGGAACAGCTTGAACACCTCGCGCGAGCTGTGGTGGCGGATCAGCAGCACGATCGGCTTGTAATCGTCCGAGCCGTGCCGGCGGTTGATGTCGTCGGCGAGCGCCACCGCGTCGTCCTGCAGCGTGCTGTAGCTCGACAATTTGCTGCGCGTCGGCGCGGCGACCTGGACGAACACCAGCCGGCGTTTCCATTGCGGCTGCCGGGTCAGCAGATCGTCGACCGCCTTCATGCGGTCGAGAATCCCCTTGGTGTAGTCGAAGCGTTCGATGCCGACCGCGATCCTGACGTCGGCGGCGAGTCCGAGCTGCTTACGCACCTCGCTGCGGCAGATCTCGACCGGCGGCTGGCCGTCCAGCGCCGCCGGCGGCCATTCGATCGAGATCGGATAGGCGCGTACCATCGTCTCGTGACCCGACAGCGTGACGGTGGCGTGCTCGCGGTCGATCCGGCTTTCGACGAAGCGGTCGACGGTCTCGAAGAAGTTGTTGCAATGAAACTGGGTGTGGAAGCCGAGGATGGTGGAGCCGAGCAGGCCGTCGATGATCTGCTCCTTCCACGGACAGATGCTGAAGGTCTCGGCGTTCGGCCACGGGATGTGCCAGAAGGTGATGATCGTCGCCTTCGGCAGTCGATCGCGGATCATCCGCGGCGCCAGCGCGAAGTGATAGTCCTGCACCAGCACGATCGGATTGTCTGTCCGTGCCTCCTGGACGACGGCGGCGGCGAAGCGCTCGTTGATCTGCTGATAGGCCTTCCAGTCGGATTCCCGGAACGACGGCCGGACGAAGGCGATATGGCACAGCGGCCACATGCCCTCATTGGCGAAGCCGTAATAGAAGCCGTCCTGTTCCTCGTCGGTGATCCAGATCCGGCGGAGTCGGTAGGACGGATGATCGGGCGGCACCTCGATGCGGTCGTGGGAATCCACGGTGTCGCGGTCGGCGTTGCCGCTGCCATGCGCGATCCAGGTGCCGCCGCAGGCGCGCATCACCGGCTCCAGCGCCGACACCAGCCCGCTCGCCGGAACCTGCACCTCGGTGCGGCCGCCGTCGCGATTGTGGATATAGGGTTCGCGGTTCGACACGATCAGCACTTCGGCGTCGGGCAGCGTCGAATGCAGCAGTTGCTGCAGCGCCGCCGGCGACCATTCGATCTGCGCCGCGGAAATCGAACGGCGGCCGGTTTCGACCTCGCTCAGCAGTTTCTTGATCTGCAGGTCGATCGCCGACGGGTCGCGCTTCGGCAGTTGCGGTGCTGCGCCGGAGCGAACGTCGTCGACCGCGCGGCGCAGCGCGTTCATCCAGCCGCGCAGCACCACCATGACGATGATCGCGGCGCAGCCGGCGATCATCAAAGCCACGCCGACCAGCGCCGCGATTATGAAGCCCTGGGCTTCGCTGGAGCGGACGTCGACAAAGCTGAGATCGTGCAGGATGATCAGGTAGGATTTCTGCGCCCGCTCGACGATCGGGAAGGCGCCGACCATGACGCGGCGGCCATCGATCATGATGGTGGAGAAGCTCACACCCTCCGAGCGTGCGACCTTCTCGCAGGAGAACGTCTTCGGCATCAATTTGGTCGGCGCGACCAACTGGCCCTGATCGCTGCACAGCCCGACGGCGAGGATCCGCTGGTCGAGCGCGACCGCCTCGAAACTCACCGAGAGCTGAACCGCATTGTCGTCGGCCATCGCGCCGACGACCTGATGCTGGATCGCGTTGTAGACCAGCCGCGAGCGGCCCTCGACGTCGCTGCGCGCCCATTGCTCGACCAGCCGCTTGGAAAACGGCGCGATCACCAATCCGAGAAGCAAAGTCACGAGCAGGCCGAGACCGAGATATTTCAGAGCTGCCATGTAGCGCGGCATCGACCGAAGTTCCCCCATGTGACCCGCTGCTGTTTACACCACGCTCCCCGGCGCGTCAGTCAAGAATGATTCATGTGAACAGGCCGGTGCCCGGTTCCGCGGGCGCGTTTCGTACGTTGGGGAACGTATCGCGGACGAATTGTCGCGATCGGCAGGGGATTTGGAACGTCTCGGATGCGCGCCCGTTGCTTCCCCTGAAAGCACATGAGGAAAGGGACACGATGATGAAGATGTCACGTACGCTGCCGGCCATGGCGCTGATCGCTGGATCGCTGGCGGTCGCGACGGTGCCGGCTGCGGCCGCTCCGTTGATGGTCGCTGCACAGCCCACCGTCTCCACGTCCAACGTCGAGCAGGTTCAGTATCGCGGTCATCGCGGCGGCTGGCACGGTGGCCCGCGCTACGGCCATCGCGGCTATGGCTATGGTCATCGCGGCTACGGTCACCGCGGTTATGGTTATGGGGCCGGTGCGGCGCTCGGCGGTCTTGCCGCTGGCGCGATCATCGGCGGCGCCATCGCCAACAGCCAGGCGCAGGCGGCGCAGGGCGACGCGGTCGCGTATTGCTCGCAGCGCTTCAAGTCCTACGATCCGGCGTCCGGCACCTATCTCGGCTACGACGGCAACCGGCATTCCTGCCCGTAACGTCAGGGCCTGACGAAATCGATCAGCCGCTCGGGATCTCCCGGGCGGCTTTTTGATGTGCGGAGACCGGTGATCAGTCGGTGATCAGTCCGCGGCTTCGTCGCCGTGGGCGTTGCGGCCGTCGATGAAGTATCTGATCGCGGCGATCAGCACCACGAAGGTCGCGATCCAGACGATCCGCGCGCCGTAGCGATCGTGCGGGCCGGAGATCACGCCGCAGATCAGCGCATTGCCGAGCAGCGCGGTGGCGACGAAGCCGGCGAGCAGCGAGACGTCGTCGAGTTCGCGCCGCCAGGCCGCCCGGCCGAGGATCACCAGCAGCAGCGCCATCGAGCCGAGCGCGACCGGGATGTGCACCCAGTTCACCGCGTTGAAATTGATGTCCCAATGCTGTTGCCGCGCCGCCCGCATCGTCTTCGACTGGTCGGGCAGATAGCGTTCGATGATGCCGTAGGTGTGCGGCAGCCAGCCGTTGGTGCCCTCGCCGGTGCCGACATGCACGAGCTGGTCCCAGGTCGCCCTGGCGGCGGCCTTGGCCTGCAGCCACGGATAGGCCTTCAGCGCCTCGCGGGAGATGAACTCCATCTCGTTGCTCAGCCCCTCGAAGCGGCCGAGCTTGTCGAACATGTTGTTGCCGCCCCACAGGAAGTCGTCGCCGGTCGGCGGCAGCTCGTTCTTGTAGGGGCAGAGCTTGAGTTTCACGGTGGCGCAGTGGTCGTCGAGATAGCGCTTGACGAGGCCGTCCTGCAGCATCCGGCCGAACGCGACGCTGGAGCCGCCCGGCGTCCACGCCACGGTGCCGGACAGGGCGTAGTTGGTGACGAGCAGCAGCAGCGAGCCGGCCACCACGGTCATGCTGCCCTGCATCAGGCCCATCGCCGAAAGCCGGCCGCGCAGAAACGGCAGCAGCAGCCAGCCGGCGCAGCACAGCCCCATCAGCACGCCGACCGTAGCGCTGTGGGTGGCGGCGGCGAAGGTGGTGAAGGCGAACAGCAGCACCTTCTCGAGTCCCGAGGTGCGGTCGCGGCAGGCCACCAGCAGAAACAGCGTCAGCACCGACAGGCCGGCGAAGATGTCGGTCAGCAGCATGCTGGTGATCCACGGCAGCGCCGTGGTCGCGACCAGCGCGACGCCGATCGCCGCCAGCCGGAACGGCCGGGTGATGCCGAATACCCGCAGCGTCAGTTGCAGGATCCACAGCACGGCGATCGCCTGAAAGCCGAGGTTGATCCAGAACTGCGAGGACTCGCCGAGATGCAGATAGATGCCGTAGCTCGTCGACCGGCTCGGCACCAGATAGCCTTCATACCAGCGCGCCAGATAGCCGCCGGTATCGTACTGGAGCAGCGGGTAGCCGTTCCACAAAGCGGGCGCGAGCAGCAGCAGCGGCAATGCGAACATCGCGATCCGCGCCGATGTGGTGCGGCGCGACTGTGCGGCGAGGAGCTTGGTCTGAACGGACGTTTCCATGTCTGTGAGTTTTGTCAGCCGTTGAATGCGGCGATCGTTCGGCTGGAGATGGCGGGCGCGTGGTCGCGGCCCCGTTGCGGGCCCCTCGCTCGCAGCACCATACCCATTCCCGTTGATCCCACAAGAAGGGCGGGATCAGCAGCTCAGCCGTCCGGCCGGACATTGCGTCAAATTGAGGTCGCTTTGTGTCCGGTCCGCTCGCCAGACGGCTCCCTGATCAGACCAAACGGGTATACGCTACCGATCATGAACGAACGCTGACTATTGTGGCTGAAGCCCTCGCCGCGCCGGATCGGCCGATGCCCCCGGTTCAGGGGCATCGCGGCGGCCAGCCATGAGTTGCCCCCGGCGGGCCGGGCAGAGGCCCGGGCACGGGAGTCGAAAGGACCGGAATGAAGATCAAGCCCAAGCAGTTTCGCGTCGAGCAAGGCACCAAAGTCGATCTCGCCAAATGGCCGACGCTGGTCGCGCCGGTGTACGAATCCAAGGAGAACTACCAGGAAATGCTGCGCAGCGACGTGGTGCGCCTGGCCGAGCAGCAGAAGCTGCTCTACGCCAGCAACCGCCATGCGATCCTGCTGATCTTCCAGGCGATGGACGCGGCCGGCAAGGACGGCGCGATCCAGCATGTGATGTCGGGGGTGAATCCGCAGGGCTGCCAGGTGTTCAGCTTCAAGCATCCGAGCCCTACCGAGCTGAAGCACGACTTCCTGTGGCGGACCACGCGGGACCTCCCGGAGCGCGGCCGGATCGGCATCTTCAACCGCTCTTATTACGAGGAGGTGCTGATCGTCCGCGTCCACCCGGAGATCCTGCTGGGGGAGGCGGTGCCGAACGGCACCAATTTCGGCAAGCAGTTCTGGCACAAGCGCTATCGCTCGATCCGCGATCTCGAGCAGCATCTGCACGCCAACGGCACGCGGATCGTCAAATTCTTCCTGCACCTGTCGAAGGAGGAGCAGCGCAAGCGCTTCCTGGCGCGGATCGACGAGCCGGACAAGAACTGGAAGTTCAGCGTCGCCGATATCGAGGAGCGCAAATACTGGGACGACTACATGGACGCCTACGCGCATTGCCTCAGCGAAACCAGTTCCGAGGATGCGCCGTGGTATGTGGTGCCGGCCGACGACAAGCAGAATACGCGACTGATCGTCTCGCAGGTCATTCTGGAGACCATCGAGTCGCTGAAGATGTCGTATCCCGAGACCTCTCCGGCGCGGCGCAAGGAACTGCTGAAACTGCGGCGTCAGTTGCTGAAATAGGCGACGTGCCGGCTTTCCGCCGGGGTGCGGCATCTCACCATGGATCGATGGTCGAAGCGCGTCGGTCACGCCAATGACACACCGTCCGGGTTAGGGGAGTGCCCACAACGCGGTAAGGAAGACATGACGCTAAAAGGTAAAAAGGGACTGGTGGTCGGGATCGCCAACGCGGAAAGCATCGCCTTCGGCTGCGCCAGGGCGTTCCACGACGCCGGCGCCGAGCTGGCCGTCACCTATCTCAACGACAAGGCCAAGCCTTATGTCGGGCCGCTCGCCGAGCAGTTGCAGAGCCCGATCGTGCTTCCCTGCGACGTCCGGGAGCCGGGTCAGCTCGAGGCGGTGTTCGCGCAGATCGACGAGACCTGGGGCCGGCTCGACTTCCTGCTGCATTCGATCGCCTTCGCGCCGAAGGAGGATCTGCACGGCCGGGTGGTGGATTGCTCGCAGGCCGGCTTCGCGATGGCGATGGATGTGTCCTGCCATTCCTTCATCCGGATGGCGAAGCTCGCCGAGCCGCTGATGCGGGACGGCGGCTGCCTGCTGACGGTGACGTTCTATGGCTCCGACAAGGTGGTCGAAGACTACAATCTGATGGGGCCGGTGAAGGCGGCGCTGGAAAGCTCGGTGCGCTATATGGCGGCCGAACTGGCGGTGAAGCGCATCCGCGTCCACGCGCTGTCGCCCGGGCCGCTGAAGACCCGCGCCGCCTCCGGCATCGCCCGCTTCGACGAGATGATGGAGCGCACCCGCGCCCGCGCCCCGGCGCACCAGCTCGTCGGCATCGAGGACGTCGGCCATGTCGCGACCTTCCTGGTCGGCGACGGCGCCCGCGCGCTGACCGGCAATATCGAATACATCGATGCCGGATATCACGTCGTCGGCTGATCCTCCGGCCGTCTGGAGACCATCATGGAGCAGATTCAGAACCGCACCTTCGACGAGATCGCGGTGGGCGACACCGCGAGCCTGGTGCGGACGCTGACCTATCGCGATATCGAAGTGTTCGCGGTGATGTCGGGCGACGTCAATCCGATGCACGTCGATGCCGCCTTCGCCAAGAGCGACCACTTCCATCAGGTGGTGGCGCACGGCATGTGGGGCGGGTCGCTGATCTCGACGCTGCTGGGCACGCAATTGCCCGGCCCCGGCACGATCTATCTCGACCAGTCGCTGCGCTTCATCCGCCCGGTGCTGCTCGGCGACACCGTCACCGTCTGCGTCAAGGTGAAGGAGAAGAACGACGCCAAGAAGCGGCTGCTGCTGGATTGCCGCGCCACCAACCAGAAGGGCGAGGAGGTGATCGTCGGCCTCGCCGAGGTGATCGCTCCGGTCGAGAAGATCTCGCGCCCGCGCGTGCAGCTGCCCGAACTCGATCTGCATCCGGCGGCGCGGCGGCACGAGCGGCTGATCGAGATGGCGCAGGGGCTGCAGCCGCTGCGGGTCGCGGTGGTGCACCCGGTCGATACGCCGTCGCTGCTCGGCGCCGTCGAGGCGGAGCGCGCCGGCCTGATCGTGCCGGTGCTGGTCGGGCCCGCAGCGCGGATCCGCGCCGCCGCGGTACAGGCCGATCTCGACCTGTCGGCTTTCGAGATCGTCGCGACCGAGCACAGCGACGCCGCGGCCGCCGCGGCCGTGGCGCTGGCGCGGGCCGGCAAGGTCGAGGCGCTGATGAAGGGCGCGCTGCACACCGACGAGATGATGCGCGCGGTGGTCGATCCCGCGCACGGCCTGCGCACAGCGCGGCGCATCAGCCACGTCTATGCGATCGATGCGCCGGACTATCCGCGGGCGCTGTTCGTCACCGACGCCGCGATCAACATCTATCCGACGCTGACCGACAAGCGCGACATCATCCAGAACGCGATCGATCTGGTGCATGCGCTCGGCATCGCCCAGCCGAAAGTCGCGATCCTGTCGGCGGTCGAGACAGTCACCGAGAGCATCCGCTCGACGCTCGACGCGGCGGCCTTGTGCAAGATGGCCGAGCGCGGCCAGATCACCGGCGGCATTCTCGACGGCCCCTTGGCGTTCGACAATGCGGTGTCGGCGGAATCCGCCAAGACCAAGGGGATCGTCTCGCCGGTCGCCGGCTTCGCCGATATCTTCGTGGTGCCCGACCTCGAGGCCGGCAACATGCTGGCCAAGCAGCTCGAATATCTGGCGCGCGCGCATGTCGCCGGCATCGTGCTCGGCGCACGGGTGCCGATCGTGCTCACCAGCCGCGCGGATAACACGCTGGCGCGGCTCAGCTCCTGCGCCATCGCCCTGCTGGTCGCGCGCCACAGGACCGCGGCGCTGCCGAGCCTCGCGGCCGGAGGCGCCGAATGAACGATCTCCTGCTGGTGATGAATGCCGGCTCTTCGAGCGTCAAATTCGCGCTCTACGAGGCGCATACCGAGCCGACGCAGGAGTGCCTGATCTGCGAGGGCGGCATCGGCAGCCTCGGCCATCGCCCGCACCACAAGGTGGTCGATCGCCACGGCGCGACGCTGTACGACGCCTATCTGGCCGACGGCGCCGGCCATGAGGAGGCGATCCGAACCCTGATGGGCTGGATCGCGCAGCGCTTTCCCGAACGGCGGCTCGCCGCGGCGGGGCACCGCGTGGTGCATGGCGGCGATCTGTTCGACGCGCCGGTACGCGTCGATGCCGGCGTGATCGAGCGGCTGCGCAGCTTCATTCCGCTGGCGCCGCTGCATCAGCCGCACAGCATCGCGGCGATCGAGTCGCTGGCGAGGCTGGATCCCAGGCTGCCCCAGATCGTCTGTTTCGACACCGCGTTCCACCACCGCCTGCCCAACGTCGCCACTTGGTTCGCGCTGCCGCGTGACCTCATCGCGCAGGGCATCCGCCGCTACGGCTTTCACGGCGTGTCCTACGAATACATCGCCAGCGCGCTGCCGGGGGTGGCCGGGCCAGCCGTCGCCGACGGTCGCGTCGTGGTCGCGCATCTCGGCGCCGGCGCCAGCATGTGCGCGATGCGCGGGCGCAAGAGCGTAGCGACGACGATGGGCTTCACCGCGCTCGACGGCCTGATGATGGGCAGTCGCACCGGCGTGCTCGATCCCGGCGTGGTGCTGTATCTGCTGGAGCAGAAGGGCATGACGCCCGCCGAGATCAGCGATCTGCTGTATCGCAAATCGGGGCTGCTCGGCGTCTCCGGCATCAGCGACGACATGCGCACGCTGCTGGCCAGCGACGATCCGCATGCCGCCGAGGCGATCGATTTGTTCGTCTACCGCATCGGCCGCGAACTCGGCTCGCTCGCCGCGGCGCTCGGCGGTCTCGACGCGGTGGTGTTCACGGCCGGCATCGGCGAGCGCTCTGCCGAGATCCGCAAGCGGATATGCGCCCAAGCCGAATGGCTCGGCGTCACGCTCGACGCCGCCGCCAATGCGCACGCCTCGGGCGCCGCGCGCATCAGCATCGCCGACAGCCCGGTTTCGGCCTGGGTGATTCCGACCGACGAGGACCTGATGATCGCCCGCCATGTCTGGCGGCTGGTCGAGGGCGGCCGGACGGCCTGATCGGCGTGCGCGCCGGTCGGGCTGCGGGGCGCGCCGCTCAGCCGGCTGCCACCCGCAGCTTGAAATGGCCGTAGCACGACGCGATCGGCTTGGTCGGGTCGTTCTGGTAGGCCTGCGCCTCGAAGGCGACGACCCGGCGGCCCTGCTTGACGATCGAGACCCTGGCGTAAGTATCGAGCGGGCGGCCGGAGCGCAGATAATTCACCGTCAGGCCGATCGGCTTCGGCGCGGTGGCGAGCCCGATCTCACGATGGACGCTGACGATCGCCGCCGTTTCCAGGAACGCGCCGATCACCCCGCCATGCAGCGCCGGCAGGATCGGATTGCCGACCAGCTTCGGATCGTAGGGCATCACCGGCTGCGCGTCGGCGTCGACCCGGATGCCGAGGAAGCGCGCGTAAGGGCTGATCGCCAGCGGCCCGTCATCCGCCTCGGGAGCGACCAGCGGCGGCGGCGTCTCGAAGCTCACCTTCGGCGTCTGCCGCAGCATGTCGGTGTGGTTGGCGCCGATCATGAACATCGCGGTGGCGCTGGCGATCGGGTCGGCCTCGGACTCCTGATAGGCGGTGGCGCGCACGAAGGCGATCGAGCGGGTCAGGTGATAGCAATGCGCATGCGCCCGGATCGCCTGCCCGGGCGTCGCCGGCCGCAGATAGTCGATCCGCAGGTCGAGCGTCGCGATCGCCGGCGTGCTCGGCAGCGCGAGCTGCACCGCCATGCCGCAGCTCTCGTCGAGCATCGCGGTGACGACGCCGCCATGGATCACGCCGGTCCGGATGTCGCCGACGAACACCGGGTGATAGGGCAGGCTGCTCCAGGCCTGCGCCGGCTCGAACCGGTCGAGCTGCAGGCCGAGGATGCCGCCGTGAATCGAGCGGCGGAGCTGGATCATCCGCGCCTTGTCCTCGAAGGACATCGCGCGAGGTTCGCTGGAAAGGTCGGGCATGAGGCCTTCTAGCAAGCGAGGCGGGCAGGGGGAAGCGAACCGGTGCCGGGGCCGGCCCGCAGCCGGGCGGGCCCGCCCGCGCCGGCGGCGCGGCGGATGGCGAACGGGGCGGCCTGCAGGCTCTGTTAACGATATCGTGCGAGCGTGACGCATCGGTTTCGGTTCGGAGTAGCGTCGGTGCGTACAGTCCGGTTTCTGGTTCCTTTGGTTGCGGGTCTGGTGACAGCCACGGCGGCGATGGCTGCGGACTATCCGCCCCCATCCTATCGGCCAGCCTACCGCTCGGCGCCCGCGCCGGTGGCTTATTACGCGCCGCGGCCGATCGGGATTCCGCAGGCGCCGCCGGTGATCTGGGTCGAGGCGCCGCCGCAATACGTCCAGCATCTGGTTCCGACCGGCGCCTGTGGCGGCTGCGGGCCGCAATACAGGGCGGTCGGCGAATGGCGGCGGACGCCGCCGCCGGCCTTCTGGGACTCGATCTATCGCGACTACGGCTACTGACCGACCCCGCGCCGTCGATCCGATGCCGCTCCGGGTGGACGAGGATCGCCGCAGGCGATCGTCGTGAATTGCGCTATGGCATTCCGATAGCGCCGCGATAAAACATGCCGCGGGAAGCCGAGGGCGCGGAGCGGGGCATGGTTGCGGTGATCGTGGTGTTGGCATTGCTGTTCGGCGGGCCGGCCCTTGCCCCCGCCATGGCAGCCGATGTGATCGTCAAGGACGCCGCCACGCTGCGGCTCGGCGACGTCACCTTCCGGCTCGAGGGTATCGACGCCCCGGAACTCGACCAGCGTTGCCTCAGTCAGTTCGCCGATCTCAGCGCCTGCGGGATCGAAGCCCGCGATGCGGCAATCAAGCTGATCGGCGGCCGCAGCGTCAACTGCCGCGATCTCGGCCCGGACCCGATCTTCAAGGGCCGCCGGATCGGCGCCTGCACGGTCGGCAGCGACGGCGTTTCCCTGAGCCAGTCGCTGGTGCAGGCCGGGCTCGCATTCAATTCCGATTCCAATGGCCGCTTTGCTGCCGATCAGTCCAAGGCAATGGACGATCACACCGGCTTGTGGAATGGCTGCTTCGTCGCGCCGCAGAGCTTCCGGCGATGGGACAAGGCCGCGCCACTGCGCGGCGCGGCCTGCCGCGACGATCGCCAGGCCGAGACCCGTTCGGCGCTGTTTCCCGACATGCCGCCGAGGCCGGACGGCTGCACCATCAAGGGCAAGCTCGCCAAGCGCGCCCGCATCACCGGCAATGTCGGTGTGTATCAGTTGCAGGGCTGCCCGAGCTACGCCAGCCTGGAAAAGCTCAACCGATGGTTCTGCTCGGAAGACGACGCCAAGGCGGCGGGATTCCGCAAGGCCTATAATTGCCGGATCGGCGCTAGGCGCTGACAGGCGCGCCGGGGACCGGCGGGCCGCCCCCATCCAGAAAACCGTCATGGCCGGGCCCGTCCCGGCCATCCACGTCTTGTTTCTCGACACGCGGTAAAGACGTGGATGCCCGGCACAAGGCCGGGCATGACGACTGAGTGAGAGAGTCGGCTCGACGAAACGTCGCGCCGGTTACTCGGCCGACACCAGCTTGATCCGCGGCGGCGTCGCCTTCGCGACGAGGCCGCGATACGCGGAGAGATAGTCCAGCGCCATCCTCCGCGCGGTGAAGCGCTCCTCGAACCGCGCACGGATCGCCGAGCGGTCGAGATCGGCGAGCTGATGCACCGCCGCGACCGCGCTGGTCTCGTCCTCGACGATGAAGCCGGTCAGCCCGGATTCGATGATCTCCGGGACCGAGCCGCGGTTGTAGGCGATCACCGGCGCGCCGCAGGCCATCGATTCGATCATCACCAGGCCGAACGGCTCCGGCCAGGCCAGCGGCAATAGCAGCCCCAGCGCACCCGAGAGGAATTCCGATTTCTGCTGGTCGCCGATCTCGCCGATATACTCGATCAGCGGGTGATGCAGCATCGGCTCGATCACCTGCTCGAAATAGTCCTGATCGGCACGGTCGACCTTGGCGGCGATCTTGAGCGGAATGTCGGCGCGGATCGCGATCCGGATCGCGTGGTCGACGCCCTTTTCCGGCGCGATTCGTCCCAGCACCGCGAGATATTCCGGCTTGCGCACCAGCGGCGTCAGCAGATTTGCCGGCAGACCGTGATGGATGGTGCGGATCCAGTTGGCCTTGGACACCGGCCGCCGCTGCGAATCCGAGATCGACACCACCGGCACGTCGGCGAAAGTCGAGAACACCGGCTGATGCTCGGGCAAGTCGAGACGTCCGTGCATCGTTGTGAGGAAGGGGGTCGGCTGGCGGTGGAAGAGGGACCAGGGATAGTAGTCGAGGTGGAAGTGCAGGAGGTCGAATTCCTCGTTGTCACATCGCCTTCGTACCTGCTCCAGCATCACCATGTGCAGCGCGTTGGGATCGCGCACCGCGCCATCGAGGCGCAACGCGCGAGGCCATGTCGATTCGAGTCTTGCCGATGTGGTGGAATCGCCGCTCGCGAACAGCGTCACGTCATGCCCGAGAGCGACCAGCTCTTCGGTCAACCAATGAACGACTCTCTCAGTGCCGCCGTAAAGCTTGGGCGGAATCGCCTCCGTCAGCGGAGCAACCTGCGCGATGCGCATCGACCGGTCTCCTATTGTTGTTTGTTGTAACTGTGAACATCAAGCTTCAGCGTGAGGTGCGTGGTCTTCAGTCGAGTGGCACCGGCAATGCCGCGACGGGAACGAATTCGCACGTGCGAAGTTCCTTGGTAACGCTCGCTTCTTCCACGTTCCCGTCTCGTTCGTGCCACATCTCGGTGTCCTGTTGCGATCCGTGAACGGAACAACGCCGCCGTTGCCGGCGTAGTGATCTATCGCGCGTGACCTTGGCGAAGATGCGTTGAGGAGAGGGACTTTTATGGACGCTCTGTCAGGCTACTCTCGCCGCCCCTTTGCCTTCATTCTGCGCTACGTCCGCCAACGTCCAGGCACACATCTGATCATTATGGGGAGCGTTCTGCTCGCAGTTGCCTGTTCGGTGGGCACGCAGTACGGAGTCAAGTATCTGGTCGACGGCCTCAGCCAGGGCCAGTCCGGCGTGGTCTGGCTCGGTTTCTTCTTCCTGGTATCGCTGATCGCCGCCGACAATCTGCTGTGGCGGGTCGCGAGCTGGGTCGCGAGCTTCACCTTCCCGGGCGTCACCGCCGATCTGCGGCGCGATATGTTCAGGCATCTGACCGGCCATGCGCCGAGCTACTTCTCCGATCGCCTGCCCGGAATGCTGTCGAGCCGCATCACCGCGACGTCGAATGCGGTGTTCACGATCGAGAACATGTTCGTCTGGAACGTGATGCCGCCGTTCGTGGCGACCTTTCTGGCGATCGCGCTGATCTCGACCGTCAGCGTGAAGATGGCGCTGGCGCTGTCGCTCGCCGCGGCCCTGCTGATGGCGCTGGTGTTCAAGCTCGCCGCCGACGGCAAGCCGTTGCACGACGAATTCGCCGACAAGGCCGCCGCGGTCGACGGCGAGATGGTCGACGTCATCAACAACATGCCGCTGGTGCGCGCATTCTGCGGGCTCGGCCACGAACATGCGCGCTTCGAGAACACGGTCAATCTCGAAGTTCATGCCCGCGGCCGCAGCCTGCGCTATCTGGAGCGGCTGCGATTGCTGCATGCCGTCATCACCGTGGTTCTGACGGTGGCGCTGCTCGCCTGGGCGATCCAATTGTGGCAGCGCGGCGGCGCCTCGACCGGCGACGTTGTGCTGATCTGCACGCTGGGGTTGTCGATCCTGCACGCCACCCGCGACCTCGCGGTGGCGCTGGTCGACGTCACCCAGCACGTCGCGCGGCTGTCCGAGGCGGTCGCGACGCTGCTGGTGCCGCACGAACTCAGCGATCATCCCGAGGCCGAACCGCTGGTGCGGGCGGGAGCGGCGATCACGTTCAACAACGTCTCGTTCCAGTATCCGGGCGGATCGAAAGTGTTCGACCGCTTCACGCTGCGGCTCAATGCCGGCGAGCGCGTCGGTCTGGTGGGCGCGTCCGGCGGCGGCAAGTCGACGCTGTTCGTGCTGCTGCAGCGCTTCTACGACGTCGAGAGCGGCAGTATCACGATCGACGGTCAGGACATATCACGCGTCACCCAGCACAGCCTGCGCGACGCCATCTCCGTGGTTCCGCAGGATATATCGCTGTTCCAGCGCTCGATTCGCGACAACATCCGCTATGGCCGGCCGGACGCGACCGACGAAGAAGTGCTGCGTGCGGCAATAGCGGCGCGGTGCGATTTCGTCGAGACGCTGCCGGAGGGGCTCGACACCATGGTGGGTGACCGCGGCGTCAAGCTGTCCGGTGGTCAGCGGCAGCGGCTGGCGATCGCGCGCGCGTTCCTGAAGGACGCGCCGATCCTGCTGCTCGACGAAGCCACCGCCGCGCTCGATTCGGATTCCGAAGAAGCCATTAGAGAAGCATTGGCTCGACTGATGCATGGGCGTACGGTGATCGCGATCGCGCACCGACTCGCGACGTTGCGTAATTTCGATCGGGTTGTCCTGATGCAGGGCGGCCGGATCATCGAAGAGGGGCCGCCCGACCGGCTGATGCAGGGCCAGGGCCCTTATCGCGACCTGGTGGCGCGGGAGATCAGCCGGCTGGCGACGAATGTCGCCTGAAGCCGCCGCGTGTGCGTCCCCTGCGACTTCGGTCGCGTCGTCAAGACGCCGTTAGGATCGATCGATGCTCTCCCACGTGATCCCGCAACTTATTCCCGACGACGATTTCGCTGCAGCAGCGGAATCGCCGTTCTACATTCCGATGACCGGGCCGTCGCGCCCGCGGACCGCCCTGAAACACGACGACACCTTCCTGGTGCTCGACAGCCACGGCGACATCGGCGCGGCGGCCGGCGGCAGCGACGGGCTTTTCAATGCCGATACGCGCTATCTCGCGCGGCTGCAGCTCCGCCTCGACGACATGCAGCCGCTGCTGCTCGGCTCCAATCTGCGCGACGATAATTCGGCGCTCACCGTCGACCTCACCAATCCGGACATCTATCGCAACGGCCGGCTGGTGCTGGCGAAGGATCTGCTGCATATCGTCCGCACGATCTTCCTGTGGCGCGGCACCGCGTTCCAGCGGATCGGCCTGCAGAACCACGGCGACGCCGAAGCCAGCTTCGAACTGTCGCTCGATTTCGACACCGACTTCGCCGATCTGTTCGAGGTGCGCGGCAGCGTCCGGCCGCGGCGCGGCGAGTCCACCAGCCGGCGGCTGTCGCCGTGCGACGTCGCGTTCGAATATCGCGGTCTCGACGACACCAAGCGCAGCACCGCGATGCGCTTCGATCCGGCGCCGGCGCAGCTCACGGTCAACCGCGCGGTCTATCAGATCACGCTGGCGCCGCAGCAGACCGCGTCGGTGTTCGTCGCGGTGAGCTGCAACAGGCCGGCGACGCAGAAGCTGATGCCGTTCTTCCGCAGCCTGCTGGCGCACCGGCGCGAGATGCGGCAGCAGACCCAGGGCGCCACCACGATCGAGACGTCGAACGACATCTTCAACGAGGTGCTGTGCCAGGCGATGGCCGACCTCAATATTCTCACCACCGAGACGCCGCAGGGCCGCTATCCCTATGCGGGAATCCCCTGGTACTCGACCACGTTCGGCCGCGACGGGCTGATCACCGCGCTGCAGATGCTGTGGATCGACCCGCGGATCGCGCGCGGCGTGCTGCGGCGGCTCGCAGCACATCAGGCGACGACGGTCGATCCGCTCAACGACGCCGAACCCGGCAAGATCCTGCACGAGATGCGCGGCGGCGAGATGGCCGCGCTGCGCGAGGTGCCGTTCGCGCAATATTACGGCAGCGTGGATTCGACGCCGCTGTTCGTGATGCTCGCCGGCCTCTATGTCGAGCGCACCGGCGACGACACGACGCTGAAGGAATTGTGGCCCGCGCTGGAGAAGGCGCTCGGCTGGATCGACGGCCCCGGCGATCCGGATCGCGACGGCTTCGTCGAGTATCAGCGCGCCACCGACCAGGGGCTGCAGAACCAGGGCTGGAAGGACTCCTACGACGCGATCTTCCACGCCGACGGCCGCCTCGCCGAGGGCAATATCGCGCTCGCCGAGGTGCAGGGCTATGTGTTCGCCGCCAAGCGGCTCGCGGCGCTGTGCGCCCATCGGCTGGGTCTGGTGGCGCGGGCCGAGCAGCTCGAGCAGCAGGCCGAGCAACTCGCGGCGCAGTTCGAGCGGGCTTTCTGGTGCGAGGAGCTCGGCACCTATGCGCTCGCGCTCGACGGCGCCAAGCGGCCATGCAAGGTGCGCAGCTCGAATGCCGGGCAGCTGCTGTTCACCGGCATCGTCCGGCCCGATCGCGCGCGGCTGGTCGCGACCGATCTGATGCGGCCGCATTTCTTCTCCGGCTGGGGCATTCGAACCATCGCCTGCGGCGAGGCGCGCTACAATCCGATGTCGTATCACGACGGCTCGATCTGGCCGCATGACAACGCCCTGATCGCGCTCGGGCTCGCCCGCTACGGCTTCAAGGCGGCGGTCGAGAACGTGTTCAAGGGGCTGTTCGAGGCGGCGTCCTATATGGAGCTGCGCCGGCTGCCGGAATTGTTCTGCGGCTTCCAGCGCGAACGCCGTCGCGGCCCGACGCTGTATCCGGTCGCCTGCTCGCCGCAGGCCTGGGCGAGCGCGACGGCGTTCACGCTGCTCGAGGCGGCGCTCGGCGTGCAGTTCAACGCCGACCGGCGCGAGATCCGTCTGGTCAATCCGCGGCTGCCGGCGTTCCTCAACGAAGTGGTGTTGCGCGATCTGCGTCTCGGCGAGTCCAGCGTCGATCTGCGGATCCGGCGGCACGGCGAGGGCGTCTCGATGGAGGTGCTGCGCACCGACGGCCGCGTTCAGGTTTCGATCGTCCTGGCTCGCTGAGAGCCGCTGTTCAGCTCGATCGGTGCGCTCGGCGCATCGTCGCGGAGGGCTCGATGCATATCCGGTTCAGTACTGCGTTCGCCGTCGTGGTGATTACCAGCGTCGCCGCCGCCGGGCTGCGCGCTGATCCGGCCCCGCCACCGGCGGAGCCTCCCAAACAGGCCGCGCCGGTCAAGCCCGCCGCGCCGGCGAAGGCCGATCCGCCGTCGGTGACGGTGATCAGTTCGGAGGATGCGCGCGGCGTGCTCGGCCGCGAGGTCCGCAGCGCCGCCGACGAGGACATGGGCCGCATCGTCGATATCGTGGTCGACAAGGACGGCAAACCGCGCGCAGCCATCATCGATTTCGGCGGCTTCCTCGGCGTCGGCAGCCGCAAGATCGCGGTCGACTGGGCCGCGTTGAAGTTCGGGACCGTCGCCAAGAAGGAGGACAAGGTCACGCTGGCGTTGACCCGGGATCAGGTACGCGCCGCGCCGGAATACAAGGACGATCAGCTCGTCGTGGTGCTCGGCGCCTCCGGCAAGCTGTCGCCGCTCGAGTTCGGTCCGGAGCAGTAGGCTGGGCGCGCCGCTTCCCGATCACGAGGCCGCGCCGCGCGCCGACGATCGCGCCACGCGCGAGGTGGGACCGGCGTCCGTGCCGGAGCCGCCGCGCACCCCGTCGCAGCAGAGCCAGCGCGGGCTCGACTGGTTCATCTTTTTTCTCGCCGACGTGCAGACCGGCTTCGGCCCGTTCATCGCGGTGTATCTCACCACGCAGAAATGGACCCAGGTCGAGATCGGGCTGGTGCTGTCGGTCGGCGGCATCATCTCGCTGATCGGCCAGATGCCGGGCGGCGCCATCGTCGACGCCGCACGCGACGAACGCAAGGTCGCCGGCTTCGCCGTCGCCGCGATCGGCGTCGCGGCGCTGGCCTATGCGACGATGCCGGTCTTTCCGGTGGTGATGCTGGCGGCGACGCTGCACGCGGCCGCGAGCTGCGTGCTCGGGCCGTCGATCGCCGCGATCAGCCTCGGGCTGGTCGGCCGCTATGCTATTGGAGAACGTCTCGGCCGCAATGCGCGCTGCGCCTCGCTCGGCAACGGCGTCGCCGCCGCGGTGATGGGCACCGCCGGCTATCTGCTGTCGAGCCGCTCGGTGTTCTTCGTCACCTGCCTGCTGGTGATCCCGACGCTGATCGCGTTGTCGCGGATCAGGGGACATGAAATCGACTCCGCCCGGGCGCACGGCGCCGAGCGCCGCGAGGCCGCCAGCGGCTTCCGGCTCGCCGGTCTCGCCGGCTTGCTGCGGCAGCGGCCGCTGCTGGTGTTCGCCGGGGCGATGCTGACGCTGCAACTCGCCAATGCGGCGATGCTGCCGCTGATGGCGAGCGCCGTCACGGCGCGCTCCAGCGCTTCCGCGCCCGCTCTGATCGCGTTTTGCATCGTCGTGCCGCAGGCGATCGTGGCGCTGTTCTCGCCGACGGTCGGGCGTCTGGCGCAATCGATCGGCCGCAAGCCGCTGCTGTTCGCCGGCTTCGGCGCGCTGGCGATCCGCGGGCTGCTGTTCGCCTCGGTCACCGATCCGTATTGGCTGGTGGCGGTGCAGGTGTTCGACGGCATCACCGCAGCGGTGTTCGCCGTGATGGTGCCGCTGATCATCGCCGACGTGGCGTTCGGCAGCGGCCATTTCAGCTTCGCGCAGGGCGTGGTCGGCACCGCCGGCGGCATCGGCGCGTCGCTGAGTAACGTCGTCGCCGGTCTGGTCGCCGACAAGTTCGGCAGCCCGGCCGCCTTCATGGGGCTCGCCGCCGTCGCCGCGCTGGGATTCGCCGTGGTGGCGCTGCTGATGCCGGAGACACGGCGGGCCGAGCCGGCGAAGGATTAGGAATGGGCTCGGCCGCTCGTCATTGCGAGGAGGCGACGCCGACGAAGCAATCCAGAGGCGCGGTGGATGGCGCCTCTGGATTGCTTCGCGTCGCTCGCAATGACGAACAAGAACGCCCTCAGCGCATCAGCTTGCGAATCTGCTCGGCGCAAGTCCGGGCGGCCTTCTGGGCGGCGACCAGCGAGGCGAAGGTGCGGCGTTCCAGGCTGTGGAAGTCCCGATGCGCGGCGTGGAAGCAGAAATTGCGCCCGTCGCGAACGACGATGCCCGCGGTGCGCGAGCTGACTTCAATCACGTAGGCGTCGGACATTTTCACTCACTGGCACAGCCAGCGCTCCCGGAATTCGGGCGCCCCTCGCGGAGCACCCGCACGCTTCAGACCGCCGAGCGAAGACTCGACGGCGCAAGAACGCGCCTGACCGGGAAATCGTTCCTGAAAAACGCCGTGGCGTGTCAGCGCGCGACGAACACCAGCAGCACGCCGTTGGCGGCGCCGGGCGGCACCACGACGCGGTCGCCGAGTGTGACGCCGGCGCTGCCGACCGCCTGCGCCGCTGCGGCGAGATCGCTCACCGCGATGATCAGCCCGGCGCCGCCGCGCTCCGGGACGCCGTCGAGCGACACGCCGGGATATTGCTGCGCCAGCGTGTCACGCGCCACGAAGGCGAATTCGGCGCGGTCCGACCCGGACGGCACCACGACGCTGCCGTCGGGCTCGGAATATTGCTCGCCGTCGATCAGCCGCAGCAGGTGACGCGCGTCGCTCTCCGGCCGCGGCGCGGTGACGATCACCCGCACCAGCCCGGTCGCGCCGTTGGCGTGGCGCATCAATTCGGGAATCCACACGGTGTCGCGGGTGTGGTGCTGGCAGGCGAAGATCCGCAGCCCGGCGGGCGCTTCGGTCAGCGGCCACTGGAAGATGCTGAACCGCGCCTCGCCCTCGCCGCCGCCCGGCAGCGGCACCGGCCGGCCGAAATCGATCGGTCCGACGGCGTCGAGGCCGAGGTCGCGCAGCTCATCGGCGCCCTTGGCGGCGTCGGTGGTGGTGAAGGCGATTCGCTCGATGCCGTCGCCGCGTTCGGCGAGGAAGCTGCGGCTCGGCGCGTTGTGCTCGGTCGGGGTCAGGACGCCGAGCAGCTCGATATAGTCCTGCCCGAACATGATGGTGTAATTGCCCGAGCCGAGCGCCGGGCTGTGGGTGCCGCGCGGCGACAGCGTGAAGCCGAGCCGCTGCCAGTTGGCCGCAGCCGCATCCAGATCGCCGACCATGACAACGGCGTGATCGATTCCAATGACGTATTCTAGTGACACGCTGGCTCAACTCCCCAAAATTCTTGCATATAAGGCTAGCGAGATCGCCGCGGTGCCGCAACCCGACGCAGGTCGGATGCCCGACACGCGTCTTTGAATCGCGTTTTTGAATGATGGAAGGATTCCAAGCATGAGTGCCGAGGTTCGCTGGCCGGAGTCGCTGTGGCACGCGGTGACGCCGCCCGGCCCCGATCTGCCCGAATTGCGCGGCACGGAAACGGCCGACGTCGTGGTGATCGGCGCCGGCTTCAGCGGGCTGTCGACCGCGCTGCATCTGCGCGAGGCCGGCATCGACGTCGCGGTGGTCGAGGCCGCCGAGCCGGGCTGGGGCGCGTCCGGCCGCAACAACGGCCAGGTGATCCCGACGCTGTCGCGGCCCGATCCGGAGGACATCGTCGCCAGGCACGGCGCCGCCGGCGAGCGGCTGGTGGGCCTCATTCGCGACAGTGCCTCGATCCTGTTCGACGTGGTGAGGCGCCATGGCATCGACGCCGAGCAGGAGCAGAACGGCTGGGTGCAGCCGGTGCATTCGCCGGGCCGGATCAGGATCGCCGAGCGCCGCGTCCGGCAATGGTCGAAATTCGGCGCGCCGGTCGAATTGCTGTCGCGCGACCAGATCCGCGCCATGCTCGGCTCCGACGCCTGGTTCGGCGGCTTCCAGAACAGGACCGGCGGCCACATCAACCCGCTGGCGCTGGCGCGCGGGCTGGCGCGCACCGTGCTGGCGCAGGGCGGCAAGATCTTCGCGCGCTCGCCGGCGCTGAGCATCGAGCGGCGCGGCGATCGCTGGGTCGTCACGACCGCGCAGGGCGAGATCAGCGGTCGCGCGCTGGTGGTCGCCAGCAATGCCTACACCGGCGAATTTTCGAAGACGCTGGCGCCGTCGATCGCCGGCGAAGTGATGCCGGTCCGGTCGTGGCAGATGGCGACGCAGCCGCTGAGCGACAATGTGCGCAAGAGCATGATCCCGGGCCGGCAGGCGATGTCGGATACCCATGGCGAGCTGATCTTCGGCCGCTTCGACGCCCGCAACCGCTTCGTCACCGGCGGCGCGATCATCCGGCCGTTCAACCAGGCCGCGACCTTGCGGGCGCGGGTCGGCAAGCGGCTGCAGACTCTTTGGCCGCAGATCGGCGAGGTGCGGTTCGACTACGTCTGGAACGGCTTCATCGGCATGACCACGGACTACCTGCCGCACATCCACCGCCTCGGCCCCAATGCCTATGGCTGGACCGGCTGCAACGGCCGCGGCGTCGCGCTGTCGATCGCGCTCGGCGACGAACTGTCGAAAGCGGTGCGCGGCGTGCCGGACGGCGAACTGGCGCTGCCCTTCACCGAGCCGACCCCGATCCCGGCCAACGAACTGCTCCGCCCGTTCGCGCCGCTGATGATGGTGCTGTACCGGCATCGCGACAGCAAGGAGATCGCGTAGTTACGCTCCCTCTCCGTCATTGCGAGCGCAGCGAAGCAATCCAGAGACGCTGTGCACCGCGCTGGATTGCTTCGTCGCTGCGCTCCTCGCAATGACGGGCGAGATCTGATTCCACCCCTTCGCCACACACGATGCGTCATCCTGAGGTGCGTGCTGCGTCGCGCAGAGCGCGGCGCGGCGGGCCTCGAAGGATGGGCCGCGCGTGCCTGTGGCCGCATCCTTCGAGGCTCGCTACGCTCGCACCTCAGGATGACGCTTCGAGGCGCGCAAGAGCGCGCACCTCAGGATGACGGCGCCTGCTGCGTGGCGATTACGTCACCGCCTCCACCGGATGACTCCGCGCGAAATCGCCGCCCGGGATCGAGGCGAGCAGCGCCTGCGTATACGGGTGCTGCGGCGCGTTGAAGATGTCGCCCGCCGGGCCGTGTTCGACGACTTCGCCGTCCTTCATCACCGCGACGAGGTCGCAGATCTGCGCGGCGACGCGCAGATCGTGGGTGATGAAGATGATCGACAGGCCCAGCCGCTCGCGCAAATCCGCGAGCAGCCGCAGCACCTGCGCCTGCACCGAGACGTCGAGCGCCGACACGGCTTCGTCCGCGATCAGCACGTCGGGCTTCAGTGCGAGCGCGCGAGCGAGGCCGATGCGCTGGCGTTGGCCACCGGAGAATTCGTGCGGCAGCCGGTCGCCGGCCGATGGATCGAGCCCGACCAGCGCGAACAGCTCGCGCGCCTCGGCGATCGCCTGCTTGCGCGGCGTGCCGTGAATGATCGGGCCCTGCGCAACTAATTCTTCGGCCTTGTGGCGCGGGTTGAGAGAGGCGAACGGATCCTGAAACACCATCTGCATGTGGCGCGTTTCGCGGCGCACCTGTTCGCGCGGCATCGTCGCCCAGTCGCGGCCGTCGAGCAGGATCGAGCCGCCGTCGGGATCGAGCAGCCGGATGATGCAGCGCGCCAGCGTCGATTTGCCGGAGCCGCTTTCGCCGACGATGCCGAGCGTGGCGCCGCGCGGCAATTGCAGCGAGACTGACTTGACAGCCTCGGTCACGCGCGCGCCACGGCCGAGGAATCCGCCGGTGCGGAAAATCTTCGAGACCTTGTCGATGCTGAGGATCGTTTCAGCCGCGATCGGCCGCGGCGGCGGCGCGGTCAGCGGCGGCACCGCGGCGATCAGTTGCCGCGTGTAGGGATGCTGCGGCCGGTGCAGCACGTCGTCGGCCGCGCCCTGCTCGACGATGACGCCGTGCTGCATCACCGCGACGCGGTCGGCGATCTCGGCGACGACGCCGAAATCATGGGTGATGAACAGCACCGCGGTGTTGCGGCGATGCTGCAGTTCGCGGATCAGCGTCAGGATCTGTGCTTGTGTGGTCACATCGAGCGCGGTGGTGGGTTCGTCGGCGATCAAGAGCTTCGGGTCGAGCGCCAGCGCCATCGCGATCATCGCGCGCTGGCGTTGCCCGCCGGAGAGTTCATGCGGATAGGCGTCGACGGTGCGCAGCGGATCGGGAATCCGCACGTCCTCCAGCAGCGCCAGCACCCTGGCGCGGATCTCCTTCTTCGACAGGTCGGTGTGGATGCGGAACATCTCGCCGATCTGGTCGCCGATCGAGCGCAGCGGGTTCAGCGCGGTCATCGGCTCCTGAAACACCATCGCGATGCCGGCGCCGCGCACGGCGCGCATCTCGGCGGCGCTGGCCTGCGCCAGATCGCGGCCCTCGAACAGCACGCGGCCGCCGTCGAGCGCGACGCCGCCGGGCAGCAGCCGCATCACCGCGTTCGCCATGATCGACTTGCCGGAGCCGGACTCGCCGACCACGCAAAGGATCTCATCGGCGGCGATCGACAGCGAGGCGTCGCGGACCGCGTGGCTGCGGTCGGCGCCCTTGGGCAGGCGGACGCAAAGCTTGTCGAGCGTCAGGACGGCGGCTTTGTTGTCCGTCATCGTCCCTTCAGCCTCGGGTTGAGCGCATCATTCAGCCCCTGGCCGACCAGCGACACCGCCAGCACGGTGAGCAGGATGGCGATGCCGGGGATCGCGGCGACGTACCATTGCACGCGCAGCACGTCGCGGCCGAGCCCGATCAGATTGCCCCAGGAGGCGACGTTGGGATCGGACAGCCGCAGGAACGCCAGCGCGCTTTCCAGCAGGATCGCCACCGCCATCACCACGCTGGCATAGACGATCACCGGCGGCAGCGCGTTGGGCAGGATCTCGCCGAGGATCAGTTGCAGGTCCTTCATGCCCAGCGTGCGGCCGGCCTGGACGAATTCGCGGTTGCGCAGGCTGAGGAACTCGGCGCGCGTCAGTCGCGCCGGCGCCGGCCACGACACGATGCCGACCGCGATCGTCACCGTGGTCAGCGTCGAGCCGAACACCGCGACCAGCACAAGTAACAAAACGAAGTTCGGCAGGATCTGGAACGCCTCGGTGATGCGCATCAGCACGGTGTCGACCCAGCCGCCGAAATAGCCCGCGAAGGCGCCGATCAGCACGCCGATCACCACCGCGATCACGGTGGCGGCGCCGCCGATCAACAGCGCGATCCGCGCGCCATGGAAGATTTGGGCTGCGATGTCGCGGCCGGAATTGTCGGTGCCGAGCAAGAAGCGCGGATTGCTGAACGGCCAGATCAGCGGCCGGCCGGCGAGCGACAGGGGATCGCGCGGGTAGAACCAGCCGGCGCTGATCGCCATGCCGATCACCACCAGCAACAGCAGCAAGCCGACGATCGCGGCGGGGCTGCGGAAGTAACGCTTGATCGCATCCATCGCTTACGTCCCGGCCGAGATGCGCGGGTCGAGCCGGGCATACAGCAGGTCGACCAGGAAATTGACAGCGATCACCAGCAGCGCCGAGACGAACACGATGCCGAGCAACGTGTTGAGGTCGCGCTGCACCACCGATTCGTAGGCGAGCCGGCCGAGGCCGGGCAGCGAGAACACGCTCTCGACCACCACCGAGCCGCCCAGCATGGTGCCGGCCTGCAGCCCGATCAGCGTCACCATCGGTAAGAGCGCGTTGCGCAGCACGTGGCGCACCACGATGCGGGTCTCGTCGAGGCCCTTGGCGCGGGCGGTGCGGACGAAATCGAGGTTGAGCACTTCGAGCATCGAGGCGCGCATGATGCGTAAGTAAATCGCCAGAAAGATCAACCCCAGCGTCAGCGTCGGCAGCACCAGATGGCTGGCGATGTCGAGCGTCCGGGCGAGCCCGGTCGAGGCCGCGCCGATGTCCTCGAAGCCGCCGGCCGGCAGCCATTGCAGATACACCGAGAACACCACGATCGCCATCAGGCCGAACCAGAACGACGGCGTCGCGTAGAAGATCAGTCCGAGCGTCGAGATCAGCGTGTCGGGCCATTTGTTGACGCCGCGCGCGGCGATCACGCCGAGCACCAGGCCGGCGAAGAACGCGAATGACAGCGACGCTGTCATCAAGAGCAGCGTCGGCGGCAGCCGCTCCAGGATCACGGTGGCGACCGGCTTGCCGTAGATCGACGAGAAGCCGAGATCGAACCGCACCAGCCGCCACAGATAGTTGCCGAGCTGCATTGGCACCGACAGATCGAGCCCGTAGAACTGCCGCAGCTCGCGCGCGGTCGCGGCGTCGCCGCCCCCCATCTGCGCCATCATCGCGTCGACGGTGTCGCCCGGCGCGAATTGCAGCAGCAGGAAGATGCCGATCAGGATCAGCAACAAGGTCGGGATCGAGGCGGCGAGCCGCCGCCCCGCGAGGCTCAGGATACGCATGCGATCATCTTGGCGGAGTTGGCGCTATTCGGCCAGCCAAAGATCATGCCAGGTCGACGACGCCCAGCGCGGATTGTTGGAGTGATTGCGTGCCTTCGCCGAGATCACCGTGACGAACAATTGTTCAATCGGCATCCACAGCGGCAGCTCGCCATTGGCGCGGGTGACGAAGTCGGCATACAGCGCCTTGCGCTTGACCGGATCGACTTCGGTGGCGGCGTCGTCGATGATCTTGTCGATCGCCTCGTCCTTCCAGCCCCATTGATTGGTCCAGGGCGCGCCTTTGGGCTGGCCGGAGCGATACCACACCGTGGTCGAGACCGCGGGATCGTTGCGATACTGGTGCCAGCCGGTGGCGAGGTCGAAGGCGTGCTCGTCATAGACCTGCTTGAGGAAGCCGCCGCCGTCGTTGCGCACCACCTCGACCTGAATGCCGACTTCGCCCAGCGATTGCTGGATGAAGGTCGCCCACAGCGAGATGTCCTCGCCCCACGGCGCGGGAAGCAGCCGCAACGTGAGGCGGTTGCCGCCGGCGGCAGGCTTCAGCCCGGCCTCGTCGAGCAGCGCGATCGCCTTCTTCTTGTCGTACGGATATTGCGGCGTGTTCGGGCCCGGATAGAAGTCGGTCGAGGTCGAGGGGATCGGCCCGGTGCCGAGCTTGGCGAAATCGCCGAGGAAGTTGTCGATGAAGAACGGCACGTTGATCGCATGCGCGATCGCCTTGCGGACGCGGATGTCCGACAGCTCCTTGCGGCGGAAGTTGAACTCCAGCGTGTTGGTGCGGGCGTTGCCCTCGTTGCCCTTGGTCGAGACGATGAAGCGCTTGTCCTGGCCGAGCCGCGCCATGTCGGAGATCGTCAGACCCGAGAACGGGCTGAGATGCAGGCCGCCGGCCTCGAGCTGGGCGGCGGCTGCGGCGCGGTCGGTGATCACCCGCCAGACGATGCGGTCGAGATAGGGCGCGTTCGGGCGCCAGTAATTGTCGTTGCGGTCGGCGATGATGTACTGGCCGCGCTCGTATTTGTTGAACTTGAACGGGCCGGTGCCGATCGGCGCGAGATTGACCGGGTTCTGGCGGATGTCGCCGGTCTCGTAGATGTGCTTGGGCGAGACGTAGCCGAGGTCGGGCAGCGCGCGCAGCAGCAGATTGAGCGGCATCGGCCGCTCGTAGCGGAAGATCGCGGTCTGCGGATCGGGGGTGTCGACCGCGGTGAGGAACAATTGCAGCGTCGATCCGTAGTTCAGGATCTTCTTCCACATGTTCAGCGCGGTGAAGGCGACGTCTTCCGAGGTGAACGGCTTGCCGTCGTGCCAGGTGACGCCCTTGCGCAGCTTGAAGGTGATGGTCTTGCCGTCCGGCGTCGATTCCCAGCTCTCGGCCAGCACGCCGACCGGATTGCCGGCGGCATCGAGATCGACCAGCGGCTCCTGGATCTTGCCGCCGATGATGTAGACGCCGGTCGAGGCCTGCAAGCTGGGGTTGAGCTGGCGCTGCTCTGCGCCGTAGTGCACGTTGAACACGCCGCCCTTGCGCGGGGTTTCCTGTGCGAACGCCCGCATCGGATTGATCACATTGGCGGCGATGGCGGCCGACGTCAGCAGAACGGTCCGGCGATTGATCTCGATGCGCGAAAGGGCCATGCGGTCTCCTGGAGTGATGCTGCAATGCGGGCGGACGCATAAGACGATACGGGAGCGCCGCCGATCAAGCGATTTCTAATTGCGGCCGGCCCCGGCAGATGTCTGCTGCCGGATGCGCAAAGCGTGAATGATCAGTTTCGTCGGGCCGAAGGCGATCAGATATTAGCGGCGAGATCGACCAGCTCGTCGAACACGACGCCGCTGCGCGCCAGCATCGTCTCGACCTGGTCGGCCGCCTCGGCCACGGTCAGCGCCGATGTATCGATCACCAGTTCGCTCGCGGTCGGCGGCTGATAGTCGTTGCCGATCCCGGTGAAGTTCTGCAGCGCGCCGGCGCGGGCCTTGGCGTAGTGCCCCTTCGGGTCGCGCTGCTCGCAGACCTCGGCGGGCGTCGCGACATGGATTTCGCGGAAATGATCACCGGCGATACGGCGCGCGGCGGCGCGGTCGGCGAGCGCCGGCGACACCGCGGCGACGATCGCGATATGGCCGTTGGCGGCGAGATGCGCGGCGATCTCGGCGAGGCGGCGGATGTTCTCGGCGCGGTCCTGCGGCGTGAAGCCGAGGTCGGCGTTGAGTCCGGCGCGCAGCGTGTCGCCGTCGAGCAGGATCGGCGAGCCGCCGCGATCGAACAGCCGTCGCTCCAGCGCTTTCGCCAGCGTCGATTTGCCCGAGCCCGGCAGGCCGGTGAACCACAGCACCGCGCCGTGGTGCCGGAACCGCGCGGCGCGCTCCTCGGGCTTCAGCGCGGATTCCACCGGCACGATGTCGGCGGTGGCGGCGCGCTGTCCGCTATCGACGCTGAGCACCAGCCCGCCGCCGGCGATGCGGCCGCCGACCTCGATCACCAGCCGGCCGCTGCGCGGGAATTCGTCGGCCTGGTCGGCCGCCACCGGCTGCGCCAGCGACAGGTCGATCTCGCCGACATGATTGCGCTTGATCGCGCTCGCCGCCTCGCTGGCGAGGTCGCCGGGATCGACCGCCTTCTCGATCGCCACAACGGTGGCGCGGGTCTCGCGGGTGCCGAGCCGCACCAGCAGCGTGGCGCCGGCGGTCAGCGGCTGATCGTGCAGCCAGAAGATCCGCGCGCGCAGCCGTCGCGTATCACGCGGCGCTGTGCCGACATGGCCGATGACGTCGCCGCGTTCGACGAACAATTCGCGGTCGAGCGTGATGCCGACCGAGCGGCCGGCGCCCTGCGGTCCTTCGACCGGCGTCGCCGGCCAGCTCTCGACCGTCTTGATCTTCGCGATCTTGCCGGCCGGCATGATCACGATGTCGTCGCCGGCCTCCAGCCGGCCCGACTCGATGCGGCCGGCGACGATGCGGCGGTCGTCGAATTTGTAGATCGCCTGCACCGGCAGCCGCAGCGGCAACAGATCCAGCGGCTGCGACGGCGTCAGCGAATCCAGCGCCTCGACCACGGTCGGGCCTTGATACCAGGCAATGTTCGCGGTGCGCTCGGCGACGCCGTCGCCGTCACGTGCCGAAATCGGGATCACCGCGGTCGGCGTGACGCCGAGCGCGATCAGATGCGCGCTGATCTCGTCGCTGATCGCGCCGAACCGCTCGGCCGAGAAGTCGACGCGGTCCATCTTGTTGACCACCACCGCGACCTGCTTGATGCCGAGCAGTTGCAAGAGATAGCCGTGCCGCCGCGTCTGGTCGCGGACGCCTTCCAGCGCGTCGATGATCAGCACCGCGCCGTCGGCCTGCGAGGCGCCGGTGATCATGTTGCGCAAAAACTCGGCGTGGCCGGGCGCATCGATCAGCACGACGTCGCGCGAGCGGGTGCGGAACGAGATCTGGGTGGTGTCGATGGTGATGCCCTGGTCGCGCTCGGTCTGCAGCGCATCCAGCAGGAACGACCATTCGAACGGCATGCCGCGCCGGGCGCTGACCGCCTTCAGCATCTCGAGCTTGCCGTCGGGCAGCGAGCCGGTTTCGTGCAGCAGGCGGCCGACCAGCGTCGATTTGCCGTGGTCGACATGGCCGACGATGACGATGCGCACCAGCGGGCGCGTGGTGCCGTTCGGCGTGGACAGCGTGGCGGGCGGGACGGCGATGGTCATGGCGTCACTCATTGTCGAAAATCACTTGGTGCGAAGTCACAGCTCACAGATAACCGGCGACGCGAAGCCGCTCGAACGCGTCCTCGGTCTCGTGGTCGAGCGCGCGGCCGGCGCGCTCCGGCACCTTGGTGGTCTGCAGTTCATGCAGGATCTCGTCGATCGACGAGGCGTGCGACGCCACCGGGAAAGTGATGTCCTGATCGCCGAGCGAGCGATAGCGCTTGCCGTCCTTCGCCAGATACAGCGGGATGATCGGGATGTTCTCGCGCTTGGTGTAGGCCCAGATATCGGCCTCGGTCCAATGCAGGATCGGGTGAATACGCAGATGAGCGCCGGGCGGCGGCGAGGCGTTGAACTGATCCCAGAATTCCGGCGGCTGGTCGCGCACGTCCCATCCGCCCTCGGTGCCGCGCGGCGAGAACACGCGCTCCTTGGCGCGGGTCGCTTCCTCGTCGCGGCGGATGCCGGCGATCAGTCCGTCGAAGCCGTATTTTGCGAGCGCCAGCTTCAGCCCTTCGGTCTTGCGCGCCGCCGAGCGCGCCGCCGGCGGCAGGGTCGGGTCGACGCTGTCGATCGGCGGGCAGGGATCGACCCGCAGATCGAGCTCCCATTCCTTGGCGTAGTGTTCGCGAAACGCATACATCTCCGGAAATTTCTTGCCGGTGTCGACGTGCAGCGCCGGGAACGGCACCTTGCCGAAGAACGCCTTGCGCGCCAGCCAGATCATCACGTTGGAATCTTTGCCGAGCGACCAAAGCAGCGCCAGCTTCTTCAGCCGCGCAAAACCTTCACGGAAAATGTAGATGCTCTGCGCTTCCAGCGCGTCGAGGTGATCCATCGGACGCAACTGCTCGCGGCGATCGGGATCGGGGAGCAAGGTCGGGTCGGGGGAGGCGGCTTGGCGTGCGGCGAGGGTCATTCACGGGCTCCCGGAAAAGCGGTCCCGGATCGCTCCGGGGTGTCGTGCGTGCGCGGCGGGGAGGTCGTCATCATCGTCGGGAGAACGAACATCTCTGCGGCGCGCCATTAGGGGATAGAATTTCTACGTACGAACGGATCAGAAGAAAGAATAATTTTCTATCTATCTGACTTGTAAGATACATAGATAGAAAATAATTCTAGTCAATCCTTCTTCGGACCAGCGGTGCCGGCAGCCCTGCGTCTTGCTTCATCGGGCCGCTGCCGCGATCAGGACGTGACGACATGGATGGACTGGCGCAATCTGACTCCCCGGCTGTCGACGTCGACGCGCGGGCGCGCGAACTCGATGCAGCGCTCCGCACCGCGTCGCCCGCCGGGATCATCGCCGCGGCGCTGCGCGAGACCGGACGCGAGCGTCTGGCGCTGGTGTCGTCGTTCGGCACTGAGGCTGCGGCGCTGCTCAAGGTAATGGCCGACGTCGATCCGGCGATCCCGGTGATCTTCCTCGACACCGGCTGGCTGTTCGAAGAGACACTCGGTTACCGCGATACGCTGATCGATCGGTTGGGTCTCACCGACGTACGCACGATCAAGCCGCTCGACGCCGATCTCGATCGCGACGATCCGGCGCGCGAATTGTGGTTCTCCGATCCGGACCAATGCTGCTTCATCCGCAAGGTCGAGCCGCTGCGCCGCGCGCTGGCGCCGTTCGAGGCGTGGATCAACGGCCGCAAGCGGTTCCAGGGCGGCGTGCGCGCGGAGATTCCGGTGGTCGAAGCCGACGGCGTCCGGCTCAAGTTCAATCCGTTCGCCAATGTGTCGCGCGACGACATCGCCGCGATCTATGCGCTCGGCCGGCTGCCGCCGCACCCGCTGCTGGCATCGGGCTTTCAGTCGGTCGGCTGCATGCCGTGCACCAGCCGCGCCGATTCGGACCAGGATACGCGCTCCGGCCGCTGGCAGGGCCGCGGCAAGACGGAATGCGGCATTCACACGATGAAGACCTCGTAGCAGATTGCTGTCGCAACGACGCCAACATTGAAATCCGGTTTCGTTGACTTGATCGGGTTTATTCCTGAGTTTCGCAGCTCCGCCGCTGACGACGACGGCGTCGTCCGGTCCATGGAGATCTGAAATGTTTCGCCGAATGATGGCTCTGTTCGCCGGCCTTCTGGTCGCGAGCTCCGCGCATGCCGCGGACGTGACGCTGCTCAACGTGTCGTACGATCCGACCCGCGAGCTCTATGCCGAATTCAACAAGGCGTTCATCGCGTCCTACAAGCAGGAAGCCGGCAAGACCGTGCAGATCAAGCAGTCGCACGGCGGCTCCGGTTCGCAGGCGCGCTCGGTGATCGACGGCCTGCAGGCCGACGTCGTCACCATCGCGCTGGCCTACGACATCGATGCGATCGCCAACACGGGCTTGCTGGCGAAAGATTGGCAGAAGCGGCTGCCGGACAACGCTTCGCCTTATACCTCCACCATCGTGTTCCTGGTGCGCAAGGGCAACCCGAAGGGCATCAGGGATTGGGACGATCTGATCAAGTCCGGCGTCAGCGTGGTCACGCCGAATCCGAAGACCTCCGGGGGCGCGCGCTGGAACTATCTGGCGGCCTGGGGCTACGCGTTGAAGACATACGGCTCGGACGACAAGGCGCGGGAATTCGTCGGCAACATCTACAAGAACGTCCCGGTACTCGACACCGGCGCCCGCGGCGCGACGATGACTTTCGTCCAGCGCGGCGTCGGCGACGTGCTGCTGGCCTGGGAGAACGAGGCGTTCCTGGCGGTCAAGGAATTCGGCAAGGACAAGTTCGAGATCGTGGCACCATCGCTGTCGATTCTCGCCGAGCCGCCGATCGCGGTTGTCGACAGCGTGGTCGACAAGAAGGGCACCAGGGTGGTGGCCGATGCCTATCTGAAGTATTGGTACACACCGGAAGGTCAGGAAATCGCCGCACGGAACTTCTATCGTCCGCGCGATCCCGAGGTGGCGAAGAAGCACGCCGATTCGTTCGCAAAGGTCGAGCTGTTCACCATCGACGAGACCTTCGGCGGCTGGACCAGGGCGCAGGCCGAGCATTTCGCCGAAGGCGGCGTGTTCGACAAGATCTACAAGAACTGAGCGGCGCGCGGGTCGCAACGCGATCGCTCATTGGGGGTGACATGCTTCGCAGCAACGGCAGCGCGCTCCCTCTCCCCGCCTGCGGGGAGAGGGCAGGGGTGAGGGGGCGTTTCCACGCCGCCGAGCCTATGCGGGCGATCTTCAGCGCCTCCCCACGTCATTGCGAGCGAAGCGAAGCAATCCAGAAGCCTCACGCCGGAGACTGGATTGCTTCGTCGGCTTTGCCTCCTCGCAATGACGGCGCGCAGGTGACACTGTGAGCGCGATCGCACGACGACGGTCGTTGCCGGGTTTCGGGCTCACCATGGGCCTGACCCTGATGTGGCTGTCGCTGATGATCCTGATTCCGCTGGCCGGGCTGTTCGTCAAGACCGCCGAACTCAGCCCCTCGGAATTCTTCGCGACGGTGACGGCGCCGCGTACGCTGCATGCGTTGAAGATCTCGTTCGGCCTGGCGTTCGCCGCCGCCTGCGTCAACCTCGTCGCCGGGCTGCTGATCGTCTGGGCGCTGGTGCGCTATCGCTTTCCCGGCCGGCGGGTCTTCGACGCCATCGTCGATATTCCGTTCGCGCTGCCGACCGCGGTGGCCGGCATCGCGCTGACGACGCTGTTCGCGCAGAACGGCTGGCTCGGCGCGCCGCTCGCCGAACTCGGCATCAAGGTGGCGTTCACGCCGCTCGGGATTTTCCTGGCGATGGTGTTCATCGGGATTCCGTTCGTGGTGCGCACGGTGCAGCCGGTGCTGATCGACCTCGATGTCGAGATCGAGGAAGCCGCCGAATCGCTCGGCGCGTCGCGCTGGCAGACCATCCGCCGCGTCATCCTGCCGTCGCTGGCGCCGGCGGTGATGACCGGCTTCGCGCTCGCCTTCGCCCGCGCGGTTGGCGAATACGGCTCGGTGATCTTCATCGCCGGCAATCTGCCCAACGTCTCGGAGATCGCGCCGCTGCTGATCGTGATCCGGCTGTCGGAATTCCGCTACGCCGACGCCACCGCGATCGCGGTGGTGATGCTGATCTTCTCCTTCCTCATCATTCTCGTTCTGAACCGGCTGCAGCATTGGGCGCAGACCCGGTCGCTGGCCGGAGCGTGACACGATGACGCTGGTCGCGACCACTCCGCTGAGGCGCTCCGCCCGCAAGCCCGCTGCCGTTGCGGCTGCCACAGCCGGCACCGGAAATTCGGCGCGGCGCCCGGCGCACAGCGAGCCGTTCTGGGTGCGCTTCCTGATCATCGGCTTCGCCGTCGGCTTCCTCACAATACTCGTGGTGCTGCCGCTGATCCTGGTGTTCTCGGAGGCCCTGTCGAAGGGCGTCTCGTTCTATCTCGACGCGCTGGCGGGAGACGAAGCGCTGGCGGCGATCCGGCTGACGCTGGTCGCGGCGGCGATCTCGGTCGGGCTCAACCTGGTGTTCGGCGTGATCGCCGCCTGGGCGATCGCGAAATTCGAGTTTCGCGGCAAGACGCTGCTGATCACGCTGATCGATCTGCCGTTCTCGGTCAGCCCGGTGATCTCCGGCCTGGTGTTCGTGCTGCTGTTCGGCGCGCAGGGCTTTGTCGGCCCGTGGCTGATGGCCCACGATGTGCGGATCCTGTTCGCGCTGCCGGCGATCGTGCTGGCGACCACCTTCGTGACCTTCCCGTTCGTCGCGCGCGAACTGATCCCGCTGATGCAGGAGCAGGGCCAGCACGAGGAAGAAGCCGCGATCTCGCTCGGCGCCAGCGGCTGGCGAACGTTCTGGCGGGTGACGCTGCCGAACATCAAATGGGGCCTGCTGTACGGCGTGCTGCTGTGCAACGCCCGTGCGATGGGCGAGTTCGGCGCGGTGTCGGTGGTCTCGGGTCACATCCGTGGCGAAACCAACACCATGCCGCTGCTGGTCGAAATTCTCTACAACGAGTATCAGATGGTCGCCGCCTTCGCGATCGCCTCGCTGCTGGCGCTGCTGGCGCTGGTGACGCTGATCGTCAAGACAATCCTGGAAGGCCGTATCGAGGAAGGGCTGCACACCGATGACCATTGAAGTTCGCAATATCGTCAAGGAATTCGGCAGCTTCCGCGCGCTCGACAATGTCGACCTGCGGGTCGAGACCGGCGAGCTGATGGCGCTGCTCGGCCCGAGCGGCTCCGGCAAGACCACGCTGCTGCGGATCATCGCCGGGCTGGAATGGCCCGACGCCGGCTCGATCGCGTTCGACGGCGAGGACGCGCTGGCGCGCGGCGCCGCCGAGCGCCATGTCGGCTTCGTGTTCCAGCACTACGCGCTGTTCCGGCACATGAGCGTGTTCGAGAATGTCGCCTTCGGGCTGCGGGTGCAGCCGCGCAAGATCCGCAGGAGCGAGGCGGAGATCAGGAAGCGCGTCGGCGATCTGCTCGACCTGGTGCAACTCGGCTGGCTCGCCGACCGCTATCCGAACCAGCTCTCCGGCGGCCAGCGCCAGCGCATCGCGCTCGCCCGTGCGCTGGCGATCGAGCCGCGCATCCTGCTGCTCGACGAGCCGTTCGGCGCGCTCGACGCCAAGGTGCGCAAGGAACTACGCGCCTGGCTGCGCAATCTGCACGAGGAGATCCACGTCACCTCGATCTTCGTCACCCACGATCAGGAAGAGGCGCTCGAAGTCGCCAACCGCGTGGTGGTGATGGACAAGGGCCGGATCGAACAGATCGGCTCGCCCGGCGACGTCTACGAGCGTCCGGCCTCGGCCTTCGTGCACGGCTTCATCGGCGAATCCATCGTGCTGCCGGTCGAGGTGCAGGACGGTCGCGTCCGGCTCGGCGACCGCGTGCTCGACCTCGCGCCGACCGAGACGGCCTCCGGCCCGTCGAAACTGTTCGTCCGCCGCCACGACGTCGCGGTCGGGCCGAGCGGCAGCGGCGTGTTCGAGGGCGCGGTCAAGTCGGTGCGCGCGTTCGGCCCGATGCAGCGCGCCGATATCGTGCTGCAGGGCCTGGCCGGCGACACGCTGATCGAGATCGACGCGCCGCGCGATCACTCGCTCAAGGTCGGCGACCGCATCGGCCTGCAGCCGCAGCGCTACCGGATTTTTGCCGACCGCTGAGAGACGTCGGGAGGCGGCGCGAGCGCGCCGCGCTCACCCGAGCAGGAATTCGCGGATCAGGCGTAGCACCTCGTCGGGCCGGTCGTGCTGCAGCCAGTGGCCGGCGCCGGCGACGGTTTCGGCGCGGGCCTGCGGGAAGTCGTCGGCGATTCCGGCTGCGGCCGCGTCGCTGAGAAAGCTCTCGCCGGCGAACAGCAGCAGCGTCGGGCAGGCGATGCGGCCCCACAGCGCGACGTGATCGTCCGGCCACAGCCGGTGCGGCGCCATCACCCGCTGATACGGATCGAATTTCCAGGAGTAGCTGCCGTCGTCGTTCTGCTTCACGCCGTGGGTGGCAAGATGCAGCGCCAGCTCCGGCGCCAGCCGCTTGTTGTGCGCCTGCATCTGCGCGGCCGCCTCGGCGATGTCGCGATAGCGCCGCGGCTCGCGCTGTTCCAGCGCCTCGAGCTGGCCGATCCATTTGCGGGTGCGCTCGTGCACCGGCGGCTTCCTCGCATTCGGCAGCACGGTGACGCCGTCGAGCACCACCAGCCTTTCGACGTTTTCCGGAAAGGTGCCGGTGTAGATCAGGCTCACCATGCCGCCCATCGAATGGCCGATGATCGTGATCGGCCCGCGGCCCTCGAACGCCGGCAGCCGCGTCAGGTCGTAGACATATTCCGGCAGGCTGTAGCTGCCGCCGAGCGTCCAGTCGGAATCGCCGTGGCCGCGCAGATCCGGCGCGACGACGTGGAAGTCCGCCCGCAGCGATCGCGCCAGATGATCCCAGCTCCGGCCGTGGTCACGGCCGCCATGGATCAGCAGCAGCGGCGGCGCGGTGTCGTTGCCCCAGTCGGCGTAGTGAAGCCGCAGCCCGTGCGACCGATAGAAGCGACTTTCCGGATTCTGCATGGCCTCTCGCGCGGATGAATCCGTGCCGGTGTGGCGACGGGAGCGCATGATGCGCCATGGTGCCGCAACAACGCGCTTGCCCGCTCGACAATGTGTTGCAACGTCGGATCGATCATTGGATTATCCTGCGAGCGTCGATTTTCCAAGGGGACTGCCGGGCTCGACTCCCGCGATGCTCCGGTCCCCAAATCCTGCAAGAGGCGAACGAGATGTCCGTGCCCAAGCGAGCCCGGAGGCCATCGACGGATGGGCCGGCGCATGTCAACACCAGCGATCTGCGCGACAATGCGAGAGTCGCCAGCGAATTCCTCAAGACGTTGTCCAACCCGTCGCGGCTGGTGATGCTGTGCCTGCTCGCCGAGGGCGAGAAGTCGGTGTCGGAACTCGCCGCGACGCTGGAGGAGCGCCAGCCGACGGTGTCGCAGCAGCTCGCGCGGCTGCGCGGCGAGCGGCTGGTGGAGACTCGCCGCGACGGTCAGCAGGTGTTCTATTCGCTCGCGAGCGAGGAAGTCCGCAGCCTGATTCTCGCGCTTCACGCGATCTTCTGCGCCAAGCCGCGCGGCAGGGCCGCCAAGGTCACGGTGCTGCGGCCGGTCAAGACGGTCCCCGCGAAGAAGATCGCCGCACGCCGGTAGTTCGGATCGCGGTGACGATCAGTCCGTGTTGCCGCCGAACAGCCGCTTGAACAGGCCGGGCGGCTGCGGCCCCTTCACGGTGTCGAAGCCGGCCTTGCGCCACGCCAGAATGCCGCCGCCCAGCACATAGGGCTCGCAGACTCCGTTCGCTTTCGCCGCGATCTGGCCGGCATACATCCGCGTCCGTCCGCCGGAGTGGCAGAAGAAGATCGCCTTGCGGCCGCGCGCGTCGAGCAGGTCGCCGTTCCTGAAGCTCGTCAGCGGCAGTTCGATCGCGCCGTCGATGCGCTCGCGCTCGATCTCGTGGCGCTCGCGGACATCGACCAGCACCGCGCCGTCGTCCAGCAACCGCTGCGCCTCGATCGGCGATATCGTTTTCACACCCATCATCGGCTCCCGGCGGGCTGCATCAGCGGAACGTCGTCAGATAGTGCCGTTCGAACAGCCGCTTCAGCCAGTGAAACAGCTTCATCTTCGGCCCGACGAAATTGAACTTCTCGTTGCGGAACACCAGCATCCCGGAATCCAGCGTGTCGACGATGCACACCAGCTCCGGCTTGAACCGCGTCGCCGGCTCGGCGCCGGTCTCGACCGCGGCGATGTTGGCCGCCACCGCGAGCGCCTGCAGGTCGGCCTGATGCGCCTGCTTGGGCATCCAGTCCGGGCCGGGGAACGATCCGGCGTCGCCGGCGACCCAGACATTCGGCAGCCCCTCGACGCGGCAGCATTCGTCGGCCCTGATCATCCCCCCCGGCGACAGCGGCAGTTCGGTGTTGGCGAGCCAGGCCGGGCCGGTCAGGCCCGGCATGAACAGGATCAGGTCGGCGTCGATCTCGCCGCCGCCGTCGAGCACGACCTTGCGCTCCTCGATGCGCAGGATCTTGCGGCCGAGCTGCGTGGCGATGCCGCGATCCTTCATCTCCCGCAGCAGGCCGTCGACGGCGCGTTCGCCGAGCCGCGCGCCCGGCCGTGCCGCCGGGCTGAAGAACACGATCTGGAACCCCGGCCGCTTGCCGCGCTGACGCAGCAGCGTGTCGATGATGAACAGGAATTCGAACATCGGCCCGCCGCGCATCGCGCCGGGTTCCTCCGGATTGGTGGCGAAGCCGACCGCGATGGTGCCGCCCTTCATCGCGTCGAGCCGCCGGCCGATTTCCTCGCCGACCGCGATGCCCTCGCACGGGATCAGCGCGTGTTCGATGCCGGGCAGCTTGCGGATGAAGCGGGCGCCGCAGGCGACGATCAGATGGTCGTTCGGATACTCGCCGCGATCGGTCACGACGACGCGGCCGCCGTCCTTCAGCCCGGTCACCGAGGCCTCGACGAAATCGATCCGGTGCTTCTCGAAGAAATGCGCCAGCGGCACTCTCAGCCGCGCGCCGCTGCGGATGCCGGCCGGAATCCAGATCGTGCTCGGCAGGAAATGCAGCTCGCGCCGCGGCGAGATCATGGTGATGGTCGCATCGACCTTGCGCTTGCGCAGCGCGCGGGCCGCGGTCAGAGCGGCGAAGCCCGAGCCGATGATGGTGATGTTCGTCATCCCTGGCATTCCCATTGGCGTCGGCGGCCTCCGCCTCTGCGCCCGGTTGGTCGCATGGCCGCGCCGGAGCGTCTGTGACGATGTCACCGCGGCCGCGTCCGATAGCTGCCATCGACGGATCGGGGATTGCGCGGAACCGGCGGTGCGGCCAAGCTCGCGGGGCGGCATGGCGCTGCGCGCTGGCGCAGGGAAAGTCGAGACGCTGATGGCATCGGACGAATTCAACCGCTGGGAAGGCCGGTTCGCGGTCGAGGACTATGTGTTCGGCACCGCGCCCAACGCGTTTCTGGCGTCGTGCCGGGACATCCTGCCGAAGCAGGGGCGGGCGCTGTCGATCGCCGACGGCGAGGGCCGCAACGGCGTGTTCCTGGCGGAATGCGGATTGTCGGTGCGGTCGGTGGACTTCTCGCCGGCCGCCCAGGGCAAGGCGCAACGGCTCGCCGCCGAGCGCGGCGTCACGATCGAGACGCAGACCGCCGATCTGCTGAGCTGGGACTGGCCGGGCGGCTTCGATGTGATCGCCGGGATCTTCTTTCAGTTCGTCGAGGCCGAGCAGCGGCCGCGGATCTTCCAGGCGATCCGCGACGCCTTGAAGCCGGGCGGGCTGCTGCTGATCGAAGGCTACCGGCCGAAGCAATTGATCTACAAGACCGGCGGCCCGAGCCGCGCCGACAATCTCTACACCCACGAACTGCTCGAAGCCGCGTTCGGCGATTTCGACAATCTCAGCATCCGCGAGCACGACAGCGAGATCGTCGAAGGCAGCGGCCATGTCGGGATGTCGGCGCTGATCGACCTGATCGGCTGGAAGCCGAAATAGCGCTCGGCCCCGCTACTCCATTGCGCAGCGATCGGTCACCGGAATGTCGGTGTGTTTGAGGCCGATCCAGGCGTCGACGGTCGGCTGATCGAAGCCGGACTCGCGGCGGTCGCCGGCCTGCAGCAGCGGCCGGCGGATCAGCAGCGGGTCGGCGATCATCAGCGCCAGCGCCGACTCCTCCGTCAGTGCAGCAAAGTCGATCGCGCCGGCTTTCACTTTCGGCGACGACGCGTTGAACCATTCCGCCAGCGGCTTGCTGCCGAAGAACGGCCGCAGCGTCTCCGGCGTCCAGGTCTCGCTCAGCAGATTGCGTACATCGAGCTCGTGGCCCGACGCGACCAGCAGCGCCTTCTGCAACGCGTTGCCGACGCAACCGGGCTTTTCGTAGAACACCACAACAGCCATTTGCTCGCTCCCTCAGCAGATCGTTCGCCACAGCCAGTCACGGTCGTCCGGCTGCCGGCCGGTGGTGCCGGTTCGGCCCGGCGCGCAGAGCGCTGCGGTGCGCTCCGAACTTGCCTCGCGCCACCACGCCTCGACGGCGGCGCGCGTGCACGGCAGTTCGGTGCCCTGATCGCCGATGAAGTCGCGCCAGGCCTCGGCGCATTTCTCCGGCACCGCGGTCAGCAGCGGCCGGCCGGCGACGATCGCCTCGGCGAATTCGCTGCGCAGCCCGTGGCCGGTCGCCTCCTGCTTGGAGAATTTGTTGATGACGACGAGCGCGACCTCTGCCGCGACGGCGCGGGTCACCGCCTGCGCCGATTCCGCGAGTCCGGCGGCGTCGAGCTTGCACGATCCGGCGCTGCCGCCGAGCATCTGCGAGATCCCGATCGCCCGCCCGGTCATCAGGTCGATCAGTTGCATGTCGGTCCTGCGCCCGGACGCGTCCTTGATGTTCCGCTGCACCACGCCGCCGAGCCGGTCGCCGGCGCGCAGCCGGTCGAACGCGAACGCCGCCAGCAGGCCGTCGGCGTCGTCCTCGGCGCGATAGACGATCGCCGCAATACGCGGGGTGTCTGCCTCGGTCGGGGTCTCGGTCATGGCCTGCATCCTTGGATCGGCGGGGCGGATCGTCGCTGCGTGCAGTTTAGCAATCTCCATGCCGGACAAGCCGACGCGATGCGATCAGCAGGCGCCTTGATTCAAGGGTTTATTGGGTTGGTGGCGTCTTGGTACCGCCGTCGCAAACCCGACATCGCTGTATAGTCATGGACATAACGATTGCGACCGGGAATGGTCCCGATCCGCGACTCATGCCTGAGGACCCCGATGCCCGCTGCGACCATGACCGAACTGGAGCGCCTGCTCGACGACGACGTCCCGCATGGCGACCTCACCACGGAGGCGCTCGGCATCGGCGCACAGGCGGCAATCATGGAATTCACCGCCCGCGATCCGATGGTGCTGGCGCTGGCGGAGGATGCGGCGGCGATGCTGCGACTGTGCGGCTGCGAGGTCGAACAGATCGCCGGGTCCGGAGACCGGCTCGCGCCCGGCGCGCCGATCCTGATCGCGCGCGGCGCTGCGTCCGGCCTGCTGCGTGGCTGGAAGGTGGCGCAGACGCTGATCGAGATCTGGTCGGGGGTTGCGACCGCGACGCGCGAGATCGTCGAGGCCGCGCGCGCGGTGTCGCCGTCGATCGCGATTGCCTGCACCCGCAAGAACACGCCCGGCACCAAGCGCTTCGCGGTCGCCGCGGTGAAGGCCGGCGGCGCCGGCATGCACCGGCTCGGCCTGTCGGAAACCATTCTGGTGTTCGCCGAGCATCGCGGCTTTCTCGACGAGCCGCTGGGCACGACCGTGGCGCGGCTGCGCGCCGCCGTGCCGGAGAAGAAGCTGATTGTCGAAGTGTCCTCGATCGACGCGGCGCTGGCCGCCGCCGAGGCCGGCTTCGACGTGCTGCAGCTCGAGAAATTCGCGCCGCCGACGTCGCCGCCCTGGTCGCGCGGCTCGCCGAGACGCCGCTGCGCCCGGTGATCGCCGCCGCCGGCGGCGTCAACGCAAGCAACGCCGCGAACTACGCGCAGGCCGGCGCGCAGGTGCTGGTGACGTCGGCGCCCTACATGGCGAAGCCGCGCGACGTGCAGGTGAGGATCAGGCCGGCGACGTAACGTCTCTTCCCGTCATTGCGAGCGCAGCGAAGCAATCCAGAGGCGGCGCGTGGCGTGCTGGATTGCTTCGTCGCTGCGCTCCTCGCAATGACGGCGAGGCGGAGGTGGGCGCGCGAACGAAGTAACAACCACAATCGTCATGGCCGGGCTCGACCCGGCAATCCATCCTCCTTCCAAGAGAGATGGATGCGCGGGCCTACGCCGCGCCGAAGGGGCTACGGCCCCGCAGGCGGGTCAAGCCCGCGCATGACGATCCGTGGCGTGAGAGTCGGTGCGCACGACCTGCGTCGACTAGGCCCGCGTGTAGCTCGCCGCCCGCTCGGCGATCGTCTCGCGCAGCACCGTCTTCTGGATCTTGCCATTGGCGTTGCGCGGCAGCGGGTCGGTGCGGATGATGATGCTTTCCGGCACCTTGTAGTCCGACATCCGCGCCGCGCAGTAGGCGGCGACGTCGCGCTCGGTCAGCCGTGCATCCCCGTTGGTCACCACGATGGCGTTGACGCGTTCGCCGAGCACAGGGTCCGGCGTGCCGATGATCGCGGTCTCCAGCACGCCGTCGAGGCCGCAGATCACGTTCTCGACCTCGGCCGAGAAGATCTTGAAGCCGCCGCGGTTGATCATGTCCTTCTTGCGGTCGAACACCCGCACAAATCCCTCCGCGTCGATCGAACCGATATCGCCGCTGCGCCAGTAGCCGCCGACGAATTCCGTCGCGTTGGCATCCTCCCGCCGCCAATAGCGCGGCACCACCATCGGTCCGGCGATCAGCAATTCGCCCGGCTCGCCCGGCGCGACCTCGTTGTCGTCGGCGTCGACGACGCGCAGCTGCGCATAGGGGATCGGCTGCCCGACGCTGTCCATGTGATCGCGCCAATGCGCCTGCGGCATGATCGTGGTCGGCGACGTCGTCTCGGTCGCGCCGTAGGCGTTGCGCAGTTGCAGTTGCGGCAGCCGCTGCGCCAGCATCTCGATGGTCGGCACCGGCATCGGCGCGCCGCCGAAGCAGCCGATCCGCCACGCCGATAAATCGTGTTTGTCGAACTCCGGCGCCATCGCCGCCAGCGTGTAGATCGCCGGCACCAGGATCGACCAGGTGATCTTCTCGCGGCTCGCCAGCGCGAGAAAATCCGCGGTCTTGTAGGCCTGCCGCATCAGCACCACGCAGCCGCCGGCGGCGAGCGTCGCGTAGGACACGCCGACCAGCCCGGTGACATGCGACAGCGGCACCGCGACGAGGCCGCGGTCGTGCTCGGTCAGTTCGAGCGCGCGGGCAAAGGCGTAGGCCGAATGCAGGATGCTGAGATGCGTCAGCTCGGCGCCCTTGGGCTTGCCGGTGGTGCCGGAGGTGTAGAGGATCACCGCGGTGTCGTCCTCGTGGATCGTCGCGATCGGCGCATCTGCGGGCGACGCCGCCAGCAGATCGGCGAACGGCCGCGCGCCGGCGGCCTCGCCATGCGCGGCGAAGCGATGCGTCAGCGTCGGGACCTCCGCCGCCGACGGAATCTGATCGGCCAGTTCGGCCTCGAATACCAGCATCTTGGCGCCGGAGTTGTTCAGCAGGAACTCCAGTTCGGCCTTGCGCTGCCGCGTCCCGATCGGCACCAGCAGCGCGCCGATCCGGTTGCAGGCGAGCGTGACGGCCAGGAACTCCCGGCAATTGCCGAGAAACAGCGCGACCCGGTCGCCCGGAACGACGCCGAGGCCGGCCAGCGACGCCGCGATCCGGCGGACGAGGTCGTCGAGTTCGCGATAGGTCAGCGCGACGTCCTCGTCGACGATCGCTGGGCGGTCGCCAAATCGGGCGACGAGTTCGTCGACCATCGCCGCCAGCGTCGGCGGCCGCTCGGCGAAGCATAGCATCATGCGGTCGCCGTAATGGGTTTCGCGGCGCAGCGGTCCGCCGATGCCGGAAGGTGTCCAGAAAGTCATGCGCGTTTCCCGTTGTCGTTTTCTTGCGCGCGCCGCGGTGGTGCGCGATCGGCCCGGCGCCGGTCGCGTGCCTGCGCTGCGTCCAGACTATCCCGCTGGACGCGCGTACCGCCAGCCGAACGTGGGCGTGAAAATAGCCGAATGGACCTCCCCGCCGCCGCCATGCTGACATCGAAGCGTCAGTTTCCCGTCGTATCAAGACAACATTTCCCACGCTGCGGGCCCATGTGATCGAGGATGCCGCGATGATTTTGACCGAGGTCGGGTGCGGATGCGGCGCCGTCTATCGCTGCGCGGAATCCGAGACGCTGGAAGGCGAGCCGGGACAGCTGAAATGCGGGAATTGCGGAGCCATCGTCGTGCGATGGCTGACCGCGCACAAGCGGGTGTATCGCTGCGTGATCGCGCCGGACCGCGGCTATCCGGTGGTGGTGCCGCCGCCGTCGCCGTGATCCCGCCGGCACCGGCGTGGGACCTCGCTCTGCGCTGATGCGCGGCCTATACTGACGCGACGCAGTTTCATGCAGCGAACGAGGATGTGACCTTGCGGGCACCTGTGCTGGCAGCGGGCGGGATTGTTTTGCGGCGCGGCGGCGAGCCGCTGTTCGCCGTCGTCCGCATGCGCAAGCGCAACGACTGGGTGCTGCCGAAGGGCAAGCTCGACGGCGGCGAAACGCCGCGCGCCGCCGCCGCGCGCGAGGTGCTGGAAGAGACCGGGCACCTCGTCGAGATTCACGAATTCATCGGCACGCTCGCCTGCGAGGCCGGCGGCCGCACCAAGGTGGTGCATTTCTGGCGGATGGAGGCGGCGCCGGTGCAGACCCACCCGCTGATGAAGGACATCCGCGCGGTCGACTGGCTGCCGCTTCGCGAGGCGGTCGAACGGCTGTCGCGCAGCCACGAACAGGCCTTCCTCGCCCATGTCGGGCCGCTGGTGCTCGCCGCCGCCGCGCGGACGCCGCCGGCGCTTCAATCGCCGTGGACCGACGACGTCATCGCCGAACTGGCAGATGCGCCGCCGCTGGCGGGGTCCGATGACACGGCCGATCCGCAACCCTCCATGCTGCGCCGCATCCGAGATTGGTGGCGCGGCGCGACGGGTGGACGACCCTGATCGCATCCCGCCGCTGATTTGATCCAGCTCAATTCCCGGTTCCCGCCCCCGCCTATCGTTTGCGAAACGCGGCCGCACGGCCGCAGACGGAAACGATCAGGAGGGGACGGCCATGAGTCAGGCTGTGGCGCGCGAACGCAGCGGCGCAAAGCGCGAGATTTTCGGGACACCGATCTTCGGGCCGGAATCGGCGCAGAAGGGCTACGCCCTCAACAAGATGTGCTTCTCCTTCAATTCCGCCGCCGCCCGCGCCGAGTTCGTCGCGGACGAGGCGGCCTATTGCGCGCGCTACGGCCTCACCGCCGCGCAGACCGACGCGATCCTGAAGCGCGACCTGCTGAAGCTGCTCGATCACGGCGGCAACGCCTACTACCTCGCCAAATTCGCCGGCATCCTCGGTCTCAACATGCAGGACATCGGCGCGCTGCAGACCGGCATGAGCGTCGAGCAGTTCAAGGCGAAGCTTCTGGCCGCCAGAGATAGTTGAAGGGAGAGCCGACATGGCGACGATCATCGGTGGCCTCGCCGCCTCGCACGTGCCCGCGATCGGCGGCGCGATCGCCAAGGGCCTGCAGAAGGACCCGTATTGGGCGCCGTTCTTCGACGGCTTCGACGCCACGCATCGCTGGCTCGACGCGGTGAAGCCCGACGCCGCGGTGGTGATCTACAACGATCACGGCCTCAACTTCTTCCTCGACAAGATGCCGACCTTCGCGGTCGGCGCCGCGCCGGAGTATCGCAACGAGGACGAAGGCTGGGGCATCCCGGTGCGCGCGCCGTTCCGCGGCGACACCGCGCTGTCGTGGCACATCATCGAGACGCTGGTCGGCGCCGAATTCGATCCGGTCACCTGCCAGGAGATGCTGGTCGACCACGCCTACAGCCTGCCGATGGAACTGTTCTTCCGCGAAAGGGCGCACGACATCCCGACCGTGCCGGTGGTCGTCAACACCGTGCAGCATCCGCTGCCGTCGCTGCGCCGCTGCTTCAAGCTCGGCCAGGCGATCGGCCGCGCCATCGAGAGCTATCCGGAAGACATGAAAGTCGTGGTGATCGGCACCGGCGGGCTGTCGCATCAATTAGAGGGCGAGCGCGCCGGCTTCATCAACACCGCCTTCGACCGCCGCTGCATGGACGCCATGACCGGCGATATCGAGAGCATTCTCGGCATCGATCCGCACGAACTGGTCGAACTCGCCGGCAGCCAGGGCGTCGAGGTGATGAACTGGGTGGCGATGCGCGGCGCGCTGCTGGGCGACGTCCACGAGCTGCACCGCAACTATCACCTGCCGATCTCCAACACCGCGTCGGGCATCATGCTGCTGGAAAACCGGCCGAAGCTGGCGCAGGCGGCGTAAAAGCCGTCATCTGTGGAGAGTCAAAGTCCCTCATGGTGAGGAGCCCGGCGTAGCGCAGCGTAGCCGGGCGTCTCGAACCACGAGGTCGCGAGTCGCGGCCATGCAACGGACCCGCGGCCCATCCTTCGAGACGCCCACCAAAGCCCTTCGGGCTTCGTCGGGCTCCTCAGGATGAGGTCGGTGGGGTGGTTAGTCCGCAAAGGAAGACAACAGCGGTCGCCAATACGGCCGCGATCACGAGGAAACACCGCAATGTTCAGCTTCGATCCCTATTCGCCCGCGGTCGATGCCGACCCGTTCCCGCTGTACAGGACCCTGCGCGACGAGCATCCGGCGTTCTGGAGCGAGCCGGCGCAGATGTGGGTGCTGTCGCGCTACATCGACGTCGCAGGTGCCGGCACCAACTGGCAGGTGTTCTCGTCGGCCAAGGGCAATCTGATGACCGAGCTGCCGGGCCGCGCCGGCGCCACGCTCGGCACCACCGATCCGCCGCGCCACGACCGGCTGCGCGGCCTCGTCCAGCACGCCTTCATGAAGCGCAATCTCGAGGCGCTGGCCGGGCCGATGCGCGACATCGCGCGCGACGCCGCCGAGGCGCTGCGCGGGCGTGAGCAGTTCGAGTTCATCGCCGACTTCTCGTCGAAATTCACCGTGCGGGTGCTGTTCGCCGCATTGGGCCTGCCGCTCGGCGACGAGCAGACGGTGCGCGACAAGGCGGTGCTGATGGTGCAGAGCGATCCGGTCACCCGCGCCAAGGGGCCCGAGCATCTCGCCGCCTACGCGTGGATGCAGGACTACGCGGCAAAGGTGATCGCGCAGCGCCGCGCCGAACCGCAGAACGACCTGATCTCGCATTTCAGCATGGCCGAGATCGACGGCGACAGGCTGGACGAGCGCGAGGTGCTGCTGACCACGACGACGCTGATCATGGCCGGCATCGAATCGCTCGGCGGCTTCATGAGCATGCTGGCGCTCAACCTCGCCGACTTCGCCGACGCTCGCCGCGCCGTGGTCGACGACCCGGCGCGGCTGCCCGACGCGGTCGAGGAATCGCTGCGCTACAACACGTCTGCCCAACGATTCAAACGCTGCCTGCAGAGCGACCTGACGCTGCACGGCGTCACCATGAAGGCCGGCGATTTCGTCTGTCTGGCGTATGGCTCCGCCAATCGCGACGAGCGGCAGTTTCCCAATCCGGACGTCTACGATCTGGCGCGCAAGCCGAAGGGTCATCTCGGCTTCGGCGGCGGCGTCCACGGCTGCCTCGGCTCGGCGATCGCCCGGATGGCAATCAGGATCGCGTTCGAGGAGTTTCACAAGGTGGTGCCGGACTACACGCGGGTGCAGCCCCGGCTCGACTGGATGCCGTCCTCGACCTTCCGTAGCCCGCTGCGGCTGGAGATGGCGGTGGCCACCAAGGCGGTCGCGCGCAGCGCCGCGTAGCCGGGTTGCGCGCCGGCTAGTCTTGCGCAGCGTCCGGCTCGATCGTGTCGCCCCAGTCCAGCCGGCGGAAGCGCGCATAGGCCGGCTTGTCGCGGCGCGGCGCGACGGCGCGCAACAGGCCTTGCGACGTGCACAGCTTCGCGGTGATCGCGGCCTTGGTCAGCTCCGGCTGCGCCAGCACGCGCGACGGTCGTGGCCCCAGCGCGACGCGGGTGGCCGCCAGATAGATGAACTTTTCGTCCTCATAGGGCAGTTCGGCGCCCTTGATCTGCTGATGGATGCGTGAGCGCGGCAGCCGCTGCACGAAGTGGCACCAGTCCGGCGCTTGCAGCGGGCAGGCGTTCTCGTGCGGGCACGGCGCGATCAGATGCGCGCCCTGCGCGATCAGCCGGGCGCGGGCCTCGAGGATGCGGGCGTAGCCGGCCGGCGTGCCGGGCTCGACGATCAGCAGCGTGTCGGCGGTCTTGCGCCACAGCGCGTCGATAAAACCGTCGCGCGCGCTGTCGTCGAGTTCGTTGATGACGTAGCTGGCGATCACCAGCGCCGCCTCCGGCGCGTCGCGCAGCAGCTTGCGCGCGTCGCCGAGCTGGTAGTTTGCTTTCGCGAGCCGGCTGTCCTGCGCCAGCGTGCGCGCCAGTTCGCGCAGCGCGCTGTTCGCATCGAGCAGCGTGAATGCGCCCAGCGTCTCGAACGCCTGCGCCGCAGCCCAGCTCGCGGTGCCGGGCCCGGCGCCGACATCGAGCAGCGCATCCGGTGCAAAGTCGGGCCGAATCCCGATCACCGCATTCAGGCTCGCCGCCACCGCCGCATAGGTCGCCGGCATCCGCGCCCCCGCATAGGCCAGCGCGTCGGTCGGCGTCCTGATCGGCGCGGAGGTGCCGCCGTCGCGATAGGTCTGCGAAATCACCCCCGCCCGCGTCGCCGCGGCGTCGCGTGGCAACCCGTGCAGCTGCTGCTCCAGCGCGGCCTTGAGTTCGGCGGGAAGGGACGGGGGGATCATGCAGTCCTCATACTCCCCAACAGACCGACGTCATGCGCGGGCTTGACCCGCGCATCCATCGCGCGCGGAGCGCGCAAGAGAAAGCAGCATCTTGCAAAGAGGATGGATCGCCGGGTCAAGCCCGGCGATGACGGGCAGTGTGAGCTTCAGAGGTTTCGCCGTCATCCTGAGGTGGCCGCGAAGCGGCCCTCGAAGGATGACTTGCTCAGTGCTCGTTGCACCCCCACCCCGGCCTCCGCTTCGCCATAGCCGATGCGGAGCATCGGCGTCTTTCTGAAGAACGGCGGCCGGAGGCCACCTTTGCTCTCCTCCCCGCAAGGGGGAGGGGAGCCGCCGGCGCTTCGCTTAGGAGGGACAGCGTAGCTCACGCCACGTGCTGATCCAGAATCTCCACCGCGCCTTCGAGGTCGACGGAGACGAGCTGCGACACGCCGCGCTCCGCCATGGTGACGCCGAACAGCCGGTTCATCCGCGCCATGGTGATCGGGTTGTGGGTGATGATGATGAAGCGCGTCTCGGTGGTGGCGGTCATCTCGTTCAACAGGTCGCAGAACCTTTCGACGTTGTGGTCGTCGAGCGGCGCGTCGACTTCGTCCAGCACGCAGATCGGCGACGGGTTGGTGAGGAACACCGCGAAGATCAGCGCCATCGCGGTCAGCGCCTGCTCGCCGCCGGACAGCAGCGACAGCGATTGCGGCTTCTTGCCGGGCGGCTTGGCGATGATCTCGAGGCCGGCCTCGAGCGGGTCGTCGCTCTCGATCAGTTTCAATTCGGCCTCGCCGCCGCCGAACAGCGTGGTGAACAGCCGCTTGAAATGGCCGTTGACCACTTCGAACGACGCCAGGAGACGCTCGCGCGCCTCCTTGTTGAGGCTCTGGATGCCGGTGCGCAGCTTCTTGATCGCCTCGACCAGATCGTCGCGCTCGGCGGCGAGCGAGCCGTGCTGGGTCTCGACTTCGTTGAGCTCTTCCTCGGCGCGCAGGTTGACGGCGCCCAGCCGCTCGCGATCGCGGCGCAGCTTTTCCAGATCGGCCTCGATCTCGGCGAGCGGCGGCAGCTCCACGCCCTCCTGGACCTCGGCGAGCGAAGCGGCGGTCTGCGGCTCGACTTCGAGCATGTCGCGGATCTCGCGCTCGACGTCTTCGAGCCGGCGTCGCGCCGCTTCCATCCGTTCCTCGGCGCGGGCGCAGGCTTCGCGCGCGCTGGAGAGCTGTTCGAGCGTCGCTTTCGCCGCGCGGTCGGTGTCGGCCATCGCCCGTTCGGCGGTGGCGAGCGCATCGGCGGCGGTGCGGCGGTCGGCCTCGGCGTATTCGATCTCGGTGATGATCGCGCTGCGCTTCTCGGCGAACACGGTCGGCGCGTTGTCGAGTTCGGCGCGCTCGGCGGTCAGCTCGGCGACGCGCTCTTCGACGGTGGCGATCTGCGACGCCGCGCTCTGCTTGCGGTGGATCCACTGGTTGCGCTCGGCGACGATCGCCTGCAGCCGCTTGTCGGCGAGCTCGGCCTCACGCGCCAGCGCCTGCGCCTCGGCGCGGACCTGCGCGGCGAGGCGGCGATGGTTTTCGATGTCGCCGCGCACGGCCGACAGCCGCTGTTCGGCGTCGTCGTTCGGCGCCAGATCCGCCAGCGCGTTCTCGGCGGTCTCGCAGGCCATCTCGGCTTCGAGCCGGTCGGCGGCGAGGCGCGACTGCGCCTCGGTCAGCGCCGAGCGGCGCGCGGCGTGGCGGTTGATCTCGCGCTCGGCGGCGGCATGGCGCTCGCGCGCCGCATCGACCTCGCGGCGGGCGCCGCGGAGCGACTCGCGCGAGGCGGTTTCGGCCTGCGCCGCGTTGCGCAGCTCGGCCTCGGCGATCTCCAGCGCGTCGCGCTTGGCGGCGGCGTCGATCCGGGCCTGTTCCAGCTCGTTCTCGATATCCACGAGGCGGGCGCGCTCGGCGAGGCGCCGCGCCGCGCCGGTCGGCGCATGCGCCGAGGCGACGAAGCCGTCCCAGCGCCAGACGTCGCCGTCGAGCGACACCAGCCGCTGCCCGGTCTTGAGCTGGCCCACCAGCTCGCCGCCGCGCTCTTTCGCCACCACGCCGATCTGCGCCAGACGCCGCGCCAGTTCCGGCGGCGCGTTGACGTGGCTACTCAGCGCCTCGACGCCGTCCGGCAGCGCCGGATCGTCGGCCTGCACGCCGATATCGGTCCAGCGCATCGGCGCGGTCGGGTCGACCGGCGCGTCGAGATCGTCGCCCAGCACGGCGCCGATCGCCTTTTCATAGCCCTTGGCGACCGTGATGCCGTCGATGATCGGCGGCCACAGATTCTTGGTCTCGCCGTTGAGGATCTTGCTGATGGTCTTGGCTTCGGTCTCGAGCCGCTGCACCCGCTTGTCGGCTTCGGTCACCGGCCCGCGCGAGCCCTCGAGCTTCTGCCGGGCGCCGACATGGGCGGCCTCGGCTTGCTGCACCGAGGCTTCGAGCTCGGCCAGCGTCTCCTGCGCCATCGCCACGGCTTCGGCGAGTTCGTCGACATTGCCGGCGCCGCTGGTCTCCGCCGTCAGCCGCTCGATTTCGCTGTCGACGTTTTTGATCTCGGTGTCGAGCCGGCCGAGCCGGTCGCGATGGCTGCGCACCGCCTGTTCGAACTGATTGCGCCGCGCGGTGAGCTGGGCGAGCTGGGTGGTGAGTTCGGCGAACAGCCGCTCGGCTTCGCCGAGTGCTTCCTCGGCGAGGCCGACGCGCTCGTCGACGCCGCCGCGCTTCTCGACGCGTTCGAGAATCTCTTCGCGCAGCTCGATGTCCTCGGCCTGCAGCCGCTCGAGTGCGGCGTCGGCGTCGATCGCCTGTTGCTGCTCGCGCGCGACGTCGGAGGAGAACTGCGCCAGCCGGCGCTCCAGCTCGACGACGCGCTCCTTGGCGCGGGCTTCCTCGCGGTCGAGCAATTCGCGGGCGTTGACCAGCCGCTGCAGGCCGGCGGCGGCGCGCGCCTCGGACTCGCGCAGGCCGGGCAGTTCGGAAGCGCGGTCGGCCTGGATGCGGGCGGCCTCGGCCTGCTCGCGGGTGCGCTCGGCGAGTTCGCGGACGCCGAGATCGTGCACCTGGGCGGCGGCCGCGACCTCGGTGTTCGCGTCGCGCCAGCGCAGATGATACAGCATCGCCTCGGTCTTGCGGACCTTGGCGGCGACTTCGCGGAACCGGATCGCCTGCCGCGCCTGCTTCTTCAGCCCGTCGACCTGCGACGACAATTGCCCGATCACGTCCTCGACGCGGGTGAGGTTGGTTTCGGCCGCCTTCAGCCGCAGTTCGGCCTCGTGGCGGCGGGCATGCAGGCCGGCGACGCCGGCGGCGTCTTCCAGCACGCGGCGGCGCTGCTCCGGCTTGGCCTGGATGATTTCGCCGATCTTGCCCTGGTGGACCAGCGCCGGCGAGCGCGCGCCGGTGGCGGCGTCGGCGAACAGGAGCTGCACGTCGCGGGCGCGGACCTCGCGGCCGTTGATGCGATATTGCGAGCCGGCCTCGCGCTCGATCCGGCGGGAGATTTCCAGAATCTCCGAATCGTTCAGCGCCGCCGGCGCGGTGCGGTCGGTGTTGTCGATCGACATCACCACTTCGGCGTGGTTGCGCGACGGCCGGTTGCCGCTGCCGGCGAAGATCACCGCGTCCATGTCGGTCGCGCGCAGCGATTTGTGCGAAGTCTCGCCCATCGCCCAGCGCAGCGCCTCGACCAGATTGGACTTGCCGCAGCCGTTCGGCCCGACCACGCCGGTCAGCCCCGGCTCGATCATGAAATCGGTGGGCTCGACGAACGACTTGAAGCCGTGAAGGCGGAGACGCGTGAGTTTCATCTGGTCCGATGCTCGTTTGGCCGCGATTCGGGCGGCGCGTGCGAATCTCTCAAGCTCGACAATACCATAGCGGCATCATGGCGGTGCGATTCGCTCGCAGCCGGCGGCGTCGTTAGCCGGCGACAATGGCCGTCCGCACCGGGCACGGCAACCGCGGAACCGGGCTTTTCCACGGGGGGATTCGTGACGAAGGCGCGAGAAAGCTGGGGATTTCGATGGGGCGGCTCACTCCGGAGCGGCTTCGGGCCGCTGCGTCAGCGCGCGGCGCGATCACCTCTCGTCCGTCATTCCGGGGCGCTCACGAAGTGAGCGAACCCGGAATCCATATCCCCTGGACTCGTTGCGAGGCAAAGCGGCGCCACAGCGCCGCCGACGCGAGCGCGGTAGTTATGAATTCCGGGTTCGCGCGGAGCCTGTCATCGGGCCGGCCGAAGGCCGGACCCGGTGGCGCGCCCCGGAATGACGGAGACGAGAGGTCTTTCGGGGCGATCGTCAGGAGCGATGCCCTGACGCGCTGACCACGATCATGCCCTGTCGCGCTCGGCGCGGAGCACTTCGGCTGGTGCGACAGACGGTTTCGTTTCGCTGCGGCGGTGCAGGCGAGCGCGTAGGGAGGCGTCGGCTTGGCGGTTGCTGTACCAGATCACGCCGGCGGCCATCAGTGTCACCACGACGGGGATGGTAAGTAAGTAGAGGATGTTGGTCATCGGATCCTCCGCAGCGCGCTGCGACCCAGTGAATGTAGGACCACGCCCCGCACTGCGCAACCGAGGCCTTGGTGTCCCGCACGCGGTGCAGCGCGCAGCGCTGCTCCGCAGATGCGGGACCCCGGTTTCTTCTCGAGAAGTAGCAAGTGTTGTGAGCCCGCGAACCGGGGTCCCGGCTCTGCGCAGCGGCACTTTGTGCCGCTGCGCGTCCGGGACACGAGACTCTTGACAATAATCCTATTATGACTATAGTCCGCATCGTCCTGTCCGTGAGGGGCGCTTCGCGAGGCGTCGTACAAGCGGGACAGATCGGCGGGCCGGGCAACCGGTCGGCACGATGGTTCGATGACGCCGGCGCTGTGCCGGTGGAGTCGGATGGACGCGGCGTCCTGCGCGCTGTGCCTCGCAAGCACGCGTCCGGGAGGCAGAGGTCACCGTCCGCCGCTACTACGAGCGGCTGCCGCTTTCGTGGCTGGACGGGCGCAGCAAGGCCGGGGAGATCCCGCACCGCTGCGTTCCCGGAAGAACGGTCCCGATGCCCAAAACCGCCGCGGTGGGCGCGCCGGAATGGCGTTGCGCGATGGTCCGCAAAGCCATCGCGACACTCACCACCTTCGCGCCGACCGGCGCGCCCCCACCCCTCGCTGTGACAGCGACGGGTGCACAACTCGGGCTCAGCGGAGCCGCGAGATCGAATGGCCGTGGCTGTTTGATAAGTGAAAATGCCGGCGGGTGCAGGCCCTCGACTTGCGCTCCGTCATCCTGAGGCGCGAGCACAGCGAGCCTCGAAGGATGAGCCGCATGCACCGTCTACGTCTCCGCATCCTTCGAGGCTCGCCCTTGCGGGCGAGCGACTCAGGATCACGGCGCCGAGAGAACCGCGTCGACGGTGTAATCGTCACGCGGATTTCCACTCTCTCGCGTCATCGTCCGCGCAGGCGGGCGACCCAGTATTCCAGAGCGCCGGTTCGTTCGTCGTGCGCTCGCCGCGAACGCTCTGGAATACTGGATCCCCCGCTTTCGCGGAGGATGACCTCATGATGTATGGCACCGCCTCGCAACTCGCACAGCGTCATCCTGAGGTGCGAGCGCAGCGAGCCTCGAAGGATGGGCCGCGCGCCGTGTCCGCATCCTTCGAGGCTCGCCCTGCGGGCGCGCACCTCAGGATGACGGCGCCCAGATGGTAGCAGCGCTCGTTCAGCTCTTCAGCAGCGGGTCGATGCGCTTGGCGAATTCTTCCAGCGAGGTTTCGCCGCGCAGCATTTCGCCGTTGATGAAGAAGCTCGGGGTGGCGTTCACCTTCAGCACTTCGTTGGCGTATTTCTGGTCGGCGGCGATCTTGTCCAAGAGCGCCTGGTCCTTCAGGCAGGTCTCGACTTCGGCGGCGCTGAGGCCGGCCTGCTTGCCGATCCGCTTGAGCTGCTCGGTGGTGTCCTTCATCACCCAGTCGGCCTGGGTCTTGAACAACAGGTCGGTGACGGCGAAGTACTTCACAGCGTCGTCCTTGGCGATGCAGCGCGACAGCATCGAGCCGGCGGCGGCCTTGATGTCGAGCGGGAACTCGCGAAACACGTAGCGGACCTTGCCGGTGTCGATATAGGCCGCCTTCAGCTTCGGGAACACTTCCTCGGCGAAGGTCGCACAATGCGAACATGTCAACGAGGCGTATTCGGTGATGGTGACGGCGGCGTCCTTGGGGCCGAGCGCCATGTCGGGCAGCGCCAACGGCTTGGCGACGTCGGCGGCGGTGGCGGCCTTGGTGCTCTGGGCGAAGGCGTCGTCGATCAGGCGGAACGGCGAGACGCCAGCGAAAGCGGCGAGACCGGTCAGCGACAGAGCGGCGGTGAAGGTACGGCGCGTGATCATCGGCAAGGTGCTCCAACGCGGCGGGCGCGCCGCCGAGGCAAGAAGGGGCGCGGCGCGTCCGCCGCAGCTACAGCCGTTGGCTAGCTTGAAACCGCAATTGTGGCAATGCCGGGCCGAACCGCGCGTTGTCGCGGAAGCGTCAATTCCGCTTGATCGTGGCGCCGAGCCGGGCCAGCGCAATGCGCAGCGCGTCGTCCTCGACGGCGTCGAGGCCGGCGGCGACCTGCGCGACGGCGGCGTCGTCCGGCGGCTTCGGCAGCGGCTTGCGGATCTTGCGCGTCAACGGCGCCTGGCGCAGCGCCAGTTTGCCGACCGCGGCCCAGCCGAAGAAGCGGTTGACCCGCTGCAGGATCTGGTCGGACGAATGCTGGATTTCCAGCGCCATCGGCCCTTCCACCCGCAACACCAGCGTCGCCGGCTCCTGCTTCTGGCCCTCGACCGGGCGCGGCCACTGCATCTTCAGCGGCTCGCAATGCGCCGCGATTTGCGCGCCGGCGATCTCCGGCCAGCGGGTGACGAGTTCCCGCGCGGCGAAACCCTGTTTGGCGAAGGCCTCGTTGAGCGTCGCGCCGAGCAGCCCCGACAGCGGCTTGGCGCTGATCGGGCCGGGCTTGTAGATCGGGGCGGGCTTGCTCATGGCATGATGCTTTGCGACGATACGGCCCATGAGTCTAGCAGGGAGTCCGGCGGCCGCGGCGCCGCGGCGGAAACGATCCCCGGTCATCACAGCGGAAGCGAGCGACGGCGCCGGCCGCCCGGCGGCGCTGCTGGCCTGGTACGACCGCCACCGCCGCGTGCTGCCGTGGCGCCCGCCCGCCGGCACCGCCGCCGACCCCTATGCGGTGTGGCTGTCCGAAATCATGCTGCAGCAAACCACCGTCCGCGCGGTCGGGCCGTATTTCGAGAAATTCATGGCGCGCTGGCCGAGCGTCGCCGATCTCGGCAGCGCTTCTCTCGACGATGTGCTGCGGATGTGGGCCGGGCTCGGCTACTACTCGCGTGCGCGCAATCTGCACGCCTGCGCGGTCGCGGTGGCGACGCAGCACGGCGGCCGCTTTCCCGATACGGAAGATGGCCTGCGCGCCTTGCCGGGCGTCGGTCCGTATACGGCGGCGGCGATCGCGGCGATCGCGTTCGGCCGGCAGACCATGCCGGTCGACGGCAATATCGAGCGCGTAGTGTCGCGGCTCTACGCGGTCGAAGACGAGATGCCCAAGGCGAAGCCGCGGATTCAGGAACTGGCGCGCACGCTGCTCGGACCAAAGCGTGCCGGCGACAGCGCCCAGGCGCTGATGGATCTCGGCGCCACCATCTGCACGCCGAAGAAGCCAGCCTGCGCGCTGTGCCCGCTCGACGCGGATTGCACGGCGAGGCAGCGCGGCGACGCCGAGACGTTTCCGCGCAAGGCGCCGAAGAAGACTGGCGCGCTCCGCCGCGGCGCGGCCTTCGTGGTGATCCGTGGCGATGCCATCCTGCTACGCACGCGCGAAGCGAAGGGCCTGCTCGGCGGCATGACCGAGGTGCCGAATTCCGACTGGCTCGCGGGGCACGACGACGCCACGGCGCGCGCGCAGGCGCCGAAACTCGCCGGCGTCACGCGCTGGCATCGCAAGGCGGGCATCGTCAGCCACGTGTTCACGCACTTCCCGCTCGAACTCGTGGTCTACACCGCGGATGCACCGGCCGGGACGCGCGCGCCGAGTGGGATGCGCTGGGAAAAGATCGCCACGCTCGCCGGCGAAGCGCTGCCCAATCTGATGCGCAAGGTGATCGCGCATGCGATGGACTAATCACGGTTCTGATTCGGTGCATTCCGGATGCGGCGGAATTTGTGGATTTCCGCCGATGGTATTTTAAGCCGACCTTAATCCGGCTGCTCTTAAGGACTGTTGTCACGTCAATCATAACGGAGACCGGCGATGGCCACAAAAATTCGGCCGACCGGCAAAGAAGTCGTATTCCCCGCAGCGGAATTGATCGTCTCCAAGACCGATCTCAAGGGGCGCATCACTTACGCGAACCGGACGTTCTGCCGGATCGCCGGTTACAGCGAGGCCGAACTGCTCGGCCAGCCACACAGCATCATCCGCCATCCCGACATGCCGCGCGCGGTGTTCCGCCTGGTGTGGGAAACCATCGCCGCCGGCCGCGAGATCTTCGGCTACGTCAAGAACATGGCGCGCTCGGGCGACCATTATTGGGTATTCGCGCACGTCACCCCGTCGTTCGACGATGCCGGCAGGATTACCAGCTACCATTCCAATCGCCGCGCGCCGGACCGCAACGTGATCGAGAACGCGATCGCCCCGCTCTACGCCGAGGTGCTGCGGATCGAGAGCGGCCACGCCAACGGCAAGGACGCGGTCGAGGCCGGCTACCGGGCACTGGTGGATTTCGTCGCTTCCAAGAAGGTCAGCTATGACGAACTCATGTTCGCTCTCAAAAGCGCAGCTTAACATCGCGATCGCGATCGCCGCTGCGACGATCGCAGCGGCGCTGGCCTGGATGAACTACCCGACGGTCGCGTCGGCGTTTCAGGCGGTCGCGCTGATTGCGGCGGTGCTCGCATTCGCCAGCGTGGCCACCGCCACGCGGCTGATCGAGCAGGCGCGCGACGTCTGTCAGCGGGTCGCCGACGGCGATTTCGAGGCGCGCGTGCTGCATATTCCCACCACCGGCCGGATCGGCGATCTGCTCGGCGCGATCAACGACGTGATCGACGATTGCGACGCCTTCGTGCGCGAAGCCACCGCGTCGATGCGCGCGGTGCAGCAGCGCCGCTATTTCCGGCGCATCCTGCCGGGCGGGCTGCACGGCGCGCTGCTGCGCGGCGCCGCCACCTTCAACGACGCGACCGACAGCATCGAAGGCCGCATCCGCAGCTTCGAGCAACAGGCCGCGCGGCTTGAAGGTGCGGTCAGCACCGTGGTCGGCTCGCTCGATGCCGATTCGAAGGACATGCGCGAAACCGCCGGTCATCTCACCAGCGGCGCCTCGACGACGCGCGAACGCCTCACCGCGGTCGCCGGCGCGTCCGAACAGGCGAGCGGCAATATGCGCCACGTCGCGGATGCGACGGCGGGCCTGTCGGCGAGCGCACGCGAGGTCGGCGCCGACGTCGCACGCTCCGCCGAGATCGTCGGCCGCGCGGTGGCGCGGGTGTCGGAAGCGACCAGCAACGTCGCGGCGCTGCGCGGCGTCGCCGGGCGGATCAGCGACGTGGTGAAGTCGATCGAGGCGATCGCCAGCCAGACCAATCTGCTCGCGCTGAACGCCACGATCGAAGCGGCGCGGGCCGGCGATGCGGGACGCGGCTTCGCCGTGGTCGCGCAGGAGGTCAAGGCGCTGGCCGAACAGACCGCGAAATTCACCGGGGAAATCGAATCGCAGGTCGATCACGTCCACGGCGCCGCCGACGTCGTCAGCCAGTCGATCACCGATATCGGCGCGGTGATGACCGAGGTCGAGAGCATCACCACCAAGGTCGCGGGCGCCGCCGAAGCGCAATCGGACGCGACCGCCGACATCGCCCAGACCATCGAGCAGGCCTTCGCGGTGGTCAGCGACATCGCCACCAGCATCCAGGCGATCGCCGCGAACGCGCGCGATACCGAGCGCTACGCCGAATCGACCATGACGGCGTCGACGCATCTGTCGTCGAATTCGGAGACCCTCGCGGAGCAGATCCGCGGCTATCTCGGCCAGGTCCGCAAGGATCTGATCCAGCAGAACGCGGCGTGACCGTTTAATATGGGCACGCGCTGAAAGGGCACCCGCGCGCCGGGCGAAGTGTAGCAAAGAGCGCGCCCAATCAGCTCATGGTTCGAGACGCGCGCATTGCGCGCTCCTCACCATGAGGGCTGTGTCTGTTGACGGAAGTAATACATGCACGGACCTCATCCTGAGGAGCCCGGCGAAGCCGGGCGTCTCGAAGGATGAGTTGGTGAAGGCCGGGCCTGCGCCGAATCCGCAGAGCCGTCAGCCCGCCGCCATCGCGCTGCGCACTTCGGCGCGCAGTTCGTCGATCAGCCTCAGGCCCTTCGGCGTCTCGAGGTGCCAGAAAGTCCAGCCGTTGCAGGCTTCCGAGCCTTGCGCCACCGCGCCGATGCGGTGGATCGAGCCGACCTTGTCGCCGAGCATGATGGCGCCGTCGGCGCGGACCAGGGCGCCGTGGCGCTTCTTCGAATCGACCAGCTTGGCGCCCGGCGAAATCATGCCGCGCTCGATCAGTTCGGAGAACGCCACGCGCGGCGCGTCGCGCGCAGTGAGGAACGGCTTCAGCGTGTCTTCCGGCAGCGGCTCGACCGCGTCGATCCGCGCCCGCGCCGCGTCGGCGTAAGTGCGGTCGCGCTCGAAGCCGATGTAGTTGCGGCGCAGCCGTTTGGCGACGGCGCCGGTGGTGCCGGTGCCGTTGAACGGATCGATCACCAGATCGCCGGGCTTCGACGAACTCAGCAGCACGCGCGCCAGCAGGCCTTCCGGCTTCTGCGTCGGATGCACCTTCTTGCCGTCGGTGCCCTTCAGCCGCTCGTCGCCGGTGCACAAGGGGATCAGCCAGTCGGAGCGCGCCTGGACGTCTTCGTTGGAGGCCTTCAGCGCCTCGTAGTTGAAGGTGTAGCCCTTGGCGTTCTCGTCGCGCGCCGCCCAGATCATGGTCTCGTGGGCGTTGGTGAACCTGCGGCCGCGGAAATTCGGCATCGGATTGGTCTTGCGCCAGACGATGTCGTTGAGCACCCAGAAGCCCAGGTCCTGCATGATCGCGCCGACGCGGAAGATGTTGTGATAGGAGCCGATCACCCAGATCGTCGCCGACGGCTTCATGATCCGCCGGGCGGCGAGCAGCCAGGCGCGGGTGAAGTCGTCATAGGCGGCGAACGACGAGAACTTGTCCCAATCGTCGTCGACTGCGTCGACCTGCGACTCGTCGGGGCGCTTCAGCGCGCCCTTGAGCTGCAGATTGTACGGCGGATCTGCGAACACCAGATCGACCGATTTGGCCGGAAGCTTCGACATCTCGGCGACGCAATCGCCGACGATGATCCGGCTTTCCGGAGCGGGCTCGAATTGAGTGCGGGGCGCCCTTGCAGACGCCCCGCGACGCGACAAAATCATGACTCAACTACTCTGACTCATGTGACGCCGTCGGAGACGCGGGACTAAACAACCGACTGGCGATAGATTGCCCCGGCAAAGTAAAAATCGACTTAATTGAAATCGAATTCGTTGTTACTGGAACGAGAACGGGTGGCGGGTGTTTTCCCGGTCGCTCGCCGCCTGTTGCGTCGAGGGTGTGGATTTGCGGTTTGTTTCGGGCGGTCGGGTGCGTTCTGCCTTCTCGTCGATGCGCTGCGAACAGGCTTTCGATGTGCGCACTAGGCAATATTTGCCGGGCGGGTTATTTCTAATTGTCGCGGATGTGCTCGTGCCGGCCGTATTGTGCGGACGGCGGTCCGCCGTGAACCCGAGGAAAAACTGATGCGTGACGATGACTTCCGTCGCAGCGACAACATCGACGACCGGCGCGAAGGCGGCGGGGGTGGCGGCGGCGGCTTCGGGTTTCCGACCGGCGGCGGCGGCCTCGGCATCGGCGCCATCGTCGTGCTGGGTCTGGTCGGCTGGGCGTTCGGCATCGATCCGCGCCTGCTGATCAGCGGTGCCGAGGTCCTGACCGGCGGCGCGCCGACTCAGCAGAGCGAGCGGGCGTCGCCCGGCAAGCAGGGCGCCCCGACCGACGATATGGGCAAAATGATCTCCGGCGTGCTCGGCGAGATCGACGATCGCTGGACCGAAATCTTCAAGGCCAGCGGCCAGACCTATGTCGGGCCGAAGATCGTGCTGTTCCGCAACTCGACGAATGGCGGCCGCTGCGGCATGGCGCAATCCGCGATGGGGCCGTTCTACTGTCCGCCCGACAAGCAGATCTTCATCGACACCAATTTCTTCAAGCAGGTCGAGACCCGCTTCAGGGGCTGCTCCGGCAGCGCCTGCCGGTTCACCGCGGCCTACATCATCGCCCACGAGGCGGGTCATCACGTCCAGAACCTGCTCGGCATCCTGCCGCGCGTGACGCGGCTGCAGCAGCAGGCGGGCTCGCGCGCCGAATCCAACGCGCTGCAGGTGCGCGTCGAATTGCAGGCCGATTGTCTGTCCGGCGTCTGGGTCAACCGGGAAGAAAAGAAGCGGCCGAATTTCCTGGAGCCCGGCGATATCGACGCGGCGCTGACCACGGCGAGCGCGATCGGCGACGACACGCTGCAACGCAACGCCGGCCGCGACGTGGTGCCGGATTCCTTCACCCACGGCTCGGCCGCGCAGCGCAAGCGCTGGTTCATGACCGGCTATCAGCAGGGCACGATCCAGTCCTGCAACACCTTCGCGGCGGAAAGGCTGTAAGAGATGCTGAGACGCGCACAGCGTCATCCTGAGGTGCGCGCCCGACGGGCGCGCCTCGAAGGATGGAAAGCGCGCACAGCATCATCCTTCGAGGCTCGCTTCGCTCGCACCTCAGGATGACGGCCGTAGTGTTGAGATGCAATTAGGATCGACAATGGCCTCCTCCGAACAGCCGAAGACTTTCATTCCTCTCAACATCGCGGTGCTGACCGTGTCCGACACCCGCGCGCTCGACGACGACAAGTCCGGAGCGACGCTGGCGGACCGGCTGACCACGGCGGGGCACCGTCTCGCGGCGCGCGAGATCGTGAAGGACGACGTCGAGGCGATTCGCGCGGTGGTGCGGCGCTGGATCGCCGATGCGGGCATCGACGCGATCATCACCACGGGCGGCACCGGCTTCACCGGCCGCGACGTGACACCCGAGGCGATCGAGCCGCTGTTCGAGAAGCGCATGGACGGCTTCTCGACGGTGTTTCACATCATGAGCTACGGCAAGATCGGCACCTCGACGATCCAGAGCCGCGCAACCGCCGGCGTTGCGGGCGCGACCTATATTTTCTGCCTGCCCGGCTCGCCCGGCGCCTGCCGCGACGGCTGGGACGGCATCCTCGCCGCCCAGCTCGATTACCGCACCCGGCCGTGCAATTTCGTCGAGATCATGCCCCGCCTCGACGAGCATCTGCGCCGCGACAAGGCCTGACCTCACCGCATCCGTGGTGAGCGGCTCCGTGGCTTGACAGTCCCGCCTGCTCACGAAACCATCCGTCCAAACGACAGCCGCGATCACGCGGCGACGAGGGAGGATGCCGTGGGAGAAATCGTTTCGCTGCAGCAACTGGCCGCGCAGGTTCGCGACGGCATGACGGTCGCGCTGGGCTCCGACAATGCCGGCGCCGCGATGGCCGCCACGGCGGCGATTCTCGCCCACCGCCCGAAAAATCTCCACCTCGTGTGCGTCCCGATCAGCGGCATGCAGGCCGACATGCTGATCGGCGAGGGGCTGGTCGGCACGCTCGAGACCAGTGCGGTGACGCTCGGCGAGGCCGGCGGCGCGCCGCGATTCGCCGACGGCATCCGCAACGGCGCGTTCAGGATGATGGACGCGACCTGCCCGGCGATTCTCGCCGGCCTCGTCGCCGGCCAGAAGGGCGTGCCGTTCATGCCGATCCGCGGCATCATCGGCAGCGACCTGCTGGCCTCGCGGCCGGACTGGACCATCATCGACAATCCGTTCGACGCGAACGACCCGATCGTCGTGGTGTCGGCGATCCGGCCCGACATCGCGCTGTTTCACGCCCCCGAGGCCGATCGCTTCGGCAATGTCCGGATCGGACGGCAGGCCGAGCTCGCGGCGATGGCCTATGCGGCGAAGACCACGCTGGTGACGGTCGAACGCATCGTCGAGACCTCGCTGCTCGCCGACGAACGCTCGGCCGCCGGTGTGTTGCCGGCGCTGTATGTCGGCGCGATCGCCGAGGCGAAGCACGGCGCCTGGCCGCTCGGGCTGGCCGGTGAATACGCCACCGACAGCGCCGAAGTCGCGCGCTATGCCAAGATGGCGCGCTCGGCCGACGGCTTCGCGGCCTACATGAAGGGCTTCGCGCAAGCGTTCGAGGCGGTGGCATGAGCGCGATGCCCGCGACGTCGCGCGAAATCCTGATCGCCACCATCGCCGACCTGCTCGACGGCGTTCGCACCGTCGCGGTCGGCGCGTCGTCGCCGATGCCGGCGGCCGGCGCGATGCTGCTGCGCGCCCGCAACGAACAGCGCGGCCGCGAGCGCGTGCGGGTGATCGTGCTGGGCTCGCGCCAGCACAATTTCTTCACCAACGGCTCGTTCGAACTGTTCGACGCCACCGCGCAGGGCCGGATCGACGCGTTCTTTCTCGGCGGCGGCCAGATCGACGGGCAGGCCAATATCAATCTGGTCGGCACCGGCGACTATCCGGCGAGCACCGTGCGCTGGCCGGGCTCGTTCGGCTCCGCCTTCATGTACTATCTGGTCCCGCGGGTGATCCTGTTTCGCGAGGAGCACTCGCCGCGGGTGCTGGTCGACAAGGTCGATTTCGTCAGCGCGCCGGGATCGAGCGACGGCATTCATCGCAGCGGCGGGCCGCACGCGTTGCTGACTGGCCTCGCGCTGTTCGACTTCGACAAGCAGAAGAAGCGCTTCCGGTTGCGCAGCGTGCATCGCGGCGGCTCGGCTTCGGATGTCCGCGCCAACACCGGCTTCGACTACGATGCGCCGGACGAGGTGCCGTTCACGCCGGAGCCGGATGCGGAAACGCTTTCGCTGCTGCGCGGCCGGGTCACCACCGAACTCGCCGAGTGCTATCCGCAATTCGTCGAGACGATGGTGGCCGATCGCGCCGCGTGAGGCTGCCGCTCAGAAGCGGCGCCGGCCGAGCGCCGCGCGCAGCCAGCAGACCAATGCGCGCATGGCCGCATAAATAGCGGCGCGCTGCAGCGCCCGTCCACGCCGGGCGTGGAACGCGATCAGCTCGGAGGTGACCTGCCGCGACTGGTCGCGACGCGGCGCCATTACAGCGTCAGCTCCCAGGTCTCGCCGATCAGGTCGGGGCCGAAGCTGCGATGCGGCTCGGTCGCGACCAGCACGAAGCCGGCGTCCTGATAGATTTTTCGCGCCGCGCCGAGGATGCTCTGGGTCCACAGCGTCACTTTGCGATAGCCGCATTGCCGGGCGAAGCCGATCGCCTCCTGCACCATCCGCTGTCCGAGCCGATGGCCGCGCGCCTGCGGCGTCACCAGCAGCAGCCGCAGCTTGGCGACCTCGTCGCTGGCCTGCACCAGAAACAGCGAGCCGGCCTGAGCGCCGTCGAGTTCGGCGATCCAGCAGCGCTCGCGCCTGGGATCGTGCGCGGCGAGAAACTTGCCGGCGATCTCGGCGACCAGCGCCTCGAACGAGGCGTCGAAACCGTATTCGGCGGCATAGAACGCGCCGTGGCTCTGCACCACCCAGCCGATGTCGCCGGGCTGCGGGCCGCGCAGGATCGGGCCCTGCGACGGGGCCGCGCGGAGCAATCGCTCGATGGTCTCCATCGACGCCACCAGCCGCGACCGCTCGGACGGCTGCAGGCCCGCGAGCATCGCCGCGATCTCCTGCTGCGAGCGCTGCTCGAGCCGGCCGTAGGTGGTGCGGCCTTTCGCTGTCAGGCCGATCCGCGACTGCCGCCGGTCGTCCGGCGACGGCTTGCGGCTGATCAGGCCCTGCTCATCGAAGCTCTGGAGAATCCGGCTGAGATAGCCGGCGTCGATGCCCAGCTCGGCGCCGATCTCCTTGGCGAGGGGGGCGTCGCGATGCGCCAGCTCGTACAGCACCCGGGCTTCGGTGAGCGAAAAAGGCGTATTCAGCAGGTGCTGCTCGAGCACGCCGAGCCGGCGGGTGTAGAAGCGGTTGAAGCCGCGGACGCGGGCGACCTGATCGGGCGGGACGGGGTTCGACATGGCAACTCCTCAATGGTTGCCATTGTCAAATATATGGTTGCTTTTGGCAAGTATTTTTCCGGCCCACGGCCGCACTCGTCCGTCTGCCGCGACGCGCGGAGCGTCTCCGCGATCTGTCGCGAGGGCGGGGATGGGGCGGGAAGGGAGATTGTCGGTCGAGGAGCGGCGCCGCGCTCAGACCAGCACGATTTGGCTGCGCAGCAGCGTGCGCGACGAGCGGCCGAGCTGCCGCAGCAGCCGCGCTTCGGAGCGCTCCGGGTCGTGGCCGCCGAGCTGGTCGTAGTGATCGCGGGCGATCAGCAGGCCCTGATCGGCCCGCGGCCCCGCGATCTGCCGGCGCAGGGCTTTGAACGTCTCGCGCCAGCTCGGCTCCGCATAAGGTGAGCGCGCATAGCGAAAGATCCCCGCGCGCGGCCGGCCGCTGAGCGAGACGCCCTGGATGAACTGCGAGGTCTCCTCGATCCAGCCGGAATCCAGCACCGCGCCGGCGTGCAGGAACATCAGCCATGGCGACCGCGATTGCTGCGCGCCCGCTGCCAGCGCCGCGGCGCGGCTGCCCTGCACGGCGAGGAAGCCGCAACCGGCGACGTCGGCGACGCGCTCGATCACGCCGTCATCCTTGCGATCGACCAGCAGGACCTCGCGAATCACGCCGGCGGCCGCGCCAGGCACGAGCGCGGCCAAGGTGGCGACCGCGGTCCGTTCAACTCCGTCGGTAGGAATGATGACGCTCAGCATGTCCGCCGAATGACCTGGTTACGACCATTTGATGCACGCTTAGCACCTCGCGGCGCCGAAATCAGCCCGGAATTGCAGTCCGGGCCGAACCCAAGCGATGTGGTTGATCGACCCGGCGGCGCTGTGGATGCGACGATTATGTTCTTGATTTGTTCTATTTACGCGCTATCTTCGAACCATGAGCAGAGCATCCAATGCCCTCAAGCGCCCGCCGGTCACGGCGCCCTCCGAGCCGGTGGGCGCGCCTTCTCCCTTTCCTGCGATCGAAGTTGCTATCGATAAGCAACGTCGCCGCGGCCGTGGCGCGCAATCCAACGCTTCGGGTCGGTTCGAGGCCGAGGCGCGGGTCGCGTTCGACGACGGCTGGCAGAGCCTCGACGAGCTGCCGCCGTTCAAGACCACGGTGGCGCTCGACACCGCGCGAAAGGTGATCACCCGCAACGATTCGCCGGATATCGGCTTCGACCGTTCGATCAATCCGTATCGCGGCTGCGAGCACGGCTGCGTCTACTGTTTCGCGCGGCCGACCCATGCCTATCTGGGCCTGTCGCCGGGGCTGGACTTCGAGGCCCGGCTGTTCGCCAAGCCGGACGCGCCGGCGCTGCTGGAGAAGGAACTCGCCGCCGCCGATTACGAGCCGAAGATGATCGCGATCGGCACCAATACCGATCCGTACCAGCCGATCGAGCGCGAGCACAAGATCATGCGCGGCGTGCTCGAAGTGCTGGAAAAGACCGGCCATCCGGTCGGGATCGTCACCAAATCGGCGCTGGTGACGCGCGACATCGATATCCTGGCGCGGATGGCGAAGCGCCAGCTCGCCAAGGTGGCGCTGTCGGTGACGTCGCTCGACCCGAAACTGTCGCGCACCATGGAGCCGCGCGCTTCGACGCCGGAAAAGCGGCTGGAGGCGTTGAAGCGGCTGTCGGAGGCCGGGATTCCGACCACCGTGATGGTGGCGCCGGTGATCCCGGCGCTCAACGACGTCGAGATCGAGCGCATCCTCGACGCCGCCGCCCATGCCGGTGTCAAGGAGGCGAGCTACGTAATGCTGCGGCTGCCGCTCGAGGTCCGCGACCTGTTCCGCGAATGGCTGATGGCGAACTATCCGGACCGCTACCGCCACGTCTTCACGCTGATCCGCGATATGCGCGGCGGCCGCGACTACGACTCGCAATGGGGCACGCGGATGAAAGGCACCGGCCCGATCGCCTGGATGATCGGTCGCCGCTTCGAGACCGCCTGCGCGCGACTCGGCCTCAACAAGCGCCGCTCGAAATTGACGACGGATCATTTCGCAAAGCCGGAGCGGGCGGGGCAGCAGTTGAGTTTGTTCTAGCGGGGCTTCCACTCGCGGGATTGATGGGGAAGGGCGGCGAGTTCCGGCGGCGGCGATGTCGCTTGAATAGCGGGCATGGCGCGGAATTTCCGGTTGCGCGTGCCGGTGCCTGCCCGCAGCATCGCCGCATGATTCGGAATTCCACGAAGCCTGCCAAGGCCGCGCCCGGCAAGGCGAAGACGACGGCCAAGGCGGCGAAGCCGGCCGCGACGTCAATCAAAGCCACCGGAAAGGCGCAGGCCGCCAAAGCCTCGCCCGCCAAGGGACTCGGCCGTGGCGTGATCGCGGTGGCGCCGCCGAGCTTTCGGCGCGAGCGCGCGCTGCTCAAGCGTGGCGTCTGGCCGGTCGCCGGCTGCGACGAGGCGGGCCGCGGGCCGCTCGCCGGCCCGGTGGTCGCGGCCGCCGTGGTGCTCGACCCGAAGCGGGTTCCGAAGGGCCTCGACGACTCCAAGCGGCTCACCGCCGAGCGGCGCGAGGAGCTGTTCGAGGAAATCTGCGCCACCGCGCAGGTCGCCGTCGCCTGCGCCTCGCCGGAGCGGATCAACCGCGACAACATCCTGCGCGCCTCGCTGTGGGCGCTGACCCGCGCCGTCCATGCGCTGCCGGACCTGCCGCAGCACGTCTTCGTCGACGGCCGCGACCGGCTGGCGACGCGGTGCGAGAGCGAGGCGGTGATCGGCGGCGACGGTCTGATCGCCTCGATCGCCGCGGCCTCGATCATCGCCAAGGTCACGCGCGACCGGCTGATGTGCCGGCTTGCGCAGGAGTGTCCGGGCTACGGCTTCGAGCAGCACAAGGGCTACGGCGTGCCCGAGCATCTCGCGGCGCTGGCGCGGCTCGGTCCGACGGAACATCACCGCCGGTTCTTCGCGCCGGTCGCCGCCGCCTGGCGGAAGATCGAAGGCGTGCCGGCCGAGGTCGCCGCCCTCAGCGGCGATCTGTTCGACACACCCGCGGATTCCGCGATCGAGGCCACGCTGTAGGCGGTGCCAAGCCGGTTGCCTGGTGCGCCGGTGGGTTCTATCACGGGCGAACCGAACTCCGCTGGCCCCTTATGCGCTTTACCTCCCTGATCATCGAATTGATCCGCGCCCGGCCGCGGCTGATGTTCTGGCTGGTGGTGTCGGCGCAGGCGCTGCTGTGGCTGATCGTCCCGCTGCTGGTCTATGCCGGACCGCCGGACGGCGTTGCGATCGTGCTCGCCTATGGCCGGGAATATCAGGTCGGCAGCGACCTCGGCCCGCCGCTGGCATTCTGGCTCGCCGACATCGCGTTCCGCGCCGCCGGCGGCCACATCGCCGGCGTCTATCTGCTGGCGCAGCTCTGTTTCATCGTCACGTTCTACGGGTTGTTCCAGCTCGCGCGCAGCATGGTCGGGCCGCAGCATGCGGTGATCGCGGTGCTGCTGACCTCGACCGTCACCGCGTTTGCGGAGGCGGGCGTCGAATTCGGGCCGCTGGTGCTGGCGCGGCCGCTGTGGGCGCTGGTGCTGTGGCATAGCTGGGAGATCATCGGCCGCGGCCGGCGCAGCGCCTGGTTCGCGCTGTCGATCGAGGTCGGGCTGCTGCTGCTGACCACGGTGGCCGCACCGGCCTTGCTGCTGCTGCCGATCGGCTTCGCGCTCGCCACCGCCCGGACCCGCCGCGCGCTGATGTCGCTCGATCCGCTGTTCGGCCTGCTGGTGATCGCGGTGCTGGTGCTGCCCTATGGCATCTGGCTGGTGCGCGCCGACATCTTCGCGCTGCCGCCGCTGCCGGCGACCGCTGAACTGACCGATCGGGCGATCCTTGCGGCCGAGCTGTTCGGCGGCCTGCTGGTCGCGCTCGGCGGCGTGGCTCTGCTGGCGTTGCTCAACACCCGATTCGATCGCAGGCCGGACGATGCGCCGGTGGTCTATCGGGCGCCGGTCGATCCGCTGGCGCGGCAGTTCGTGTATTTCTTTGCGCTGGCGCCGGCGCTGCTCGGCAGCGTCGCCGCGGCTTTATTCGGCCTGCCTCACGTCATCGGCGGCGCCGGCATCGCGCTGCTGATGGTCGGGCTCGCGGTGGTGATGGCGACCGGGGACCTGATCCGCCTGCGCCGGCAGCGCGTGCTGCGCGCCGCCTGGGCTGCGGTCGTGGCGGCGCCGGCGGTGGCGGTGATCCTGATTGCGGTGGTGCAGCCCTGGGTCAGCCCGGCGGAACGCGCGACGTCGCTGCCGGCCAGCGATATCGCCCGGTTCTTCGGCGAGAGCTTCGAGCGCCGCACCGGGCGGCCGCTGCCGGCGGTCGCGGGCGATCCCGAACTCGCCGGACTGATCGCGATGGGCAGGTCGCGGCCGCATCTGTTTCTCGATGCGACGCCGGCGCGGACGCCCTGGGTGACCCGGGAGACGTTCAACGCGCGCGGCGGCGTCGTGGTCTGGCGCGCCGCCGACACCGCCGGCAAGCCGCCGCCGGAGATCGCGCAGCGATTTCCCGAGATCGTGCCGGAGCTGCCGCGCGCTTTCGAGCGGACCATCGCCGGGCGCCAGCCGCTGCTGCGGATCGGCTGGGCGATCGTGCGGCCGAAGGCCGCGCAGTAATTCCGCTCGCGATCAGTTCGCCGGCGACTGTATTGCGGCGAGCGCCGTCGCGATCGCGCGCAGGTCCTGCCACGCCAGCCGCTTGTAGGTCGGCTGCCGCAGCAGATAGGCCGGATGCAGCGTCGGCAGCGCGCGGATCATGCGCGTCCCGGTGTCGTAGTCGAACCAGCGCCCGCGGGTGCGCATGATGCCGTCGCGGGTCGACAGCAGCGTCTGGGTCGAGGGATTGCCGAGCGTCACCAGAATTGCCGGGTTCACCAGCTCGATCTGGCGCCGGATGAAGGGCAGGCAGATCTGGGTCTCCTGCGGCGTCGGCGTGCGGTTGCCCGGCGGACGCCACGGGATCACATTGGCGATGTAGACTTGGCTGCGATCGAGGCCGATCGCCGCCAGCATCAGGTCCAGCAGCTTGCCGGAGCGGCCGACGAACGGCAGCCCCTCGATGTCTTCTTCGCGGCCCGGCGCTTCGCCGACCAGCATGAGGCGCGCCTGCGGATTGCCGTCGGCGAACACCAGCCGCGTCGCCGTCGATCGCAGCGCGCAGCCGTCGAACTGCTCCATCAACGCGCGTAGCGCCTCGAGCGTCGGCGCGGTCGCGGCGGCCTCGCGGGCGGACACGATCGCGGCCTCCGGCACCAGCGGCACGGCCGCGCTCGACGGAATCACCGGTTGCACCCCGACCGGTCGCGTTGTTTCGAGACGTGACGGCGGCTCAGCCGCACGTAGCTCCGCGCGAGCCGGCGCGACGATCTCGTCGTCGAGCATCCGGTTGACCGGCTCGTCGTTCAGCGCGCAGTCGACCCCGGACTCGAGGTAGAACGCCAGCAATTGCTGCAGACTCGGCGCGGGTTCGGGCATCATCATCAGCGGCCGATCGGGAGGTGGTGAGCAAGGCCGGACATCGCCGACGGTTTCGCAGAGCGAACTCTGCCCCAGAAAAACGCCGCGTGAAAGCCGGAACGATCGCGCAGCCGGTACATTTGGGTGGTTGTCCTTCGCGGAAAAATAAGAAAGAACACCGGCTGGAAACGTTCAAGAGTGTCCTGCGAGAAAATTCAATGAGCGACGAAACGCTGCCGCCCCGCGAATCGATGGAATTCGACGTTGTGATCGTGGGCGCGGGACCCTCGGGACTGGCTTCCGCGATCCGCCTGAAACAGCTCAATCCGGAGCTGTCGGTGGTCGTGGTCGAGAAAGGCTCCGAAGTCGGCGCGCACATTCTCTCGGGCGCGGTGATCGACGTGACGCCACTCGACGCATTGATGCCGGGATGGCGCGAGGACGAGACCTGTCCGCTCAAGACCCACGTCGAGGACGATCATTTCTACGTCATGACGGCGGACAAGGCCTACAAGGTGCCGGGCATCATGGTCCCGCCGATGCTCAACAACCACAAGAACTTCATCGGTTCGCTCGGCGATCTGTGCCGCTGGCTCGGCCCCAAGGCCGAAGAGCTGGGCGTCGAGATCTATCCCGGCTTCGCTGCGACCGAAGTGCTTTACGGTGACAACGGCGAGGTGCGCGGCATCGCTACCGGCGACATGGGCATCGGCCGCGACGGCCAGCCGAAGGATTCGTTCACGCGCGGAATGGAGCTGCTCGGCAAGTACACGCTGTTCGCTGAGGGCGCGCGCGGCAGTCTCGCGAAGCAACTGATCGCGAAGTACAAGCTCGACAAGGACAGCGATCCGCCGAAATTCGGCATCGGCCTGAAGGAAGTCTGGGAGATCGATCCGGCGAAGCACCGCAAGGGCCGCATCGCGCATTCGTTCGGCTGGCCGCTCAGCAACAATATCGGCGGCGGCTCGTTCCTGTATCACTACGGCACCAACCTGGTCGCGGTCGGCTTCGTGGTGCATCTCAACTACGACGATCCCTATCTCTCGCCTTTCGAGCAGTTCCAGAAATTCAAGACGCATCGCTCGGTGGCGCCGACCTTCGAGGGCGGAAAACGGATTTCCTACGGCGCGCGCGCCATCACCGAAGGCGGCTGGCAGTCGGTGCCGCGGCTGACGTTCCCGGGCGGCGCGCTGGTCGGCTGCGCCGCGGGCTTCGTCAACGTGCCGCGTATCAAGGGTGTCCACAACGCCATCGGGTCCGGCATGCTGGCCGCCGAGCACGTCGTCGCGGCGCTCGCCGAGGGCCGCAGCAACGACGAGGTCAAGAGCTACGAGGAATCGTGGCGCGAGTCCGCGATCGGCCGCGATCTGTTCAGGATCCGCAACGTCAAGCCGCTGTGGTCGAAGTTCGGCACCGCGGTCGGCGTGGTGCTGGCCGGATTCGAGATGTGGTGTTCGACGCTCGGCTTCTCGGTGTTCGGCACGCTGTCGCATGGCAAGCCGGACCGCTCGACGCTCGATCCCGCCAAGTCGCACGAGCGGCATCCGGCCGCGAAGCCCGACGGCAAGCTCACCTTCGATCGGCTGTCCTCGGTGTTCCTGTCGAATACCAATCACGAGGAAGACCAGCCGGTGCATCTGAAGGTCGCCGACATGGACCTGCAGAAGAAGTCGGAACACGATGTCTTCGCCGGTCCGTCGGGGCGCTATTGCCCGGCGGCGGTCTACGAATGGGTCGAGGAACCGTCGGGACCGCGCTTCGTGATCAATGCGCAGAACTGCGTCCACTGCAAAACCTGCGACATCAAGGATCCGAACGGCAACATCACCTGGGTGCCGCCCGAAGGCGGCGGCGGCCCGAATTATCAGGGCATGTAGCCACGATGTCGTGAGCGCCGGCGCGCTGCGAGCGACGCGCCGGTCACGATGCTGCCATGTTGCCACCGTCTCAATCGGATCGAGGGCCGTGCCGCGACACTTTGCGGAGCGGTACGGTGGATGCGTGCCTGGTCCGATCCTTGCGATCGGTCGCCAAACCCGGCATTGTCATCGGCCAGACGCTGCCGGCTCGGCGGCCGGGATATCCGAGCCCTTTCCTGGAGCTAGGCATTTGATGCTCGTTCACCGATTCCGTCGTTCGATGTTTGTCGCCGTCACCGTCGCGGCGCTGCCGATCGCGGGGCAGGCGCTGGCGCAGACTCCGGACCATCCGGGCGACAATTCCGCGCAGTTTCCGACCAGCCAGGATCTGCGGTCGATGACCACGGCCGGCAGCTATCTCGCCGCCCGCCACGCCAGCGTGGAACGCGACGCGGCCTCCGCCGCGGCGTTCTATCGCTCTGCACTGCGCACCGACCCGAAGAACAACGAGTTGCTCGACCGCGCCTTCATCTCGTCGCTGGCCGAGGGCAATATCGAGGAGTCGGTCAAGCTCGCCGACCGGATCCTCAAGATCGACAAGACCAACCGCGTTGCGCGGCTGGTGATCGGCGTTCGCGATCTGAAGACCAAGAAATACGCCGCGGCGATCCAGAACGTGAATCTGTCGGTCCGCGGTCCGATCACCGATCTGGTCGCGACCCTGCTGTCGAGCTGGGCGATGGAGGGCGCCGGCGACGTCAAGGGCGCGGTCGCCAATATCGACAAGCTCGCCGGTCCGGAATGGTATCCGATCTTCAAGGATCTGCATTCCGGCATGATGCTCGAGCTCGCCAACAAGCAGAAGGACGCCGGCGTCCGCTTCGAGCGCGCCTACAAGCTCGACGATTCGGCGCTGCGGGTGACGGACGCCTATGCGCGCTGGCTGTCGCGCAACAAGGACGACGGCTCGGCGGTCGCGATCTACGAGGGTTTCGACAAGAAACTGTCGCGCCATCCGCTGGTGCTGGAAGGATTGCGCGAGGCCAAGGCCGGCAAGAAGCTGCCGCCGCTGGTCGACAGCCCGCAGGCCGGCGCCGCCGAAGCGCTGTACGGCATCGGCGCGTCGCTGACCCGCCGCGGCGGGGAGGACCTCGCGCTGGTCTATCTGCAACTCGCGCTCTACCTGAAGCCGGATCACGCGCTGGGGCTGCTGGCTCTCGGCGACCTCTACGAATCGGTCAAGAAGCCGCAGATGGCGGTGAAGGTCTACGAGCGCGTGCCGGCGAGTTCGCCGCTGAAGCGCAACGCCCAGATCCAGCTCGCCACCGATCTCGACGCGATCGACCGCAGCGACGAGGCGATCAAGATCCTCAAGACGGTGATCGCCGAGGACGGCAAGGACCTCGAGGCGATCATGGCGCTCGGCAATATCGAGCGCGGCCGCAAGAAGTTCGCCGATTGCGCCGTGACCTACACCCAGGGCATCGACTCGCTCACCGGCTCGGAGAAGAACAGCTGGGTGTATTACTACTTCCGCGGCATCTGCGAGGAGCGCTCCAAGCAGTGGGCCAAGGCGGAAGTCGACATGAAGAAGGCGCTGTCGCTGCAGCCGGAGCAGCCGCATGTCCTCAATTATCTCGGCTATTCCTGGATCGACCAGGGCATCAATCTCGACGAAGCGATGAAGATGATCCGGCGCGCGGTCGACCAGCGCCCCGACGACGGCTACATCGTCGACTCGCTCGGCTGGGCGTATTTCCGCATCGGCAATTACGAAGAGGCGGTGAAGACGCTGGAGCGCGCGATCGACCTGAAACCGGAAGATCCGACCATCAACGACCACCTCGGCGACGCCTATTGGCGCGTCGGCCGGACGCTGGAAGCGCGTTTCCAGTGGGCCCACGCCCGCGATCTCAAGCCGGACCCGGACGAACTGCCGAAGATCGAGGCCAAGCTCGCCAACGGCCTGCCGGAGGACACCTCCTCGGCGGCGTCGGCGGACAAGAAAAAAGAAGACGGCAAGGGCGGCTGAGTTGAGCGACGCAATGCCAACGACGGCGCTGAGCGATCAGGCCCGCGCCAAGGTCAATCTGACGCTGCGCGTGATCGGTCGCAGGGTCGATGGCTATCATGAGCTCGAAAGCGTGGTGGTGTTCGCCGACTGCGCCGACAGCTTGACGCTCGCGCCGGGCCAGGACCTCAGTCTCGATGCCAGCGGGCCGCGGGTTGTTGAATGCGGCGACAACGCCGACAATCTGGTGATCAAGGCGGCGCGGCTATTGGCCGAATTGGTGCCCGGGCTGACGACCGGCGGCTTCGCGCTCGACAAGCAACTGCCGATCGCGGCCGGCATCGGCGGCGGCTCGGCCGACGCGGCTGCGGCGCTGCGACTGCTGGCGCGCGCCAATGGTCTTGCGCTCGACGATCCCCGGCTGATGGAAGCCGCCGGACGCACCGGTGCCGACGTGCCGGTCTGCGTCGCTTCAGCGTCCTGCATCATGAGCGGCATCGGCGAGAAGCTGACGCCGCTGCCGTTGCCGAGGCTCCCGGCGGTGATGGTCAATCCGCGTGTCGGCGTCCCCACCAAGGACGTTTTTGCCGCGCTCGGATTGAAGAAAGGCCAGTTGAACGTCGGCATCACCGACCTGGTGGCCGCGCCGGCCTGGCCGGATCGCGACGCGCCGCTCGGCGCGTGGATCGCCGCACTTTCCGCCGTCGTCAACGACCTCGAAGCCCCCGCCAGGCAGGTACAGCCGCTGGTGGGCGAGGTGATTGCGCTGCTGGCGGCCTGCGACGGCGCGCTGCTGGCGCGAATGTCCGGCTCCGGCGCGACCTGTTTTGCGATTTTCGGCAGCGATGCCGAGGCCAAGGCCGCCGCGCAGTCGATCCAGCGCGCGCATCCGAACTGGTGGGTGCATGCGGGAACGCTGAGCTAGCTCCCGCCGCGCAGCGCACGACCGACCCGACCATATCCGCACCGTCATGCCGAGCCGAGCGCCCAGGAAGGGCGCCCTGCGACGATGTTTGCGTCGTCGGTGGATCGGCGCGCGGGTCCCTTTGATGGTGATTGAACTAATACAATCTAAATCACGAAGGCATTGGTCATGTTTACCCGTCATGGTGATCAGCGGAGGAAACTCCGGCGCATTGCAAGGCCAGCCCAAGAAGCCGGCTGCGCGCCGACGACAGGCTACCGGAATATTCGCGTTGTCGGCATCCCGCGTTCAGGGATGACGCGAGCGGATTCGCCGCTCTGAGTTGAGATCCGGCGACTGCGGGCGCCGCTTCGGACATCCGCAGCACTACCCCGCTCAAATCAAATGGAGGCTTGTCATGACCTATCGTGTTCTCTCGCCGCGCCTTGTTCTCGCCGCTCTCACCCTGTCGATGCTCGGCCTCGTCGCCGTCGATACCAGGCCGGCGGAAGCCGTGGTCTGCGGACCGCGCGGTTGCGTCGCCGCACCAGTCGCGCGCGCCGCGGTGGCCGGGCCGGTCGGTGTCGGTCGCGTCGGCGTCGGTCGTGTCGGCGTTGGTCGTCCGGGTGTCGGCGTCGGCGGAGTCGGGCGCAATATGGGCGGTCCGGTCAACCGCGTCGGCCGTCGCTGAACCGTCGTCGTCGACGCGCTCGGCGTCAGAATGAGGAGCGCGCCCCATGGGGCGCGCGTCTCGACGGGCGCGATGGCAGGTGACGGGCTTGGCAGTCCCAGCGCCGGCTGCAGCTAGTGCGACCTGGCCAGGCAGAACGCCACGACCTGCTCCAGCGCGGTCTTCATCGGCGACGGCGGGAACAGCGCCAGGGCATCGACCGCCATCGCGCCGTAATGATGCGCGCGCTGAATGGTGTCCTCGAGGGCGCGATGCTTGGTCATCAGTTTGATCGCCTGGTCGAGATCGGCCTCGGTGATTTCGCCGCGCTCCAGCGCCTTGATCCAGAACGCCCGTTCGGCGTCGTTGCCGCGCCGGAACGCCAGCACCACCGGCAGCGTGATCTTGCCTTCGCGGAAATCGTCGCCGACGTTCTTGCCGAGCTTGGCGGCCTTGCCGCCGTAGTCGAGCACGTCGTCGACCAGTTGGAACGCGATGCCGATATTCATGCCGAACGAGCGGCAGGCCGACTGCTCGGCCTTCGGCCGCTCGGCTATCGCGGGGCCGACTTCGCAGGCCGCGGCGAACAGTTCGGCGGTCTTGCCGCGGATCACCGCGAGATATTCGTCCTCGGTGGTCGCGGTGTTCTTGGCGGCGGCGAGTTGCATCACTTCGCCTTCGGCGATCGTCGCCGAGGCCGCCGAGAGGATATCGAGCGCCCGCAGCGAGCCGACCTCGACCATCATCCGGAATGCCTGGCCGAGCAGGAAGTCGCCGACCAGCACGCTGGCCTCGTTACCCCACAGCATCCGCGCCGACTTCTTGCCGCGCCGCATCTCGCTTTCGTCGACGACGTCGTCGTGCAGCAGCGTCGCGGTGTGCATGAATTCGACCGCGGCGGCGAGTTTGATGTGGCCGTCGCCGGCATAGCCGGTGAGGTTGGCCATCGCCAGCGTCAGCATCGGCCGCAGCCGCTTGCCGCCCGAGGAGATCAGATGGTTCGCGACCTCGGGGATCATCGTGACGTCCGAGCCGGTGCGCGACAGGATGGTGGCGTTGACCCGCTCCATGTCGGCCGCGACAAGTCCGACCAGTTGGTCGATCGAGGCGGACGGGGGGCCTTCGAAGGGTACGACTACGGCCACGCTCAGTCTCCAGATTCGGGAGGTTTCCGGCAAAACGAGTCCGCGCGAAAACTCCGTGATTTCGTTGCTTGGGGCGAATTGCGGCTGCGGCCGGCGATTTCGCTCTTGGTCCAGGTCCCGACTATAACATGGGACTGGCCCGCTCACGAGACGAGCATTCGCTCGCAACGGTTGCCGGGAGCTATAATGCAGGGATCAGGGGAGGCGCAAGGTTGCGGGAACTGGTGAGGACCAATGACGTGGTGTTGATCTCGGCGGTCGGGGCTCTGCTCGACGGCGCCGAGATCGACTATCTGGTGATGGACCAGAACATGAGCGTGCTGGAGGGGTCGGTCGGGGTGATTCCAAGGCGCGTTCTGGTCCATCCTGACGACCTCCGCTCCGCGCGTCAGGTTTTGACTGACGCGGGTCTGGCCCACGAACTCCGCACCGATGACTGATCCTGCCCCCACCACCGAGGACGGCTTTCTCGGCGGGCGATTGCGGCTACGGCAGCCGGTCGCCGGCCACCGTGCCGGCCATGACGCCATCCTGCTGGCGGCGGCGACCAGGGCGCGGGCCGGCGACCGGGTGGTCGAATTCGGCGCCGGCGTCGGCGCGGCCGGGCTGGCGCTGGCCGCAAGGGTCGGGGGGCTCGATCTGGTGCTGGTCGAGCGCGATCCGCGTCTCGCCGGCCTGGCGCGCGCAAACGCCGCGGCCAACGGCATCCGCGCCGAGGCCATGGTGCTGGATGTGGAGGCCGGCGCAGACGCCTTCGCGGCGGCGGACCTCGGGCCCGACAGCGTGGATGTCGTGCTGATGAATCCGCCGTTCAACGATCCCGCCCGGCATCGCGGCTCGCCCGATGGCGCGCGGCAGATCGCGCATGTGGCGACCGCCACGACGCTGGAGGCCTGGGTCCATGCCGCGCGACGCGTTCTGAAATCGGGCGGGGCGCTGACGCTGATCTGGCGTGCCGACGGACTGGCCGACGTGCTGGCGGCGCTCGGCCGCGGCTACGGCAGCCTTTGGCTGCTACCAGTCCATGGCAAGCCGGACGAGCCGGCGATCCGGGTGCTGATACGCGCGGTGAAGGGAGGGCGGGCGCCGCTTCGGATCGACGCAGCGCTGCATCTGAACGAGGCCTCTGGAATACCGACAAACTCGGCGCGCGCGGTCCTGAACGGTGAGACAATATTGCCGTCCGCAATCACATAATCGCGAGTGGCCGGCAAGGCCTGCGCATCAGCGATTAGTGCGGCATCGGATCGGACTGCTGGTCCGGCTTGGCGGTGAAGTGAGCCAAGGCCAGAATGGCCCCCATCAGCAGCAACAACAGATAGATTTTCATCCGCCCCTCCACTGCGTCGTTGAAGCCGCGTTCCTATATGAAACTCGGTCATGAAACTCGGTGCTGCAAAACGCGTTCCAGACCATGATGTAACAGGCAATGAAATGATCAACTCCCGGGTGAACGCATGAATGAACCGGCGACCGCTGGCCGCAGCTCTTCGGGGCTGCTCGACACTCTCGGCAAATGGATTCCGGCCAGGTTCCGCTCCGACATTCCGGTTGTCCCGGTGGTGCGGCTGTCGGGCGTGATCGGCGCCGTCACGCCGCTGCGGCCGGGCATGTCGCTGGCGGGCGTCGCCAAATTGTTGGAGCGCGCGTTCGCGACTCGCAACGCCAAGGCGGTGGCGCTGGCGCTCAATTCGCCGGGCGGCTCGCCGGTGCAGTCGCGGCTGATCTATCTGCGCATCCGCGCGCTGGCGGCCGAGAAGAAGCTGCCGGTCTATGCCTTCGTCGAGGACGTCGCGGCGTCCGGCGGCTACATGATCGCCTGCGCCGCCGACGAGATCTATTGCGATCCGTCGTCGATCGTCGGATCAATCGGCGTGGTCGGCGGCAGCTTCGGCTTCCAGGAACTGATCAGGAAGATCGGCGTCGAACGCAGGCTCTACACCGCCGGCGAGCACAAGGCGCAACTCGATCCGTTCCTGCCCGAAGACCCCGCCGACGTCGCCCGCGTGAAGGCGCTGCAGCGGGAAATCCACGCGCTGTTCATCTCGCTGGTGAAGGACAGCCGCGGCGCGCGGCTGAAGGGCGACGAGGACACGCTGTTCTCCGGCGAGTACTGGGCCGGCGGGACGTCGGTGACGCTCGGTCTCAGCGATGCGATCGGCGACCTGCGTGCGGTGCTGCGCGAAAAATTCGGCGACAAGGTCCGCACCCCGGTGATCGCGGCGCCGACCGGCCTGCTGTCGGGCCTGATGCGCAAATCGTCCGGCGCCGAGGCGTCGCTCGACGGGTTCGCAGCGCTGCCCGACCAACTGATCTCGGCGCTGGAAGCGCGCGCGATCTGGGCCAAATATGGCTTTTAGAAGATGCCGGACGCGCTGTTTCGCCCCGCCGGATGCGATTGCGGAGCGGGCGCGATTCAGCGAGACTGTTGCCGGGGCGTGACGTGACCCGAGATGAGGATCGACCAATGCCGCCGCTGCTTGTACTTGCCGGAAGTCTGGTAGGGATCGCGCTCGTGCGCTGGGCCTTTCGGACCGCCGGCCGAATCAATCAGGAACTGGACGACGCGCGCTCCGCAATCTTCGCCGAGCCGCAGCCGGCCGAAATTCCGACGCTGCGCAGGGACCCGGTGACCGGCGCGTATCGGCCCGGCTGATCGCCCGCTGTTTCATCGACCTTGCGGCCGGATTCGGTGCCGGCCCTGGGGCGGGGCATCGCCCGCAAGGCCGGCACGCAACCTTGGAGGTTGCAACTGATCTGGCGCGCGCCTGGAAACTCTATCGACGGTCACCGGTCTCGCCGTTGAGCCGCCGCGCGATCGTGAGCAGGACCCTCAGCGCGTCGATCACGGTCCGATCGTTACCCGGCAGTTGCTAACGAATTTCGGCCCGCCGCGCGGGCCTCCCAGTCGTGGTTAATCTCGGGTAAATGCGCGACCACGGTGCCGGTTTGGCGGCGGCGTCGCCTTGATTTGCCGGGGCCGCCTCGATACGGTCCGCCCGCTTTCCGAAAACCCTTGTGAATCCAAAGCCGCTCATGGACCCGACGCCTCCCCACATGCGCCCGGAACGATCGTTCCAGGGCCTGATCCTGACGCTGCAGCGTTTCTGGGCCGATTACGGCTGCGTGATCCTGCAGCCCTACGACATGGAGGTCGGCGCCGGCACCTTCCATCCGGCGACCACGCTGCGCGCGCTCGGCCCGAAGCATTGGCGAGCCGCCTATGTGCAGCCGTCGCGGCGGCCGAAGGACGGCCGCTATGGCGAGAACCCGAACCGGCTGCAGCACTATTACCAGTTTCAGGTGATCCTGAAGCCGTCGCCGCCGGACCTGCAGGACCTCTATCTGAAATCGCTGCAGGCGATCGGCGTCGACACCGCGCTGCACGACGTGCGCTTCGTCGAGGACGATTGGGAGAGCCCGACGCTGGGCGCCTGGGGGCTCGGCTGGGAGTGCTGGTGCGACGGCATGGAAGTCAGCCAGTTCACCTATTTCCAGCAGGTCGCCGGCGTCGAATGCGCCCCGGTCGCGGGCGAACTCACTTACGGCCTCGAGCGGCTGGCGATGTATGTCCAGGGCATCGACCGGGTCTACGACCTCAACTTCAACGGCCGCGACGGCGAAGACAAAGTCACCTATGGCGACGTCTTCCTGCAGGCCGAGAAGGAATATTCGAAACACAATTTCGAGGTCGCCGACACCGACATGCTGTTCGCGCAGTTCAAAATGGCGGAAGAGGCTTGCAAAAAGTATCTCGATGCCGGCTGGACCAGCGACAAACGCGAAGCCCACGCCATGGCGCTGCCGGCCTACGACCAGTGCATCAAGGCCAGCCACGTCTTCAACCTGCTCGACGCGCGCGGCGTGATCTCGGTCACCGAACGCCAAAGCTACATCCTCCGCGTCCGCGACCTCGCGAAAGCCTGCGGCGAAGCGTGGCTGCACACGGAGGCGGGCGGGGCGGGTGAAGCCGTGCGTGGGGAGAGCCGATAATGCCGGATCTTCTCCTCGAATTGTTCTCCGAAGAAATCCCGGCGCGGATGCAGGCGAAGGCTGCTGACGATCTCAAGCGGCTGGTGACCGACAAGCTCGTGGCGGAAGGCCTCGTCTATGAGGGCGCCAAGGCGTTCGCGACGCCGCGGCGGCTGACGCTGACGGTGCACGGCATTCCGGCGCGGCAGCCGGATCTGAAGGATGAGCGCAAGGGGCCGAAGGTCGGCGCGCCGGATGCGGCGGTGCAGGGCTTTCTCAAGGCCACCGGGCTCGCCTCGCTCGACGAGGCCACGATCCAGAAGGACCCGAAGAAGGGCGACTTCTACGTCGCGCTGATCGAAAAGCCGGGGAGGCCTGCGATCGACGTGCTGGCCGAGATCCTGCCGGTGATCGTCCGCACCTTCCCGTGGCCGAAATCGATGCGCTGGGGCGAGCGCTCGGCGAAGCCCGGCGCGCTGCAATGGGTGCGGCCGCTGCATTCGATCGTCGCGACCTTCGGCATCGACACCGAGGAGCCCGACGTGGTGAGCTTCGAGATCAGCGGCATCAAGGCCGGGCAGCTGACGCGCGGCCACCGCTTCATGGCACCAGCCGAGATCAGCGTGCGCCGCTTCGAGGACTACGAGGCGAAGCTGTATGCCGCCAAGGTGGTGCTCGATCCCGCCCGCCGCAAGGACATCATCCTGGCCGACGCGAAAACGCTGGCGCAGGCGCAGAACTACGAACTGGTCGAGGACCAGGGCCTGCTCGACGAAGTCTCGGGGCTGGTGGAATGGCCGGTGGCGCTGATGGGCTCGTTCGACGAGGCCTTCCTGTCGATCCCCGGCGAAGTGATCCGCGCCACCATCCGCGCCAACCAGAAATGCTTCGTGGTCGCCGATCCCGCGACCGGCAAGCTCGCCAACAAGTTCATCCTGACGGCGAACATCGAAGCCAGCGACGGCGGCGCCGCCATCACCGCCGGCAACGAACGCGTGATCCGCGCGCGATTGAGCGATGCGCGGCATTTCTGGGAGACCGATCATAAATCCTTTCCGGAGTATCGTGATAGCGGCTTGCGTCCGCTGGATCAGCGTCTCAAGAAGATTCGGGATCAGAAAATCGTCTTCCACGCGAGCCTTGGTACTCAAGGCGAACGTATAGATCGGATCATTCGTCTTGCTCGTGAGATTGCTCCGTTGGTCGGAGCCGATCCAGACAAGGCAGCCCGTGCGGCCGAATTGGCGAAGGCCGATCTCGTCACCGAAGTGGTCGGCGAATTCCCCGAGCTGCAAGGCCTGATGGGCAAGTACTACGCGCTGGCCCAGGGCGAAGACGCCAGCGTCGCCGCCGCCTGCGAGGAACACTACAAGCCGCAGGGGCCGGCCGATCGTGTGCCGACCGACCCGGTCAGCATCGCGGTGGCGCTCGCCGACAAGCTCGACACGCTGGTCGGCTTCTGGGCGATCGACGAGAAGCCGACGGGGAGCAAGGATCCCTATGCGCTGCGCCGGGCGGCGTTGGGGGTGATCAGGCTGTTGCTTGAGAGTGGCCATCAGATCGCTCTGAGTTCATTCCTTACTGAGGCTTTTGCCAAGTTCTATTCATCATCGGGAGCCACATGGGGAGTACTTATCAACGCGGCAGGGTTTGACGAGCGTGCGCTTGATCTCCTCTCCTTCTTCGCCGACCGCCTGAAAGTCCAACTCCGCGACCAGGGCGCCCGCCACGATCTCGTCGACGCCGTGTTCGCGCTGGAAGGGCAGGACGACATCCTGATGATCGTCCGCCGCGTCGAGGCGCTGGCTGCGTTCCTCGCCACCGACGACGGCAAGAACCTGCTCGCCGGGACCAAGCGCGCGGCGAACATTCTGCGGATCGAGGAGAAGAAGGACGGCCGCGCCTTCGACGGTGCGCCGGATGCGTCGCTCTACGCGCAGGACGAGGAGAAGGCGCTCGCGGCTGCGATCGATCGGGCGCGGGCCGCGGCGACCGAGGCCGTGGCGCGCGAGGATTTCGCCGCGGCGATGAGCGCGATGGCCGGTTTGCGGCCGGCGGTCGATGCGTTCTTCGAGCACGTGACGGTCAACGCCGACGACAAACCCGTCCGCGAAAACCGCCTGAAGCTCTTGAACGAGATCCGCGCCGCGACGCGGGCGGTGGCGGATTTCTCGAAGATCCAGGAGTAGAACCACGCACAGCCGTCATCCTGAGAGTGTGGCTCGAAATGAGAGCAACAAGATCAGGCACTTGAGTTCGTCATTGCGAGGAGCGAAGCGACGAAGCAATCCAGAAGCCCCATACTCGGCGCTGGATTGCTTCGCTTCGCTCGCAATGACGGGGATAGGGCGTTGATTCGGCCGCCTGCATTTCCAGTCAGACTCTGAGGTGCGCGCCCTTGCGCGCCTCAAAGTATGGCCGCGAGGAGGCTTGCCGCCCATCCTTCGAGGCCGTCGCTGCGCGACGGCGCCTGGATGACGGCTGTTGTACTCGCGCCTGTTGTACTCGCGGCTGGTCTGGGCGCGTCTGTCCGGCCGCAGCGCGCCCCGCATCCTCTCAGTATCGCTCCGGCACGTACATCTCCGGCGGGATCGGGGTGCGGATGTAGTCCGGGTGATGAATCCGCGGCGGCAGCACGACGCGTTCGCTCGGCACTTCCTCGTACGGCACCTGATCCAGCAGATGCGCGATGCAGTTCAGCCGCGCCTTCTTCTTGTCGACGGCCTGCACCACGTGCCACGGCGCCTCGGCGATGTGGGTGCGCTCCAGCATCTCTTCCTTCGCCTTGGTGTAGTTCTCCCAGCGCGCGCGGGATTGCACGTCCATCGGGCTCAGCTTCCACTGCTTCAGCGGATCGTTGATCCGCATCATGAAGCGCAGCTGCTGCTCGTCGTCGGTGATCGAGAACCAGTATTTGATCAGCACGATGCCGGAGCGCACCAGCATGCGCTCGAATTCCGGCACCGAGCGGAAGAATTCCTCGACCTCGGCCTCGGTGCAGAAGCCCATCACCCGCTCGACCCCGGCGCGGTTGTACCAGCTGCGGTCGAACAGCACGATCTCGCCGGCGGCCGGCAGGTGCGAGACGTAGCGCTGGAAGTACCATTGGCTGCGTTCGCGCACGCTCGGCGCCGGCAGCGCCGCGACCCGGCAGATCCGCGGATTGAGCCGCTGGGTGATGCGCTTGATCACGCCGCCCTTGCCGGCGGAATCGCGACCCTCGAACACCACCACCACCTTCAGCCCCTGATGCTGCACCCAGCTCTGCAGCTTCACCAGCTCGCCCTGCAGCCGGAACAGCTCCTTGAAGTAGATGCGGCGGTCGACGGTGTCGGCCGGCGAATGTGCGGCGAATTCGTTGGTCAGTGCGTCGAGACGATCGTCGTCGATCTCGAGTTCCAGTTCCTCGTCGAAACTGTCGAGCATCTCGGCCGCGATCCGTTGCCGGACCGACATTTCGTCGACCGGCTGGGCGGGCGTCCTGGTCGGCTTCGCAGTCTTCTTGACGGGTTTCGGCGCAGGCTTGCGGGGCATCGGGGTCTCCGGGATGAGGTCGCCGGTAACTGCCGCTGCGTGTTTGTCACGCGTATGACGGGGACAGAGGTGCGATGATTTGGCGCGTGAGGCGATCTCGAGGCGAGGTCGAGCCCCGCGCACGGCCTGCTCCCTCGCCCCGCTCTTGTGGGGAGAGGGGTGGGGTGAGGGGCGGCCGCGAGTCGCTGGGGCTCGGCTATGGTGATGCGCCCCCTCACCCGACCAGCTTCGCTGCGCTACGCCGGGTTCGCGAGCTGCGCTCGCGCCCCGGAATGACGCCGAGAAGGAAGTGCTAATCAGCCCGCCCGCGCCGCACCGAAGCGCAGCACGGCATCGACCATCCGATCGACGTCCTCAAAGGTCGTGCGGTGATTGACGATCGCGGCGCGGATCGCGAGGGCGCCGTCGATCGTGGTCGAGGACGGCGCGGCGATTCCGGATTCGTGCAGGTCGGCGACGATCTCGGCGTTCAGCGCATCGGCATCGGCACTGCGAGACGGCGTGCGATAGCGGAAGCAGACGATGTTGAGCGCGACCGGCGCCAGCATTTCCAGTTCCGGTTCGCGTCGCACCCGCGTTTCGAGATGGCGCGCCACCGCGCAGGTGCGCGCGATCATCCTGCCGAGCCGGTCGGCGCCGTAGGTCTTCAGCGTGAACCAGGTCTTCAGCGCGCGAAAGCCGCGCGAAAGATCCGGCCCATAGTCGCACGGCCAGGGCGAGCCGCCGGCAAGCCCGCGGGTCTCGCGGCGCAGATAGGCGGCGGGCGCCGCGAAGGTCGCGCGATGCTGGTCGCCGTCGCGCACGATCAGGAAGCCGGCGTCGTAATTGACCTGGCCCCATTTGTGAAAATCCAGCGCGACCGAATCCGCCTCGCTCAGCCCGGCGAGTTTCGGCGCGATCTGCGGCGACAGCATCCCGAGCGAGCCATAGGCGCCGTCGACGTGAAACCACAATTTCTCTTCGCGGCAGAGCTGCGCCAGCGCAGACAGATCGTCGATGGCGCCGACGTCCACGGTGCCGGCCGAACCCGTCACCAGGAACGGCGCAAAGCCCGCGGCGCGATCCTCCGCGATCCGCGCGCGCAGCGCGGCGATATCGATGCGATGCGCCGCGTCGAACGGAATCCGCCGCAGCGCGCCGCGGCCGAGGCCGGCGAGATCGGCAGCCTGGATCACGCAGCCATGCGCCGCCGCCGAGGCATAGGCGGTGAGCGGCGCGCCTGATAGTCCGCCCTCGCGGACCTGCGGCCCGAGTGCGGCGGTGCGCGCCACCAGCAGCGCCATCAGATTGGCCATCGACGAGCCGGTGACGAACACGCCGCTCGCGCTATCGGGGAAGCCGAACAGCTCGCCCACCCAGCGCACGATCTGGCGCTCGACCTCGATGCCGATGTGATCGCGGCCGCCGCAATTGGCGTTCAGCCCCGCCGCCAGCATCTCGGCGAGCATGCCCACCGCGGTGCCGCCGCCATGCACCCAGCCCATGAAGCCGGGATGCACATTGCCGGTGGCGTAGGGCGCGATGCTGTTCGAGAACTCCTGATACACATCGCCGAGCGGCGTCTCGCCGCGCGGCAGCGCCTCGCTGAAGCGCGTGCGGATATCGTCGGGGATCGGTTGCCACACCGGCCGCTCGCGCACATCCGCGATGTAGTCGATGATGTCGTCGAGCATGCCATGCGCGTCGGCGCGCAGGCTGTCCCAGTCGTCGGGATCGAGGCTCGACGCGCCGGCATGCCCGCCGACGCGCTCCGCCCCACTCACGCGACGCTCTGTCGACGCGACGCCACGCGATGCTCCAGCATCGCCGCGAACGCCTCGAAGATCTTGATCATCTGCGGCGGCTTGTAGGGATACAGCTCCGGGCTGTCCATGTTGTGGACCACCGCGGTGTTGTCGATCTCGAACACCAGGAGATCGCCGGCCGGCGTCTGCGCGCAGTCGATGGTGAAGTAATCGAGCCCGATCCGTTCGATCATGCCGTCGAGCGCGGTGCGGTGCCGCCGCGCGAAGCCGAAATCGAAGGTGTGGAAGAACGCCGCCTCTTCCAGCCGTTTACTGGCGCTGTGCGCCATCCCGGCGTTGAGGTACCAGATGTCCCAGCGGTCGGCGATCGCCATGTGGCAGGCATAGGGCTTGCCGTCGACCACGACGATTCGATATTTGCGGAACATCCCGTCGTCGCTGGCATAATCGACATAGCGCGCGACGAAATACTCGTCCTCGATGCGGCCTTCGAGATAGGCGGCGAGCGCGGCCTGGTCCTCGATCCGCGCCAGGCCGAAGCCGGCATGCGAGCCGCGCGGCCGCGCGATGATCGGATAGCCGACGCCCTGGGTGACGTCGGCGAGCGCAGCGTCGCCCGCCGCCACCGCGGCGAGTGCGTCGCGGCCGACCGGAATGGTGGCGGGAATGTCGAGGCCGTCGACGTCGCCGATCAGCCGGTACAGCTTGTCGCGGTCGAGATGGCCGATCAGATGCGGCGGGTTGAGCAGCGGCGCCGGCCAGGTCGGCGCGCGCGCCGCGATCTTCGCCAGCGCGCCGCGGCATTCCTCGGAGTCGGAGGCGATCACGATCGCCAGATCGTGCGCCGGCAGCGGATCGGGCAGCGGCACGCCGTCGACCACATACAGCGTCAGCAGCTCGATCCCGGAGGTCTCCAGCAGAAATTCGATCGGCGTGTTGCCGCCCATGTCGATGTCGGCGGCGAGCGCCAGCACCCGCATCTGCGGATGTTGGCTCGCACAGGGCGAGCGGAACAATTGATGCTGCGCCAGCGTCTCGGTCTGCACCGACAGCCCGGCCTGTTTGTGGCCGAACAGTTGCGTGATCAGCGCCAGATCAAGCTGTTCGCCGGCGCTCGCGGCGTCCTGATCGACCCTGGTCATGAGTTCCTGCCACAGCGGAAACAGGTTCTCGCCGTCGAACGCCCGCTTGGTCAGGCGCGCGAAGCCGATCCGGTCGGCGATCGGCTGCGGGGCGGGCGGCTGTTGCGTCTCAGTGGGCATATTGGTCCTTGGCGATTTCGATGGAGTCGGGCTGCGGCAGCAGCGCATGGATGGCGGCGATCACGGCGGCGGCCTCGTCGAGGATGCGGCCGAACGCGTCGTGCGGCCGATCGGGATGCGTCGCGAAGGCGTCGGTGACATGGCGTCCGCTGATGCAGATCCGCAGCGCCGCCACCGCGTCGTCGTTGGCACCGCCCCAGCCGACCGGCTGTCCGATCAGGCACGGCGTGGCGTTTTGCGTCTCGTCGCGCAGCCTCGTGTAGATCGCGCGGCATTGAGCCAGCGACAGCGGCGCGCCGCCGGGCGCGAGGGTGAAGGCGAAGATCGAGGGCGCGGCGAACTCGTCGTCGCGTTCGGGATGCGGCTGCGGCGGCAACAGCCGCAGCGCCGGCGATGCGGCGATCAGCCTGGCGATGCCGCAGCCGAGCGTGCGCAGCGCGGCGCGGCGGAACTCGTCGGGAACCGCGTAGTAAGCGCGGATGTCTTCCAGCGCCGCTTCCCAGCGCAGCCACTGGCCGAAATTCGGCGCCGCCGAGAATTGCGCGCGCAAGCCGCGCCAGCGCATCGGCCAGTCGCTGCGGCTGGCGTAGTCGGCCAGCCCCGGGGCGAGCTGCGTCAGCGCGCCGATCTGCGCGCCGAGCCGCGGCGGCACCAGCAGCGCGCCGCTGAACGGCGGGCCGGCGTGGTATTTCGAGCCGGTCAGCAGCACCAGATCGCCGCGCGCCAGACAGCGCGCGATCCGGCGGCGGCCGAGCCGCATCTGGCAGGCGTCGACCACGATCTGCACCCGGCCGGGCCAGCGCCGGGCGATCTCCGCGGTGCAGCGGTCGCTCGGCGCCTGCAGGCCGAGCTTGGAGCAGTCCATCACTTCGAGCATCACCCGTGCGCCTTGCGCCACGAGCGATTCCACCGTCTCCAGCACCTCGGCGTCGATCGACGAGGGCGACCGCAGCCGGCCGTCGGCGTCGCGCAGCCGCAGCGCGAGGCTGCGCACCGGGCCGAGCCCGTTCACCGGCGCGCCCCTGGTCACCTTGCAGTCGTTGGTGCTGCGATCGCCGAAATGATGCCCGCGCGCGGTGTGCATGGTGCCGGTGCCGGTCTGGTCGGCGGCGACGATCAGCGTCGTCACCTCGCCGCCGGTCAGCGCGCGGGTCAGCGCCAGCGCCTGCAATTGCGCGTCGGTGCCCGATGCCGAGAACACAATGTCGGCGTCGGTGTGCTCGAGCCCGAGCAGCGCTTTCAGCTCGTCGCGCATCGCCTCGATCCGCGCATCTAAGCACGCGATCAGCCCGTGCAGCATCGCCGACGACATCAGCGCCGTGCGGGCGCGCTCGGCCGCCTCGTAGCCGCGCTGCGAGATCGTGGTCGCGGTGCAGGACGAGAAGCTGGGAATCTCCGGGGTCGGGGTCGGGCTGCAGCCATAGGCATTGTGGACGGTCGATGGGTCGACCGCGAGCCGGGCGTCGCCGCCGCAGGTCAGAAGCTGTTCGAGCGGAGCGAACAATTCGCGCAGCTTCGAGCGGGTGCGCAGCCCTGGCTCGGTCAGGGGCCGGCGGTCGGCTGCGGTGCGCGGTAGGCTCCGGGTGTTCGACATCGCTCAACCTCTCGCCCGGCACGCCGGGCGGTCGTCGGCGCCGCGGCCGGATGCCGGGCGCTATGCTCAACGAGACGTAAACGAACTTGGTTAATGCCGGCTTTATCTCCGCGCTGCGACGGTTCCGGGACGCGGCGGAGAGGCGGGGTTCGCGGGCGGCGCTGCGTAAAAATGCCGGCGCCCCGCGGGCGCCGGCCGTTTGTCGTGCGGTCGGGCCGATCAGGCGGCGCGGACGTTGTCGAGAAACTTCGACACCTCGATCTTGAGGCGATTGCTGTCCTGCGACAGCGATTTCGCCGCCGACAGCACCTGGCTCGAGGCCGAGCCGGTCTCGGTGGCGCCGCGCTGCACGTCGGTGATGTTGACCGACACCTGCTGGGTGCCGATCGCCGCCTGCTGGACGTTGCGCGAGATCTCCTGCGTGGCCGCGCCCTGTTCCTCGACCGCCGAGGCGATGGTGGAGGAGATTTCCGACATCCGCCCGATGGTCCCGCCGATCTCCTTGATCGCCGTCACCGACTGGTCGGTCGCCGATTGGATGCCGTTGATCTGCTGGCTGATCTCGCCGGTGGCCTTGGCGGTCTGCTCGGCCAGCGCCTTGACCTCGGCGGCGACCACGGCGAAGCCGCGACCGGCCTCGCCGGCGCGCGCCGCCTCGATCGTGGCGTTCAGCGCCAGCAGGTTGGTCTGGCCGGCGATGGTGTTGATCAGTTCGACCACGTCGCCGATCCGCGCCGCCGCCTTGGCCAGTTCTTCCACCCGGCCATTGGTGGCGCGGGCCTGCTCGACCGCCTCATGGGCGATACGGGCGGATTCCTGCACCTGGCGGCTGATTTCGTTGACCGACGAACTCATCTCCTCGGTCGCCGACGCCACCGACTGGACGTTGGTGGAGGCTTCCTCCGACGCCGCGGACACCATGGTGGCGAGGTGCTGCGAGCGCTCCGCGGTCGTGGTCAGCGTCGTCGCCGAGGCTTCCAGTTCGTGCGAGGCCGAGGACACGGTCTCGACGATCTCGCCGATCGCCCGCTCGAATTCGTCGGCGAGGCGCTTGGTGTCGGCCTTGCGTTGCGTGGCCGCGCGCGCTTCCACCGCGTGCTGTTCGGCCTCGAGCCGCTGGCGCTCGATCGCGTTGTGCTTGAACACTTCGACCGCGCCGGCCATCTCGCCGATCTCGTCGCGACGCCCGACGCCGGGCACTTCGGCGTCGAGCCGGCCGCCGGCCACATCCTTCATTGCGGAGGTCATCGCGTTGATCGGCCGGGTGATGCCGCGCGCCACCAGGATCGACACCGCGGTGATGATCAGCAGCGCGATCGTCGCGGCGATCAGCAGACGCTGCGTCGCGCTCCAGGTCTGGGCGTCGAGATCGTCGATATACACGCCGGTGCCGATGATCCAGCCCCACGGCGCGAAGCCGGCGACATGGGTCAGCTTCGGGTAGGGCTTGTCCGAGCCCGGCTTCGGCCAGGCGTAGTCGACGAAGCCGCTGCCGTTGCGGCGGACCGTGTCGACCATTTCGGTGAACAGCGGCTTGCCGTTGGGATCGCGGGCGTTCGACTGATCCTTGCCGATCAGTTGCGTCGCGATCGGATGCATCAGCATCATGCTCTGCATGTCGGTGATGAAGAAATATTCCTTGCCGCCGTAGCGCAGCTTGGAGAGCCGCGCCTGCGCGCGCTTCTGCGCCTCGTCGGCCTTGATCTCGCCGCGTTGCGCAGCGTCGTGTTCGTCCTTGACGATCGCGAGCGCGAGGTCGGTGAGATGGGTGAGCTCGATTTGCTTCTGCTGCTTCAGGCCGCCGCCGATCTCCTGCGACGCCATGAAGGTAGTGCCCAGCAGCCCGAGAAAGCCAAGGCCGATCAGCAGATAGATGCGGCGACCGATGGTCATGTGCAGTTTCGATAGCATTCGTGATCTCCGGTTGTCGTATTCTGGGGTCCCGGCTCGCTGACCACATGGCATGTTGCCGCGCACGGCTTGCCTTGCGGCGCCCTATCTCAGGCACCGCGCGGTCGGCCGCACGCCGTGAAATCCCATCCACATTCAGGGAGCCGAGCGCGCCGAGTCATTCCCCGTTTCCCGCCGCGCCCCGCTGCGAAGAATATGAAGGTGAAATGATAGCGATTAGTAAAATTGCGTATCACGCGATATGGAATAGTGGTACCCGTGGGCAGAAATTCCGCCGATTTTCCTCACCCTCATACCGGCGTGGACAGGAATTGGCCCCGGTATAATACGCAGTGGCAAGGCGCCGCAGCCCACTCGGAGTTTCTGTCCTTCCAGAGCGTCGGAGATTGATCCTCTCGGGAATTCAGACTTTCGTCGCGAGGGAAATCCTCACTGCCGCCGTACTCCCCCTGTCGGCCGGCGCGATGCGCGCCGCGAGTCCGGGAGCCCAGCAGAAAGGACCTGATCATGCGAACACTTCTGACCGTCGCCTTCCTCGCCGCCGCGGCGCCTGCCGCCCATGCCGCCCCGCTGATCGGGCCGGAAGCGATGCGCAGCGCCATTGCGGCGGCCTCGCCGGTCGAAACCGTCGCCTGCGTGCGTGGCGGCTGGCGTGGACCGGGCGTCTATCCCGGCTGCCGCGCCTATCGGCCGGGCTATCCGGTGCGGCCGTATAGGTACTACGCGCGGCCGGTCGCGCCGTACTACGTTGGGCCGCGGGTCGTGGTGGCGGGACCGCCGGTGGTGGTCGCGCCGCGGAGCTGCTGGATCGCAGGCGCCTGGCGGCCCTGCTGAACCGATGCGTGATGGCCCGGCCGTCGCGCGTGCACGATCGGACGAGACATCGGCCGAGACACGGGCCGGGCCGGGGGCGGCGGTGATGGACGATGACAGCGACGAGGCGTTGATGGCCGCCGTGGTCGCGCGGCGGCAGCAGGCGTTTCGCGTGCTGATGACGCGTCACATGCCGCGCGCCATCCGGGTCGCGCAGCGCATCGTCCGCGATCCGGCCGAGGCCGACGATATCGGCCAGGAGGCGTTTCTGCGGGTCTGGAACAAGGCGGCGTCGTTCGATCCGCAGATCGCGCGGTTCACCACCTGGCTGTACCGGATCGTGCTCAATCTGGCGTTCGACCGCGCGCGCAAGCCGCAACTCGCGCCGATCGAGGACGCGGCCGAGGTCGCCTCGAGCGAACCCGGTCCGGTGGAGACGCTCATTGCGGCTCAGCAGCGCCGCGCGCTGGAGCAGGCGATGGCCGCTCTGCCGGAGCGCCAGCGCGGCGCGGTGGCGCTGTTCCACATGGAAGGTTTGAGCGGCGAGGCCGCGGCGCAAGCGATGAATTTGAGCCCCAAGGCGTTCGAATCGCTGCTGGGGCGGGCGCGGGCCGCGCTGCGCAAGGAAGTCGAGAGACTGCAAGATCACAGGAGGGACGCATGAATCGCGAACAGTTCAGGCAACTGGCAGAAAGCTGGGGCGGCGACATCGGGCGCTGGCCGCCCGATGTCCGCGACGCTGCGCGGCGCCTGGCCGATCGGGACGGTGAGGCCGCGGCAATGCTGCAGACGCAGGCGGAGTTCGATCGTCTGCTGGCGATCGCGCCCGAGGTCGACGCCGCGCGCGCCGGCCGCGCCGGGCTGTCGGTGCTGCAGCGGATCGCCGCCGCGGAGGCCGAAGCGGTTCGGGAGCCCTGGGTTCGCCGGTGGCTCCGGTCGAACTCGCTGCTGCCGGCCGGCAGCCTCGCCTGCTCGGCGCTGCTCGGCGTCTGGATGGCCAGCACGCTGCCCTATCACCGGGACGCGCAGGCGCTGGAAGCCGTCAGCGCCGTGTTCGACGCGTCCGCGATCGCCTTGTGGAGCGGGCAATGACCGTCCGGCTGGGTCCTTTCACCGGCGGCCGCCTGCTGCTGCTGGTGTCGCTGTGTCTCAATGTCGCGCTCGGCGCCTATGTCGGCGTGCAATGGTCGCAACCGGAATGGCGGCCGGCCAGCGCCGGCATGCCGCAGCGGATCATGGAGCGCGTGGCGTCGCGGCTGCCGGAGCCGGATGCCGAGATCCTGCGCCGCAATTTCGAGGCCCGGCAGACCGAACTGCGGCCGCTGCAGCAGCAATACACCGCGGCGCTGCTGAAGACGCTGCGGCTGATCAGGCAGGCCGATCTCGACAAGCCGGCGCTGCGCGCGGCGATCGACGACGCCCGCAACAAGCGGATCGCGATCGGCCACGTCGTCGCCGACACGTTCGTGGAAACGCTCGAACAGGTCTCGGAGAAAGGACGACGGCAACTCGTCGGCGGATTTCTTCCCTGACGGACGACGCCGCAGCGAGGGATCGCGCCGGCTGGTGCGTATCATCTACATCCGTTGCCCAGAGGCAACTTTCGACCGCAAGGAGCCGACATGCGAATGACTTCGAAAATCCCGCTCCGCCGCAAGGCCATGCTGCGCGTCAGCGACGCGATGGTGCGGGCCACACTGGTCGCCGCCTGCGTGATCGCCGCGCTGGCCGTGTCGCTCTCGCTGGCGAGCGCGCAGGACCAGGGCAAGGCCCGCGAAGCCTGCAAGCCCGACTATCAGAAACTCTGCAGCGGCGTGATGCCGGGCGGCGGCCGCATCAAGAAATGCCTGGCCGAAAACCGCGATGCCTTGTCGGCCGCCTGCAAGCAGGTGCTCGACGACATGAAGTAAGCGGCGCGCCGCTACTTCATCATGCTGCAACATCTTCCACCGTCATCGCCGGGCTCGACCCGGCGATCCATCCTCTTCGCAAAGTGCTTTCGACGCGCTTGGCGCGATGGATGCGGGGCCTTCGCCGCGCCGAAGGGGCTTCGGCCCCGCAGGCGGGTCAAGCCCGCGCATGACGACGGAGTGGAATAAGGCGCTCTCATCATAGCAAGCTCTCATCACAGCAGACCGTCATCCCCCGCGCATGCGGGGGATCCAGTATCCCGGAGCGTTCGATGGGGCGCACTGCCGATGAACCAGCGCTCTGGAATACTGGTTCGCCCGCCTTCGCGGACGATGACTGGTGAGGGTGAGGCTGGGCCATGCCCGGGCAAACGCCCGTCGAGTTTGGCCGCGGAGGTCGAGGATCGCGGCCGGCCGCTTACTGTTGCGTGGTTCGCCGGATGGTCGGCGGACCAGGAACAACGGTCTGACAGGCCCGCTTCGCGGTTCGATTGTTGTGCCAGACCAGCACCGCGCCCATCACAGTGACCAGCGCGGGAATAGCCAGCAGATACAGCACGTCATTCATCGGAGGCTCCGTAGCGCGCTACGTGCCAGCAAATGTAGGATGCCGCTCAGAACCACGCAACCACATCCGACGATGAGGAAGTCGCTCTTGATGAGCAGCGGCCGTTCCGACAGCAGCGACAGCGCCGGCGCGAAAACGCCGGCGGCGATGATGCCCACGCCCAGATTGCTGACGAAACCGGCCGTCAGTTTGGTGACTTCGTTCTGGGCGGTCTGAGAGAGATCGGCCATCGCCCAATCGCCCTACAGCCTGTACGCCGTCCGGAAACCGCCCCAGTGCCGGCCGCGGACTTTCACCGGGACGTCGATCTCGCGCATCATCACCATGTTGCCGCCGCCCATGTCGCGCGCGTAGCTCTGGATCAGGAACGGGCGGGTGTTGCGGCCCGCCGCAAGCCCGGCGGGGTCGTTGAAGATCCGGCGGTTGCGCGCATTCGCGGTGTTGAAGGTGACGTCGCCCGGCCGCTGCGGCTGCGAGTAGATCCTGTTGTGCACCGGCAGGTAGCCGTTGCGGTCGATCATCGCGCAGAACGCCATCCGCTTGTCCCTGGCGAGGAACGCCTCCTGGAACGGCGGCAGCGCCTGATCCGCCCAGGTCAGGATCCGGGTGCGATACTGCGTCGGGTTGGTGCCGGCGATCTCGACGTAGTTGTCGTCGAACATCTCATCCAGCGTGATCGCGCCGGTGGCGATTCCGCGCTCGAAGATGTCCGTCAAGGCGTGGCCGGCTTCCAGCGCGCGAGTGACGAATTCGGTGTTCTCGTCGCGGATTGCCCACAGCCGGTCCTCGATCCGGGCCCGCAGCGTGGCGTCGGGCGCCACGAAGCTCGCCTGCGCGCCGGCGCCGGTGTGCTCGGTGATGCGGATCCTGCAGGCGCCGATGTCGGGCAGCTCGGCGGCGAGCGGCTGCTTCACCGGCAGTGTCGCGGCGCCGGGCCCTGCGATCAGCACGCCGTCCAGCGAAATTTCGTAGACCGGCGCGTCGACCTTGCCGCGCGGCGTGTCGATCGTGACCGACAGATGGCACGGCAGCTTCTCGCGCTTGCGCGCCGCTTCGCGGTCGCCCTGCTTCAGCAGCACCGCGGTGCGCGCGCGCAGCTTCTCGGCATACATCGTCACCGCCTGACCGGCCCTGGCGACCTCGTCGCCGTGCTGCTCGGCCTCGCGGGTGGCGCTGTCGATCTCGGCGGCGCTGTCGCCGACCGAGACGATGAAGCTGCTCGCGGTCGCGGCGTTGCCGGCGATGTCGCCGGTGGTGGAGTTCTGCTCGGCGACCGCGCCGTTGACGTTCTCGAACACCGGCCGGATCGCCGCGATCGCGCTGGTGATGCGGTGGACGGCGTCGGCCGAGGTCGAGGCGTCGCGCTGCAGTGCGTCGATCTTGCGCTTGATCTCCTCGGTCGCCTCCTGGGTCTGCACCGCGAGCGCCTTGACCTCGGTGGCGACCACCGCGAAGCCGCGGCCGGCGGCGCCGGCGCGCGCCGCCTCGATCGTCGAGTTCAGCGCCAGCAGCGTGGTCTGCCGCGCGATCTGCGCGATCAGATTGACGACATTGCCGATCGCCGCGGACGAATCCCGCAGCCGCTCGACATTGGCGGTGGCCTCGTCGGCCGCGGCGCTGGCGTCGTCGGCGAGCTGTGCCGCCTGCCGCACCTGGGCGCCGATGCCTTGCGCGGATTCGGTGAATTTGTCCGCCACCTGCGAGAACGAGGTCGCGGTCGCCTGCGCGGCGCTGGTTCGCCCGGTCAGCGCATCGGTGCGCTCGCGGATGGTGTGCAGCGTCGTCGTGGTCGATTCGACGCCGGTGGTCACCGACTGCGCGGCGCGTTCGAGCTGGCGAATCAGCGAGCCGAGCTCGAGTTCGAGCAGTTCGAGGATTTCGGACGCCGAATCAGCCTCGGCGGCGGGTGGGGGAGAAGCCGGTGCGGGCGCTGTGACCCGCGCAGTTTCAGGCGCAGCCGTCGCCGGCTGCCGGTTTCGAAAGAGGCCGAACGCCATGAATCCTCCCGCGTGACGCGAAATTTGTCCGATACTCTCGCGTGACTACGTGAAATTGCGGTTAAATTTCTCGATGCGGAAATCCGGTTCCCCCTTGGATATTGGGCCAGGTCTTTGATTTCGGGCCCTGTGCCGCTTATAACCCCGCGCCGCAGCCCGAAATTTTCTGATCGACCGCGAGAGAGCACGCATGGCCGGACATTCCCAATTCAAGAACATCATGCACCGCAAGGGCAAGCAGGATGCCCAGAGGTCCAAGGCGTTCAGCAAGCTGGCCCGCGAAATCACCGTCGCCGCCAAGCTCGGCACGCCGGACCCGGCGATGAATCCGCGGCTGCGCGCCGCCGTGATCGCCGCCCGGCAGGAGAACATGCCGAAGGACAATATCGAGCGCGCCATCAAGAAGGCGATCGGCGGCGACAGCGAGAATTACGACGAGATCCGCTATGAGGGCTACGGCCCCGGCGGCGTCGCCGTCATCGTCGAGGCGCTGACCGACAACCGCAACCGCGCTGCCTCCGACATCCGCTCCTACTTCACCAAGTCCGGCGGCAACCTCGGCGAAACCGGCTCGGTGTCGTTCATGTTCGACCGCACCGGCGTGATCGAATACGACGCCGGCGTCGCTTCCGCCGACGACATGCTGGATGCGGCGATCGAGGCCGGCGCCGACGACGTGCTGTCGTCCGAGACCGGCCACGAGGTGTTCGCCTCGCAGGACACCTTCCGCGACGTCGCCAAGGCGCTCGAAGCCAGGTTCGGCGAGGCCCGCAAGGCGGCGCTGATCTGGAAGCCGCAAAACACCGTCGCGGTCGACGACGAGACCGGCGAGAAGCTGTTCAAGCTGATCGATCACCTCAACGATCACGACGACGTCCAGAACGTCTACGCCAATTTCGAAGTGTCTGACGCGCTGATGGCGAAGATGGCGGGCTGATCTGCCGCCGATGCCTTCGCACCGCGTAGGCAACACCATCCACCGTCATCGCCCGGCTCGACCGGGCGACCCAGTACCCCGGAGCGTTCACGGTTGGAGCGTGGCCGCCGCTGCGGCCAAACGCCGGTGCTCGGGGATACCGGATCCCCGCATTCGCGGGGATGACGTGGTGGGGATGACCCCGCCCGCCCACCGCGTTTCTGTTTCGTTCACGTCTGTATGGCGTTATCACTGCGCCATGACGATTCCGCCGATTCGCACCGCCGTTCGTATCCTGGGGATCGACCCCGGCCTTCGCCGCACCGGCTGGGGCGTGGTCGAGAGCGACGGCAATCGTCTGGTGTTCGTCGGCTGCGGTTCGGTTGAACCCAAAGACACGCTGCCGCTGGCGGAGCGGCTGCTGGCGATCCATCGCGGGCTTGAAAAGGTGCTGGCCGACTACGCGCCGGCCGAGGCCGCGGTCGAGCAGACCTTCGTCAACAAGGACGGCGCCGCCACGCTGAAGCTCGGCCAGGCGCGCGGCGTGGCGATGCTGGCGCCGGCGATGCACGGCATCCTGGTCGCCGAATACGCGCCGAACCAGGTCAAGAAGACGGTGGTCGGCGCCGGCCATGCCGACAAGACCCAGATCCAGATGATGCTGAAGATCCTGCTGCCCAAGGCCGACCCGCGCACGGCGGATGCCGCCGACGCGCTGGCCATCGCCGTCACCCACGCCCACCACCGCGTTGCCGCGCAGCGGCTGAAGGCGGTGGGGGGATGAGCGTGTTCATCCGCGGAACCAGCCCCGAGCACAGCGAACCCCCTCTCCCGCTTGCGGGAGAGGGCTGGGGTGAGGGCGACGCGGGCTCAGTGCCCGCGGACCCCCACCCCCGACCCCGGATCAAGTGCGGGGCAGGCTCCCTCCCCGCAAGGGGGAGGGGAGAAGAGGGCGCCCCATGATCGGCAAGCTCAAAGGCGTCATCGATTCCTACGGCGAGGACTATGTCGTGCTCGACGTCCACGGCGTCGGTTATCAGGTGCATTGCGCCAGCCGGACGCTGCAGGCGCTGCCGGCGCCCGGCGAGGCGGCGACGCTGTCGATCGAGACTTACGTGCGCGAGGATCAGATCAAGCTGTTCGGCTTCCGCACCGATACCGAGCGCGAATGGTTTCGGCTGCTGCAGACGGTGCAGAGCGTCGGCGCCAAGGTGGCGCTGGCGGTCCTGTCGACGCTGCCGCCGAACGACCTCGCCAACGCCATCGCGCTGCGCGACAAGGCCGCGGTGGCGCGCACCCCCGGCGTCGGCCCGAAAGTCGCCGAGCGCATCGTCACCGAATTGAAGGACAAGGTGCCGGCGCTCGGCAACGTCGATCCGGCGGTGGTGCATCTGTCCGGCGCGCTCGACGATCACCGCGCGCCGCGCCCGGTGACGGACGCGATCTCGGCGCTGGTCAATCTCGGCTACGGCCAGCCGCAGGCGGCCGCCGCGATCGCGGCGGCGTCCCGCGCCGCCGGCGACGACGCCGCCACCGCGCAACTGATCAAGCTCGGCCTCAAGGAGCTGTCGAAGTGAGTATCACCGATGCCGACCGCGACCTGATCGCCAACGCGACCCAGGCGATCACCAAGCGCTATCGCAACGACTGGCAGGAAGTCGGCGCAGCACTTCTGACGCGCACCGGCAAGCGCTTCGTCGCGGTCAATCTCGATGCGTATCTCGGCCGGATGGCGGTGTGCGCCGAAGCGGTCGCGCTCGGGCAAGTGATTACCGAATTGGGTGACGCCGGCATCGACACCATCGTGGCGGTGCGCCACCCCAAGCCGCACGAGACCGATCGCGAGGTCCGCGTGGTCTCGCCCTGCGGCGCCTGCCGCGAACTGATCTGGGACTACGACCGGGGCGCCCGCGTGCTGGTGCCCGGCCCCGACGGCGTCGTCGAAGCCGTCGCGATCAGCGATCTGCTGCCGAACAAATACAGCCGGGAGCGGGTGTTGTGAGGGCTGCGCTGATGATGGCCGCTGCGATCTCCCCGCGCACGGCGACCCCCCTCTCCCGCCTGCGGGAGAGGGTTGGGGTGAGGGCGACGCGCACGGAACCTCCGACCCGCCGGGAGCCCTTCCCCCACCCGGATCGCTTCGCGATCCGACCTCCCCCGCAAGCGGGAGAGGTTGCGCCGTGCCTGGGGAGGGGAGACCATCCTCAACTCGCTCACCATGCTATCCTCGCGCCATGACCGACCCCTCCCGCCTCGTCACCCCCGAGCGCCGCGGCGACGATCTCGGCGATGCGGCGTTGCGGCCGCAGAACCTGTCCGAATTCGTCGGGCAGGAGAAGGCGCGCGCCAATCTGCAGGTGTTCATCGACGCTGCGAGGAAGCGCAAGGAAGCGCTCGACCATGTGCTGTTCGTCGGGCCCCCCGGCCTCGGCAAGACCACGCTGGCGCAGATCGTCGCGCGCGAACTCGGCGTCGGCTTTCGCGCCACTTCCGGCCCGGTGATCGCCAAGGCCGGCGATCTGGCGGCACTGCTGACCAATCTCGAAGAACGCGACGTGCTGTTCATCGACGAGATCCACCGCCTCAGCCCGGCTGTGGAAGAAGTGCTGTATCCGGCGATGGAGGATTTCCAGCTCGACCTGATTATCGGCGAGGGGCCGGCGGCGCGCTCGGTCAAGATCGAGCTGTCGAAATTCACCCTGGTCGGCGCCACGACGCGCGCGGGCCTGTTGACCAATCCGCTGCGCGATCGCTTCGGCATTCCGGTGCGGCTGAATTTCTACACGATTGAAGAGCTCGAGAGCATCGTGCGGCGCGGCGCCCGCGTGCTCGGCACCGGTATCACCGCCGACGGCGCCAACGAGATCGCCCGCCGCGCCCGCGGCACGCCGCGCATCGCCGGGCGCCTGCTGCGCCGGGTCCGCGACTTTGCGTCGGCGGCCGATGCCGAAGCGATCGACCGCGAGATCGCCGACCACGCGCTCGGCGCGCTCGAAGTCGACGCCGCCGGCCTCGACGCGATGGACCGGCGTTATCTGTCGACCATCGCGCTGAACTATGGCGGTGGCCCGGTCGGCGTCGAAACCATGGCGGCGGCTTTGTCGGAGCCGCGCGACGCCATCGAGGACATCATCGAGCCCTATCTGATCCAGTGCGGCTACCTGCAGCGCACCCCGCGCGGCCGCCTGCTGACACCCCACGCCTTCAAGCACCTCGGCCTCGCCGAGCCCGCCCGCGAGCCGGGCCAGTTCGGGCTGTTCGGCGGGGAGGGGGACTAGCCATGATGGCGGCGGATCTGCTCGATCGGATGCGCCGCAATCCGGCCGCGGACTGGACATCGCCGATGTCGAGAAGGTCTGCCGCGATCACGGCTTGCTGTTCCGGGCCGGCAAGGGGTCGCACTGCCACGCCAAACACCCGGCCGCGACCGAAATCCTGACGATCCCGGCGCGCCGGCCGATCAAGCCGGTCTACATCCGCAAATTCGTGCACTATATTGAGGAGCACGGAGGCTCACGATGAAGCTCGAATACAGCGTGCAGATCGACCCCCTGGGCGAAGCCGATGGTGGCGGCTATCTCGCGACGGTCCCTCAACTCCCGGGCTGCATGTCCGACGGCGCGACACCCGAGGAGGCGCTGAAGAACGTGCAGGAGGCGATCGGGTCCTGGATCGAAGCCGCCAAAGAATGGAAGCGGGACGTGCCGCAGCCAGCGCCGCCTTTGGCGCGGGTTGGGTGAGGACATGTCACGTCGGTGACAAAGCGTTCCGGTTTGCCGTGGTTGCAACAACTGTTATGAGCTCACCATGACGTCGACCATCGAAAGAGCCGTCGAAGCGCTGGAGGCGATGCCCGACGACATGCGCGAGCATGCGGTGGCCCGTCTTGTCGAGCAGGCGGAGAAGTTCCGGGCCCTTAAGGCGGCAATCGACGAAGGAATGGCTGACGTCGCTGCCGGGCGTGTGGTGGCCTGGGATCCCGAAGACATGCTGCGCCGGGTGCGCAAGCCGTGAAGCGCCAATGGAAGTCGTTATTGCCATTCGCGCTCGCTCCGATATCGTAGCAGCCGCGTCGTACCTCGCTGAGCGCAGTCCCCAAGCCGCGCAGCGGCTGATCGATCAGATTGATCATCGTTTTGAAGAACTGGCTCGCTTTCCGATGCTGGGCCCCAAGAGGAGCGACCTCGGTCCGTCGATCCGGGCGCTTCTCATCGGCAATTTGATTGCATTCTATGTGATCGAACCGAGGTGCATCGTTGTCGTTCGCGTGCTCGACGCCAGAATGAACATCGACGAGGAATTCCGTGAGTCATGATCCGGAAGCTTGCGTCTCAATTCGGCGTTGCTTCGCGTTCGGTCCTCGCGCAATACATGTCGAGGCCGCCGCGGACTGATCGCGGCACTCGCCTTCCACTCTCGACAAGTGCTTGTGCCCTCTTATGAATAGCTTATCTCTCCATCTCGACGGCGCCATCATCGACGGCGCCCATCACATGCAGGTCCGCGTCTATTACGAAGACACCGACTTCTCCGGCATCGTGTACCACGCCAACTATCTGCGCTTCATGGAGCGCGGGCGGACCAATTATCTGCGGCTGCTCGGCGCGGCGCAGAGCGAATTGTTCGCGGAGGCCGAGAGCGAGACGCCGGGCTTCGCCTTCGTGGTGCGGGCGATGCAGCTCGATTTCCTGAAATCGGCCAAGATGGACGATCTGCTCGACGTCATCACCCGCCCCGTAGATGTACGTGGCGCGTCGATCACCATGCAGCAGGAGATCAGGCTCGGCGATCAACTGCTGATGAAAGCCGGCGTCAAGGTCGCCTTCGTCTCCGGCGGCCGGGCGCGTCCGATCCCGCTACCATTGCGGGTGGCGATGAAGGCCGACGTCGCCTGATCCCGGGCGCGGCTGCGCTCGCATTCGAGGGCGGACGGAATTTCTGTCATCATTCGATGCGATCAGACGTTCATGATCTCGCGCCGTCAGTTTCTGAAATGGTTCGCCGGGCTCGGGCTGTCAGGCGCGGCACTGGCCGGCTACGGGTTCCTCGTCGAGCCGCTGCGGTGGCCGGCGATCACCCGCTATCAGGTAAATCCCGGGCCTTGGCCTGCAGGTCTGACGCTCAAGATCGCCGTGATCGCCGATATCCATGCCTGCAATCCATGGATGACCGACGAGCGGATTCGTTCGATCGTCGCCACCACCAACGGTCTCGGCGCCGATCTCATCGTTCTGCTCGGCGACTATTCGGCGGGCCATCATTGGGTGCTCGGCAGCGTCGACTCGCTGGATTGGTCGGCTTCATTGGCCGAGTTGAGGGCGCCGCTCGGGGTCCATGCGATTCTCGGAAATCACGATTGGTGGGACGACAGGGCCGCGCAAGCAGCCGGAACTGGTCCGACCTACGGGCGCCTTGCATTGGAGCGGGTGGGAATTCCGGTGTACGAAAACGACGTGGTGCATCTGACCAAGGATGGCCAGACCTTCTGGCTCGCCGGTCTCGGCGACCAACTAGCGTTCTTGCCATCGCGACATCGGCTTCCCGGCCGTCGCCTCGGCGTCGACGATCTTGCTGCGACAATGGCGAAAATTCCGCCGCTCGAACCGGTGATCCTGCTGGCGCACGAGCCCGACATCATGGCGCAGGTTCCGGATCGCGTTGCCCTGGTGCTGAGCGGCCACACCCATGGCGGGCAGGTCCGCATCCTCGGTTGGTCACCGATCGTGCCGTCACGCTACCGAAATCGTTATGCCTATGGCCACGTGCGCGAACAATGTGATCTGATCGTTTCGGGCGGCTTGGGTTGCAGCATTGTCCCGTTCCGTTTCGGCGTACCGCCGGAGATTGTCGTCGTCACCGTCGGCGGGGCCGCCGCGACGACCTAGCGGTAGCATGAGTGCGGCGCAACTCTCTATTCGTTTTGTGCTGACGTGACGCTTCGACCAGGAAGTGCGCGGCTCGACTCCGCGCAAAACTACCAGCGTAGCTTCCGATACCCTCGCGTCGGTTTTGGTGCTATCGGTGACGCCTAACTTCCGAGCTCATTCATGACAGACTCAGCACCATCGTCCCTGCATCGGATCGTCATCGTCGGCGGCGGCGCCGGCGGGCTCGAGCTCGCCACTGCGCTCGGCGATAAATACGGCAAGTCCGACAATGTCCGCGTCACGCTGGTCGATCGCAGCCGCACCCACATCTGGAAGCCGCTGCTGCACGCGATCGCCGCCGGCTCGCTGCGGCGTTCGCAGCACGAGCTGAACTATCTGGCGCAGGCGCACTGGCATCATTTCCATTATCGCCTCGGCGAGATGGTCGGGCTCGACCGCGCCGCGAAGACCATCACGCTCGGCCCGGTGATCGACGAGGAAGGCCGCGAGATCAATCCGGTCACCACCCTCGGCTACGACACGCTGGTGATCGCGGTCGGCAGCGTCACCAATGATTTCGGCACGCCGGGCGCCAAGGACTACGCGGTGCCGCTGGAGACGCCGGAACAGGCGACGCGGTTCAATCGCCGCATGGTCAATGCCTGCCTGCGCGCGCAGCATCAGCACGCCCCGATCGCGCCCGGCCAGCTCCACGTCGCGATCATCGGCGCCGGCGCCACCGGCACCGAACTCGCCGCAGAACTGCACCACACCGCGCGCGAAATCATCGCCTACGGGCTCGACAAGATCGATCCCGAGCACGACCTCAAGATCGTGCTGATCGAGGCCGCCGATCGCATCCTGCCGGCGCTGCCGCCGCGGATTTCGCAGGCGACGCTGAAGCTGCTGCTGGATCTCGGCGTCGAGGTGCGGACCAGGGCGCGGGTCGCCGAGGTGCTGGCCGACGGCATCCGGCTCGCCGACGGCGAGGTCGTTCCTTCGGAGCTGGTGGTATGGGCCGCCGGCGTGCGCGCGCCGGATTTCCTCAAGGAGATCGACGGGCTCGAGACCAACCGCATCAACCAGCTGGTGGTCCGGCCGACGCTGCAGTCGAGCCGCGACGACGACGTGTTCGCGCTCGGCGATTGCGCCGCCTGCGCGATCCCCGGCTACGAAAACAACATTCCGCCGCGCGCCCAGGCCGCGCATCAGGAAGCCGAGTTCATGCTGGCGCAGATCGAGAGGCGGCTGAAGGGCGAAGCGCTCGGCGAATTCCAGTACCGCGATTTCGGCTCGCTGGTGTCGCTCGGCAAATACTCGACCGTCGGCAGCCTGATGGGGTCGCTGGTCAGCAAGAGCTTCATGATCGAAGGCTATTTCGCCCGCTTCATGTACCGCTCGCTGTACAAGATGCACGAGGCGGCGCTGTACGGCCGCGGCCGGACGCTGCTCAGCACGCTGTCCGGCAGCACCCGGCCGACGCCGACGGTGAAACTGCATTGAGCCTGTTGCGACGCGTGGTCCGCCGCAACGACTGATTTTGGTCCGCATCGAGCGGGAAGCGAATGCCCGTGGCGCGCGGGACACACGCGATCCTCTGTCACATGAATCCCGCGGGAGCCGCGGCGCGGGTCGGATAGATTGCCCCGCGCGTGTGAAATGATTCGAGCCACAACACCGGGAGGACAGGCGCGTGGGTGCAAGCAACGAGACGCCGCGCAATGTCGCGATCGGCCCCGGCGAGCGTGATCTGCGGCTGGATTTCCTGCGCGGCCTCGGCCAGTGGATGATCTTCATCGATCACATTCCCTACAACGTGCTGAGCTGGTTCACGTTGCGCAATTACGGCTTCTGCGACGCCGCCGAGTTCTTCGTCTACATCTCCGGCTATTCGATCGGCTTCGCCTATGGCCCGGCGGTCAAACGCGGCGAAATGGTCGCCGCGATCAAGCGGCTGTGGACCCGCGCGGCGCAGCTCTATGTCGCGCACGTGTTCCTGTTCCTGTTCTTCACCGCGCAGATCGCCCGCGCGGCGCGGCGTTTCGACAATCCGATGTACAAGGACGAGTTCAACGTCGCGCAGTTTCTCGCCAACCCCGACATCATGATCCAGCAGGCGCTGATGCTGAAATACAAGCCCGTCAATCTCGACGTGCTGCCGCTGTATATCGTGTTCGTGGTCGCGGCGCCGCTGGTGCTGTGGGGACTGCTGCGCCGGCCGCACTGGACGCTGGCGGCGTCCGGCCTGCTGTATCTGGTGTCGCGCCATTTCGGCTGGAACCTGCCGTCGTTCCCCGACGGGCATTGGTACTTCAACCCGTTCGCCTGGCAGTTCCTGTTCGTGTTCGGCATCTGGTGCGGCTTCGGCAACGGCCCGAAGGTGCGCCCGTGGGTGAAATCCTGGCCGAACCAGACGCTGTCCTGGACGATCGTGCTGGTCGCCTTCGTGATCGCGATGTCGTGGAATTTCGAGGCGCTCTACGGGCTGGTGCCGGAGTCCGTCGGCAAGCTGATCTATCCCATCGACAAGACCAGCCTGGCGCCGCTGCGGCTGATCCATTTCCTGGCGCTGCTCACGATCGTGGTGAAGCTGCTGCCACCCGATCTGCCGGCGTTGCGCTCGCGGCGGCTGCACCCGATCATCCTGTGCGGCCAGCGCTCGCTGCCGGTGTTCTGCGTCGGCGTGATCCTGTCCTTCACCGCGCACTGGATTCTGGTGCAGATCTCCGGCGGCATCGCGATGCAGATCTTCGTCAGCGTCGTCGGCATCGGCCTGCTGGTCGCCGTCGCGTGGATCGCGACCTGGTATCGCAATTTGCCGACGCTGTTCACCGTGCCGGTGACGATGCCGGTGGAGGACGAGGCGAAGCCGGCGGAGACGAAACCGCGCGCTTGACTCGCTGTACCGATCGGTACAATCTTCGCCGCAGCTCATCCGACGTGGAGATATCGCGATGTCGCGCCCGCCATTGCCGCCGTTCACCCGCGAGACCGCCGCGCAGAAGGCGCGGATGGCCGAGGACGCCTGGAATTCCCGCGATCCCGTCAAGGTGTCGCTGGCCTATACGCCCGACAGTCGCTGGCGCAATCGTGGCGAGTTCTTTCAGGGCCGCGAGGCGATCGTCGAGTTCCTCACCCGGAAATGGACGAAGGAGCACGACTACAGGCTGATCAAGGACCTGTGGGCGTTCGACCGCAATTTCATCGCGGTGCGGTTTCAATACGAATGGCACGACGATGCCGGGCAGTGGCATCGCTCCTATGGCAACGAGCAATGGGAGTTCGACGACGCAGGCCTGATGCGCCGCCGCGAGGCCAGCATCAACGACGTCGCGATCAAGGAAACCGAGCGCCGCTTCCACTGGCCGGCGCCGGGCCCGCGCCCCGCCGACGTGCCGGGCCTCGCGGCCGAGCCGTATTAGCAGCGAGCGCCGCATCATGTGCAACAGGCCCACACCCTCACTCCGTCATGCCCGGGCTTGTCCCGGGCATCCACGTTCTTCGGCGCGCGCGACCGGAAAGACGTGGATGCCCGGGACGAGCCCGGCCATGACGGGGGTGGGATGACCGATCGCGCCGCGCTGCTGCCGCTGCTCGGCGAGGTGTTCCGCGCCCACGGCTACGAGGGCGCGTCGCTGGCGCTGATCTCGCAGGCGACCGGGCTCGGCAAGGGCAGCCTGTATCACTTCTTTCCGGGCGGCAAGAAGCAGATGGCAGACGAGGTGCTGGCCGAGATCGACGGCTGGTTCGAGACCAACATTTTTGCGCCGCTGCGCGACACCGACGATCCTCACGCCGCGATCGCCGCAATGCTCGCCGGCGTCGACGATTACTTCCGCTCCGGCGCCCGCGTCTGCCTGGTCGGCGTCATCGCCCTCGGCCACGCCCGCGACGACTTCGCCGCGCCGGTGAACGATTACTTCGCCCGCTGGCAGGATGCGCTCGCCACGGCGCTGCGTCGCGCCGGGCTGAGCGCGCCGCTCGCGCGCAAGCGCGCCGAAGACGCCGTGCTGACGATCCAGGGCGCGCTGGTGCTGGCGCGCGCCCGCGACGACGCGAAGGTGTTCACCCGCGCGCTGGCGGAACTGAAAGTAAGGTTGCTGGCTTAGACGTCTCGTTCGCCTCGCCGTGAAGCCCTTCAACGAGCACCGCGCAACCCTTCCCCCCTGCGGGAGAGGTCGGATCGCGCAGCGAGCCGGGTGAGGGCACTCCCATCCGCGGATCGCAGACTCCGTGCCCGGCTCGCCCTCATCCCGGCCCTCTCCCGCAGGCGGAAGAGAGGGCAGGCGGTGCCCGCGGGGTCCGCCGGAAATTGTCGCCGCCGCTGTCGGCTGCGCCGCGCTCCGTTCGTCCTGCGGAGACTCATCAGCCAGGAGACTCCCATGACCGCCCCGCAGACCGTCACCCCGCATCTCGTCGTCCGCGACGCCAGTGCGGCGATCGATTTCTACAAACAGGCGCTCGGCGCCAGCGAGGCGGTGCGGATGCCGGCCGAGGACGGCAAGCGGCTGCTGCACGCCGAGATCCAGGTCGATGGCGCGCGGATCTTTCTCGCCGATCATTTTCCGGAATATTGCGCCCAGCACGGCGACGAGGCGGTGATGCCGCCGAACGAACTGAAGGGCACCGCGGTGACGATGCATCTCGAGGTGCAGGATTGCGACGCCGCGGTGGCGCGGGCGAAAGCGGCCGGCGCGATCGTGACGATGGAACCGTGGGATGCGTTCTGGGGCGCGCGCTACGCCCGGATCGTCGATCCGTTCGGCCATTCCTGGAGCTTCGCGCATCCGCTGGCGACGTAATCGTCATTGCGAGCGCAGCGAAGCAATCCAGAAAAGCGGGCGCCGCGCTGGATTGCTTCGTCGCGGCGCTCCTCGCAAGGACGGATCCGCCGGGCTTGGCCGCTGCAACTTTGTCGGCCATGCTGGCGGGCCACGACGACGGCCGTTCGTCGCGCAGTCAGGGAGATCAGTCCGCATGCTCTATGCCATCCTTTGCTATCACGACGAGGATTTCGTCGGCTCCTGGAGCCGGGAGGAGGACGCCGCGGTGATGCAGAAGCTGGCCGTCGTGCACGGCAAGCTTTCGGAAGCCGGCCGGCTCGGCCCGGTGGCGCGGCTGCTGCCGACCACGGCGGCGACCACGCTGCGCAAGGATTCGGAGCCGGCGGTGGTGATCGACGGCCCGTTCGCCGAAACCAAGGAACAGTTGCTCGGCTTCTACGTGGTCGACTGCGCCGACCTCGACGCCGCGCTCGACGTCGCGCGCGATCTCGCGAAGGCCAATCCCGGCGGCGCCTATGAGATCCGCCCGATCGGCCTGTTCATGCCGGGGACGGCGCAGCCATGACCGACCTCGCCTGGATCGAGACCGCGATCACCGCGGCGCGGCCCCAGGCGATCGGCGCGCTGCTGCGCTATTTCCGCGATCTCGACACCGCCGAGGAGGCGTTCCAGAACGCCTGCCTGCGCGCGCTGAAAGCCTGGCCGCAGAACGGCCCGCCGCGCGATCCCGCCGCATGGCTGATCATGGTCGGCCGCAACGTTGCGATCGACGACATCCGCCGCGGCAGGAAGCAGCAGCCGCTGCCCGACGACGAACTGATCTCCGATCTCGACGACGCCGAGTCGGCGCTGGCCGAGCGGCTCGACGGCTCGCATTATCGCGACGACATCCTGCGGCTGCTGTTCATCTGCTGCCATCCCGAACTGCCGCCGACCCAGCAGATCGCGCTGGCGCTGCGCATCGTCTCGGGGCTGACCGTGCCGCAGATCGCGCGGGCGTTTCTGGTGTCGGACGTGGCGATGGAGCAGCGCATCACCCGCGCCAAGGCCAAGGTGGCGCGCGCGCGCGTGCCGTTCGAAACCCCGGGCGCGCCGGAGCGTAGCGAACGGCTGGGCTCGGTGGCGGCGATGATCTACCTGGTCTTCAACGAGGGCTATTCCGCCTCCGGCGACACTGCGGGAATCCGCGCGCCCTTGTGCGAGGAGGCGATCCGGCTGGCGCGGCTGCTGCTGCGGCTGTTTCCGTCCGAGCCCGAGATCATGGGGCTGACCGCCTTGATGTTGCTGCAGCACGCCCGCGCGCCGGCGCGGTTCGATGCCGGCGGCGAGATCGTGCTGCTCGACGATCAGGACCGCAGCCTGTGGAACGCGAAATTCATCGCCGAGGGGCTGGCGCTGATCGACAAGGCGATGCGCCATCGCCGCACCGGGGCGTATCAGATCCAGGCGGCGATCGCCGCTCTGCATGCCCGCGCCGCCCGGCCCGAAGACACCGACTGGGCGCAGATCGATCTGTTGTACGGCTCGCTGGAGATCCTGCAGCCGTCGCCGGTGATCACGCTCAACCGGGCGGTCGCGGTGTCGAAAGTCCGCGGCGCCGACGCCGCGCTGGCGATGATCGCGCCGCTGGAGGACAGGCTGTCGAACTACTTCCATTATTTCGGCACCAAGGGCGCGCTGCTGCTGCAACTGGACCGCCGCAATGAGGCCCGCACCGCCTTCGACCGCGCCATCGCGCTGGCGCGAACCACCGCCGAGGCCGCGCATATCCGCATGCATCTCGATCGATTGTCGCGCGAGAGCGAGGCGGTGAGTTCGTAGTCACGAGCCGCGCGGGCGCCGACTCTGCAGTGGCAATCCGTAGGGTGAGCGGCGCGCAGCGCAGCCCACGCGGCCGCATCCTTCGAGGCTCGCCCAAGAGGGCGAGCACCTCAGGATGACGCTGTGCTTGTTGTGAGCCTCGCAACAAGGACGCCGTCATCCTGAGGCGCGAGCGTAGCGAGCCTCGAAGGATGCTGTCCTGCGCCGCTCACGGCGCCGGCTTGCCGCCGCGGCGGCGCGCCAGCCGCTGCACGCCGGCCCAGTCGGACCGCGCCAGCGCCTCCTTCTTGGCGCGGCTCCAGCCCTTGATCTGCCGCTCGGCGGCGATACCGTCGGTGATGCGGTCGAAATGCTGCGACCAGACCAGCGTCACCGGGCGACGGACGAAGGTGTAGCCGGGGTAGGCGCCGGCATTGTGCTGATCGATCCGCGCGGACAGATCGTCGCCCGTCGCGCTGCCGACGTAGTACGATGCGTCGGAACAGCGCAGCATGCAGACGTAGATGCCCATCGCCGAGTCCTTCGAAGCTGGCTTCGCAGCATAGAATGAGCCGGCCGGATCAGCTGTCAATCCGTAGCTGCGCGGTGCACGGGCTGATCGTGCGCGGCCGCATCCTTCGAGGCTCGCCCAAGAGGGCGAGCACCTCAGGATGACGATGCTGTGCCTGTCGATGGCCCGCGCAACAAACCCCAACGTCATCCTGAGGCGCGAGCGTAGCGAGCCTCGAAGGATGCTGATCTGTCGCTGGCGCACCAGCGAGCCTCGAAGCGTCATCCTGAGGTGCGAGCGAAGCAAGCCTCGAAGGATGGGCGGGCGGGAAGAACTACCCGTTCCGCCGTTCGCCGCGCAGCGTCGGCAGGCCGATGCCGGCGGCGTCGAAGCCGCCGTCGACGGCGAGGATCTGCCCGGTGATGTAGCTGGCGCGGTCGCTGCACAGGAAGTGGATCGCCTCGGCCAGCTCCTGTTCGAGGCCGTAGCGGCCGAGCGGAATGGCGTCGTGATAATCGGCGCGGATCGCCGGCGTGTGCACCGCCCTGGCCATCGCGGTCTCGACCGGGCCGGGCGCGACGCCGTTGACGCGGATGCCGAGGCAGGCCAGCTCGACCGCGCATTGCTTGGTCAGATGCGCGAGGCCGGCCTTGCTGGAGCCGTAGGCGATCCGCAGCGTCGACGCCCGCAGCGCCGAGATCGAGGTGATGTTGACGATCGCGCCGCCGCCACTGTCGCGCAGCAGCGGCACGGCGGCCTGGATCACCAGGAACGGCCCGGTGAGGTTGACGTCGATCACCCGTTGCCACTCCGCGGGCGTGGTCTCCATCAGTGGCTTGAACACCGCGACGCCGGCATTGTTGACCACCGCGTCGAGCCGGCCGAACCGCGTCGCGATCGAACCGACATGGCGCGTCACCGACGCCTCGTCGGCGACGTCGCAAGGCAGTCCCAGGGTCCGCTCCGGCAGCGCCAGTGCGTCGATCGCCGCGCGCAGGCCCTCGCGATCCACATCGAGCAACGCGACGCGCCAGCCGTCATCGAGAAAACGGCGCGTCGTGGCCAGGCCGATGCCGCGCGCGGCGCCGGTGACGAGGGCGACTTTGGACGAAGGGGGCGTCATGGATGGTCCTGTGAAACGGTGGGTAGCCAAGAATCCGATACCACAACCGGAATGACGGCGGGCAAAGCCGTGCCGCACGAACCGCATTTTCGCATGCGCCGCGCTCAGGAACCAGTTGCTGACATCAGGATTACACCAAAACGAAATAGACAAACCTGCGCGTTGCACGCAACGCATTCTGATCGGAGGCAGTCACCATGGAAGACGAACTCACGCAGCGTATCCGTCATCGTGCCCGCGAGAAGTGGGAGCTGGCCGGTTACCCGGAAGATCGCAGCGAAGAATTCTGGCTGGAAGCGGAAAAGGAAGTCCGCGGCGAGCAGGAGACCTATAGCGAGCTCAAGGCCGATCCGGGCGTCACGACGAACAGCTGAGCGCCGACTCCAGATCCCGCCGACGCCAGATCCCTCGGACACTGTGCCGAACCCCGTCGTCGCAGGCGTGACGACGGGGTGCATCGCTGTTGAAAGTTCCGTCGTTGCTGCGCCGGCGATGCAGATCGCTGCTTCGCCGCTCAGCCGATCACATTCTTGATCGCCGCCAGAAGCTCCTGGAACGGCTCCGTGCAGGCGGCGTCGGTTGGCGATTGCTGCATCACATCGTAGATCTTCGGCACCAGCTGCACAGCCTGATCGAGTTCACCGTCGCGGCCGGCCTGATAGCCGCCCATCAGGCGCAGGTCGCGGGTATCTTCGAACCGCGCGATCATCGCCCGCAACTTCCGCACCAGCACGCGCTCTTCCTGCGACCACACCTGCTGCGCCAGGCGGGACACCGACGACAGCACGTTGACGGCGGGATAGCGCCCCTGATCCGCCACCTCGCGGTCGAGCACGACGTGGCCGTCGAGCGTGCTGCGCACCGTGTCCGCCACCGGCTCGTTGTGGTCGTCGCCATCGACGAGCACCGCGAACACGCCGGTGATCGAGCCTTTTCCGTCGATGCCGGGGCCGGACCGCTCCAGCAGGCGCGGCAATTCGCTGAACACGCTGGGCGCATAGCCGCGCGCGACCGCCGGCTCGCCGGTGGCGAGCGCGACTTCGCGGGCGGCGTGAGCGAATCGCGTGACCGAGTCGACGATCAGCAGCACCGATTCGCCGCGATCCCGGAAGTACTCGGCGATCGTCGTTGCGGTCTTCGCCGCCTCGCGCCGCATCATCGGGCTTTCGTCGCTGGTCGACACCACGGTGACCGCGCGGTCGCGATGGGCGCTCAGCGCGTCTTCGAGGAACTCGTTGACCTCGCGGCCGCGTTCGCCGACCAGCGCGGTCACCACCGTATCGAATCCGGAGCTCTTGGCGATCATCGACAGCAGGGTGGTCTTGCCGACACCGGATCCGGCGAAGATGCCGATCCTCTGGCCGAGGCACAGCGGCGTGAACAGGTCGACGACGCGGACACCGGTTTTGAGCGGCGCGCGCACGCGGCTGCGGCTCATCGCCGGCGGCGGATTGACGTCGGTCGACATCACGCGCTCGCCGGCGGCGAGCGGGCCGGCGCCGTCGAGCGGTTGGCCCAGCGCGTTGACGACCCGGCCCTTCCAGTCCGGATGCGGTGACAACGTCTTCGGCGGCAGCCGGTAGGCGACCAGGCCCAGCCCTGCCGCGATATGCGACTCGAACGGTTTGGCGGTCACGCCGTTGCCGTCGATGCGGACCACCTCGCCGAGCTGCAGCCCGTCGCCGGTGTCGAGTCCGATCAGTTCCCCCAGCCGCACGAAACGCGACAGGCCAGACACCCGATAATGGGTCGGCGTGACCTCGGAGACGGTGCCTCCGACCCGTACCGTCGGCACGTCGTGCCGCAGCGAGGCCAGCGTGGCGTCGAGCCGTTCCAGCGCGTTCATGCCGCCCCCGCATTCAGCCGCAAGCCGCTATCCCTTGGCCGGTTCGCCGAGCGAGCGGATGGCGTTCTGTAGCGTGCCTTCCGAATTCTCGATCATCGAACTCACCCCCTGAAACGCCCGCGACACCGTGATCAGGGCGGTCATCTCCGACAGCGCATCGACGTTCGAGGCCTCGACGAATCCCTGCTGAAAGCCGGTTCGGGTGAAGTCGATCACGGCCGTCGCCGGGCGATCCGGGATCACGCCGGAATTGGCGAAGCGCTGCAGCCTGGCGTCCGCCGGAATGTCGAACAGGCCGAGCACCCCGACCTGGAGGTTGCGCTGCGAGATCGTGCCGTTGCGCGCGATGGTCAGCGGCCCGCCATCGGGATCGACGATGATCGGCGTGCCGCCGGCGCCGAGGGCGGGATAGCCGGCGACGGTCTGCAGCTCGCCATTGGTCCCGATCTGCAGCCGGCCGTCGCGGGTGTAGGCCGGCCCGGACGGGGTGGTGAAGCCCAGCCAGGTGTCGCCGACCACCGCGACATCGAGGTTGTTTCCGGTCTGGGTCACGCCGCCCGCCTTGCGCGAGATGAAATTGTTGCCCGACGAGGAAAATGCGACCGGCTGCGTCCCGGCGCGCGACAACGCGGTCTCGAACTTGACCGCGTCGGCCCGGAATGCCGCCGTCTTCATGTTCGCCATGTTGTTGGCGATGGTTTCCAGCCGCTTTTCGATCGCGACCTGGCCGGACAGGCTGACGTAGAGGGCTGATTGCATGCTGTGTCTATCTTCCGAGCTTCAAGCCTTGCAGGCTGGTGAGAATGCGGGCGCTCAGTCCGAACTCGATCGGCTGGCCGGTGAGGATCTGCGGCGCGGCCGCGGACGTCGCCTGGTTGTTTTCGACGTCCCACATCACCGAGAAGCGCTGCAGGAAGGTCCGTAGCTTGGCCGGGTCCTGGAAGTCGGCGAAGTCGACCTTGGCCTCGATCATCGCCGCCTGCTTGTCGATGTCGGCCATTGCCGTCAGCGGCGAGATCCCGAATGCGGTCTGGACCACCTGCAGCAGCGCCTTGTCGGACAGGATCTGGTAGGCGGTCTTGATGGTCGGGGCCTTGCGCTCGAAATACAACGCCAGCCGCACGCCTTCGTTGTCCTTGCCGGCGTCCTCCTCGAGCGACTGCCGGATGTATTTCTCGGCGGTCCCTGTGGTCGCGCCGGTGGTGTTGGTCGCCTGCTCGCCCAGCGACGCGAAATTGAAGGCCGCGGCAAAATCGCGATAGCGCGTGTCGACCAGCTTGTTGGCGAAGCTCGACGAATCCGAAATTCCTTCAGTCAGCACCTTGCGCAGGAAAGCCTTGGCGTAGGTCATGTCCGACAGCCCGTGGGCCTTCATCGCATAGGAGAACAGCCGGTAGTCGCCGATGAAATCGTCGATCGATTTCACGTCGCCGATGTGGGTCAGATAGTATTTCGTGTCGCGCGACACGTCCGGCTTGTCCGCGGTCCGCTGCAGCGAACGGGTGATGTCTTTGGTGACGAGTTGGTAGTTGACGATGGTCGAGACCATGACGTGCCCTTCCTCGAAATCGGCGAACGAGGCCGGATGCGAAGCTCCGTCGTCAAGCTTGCGCGGGCCTGTCGCCGCCGATGTCAGCTTCGAGCAAGATTCGTCGCCTAGTTGATTCGGACCAGTCCGGAGCGAATCGCTTGAGCATCTTGTTCGGTACCATCATCACCTTCGCCAGCCTGCTGGGCGGGTTCACCGCATTGGGCGGGCACATCAGCGTGATCTGGCAGCCATGGGAGTTCGTCATCATCGGCGGCATGGCGCTCGGCACCTACATCGTGGCCAATCCGTGGAAGGTGGTGCTCGACAGCGGCGTCGCGATCAGGCAGGCGCTGACCATGTCGGTGCCGAAGCAGCGCGACTACCTCGATGTTCTCGGCCTGCTGCATTCGCTGATGCGGGAAGTCCGCAACAAGGGCCGCAACGAGGTCGAGGCGCATATCGACGAGCCGGAGTCCTCCGAGATCTTCACCGCGTTTCCGACCGTGCTGGCGAATGAAGCCCTGACCAGCTTCATCTGCGACTACTTCCGCCTGATCGTGATGGGAAGCGCCAGACCGCACGAGATCGAGGCGCTGATGGACGAAGAGATCGACACCATCGTCCGCAGCAAACTGAAGCCCTACAGCTCGATGATGATGGTGGCGGAGGGGCTTCCGGCGCTCGGCATCGTGGCCGCGGTCCTCGGCGTCATCAAGGCGATGGGTGCGCTGGATCAGTCACCCAAGCTACTCGGCGGCCTGATCGGCTCGGCGCTGGTCGGCACCTTCGCGGGCATCTTCCTGTCCTACAGCCTGGTCGCGCCGCTGGCGGCCAAGATCAAGTCGGTCCGCGAGCAGCAGTGTCGCATGTACATCATCGTCAAGCAGACGCTGCTCGCCTTCATGAACGGCGCGCTGCCGCAGATCGCGATCGAGCACGGCCGCAAGATGATCGGGTCGAACGAGCGTCCGTCGATCGACGTGGTCGAGAGCGAGACGATATCCGGGGCGGCCAAGAAGGGTGAAGCCCCGACGCCGGCCGCGCGCGCAGCGGGAGCCTGAGGTGGACGTGAAATCGGGACAACCGGACCAGGCCTCGGATCAATTGCTCGGCGCAGCCGGGATCTCGGTCGAGCGCATGCCGATGCTGCATGTGGTGTTCGACCAGATGACCAATCTGTGCGCGGAGAGCCTGCGGTCGATGTCGCCGTCGCAATCCTACTTCTCGTTGAGCGGCGTCGCCAGCGACCGCCTCTCCGACATTCTCGATCGTCACGAGGGCGAGGCGATCGCCGCGGTGTTCTACGCCCAGGCCTGGGACGCCAGGATCCTGATCGGGTTCGATCGCGATTTCGTCTACACGATGATCGAGTTGCTGTTCGGTGCCGACGGCGCCGAGCCGCCGCTGGACATGCCGCGGGTGTTTTCCAATGTCGAGCTTCACGTCGCGCAGGTGCTGTTCGAGCGCTTCGGCAAGGCGCTGAAGACGTCGTTCTCCCGCGTCGCCGACGTCACCTTCGATCTCGAACGGGTCGAGACGCGGATGGACTATCTGGCGATCGGCCGGCTCAACAACATGGCGGTGTGCGCCAACATCCTGCTTCAGGCGCTCGACCGCGGCGGCGAGATGTTCATCGCAATTCCCCACGGGGCGCTGAATCCGATCCGCACGGTGCTGTCGCAGATCGTCTCGGGCGAGTCGGTGTCCACCGATCCGAACTGGAGCCGCCAGCTGCACAGCGAGATTCAGCGCACCGAGGTGGTGCTGAAGGCCGTGCTCGAAGAGCGGGAGTTCACGCTCGGCGAAGTCGCGCACTTCCATGTCGGGCAGGTGCTCAAGCTCAACGCGACGCCGAAGACGATGGTGCGTCTCGAATGCAACGATCAGCGGCTGTTCTGGTGCCAGCTCGGGCAACTCGACGGCGCATACTCGCTGCAAGTCCAGGAATCGGCGGATCAGAAGCGGGAGTTTCTCGATGGCATCCTATCTCGTTGATCTGATCCTGTTGACCGCGCTTCTGTTCACCAGTGTCCGCGTCACCAGAATGCACCGCGAACTGGTGCGGCTGCGCAGCGCCCAGGCCGAATTCGCCTACGTCTTCGGCAAGACGTCGGAGGCGATGGACGAGATGGTCGTCCGGGTGCGCGACTTCGGCGACGAGGGGAAGCAACTCGTCGGCCTGCTCGGTGACCGGATCGAGCAGGCGCGCGCGACGATCGCCGAGATGAACGCGGAGCGGGAAATGTCGGGTGGGTGAGGCGCTGACCCCGGAGGCGCTGCCGGCGCCGGCGCGCCGGCGGGACTATCATCGAGAAAGCAGGTGACATGAAGCAATCGTTTGAAGTCGATCTCAACAACGCCGCGACGGCGGCCGGATCCGATGCGAGCAGGCCCGACGGCGCCTCGTTCGGCAAGCTGGCGGATCTGGCGGCGCGCGCCGCCGAAGAAACCAGCCGGCTGACCAACCTCGATTCGATTCTGCGAATTCCCGTCACCGTCCAGGTTCTGCTCGGCTCCGCCGTGATGCCGGTCGCCGATCTGATGAAACTCGGACGCGGCGCAGTGATCCCGCTCGATCATCGCGTCGGCGAACCGGTCGAGGTCGTGGTCAACGGCAGGATCGTGGCGCGGGGGGCGGTGGTCGTGGTCGAGGACGAGAACTCCCGGTTCGGCGTGTCGCTGACCGAAATCGTCGGGGGAATCGCCGGCGATGCCATGGCCTAGCGAGTTACAGTGATGGCCATCAATCCGCCCGCCAAGACCGCCCCCGACGTCAAATCGCTGAGCGGCACCGCGAAGGTCGCGGTGTTGCTGCTGGCGATGGGTCGGGAGCTGTCCGGCACGGTGCTCAAGCAGTTCGATCCCGACGAGATCAAGATCGTCACCCGGGCGGCGTCCGAACTGACGCCGATTTCGACGCCGGAGCTCGAATCGATCATCGAGGAGTTCGCGCAGAATTTCACCGCGGGCCCGAACATCTCGGCGACCGTGGGCGAACTCGAACAACTGCTGGCCGGCGTTCTGCCTGCTGAGCAGATCTCGGATCTGATGTCCGAGGTGTCGGGCAACAAGACCAAATCGGTCTGGGAGCGGATCTCGTTCGTATCGGAGAGCCTGCTCGCGAACTATCTGCTCAAGGAGCATCCGCAAACCGCCGCGCTGATCCTGTCGCGCGTCAAGCCGGCCTGCGCCGCGCGGGTGATGAGCCATCTGCCGGGCGATATCCGGCACGGCCTGATGCGGCGGATGCTGAGCCTGAAGCCGGTCGTCGAGGATGCGATGAGCATCATCGAAAAGACCATGCACGAAGACTTCATGATCAATTTCGAGCGCAATCTTGCCGCCGACACCTATCCGCGCATGGCCGACATCATCAACAAGATGGAGCGAGCGCAGATGGAGGAATCGCTCAAGAGCCTCGCCGAGTCCCGGCCGAAATCGGCGGAGATCCTGAAAGGGATGCTGTTCACCTTCGACGACATCGTCAATCTCACGCCCAAGGCGCGCATGCTGATCTTCGATCAGGTTCCGACCGACCGCGTCGTGACGGCGCTCAAGGGCGCGGACGCGACGTTCCGCGAATTGATCCTGTCGTCGCTGGCCTCGCGCACCCGCCGGCTGGTCGATCACGAACTCGCCAACGGCGTTCCGGCGAACCACCGGGAAATCGTCGAGGCGCGGCGGGTCATCACCGATCTCGCACTCGAAATGGCCGGGCGGGGAGAGATCGATCTCAATCCGGACGAAGAAGACCAGCCGTTGTTCACGTGAAGCCATAGACCGTGTCCGAGGCGCCCGACAAGGAAAGCAAGACCGAGGAGCCGACGGAAAAGAAAATCCGCGACTCCGTCGAGAAAGGCAAAATTCCGGTCTCTCGCGAAGTCTCGATCTTCGCCTCGATGATCGCGCTGCTCCTGATCCAGAGCTTTCTCACCGTCGGCAACGTCCGCGGTCTCAGCGCGACGCTGGCGCGGATGATCGACGATCCCGCCGGAATCCGCATTCGCAACGGCGCGGATGCCGTCGCGTTGCTGATGACGGTCGGTGCGAGTGCGGCGCGCCTGGTAATCCCCATCGTCACGGTGCTGGCGCTGGCGGGAGTGGCGGCGTCGATCTTCCAGAACGCGCCGAATCTGGTGTTCGAGCGGATCACCCCCGACCTTTCGCGCATTTCGGTCGCCAAGGGATGGGATCGGATATTCGGAAGTCAGGGGCGCGTCGAATTCGGGAAGTCGGTGTCCAAGTTTCTCGCCATCAGCATTGTCGTCGCGATCGTCTTGCAGGCTGAGGAAACCGTTGCGGTGAATGCATTGTTCGGAGATCCGGCGGCCGTCCCGGAGCTGATCCTGTCGGCCGCGATGCGGCTGGTCTCGGCGGTCAGCATCGCGACCATCGTGCTGGTGGCGTTGGACCTCGCCTGGGCCCGGTTTCATTGGCGGCGCGATCTGCGGATGACCAAGCAGGAACTGAAGGACGAATTCAAGCAGGCCGAAGGCGATCCGATCGTCAAGTCACGGATGCGCTCGATCGCGCGCGATCGCGCGCGCAAGGCGATGCTGGCGGCGGTGCCGCGTGCGACGCTGGTCATCGCCAATCCCACGCACTACGCGATCGCGCTCAAATATCAGCACGGCGAAGACCCCGCGCCCACGGTGGTCGCCAAAGGGCAGGATCTGATCGCCTTGAAGATCAGGGAGATCGCAGAGCAGAACGGCGTTCCGGTGATCGAAGACAAGCTGCTGGCGCGCACGATGTACGACGTCGCGCAGTTGGACCGGGTGATCCCGGCCGAGTTCTATCGCCCGGTCGCGGAGATCATCTACTTCCTGCACGCGGGCCGGAAGAAGCCCGGCTCGTGAGCGGGCGCGGTGCGCCGCGAAAGATCGTCGCGCCAGCCTCGGACAAGTTTGACCGCGTATCAAGGAGCGGTCAAAGCATGAGAGGGCGCAGTGGGACCGATCTATCTGTTCGATGTCGCGTCGTCGCAGGCACACTGGTTGTCACTGCGACAGGCGGCGATCTCGTCGAATGTCGCGAATGCCAACACGCCGGGCTTCCGGGCGCAGGACATCGAGCCGTTCGCCAAGCTGCTCGACAACAGGGTGGTGCCGGTGGCGGTGACGTCGCCGATGCACATCACCACCGGCGACACCGTGCGCGCGCAGGGCGTCCGCAAGCAGGACAGTTGGGAAGTCGTGCATTCGGGAAATTCGGTCAGCCTGGAGCAGGAGATGCTGAAGGCCGGCGACATCAACCGCGACTACTCGCTGAACACCGCGATCGTCAAATCCTTCCACCGCATGTTCATGACCAGCGCGAAGGCCTGATAGGAGCCGCCGATGATTGATCCGTTGCAGGCTTCCGTTCAGATCGCGAGCTCCGGGCTCGAGGCGCAGTCGACGCGGTTGCGCGTCGTCTCGGAGAATCTGGCGAACGCCAATTCCACCGGGCGCGTCCCCGGCGCCGAGCCTTATGCGCGCAAGACCACGACGTTCACCGCCGAAATGGATCGCGCGGCCGGGGTCCGGGTCGTCAAGGTCAAGGATATCGGCGTCGACTCCGCGCCGTTCCGGACGGAGTACGAGCCCAGCCATCCCGCCGCCGACGCGAGCGGCTACGTCAAGCTGCCGAACGTCAACATGCTGATCGAGATGGCGGACATGCGGGAAACCAACCGCTCCTACGAAGCCGGGCTGCAGGTGGTGAAACAGGCGAGGTCGATGGTGTCGATGACGATTGATTTGCTGAGGGGGTCGTGATGCTGGATACGTTGTCTTCGATCGTGGACGGCGCAGGCGCCGCCAGGACGAACCAGATCGCCGCGCCGATGGCGCCGCCCGCGCCGGCGATCGGCGGCCCCGGCAGTGCGGCCGTGGGATTCGACAGGATCATGGAGCAGGTCGCGGCCGATGCGATCGGGTCGTTGAGAGCCGGCGAAGCCGCGTCGATCTCGTCGATCCAGGGCAAGGTCTCGGCCCAGCGCGTGGTCGAGGCGGTGATGTCCGCCGAACGCACGCTGCAACTGGCCGTCGCGGTCAGGGACAAGGTCGTCCAGGCCTATCAAGAAGTCAGCCGAATGGCGATATGAGGTCGGATCGATGAGAGCCCTTGCTATTGCCGCCACGGGGATGAGCGCTCAGCAGCTCAACGTCGAGGTCATTGCCAACAACATCGCCAACATCAACACCACGTCCTACAAACGGGCGCGCGCCGAATTCACCGATCTGTTCTATCAGATCGATCGCATGCAGGGCGTTCCGAACCGGGTCGGCGAGGGCGCCGTGCCGGAAGGCGCCAAGCTCGGGCTCGGCGTGCGGTCGGTGGCGGTGCGCAAGCTGCACATGCAGGGCACGTTGGCCCAGACCGGCAACACCTACGACCTCGCGGTCAACGGCCGCGGCTGGTTTCAGGTCGCCGGTCCGAACGGCTTTACGTTGTACACGCGAGCCGGATCGTTCAACACCAACGCCGACGGGCAGCTCGTCACCGCCGACGGCTACACTGTCGATCCCGCGATCCTGATTCCGCAGGGGACGGTTGAAGTCACCGTCAACGAATCCGGCGAGGTCTACGCCAAGCTCGACGGCGAGATCGCGCCGCGCCAGATCGGCCAGCTCACGCTCGCCAATTTCGCCAATCAGGCCGGCCTCGAGCCGCTCGGCGGAAATCTCTACAAGGAAACGCTCGCGTCCGGCGTTCCGGTCGTCGGCGTCCCGGGCGATCTCGGCTTCGGCAAGATCCACCAGCACTATCTGGAGAGCTCCAACGTCGATCCGGTCAAGGAAATCACCGAACTGATTTCGGCGCAGCGCTCCTACGAGATGAATTCGAAGGTGATCCAGGCGGCGGACGAGATGGCGTCGACCGTCTCCAAGGGGCTTCGCTGACCGGCGCGTCCGAAGACGGCGCGCCGAACGACAACACAGGGTCCGGCTCCGGTTTGACCGGACCCGGACGGGCTCTCAAATCGGAAACGGATGATGCTGGGTGTGCGTGCCATTTCGATCGCCCTGCGGCGGATCGTCGTTGCGGCCGTCGGGGTCTTGCCGATGTGCGGCGCAGCCGCGGCGGCGGATCCGGTACGGCTGCCGGTCCCGGCCACGACGATCTATCCGGGCGAGGCGATCAAGGACGAGATGCTGATCGATCGCGCATTCGCGCCGAATTTGTCCGGCCTCGCGGCGTTCGTCAACGAGCGGACCGCGGCTGTCGGGCGCATCGCCCGGCGAACGCTGTTGCCGGGCTACCTGATCCCGATCAACGCGATCGAGGAACAGAAGATCGTCACCCGCGGCAGCGTCGTCAAAGTGACGATCGAGGACGGCGGGCTGTCGATCGTCACCTACGGCACTTCGCTGCAATCCGGCGGCGAGGGCGCGACGATCCCGCTCCGCAATCTCGACACCGGGGTGACGATCAGGGGCGTGGTGCAGCCGGACGGATCAGTGCGGATTCAAAACGGATGATCCGGCTGCTGATTTCGGGCGCCATCCTCGCTTTGCTGCTCACGGCGGCCGACGCCGCGGTGCGGATCAAGGACATCGCCAGCCTGAAGGGCGTGCGGGAAAATCAAATTCTCGGATACGGCCTGGTGATCGGCCTCAAGGGCAGCGGCGACACGCTGCGCAACGCGCCCTTCACCGAGCAGTCGCTGCAGTCGATGCTGGACAATATGGGCATCAACATCCGCGGCACCTTGCTGCGCACCCGCAATGTCGCCGCCGTCGTCGTCACCGCCGATCTGCCGCCGTTCGTGGCGCGGGGAACCCGGATCGACGTGTCGATTTCCTCGCTCGGCGACGCCACCTCGCTGCTCGGCGGAACGCTGGTGATGACCCAGCTGCGCGGCGCGGACGGCGAGACCTACGCGGTCGCGCAGGGCGCGGTCGCCGTGGGCGGCTACTCGATCGAAGGCGCGGCGCAGACGGTGAGCCAGGGCGTCGCCACCGCGGGCCGGATTCCCAACGGGGCGCTGATCGAACGCGAAGTGCGGGGCCGGTTCAACGACGGCGAATCGCTGGTTCTCGAATTGAAGAATCCGGACTTCGTCACCGCGATGCGGGTCATCGATGCGATCAATCAGCTCGGCAGCGAGCGCTATCGGGCCCGCGTCGCGTTCGAGCGCGACTACCGGACGGTGGTGCTGGCGCGGCCGAAATGGATGTCGCCGGTCCGCTTCATCGCCGAGATCGAGGAGCTTCAGGTCGAGCCCGACACGCCGGCGCGGGTCGTGATCGATGAACGCACCGGCACCGTCGTGATCGGCCGCAACGTGCAGGTGTCGACCGTCGCGGTCACCCACGGCAATCTCAGCGTTCGGATCACCGAGGCGCCGGTGGTGTCGCAGCCGGCGCCGTTCTCGCCGCGCGGCCAGACCGTGGTGGTCCCGCAGACCTTCATCGACGCCAACGAGCCCGGCGCGAAGATCGCGATCCTGCGCGGCACCGACCTGCAGCGGCTGGTCCGCGGGCTGAATCAGATCGGCCTCAAGCCGTCGGGCATCATCGCGATCCTGCAGGCGATCAAGGCGGCCGGCGCGCTCCAGGCCGATCTCGTCATTCAGTAGCGATGCCGGGTCAGCGCCGCACAAGCTTGGGCGTGCAACGCTCGCACCAACTGATCACGAGAACACGCATGGCACGATTTGCGATATCGGCGACGACGGTTGTGCTGGCGGGCTGCATCGCGATGGCGGGACAGACGCCGGCGCGAGCGCAGCCCGCACAGAAGTTGGCCAAGCCTCTCGACCTGACGGAGTTCACCAAATCATCGGCCGCGCGCCAGAAGCGATCGACCAAGGTCGCGGTCGCGCCGTCGCAGCAGCCGGAGCTGACGACCGGACAGATCGCCAAGACGGCGGCCGCGCCGGCGGCGGCCGCCGCTGCCGCTGCCGCCGCCGCGCGCGAAGAGCCGGCCGCGCGGACCGACACCGACGCTGCACGGTTCTGCAAGAACATCGCCGACACCGCGTTGGATGCGCGTGTCGCCTGGCAGCAGAAGGAGCTCGAGACCGCCGAGGCCAGGCTGCGGCAGCGCATCGCCGAGCTCGAGGCCAAGCGCGCGGAATACGAGGAGTGGCTGAAGCGGCGGGAGGATTTCCTGAAAAAGGCCGAAGACAGCGTCGTCGACATCTACTCGCGGATGAATCCCGACGCCGCGGCGCAGCAGATCGCCAGCATGTCGGACGACACCGCGGCCGCGGTCCTCGCCAAGCTTCGCGCCCGCAATGCCAGCGCAATTCTCAACGAGATGGAGCCGGGCCGCGGCGCTCAGCTCGCCGACACCCTCGCCGGGATGCGTCGCGCCGACGACGGAAAGAGCACGCAATGAAGTTCACGCCTATTCTCCCGGCCGTGGTAGCCGGCCTTGCTTTGGCCGGCTGCGCGGTCAATCCCGCGGAGATCAACCAGGCGCCGTTCATGTCGCCTATCGGCCATGGACTGCACGCCGACGCCCGCGGAATTCCGGTGGAGCAGCGCGATCGCAACGCGCCGCGCCGTCACTCACTGTTCGACGAGCGCAAGGATCTGTACCGCGATCCCCGCGCATCGCGCGTCGGCGATCTGCTGACCGTCACCATCTCGATGAACGACAAGGCGATCCTCGACAACAAGACCGATCGCTCGCGCGATTCGCAGACCAGGTTGGGCGCCGACTATCTGGCCGAATTCCTGCCGTGGTCGAAGAGCGGAGAGTTCGAGGCCAACGTCAATTCGAAGACCTCGACCAAGGGCACCGGCAAGATCGACCGCGCCGAGGAGGTCAAATTCTCGGTCGCGGCGGTCGTGGTCGACGTGCTGCCGAACGGCAACCTGCTGATCAGCGGATCGCAGGAGGTGCGGGTCAACTACGAGATGCGCGTCGTCAATGTCGGCGGCATCGTCCGGCCGCTCGATATCACCCGTCACAACACCATCGCCTACGAGAAGGTCGCGGAGGCTCGCATCTCCTATGGAGGGCGCGGCCGCCTGATGGAGGTGCAGCAACCCGCCTGGGGCCAGCAGATCTACGATCAGGTGGTTCCGTTCTGAGCACGAAGAGGGACGCGTCATGCAATGGGTCGCGGTGGTTCTGGTGCTCACGGCCGTCTCGATGGGCGCCGGGGTGCTGTCGGGGCTGCATCTGCTGTCGTCGTTCCAGCGGATCGCGGACAGCAAGAAAGAGGTGAAGGAGCCGGCGGTCTCCCCGGCGGCGTTCGGACCGAACGCCCGGCTGCACAAGGTGTCGCCGATCGTCACCAACCTCGCTTCGCCGCCCGGCGTCTGGGTCCGTCTCGAGGCATCGGTGGTGACCGACCAGTTGAACGCGGAAGAAGCCAGCGTCGTCGTCGCCAAGATCGGTGAGGACGCGCTCGCTTATCTCCGGACGATCTCACCGGAGCAGATCGAGGGCGCGCGGGGGTTGCAATATCTGCGCGAGGATCTCAACGAGCGGGCGGCGATCCGCTCCGGCGGAAAGGTGCGGGAATTGATCATCGAAACCTTGGTCGTGCAATGACGCGCGCCGTTCTCGCCGCCCTCCTGCTGCTGCTTCCCACCGCGGCACTCGCCCAGATTCCCGATCTGTCGACGCTGATTCCGCCGGGGCAGGGCAGCGCCAGCGGCCGCGTCATTCAGATGGTCGCGCTGCTCACGGTGCTGTCGCTCGCGCCCGGCCTCCTGATCATGGTGACGAGCTTCACCCGGTTCGTCGTCGCGCTGTCGTTCCTGCGCTCCGGGCTCGGGTTGCAGACCACGCCGGCGAACATCATCATGGTCAGCCTGGCGCTGTTTCTGACCTTCTACGTCATGGCGCCGACCTTCGACCGGGCCTGGCGCGACGGCGTGCAGCCACTGATGCAGAACGAGATCTCGGAAAAGGAAGCGTTCTCGCGCGTCACCGATCCGTTCCGCGAGTTCATGCTGGCCCACGTCCGGGACAAGGACCTGCGGACCTTCGAAGAGCTCGCCGCGGAAAGCCTCCGCGTGCGCGCCGAGGGCGAGAAGGTCGATCTGCGCGTGATCATTCCGGCGTTCATGGTTTCGGAACTACGAAGAGCTTTCGAAATCGGCTTCCTGGTGATCATGCCGTTTCTCGTCATCGATATGGTCGTCGCCACGCTGACGATGTCGATGGGCATGATGATGATGCCGCCGACGGTGTTCGCGCTGCCGTTCAAGGTGCTGTTCTTCGTGCTGATCGACGGCTGGAGTCTTCTGTCCGTCGGTCTGGTCAGATCGTTTCTGCCGTAACGCGCGGTTGCGGGCGTTGCGGCGAAACGCGGTCGCGCCGTTCAGCTTTGAGCAAGGTTTGGCGGCTAGATTGCGCAAACGACGACAGGTTGGGCCGATCCCCGTGTATCGGCGAACCAAAGGCATGATGCCGCCCTGTCGTACCGGTGCAAGCCCGGTATGTCCCCCCCCCCAAGACGTCAAATCAAACAAGGGACATCCAATGTCGAGCCTTCTGACGAACACCTCTGCGATGACCGCCCTGCAGACTCTGCGCACGGTCAGCTCCAACCTCGCGACCACCCAGAACCGAATCTCCACCGGTTTCCGGGTCGCGACCGCTTCCGACAACTCCGCTTACTGGTCGATCGCCACCACGATGCGTTCGGACAACGAAGCCCTGTCGGCGGTGTCCGACGCTCTCGGTCTCGGCGCCGCGACCGTCGACACCATGTACACCGCGCTGACCTCCGTGGTCGGCGACAGCAAGAGCGGCCTGACCGCGATGAAGGCCAAGCTCGTCGCCGCGCGCGAGCCCGGCGTCGATCGCGCCAAGGTGCAGGCCGAACTTTCCGCGATCCAGGACGACCTCGAGAACACCTCGGGCCTGGCGGTGTTCAACGGCGAAAACTGGCTGACGGTCGACTCGAGCGCCGCCGGCTACAACGCCACCAAGTCGGTGGTGTCGTCGTTCACCCGCGTCGGCGGCACGGTGGCGATCAAGACCATCGACATCGACATCGACGGGCTGAAGCTGTACGACCCGGCCGGCGGCACCCCGGCGGGCATCATGGACAAGGACGTCACCGTCGGCACCACGACTGCGTCGGTGGCGACGATCGACATCTCGGCGCTGACCGACTCTGCCGCCGACCTGCAGACGCTGAACGACTACGTTGCGATCGTCGACCAGGCCCTCAGCGCCGTGACCCAGGCTTCGGCCGATCTCGGCGCGGTCAAGACCCGCATCGACTCCAACTCCAACTTCGTCAAGTCGCTGCGCGACGCGATCGATCGCGGCGTCGGTCAGTTGGTGGACGCCGACATGAACGCGGAATCGACCCGGCTGCAGGCGCTGCAGGTTCAGCAGCAGCTCGGCATCCAGGCGCTGTCGATCGCCAATTCGGGCAGCCAGAGCATCCTGTCGCTGTTCCAGTAAGCGCACGCGCTCGATCATGGTAACGGCCGCGGCCTCGCTGGTCGCGGCCGTTACTTATGTCCGGATCGCGCAATCCCCAGACAAGCTTCCCGACCGATAGTCGGCATGGAAGCATGGCAGAGGGTTCGATGTTCAATCGCGACTACGCGCAGAAACTCTGGAGCAATCTGCTTGAGCTCGGCGGGCGGCGCTTGGCGATTCTGGCGGCGGTCGGAATCTCGGTTTTCCTGGCGGTCGGCGGCAGCGCCTATTATCTCAGCCGGCCGGAATTCAACGTGCTGTATTCGGGGCTCGGCCGCGACGACGTCACGCGCGTCAGCGCGGCGCTGCGCGAGGCCAATATCAGCTTCGACATCAACTCCGCCGGCGACACCATCCTGGTTCGCCCCGGTCAGGCGGCGCAGGCGCGGACGCTGCTCGCCGACAAGGGACTGCCGAGCAGCGCCGGCGGCGGCTACGAACTGTTCGACAAGATCGGCTCGCTCGGCCTGACGTCGTTCATGCAGGAGGTGACGAGGGTGCGCGCGCTCGAAGGCGAGATCGCGCGGACCATCCAGGTGATCAAGGGCGTCAAGGCTGCGCGCGTTCACATCGTGATGCCGGCGCGTGGCTCGTTCCGGCGCGAGCAGGCGCCGCCTTCGGCCTCCGTGGTGCTGAGGACCGACGTTCCCGCCGACGCGCGCACCGCGCGTTCGGTCCGGCATCTGGTTGCGGCCGCGGTGCCGGGAATGACGCCCGACAAGGTGACGGTGCTGGACAGCGATGGATCGCTGCTCGGCACCGACGACGACGGCGTCGGCTCGAGCCCGACGACGATGGCCAATCTGCAGCGCGTCGTCAGCAGGCTGATCCAGGACAACGTCAGCAAGGCGTTGACGCCGTATCTCGGTCTCGACAATTTCGAAGTCAGCGTCGCGACCCAGATCAGCACCGACAAGCGGCAGACCAACGAGATCGTCTACGATCCCGAATCCCGCGCGCAGCGTTCGATACGTTCGGTGCGTGAAAAGGAATCGTCGCAGAGCCTCGACCGGCAGACGCCGACCACGGTCCAGCAGAATCTTCCGGACCAGCCGAACAACGCCACCGGCGGCAAGAACTCGAACGACGAGAAGCAGCGGCGCGAAGACGTCACCAACTTCGAAGTGTCGTCGAAGACCACCACGACGACCAGCGACGGCTTCGTCGTCAACAAGATGTTCCTGGCGGTGCTGATCAATCGCCCGCGGCTCGCGGCCAGCCTCGGTGACAAGGCCAGCGAGGCCGCGATCGAGGCCAGGGTCGCCGAGATCGCGCAGCTCGCCGGGACGGCGGCCGGGCTCGACCGGTCGCGCGGCGATCAGATTCAGGTGTCCGCCGTCGAATTCATGGAAGGCGCGCGCGATTTCGCGCCGGTCCCCGGCGTGTCGCTGACCGAGGCGCTGATCCGCCAGTCGGGCAACGTCGTCAGCGCCATCACCATCCTCGCCGTGGCCGGCATGCTGATCTGGTTCGGCTTGCGGCCGGCGATCAACACCGTGCTGGCCGGCGCCAGATCGAACGAGACGCCGCTGCTGGCGGGCGAGGGCGTCGGCATGCTGGCCGGCGACGGCGCGACGCCGCCGCAGCTTGCGCACGAGGCGATGCCGAATCTGGTGACCGACATCGCGCGACGGGCGCAGCACACGCCGCAGAAACGCCTCGAGCAGATCGTGCAGCTCGATGAGAAGCAGGCCGCGGCGGTGCTGAAGCAGTGGATCCGACAGGAGCAGGCGGCATGAGCGCGGAGAAAGTAGCAAGGCTGCTGGCCGACTTCGATCGTCAGGACGCGCCGAAGATCCGCAGCCGGGTGGTCCCGTTCGACCAGGCGCTGCATTCCAGCGGCAAGCCGCCGCCGCCGAAGCCGGCGCCGCCGCCGGACGACGATGCGTATCAGCGCGGCTACGCCGACGGCCAGGCCGCGGCGCTGGCCGACTACGAGCAGAAGCTCAACGACGAGCGAATCCGGTTCAATGCCCAGCTCGACGAGGAGCGGCAGAATCTCCTGAACGAGGGCGCCGCGAAGATCGCCGCCGACGTGCTGCAGATCGGCGGGCGGTTCGAGGCGAATGTCGCCTCCGTCACCGCGCGGCTGCTCGAACCACTGATCATGACCCAGATCCAGCGCGAGGCCGTGCGCGATTTCGTCGGCCGGCTGTCGTCGATCGTGTCCGACAATTACCGGCCGGCAATTCGGATCACGGGTCCGTCCAATCTGATTGATCTGGTGCGGCGCGAGCTCGGCGTTCGCGCCGCGTCGATCGAGCTGCGCGCCGAACCCGTCGCCGAGGTCGCGGTCGCGATCGATCAGATCGTTCTCGAAACCCAGCTCAGGATCTGGGCCGATCGCCTGAAAGTAGCGTTTCTTGACTGAGCCGTCCGAACGGGAAAAGCCGGAACTGATCGTCATTCGGCGCTGGAGTTCGCTCGACGACGACGTGAAGGGAGGCGTCTGGAAGATCGCCTATGCCGATTTCATGACGGCGATGATGGCGTTCTTTCTGGTGATGTGGCTGATGAACGCCACCAATGAAGAAACGCGCGAGAGCGTCGCCAGCTACTTCAACCCGATCAGGCTCACCGACTCCACCCCCGACCGCAAGGGAATCAACGACGCCAAGCGCATCGATGCCGGCAAGGCGGACGAAGGCGAAAGCTCGAAGCCGCTCCCCGAGACCGACAAGGCGGCGAAAGCCACCAAGCGGCCCGAACGCGCCCAGACGCATTTCGACGAAACCGCCTTGTTTCGCGATCCCTATGCGATCCTGTCGGAGATCGCCGGTCCGCCGTCACCGCCGACGCCAGGCGGCACGTCGATCGAGGCCAGCCGCGCCGACGGTCTGAAGGGCGGTGAAGCCAACCGCGATCCGTTCGATCCGATCAGTTGGCCGATGGCGTCGAAATCGCCGGTGGAGGACCAGCAATCCGGCCGCAGCGAGATCGGCAGCCTGCCGTTCGACGTCGACGCGGCCGCACTGATCGAAGGACAGGGACGCCGTCCGCGTCAGGGACAGCCCGACGCGACCGCGTCGCCGGGCAAGGGCGCCCAGCCGCTGGAAAGCGCCGCGGCGAAGCCCGATCGGCACGACGATCCGAGGCCCGTCAGGTTGTTCGCCGACGAAGCGCCGAAAAATCCCGCGCCCGTCGCGCCGCCGGCGGCGCCGACGCAGGAAGCCGCGCCGGCGCGAAGCAATGCCGGCGCATTGCAGGCGGCGGTCGCTGCAGCGCTGGCGCCGCTCGGCGCGTCGCGCCCCGCGACCGAATTGCGCGAGACCTCCGAAGGGCTCCTGATCAATCTGACCGACGATGCCAGCAACGTCATGTTCGCCACCGGCTCCGCGCGTCCGTCGGCGGATCTGGTGCGGGTGCTCGACAAGATCGCGCCGTTGATCGCGCGCACCCCGGGGCAGGTGATCGTCCGCGGCCACACCGACGACCGTCCCTACCGCTCGTCGACGGACTACGACAATTGGCGGCTGTCGACTGCCCGGGCGCACATGACCTATCACATGCTGATCCGCGGCGGCCTGGAGGGCAAGCGTGTCGAGCGCATCGAGGGCTACGCCGATCGCCGCCCGAAGCTGCCGAACGATCCGTCGGCGCCGCAGAATCGCCGCATCGAAATTCTGATCCGCACGCTTGCGCCATGACCCGCGCCGCCATCGCCGCCATCGCCTTGCTCGCCGTGATCGGCTCGGCCCGCGCGGACGAATCGGCGCCGGCAGCGGCGAGCCCGCCCTACCGGTCGGTTCGCAAGCTGCAGGCTTTGCAGGACCGGATCGCCTATGGCTCGCTCGACGCGCACAATCAGCAGTCCGGGCTGCTGAAGCGGCTGGGCGAGGACTTGCTGCAGGCCGATCCGGAGGTGTGGAAGGATCCGCGCAATGCGCGCGCGGCCGTCACCTTCCTGCTCAGCGGCGGCGATCCGAAGGTGATCCGCGACTTGCGGGCGAAGAATTTGCTGGGCCTCGACCCGGCCATTCTCGACGGCGCGCTCGCTTACGTCGAAGGCAGGCCCGACGACGCGCGGCCGCTGCTGGGCGGTGTCGACGCGCACGCGCTGCCCGACACGCTGGCCGCCGAGATCACGCTGGCGCAATCGGCGTTGCTCGCCCGCAGCGACGTCGAGAGCACGATCAAGCGCCTCGATCAGGTCCGGCTGGCGATGCCGGGGACGCTGATCGAGGAAGCCGCGTTGCGCCGCGAGATCTTTCTGGTCGGTCAGGCCGATGATTTCGACAAGTTCGAGTCGCTCGCCTCGCAGTATTTCCGCCGCTTCCGGCATTCGATCTATGCGGGGAATTTTCGTCAGCGCTTCGCGCTGTCGGTGGCGCGTTTCAGCTTCGCGCAGCAGGCGGACCGGTTCTGGCGGCTCGCCGCGGTGCTGGATCATCTCGACCGCGCCAGCCAGCGTGCGCTCTACGTGCTGATCACCCGCACCGCGTTGATCCGCGGCAAGACCGAGATGGCCACTCTCGCCGCAGAACGCCTGATCAGGCTGACCGAGGAGCAAAGCCCCGAACGGGCACGCGCCGATTTCTTTCGCGCGACCGCGCGTCTGGTCAGCGGCGACTACGAGCAGGCGCTGCGTGACCTGCAGCAGTTCGACCGCAACCGGCTGCCGGGCGCCGATGCCGAGCTGCTGACGGCGGCGCTCGAGCTCGGGCGCAACATGCGCAAGCCGGCGGCCTTGATCGCCGGGCCGCTCGAGGTCGCCGGCGATGGCGACAGCGCCGTGCGGTCGCGGATCGAATTCGGCTCGTCGTCGGATGCGCTCGATCGTGCGCAGAAACTTCTCGACCAGGACCGGCCGCCATCAGAGGAGGGCAAGCCATGACCAATGCCGATCTGCTGGCGGCGTTCCGTCAGCTCGCCACCGCAAGAACACCATCGCGGCCGAGCCTCGCCGACGTCGCGGTTGGCAAGGACGGCAGCGCCGGCAAGGACGACAAGGGCAGGGTCGCGCATTTCGGCGACCAGCTCCGCCGGATCGCGCAGTCCGCCAAAGCGGAGCCGAAGCCCGAACTCAAGCCCGAACCGAAGCCCGAACCGAAGCGCGAGGCTGAGCCCGCGCCGCGCGACCCGATCGAGCCGAGCCTGATCCAGCGGATCGAGCCGCCGCAGCACCCGGCCGCGGAGATCGCGTTCGCGTCGTCTGCTCCCGCCGCCACACCGAAGCCGCGCGCCGAACGGCCGGTCGACACCGACGACAGGCGCGACCAGCCGGACTGGACCAGTCCGGATGCGAGCCTGAGCGTGCTGATCTCGCGGCTCGATCAGCCCCGCCCGCCGGTCGCAGCCTCCGACAACGACGAGGCCGACGCGATAACGCCGGTCGCGCCGTCGCCGGGCCGGCCGCAGCGCCAGAGCGCCGAGCCCGAACTGAGCCTCGCGACCGAGAGCCGCACGAGCGCTGCCGCCGAGCCGCGCTGGCAGACCTCGGCCGCGTTCTCCGACACCCGCACTGCGGTGCAGGTGAAGGTGGTGGTGCGGCAGCAGGAGACGCATTTCGAACCTGTCCAGCCATTCACCCTGCTGCAGAAGATCGTCGACCGGATCGGAGCCGACCTGCCCGCGATGTCGAGCCCGGCCGCGCCGGCGTCAGCGGCGAGCCCGGCGGCGTCCGATCGGCCGGCCGCCACGCCGGTCAGGACGCTGACGCTGCAGCTCGATCCGCCGGACCTCGGCGCCGTCACCGTGAAGATGCGGCTGGTCGGGGATGCGGTCCAGGTCCGTCTCTCCGCCGATCGTCCCGACACCGCGCAACTGCTCCGGCATGAGCGCGGCGCGCTCACCGACGCGATGCAATCGGCCGGCTACACATTCGAGATCGCCGCGATCGACCAGAGCCGCCCGGCCGATTCCGGCGCGGGCGCCGGTCAGCAACAGGCGCAGCAGGACCACAGGCCTTCGCAATCGTCGCCGGGCGGATCGCAACTCGGCGACGCCGGCGCACAGCGCCAATCCGGCGACCCCAACGCCGGGTCGCGTCACAGCAGGCAGCCGCATGACCAGATTGCCGATCCGGCGGAGCGCCCCCGGAACAACGATGCCGATCGCGTTGGCACTGACGGCGCTGTCTATCTGTAGCCTGTCGGGTGCGGCGCGCGCCAACGGGCCGTGCGAGCGGCAGATGGCGCTCGCGTCGGTCCGGCACGGCGTCCCGCTCGGCGTGTTGTACTCGGTCGGGCTCACCGAGACCGGTGCGAAGAACGTGCTGCGGCCTTATGCGCTCAATGTCGACGGGCGCACCGTCGTCGCCGGCAGCCTGAGCGAGGCGATGGCGGAATTCACCGCGGCCAGGCGCAGCGGCGCCAGGCTGGTCGATCTCGGCTGCATGCAGATCAATCACTACTATCACGGCGGCAAATTCGCGGAGGTCGAGTCGATGTTCGACCCGGCCCGCAACGTCGACTACGCCGCGCGCTTTCTGCGCGAGCTGCGAGCGCGCGAGGGCAGCTGGACCATGGCGGTGGCGCGCTACAACGCGGGCCCGGCCAACAAGGCCGGGCAGCGACGCTACGTCTGCAGCGTGATCGGGAATCTCGTGGCCAGCGGGTTCGGGGCGTGGACCGGCGACGCCCGTTCGTTCTGCGGCCCGCCCGCAGCGCCGAAGTAACCATTCGTCGTCGTCGCGATCAGCCTCACGCAAGGCTTGGCGCGTCTAATGCGGACACTCGGAAGGGAGAAGGATCGATGAGTCTTTATGGAGTGATGCGCACCGGCGGCTCCGGCATGACCGCGCAATCGAACAAGCTGTCGACCGTCGCCGACAATATCGCCAACGTCAACACCAGCGGCTACAAGCGCGCTTCCACCGAATTCTCGTCGCTCGTGCTCCGCAGCGGGACCGGCAACTACAATTCCGGCAGCGTCGAGACCCACGTCCGCTACGCGATCTCCGATCCGGGCACGCTGAACTACACCACCTCCGCGACCGATCTGGCGATCCAGGGCAACGGCTTCTTCGCCGTCAGTGATGCCCGCGGGACGCCGTATCTGACCCGCGCCGGCTCTTTCGTGCCGGACGGCGAGGGCAATCTGGTCAATGCGGCCGGCTACTATCTGATGGGCTACAGCCTCGCCAATGGGGCGCCGAACGTCGTCGCCAACGGCCTCACCGGGATGGAGGTCGTCAACATCGGGCAGACCGCGCTGGAAGGCAATCCGTCGACCGCCGCCGTCGCCAGCGCCAATCTCGACGCCAACGCCGCGATCACCGCGGGGCCGCCGGCCTACACCTCCAAGACGTCGCTGATCACCTACGACAATATCGGCAACAAGGTGACGCTCGACATCTACGCCTACAAGACCGCGGCCAACACCTGGTCGATGGAGATCTACAACAACGCCGACTCCACCGCCGGCGGCTTTCCGTATTCGTCGGCGGCGCTGGCGTCCGACGTCTTCACCTTCGACGTCAGCGCCACCGGCAAGGGGCGGCTCGACGCCGCCAGCCCGACCTCGCTGGCCCTGACCATTCCCGGCGGCTCGCCGTTCACCCTCGATCTGTCGGCGATGACCCAGGTCGCCGACGACTTCCAGTTCAAGGCGACCGGCGACGGCAATTCGCCGAGTTCGATCGACAAGGTCGAGGTCGACACCGACGGCACGCTGTATGCGGTCTACGACGACGGCACCCGGATCGCGACTTATCGCATTCCGCTCGCGACGGTGCCGAGCCCGGACAATCTCGTGCCGGAGGCCGGCAACGTCTATTCGGTCGGTATCGATTCCGGAAACGTGCAGGTCGATTTCGCCGGCCGCAGCGGGTTAGGCACTATCAAGTCCGAAGCGCTGGAAGCCTCCAACGTCGATCTCGCCGCCGAGCTGACCTCGATGATCGAGTCGCAGCGCGGCTACACCGCCAACTCCAAGGTGTTTCAGACCGGCGCCGACCTGCTCGACGTACTCGTCAACCTGAAGCGCTGATCGAGATTCTGAACCAGACCAGGTGCAAGCATGACACTCACGGTCGCGCTCAATTCGGCCCGTTCGTCGCTGATGGCGGCGGGGACTCAGGCGTCGGCGATCTCCCGCAACATCGCCGGCGCGATGCAGGACGGCTATTCCCGCAAGAACGTGCTGCTCTCGACGATGCCTGGAAACGGCATCTACGTCGCCGGCATCCAGCGCGCGACCAGCGCCGGCCTGTTCAACAGCGTGCTGAAGGCGACGTCGACCTCGTCCAGCCAGGACACGCTGTATAACGGCCTGCAGAAGATCGCGGCCGCGACCGTCGACGATCCGGAGCTCGACCAGTCACCGGCCGCGAAGCTCGCCGTTCTGAAGAGCGCGTTGCAGCAATACGCCACCGCGCCCGACAACGTCACGCTGGCGCAAGCCGCGGTGACCGCGGCGAACGCGGTGGCCGCCTCGCTCAACGAGGCGACCGACACCGTGCAGTCGGTCAGGGCCGACGCCGATGCCGATCTCGCGGCGTCGGTCGAGACCATCAATCAGTTGCTGGCGCAGTTCGAGACCGCCAACACCGCGGTCGTCAAGGGCACCATCACCGGGTCCGACATCACCGATTATCTCGATCTGCGGGACAACATCCTGTCGAAGCTGTCGCAGGAAGTCGGTATCACCGTCGCCACCCGCGCCAACAACGACATGGTGATCTACACCGATTCCGGCGTCACCCTGTTCGAGAAGAGCGCCAGGTCGGTCACCTTCGAGCCGACCTACGGCTACAACGCGGCGACGGTCGGCAACGCGGTCTATATCGACGGCGTGCCGGTCAACGGCGCCTCGGCGGTGATGCCGGTGCATTCGGGCAGGCTCGCCGGGCTCGCTTCGCTGCGCGACGACGCCACGGTGTCGTACCAGAACCAGCTCGACGAAATCGCGCGCGGGTTGATCGAGGCGTTCGCCGAGAGCGACCAGAGCGGTTCGGCGCTGCCCGACGTCCCGGGTCTCTTCACCTATCCCGGCGCGCCGGCGATTCCCGCCTCCGGCGCGATCTCCGCCGGACTGGCCGGCACCATCGCCGTCAGCGCGGCGGTCGATCAGGCAGCCGGCGGCGATCCCAGCCGGCTCCGCGACGGCGGCATCTCCGGCGGCGCCGCCTACGTCTACAACACCACCGGCAACGCCGGCTTCTCGGATCGGCTTCAACAACTCGCCGACGGGATGGCCGCCGCCCGGGCGTTCGATCCCGCGGCATTGGGGAAGCCGAACGCCAATCTGATCGACTTCGCCGGCTCGTCGGTGAGCTGGCTGGAATCGCAGCGCCAGAGCGCCAGCAACGAATCGACCTACAGCCAGACACTGCTCGAGCGCAGCGCGGAGGCGCTGTCGAACGTCAACGGCGTCAATATGGAAGACGAGATGTCCTACATGTTGCAGGTCGAGCGCACGTTCTCCGCGTCCTCCAAGCTGATCGCGACGGTGGACGACATGTTGAAGCAACTCCTCGCAGCCGTGGGATAAACGCAATGGCGAGCACTTTCATTTCTTCGAGCGCGATATCGACGACGCTGCGGATTGCGGCGATGAAGAGCCAGGCCGCAGTGTCGCGGGCGACCAAGGAGGCGACCACGGGGCGACACGCCGATGTCGGGCTCAGCCTCGGCGCCCTCGCCGGGCGCGACGTGGTCCTGCGCGCCGAACGGGTCGAGATCGACAAGCTGGTCGACACCAACGCGCTCGTCGCCGGGCGGCTGGACACCTCGCAGCAGCGCATCAGTGGACTGATCGACACCGCCGAATCGTTTCAGAAGGATCTCCTGGCGGCGCGCAATTCCGCCAACGGCGGAACGGTGATCGCGCAATCGGCGGCGGCCAATCTCAAGAGCCTGATCTCGACGCTGAACGTCGCCATGAACGGTCAGTATCTGTTCGCGGGCACCAACACTGGCGTCACGCCGATGGTCGACTACGCCGCGGGCTCGCCCAGCAAGACCGCGATCGACGCGGCGTTCGTCGCGACCTTCGGCTTCTCGCAATCGTCGCCGCTGGTGTCCGGCATCTCGGCGGTCGACATGCAGTCCTTCCTCGACACCACCCTCCAGGCCGAGTTCGACGATCCCGCCTGGGGCGCGAACTGGTCGACGTCGTCGGATCAGGTGATGCGCAGCCGGATCTCGACCACCCAGACCATCGATTCGTCGGCGACCGCCAACGAGCCGGCGTTCAGGAAGCTCGCGATGGCCTACACGATGCTGAGCGATCTCGGGACGCAGAACCTCAACCAGGCGGCGCTGCAGAGCGTGATCGACACCGCGATCGGAACCGTCGGCGAGGCGATCAACGACCTCGCCGGCATCGGCGCGCATCTCGGCACGGCGCAGGAGCAGACCACCAACGCCACCAGCCGGCTCAAGGTTCAGGGCGACCTGATCACCCAGCAGGTCACAGCGATGGAAGAGGTCGATCCGGCCGAAGCCTCGGTCCGCGTCACCAATCTCAACAACCAGCTCGAGATGTCGCTGGCGCTGACCGCACGCATCCAGCAGCTCAGCATCCTCAACTATCTCTGATGGCCGCCGGATCCGCCGCGCCGACACCCGAACGCAGTATCGCATGACGCTAGCCAGTTACGAGACCGAGATTGCCGACAGCGGCCGCGAAGCGCGTGAGCGCGAGCGCGACGCCTTGAACTACGGCATCGACCTGCTGAAATGCCTGCAGGCCGGTGAGCTGACGCCGATCGAGCAGATCGAGGCGCTGCTCTTCATCCGGCGGCTGTGGACGTTCTTCATCCAGGACCTGTCGAGCCCGCGCAACGGATTGCCCGAGGCGCTCCGCGCCGAACTGATCTCGATCGGGCTGTGGATCATCAGGGACGCCGATCGCCTCCGGCACGACAAGGCCACCGACGTCGATCAACTGATCGCCGTCAACGTCACCATCCGGGACGCGCTGACATGAAGAAGCCGATGTCCATCTCGATGCGTTCCGGCGAGCGGATCTACGTCAACGGCGCGGTGCTGCGGGTCGACCGCAAGGTGACGCTTGAACTGATCAACGAGGTCGCGTTCTTGCTCGAAAACCAGGTCATGCAGGTCGAGGACGCGGTCACGCCGCTGCGGCAGCTCTACTTCGTCGTCCAGCTGATGCTGATGAGTCCGCACGACAACGACCCCGTCCGGGCGGTGTTCCGGGTGCAGCGCTGCGAACTGATCGCGGTGACCGACAATGCCGACATTCTTCAGGGTCTGGAAGAGGTCGAGGATCTGGTCGAGGCGAAGCGATATTTCGATGCCCTGCGGCGGCTTCGGGCGCTGTTCGAGATCGAGGATTCGATCCTGACCCGCCCCGACACGACGTGGAAGATGGAAACCGCTTGAATGCGAGGAGGATGAAATGGTCGTCGACAGCGTGCAATCGAATTCAGCGGCGACGGGCAGCACCGTATCGTCGTCTTCGTCGTCGGCCACGGTCGGCTATGACGACTTTCTCCAGTTGCTGATCGCGCAGATGCGCAACCAGGATCCGACCAGCCCGACCGACACGTCGCAATACATGAGCCAGTTCGCGCAGTTGTCGTCGGTCGAGCAGGCGATCCAGACCAACGCCAAGCTCGACGCGCTGCTGTCGTCGAGCGCGCTGACCCAGGCCGAAGGCCTGATCGGCCGGACCGCGTCGTTCACCGCCGAAGACGGCGTGCAGACCACCGGCACCATCAAGGCGGTGTACATCGTCCAGGGCGGCACGATCGCGACGCTGGACAACGGCGTTCAGGTGCAGCTCGGCCCAGGCATCACCATCAGCTGAGCCATGAACGAACGCGACGCGCTCGACATCGTCCAGCAGGCGATCTGGACGATCATAATCGTGTCCGGCCCCGCGGTCGGCGCGGCGATGGCGGTCGGCGTCGTGATCGCGCTGCTGCAGGCGCTGACCCAGGTGCAGGAGATGACGCTCACCTTCATCCCGAAGATCGTGGTGATGCTGATCGTGGTCGCGGTGTCGGGCTCGTTCATCGGCGCCCACATCTTCGCCTTCACCGAGCTGGTGTATTCCCGGATCGAGCACGGATTCTGACGTCGGCCGCCACCTTCGCGCAAGCTCGGCGCGGCAAGCTCTGCGCATCGCCGACGATGCGGGAATCCCATGACCGACGTGACCCAGCCAGTTCTTCCGGACGAGCGTCGGATCGGCGCCGATGTCGGCTTCGCGCTCGGCATCGTCGCGATCCTGACGATGCTGGTGCTGCCGGTACCGACCGTCTTCATCGACGTCGGCCTGGCGTTTTCGGTGGCGCTGTCGGCGCTGATCCTGATGGTCGCGTTGTGGATCCAGCGGCCGCTCGACTTTTCCGCGTTCCCGACCGTGCTGCTGATCGCCACGATTCTGCGGCTTGCGCTCAACGTGGCGACGACGCGCGTGATCCTGTCGCACGGCGGCGAGGGTGAATACGCCGCGGGCTACGTCGTCGCCGGATTCTCCAAATTCGTGATGGGCGACGACTTCGTCATCGGCCTGATCATCTTCGCCATCCTGGTCACCGTCAATTTCGTCGTGATCACCAAGGGCGCGACTCGCATCGCCGAGGTCGGTGCGCGCTTCACCCTCGATGCGATTCCCGGCAAGCAGATGGCGATCGACGCCGATCTGTCCGCCGGGCTGATCGACGACAAGGAGGCGCAGCGCCGGCGCCGTGAGCTCGAAGAGGAGAGCGCGTTCTTCGGCGCGATGGACGGCGCCTCGAAATTCGTGCGCGGCGACGCCATCGCCGGGCTGATCATCACCGCGATCAACATCTTCGGCGGCATCGTCATCGGCGTCACCCATCACGGCCTGCCGCTCGAGCGCGCCGCCGACGTCTTCACCAAGCTGTCGGTCGGCGACGGGCTGGTGTCGCAGATCCCGGCGTTGATCGTCTCGCTGTCGGCCGGTCTGCTGGTGTCGAAGGGCGGCACGCGCGGCTCCGCCGAGCAGACCGTGCTGCGCCAGCTCGGCGGCTATCCCCGGGCCCAATCGGTCGCCGCGTTGATGATGTTCGTGCTCGGCATGCTGCCCGGGCTGCCGTTCCTGCCGTTCGCGCTGCTCGGCGGCGCGATGGCGTTCATGGGCTACGCGCTGCCGCGCCGCAGGGCGGCGGAGCGCCTGGTCGAGCGGGCGCGGGCCGATCACGAGCAGCAGCGCGCCCAGGCGGAGTCCAAGGACTCGATCAAGGAATTCCTGAAGACCGCCGATATCGAGCTCTGCGTCGGCAGCCAGCTCGCGATCCAGATGCTGAACGCGCACGGCGAACTGGCGCATCGGGTGAGCAAGATCCGCCGCCGGTTCGCGACGCAATACGGCTTCGTGATTCCCGAGATCAAGCTGTCGGACGATCTGTCGATCGGTCCGAAGGCGTATCGGATCAGGATCTACAGCACCGTCGTCGCGCAGCACGAGCTGCGGATCGGCGAGGTGCTGGTGCTGCTCGACGGCGATCGTCGGCCGGACGTTCCGGGCGACGAGACGGTCGAGCCTGCGTTCGGGATGAAGGCGATGTGGATCCCGGAGACATTTCTCGAAGACGTCAAGAAGGACGGCTTCAAGGCCGCCGACAACATCTCCGTGCTGCTGACGCATCTCAGCGAAGTCATCCGCAGCAATCTGGCGCAGCTTCTGTCCTACAAGGACATGCGCGCGTTGTTGGACCGGCTCGATCCCGAATACAAGCGCCTGATCGAGGACATCTGCCCCTCGCAGATTTCGTATTCGGGACTTCAGGCGGTGCTCAAGCTGCTGCTCGCCGAGCGCATCTCGATCCGCAACCTTCACCTGATCCTCGAGGCGATCGCCGAGATCGCACCGCACGTCCGGCGCTCCGAGCAGATCGCCGAGCACGTCCGGATGCGGATCGCGCAGCAGATCTGCGGCGACTTCTCCGACAACGGCGTGCTCAAGGTGCTGCGGCTCGGCAATCGCTGGGATCTCGCGTTTCACCAGAGCATCAAGCGCGACGCCAAGGGCGACGTCGTCGAGTTCGACGCCGATCCGCGGCTGGTCGAGCAGTTCGCCGCCGACGTCTCGGCCGCGGTCCGCAAGGCGTCGGGAAAAGGCGAGAACATCGTGCTGGTCGCGCCGCCGGACGTGCGCGCCTATGTCCGCATGATCACGGAGCGGCTGTTCCCGACCTTGCCGGTTCTGTCGCATGTCGAAATCGCCCGCGGCGTCGAGGTGATGTCGCTCGGAGCGGTGTCGTGATCGAAGGTTCGTCGACCACCGTGCTCGCCGTCTTCCTGATCTTCTGCAGGGTCGGCACCTGCATGATGGTGGCGCCCGGCTATTCCCGCGCCAACATCCCGTTCCAGGTGCGGCTGTTCCTCGCCGTCACCGTGACGCTGATGCTGTCTCCCCTGCTCGAACCGATATTGCGGCCGGTGGTCGAGGGCGCCGCTCCGTCCGCCGCGATCAGGCTGATCGGCTCGGAGCTTCTGGTCGGCCTGGTGATCGGGCTCTCCGCGCGGATGTTCTTCGCCGCGCTCGAGACCATGGCCACCTTCATCGCCTCCGCCATCGGGCTCAGCCTCCCCGGCATCGTCGACGACGGCGAACACGTGCCGTCGCTGGTGCCGCTGATCACGTTGTCGGCGACGGTGTTGTTCTTTCTGACCGATCAGCACTGGGAGCTGCTGCGCGGCCTGATCGGCTCCTATCGTGCGTGGCAGCCGGCCGCGGGCTTCAGCAGCGAGGACGGACTCGGCCAGATCGTCGAACGTCTCGGCCAGGCGTTCACGCTGGCGCTGCGGATCGCAAGTCCGTTCGTGCTGTATTCGATCATCGTCAATCTGGCGGTCGGTCTGGCCAACAAGCTGACGCCGAGCATTCCGGTGTACTTCATCTCGCTGCCGCTGGTGCTGATCGGGGGGTTGACGCTGCTGTATCTCAGCAGCCGCGAGATGCTGCTGCAGTTCGCGATCGCGTTCGCCGCGTCGCTGACCGATTGAGCCGGCCATGACACCGAGAGACCGCAAGATCCGCCGCATCGCAGCCGTCCAGGCAAGGCTGCACCGCATCGCCGAATGGCGGCTGATGGAATGTCAGGCCAAGGGGAACGAGCTGGACGACCGGCGTCGCCGCATCATCGAGCGCTTCAACGACGCGGGCGGGCTGGATGCCGCCCTGGCGATGGCGGCCGACGGGCATTTGAAGAGCATCGGCGTCGAGCAGAGCGCTGTCGACCGGAGCAGGGAAAGACTGTCGGTTCAGGCGCGCGACGAGGCGCGCAAGCTGAAGCAGGTGTTGCGCAAGGTTCGGTCGGCCGCGGGGCGCGCGGCGCGCGAGGACGACCAACGCGTGCTGGAAGCCGAGATCGAGCGACTGGTCGCCCGGTTCGCCGGGGAAATCTAGTCAGGGAGACAGACGGCCGATGCCGGAGGAAGGAACTGATCGTGACGATTGAACCGGTGAACGATCTCATCGTCGATGTGATGGCGGCCGCCGACCCGGCCGCGCAGCGCATCGCCGCGAGCAGGCTGGAGCGGATGGCGTCGGATCACAGCTTCGTCGCGACCGTCGACCAGCTCGCCGACCAGGCCGCGACGATCGGCCGTGCCGCCACCGCAGGCGCCGATCTGCCGGCGCGGAGTACGACCGCCGAGATCGCGGGGCGCGCGTCGATCGTCGACAAAGCCGGCGGCGACCGCGCCGTGTACCGCAAGTTCGAGGCGTTCGTGCTGCAGATGTTCGTCGAATCGATGTTGCCGAAGAACGCCGACGATCTGTTCGGAAAGGGCACGGCCGGCTCGGTGTGGCGATCGATGCTCGCCGAGCAGATCGGCAACGAGATGGCCCGAGGCAACGGAATTGGAATTGCGAAGCAGCTGGCCGGCAAACCGTCGTCGACGGAGCCCGCCGCGGCCGATAGCTGAACGAGGGACACATGAAGAACACGCATATCGAGGACCGGCCATCGAGCGCGGCGGCCGAACGCGGACGCGATCAGCCGGACGCCGGCGTGCAGGCATCGCCGTCGCCGGACGAGGGCGCAGGTCCGCTCGATCCGGGCCGATGGCTCGGCCGCAACTCGAATACGCTCAGCGCCATCGAACGGCTCAGGGCGACCGTCGACGAGGAGACCGAGAAGCTCGAGGCGAGGGCGGCCGTCGACTTCGTGTCGTTCGGGCAGCGCAAGAATCGCGGGCTGCTGGAACTGAACAGGGCAGTGCGGGGCAGCCCGGAAGATGCCGCCGATCCGCGGCTGCTGCCGCATCTGACGCAGCTTCGCGCCAGCCTGGCCAGAAACCAGGCGGCGCTGCAGATTCATCTGGATGCGGCGCGTGAAGTCTCGGCGATCATCACCAGATCGGTCCAGGAAGTCGAATCCGACGGAACCTATTCGCTGGCCGGGACGCGTCCATGCAGATGATGAAACTGCTGTTGGCGGGCGTGTGGGCCTGCATCGTCACCATCGGGGCGAGCTTCGGCGTGTCGTACTGGAACGAGAGCCGCGCCGCTCCGCCGCCGGCGCAGGATTATCTCGACGGGCTGGTGTATGAGAAGACCAAGGTCGTCAACGTGCCGATGATCGCCGAGGGCCGCGTGCAGGGCTACGTCGTGGCGCAACTCGCTTTCACCGCCGACGCCAAGGTGTTGCGCCAGCTTCCGGTGCCGCCCGAACCTTTCGTCGTCGACGAGGCGTTTCGAACCGTCTACGGCGATCAGAACCTCGACTTCAAGAACCTGGCCAGATACGACCTCGCGCAGTTCGCCCGGAAGGTGAAGGAGCAGGTCAACAAGCGGCTGCAGGCCGGCGTCGTCCAGGACGTCCTGGTTCAGGACTTCAACTATGTGTCGAAGGATCAGGTTCGCCAGTAGCGCGCGACCTGAGATCGCCGAGCCGATATCCCATGTAGCGCTTGGATTCGATCGGATCGTAGCCGAGATGGCCGCGCAGCTTCTTGCGCAGCTTGCTGACATGGCTCTCGATGACGTTCTCGTCGAAGCTGGCGTCGAATACGCCGTAGATCGAGTTGAACACCTGGGTCTTCGTCAGCCACCGCCCCTGATGGCCGACGAAATATTCGAGGATGCGGAGCTCGCGGCGCGGCAGAGGCAGCGTGCGGCCGCCGATTTCCGGATCCCGCCCATCGAGAAAGACACGGATTTCGCTGGTGGCCGGCCGGTCGCCCGATCCGATCGTTCGCCGGCGGATCACCGCGGTGCGTGCGAGGATCTCCCGCACATGGACCGGAGCATGAACGACGTCGTCGACGCCGGCTTCGAACAGCTCGATCGTCTGGTTCAGGCGCTTCATGCCGTTCAATGCGATGATCGGCGCGGGAGATTTGGTGCGGATGCTGTGCGGAAGGCTGGTCCTGTCGGGGCAGTCGCCGAGGATGAAAGCTCCAATGGCGCCGAGATCGGTGCTGACCGCGCATTCGAGCCAATCGCGGAAGTCGGTCGACGAGAAACCGATCGACACGATCCCCTCGCGGTCAAAGCCGGCCGCGTAGCCGTTCACCACGCCCTGCCGATCGTCGATTACGACAAACATATGATTCCCCTGTGTGCTCGCCTGAGTGCGGTCGAACAGCCGAACGAGACTGTCCGCCTGATCCGTTTTTTGATTGATACTCACGCAACACAACTGCTTCTGACGCGGCGCGCCGCGTCTTTGGTGGTCGACGGACGATCGGCGCGATGGGCTTCGGCATCGAGGCGACGGCGCTTCTGCACGCCCGCTTGATCGTCGTTTTTCTCCGCCCGGCGAGTTTCGGAGAACAGGGCGGTATCCTTTCGTGACCCGTCGTCGGAGTAAGTCGCCACGGCGACCGATGTGTATCGTTTCGGGAAAGTGCGGCTCAATCTGAGTATCGGGTTCGTTATTAGCGAATCGAACTAGTAGTATTACGCGCATCTGGAACCGCGAGGTCAAGTAATAGAATTGCGCAGAAACTAAGGGTAAATTGGGGAAATATAAAATTGAAGCTATCTGTGTCGTTCACGTCGGTGTGTGAATGGTAGCGAACTACTAATTACCAGAACAAATCGCTACGCACTGCGACGCAAAGCTACACAAAGCTACACGATGCGACGCTGTGCTTCGTGATGCTACGTGATGCTACGTTTCTAAAAATGTTCCAATCGTCCGCGACATGGAGCCGGGTCGGTGCTCTGCGAATGAATGGCTCGCGATGGCGATGCCGCGATGTGATGATGACGGGCGATCGTCGTTGCGCCTTCCTGCAGAAGACGCGTGGCACGATACCCGTTCTGGTGCGATGACGGCGGCGCCTGCGCCTGTCAGCGCCCGGACTCGATCAGTCCCTTGGTCGTCATGACCTGCCAGTGGCCGTCGTCGGATCTGATGTCGAGGATGCGTCCGAGTTCGGGCACCTTCTGACCGAGAACGACTTCGACCACGCCGGACTGGCTCTCGAGCACGGCGACGCCATGATAGGCGCGGCGGACTCGCCATCCGGCGACGATGTCGGGCCGTGGGGATGCGGACGGCGACGGCGGCGCGATGCTTCCGGTCACGTCGGACGGCGATGCCGCGCGCGCCGGCGGCGCAATCGCGGCGCCGTCGGCTGCGGCCCGTTGCGGTTGCTCCGCCAGGGTCGGCCGCTCTCGCTCGATTCGGACGAGCATGCGGGCGAAGCGGTCGAGACGGTCGGTCGCGGCCTGGTTCGCGGCAGTCAGCGTGGTGCGGCCGGCCGCGACATCGCTGGAAAGTTCGGCGAGGTCTCGGCGAAGCTGGGCCACGCCGTCGCGCAGCGTTCGGATCTCGGCCTCGGATTGCGCCGCTGGAGAGAACGGCTGCACCATAAGATAGGCGAAGCCGGCGGCGTAGAGGCCTGTCGAGAGTCCGACAACCAACGCCAGCGAAACGAACGGGCGCTTCCAGGACTGCAGTGTCTGTGGCCGCACGACGAGCTTGGCAGGCGGGATGTTGATCCGCGGCCTGGTCTTGTCGGCTTCGGCGTGCGCAGCAGCGCGGGCGCGTTTTAGATTCGCGAGTGCCTCTTTGGCGAGCAATTCGTCGAGCGTTTGAGCTGCGATGTGAGGTGCGGCGGTGGGCTTGCCCGCAGGCTTGGCGTGAGATGCGTCGCGGTCGCCGGCGCCGCTGCCGGCCGGTCGCGATTCTGTCCGCGATAATTGGGCCCGCGATATCTGGGCATTCGTCGTGCTGGTATTGGTGTCGACCATGGCCGTCTGTGACGAAAGTGGCATTCGTGCAGAACCAGCGATAACAAGTGAACCTTGTCCGAAGCCGACGTGCCTATCCTTGGTGAATTGGACTGCAGTCGCGAGCGATGTAGAAAGAGTCGATCATTGTGAACACAGCTTTTGTGTTTCGCCCCGCTTTTTCTTGGATTCGATTCATACTGAGTGAACGGTTCGGTCATAGGTTCCCGGCCATGAAAGTTGATCCAAAATCCTGGGCGGAAAATTTTGTCGCTCAACTCACTGTGGATGGCGAACGTGTGCCGTTCGAGCGCGTCCTGGCTTATCAGTTCGATGAAATCACGAAGTTGCGGGCGACGTCGGGGCTGACCTGGCGCAGCATGGCGGCGCTGCTCGTGCGCGCCGGAGCCCGTCGGGCCGACGGCGGTCTGATTTCAGCCGATCAGTTGCGGGTCGGTTATGCGAGGCTGGCGCGTCGCGCCGGAAAAACGTCGGATCGCGACGACGCGCTCGACGGGGAACGCGGCGATGGTCTCGATCTCGAGTGAATTTCGTCGCAAGCGCCGGCGGTCTGCCGGTCATGTGCATTCGCCAATGCAGCCTTGCAGCGAGACCCCACTCAAATAGGAAGCGAGAGCAGGATCGCGAATTGACGATGCGCCGTCCTGCTCCTGTCGAATTTGATTAGTTGTTTAAGGTCTCGCCCGGATCGATTTCAGCGGCGGAGTTCGCGCCGCCTGCGGGGCGCAATGGCGGAGCACGGCGCCGCCGGCGATGACGGCGCGGTTACGTCGCCGTCTTCCCCAGTTGCGGATGCTTGCGGCCGAAATCGGCAGCGGCTTCGTCCTGACCGATGTCGACGATGCCTCGGCGGATCACGCGGGTTCGGCTGAAATGCTCGAACAGCGCCTCGCCGTCGCCGCGGCGGATCGCGCGGGTCAGCTTCGACAGGTCCTCCTGGAATTCGCCGAGCATTTCCAGCACCGCGTCCTTGTTGTTCAGGAACACGTCGCGCCACATCGTCGGGTCGGAGGCGGCGATACGGGTGAAGTCGCGGAAACCGCCTGCAGAGAACTTCAGCACCTCCGAGCGCGTCACTCCTTCGAGCTCCTCGGCTGTGCCTACGATTGTGTAGGCGATCAGATGCGGCAGATGGCTGGTCACCGCCAGCACCTTGTCGTGGTGCTCCGGCGTCATGATCTCGACATTGGCGCCGAGCCCGCTCCAGAACGCGGCGAGCTTGTCGACCGCGTCCGCATTGGTGCCCTCCGGCGGTGTCAGAATGCACCAGCGGTTGATGAACAGTTCGGCGAAGCCGGAATCCGGCCCCGAGTTCTCTGTGCCGGCGACCGGATGCGCCGGCACGAAGTGCACGTTCGGCGGCAGATGCTCGGCCATCGCCTTGACGACCGCGGCCTTGACCGAACCGACGTCGGAGACGATCGCGCCGGGCTTCAGATTCGCCGCGATCTCCTGCGCGGCCTCGCCGCAGGCGCCGACCGGGATGCACAGGATGACGAGATCGGCGTCCTTCACTACCTCCGCATTGGTTTCGACCACGCGGTCCACGACACCCAGCTCGGCCACGCGGGCGCGCGACGCCGCCGAGCGGGCGGTGGCGACGATCTCGCCTGCGAGCCCCTGCAGCCGCGCGCCGCGTGCGATCGAGCCGCCGATCAGGCCGAAGCCGATCAGCGCCACTCTTTGAAACAGCGGCGCCGTCATGGCTTCGCCATGAACTCGGTCAGCGCCGCGATCACCAGTTCGTTGGCCTCGTCGGTGCCGATCGTCATGCGCAGCGCGTGCGGCAGCTTGTAATTGCCGAGCGCGCGCAGCACGAGACCGCGCTTGGTCAGGAACGCGTCCGCATCCGCCGCGGTCTTGCCCGCCGTGGTCGGGAAATGGATCAGCACGAAATTGCAGACGCTCGGCGTCACCTTCAGGCCGAGTTTGGTGAACTCCTCGGTCAGTCGGTCGCGCCACTTCTCGGTGTGGACGCGCGACATGTCGACATGCGCGGTGTCCTGGATCGCCGCGACCGCGGCGAGCTGCGCCGGGATCGACGTGTTGAACGGACCGCGGATGCGGTTGACCGCGTCGACGATGTTGGCGGGCCCGAACATCCAGCCGATCCGCAGGGCGGCGAGGCCGTGCACCTTGGAGAAGGTGTGGGTCAGCACGGTGTTGTCGGTGGTCGACACCAGCTCGATGCCGATCTCGTAATCGTTCTTCGAGACGTAGTCGGCATAGGCCGCGTCCAGCACCAGCACGACGTGCGAGGGCAGGCCCGCGCGGAGACGTTTGACTTCATCAAAGGGGATATAGGTCCCGGTCGGGTTGTTCGGGTTGGCGAGCCACACCAGCTTGGTGTTCGGCGTGACCTTGCCGAGGATCGCGTCGACGTCGGTCGTCAGGTCCTTTTCCGGCGCGACCACGTTGGTGGCGCCGTTCGCCAGCGTGGCGATCGGATAGACCAGGAAGCCGTGCTGCGACGAGATCGCCTCGTCGCCGGGGCCGAGATAAGTGTGCGCCAGCAGATTGAGGATTTCGTCGGAGCCGGCGCCGCAGATGATGCGGTCGGGATCGAGGCCATAGGCGCGGCCGATCGCCTCGCGCAGCACCCGCGAGGTGCCTTCCGGATAATCCTCGAGATGGTCCGCCGCGCTCTTATAGGCCGCGATCGCGTGCGGCGACGGGCCGAACGGGGTTTCGTTGGCCGAGAGCTTGAACACCTTGCGGCCGGCTTCGGGCACGGGGCTCTTGCCGGGGGTGTAGGGCGCAATATCGAGAATGCCGGGCTTCGGCACGGGACGGGACATCGTCTACTCCGGAGTGTCAGGCGGCTGAAAGCCGGGCCGTCAGGTCAGGGCCTTGCCGCTCGGGGGCACCGTATAGCGCCTCGCGTGGCTGCCGACGAGGCCCGATGAGCGCACCGAGGCCCCCGCTGCGATCAGGGCAGCCTTGATCTGGTCGAGGCTCCCGGGGGCGGAAATCGACACCAGCAGCGCCGCGCCGTCGAAAGCGGTATCCGGCACCGCCACGACTTCGGCCAGCGGCGAGATCGCTCGGGCGATCTCGGCGTTCCAGCCCGACACCCGGATACTCCAGGTTTCGACCTCGGTGACCATGGCGCTGTCGGCGACCCGCGACACCACGAATACCGGCAGCGCCGCCGGATGGTCGGCGCGCTCGATGAAGGGCAGCCGGGCGATGATCTTCGGCGCGCCGTCGGCCTCCAGCGCCAGCCACCACGGCGTGCTGCCGGAGGTCGCCGACACCAGCGCGAGGTCGCCCTTGGAGCGCGCCACCGCCTCGACCGCCGCGGAGGCCGAGAAATGCGGCACATAGGGCACGGTGAAGCCGAAATGGAACCGGGCCGAATCCCGCATCGCGGATTCGCCCAGCGACTGGTCGACATGCACGGCGAACGGCGCTTGGACATAAGTGAAGGTGGCGATGATCACCCGCCAGATGCTCTCGACGGTGTCGAGCGGCAGGATGCCCTTATGGCGCTGCACCAGCCGCCGCATCATGTCGGCCTCGCGCGCCGGCCGGAACGCCGAGCCGACCTCCTGGGTCTGCTTCACCGAAATCAGCCGGTCGATGATGTCGCCGCGCTGCATCAGCAGCTGGTGGACCTGCTCGTCGATACTGTCGATCTCCTGCCGCAATTCGGTGAGCGACGGCGGCGAGGGCGGTTGGGTCATGGTCGGCCTTGCGGGTTCGAACGTCCGGGAGATACCGCCCCTGATTAGAAAACAGGGCCCGCGAAAGCAAAGGAAACGTTGATCGATTCCCTCTCAACCGCCGCAGCGCGCTCCCTCTCCCGCCTGCGGGAGAGGGCTGGGGTGAGGGCGAGCCGGGCACGGACGCTGCGATCCGCCGAGAGTCAGCTTCCCCCACCCGCCGCGCTTCGCGCGTCGACCTCCCCCGCAAGCGGGAGAGGTTGCGCCGTGCCCGTTGGAAGGCATCCCGGAACAAGCCGCGCCGCCCGCCAAAGGCCCAATATTGACGGCTCCGGACTTCGTGATTAGAGTCCCAGCCAGATCCCGTGGTCATTTGAGCCGGCCGGCTTGCAGCCACGTTAAACAACTCGCTAAACAGGCCGGGGACAGTTTCTGATCCCGGCCGAACCGATGTTCAGGCCGGGTTTTTTATTGGCTCGGCCGCTCTTATCTGAGGTCAGCGTGGATCTCCGCGCTGAGGCCGTTGGCAATATGATGAACATACATTCGGCAAAAGGCCCCATGGCTGCGAATGGCGAGCGCCCGCACGAGGCCGATCATCCGACGTCGCTGGTGGCGTCGTTCGGCGCCGACCAGCCGCTGCGGCTCGATTGCGGCGTCGACCTCGCCCCGTTCCAGATCGCCTACCAGACCTACGGCACGCTCAACGCCGACAGGAGCAACGCCATCCTGGTCTGCCACGCGCTGACGATGGACCAGCACGTCGCCAACGTGCACCCGATCACCGGCAAGCCCGGCGGGTGGCTGACGCTGGTCGGTCCGGGCAAGCCGATCGACACCGACCGCTACTTCGTCATCTGCTCGAACGTGATCGGCAGTTGCATGGGGTCGACCGGCCCGGCCTCGACCAATCCGGCCACCGGCAAGGTCTGGGGCCTCGATTTCCCGGTCATCACCATCCCCGACATGGTCCGGGCCCAGGCGATGCTGATCGACCGGCTCGGCGTCGACAAATTGTTCTGCGTGGTCGGCGGCTCGATGGGTGGCATGCAGGTGCTGCAATGGAGCGTCGCCTATCCGGAGCGGGTGTTCTCGGCGATGCCGATCGCCTGCGCGACAAGGCATTCGGCGCAGAACATCGCCTTCCACGAACTCGGCCGCCAGGCGGTGATGGCCGATCCGGACTGGGCCCACGGCCGCTATGTCGAGACCGGCGCGCATCCGCACCGCGGCCTCGCGGTGGCGCGGATGGCCGCGCACATCACCTATCTGTCCGACGCCGCTTTGCACCGCAAGTTCGGCCGCAGGATGCAGGACCGCGAGCTGCCGACGTTCTCGTTCGACGCCGATTTCCAGGTCGAGAGCTATCTGCGCTATCAGGGCTCGTCCTTCGTCGAGCGCTTCGACGCCAATTCGTATCTCTATCTGACCCGCGCGATGGATTATTTCGATATCGCCGCCGACCATCACGGCGTGCTGGCGGCGGCGTTCCGCGGCACCCAGACCCGGTTCTGCGTGGTGTCCTTCACCTCGGACTGGCTGTTCCCGACGCCGGAATCGCGCGCGATCGTGCACGCGCTCAACGCCGGCGGCGCGCGGGTGTCGTTCGCCGAAGTCGAGACCGACAAGGGCCACGACGCCTTCCTGCTCGACGAGCCGGAATTCATCGACATCGCCCGCGCCTTCCTGCATTCGGCGGCGACCGCGCGCGGGCTCGACCGGACGGGGCGCTGAGATGGCGGTGCAGGAGAGCTTGCCGCTGGAGCCGCAGGCGCGGACCACGTTGCGGGTGCATCGCGCCGATCATCTGCTGGTCGCCGACATGGTCGAGCCCGGCTCCAAGGTGCTCGACGTCGGCTGCGGCGAGGGCGATCTGATGCAGTTGCTCGAATCCCGCGGCGTCGATTGCCGCGGCATCGAGCTGTCGCGCGAGGGCGTCAACCGCTGCGTCTCGCGCGGCCTCGCGGTGGTGCAGGGCGACGCCGACACCGACCTCGATAACTACACCGCCGACGCCTTCGACTACGTGATCCTGTCGCAGACGCTGCAGGCGACGCGGCAGCCCAGGGTCGTGCTGGAGAACCTGCTGCGGATCGGCCGCCGCGCGATCGTGTCGTTTCCGAATTTCGGCTACATCAACATGCGGCTGCAACTGCTGATCAACGGCCAGATGCCGCGCACCGACAATCTGCCGGCGACCTGGTACGACACCCCGAACATCCACTTTTGTACCATCAAGGATTTCGTCCTGCTGTGCGACGAGATCGACGTCAAGATGGAACGCGCGGTGGCGCTCGACCGCTACGGCCGGCCGCTGCGGCTCAACGCGCCGTGGTGGTTCTGGAACATGTTCGGCGAGCAGGGCGTGTTTTTGCTGAGCCGCGCGCAGAAGAAACACCACGCCGCGCCGGGCGATTACATCGCGCCCTGATTGCAGCACCGGCGTTCTGCGACGCGCGATTTCGTGATGCGGAATTGGGTCGCCGCTGCGGCGCGACGTTCCGACGTGCGGGTTCCCCTGCCACGAAATGATCTTCTTATGACCGTCATATCACTACCTCGTCGCCGCACGAGTCATTCTCTCGCCATCGCTGCTCTGTTTACGGCACCCGGCCGGTCGTTGCGGACCGGCGTGTCGATGGAGAGAGTTGCTGTATGGTTGAGTTCACTGCGTTTCGGTTCAGTCGCGTTATCGTATGGATCCTGGGTTTTGCGGCGATCGCCGCACTGACGAGCCCCGCATCGGCCCGGCCGTTGCACCGTCATCATGGTCATCACACTACGCACTATTCGAATTGGTATCAGGGCGATCAGTTCGCGTCACAGCGCGGCTATCAGCATCGTGCCGGCAAGCATCACGGCAAGCGCTACGGCAAACGGCACGGCCGGGGCTACGCAAAGCGTCATGCCCGGAGCAGGCCCGCTCAGGCCGCCGCCAATGGCTTCGCCCAGCCGCAGCAGTTCGGTTTCGCGGGCTTTGATCAGGCGCAGACCGGTCAGGCGCAGGCCTTCGCGCCGAACTACGCCGCCGCCACCAGCGCGCCGCGGATGATGAAGCAGCGTGCGCAGCGGCGTTCGGCGCGGGTCGCGCCCACTGCCCAGCAGGCGCAGTGGCAGACCTGGAACGGCGGTGGTGGCGGCGGCTCGAGCCTGGTGGCCGAGGCACGCCGCTACATCGGCGGCAATCCGACCGGCCGCAGCCGGCTGTGGTGCGCGCGCTTCATGAACATGGTGCTGGAGCGCTCGGGCCATCGCGGCACCGGCTCCGACATGGCGAGTTCGTTCGCCCGCTACGGCCAGCGCATCTCCGGCCCGCAGGTCGGCGCCATCGCGGTGATGTCGCGCGGCAAGCGCGGCGGCCATGTCGGCATCGTCAGCGGCATCGATTCCAGCGGCAATCCGATCGTCGTCTCCGGCAATCACGGCCGCCGCGTCGCCGAGTCGGTCTACTCGAAGAGCCGCATCTACGCCTATGTGATGCCGTCGAGCTGAGCTGTTCTGACCCTCTCCCCTTGTGGGAGAGGGTGGCAGCCGAAGGCTGCCGGGTGAGGGGGCGCGACAACAATCGCCGTCGAGTTCTGCGCCCCCTCATCCGGCGCTGACGTCGTCAGCGCCACCTTCTCCCACGAGGGGAGAAGGAAAGAGCGCATGTTGCTGACGAGATCCGTCTACGCGAATTCCACCTTATCGCCCTTGGCGATGCGCCCGCCTTCGATCACCTTGGCATAGACCCCGCAATCGGCGTGGCCGAGCTGGCGTTGCAGCGTTTCGGGAATCTTCATGTCGCGCGCGGCGGTGACCGGGTCGACATTGGTGGCGGCGCAGCGGACGGTGCGCTTGACGATCTTCAGCCGCGCCTCGCCGATCGCCAGCGTCTCGCCGATCATGTCGAGCTCGGCCCAGGCCGGCCAGCCGCTGACATAAAGGTTGGCGCGGAAGCGCAGCGGGTCGACCTTGTGCCCGGTCATATTCTCGATCTCGGCGACGCTGGCGAGGTTGATGATCGAGACCACCTTCATGGCGACGTCGGAAAAACTGTAGCCGTCGCCGACGAGCAGCTTCGGCGGCCCGCGCAACTCGTCGGCGAATCGTTCGGCGAACAACGCCTCGATCGCGGCGCGACCCTCCGCGGTGCGCAGGTCGCCGCGCGCCAGCTCGGCGCCGTCGGCTGCGATCGACAATGTATGCGTGTCGTCGTCGTAATGCGTCCGCAGCGCCGCCAGCCGCTCGTTGCGCATCAGCATCAGGTAGTGGGTCTTGGCCTTCCACACCGGCGCGGCAGGGTCGAACCCGGTCGGCCCGTTCTCGATCGCGTAGGCGCGGTCGGCCGGCAGCGTCCGGCCGGCGCGCAGCGCGACCTCCGGCAGCGATTCGGGCGACAGGCCCTTGACGGGGTAGCGATAGATCGAGGTGATGGAGGCTGGAGATGGTAGGATCATGCCGTTTTTCTTAGTCGATTCCCGCGACTCTGACCTGCACGAAATTGTGACGCCGCGTCTTCCGTTTCCACCAGCAGATGCCCACATTTCCGTCAAGCCGCTGCCCTGATCGGGCAGGGCGACGACCGCCGCCGGCTGAGGAATGTCAGCGCGGCCGGTGGAACCCAATGAAGATGCCGTCCGCGTGCTTTCGAGGCGCCGACGGCAGGCTGAGGGACACCCAAAATGAACCCTGAAAAATACACCGAACGCGTACGCGGCTTCGTCCAGTCGGCGCAATCCCTGGCGGTCCGCGAGGGCCATCAGCAGTTTTCGCCGCTGCACATCCTCAAAGTGCTGCTCGACGATTCCGAAGGGCTCGCTGGCGGTCTGATCGATCGCTCCGGCGGCAATTCCCGTCTGATCCTGAAGGCGACCGAGGACGCGCTCGGCAAGATGCCGAAGGTGTCCGGCTCGGGCGCGGGGCAGGTCTATCTGGCGCCGGCGACGGCGCGCGCGCTCGACGGCGCCGAGCAGGCCGCCGAGAAGGCCGGCGACAGCTTCGTCACCGTGGAGCGGCTGCTGCTGGCGCTGTCGCTCGACAAGGATTCCGAGGCCGGGCAACTGCTCGCCAAGGGCGGCGTCACCCCGCAGAACCTCAACGCCGCGATCAACGCGCTGCGCAAGGGCCGCACCGCCGACTCCGCGACGGCCGAAAACGCCTATGACGCGCTGAAGAAATACGCCCGGGATCTCACCCAGGCGGCGCGCGACGGCAAGCTCGATCCGGTGATCGGCCGCGACGAGGAAATCCGCCGCACGATCCAGGTGCTGTCGCGCCGCACCAAGAACAATCCCGTGCTGATCGGCGAACCCGGCGTCGGCAAGACCGCGATCGTCGAAGGCCTGGCGCTGCGCATCCTCAATGGCGACGTGCCGGAGAGCCTCAAGGACAAGAAGCTGCTGGCGCTCGACATGGGCGCGCTGATCGCGGGCGCAAAATATCGCGGCGAGTTCGAGGAGCGGCTGAAGGCCGTGCTCAACGAGGTCACCGCAGCCGCCGGCGGCATCATCCTGTTCATCGACGAGATGCACACGCTGGTCGGCGCCGGCAAGGCCGACGGCGCGATGGATGCGTCCAACCTGTTGAAGCCCGCGCTGGCGCGCGGCGAGCTGCATTGCATCGGCGCCACCACGCTCGATGAATATCGCAAGCACGTCGAGAAGGACGCAGCTCTGGCGCGGCGCTTCCAGCCGGTGTTCGTGTCCGAGCCGACCGTCGAGGATACGATCTCGATCCTGCGGGGGCTGAAGGACAAATATGAGCAGCACCACGGCGTGCGAATCGCCGATTCGGCGCTGGTCGCCGCCACCACGCTGTCGAACCGCTACATCACCGACCGCTTCCTGCCCGACAAGGCGATCGACCTGATGGACGAGGCCGCAGCGCGGCTGAAGATGCAGGTCGATTCCAAGCCCGAAGAACTCGATTCGATGGACCGCGAGATCGTGCGGCTGAAGATCGAGCAGGAGGCGCTGAAGAAGGAGAGCGACGCCGGCTCCAAGTCTCGGCTGCAGACGCTGGAGAAGGAGCTCGCCGACCTCGAGGAGAAGTCGGCTGCGCTGACCCAGCGCTGGAGCGCGGAGAAGAACAAGCTCTCCGACGCCCAGAAGCTGAAGAGCGAGCTCGACGGGCTGCGGCTCGAACTGGCCGACGCGCAGCGCCGCGGCGAGTATCAGCGCGCCGGCGAACTGGCCTATGGCCGGATTCCGGAGCTGGAAAAGCGGCTCGCGGACATCGAAGCCAACGAGAATTCCGGCGAGATGATGGAGGAGGCGGTCACCGCCAATCACATCGCCCAGGTGGTGTCGCGCTGGACCGGCGTGCCGGTAGACAAGATGCTCGAGGGCGAAAAAGAGAAGCTGCTGCGGATGGAAGAGCAGATCGGCAAGCGCGTGGTCGGCCAGTTCGAGGCCGTGCATGCGGTGTCGACCGCGGTCCGCCGCTCCCGCGCCGGGCTGCAGGACCCGAACCGGCCGATGGGCTCGTTCATGTTCTTAGGCCCGACCGGCGTCGGCAAGACCGAGCTGACCAAGGCGCTGGCGCAATATCTGTTCGACGACGAGACCGCGATGGTCCGCCTCGACATGTCCGAATACATGGAGAAGCACTCGGTCGCCCGGCTGATCGGCGCGCCTCCGGGCTATGTCGGCTACGACGAGGGCGGCGCGCTCACCGAAGCGGTGCGGCGCCGGCCGTATCAGGTGGTGCTGTTCGACGAGATCGAGAAAGCGCATCCGGACGTGTTCAACGTGCTGCTGCAGGTGCTCGACGACGGCCGCCTGACCGATGGTCAGGGCCGCACCGTCGATTTCCGCAACACGCTGATCGTGATGACGTCGAATCTCGGCTCCGAATATCTGGTCAACCAGCCGGAAGGCGAGGACACCGGCGTGGTGCGCGAGGCCGTGATGGAGATGGTGCGGGCGCATTTCCGCCCCGAGTTCCTCAACCGGGTCGACGAGATCATCCTGTTCCACCGGCTGCAGAAGAGCGAGATGGGCCGGATCGTCGACATCCAGTTCAGCCGGCTGGCGAAGCTGCTGGAGGATCGCAAGATCGTGCTCGACCTCGACCCCGCCGCGCGCGACTGGCTGGCCGAGAAGGGCTGGGACCCCGCCTATGGCGCCCGTCCGCTGAAGCGGGTGATCCAGCGCCATGTGCAGGACCCGCTCGCCGAGATGATCCTCGACGGCTCGGTCAGCGACGGCGACCACGTCGCAATCTCGACCGAAGGCGGCGTCCTGACCTTCAACGGCCAGCCGCCCCACACCGCCGATGTCGAGCCGTTCACCGGCCGCCCGCCGAAGCGGATGCTGAACTGAGGCGAGGCAAAGTGCGGGCGAAATTTCCGCACGCACTTTGAGAACTCACAAATCGTCATGGCCGGGCTCGT